>NZ_JABAHI010000008.1 GCF_012584445.1 Olsenella sp. KGMB02461
GCCCCCGAGCGCCGATGGTACTGCCGGTTTAGCCGGTGGGAGAGCAGGACGTCGCCGACCCGCCCTAGGCGTCACTTCAAAGCCCCGTTGTCACTTATGTGGCAGCGGGGCTTTCTGCGTTTGGGGGAAGAAGAGGGGTTAGTTGCATTGCAAGAGGCAGTGATTAATTGCATCAATGATAGTTAGCGCTGCCTTTTGAGAATCCACTTCCAACGCAACTTGAAGGCTTTTATCGGTAAGAGCGACAGAAGAATCGGAGTCTTCAATGAGAGTCCTGGCTCGTTCAGGGCCATTGAGAATCACCGATACGGGTGCAATGGGGCCGTCAACGAGTTGAGGGTGATCGATGACGGCCACTGCCAGAGGATCGTGAAGAGCACAGCCATCCATAGTAGGGTTATTGCGCTGATAGGCATCGATATAGAAATCCGCCAGGATGGCTAAACGCCGGCCTGTTTGATTGAGCTGGCTCCAGCGGGAGGTTTGTTGACGCGTGAGAATGGTCTTCATGGTGACATCGAGGCCAATCACCTTGGGTACCTGTGTGCATTCGTGATGTTGGTTCCAGGTGGCGATCCAAGGACCCGAGAGCACTTGTGAGGCGGCTTCAGGATCATTGATGATGTTCGATTCAGCATAGGGGGTGACGTTTCCAGGCGCCAGGAAGGATCCGCCCATGCATGAAATGGCGCCGGCATAGGACAGGGCCTCGGGATCTTGGTCGAGGGCAAGTGCAAGGTTGGTGAGAGGGCCTGTGGCTACTATCGCAAGGCTGTGGCCAAGACTGCGGCAAAGGTGGTTGATGGCTTTTGGGGCGCTGAGTTTCTCTGCAGGGCGAGGCGAGGGGAGAAGTGCAAGCTCGCCTAGGCCACGTGGGCCATGGATGGCTTTGACGGCAGGCGGAGGTTCGAAGGGTGTGGGTGTTTCCCAGCCAAGCGGATAGCAAGCGCCGGGATAGACAGGGATGTCGTCGCGGCCCAAAAGATGCAAGACTGAGAGCGCATTGGACACGCTTTGGGTCTGAGAGACGTTGCCAAAGGTGGCGGTAACGCCTATAAGCTCCAGGTCAGGAGAGCCAAGGACATAACAAATGGCGAGGGCGTCATCGATGCCGGTATCTAAGTCCAAAAGAACTTTGGTGGCCATGGATCCTCCTGGAGTATGGGAGTTGGAACTCGTCTACCTGCAGGCATGCTACAAGAATCGAGCTGTTGCGAGGGACTCGCTGACTTTATTCTAGGGACTAGAGTTGCCTGAAACTTAAGGAGAGTCCATAATAGCGTTTCAGATTTTAAGTTCTGTTCAGGTAGTGCTGCCCTCTGGGGGAAGAGGAAGCAGCCATGCTGTGTAAGAAGAGAGGATTGGCTATGGGTATTTTTGACGGTAAGACGGTGATCATCACTGGTGGCGGCTTTGCGGGGTTGCGCGATGGTTCGGCAGGCTCCATTGGTTACGGTATCGCTACTGCCTTTGCAAAAGAGGGCGCGAATCTTGTGGTTACCGGTCGCAACACTGCCAAGTTGGAAGAGGCCAAAAAGCGTCTCGAGGCCGACTATGGCGTGCGCGTCCTTTGGGTTCAGGCTGATGTGGAGGCTGGTAAAGACAACAAGGCCACCGTGCAAAACGTGGTCGATCAAACCGTGGCCGAGTTTGGCGGCATCGATGTGCTGGTGAACAATGCACAGGCTTCGGCATCGGGCGTAACGCTGGCAGATCACACGCCCGATCAGTTTGACCTCGCTATCTATTCTGGTCTCTATGCCACCTTCTATTACATGCAGGCCTGCTATCCCTACCTCAAGGAGTCCAAGGGCTCTGTCATCAACTTCGCCTCTGGTGCCGGCCTCTTTGGCAACTACGGCCAGGTAGCCTATGCCGCTGCTAAGGAAGGCATCCGCGGCATGAGCCGCGTGGCCGCTACTGAGTGGGGCCCCGATGGCGTGAACGTCAACGTGGTGTGCCCTCTGGCTTGGACGAAGGCGCTGGAGGACTTCCAAACTGCCTATCCCGACGCCTTCGAGGCCAATGTCCACATGCCTCCCATGGGCCACTACGGCAACGTTGAGACCGAGATCGGTCGCGTAGTGGTCCAGCTCGCAAGCCCGGACTTCAAGTTCATGACGGGCGAGACCCTGGTGCTTGAGGGTGGAATGGGCCAGCGTCCGTAGGGTAGACAAGCGTTTAGCTCGTTGAGTTCAAAGCCTGCTTCGCATATGCGGAGCAGGCTCTTTTTTTGAGATGCAGGATGTCAGTGGTGGACTTTGGTATTCCCTCGATCAATCCTAATCCAGGGCCTTGGCGGGACGTTCTGTTTTGGGTGGTATAAGAAGAACGCAAAATATGTTTACAAAGTGGCACAAAAATACTGAAGGTAGGTGCCATATTCTAAAGATATGCCTGGATTGCGCTTCAAAAAACCTCGTAATGCACCTAACGACTCCCTTAAGAGTTGGTGCTCAATAATCAAATACATAATGTACTCATGAGTTCGTTAAGACATTCTTGATATAAATAATGAATGAACATATTAATTAATGAGCCATAAAGCCAATTTGTTTCAGACGGCATCTGAGGATATGAGCCGCTCTGATGGTGGGAGATGAGACGAGAGGAAACTCATGAGAAGTCGCATAAAAACAGCGCTCTTCATCCTGGTCGCCGTTTGCATGCTGACTCTCGTTCTTCTCCCTTCCATGGTGTTGGCTGCTGAGGGCGACGCTGGAATGGTGGCGCCTCACCGCGCCAAGACCATACGGCGCAACAGCGATGGCACCTACAGGGTCACCCTGTCAATGACCGGCGACACGGCGCAATCCAGCCGCACTCAATCGGCAAACGTGGTCGTTCTGCAGGATGTGTCTACCTCGATGAACCAGCCAGTAGGTGGATACATCGAGATTGAAGGCGCTCCCGATTGGGAGTATGGGCATCCCAACTACTTTGGCCTTGTGAATGGAAGGTATGTTCAGCTTGCGAGGTTTAGCGGTGAAGCGGGTTATTGGATTGGCAGAACATGGCATAGGTACGGTGGTCGGATCTATGCCGAGAAGACCCGTCTTGACGTGGGAAAACAGGCTCTTATGGAGCTGGGCGACTACCTATTAGGCGATTCGGCTCAGGCCAATGTGACTATGTCGCTCATTCCCTTTGGCACGCGCTCACAGGTTATAGGCACCTATTCAAAGGGTGATGCTGAAGCGTTCAAAAGCGCTGTGAGGAGCCTTAGTGCTCCGTTTGACAATGGCACCAATTGGGCCTATGCCCTCTGGCAAGCCAATCAGATTGCCAGAGCTTCTCCTGGCAAGCCTACCTATATCATCTTTCTCTCGGATGGCCAGCCTACCCTTAGAGGCGGATGGAACGGCACTGCTATCCAGGGATCGGGCAACAGCGATCCCAATGGAGCCAATCTGAATGCTGCCTTGGGACAGCTCACGGCTCAAAGCCGAGCTCCAGACCTCAAAGCCGTGTTTTCTGTCTACACCGCGCACGAAGCGAGAGGCTCTATGGACAGCTTCGCCAGTCGCACCGATCTTCCTTCCAATCACGCCTATGACGGCACTGACCTTGAGGATCTCAAAGGCGCGCTCCGCGAGATCTCACGGGCCATCACCGGGTCTGTCGCCTATGCCAATGTGTCCCTCAACGATGGGCTGTCTGAGAATGTCGAATATGTGGGAAACGTCTCCTGCTCCTATGCTGATCCAAACGGCCAGGTCGCCTCATGGGATGCGGCTACTGATAGATTCGAATATGACCCTGCCACCAAACGTGCGAGCTGGTCGCTTGTGAAAGGCGCCGACAGGCTTCCGATCTCAGATTCTGAGTACAACAGCGCTGTGGGGGTGCCAAAGGGATATACCTACTCCGTGAGCTTCGATGTGAAGCTCAGTGACGCGGCCCGTAAAAAAGCTGCCGAGAATGGCTCTGTCGACCTGCCAACTAATACTGAGGGGACCGGCGACGATGGTTCCTATGTGCAATACGACGTCGTCAACACCATTGACGGCCAGACCACTACCACGGTAGAGGGCGCGCGTGCTGGATATCCCACACCCAGCGTACCGGTGTCGCGCCTCGTGCTAGGCAAAACAGTCACTGGCAACCTCTCCGATACGGACCAGCGCTATGACTTCACTGCCACGTTCCCGGCCGGTAGGTACTACCTTAGCCGCAGCGGTAGCAGCTCCAGCGGCGTCGTCCCTGCAGAGGGGCCAGTCGACCTTGCAGGCGGAACGTACAGCTTCACCCTTAGCCACGGAGAGACCCTCGCAATTGGCGGCCTTGTATCAGGTGATCAAGTAAAAATCGCTGAAAGTCGACCTGACGTCGCAGGAAGCACCACTACCGCCACGCTCAATGGAGGTCAGCTAGAGCTTCAGCAGGTCGCTGACTCAGAGGGCAAGAACCTGACTCTCACCGGCTCTGCCACATTCCCCCGCGGGCAAGTCAATGGTTCAGGCATTGAAACCACCATCGAGCAAAACGTCCAATTCACCAACGACGCGACTGCGGCACCTCCGACCGGCATAGACACCTCGAGCAGGGCTCTTTATGCAGCGCTTTTGGGCCTAGGGTTGGTTGCAGCTGCTGCCTTTGGAATCAAGCTCAGGATTTGTGGCAAGGAGGTGTGAGGCATCGATGCCCAAAGCAGGCGTTTCCTTGGCGAGCGCTCAAAGCCCAGACCAATCCGGATCCCTGGGCGCCATAGCCGAGAAGCTCTCGACCATGCGGTTCAAGAGGGCGATCTGGGGAGTGGACGAACGGGACGTCATCCACAAGATCCAGCGCATCGACGAGATGTATCGAGAGCTGTACCAAGCGCAGGAGCTTCGCTACCAGACGCTACTGGAAGACCGAGAGCAAGAGATCAGGCGACTGGCAAAAAGCATCGCTCGCTCCCACCGCTAGCCCATGTGGGATCAGTGCTGTCCGGTGATGCTGTCTCTGGCACCAAGGAGCCTACAGAGACAGCCATTGAGCTCCTGCAAGAGCGAGCCTGCACTCGCCATCTTGCGAAGGGGGCGATAGGGAAGGCTGTGGCGCTCACGGCGTCTCTCATCGTGCTCTTCTCATACGTGCTTGGCATCACTGTGGTGCGAGGCGATGGAATGAGGCCTGTGGCAAATGACGGGGACGTGGCGCTGATCTACCGCTTGAGCCAGCAGTATCAACCCGGCGATGTTGTGGTCTACGACCACGACGGCATGAGCTATATGGGCCGGGTTGTTGCCGGCGTGGGCACTTCCCTGGAGGTGACAAATGACGGCGAACTCAAGCTCAACGGCAATGTGCAGGACAGGCTTTACGGCCAGCCAACCATGCCGGCTTTAGACGGACCTGCATATCCCTTGGTTTTGGGAGCCCACAAGCTCTTCATAGTGGGCGAGAACCGCGAAGGCTCCCGCGACAGTCGCGAGTTTGGCCCCATCGATGTCGACGATGTCCAAGGCAAGGTAATCACCTTGATGAGGAGCCGTGGACTATAGGCCGCTTAAGCGGTCAACGGCGCAAGCCGCATCAATAGGGAAAGGTGGTGCCTTGCGGCTATCACCCTGAGGCTTTTAAGGAGGCCCTTCATGAAGTTCGACCCAAAGAAAAAGATCGTTGCGATGGCTATGAGCGTCGCTTTGATGGCTGGTCCTATCACGCCGGCGTTGGCTGCCACGTTCGCACCCCCTAGCGGGGGAGGTACCAATCCCGCTAATAATCCCTTGATTTCAAAGACCTGGAATCCGGCGCCTCAAATGTCTCACCGTCTGAGTAGTGTCACCTTCAATGTGGGCGCGGCGACCTATACTGCTCCCGGTAACTCCACCACCTCACCTTCTGCAGGTGCAGTCACCGATGAGAGCGGCAACCCCTTTACGGGAAAGACCGTCACCATGGATTATGTGGCTGGCACTGATTGGGGCACCAAGACAGCTCAAGAGGTCTTTGGAGACCTGAACTTCTCGCGTCCCGGAACCTATGACTTTGTCGTGACCGAGAACGGCACAGATAACAAGCTTGTGGATTACAACGTGAACAACAGCTCCTATGTGGTTCGCGTGACTGCTGTGTGGTCCGATGAAGCCCGCAGCAGCGTCAATGTGATTGGTGCGACGGTTCATGAGAACAACGGTGGGAATGCGGGCAACAAGATTGCCGACCCCGACAACCGCGGCGGCATGTTTGTGAACCGCGCGCTTGATGACGCTTCCCTTACGGTCACAAAGCAAGTAGCCGGCAATCAGGCTGACGAGAACGAGCAGTTCCCCTTCACCGTAGCCCTCTCCAATCTGGAGCCTAATGCCACCTATACCTACACCGATGCCGACGGCGCTTCTCAAACGGCCACCTCAGACGCCAACGGCAACCTTTCGGTTTCGGCCAGCCTCAAGCATGGTCAGAGCATTGCTTTCACCGACCTCAGCGCGGGGGCCGCTTACTCCATCACCGAAGGCGGCGTGGATCTTGGGAATATCTCGGCAGATACGAGGGTCAATGGCTATGCCCCTTCGATTGCGGGTGCCGACTGGGATCTGTCTGAGGCAGGAACCAAGAACGATTCTGTAACCGTAACCAACACCAAGAGCACTGCCACGGTCACCGGTCTTATGGTCACTTATCTTCCTTACATCGGCGGTCTCGCCGCTGCAGGTGTCGGGGCTGGCGCGTTGGTGATTTCCCGCCGTCGCAACAAGGCCCACGACCAGTTCTAGGACAGGGTGCTGGATTATGGCCTTGGGCGCCGCAGCTAGAGCAGCACACGCAGCGGATCGCACCGTAAACGCAGTAAGTGGGCTCGTCATAGTGTGTGTGCTGCTCTTCTCGGGCTACCAGCTTTGGGATGCCTGGCGCATACAACATGGCCCCGATGAGGTGAGCGCTCGGCTTGCGCAGTATAAAGGCCCTGGCGGCCCTAGCTTTCGCGAGCTTCTTGCGCTCAACCCTGATGTGGTTGGATGGCTCAAGCTAGAGGGCACAAGGATCGATTCGCCGGTAGTCCAAGGCAAGGATGATTCGCAGTATTTGTCGGCAGACGTCTTTGGCCAGTACTCGCCGGCGGGAAGCCTGTTTCTCGCCAAAGGCTGTGCGTCCGACTTTTCCCATCAGTACAACGTGATTATGGGACACCACATGACTGAGGGAAAGATGTTTGGCGATCTCGACCTCTATCGCGAGGAAGGCTTCATGGACGCCCATCACACAGGCACGCTCTGGCTCCCGCACAAAACCCTGAGTCTGGAGGTTGTGGCGGTGCTGTCTGCAGATGCCTACGACAGCGCTCTTTACCGACTTCCGTTGCCGGTCAATGGGTTCGATTTGGCGAGGAGGCGCATAGACGAGCTGTCTCTTCACCGCCAAGGGCAGCCTGTGGGCGCCGACGATAGGCTGGTTGCGCTCTCCACCTGCGCGAGCGGATCTGCAAATGAACGGACGGTCGTGATTTGTCGGGTCTCCGGCGAATCTGCGGCTGGAGATACTACCTAAAGGAAACTGCTATGACAGTGCTCGGAACGTCGACGGGCCAAGCTCGTTGCCGATTGCGCATAGCCGCGGCTTTCGTGGCGACCGTTTGCGTCGTGGCGCTATTGGCCTTGCCTTATGAGGCCAAGGCGGCCTCCGGCGACGTTGCTGTGGCTGTTCCTATAGAGGTGAGCTGCCCGTCCTCTGTGAAGGACCCGCCACAGTTCACTTTTGAAATGACGCCCTTGGAGGGGGCCCCGGAGGTCTCGCCCCTGGACGTATCATGCGGCGAGGGCAAAGGGTCGGGTGCATTCTCCGCTCACTTCAATGCATCTGGTACCTACCGATATAAGCTGCGTCAGACCGGCGTCGCTCCAAGCCGGTGGACTTTTGACAATGCTCAGTGGGATGTGCTGATCCAGGTTTTGCGCGCCGATGACGGCTCAATCGCCTCCAATGTGGTGATCACCCCTGATGGGGGAGGCGCGAAGTATCCCGCAGCGGCTTTTTCCAATGGCTACGCCGAATCGGCCAAGCCTGCGAGCGAGGATCCCTCTCCAAAGAAGCAAGCTCAAGGCGGTCTGCCTAGGTTGGGCGATAGAGAGGCATTGTGGATCTTAGCGCTCATTGTCGCGGGCGGCGCCGGTGCCGTTTCGTGGAGGATCGCTGCCCGCTCGTAGAGAGGCGGCGTCTCCTTACAAAGGACAGGCAAGGTGCGCGCATGACAAGAGCCAGCCCCTCTAAGGGAAGCTGGCTCTTATGCGGCAGGTTTACTAAGTGGCAATGCCTAAGGCTTGCCGTGGGCGGACTCAATCTCACAGCTTGATGCGGCACGACTCGCTAGAGTGAGGCTTCGTCTATGTCCCCAGTGCGGATGCGCCACACGTGGCTCACGGGCGTTACAAAGATCTTGCCGTCGCCCACCTGGCCTTCATCGTCGGTCTTTGCTGCCGAGGCGATGGTCTTGCACAGGGCTTCGGCTCGCTCGTCTTCACACACCACGATGATGATGGCTTTAGGCTGGGTTTGCACCAAGACCTCGGTGCCGCGGTAGTACTCAGTAAATCCATGTTGCTGGCCCATGCCTTGGGCCTGGAGGATGGTCATGCCGCCTGCGCCTGCCGCGACCAGCGCGTCGCGGGTGCGAGACACAGCTTCTGGCCGAATAACAGCTTCAATCTTTTGCATGGCTCAGAGACTCCTTAGCGTAAAGGTTGAACGGGAAGGGGAGGGTGTGGGTTTCTCGGCGAGGAAAGGCCGAGAAACCCGCCCATCCCTACTAGTGAAGATCCATGCCGGAGTAGGCGGGGTAGGAGGGCTCGGAGTGCTCGGCGACGTCAAGGCCGATTTCTTCGTCCTCATGGGCAACGCGCAGGTCGCCGCCCAGGCGCTTCAGGATCCAAGCAAGCAGGAAGGAAAGGCCGCCGGCCCAGGCGATGACAAAGAGCACGGAGAGCAGCTGGCGCACTACCTGCATAGGATCGCCAAAGATGAGGCCGGCGAAGGGACCGTAGGCAGGGTTGGCGAAGATGCCTGTGAGGATGGTGCCTGTCATGCCGCCAATGCCGTGAACGCCAAAGGCATCTAGGGCGTCGTCGTAGCCCAGACGCGGCTTAAGGCGAGAGACGGCGAAGAAGCACACCACAGAGACGATGACGCCCATGAGCACAGCAGCCCAGATGTCTACGTAACCGGCGCCGGGAGTGACGGCTACCAGGCCGGCCACCGCGCCAGAACAAGCGCCAAAGAGGGTGACCTTGCGGGTGCCGGCGTACTCGCAAGCCATCCAGGAGAGCATGGCGGCGGCAGCAGTGGTGTTGGTGGTGGCAAAAGCGAGGCCGGCCTGCCCGTTGGCTGCTCCGGCAGAACCAGCGTTAAAGCCAAACCAGCCCAACCACAAAAAGAGGGTGTCTAGCAAGATGAAAGGGATGTTGTGAGGCTGATAGGAGAGCTTGCCGTTGCCAAAGCGGGGGCCCACCATAAGGGCGAGCACCAGCGCTGTGACGCCAGAAGAGATATGGACCACGTCGCCACCGGCAAAGTCGTAGGCGCCAAGGGCATCGGCAATCCAGCCGCCACCCCACACCATGTGGGCCAAGGGACAATAGACGATCAAGACCCAGAGGCAAATGAAGATAAGGAATCGAGAGAAGCGCATGCGCTCGACGATGCCACCCACGATGATAGCCACGGTGATGAGGGCGAACATGCCCTGGTAAAGAGCCCATACAAACTCAGGGATGGTGCCCCAAGCCGTCTCTAGGGTCACTCCTGAGAGAAAGGCGCGCTCCAAGCCTCCCAAGAAGGGGTGGGCCACAAAGCCGTCGCCTGCACCAGTCCCAAAGCCCGATCCAAACACGAGGCTGTAGCCCACCGCCACCCAAACGATTGACACCACGCCCGCCACGGTGGTGCACATGAGCATGGTGTTGCCTACGTTCTTGCGACGTACCATGCCACCATAAAAGAACGCAATGCCCAAAGTCATGATGAAGACGAGAAACGCGCTCACCAAGATAAAGGCAGTGTCTCCGGTGTCGATCATGGATGCCTCCTTAAATGTAGAGCCGCGCAGCCTTAAAATGCGCGGTTGGTTAGGAGGCACTTTCTCCTCAGTTGGTTACCTCATGATTTCAGTAACAAAAGGTGGAATAGATGCTTACTCCCTCTTTATGGGAGTGAAATCCCAGAGAAACTCAGTTAATTTGCAGGAAGAATCCTTTACCCAGCTACGAGGGGCATTTTTGAAAATTTAGAGAGTGCGGTAGATACTATTGGAGCGCTACGATATATGGAAAAGCAGATTCATTCTTTCTTAAGATGCATGAAAACTCTTTCAGGATGCATATTTTTGTTCTTGCAATTAATCGAAACCCATAGGGTTCTCTTCATGCAAAGTCAAGCAATTTATGTAAATTTGGGAAACTTAAATGCCATTTAAAGACGTGAAATACTAATTAAGGGATAGTTTTGGGGTTTGCTAAAGGCCTATTGAGGAACTATGAACAATAGGCAACAGACTGTTTAAAGAGGGACTCGCTTGGTGCATAATCCCATTCGACCTAAAGCCGGTGCCCCATTGGCGGAATCGCGTCTCGTGTGCTTTGGAGAGGTTGCATCCGCTTCACCTGCCGCATCCCAGGTGCCTTGCGTACCCCGGCTCGACTGAAAGGATCCACCCATGAATTCCATCGCTATCGTGTACTGGAATGGCAATGAAAAGACTGAGACCATCGGCCGCATGATCGCTCGCGGCGCTGCAGACTCTGGCGTGTTGGTCACCATCTTTACCGCAGAAGAGTTCAAGCCGTCCCGCATGGCTTCGTTCAATGCGGTGGCCTTTGGCTGCCCCACGGTGGGCGATGAGGAGTCTTATTCCTTCGACGCCTACCTAGACGAGCTGGGCGAGCACCTTCACGAGGCCCCCGTGGCCGTCTTTGGCTCCTACGAAGACGCCGGCGATGCAGTAGATGCCTGGGAAGAGTCCATGGTGAGCCGCGGCGTAGAGCTGGTCTCTGCCATCAAGCTCGACAATTTCCCCCAGGGCGCCCAAGTGGAGCGCTGCATGGCGCTGGGTGCCAAGCTGGGGTCCTTTGCCAAGAGCGAGGAGCTCGACTCCTATGAGGAAGCCCAGATGGCGCTCGCCTAAGGCCCCAAAACAACCCACTATAAAAAAGCCAATGATGCCGGCATTCCTGCAGCTTGCGGGGATGCCGGTGTTTGTGAGGTTTGTTTATCCGCCACAATAAGCGGACGGCTGCTTGAAAGTGGAGGTGGCCGGGTAGTAAATGGGCGAGTTATTTTGAGGCCCAGTCTACTGAGCCCTCGCAGGTATTCATATTTGAAGGAGCAGCTCATGCGCATTAAGAACGCTAAAGTGTTTCAACCCGACGGTACGTTCAAAGAGACCGATATCGTCACCGAGGGCGAATATATCAAGTCTGATGCCGCCGCCGACGGCGAGATCGTCGACGCATTCGACTTCATCGCCCTGCCTGGCTTGGTAGACATTCGCGTGAAGCAGGCTGCAGACACTGTCTATGACGACGCGGGCACCTATCGCGTTGACGAGGTCTCCCGCTATGAGGCTGGCAACGGTGTGCTGGGCTATATGCCCGCGGTGAGCCTGCCTGCCGCCCACGCCAAGAAGGTTGCTAAGACGATCTTGGACTGGAACGGCGACGAGGCTGCCCGCAAGGATGACAATGCCACCATCCTGGGCATCTCCCTGGAGCACCCGCTGGCCCACATCGAGGATGCCAAGCCCTCTAAGGAGTCCTGGAAAGATCTGGCTTACGACGATGTGGACGCCCTCCGCGACCTCCAAAAAGACGCCCAGGGTCTCATCAAGGTCATCGATGTGGATGCTACTCATGAGGGTATCGAGACCTATGTGCGCGAGACCTCCAAAGACGCCGTGGTAGCCATCGTGGACAACGATGCCACCTTTGCCCAGGCCGAGAAGGCCATCAAGGCTGGCGCCACCCTGGTGTCTGCCCCTTGGGCCGAGCGCATCCAGCTGGATGACAAGAAGCCCGGCGTGATCGATGCCGCCTTCAAGAACGACGGCGTCTTTGTAGAGCTGGTGGCCAGCGAGGACAATGGTTCCAAGAAGGACATCGTTGCCAACTTCGCCTTGCTGCAGGATCGCGTGGTGTTGGTGTCTGAGGACGGCAACCTGTTCGATGCCATGAAGCGCGCCATCGAGATGGGCGTTCCCGCTCCCGTGGCCATCAATGCCGCCTCTCTCACTCCTGCCTTGGCCACCAAGCAAGAGGGCAAGGTGGGCTCTTTGGAGGATGGCCGTCTGGCCAACATCATCCTGGTCGACTCCAGCTACCACATCAAGCACGTGATCAACCGCGGCAAGATGATCCTCTAACGTGCAACTTGCTGATCCCGGGCGCAGACAGACATAACCCCAGGAATCTCTGGGCTCCGGCACCTCGTTATTTGAGGTGCCGGAGCTGTTTTTTTGCAGGTTGAAATCAACTCGGTCGCAGCCCCATGTAGACCGTCGCTGTCCTTAGTTTTTGGTGCTCGGCCCATCTTTCCCAGGGGATCAATTAGGCGTAAAGAAGTCTTTCGATACTCATAGATGGGCGGGTGAGAGGGCCATGCGCTGGGATGTGACACACAGATCGCTTTTGGCAGACAAGAAGGCCCGTAACCCGCAGGATGCAGACATGGGAGCTGCAGTTCCTCAAGACCACAGCTATGAGGCGTTCGCGTGCCATGAGGCCGCAGTAACCGAGAAACACAGCCCCCTCGACCTGGGAGCCTCTGCTCTCGCGGCCCTGATCCTGGGCCTGGTGGTAGGGGCTATCGTGGCTATCTTGGAGCTCAACCCTGGGTTTAACTACCACACCGCGCTCTACCTGAGCTTTCCTTCTGGCTCGGTGGGCATCTGGGCCATTTTGGTAGTGGTCATCGCCAGTCTGAGCCCCAATGGCCGCCAAGCAGCAGTGCGCACCGGCTGCTTCTTGGCAGGGGTGGTTACCATCTACTACATCGTGCGTTTTGCCAACTATAGCGGCAATAACTATCGCATCATCCAGTCCATGTCAGAGGTTATGAGCCGCAAATCCTCAGCTATTCAAGGCACTTGGTGGACCCAAAGTCGCATCCTTGCCATCATCGTGTCTTATATGGCCTGCCTTTTGGGATCCATTGTTGCGTGGGGCATTGCTCGGTTCTCGGGCACTCGTCACTATTGGCTCTTTGCCTCGATTCCCATCTTTTTGCTGGTCTTTGAGGGCTGGAGCTACTTTGTGCCCATGGCCCTCTATGTGCACATCAACTACGTGCCTGCGGTGGTAGACGTAGCGGGAGCCCTGGCAGTCACCTGGATCTTGGTGCAAAATCGCCAAGACGCTCAGGAAGCTCAGGAGCAAGCTGCCTAGCGAGAGCCAGGCTTTTGGGTGAAGCGCGCTCTGAGCTTCTCAATACCTAATGTGGAAGACATTGTCTTCAGGGACAGGTTCGACAGGATCGATGTCTTCCACCGTAAAGCTCCAGGGAAGACGCGAATAGGCCCGTTGAAGTTGCGCAAAGAAACGTTGGCAATTCTCGGCAGATCCTTGAAGCTCCATAGAGACTGAGCCGTCGTCCTCGTTTCTCACCCAGCCGGCAAGATGTAGATGATTCGCAATGTCTGCAGAGGTAAAGCGAAAGCCTACGCCCTGGCAGCGTCCTCCAAACCGCACTGCATAACGACAGAGCCTCTGATCTGGGGTTTTGGGGTTGGTGGAGACGGAGTCGGCCATGAGAGCCTCCGGGAAGAGAAGGGCGGTTTTTGAAGGGGCGCAAGAGTTCTCTATAAGATCCTTGTGTGACCTTACTCCTATTTATAATGGATTGTTAGCGTGCAAAGGAGGGAGGGCTATGGCGTTCGTGAGCTTTCAAGATGTGCGTAAGGTCTATGCCATGGGCGACGTGTCTGTGGTAGCCGTTGACGGCATGACCTTCTCTATCGAGCAAGGGGAACTCTGCATCATTGTAGGGCCTTCGGGCGCAGGTAAAACTACGGTGCTCAATATGTTGGGCGGCATGGACAGCCCTACCTCGGGCACCATTTATTTGGGCGACAAATGCGTCTCGTCCATGGATAAAAAGCAGCTCACAGCCTATAGGCGAGACGACATAGGCTTCGTCTTCCAGTTTTACAACCTGGTGCAAAACCTCACTGCCCTAGAGAACGTGGAGCTGGCCAGCCAAATCTGCGCCAACCCTCTGCCTGCAGCACAAGTGCTCGAGCAGGTAGGGCTTGCTCACAGGCTCAACAATTTCCCTGCTCAGCTTTCTGGCGGCGAGCAACAGCGCGTGGCCATTGCCAGAGCTATCGCGAAGAATCCAGCGTTGCTGTTGTGCGATGAGCCAACCGGCGCACTGGATTACCGCACCGGCAAATCGATCCTCAAGCTTTTGCAAGACACCTGCCACCAAACCGGGCAGACGGTGGCTATCGTCACCCACAACCTTGCCTTTACGCAAATCGCAGACCGCGTGATCTCGGTGCGCGAAGGGCGAGCTGCCTCCATCGAGGTCAACCCTCATCCGGCCGATGCCGCCACCGTGGAGTGGTAGCCTATGCCCCCTATCTACTGGAAAGAGATTGGGCGCACCATCAAAGCGTCGCTGGGCCGCTTCATTGCCATCGTCATCATCGTGGCCATGGGCTGCGGCTTTTTCGCTGGCCTGCGCATGACCGGTGTGGGAATGCGCAAATCGGCCGATGCGTTCTACGACGGCACTCATCTGTTCGACATCCAGCTGGTCTCCACGTTGGGCTTTAGCGACGAGACCGTGGATGAGATCGCAGCCACCCCCGGGGTCGAGGCGGTCATGCCTCAGCGCACAGTGGACGTCATGGCAGACATCGACGGCACCTCCCACTCGGTGCGCATCATGTCTTTTGATGAGGAAGCCGCTAAGGATTCCCAGGTAGATGGCCCTGCAGTGCTAAGTGAAAACGGGGAGTACCTGGATCGCCTCATGCTTATGGAAGGCCGCTGGCCCACTGCCGACAACGAATGCGTGGTGCTCTACAAGAAGGCCATCGCGGGGGCGATGCCCAGGACAATCAAAGTGCTCTATGGCTCCGCCGATCTCGATGGCGTGCTCAAAGTACGCGAGTACCAGGTGGTAGGAATGGTGGAATGTGCTGCCTTCACCAATGAGACCACGCTTTCTACCACCTCGTTGGGCAGCGGCATGCTGGGGCAAGTGGCTTTTGTGGGGCCCTCGGCCTTTGACAGCGACACCCCCTACACTCAGGTCTCTGTCGAGGTCTCAGGAGCCAAAGACGCCCTTTGGGGAACCGATGCCTATCAGCAGCGGGTCGACGAGGCGGCGGCCTCCATCGACAGCCGCCTTGCAGGTATTGCGAACGGCCGCTTGGCCCAGGTGCGCGATGAGGCCCAAAAGACTTTGGATGACAGTCGCGCCACCTACGAACGGGAACGCGCCGATGCCCAAGCCCAGCTTGACGACGCCAAGGCTCAGCTGGAAGACGCCAAGGCCCAGCTGGATTCAGGCCAGGCCTCCTTGGACGAGGGACGCGCCACCCTTGCCGAGAAACGACAGCAGTTGGCGGATGGCCGCGCTCAGTGGGAAGAGGGCTCTGCTGAGCTGGCTGACAAAGAAGCCGAGCTAGAAAATGGGAGGGTGGAGCTGGAGCAGGCTCAGGCCACCTTAGACGTCAACAGCGCCACTCTCCAAGAGGCCGGGCGACAGCTGCGAGAGGCTCAAACGCAGCTGGAAGCCCAGGCTTCTGCCATCGATGAGGCCAAGCAACAGATCTCTGCCTATGAGCAGGGATGCCAAGCACTGGTGTCTGCCGCACAAGCCCAGGGGCTTAAGGGCGCTACGGTGGCAGAGATCCAGCAAGAGGCGGCAGCCCTTATCGGCCAGCTGGAAGCCGCGGCTGCTGCTGGCCAGCCTATCTCCCAAGAGATGCTTGCAGGCCTTAAGGCTTTGGAAGCTCAGGCAAACACGTTGCTGGACAACGAGAGCGCCATTCAACAGGCCAAAGACGGCGTGGTGCGCTATGAAGAGGGGCTGGCTGCACTCAAAGTCCAGGAGGGCCAGCTCGATGAGGGGGCGCGTCGGCTAGAGGCCGGCCGCTCCCAGCTGGATGTCCACAGAACGCAGCTGGAGGAGGGCGCGGCGCAGATTGCAGCGGCCAAAGAGCAGTTGGCGGCTACCAAGGCTCAGCTGGATGATGGCGAGCGGCAGATTCAAGAGGGGCAACAGTCGCTGGACGAGGCGGCCGCGAGGCTTGAGCAAGGCAAAGAAGACTACGAGAGCGGCCTGGCCGAGTATAAGGAAAACGAGGCAAAGGCCCAGCAAGAGTTTGCAGACGCCGAGGCCAAGCTTGCCGATGGCCAGGCAGAGATAGACGATATCGCCCGTCCTGACATTTATCTGTTGGATCGCACGCGCAACTATGGTGCGGAGTCCTATAAGTCCGATTCCCAGCGTATCGATGCCATCGCCACTGCCTTTCCGTTCTTCTTCTTTTTGGTGGCAGCTCTCGTATCGCTCACCACTATGACGCGCATGGTGGATGACGAGCGCGGACTCATTGGCACCTACAAGGCGCTGGGGTATTCGGCGGGCGCCATCTGCGCCAAGTACCTCGTCTATGCGGGACTGGCCTCGGTGGTCGGCGCGCTTTTGGGCATCCTCACCATGTCCCAGCTCCTACCCGGTGTGATATTTGATGCCTATGGCATCATCTATGCGGTCCCTGCTCGACCGTGGCCGCTGCCCATCGAGGCGCCTCAAGCACTGGCGGCGGCCTTTCTCGGCATCGCGGTGACCTTGGGCGCCACCTTGTTCGCCTGCCTTTCCAGCTTGCGAGAAAGCCCGGCCTCGCTCATGCAGCCTCGTGCCCCCAAGGCTGGAAAACGCATCTTGCTGGAGCGCGTCAAGCCCCTTTGGAATCGCCTGTCGTTCTCTTGGAAGGTCACCTTCCGCAACATCTTCCGCTATAAGCGCCGCTTCTTCATGACGGTGGTGGGCATCGCCGGCTGCACCATGCTGCTGCTCACAGGCTTTGGGGTGCGCGACTCCATCAACGATATTATCGATAAGCAATTTGGCGAGATCATGCACTACAACCTTACGGTGGGCCTCGCCGAGGACGCGACGCCTGAGGAGCATGAGGCTGTGGCGACCTACCTGGCAAGCCATACCAGCGCAGCAGCCACCCAGAGCGCCTATACAGAAAACGTCATGGCAGACAGCGCCGCCAACGATGGCAAAAACCATACGGCCACGCTGACGGTGCCCGAGGACGCCTCTGGGTTTAGCTCGGTGATGACCTTGAGAGACCGCGTCACCAAAGAGCCCTGCGAGCTTGCTGACGATGCCTGTATCGTGACCGAGAAGCTCGCTGCCTCGCTAGGCATCGCCCCTGGGGATACCCTGGAGCTCTACCAGGAAGACGCCGTGGGCAACCGCACCGGAAGCCCCCACAAGATCACGGTGACCGGAGTCTGCGAGACCTATCTGGGATCGGTGGTCTACCTAGGCAAAGGGGCCTATGAGAAAGCCTTTGGCCCTCTGCCGGAAGCCCACACCGTCTATGGGCTGGTGCCCGAGAGCGGCCCTGAGCGCCAAGAGATCATCGAGGCCGTGGAGGCCATGGGCGGCGTGGAAACCGTGACGCTCAACGACGAGACCATCGCCAGCTACCGCTCCATGCTCAAATCGGTGGATTCGGTGATGACCGTGCTTATCGCGGCGGCGGCGCTGCTGGCCTTCGTGGTGCTCTACAACTTGGCAAACATCAATATCGCTGAGCGCGTCCGCGAGATCGCCAGCCTTAAGGTATTGGGATTCACTCCAAAAGAAGTGGACGCCTACGTGTTTCGCGAGATAGTGCTCATCGTGATCATCGGCGCGCTGGTAGGCCTTGTCATGGGCGTGTGGTTTGAGTCCTACGTCATCGTGACTGCCGAGGTGGACGCTGCAATGTTTGGCCGCGAGATCCATGCTGTGAGCTTTGTCATGGCCTTTGGGCTCACCTTGGGCTTCTGCGGACTGGTACTTTTGGCCATGCTCCCCAAGCTTGCCTCCATCGACATGGTAGAAAGCCTCAAATCGGTAGAGTAACATTTACATGTCTGTGTATTGACCCCTTTGCACCTGGAGGACCTTATGGACGCCCCCTATTCCATCATCGTTGACTCCCCTTGTGAGATCACCAAAGAATTCGCCGAGCAAAACGACCTTACCGTCCTGCACTTCACCTATACGGAGGCAGACAAAGAGGACGGCGGCCTCTCGGGCACCGACAACCTCTTCAACGCCAAGACTGCCCATGAGTTCTATGACGCCATGCGCCACGGCGCCTCTCCCATGACCAGCCAGCCTTCACAGCTGGAGTTCGAGGAGTGCTTCCGCCAGGTGGCAAAGAGCGGCAAACCCGCCATTTACCTGGCCTTTGATTCCGGCATCTCCGGCTGCTACGAGGGCGCCTGCACGGCGTTGGAGCGCGTGAAGGAAGACTATCCTGACATCCCCCTCACCATTGTGGACACCAAGCTGGCATCCACTCCTCTGAATCTGCTGGTCTATGAGGCCGTGCGCCAGCGCAATAAAGGCCTCTCTGTAGAGGGCTTGTCCCAATGGGCAGCCGAGGCCCACAACTTCATCCACACCCTCTTTATGGTGGATGACTTAAAGGCTCTGGCCCGCGGCGGCCGCATTCCCACCGGCATCGCCTTTGTGGGCACCAAGCTCGACATCAAGCCCATGCTCACCATTGCGCTGGACGGCAAGCTGGAGCTGGTAGGCGTGGCGCGCGGCCGCAAGAAGGGCATTCGTCGCCTGGCCGACAACTACCTCAAGAACCACGAGGAGAACACTCCGGTGTGCGCCATTGGCAATGCCGATTGCCCTGCCGACGTTCGTCGCCTGGAAGACCTTATCTCCCGCTCTGATGAGAACACCCTCTTCTTGGAGAGCTTTGCAGGCCCCACCATCGGCTGCCACGTAGGCCCAGGCTTCATGTCTTGCTGCTTCTGGGGCGCAGACAAGCGCGGCACCATGGCAGTGCCCGATAAGATCGCCAGCCAGGTGGAGCACAACTAACCCTATCCCAGCTCGCCAGGCTCTTGCGCACTCAAACCCACACACCCTCCTGCTTGGAAGCGTTCCAGGTAGGAGGGTGTGTCTCTAGGCAGCTTGAGGACTTGGGGCTGACAGGTGCCTTCTGGGGCGTTAACGCACGCGGTCTTCCCAGGTGCGCAGGGTCTCCTCGCGCAGGAAGGCCTTGAAAGGCGCCAAGTCCCCGGTGGAGTCAAAGGCCTCCAGGGCCTCGTAGAAGGCGGCTTGGTCGCTGGCGTAGACGCATACTGGGGGATGGCCGCCGGCCAGCAGGATATAGTTTGCAAGGTCGCGGGCTACGCGGCCGGTGCCCTCGGAGAAGGGGTGAATGGAGACTAGCGCGTTGTGGAAGTAGGCGGCGCAGGTGAGGGCGCGCTTGGGCGTGAGATTGGGGAGCTGAGCGCACACTTCGCGACAGAGCTCTCGGGTGAGCAGGGGGCAATCTTCGGGAGAGGCGCCCACCTCATGGGTCTCGCGCACGATATAGTCACTCAATTTATATTTGCCCGGACGCTCTCCATCTGCAAGCTGAGTGGGGCTGTAGGTGCCATAGGTCAGCGTGCGATGGAGCGAGAGCACCAGCGATTCGTCCAAGGGACGGCAGCACGCAAGGGCGTCCAGCATCCAGAAGAAGGCCACCCGCTGGTTGGCGATGGAGATGAGGTTTCGCACGGGGCCGGTGTAGTTGGTGACGCTGGCGTGCTCGAAGACCTGGCTGGCCTCTTGAAAGGTGATGTCGGCACGCTCGATCTTGGCCGATTGATAGGCAAACTCCAGCGCGAAATCCGACAGCTCGTAGCTTTGCTCTTGAGGCGAGAGCGAGGACCACCAGGCCAACACGTCGTCGTAGGAAACCGGAGTCTTGCGAGCCATGGACAACCTCCTTACACGGTGCTTTGACATCTATGATGGCAAAATCTTGTGGGCGATGGGGCGGTAAATGGGGGAACGGGGTGCTTTCTTTACAAAGTGCGAAGGAGGGTCTGGAGAAACCGTGGTGAGCTCGTGGCGGCTCTAAGGAAGTCATTCAACTGCGAGGTTTGCGACCCATACTTACCTAAGGCCGCTCTTTTAGAGAAGGCACGTGAGGCAGGCAGTGGCAGAAGGAAGGATGATCGTCCATGGCGCTCACCCGGAGAAACTTTTTATGTGGCGCGGCTGGCTTGGCAGGATTGGCCCTTGCGTCGTGCGCTCAGAACCCTGCTCCGGCCCCTGCCCAGGAAGGCTCCACTGACCAGGAAAACCCCAAGGTAGACGTGCATGCCTTTGATAAGTTGACGTTGGATGGCTCTGCGTGGAACTACGACGAAGAGCACGATGTTTATTATCAGTTGGGGCTGCCTTATGTGCTTGATCCCGTAGCGAGCCTCTACCAAAAGCTCTCTATCTATGTGCCCGGCGCTTATTTTGAAGGCAAGGCTCATGGCGCCACCTATGAGTGCCATGTGAAAGAAGACAGCCAGGCAGCTGAGATCCCCCAGGCCTCTGCGCCCATCCTTCTGCCCGTCAACTGCGGCGACTTTGGTCCGCAGATCGCGGCCAGCACCTATAGCTACGAGGGCCTCAAGACCTATCTGGACGCTGGCTGCATCTATGTATTCGCTGGGTGCCGCGGTCGCTCAGGAGGCTATGAGTCCAAAAACCAGTTGGAGGGCGACGGCTCCTTTGACGGCGGCATGCCTTGGAACATCACCGACCTCAAAGCGGCTGTCCGCTTCCTTCGCTATAACGCTGCTGCGCTGCCTGGAGGCGCCCAATCCATCTATGGCATGGGGTTGGGGGCCGGTGCGGGCATCGCATCGCTTATGGGCGTTTCAGGTGATGCCCCCTGTTTTGACCTCTACCTTAAAGAAGACGGCGCGGCCCTTTGGGACAGCCAGGGAAACCCGATCTCAGATGCCCTTACCGGCGTGCTTGCGTGGACGCCAGTGGTGGACCTCACCCATCAAGACGGCGCCTATGAGTGGCTCTATGGGCGCTTCTCTCAGAGTGAGAGTCGAGCCACCGATCTTTGGACCTCGGCACTTTCTCAAGATTTGGCGGGCACCTACGGCCCCTTCGTGAACGCACTGGAGCTCTCTTCAGGCTCTGGCGATGACGCTCGCGAGCTCTCGCTGGTAGAGACTGGCGACGGTCTTTGGAGCGATGGCGGCTACTACCAGGAGCTTCTCTCTCAGCTGGAGGAGGCGGCCACGCAGTTTTTCGAGCATGCGTCTTTTCCCGCCACGCTCTCAGCCTCAATCCAAACCAGTGCAGGGTTTCCAGGCGGCCAAGCCACCGGCGCCGACAGCCAAGCCATCGCCGCCAACGTGGCCCAAAGCGCTACGGGCGAGGCGGTCTCGTCTACCCCTGCCATCTCGGTGCCTTCTGTGGCAGCCTACTTGGCCACCCTCAACAGCACCAGCCAATGGCTCTCCTACAACCCCTCAGACATGGTGGTGCGCATTGCCGACTTGCGCAGCTTCATCCAAGCCTGCGCTCCTGCCAGCCTGCCTTGCACTGCCTTCGACGGCATCGAATGCAATACCGACGAGAACCAGCTCTTTGGCACCGGAGACCATGCGACGCTGCACTTTAGCAGGGATATCTACGAGCTGCTCAACCACAACCAGAGCACCTACGCCACGCTTTCCGGCTGGCAAAACACCTATCCGGGCGATTGGGGCGTCGAGCTTCTGGAGAAAAACGCCCAGGGCGCCACTGTCGAGCGCCGGGGGCAGATGGCCAATGCCTTCAACTATCTGGTAGGGGAGACCGATCTTCTTGGCAGCGCGAAAGTGGCTCCTCAGTGGCGCATCCAGGTGGGTCTCGCGCAGTCGGTGGTGCCCTTTACCTCGGGCATCAATTTGGCCTGGTGCTTGCGCTCCACTGGGGCTGCCCAGCAAGTAGACCTCACTTGCGTATGGGGCGGCGGCCACGACCTATGCGAAGTAACCGGCGCGGCTCCAGAAAACCTGGTGAACTGGATCAAGGAGCGCATCCCTCAGGTGGATGAGTCCGAGCGCACCCAATAGCGCCCCACTCGCCCTAGCTTGACCTAGGACGGCAAGCTAGAGGCGCATCACAAAGCCGCTGATAAAGATTGCCCAGCTGAGCGCCGCCATAATCCCGCTCAAGGCCAAGGGGGTGGCGGCAGCTGCCCTGGCGCCTGCCCAGGAGCGCGCTTTTTGGGCGAGGCGCGTAGCTGGGCCGCTGCCAAAGTTGAGGCAGATGAGCAGGAACGGCCCCATCTCAAAGAGCAGGTAGCGCACCTGGAGCCCCAGCACCAAGGGCGCCCCCAGATTGGTGTAGTTGAGGTAGAGGGCGGTGGCCATGAGGCAAAAGCCCAAGAAGATGCCAATAAGAAGGCTCCAGCGATAGCGGGGCTGAGCGCCGAAGTCATCTGCTTGGGTGCGGTCTGCCACCACGGCCCAAGCCAAACAGCCTATGAATGCTGCCGAGAAAAGCGGCCATCCAGAGGGGATGGGCAAGTAGCAGAAGTTGATGAAGAGGTTGGCGAAGAGCTGGAAGGGTGTGAATACATTGATGAAAGAGGCCAAAAGGATGAGAGGGTAGGCCCAGAGATGCTCCAGGATGAAGCGGAGCTGCCCTAGGCTGTCGATGCTGGTAGAGCCGCCACGGGTGTCAGGGGCGATGGAGGCATTGTCAAAGAGATAGGGCACCACAAAGCTTGCCAGCAGCCCCACTACGCAGAGCGTGGCCGCCCCAATCCAGAGGACTCGATCCTGCGGGCGCCTGAATTTGCAGCGCGGCATGAATAGGAAGAGAAGGGCTGCAGGCACAAAGACCGCTTTGGTGTAGGTGCCGATGACCCAAGGTACCAAGATCCAGGCAGCCCCACCTAGGCTCAAGGGTTCATGGGGGGTTTGCAGCTCTTTGGCAAAACTGGCGCCGGCTAGAGAGAGCAGGGCGATAGCGCAGGGGTCGTAGGAGTAATTGGCAGCCATGAAGAGTAGGGTAGGGGTGAGGCCAAAGACCAAAAGGATGCGCTTTCCAGAGATCAGCCGACTCATGGCCAGCGCCATGAGCGCGATATAGGCAATCATGTTGGCGAGACGCCCGCAGAACAGCTGCACCGAGAGGGGCGCCCTGCACGCCTGGGCTAAAGCCAACCCCAGCGCATTGGGGAGCCGAGCGGGCTGCAGCGAGGTCTCGGGAGACTCCTCTAGAGGAAAGGTCACCTGGTCCCAGCGGTCCATATAGGCTTGCGCCCTATCCAAATTGCCGTCCTGCTGGATGGTGGACCAGTTGGCCGACCAGTCGTCCTCGCTGGTACCCCAAGGGAAAGGCCCCACGTTGTAGATGCCGTCAGGGTCGAAGTTGGTGAGTTCCCCTACCGACAAGAGCCTCTCTTGGCCTGCAGCAATGGCTGCCGCGCTGCGGTAATGGGCGTAGCCATCCCAGCTCACAGAGACGATGGCAGGCATGAAGCAACAATAAAGGAGGCCCAAAGGAGCGGCGATGGCCAAAAAGCAGGCGATGGGGCGGGCAGCCAACTGGCGACCCTTGAGAACCCAAAGCCCCACGCTGGGTGCGAAGAGCGCCCAGAAAAGGGCCAAGCGCCAAGGACAGCCCAAAAGGGCGCAGGTGGCCCAAGCCGCCAGAGCCATGAGCCCCAGGAGAGCGCCCACCCAGAGGCGGGGGTGGTTCTTGGTAATAGTTTTTATAGAAGCGACGGACATGAAAACTCTCTTCGTGCCAAATGAGATGCGGGCTTTGGGGCAGGTGACGTCCTCAAGGCCCTAAGGAGGCAGTGCCGGATTGCTTGAATGGTAAAGGTGGGTATTCTGTAGCCTAAAGCGGCCTTCGACCCCTTTGGCATCCCTGATTTCAAGGTATCAGCATCCTGGGCCAAAATGGGTCTTAAGAGTCGCTGCGCACTTAAATGACACCAGAGGCGCTTGCCTGCAGGCGCCTGAGATGAAAAGAGGACGCTCATGTACGGGCTTATTGCCGAGGGGCATTTTGACGCCGCTCATTTTTTGGCAGACTACCACGGCAAATGCGAAAACCTCCATGGCCACAGATGGCGGGTGGAGGTGACGGTGGAGTCTCAAGAGCTGGGCCAGGAGGGCACCGAGCGCTCCATGGTGGCGGACTTTGGACGCTTCAAGCGAAGCGTGGCTGCGGTGTGCGATGAGTTCGACCATAGGCTGCTGGTAGAGCAGGGCACGCTCAAGCCCACCACCATCCAGGCGTTGGAGTCAGAAGGTTTCGCCCTGGAGGTGCTGCCTTTTCGCACTACGGCAGAGAATCTGGCTCATGAGATCTTTTGCCGCCTGGAAGCCAAAGGATTGCCGGTGGTCCAGGTAGAAGTAGATGAAACGCCGGCCAACCGCGCGTTTTACCGGCGCTAGGAGGGTCGAGGGGCGATTCAAGACCCAAGATGCAGAAGAGGAGGGGAGCGCCACAGCGTGTTAGCGGCGCTCCTGCCTCTCTTGGGCCTCTTCGCGGTTGTCGTCCAGCGCCACTTCTTGGGCCAGCTGGTCCAAGCGGTATTTGAGCTGGGAGATCTTGGCAGAGTCGCGATATTGGCGCAAAAGCATGATGGCGATGACGCCTACCAGGATGAGGTTTGAGGGCGAGACGAAGCCCAAGAGATCGCTCAGCCAGTAGATAGGCTGAGGGAAGATGGCGATGAGCACCAGCAGGGCCACAAAGCACACCCAAAAGAGCGAGTCTTCAATTTGAATGCGCTGCTTGCGAATGGAGCGGCAGATCATCAAAAAGGTGATGGCTGCTCCCAGAAAGCAGACGAGACGCAAAGGGATCTCCACGGACGACTCCTATCGAAACCATTGGAAGAGCAAGATGTTTAGGCAGGTGCGCGCCATATAAAGGATGGCTTTGGTGGGTTTGAGATAGCTCTCGCCGGCCATGCGGTCACGCATGCGAGCGGGCACTTCGATGACTTTGGCGCCGCGCTTGCGAATGAGCAGAGCCACTGCGTCTGGCTCGGGGCCAATGTCCATGCCGGTGGCGTAGGGCTCGAACATGTCTTTGGCAAACATGCGCATGCCGCTGGTGGGGTCCGTGATGGCGGCGCCGGTGGTGATGCGGATGAGCCAGGAGATAAGCGCGTTTCCTAGGTGGCGCAGGGAATGGCCGCGCTCGCCCTCCAAAAAGCGGCTGGCAATGACGATGTCTGCCTGCTGATCTTCCATGGCCTTGGCCATGGGGGCAATGTACTCCGGCAGATGTTGGCCATCTGCGTCAAACTGCACCACGGCATCGTAGCCGTTGCGCAAGGCATATTTCATGCCTGCCTGAAAGCCAGAGGTGAGCCCGCAGTTCACTGGCATGTCCAGGTGGTTGTAACCCCTGGCGTCGCAGATCTCGCCAGTGCGGTCGCGGGACCCGTCGTTGATGATCAACAGGTCAACCCAAGGACAGGCAGCCTTAAGGCCATCGACGGTGGCTTCAAGGCTCTCTTCTTCGTTATAGGCGGGCACAACGGCCAGGATGTTCAACAGGGACCACCTTTGCTCAAGAGTCGCTTGCTCACCCATCCTAGCATTGTCCATTGGTAAAGAAGCGCTTATCCGCAGGTCAGGCGGCTGTCTATGAGGTTTCCTCACAGTCTTTAAGACGAGAAAAAACTTTCATTATATCCAGTGCTACAATGAATGCAAGGGAAACGGAGGAATTGTATGTATTCAGTCGGTGATTTTATCGTCCATCCCGGTCAAGGCGTCTGCCGCGTAGAAGCAATCGACGCTTCAGATACCCCCACCTATCACCTCATGCCCACCCATGGTCGCAACCCTATGCTTATCAAGTATCCCGTGGCATCAGAGGACAATCTGCGCCCGGTGGTCTCTGCAGAAGAGGCTAACGGCCTTATCAACAACATCTGCGAGATGGAGCTGGATCCGTTCACTGACCGCTCTGCCGTCCTTGAAGAGAAGCATTTCAAAAAGGCCATCCGCCATGGCTCCTGCAAAGACGTGGTGCGCATCGCCAAAACCTTCCGCAGCCGCATCCAAGATGCCCAGTCCTCCCATAAAAAGGCGCCGGTCATCTACGAGCGCATCTACAAAGAAGCCCAGGAGCGCTCCCTCTCTGAGCTCTCCTGCGCGCTGGATGAATCCCCCGATCAGATAACGGCTCGTTTTCAGGCCGCCCTCTCCTAGCCATTTGTGCGCATCCATCCTATAAGCTAATTGCAGACACGCCTTAAGGCCCCGTCGATCCGGGGCCTCTCTGGTAATAAGGAGGATCTCATGGAAGCTGTCTCTGCCACCCAAGGCCGCGCCATTCTCACGGTGCTCGGCTCTGACCGCGCCGGCATCGTTGCCGCCATCACCCAGGTGTTGGCACACCACGATGCCAATATCTTGGATATCTCGCAAACCATCCTGCAGGGCATCTTCACCATGACCATGCTGGTGGACCTCACCGCCCTCAGCGTGGAGTTCGACGCCCTCAAAGAGGAGCTCGACGAGGTTGCCCAATCCCTGGGCGTGCAGGTGATGCTCCAGCGCGAGGATGTGTTCCGCTTCATGTATCGCCTCTAAGGAGCCCCTATGACTCAAGACGCGACCTATCGTTTGGCAACGCCTGGCACCTATCGTCCCGTGATCCCTTCGGCAGCCACCTCAGCCCTGCTCCATGTTATGGACGTGAGCCCCATGCCCTCCGTCTCGCTGGGGCGCCCGCCAGTGAGCGACGGGCTTTACGAGGGCTTTTTCTCCATCGATGCCATCGACCCAGAGCTTTACCGCCACTATGGCGTGAAGCGCGGCCTTAGAAACGACGATGGATCTGGCGTGGTGGCTGGCCTTACCACCATCTGCAACGTGCACGGCTATACCAAAGACGAGGCCGGCATCCATGCCGATAAGGGCGACCTCATCCTCCGCGGCTACTCCATAGGCCAGCTGGTGGAGGCGGCCCACACCGAGGATCGCTTTGGTTACGAGGAGCTTTCCTATCTCCTGCTCACCGGCAAGCTGCCTTCTGCGGCTCAGCTGGCAGACTACAACGCGCGCATCGACGCGCGCCGGTCGCTGCCCACTGGCTACCTGGCGCTCTTCCCGCGCACCACGGCCTCCAGCTCCATCATGAATGTGCTCCAGCGAGCCACGCTGCTGCTCTACGCCTTCGATGAGAACCCGGATGCCACCGATCCCGAGCATGAGATCGATGTGGCGCTCTCGCTTTTGGCAAGGCTGCCGCGCATCGCCGCCATCGCCTCCAACGCCTATAGCGCCGAGGCCAACCAAACTCAGCTGCGCATCCCTCCCATCGAGCCAGGCCTGTCCATGGCAGAGACCATCTTGGACGTGCTTCGCGGCGAGAAGAACTACAGCCATGAAGAGGCCATGGTCCTAGACTCCATGCTCATGCTCCATGCCGAGCATGGCGGCGGCAACAACTCCACCTTCACCTGCCGCGTGCTTTCCTCCTCTGGCACCGATCCCTACTCGGCCTATGCCGCCGCCATGGGCTCGCTCAAAGGCCCCAAGCACGGGGGCGCCAACTTCAAGTTGGGTCAGATGATCGACGACGTGGCAGCTCACGTAAAAGATCCTACCGACGACGAGGAAGTGGCTGCCTACCTCGAGCGCATCGCCAGAAAAGAGGCATTCGACGGGTCTGGCTTGCTCTACGGCGTAGGCCACGCGGTCTATACCCTCTCCGACCCTCGCGCCGAGATCATCCGCTCCCAGGCCGCCCAGCTGGCCCAAAACAAGGGATATACCAGCCGCTATCAGCTCATCCATGCCATCGAGCGGCTGGGGCCTCAGGTGGTGCAAAAGGTGCGGCAGACCGCCAAGCCCCTCTGCGCTAATGTGGACCTCTATGCCGGCTTTGTCTACGACATGTTGGATATCCCCGCCGAGATGCACACACCCATCTTCGCCATCGCCCGCCTCTCTGGCTGGGTGGCCCATCGCATGGAGGAGCTCTATGGTGCCGGCCGCATCATCCGGCCAGCCTACATCTCGGTGGAATCCCATCCCACCTACGTGCCACTGAACGATCGTCTCTAGCCAAAGGCCAGGAGAGCCACATGACCCACGACCCCGCCCAGATTGCCACAGGACCCCTGTCCATTGTCTTCACAGACCTCGACGGCACCTTTTTAACTACCGACAAGCGCGTCCATCCCACTTGCCGCGCTGCCCTGGAGGCGCTTCAAGAGCATCAGGTGCCCTTTGTGATCTGCACGGGTCGCGCAGTCTCTGGCGTCTACCCTGAGCTTCGCGTCCTGCCCGCCCTTTCCTACATCATTGCCTGCAATGGGGCGATAGTGGTCAATGCCACGACTTCCCAAGAGCTCCACGCCACGCCCCTGGGCCACAAGCGGGCCCGCCAGCTCTTCGATGCGGTGGCTCACCTGGACGTCAACATCGACTTTTTCGCCGATGGCTGCGCCTATGCCGAGAAGGACCGATTCTCAAAGCTCGACACCTATGGGTTGGAACCTCACTTTTTGGCCCAAACGCGCCGCTCGCGCAGGGTGGTCGAGAGCCTTGTTGGGCTCTTGGATCAGGTGGGGCGCGTGGACCGCATGAGTGTCTACTACCACACGCCAGGGCAGCGCCGGGCGGTGCTCGAGGCTGCCGAGGCTATGGGCGGCCTTACTGTCACCTCCTCGGAATTCTGCAATCTCGAGATCAGCGATAAAGAGGCCAACAAGGGCGCGGCTGCCCGCTGGCTCTGCGACTACCTGGGTATTCCCGTAGAAGAAGCCGCCGCCTTTGGCGACGGCTTGAACGACACCCCCATGCTTGCAGCCTTAGGCGATGGGGTGGCTATGGCAAATGCTCAGCCCGGAGTGGCAGGCTATGCTGATCACATCACCGCCCTCGTCAATGACGAGGGCGGTGTGGGCGAGTATCTTTTGAGACGTCTGGCTGCTTTTGAGGGCATCTGAGCCGAACAGGTCTTGGCACGGAAGCAGAGGCCTAAGGGCTCATAAGAGTCATAAAACCACTGTCTAGGAGGCCCCGAGCGTGTTAGGAAGCCTGGGCAGTGAGGGTCTGGCCTCCCACTTCAACCTCGTAGGTGACGCCCGGCTGGATGTCCGAGGAGCTCATTATGAGGAGCTCGAAAGGCTGCTCAGGGCTCAAGCGGCAGACCTCATTGCCAGAGGAATCTTTGACGGTAAGCTCAGAGCCTGCCTGTTGGAACCCGGTGGACACCGTAAGGACTCCCTGGGTGGTTGAGATCAAGGTTTGAACCATCTTAGCCGCTCCTGTGCCCATGAATGTGCCGCCTGTGATAGTGCCGATAGTATCAAAGTCCAAGACAGATGTATCGCCTTGGATAGGTCCCTCGCAGGTTATAGTGCCACCAGTGATCTCCAGGCTGCCATTGGAGTCGATGGCGTCTCCAGAAGCAGTGATGCTCAAGACCCCTCCAGAGATGCTTATGGAGCATTCTGAGCTTGCAGCCGAGGCATTGGAATCTGCCGGTTGCGATCCTGCGCTGTCAGAGGCGTTGAGGCCGTCGTCGGTGGCAGTGAGATCTATCGTGCCACCGGTAACCTCTACATGAGCGCCCTCTAACCCCTCATAACAGGTGCTAATGGTAGTCGTTCCGCCAGATACGGTGAGGGTGCCGTCGGCATGGACGCCATCGTCCCCAGAGGCCAAGGCGAGCTCTCCGCCACTTACCGTGAGATCACTGTGGGAATGAAGGGCGTCATCAGCGGCATCAATGGAAAGAGTGCCGCCACGCACTGTGAGAGCGCCTCTTGCTTTGAGGCCCTTGGTACTGGCAGATTCCTCATCGCTGGCGATAGAGGCGTCTGTGGCTCCGCTGGTAGCAGGAGCTGTTTCGCCAGAGGGGGCCGTGGTGGGTGGCGTCATGTCTTGAGGAGCCCCTATGCCACCTTCCGGTGCAGCGGGAGGTGTGGTTCCTGAAGGAGGAGTGGCGTCCTGCCCCGGGCCGCCCGGGGGAGTGGAGCCAGAGTCATCGCGTTCCTGAGTGGGAAGAGCTCCTGGCTCGCCTGCGGGCATGCCGCCACGAGGCATGTCGCCATCGAACCTATCGCTGCCGGGCATCCCCGCAGGCGCGCCAGCTTGTTCGTTGGCCTTGGCTGTGGCTGCCGAAGCCCCCTGGCCGCTGGTGATAGAAAGGCTGCCGTCGGCAATATCCATCCAGCTCGAGGCGCTCACGCCATCGCCTCGGCTCTCTATGTCCAAAGGCCCGCTTTCTACGTAGACATAGCCCAGGGAGGCATCGTCGCTATTCTCGGCATGGAGGCCGTCTTTGCCTGAGGCGATCTGGAGGCTGGCCTCTTTGATGCAAAGGCCGTCGTTGGCTTCGGCGCCATGGCTTGCTGACTCGATCTGGTAGGTGCCGCTGGCAATGACCAGATCATCTTTACAGTCGATGCCCTTGCCTGCTGCAGAAGAGATGGTGAGCGAGCCTGCCCTCAGCGAGCTGGCCAGAGACGAGATAAGTGCCTTCCTGGGTGAGGGTCACCTGGGAGCCGTCCTTAAGGCAGATCTCATAGGTGAGTTTGAAGAGGCTGCCAAGATTGCAGGTCTTCACGCGAATGAGCTGATGGGAAGTGGTGTAGGCGGCAAAGAGGTCATCGAAGATGCGGTGGCAGCCCAGCAATCCAAAGAGCTGAAAGTCGAGGTGGCCACTGGCCCTGTGAGTGCGGGCAGCGCTCCCGAGATGGAGAGCCTGGTGGGAATCCTTCTGGACAACGCCTTTAAATACTCGCCAGAAGCCACGCCAATACAGGTGAGTCTGGGGGCTTCCAAGGATGGGAAATCGGCAGAGCTCCGCGTATCCAACGTCACTCGCGAATCTGTGGACCCTGCCCAGCTGTCTGCGCTTTTTGACCGCTTTTACCGGGCTGACGAATCCCGTGCCCCAAAGACGGGAGGCTACGGCATAGGGCTTGCCATGGCACAGGCCATAGTTGAGGCAGCAGGGGGAACCATTGCGGCCAGCGCCCCTGGGCGCTCGGTCTTTGTGATCGAAGCCACCTTGCCTTTGCAATAAAAACGTCTCCTGTCGCCGGGAGGGCGACAGGAGACGCAAGGCTTAGCGCTGTGCAGGTGGCGGGCTAGCGCTCATCCGGGTCATGGGGATGGGTGGGTTTCTCGGCACCGGGCTTAGGCTTTTCGATGCCCACCGGTTTGCCCTGGGCATCGAAGATGATCTTGGGGTGGCAGCCGGTGCGGTCGGAGCTCTCGTTGCCGCCAATGACGTTGGCCTCGATCTCTGCCAGGGTGTCAGCCATCTCGTCTGCCAGGTCGGCAGAGAGCACGTCGTCTTCGTCTGACTCTTCGTCGATCTCGGGCTCGCTCAAGCCCAAAGGCACGCGCTCCAGCACGGGGGCTGGCGTGGCGCGACTAAAGAGCGGCACATATTCGAAGAGGACGCCGGAGGTAGCCAGGCCGTACCACTGGGCGGCATTGCCGCAGATGCGGCGGATGGCGTATTTGACGCTCATGACGGTGCGGTCGTTGCCGGAGAGCTCGGTCTCGGGGGTGAGAAGCTTGCGCAACATCACGAAGCGGAAGTCGCCCACCTTGCCGGGGTCGCGGTAGATGGAATAGTTGATGGGCTGAGGGGCCATCTCGCCGGTGTCTACCAGGTCGCCAATAACCTGGCGCAGGTAGGTGTTCACGCGCTGGTTCATCTTGAAGCCCAGGTGCAGGGTGACTTTGAAGATGAAGTCGGTGCCAAAGTTATTGACGGTGTAGGCGTGGGTGTAGGGCTCGTCGGTCACGCGCACCGTGAGGAAGAAGTAGCAGCGGGCACGCTTGGGACGCTTGTCCAAAATGGAGTAGAGGATGTCGCGGTCCAGCATGTCCGGGGTGGCGTCGTTGGTGAGAAACACCACGTTGTCTGCCAGCATGGGGATGTGCTCATCTGTGGTAAGGCGCTCCAGCTGCGGGATATAGCGGCTTACCGGCAGATAAACCGATTGGGAGCGCTCGATGGCCGAGCCGCGACGCCAGACATACATGATGTAGAAGATGACGGCCGCCATAAGGATGGTGACATAGCCGCCATGGAGGAACTTGGCCAGAGAGGATAGGAAGAATGCGCCTTCCAAAGCGAGGAAGAAGGCGGCAAAAACCACTGCCAGCGCGGTGTGGCGGCGCACCTGAGAGAGATAGACAGTGAGCAGCAAGGTGGTCATGAGCATGGTGATGGTGATGGCCAAGCCGTAGGCGGCCTCCATGGCATAGGAGGTCTTGAACAGCAAAACCACGCCAATGCAGCCTATCCACATGACGGTGTTGACCATGGGGATATAGAGCTGGCCCTTGGTTTGGGAGGGGTAGGTGACCCTTAGGTGGGGCAACAGGTTGAGGCGGGTAGCCTCAGAGACCAGGGTGAACGAGCCTGTGATGAGTGCCTGGCTGGCGATAAGGCCTGCCACTGCTGAGAGCACCACGGCAAAGGCGCGAAGGTCTACGGGCATCATCTCAAAGAAAGGATTCAGGCCCTCCAGGGAAGCCAGCTGGGCGTTGCCGGAGTTGGCGATGATCCACGCGCCTTGGCCCAGATAGTTAAGGAAGAGGCACACCACTACAAAAGGCCAGGAGGCATAGATGTTGATGCGACCCACGTGCCCCATGTCAGAGTAAAGGGCCTCGGCGCCGGTGGTGGCCAGAAAGACGAAGCCCAACACCGCAAAGCCCGCCTTATTAAGGGGTCCAAAGAGGAACATGATGCCGCGCAAGGGGTTCAAGGCGCGAAGCATGTCCCAATTGCCGGCCAGGTTCACTACGCCCATGATGGCCAGGAATAAGAACCAGATGCACATGAGGGGGCCAAAGAGCTTGCCGATGGAGTTGGTGCCTGCGCGCTGGAGCAAGAACAGGCCGCACAAGATCACGACGGTGATGAGCACGACCAGCGTAGGAGTGTCGCCTAGAAACGCATGGCCGGCCTCGATGGTGCGAAGGCCTTCTACGGCGGTGGTGACCGTGACCGCAGGGGTCAGGATGCCGTCTGCCAGAAGAGCGGCGCCGCCGATCATGGCGGGCAGGATAAGCCACTTGGCGCAGGAGCGCACCAGCGAGTAGAGGGCGAAGATGCCGCCTTCGTTGTGGTTGTCTGCACGCATGGCGATAAGCACATATTTGACCGTGGTGATAAGCATCACGGTCCAAATGATGAGGGAGACGGCGCCAATGATCATGTCTTGGGACACGCTCTCAAGGCCGCCATTGCCCTCCACAATGGCTTTCATAACGTAGAGAGGGCTGGTGCCGATATCGCCGTAGACCACGCCCAGGGTTACAAGGGACATGCCCAGAGAGAAGGGGATTGCCCCGTGGCCCGCCTTCTTGGCGACGGCCGGAACTGTGGATGCCAAAAGATGCCTCCTCGCAAGGGTTGGAAACCCACGCAAAACGGATAGTGCTCAAGAACCTAGCGATGATACGCCTCTTTTATAAACCATGTGCCCTCAAGAAGCTCAAAGACCCTCAGGAGCCTGGCTGCACTTCGAGGATCTCCCCCAAAAAAGCGAAGGAGCAAAACGCATCTGTAAGAGAAGAAGCCCTAGGTGCAAGGCGCTTTTGAGTCTATTCCCAAGCATGCAAAAGAGCACGCAATGGCACAGGGATTTTCTCGGCTGCCTCAAGGGCTTAAATCAGAGTACTCTCAATAGGAGATCCTTGATCTTCGAGGTTATATACGCCGCACAGCTGTCCTGGCAGTGCGGCCTGCATTCAAGGAGGCCCTATGGCAGACACATCCACCACTCCTCAAGCCCCTGCACCCCCTGCGCCCGCGCCAGTCCCCGCCTCCTCTTCAAAAGAGCTGGTGTGGCACGGCGCCAATGGGCAGCGCATAAGCTATAGGGCCACCGCTGAGCTGCTGCCCATCCATCATTACGAGACCGGGGCGCTCATAGGCACGATGTTCATGATCAGCTATCTGGCTCAAGACGGCACCGATGACCGCCCGGTGACCTTTCTTTGGAACGGCGGCCCCGGCGCTTCCTCAGACATGATCAATATCGGCGGCCTGGGTCCCCACTATGTGCCTGTGCGAGGCACGGGCCATCTGAGCAATCCCAGCGTCTACAGGGACAATCCCTACACCTTGCTCCAGGAATCCGACTTGGTGTTCATCGATGCCTTTGGATGCGGCCTCTCTAAGGTGGATCCATCCTTCGATGCCAAGGCGGTCTGGGGCGTCGATGGCGACGCCAGCGCCTGCGCCTCGGGAGTGGCTGCATGGATCCAAAAGCACCGCCGCTACAATTCGCCGCTCTTCCTCTACGGCGAGTCCTACGGCACGCTGCGCAACGCCCTGGTCTTCAGGCTGCTGGGGGAGCGAGGCATCTCTGTCACCGGCGTCATCGAGCAGTCCTCCATCCTGGACTTTGCCCCCACGCTTTCTGGCAACGACGACTATTACTTGGGCATGCTTCCCCTCTATGCGGCTGCTGCGTGCCACTTTGGAAAGGCAGGGGCCCAAAGCACTGTCTCTGAGTGGTGGGACAAGGCCCAGAGCTTCGCAGACACCGCGTTGGCGACCGCCATTACCCAGGGAGACAACCTCTCGACGGAGGCTTTTAACGACGTTGCCCAAAAGATGAGCCAGCTCATTGGCCTGAGTCCTGACTTTATCAAGAGCCGCGGCCTTCGTATCGAGCTGGATGACTTCAGGGCCCATCTCTTGGAATCCGAGGGCAAGTTCATCGGGCGCTATGACATGCGCTATACCTCCTTTGCCTATAAGCCTGTCCAAGGGGACAGTGAGTTTTTCTCGGGCGAAGACCCCTCCATGGATGCCATCAGCTCCCCCTATGTCTCGGCCTACCTACGCTTGGTCCAAGAGACGGGCTTTGAGGTGGACCCCAACTACAACGCCCTCAACTTCCAAGTGAACCAGGCGTGGAACTGGGCTCATCAGGCGCCCGGCACCCAGGGGATGCCCGCTATGCCCGACGGATCCTTCGACATCTCCTGTGCCCTGCGACGCAACCCCCGAGCCCACATCCTTTTTATTGGCGGCTACTTCGATGCGGCAACACCCTTCTGGAACGTGCGCCACGACATGGCCAAACTCTTCTTGCCTCCCGAGCTCAAGGCACAGATCCAGTATCGCCTCTACGAGACCGGCCACATGACCTATGCCGACGACAAGGTGCCTGCCCTTTTGGCCGCCGACCTCAAAGCGTTCTACGGCAAATGCACGCGCGCGCTGGATGACTAGGGCTTCTCGGCACATAAGCGCTCAAGCAAAATGCGCGGTCTCCCTCTGAGAGATCGCGCATTTCCTGTTTGGCAACGCATAGGTAAGCTGCAACTATCTGAGCGTCTGCCCCAAAGCCCAAAGCGTGCTCAAGCCTCGCTCGGCGCTCAATGGCGGTTGCCTCCCTGACGGCCCTGGCCTTTGCGGTTTTGGCCCTGCGGGCCGCTTCCAGTGGGCCTGCCTCCCCTGCGCGGTCCAGAGACTCCACGGGGCCTCTCGCCTTTTGGCTGCCGAGAAGAGCCGCCCTTCCCATAGGGGCGCTTGCCCTGGGCGGCGCCATCGCCTCGTCCGCCTCGGCCGGGGCGCGAAGGCGTTTTGCGATCGCGCGCAGCAGACTCCTTGGCGCGCCTGGCTTTGAGCTCGGCGAGCTTCTCCTCTGAGATCGGCGTGCGGCGCACCAGATAGACGTGGTGGATCTTGGCGTTTCGCTCGAAGTCTTGGGGGATGGTGCCTTGGGTGACGTCTTGGATCTCAACGCCGGCGCGGCTTAAGGCCTCCACATCAGGAGTGAAGTTCCTCAGGTTGCAGGAGAACAGGCACACGCCGTCGCGGGTGAGCAGGCGAGAGATGCCAATGAGCAGCTCGGCATGGTCTTCCTGCACATCGAAGGTGCGCGATCCCATGGAGGAGGAGTTGGAGAACGTGGGGGGATCGCAGTAGATGAGGTCCCAGCGGTTTTTGGTGCGCCGCTGCTCGTCCACCCAGCGCACCACGTCTGCCTTGATGTACTCGTGGCTCTCTCCCACGAAGCCGTTGCGCTCCATGTTGCGCTGCGCCCAGTCCAAATAGGTGTAGGACAGGTCCACCGTGGTGGTGTAGCCTGCACCGCCGTCGGCCGCATAGACGGTGCCGGTGCCGGTATAGGCGAAGAGGTTCAAGAAGCGCTTGGAGCCTTGCATGGCCTTGGCCATCTCGCGGATCTCTGCGCGCACCAGGCGATGGTCCAAGAACAGGCCGCAATCCAGGCGATCTACCAGGTTGATTTCAAAGAGCAGGCCGCCTTCCTCCACCAGCTTGGCGCCGGGGGCAAGCGGAGCTCCGGCCACCCTGCGAAGCTTGGGCTTGCGCACCCGTGCACCCGGTGCTTTGGACTTCGCCAAGAGTTCCTGGGAGCGGATGGAGCGGGTGATGTCTTCAGGGGCCGCATACTGCGAGCCTCCCTTGGAATGCTGGCGCACGCGCAGCGCCACGTCCCGGCCTCGGACTCCCACAACTCTTGGGGCCACCGTAAGCACGTCGATCAAGCGGCGGCGGACCTTCTCGGCATCGATCTCTTTGGGAGCGGCATACTCTTGCACCACCAGCCAACGGCCGGGCGTTTGAGGGGCTCCCTGGAACAGGTCCAGTGCCACGTTGTAGTCCGGCAGGTCCTGGTCGTAGACCCGGTAGCAGGTCACGTCTTCTTCCTGGGCCCAGGACTTGCGCGCTTTGGCCACCTTCTCCAGGCGGGCGGCAAACTGGTCGGTGGCGGGCACCAGCACGGGGATCTGATCGCCCCCTGCCAGAGTGACCGTGGCCGCCGGCTCTAAGGCCACATTGTCGTAGGCGCGCAGGGTGGCGTCGCCTTTGCCCAGCTTGAGCTCCAGGGTCTCTTGGGGCTCCGTGCCCAGGAGGGCATCCAGAGCGGCGTCGCGGGTGAGGCAGGCGGCAGGGCAAATCTCGGGCAGTCCCGAGAAAAGCGAGGCCAAGCAAGAGAACGCCTCGGCTTCCCTGGGCGCCTCATCGGCATGGAGCCAGGAGAGGTCTGCTACTGCCAGGCGGTTCTCGCTCAAACGCTCACCCAAGTGCATCACTTCTTTTACCGAGAAGAACTCCGGTTCCCGGTCGATGCCGGCGGCGCGCAGGATAGAGCGCACGGCGGTGGCATAGCCATCGCGGCTGTCGGTAGCACAAAGGATCAAGGGGCGGTCTTTGCCCTGGTCTGCCCGGTGCTCAGCCTCTTTGCAGATGAGCGTCCAGGTGCGGGCGGCATGCTTGAGCCAATGGGTGAACCCCCAGGTCACACGCAGGAGGCCGGGGGCACGATCCAAGGCGACCTGAGCGGCTTCTGCCACCAGCGACCCGTTGCCCGCAAAGGCCACAGCTAGAGAAGGGACGACGTCTTCGCTTACCATGTGCTGCCAGCCGGAGGTCCAGAGCATGGCAGCGGCATAGTCTGCCCTTAGCGCGGGGATGGTGGCTCTGCGCTCGGCGCGCTCATAACCGCGCTGGAACAGCGCGGCGCCAGAAAGGTCGATGCCAACGGAGAGGTGCCCCTCGCGCAAGCGCACGCGAATACGAAGGTCAGGGCGCTGGGTGTCCACATTGGGACGCACGCCGCGCATCGCCAACATGCGGTCGACGATAGCGTCCTTCACACGCTGGGACACATAGCGGGTGTTGTCGAGCCCCGCCGATTCGCCAGTGGAAAAGACGGCAAAAGTGGAGGAGGGGGCCAAGTGCTCCTCCCAAGGTATGGCAGAAGCTACTTGGTAGAGGTCTTCTGGGCCAGAGATGGGGGCCTGCTCGATAACGGCCACGATGGTGCTGGCCATGCGGCTCCACATGCAGGCGGTATAGGCGTCGCGCAGGGGTCCCTCGAAAGAAACCTGGCCCATAAGGGGGCGCATTCGAGAAGCGCCAAGGGATTCAAGCTCTGAAGCCAAGAGGTGCTCAAGACCCGTGGGGCAGGTAGCGTAAAAACGCATATAGCCGCCTTTCTTCCTTTTTCAAGCAGACACAGACACCATCCTAACGGTCTCAGGCGCCTATGTCTGCTAATTCATACCATTGGCCCAGCAGGCCTCAGTTATCTTGTGCTCCTTGGCGGTTAGAGCTCTACCGAGAGATAGCGCTCGCCGGTATCCGGCAGCACGGCGACGATGACGGCTCCCTCAAAGTCAGGGCGAGAAGCCAGCGCCAAGGCGGCTGCCACCGCAGCGCCCGAGGAGATGCCCACTAAAAGCCCCAGCTCTTCTGAGAGGCGCACTTTGGCGGCGATGGCGTCGTCAGAGGTGACAGGCACAACCTCGTCTACCACCGAAGCGTCGTAGTTGTCAGGGATGAAGTTGGCGCCGATGCCTTGGATCTTGTGGGGCCCGGCGGGCTTTCCGACAAGCACCTGAGACTCGGCAGGCTCCACGGCAACCGAATAGACGGAGGGCTTCATCTCTTTGAGGAAGCGTGCGGTGCCAGAGATGGTGCCGCCGGTGCCTACACCGGCCACGATGGCATCCACGCCGCCATCGGTGTCATGCCAGATCTCAGGGCCAGTGGTGCGGTAGTGGGCCAGAGGGTTCTCGGGATTAGAGAACTGGCCCATGACCTTGGCTCCCTCGATCTCTTTCTCCAACTGAGCGGCCTTGTCCACCGAGCCTGCCATACCTTCGGGGCCCGGGGTGAGCACGATTTTCGCACCATAGGCCGCCGCAAGCTTGCGGCGCTCGACGCTCATGGTCTCAGGCATCACCAAGATCATGGAATAGCCGCGCTCGGCAGCGATCATGGCCAGCCCCACGCCGGTGTTGCCGCTGGTGGGCTCGATGATGGTGCCTCCGGGCTTGAGCGTGCCGTCCAGCTCTGCGGCGTCGACCATGGCGCGGGCTATGCGGTCTTTTGCAGAGCCGCCAGGGTTTTTGGCTTCGAGCTTGCCCAAGATGGTGGCCCTGCCTTCGCAAAGCAGCGACAGGTCTACCAGCGGGGTATCTCCAATGGCTGCGCTTACGCTGGTGGCGATGTTCATAGATCCTCCTTGGTATCGCCTGGTTAAAACCGCTCTCTTGGCCATGCCTCTGGGCGTGGCAGGGGAGCGTGATGACTTGGTACCCAAAGCCGTTAGAGCGTTGCCTTTGCGATGGCGGCTTTGATCTCGTCAATGCCGGCGCCGGTGGCAGAGGAGCTCACCAAAAGATCCGACGGCTCCATCCCCAGCTCCTTGGCGATCAAGGACCTTTGGCGCCCCTGTTGCGAGCGGTTGAGCTTATCGGCTTTAGTAAGCACGATTTGCAAGGGGTAGTCGCCTTCTTGGAGGAAGGCCACCATGTCGCGGTCGAGGGCAGAGGGCTCGTGGCGTATGTCTATCAAAGAGATCACCAGGTTGAAGCTGCGCTCCTGGCCAAAGTAGCCGGCGATGAGGTCTGCCCACCGTTGCTTTTCTGAGCCGCTGACGGCTGCATAACCGTAACCGGGCAGATCCACTAGATAGATGCCGTCCACATCATAGAAGTTGATAGTGGCCGTTTTGCCGGGCTTGGCGCTTACCTTGGCCAACGCCTTGCGACCTACCAGCCGGTTGAGCAGGGACGACTTGCCCACGTTGGAGCGCCCAACAATGGCTACCTCGGGACGAGCGGCCTCTGGCAGCTGTTCAGCAGTGCCAAAGGCCGCCTCGAAGCGGGCGTCAGAATAGTTGATCTTTGCCATAGGGATGCCTTTCTATGCGCGTCTCTGTTCATGATGCCCGACTCGACGGCCTGCTATGGCCCCGGTGCATATATTTGCGGATTCTTCTGTTAAAAAAGTGCGTTGGCCTCCATTCAGCCTACTACCAGGGTTGTAGGGACAGGCGCGCTTCTAAAATGAGCTGAAGAGGAGTCACGCAGGTTTCTTTTAGGGACCTGTGGATTTGGTTCCACACATATCCACAAGGAAGGGATACCCATGGAAAAGACCATCCAGGAGCGCGCGCAGCTCTGGAAAGAGAATGTCGACGAACCTGAGCTCATCGCCGAGCTTGAGGATCTGTTGGCCAAGAACGATGAAGATTCTATTGTCGATGCCTTCTATCGCGATCTGGAGTTTGGCACCGCCGGCCTTCGCGGCGTGCTGGGCGTAGGCACCAACCGCATGAACGTCTACACCGTCTCCCAGGCCACCCAAGGCCTGGCAGACTATCTGAACGCCCACTTCGAGAACCCTTGCGTGGCCATCATGCGCGACTCGCGCAACAAGGGCGAGGAGTTTGTGAAGGCCGCTGCCAGCGTGCTCGCCGCCAACGGCGTGAAGTCTTTGGTGGCTCCTCGCATCGAGCCGGTGCCCGTGCTCTCCTTCACCACCCGTCATCTGGAGTGCTCGGCAGGCATCGTCATCACTGCCTCCCACAACCCCGCTCCCTACAACGGCTACAAGGTCTACGGTCCCGACGGCTGCCAGATCGCCAATGAGGCTGCCGACGAGATCCAGGATTCCATCAACAAGACCGACATCTTCAACGGCGTGAAGACCATGGACTTTGGTCAAGCCGAGGAGCAGGGCCTGGTGAGCTGGATCCCCGATCAGGTCATCGAGGACTACCTGGACGCCATCCAGACTGTCTCTGTTCCTGGCTGCGTGGCCGAGAACGGCTCCTTCAAGGTGGTCTACACCCCGCTCAACGGAAGCGGCCTGGAGTGCGTCACCAAGATTTTGTCTCGCGTAGGCATCGACAACGTGGTGGTAGTGCCTGAGCAAAAAGAGCCCAACGGCGATTTCCCCACCTGCCCCTATCCCAACCCCGAGATCCGCGAGGCTCTGCAAAAGGGCTTGGAGCTCTGCGACGAGGTCAAGCCCGACCTGCTTCTGGCCACTGACCCCGACGCCGACCGCGTGGGCGTCGCCGTGCCTCACAACGGCGACTACAAGCTGCTCTCCGGCAACGAGGTAGGCGTCCTGCTTATCGACTGGCTCACCCGCCTCAAGCAGGAGGCTGGCGAGGACGTCGCCCGCAAGGTGGCCGTCTCCACCATCGTCTCCAGCTCCATGCCGGACGCGCTGGCCGCCCGCTACGGCTTCGAGATGCGCCGCGTGCTCACCGGCTTCAAATACATCGGCGGCCAGATCGACATGCTCACCTCCAAGGGCGAGGGCGACCGCTACCTGCTGGGCTTCGAGGAGTCCTACGGCTATCTGGCCGGCACCCACGCTCGCGACAAGGATGCCGTGGTCACTTCCATGCTCATCTGCGAGATGGCCGGCTGGTATGCCAAGCAGGGCAAAGACCTCTACGAGGCCATGGACGAGCTCTACCGCGAGTTTGGCTTCTACCTCAACGGCGTGGTGAACGTCACCTTCCCCGGCGCCGCTGGCGCCGACAAGATGGCTTCCATCATGGCCGCCCTGCGCGAGCAGCAGCCTGCCACCATTGCCGGCTACGACGTCGAGGGCTATACCGACTACGCCTCGGGCGTCGAGATGCCCATCGTCAACAAGGATCCTGAGGACCCCATCCAGATCCTGCCCTCCGCCAACGTGCTGGAGTTCCGTCTCGCTGGCGGCCACAAGGTCATCGTGCGCCCCTCGGGCACCGAGCCCAAGATCAAGGCGTACCTGTTCTCTGTGGGCGAGACCCGCGAAGAGGCCGAGGCCGTCCAGGACAAGCTGGCCATCGACGCCAAGGAGAACCTGCTGGCCTAAGCGCGCTCCTAAGGGGATCCGCGGCGCCGTGCGCGCCCTACTGAAGAAGGCACCTCATCTTTTGAGATGGGGTGCCTTCTCTTGTGCATCCAATGAGAGACAACGCTCTCTGAGCCACGGGAGGCCTTGAGAGGGCAGGACGCCCGTTGGCCTCCTTGCCGAGAAACCCTTGGCCTCAGGACTTGGCAGCGGCGCTAAACCTGAAGGCACTAGCGAGGTCGGAGGCTACGGTCGCCGGATCCCACTGATGGGCGCTGTTGGCCGTGGAGGCGGGATCGTAGACCTTGAGAGCGCCATCGTCGCCGGGAGCCAAAAGCACCCAGTGGGTGGTGGCGCCTAGAGCCCCGCCGCTGGTCTGGGCTACCACGTATGCGTTGTCTTTGAGGGCATCGGCGACCACAGAGACCTGGTTGCCGGCTTGAGAGGCTCCTTGCGTGCCGCTCTGAGCGCTGGAGCTATCGGAAGACTGCGAGGATTCGCCAGAGGTGGCGGAGGCGATATCCAGCGGCGTGACGGTGACGCCTAGGTCGGAGCTCTTCTCGGTAAAGAAAGAGGGATCGGTGCCTGAGTCCCCGGTGGCCTTGGAGGCATCGGCTGCCAGCTTGGCGATGGCGGCAGGGGAGAGGTCGGGGCTGCCGGTAAGGGCCATGATCGCCATAGAGGCGGCTACTGGGCCTGAACCTGCAGTGGCCATATAGCCGTCGCCGTAGCTGCGGTAGCCCCACTGAAGATCCCAATCAAACAGCTCGGGGACGGTGCCTGCGGTGAGGTCGCCGGTGTAGGCGGCGGGCTCTTGGGAGTCGGCGTCTTTGCCGGCGGTGGGCCAGTTGTAGACAAAGGAGACTGCGCCAGGCTCTGCCAGGGCAAGAGAAAGCAGGGACTCGGGATAGTTCTCTGGATGCTGAGCCAGCTCTTCGATTTGCTGGGCGCGGGCGAGGGCCTGGGAGTAACCGGTTTTAAGGTCGTTGGGCATCTGCTCTGAGACTTGAGGGGCCTCAGGCGCGGCTTCTTGGGGATGCGAGCAGGAGGCCACCCAAAAGATGATAAGGACGATCACAATAAGGATGGCGGCGGCCAGCACGATGAAGTGAGGGTCTACGGCATTGATGCGCCCCCGGCGCCCCGCGAAGTTGATGGGGTGGCGCTGGAGCTGATAGCCGCTGGCGTTGCGCCGACGCTGGCTGGGTGTCTGCAGCCCGCGACCGTGGAGCTGCGGGGAGCCGGTGCGGCGGCGTTGGCGCGATCTGGAGGAATTGGTGTGCCTGAGCGGCGGACGCTCGCTTCCCAAATGTTGGTTCTCGTTCACAAATCCCCCTCGATACGTAATAGCGCGATGGTTCGAATAGAGCTCAATTGGATCCATGATAGCTTCTTTAGACAAGGGCTAAAAAATAGTCATGTTCTTGGGCTTCAGGAACCTGGTTGCTGCCGATAAAAACACCGATGGCCGAAGGATTTCTACCGTTGACCGTGCCTCAATTGTTACGAAACAATCAATAGACAGCCATTAAGTGCATCAAAACTCTTTTGACAAGCCAAACTCTTTCTAAATCGCTGGGATTTCTCTTATGAGAGAGATGGGCGTTTCATACATCGTGATGCATGAAAGGTCTCCAGCACCAAAGGATTTGCGCGGAAAGGAGGAGCTCTTGGTTAAGGGACGCAACGATCGTCAAGACGCGATCCGCGAGATCGTGCGCAGCAAGAGCATCCGTACCCAGCGCGTGCTGGTCCAAGAGCTTGAGGCTGAGGGCTATGTGTGCACTCAGGCTACCGTCTCTCGCGACATTGCAGACATGGGTTTGCGCAAGCTTCCTGAGGGCGTGTATGTGTTGGCTGAGGACCTTCATCTTCAGCGTATGGTTTCTGAGCTGGTTATCGACGTGACCGCATCCAGCAGCTTGGTGCTGGTGAAAGCCCAGCCGGGGACTGCCTCTGGCATCGCTGCCGCCATCGATGCGGCAGATCTCCCAGAAGTGGTGGGAACCTTGGCGGGCAATGACACCATTTTGGTGGTGGCCACTTCCCCTGAGGCAGCTCAGGCCTTTGAGAAGCACATAGACAAGCTTCGCAACTTCCGATGATAGCGGCCATCCGGTGATGTGATCCCGGGTGTCCGCGCCCCAGACCCCAGCCGCACTAGGGTATGACGCCCTGGTGGGTTGGCCGCGCCGTTGGTAGGTCCCAACGGGCGGGCAGTCCTCAAGCAACGACTTCAAAAACTACATAGTCGTCTTTCACAGCTTTATTTAAGGCTTGTGATCGTCTCGAATCTCGCGAAGGAGCTTCTCATGACTTATACTGCTGCTACCTCGACCGACGCCCAGACTTCTGTCCCCAAGGGCAAGGTGGTGCTTGCCTATTCCGGCGGCTTGGACACCTCCTGTTTGATCCCCTGGCTTCAAGAGCAGGGCTACGAGGTGGTGACTGCTATTGCCGCCTTGGGCCAGCCGGGTTCCTCTGACATCGACGCCATCGCCCAGAAGGCCATCTCGCTGGGGGCAGTGGCTTCCTATGCCATCGATATGCGTGAGGAATTCACCGAGGATGTCTGCGCCTGCGCCATCAAGGCCAATGCGCTTTATGAGAACAAGTACCCTCTGCTCTCCGCGCTTTCGCGTCCGGTGATCTGCAAGCACATGGTAGACATCGCCCACAAGGAAGGTGCTGTGGCCATCGCTCACGGTTGCACCGGCAAGGGCAACGACCAGGTGCGCTTCGAGCTGGAGTGCAAGGCGCTCGACCCCAATCTGGAGATCTTGGGTCCGGTGCGCGACTGGGACCTGCTCACCCGCTCCCAGGAGATCGAGTACTGCGCTGACCACGGCATTTTCATCGAGGTCACCAAAGAGTCTCCCTACTCCATCGACGAGAACGTCTGGGGTCGCGCCATCGAGTGCGGCGTGCTGGAAAACCCCTGGAACGAGCCTCCGGCAGACGCCTGGGTCATGACTGCCGATCCTCTAGAGGCGCCCGACCAGCCCGTAGACATCGTGGTCTCCTTCGAAGCCGGCAAACCCTGCGCCCTCAACGGCGAGAAGCTGGGCATGTTGAAGCTCATCACCAAGCTCAACCACATTGCCGGCGAGGCAGGTTTTGGCCGCATCGACATGATCGAAGACCGCGTCATCGGCATCAAGAGCCGCGAGTGCTACGAGCAGCCGGCTGCCCTCACCCTCATCAAGGCCCATCAGGCCCTGGAGAGCCTCTGCTTGCCTGGCGATGTGCTCAATACCAAGCTGGAGCTGGAGCATCAGTGGGCCAAGCAGGTCTATAGCGGCCTTTGGTACAGCCCCTTGAAAGACGCGCTGGACGCCTTCTTCGAGGCCACCCAAAAGACCGTCACCGGCGATGTGCGCCTGCGCCTTTACAAGGGCTCTTGCACGGTCATTGGCACCAAGTCCGCCCACTCCATGTACGATTTCGGTCTGGCCACCTACGACGAGGGCGACACCTACGACCGCACTGCCGCCAAGGGCTTCATGGATCTCTTTGGCCTGCCCAACAAGGTCTGGGCCCAGCGCTCGCTGGAAGAGCTGGCAGAGTCTGCAGATGCGGACGACGCCTTCCTGCACACCCCGCTGGTCTTGAGCGTCGAGGCTGCCGGGGCTCCCGCTCAGGTGAAGTCCTTCTCTTAAACAACCGCCCTACCTCTCGTCACAGGGGCGCAGGCTTTTGGTGCAGCGACTCGGGCCAAAAGCCTGCGCATCTCTGTCTTCAAGATTCCTTGCCGATACACGCCGCCATCTCAGATGGCGCCATGCCAGAAAGTAGGACCTATGAGCCAGACAGAGACCGCCTCAAACGCTGCGCCTTTATGGGGCGGCCGGTTCTCGGCAACGCCCGAAGGGGCCCTGGAGCTCTTTGGAGCCTCTCTGGGCTTTGACCAGCGGCTGTGGCCCTATGATATCGCCGGGTCGCGTGCTCACGCCAAGATGCTGGGAGCCCAAGAGATCCTTTCGGCGCAAGACGTGGATGCGATCCTTCAAGGGCTCGACCAGGTGGCTGCCGCCATCAAGGCCGGAGAACTCACCTTTGACCCGGCTCAAGACGAAGACGTGCACATGGCGGTGGAACGGGAGCTCACGGCCAGGATTGGCGCTGCGGGAGGCAGGCTGCATACCGGCAGGTCGAGAAACGACCAGTCGGTCACAGACCTTCGCCTTTTTGCCAAAGATCAGGCGTGGGCGCTCTGGGACGCCCTGGGTGCGCTGGTGGAGGCCTGCATTGGCAAAGCCCAGCAGGAAATGGGCGTGGTGATGCCGGGTTACACGCATCTGCAGCCGGCACAGCCAGTGCTCTTCTCCCATCATCTTCTGGCCTATGGATGGATGTTTTTGCGGGATATGGAGCGCATGGCGCAGGCTGCGGCCGCAGCTGACAAGTCGCCTTTGGGAGCTGCGGCGCTGGCAGGCACCACCTACCCGCTGGATCGCTTCCAAACGGCTTCTGAACTGGGCATGAGCGCGCCTATTCCCAACTCTATGGATGCGGTGGCCGACCGCGACTTTGCCGCAGATCTCATCTATGCCTGCTCCATGACCCAGATGCATCTGTCACGCCTCTGCGAGGAGCTGGTCATTTGGTCTTCTACCGAGTTTGGCTTCATCGAGATGGACGACGCCCACTCCACCGGCTCCTCCATCATGCCTCAAAAGAAAAACCCCGACTTCTGCGAGCTGGTGCGCGGCAAGACCGGCCGCGTCTATGGCGACCTCATGAGCCTGCTCACGGTGCTCAAAGGCCTGCCGCTCACCTACGACAAGGACCTCCAGGAGGACAAGGAGCCGCTCTTTGACGCTGTGGGCACCGTGGCGGGATCGGTGGACGCCTGCTGCGGCATGATTGCCACCATGAAGGTGAAGCGCGACGCCATGGCTGCGGCCAGCCACGAAGGCTATATGGCCGCCACCGATCTGGCCGACTACCTGGTGGGCAAGGGCATGCCTTTCCGCGAGGCCCACAAGGTAGTGGGACGCTTGGTGGCCGACTGCGTGGCACAAGGCCTCACGCTCCAGCAGCTCACCTTAGACGAGCTGCGCAGCTATTCGCCCCTCTTCGACCAGGGGGCTCTCGAGGCGGTGAAGATCGACCAGGTGGTGGCCCAGCGCACCACCTACGGAGGCACTGCTCCTGTAGCTGTGAAGCACCAGCTTCAAGAGATCCAGCAGGCGCTGGATTCCCAGCGACAGGCGCGCATCCAAGCCTCCTAACTGCTTCAACCTTTGGGGGCGCGGGTTTATCGGCAGCAAAAAGGGCTTCTTGGCAGGAATCGCTCCTTGCCGAGAAGCCCTTTGCTTTAGGGGTCGCGCGCGTGGGCGTAGACTCAAAGCCAGCGAAGTGCTGGGATGTTTAAGGGGTGGGTGCAGTTTGGCCTGCCTCGCCGCCACCTTGAGCGGCGCCACCTGAGGTGTCGCCACCCTCTGTGCCGCCTGTGCCCTCTGTGCCTTGGGACGGGGCAGGCGTTTGGGTCTCGGGCTGGGTTTGGGAGGCCTCGGGCTCGGTTTGGGTAGGCGCCTGCTCTTGTGGCTGCTGCTGTTGAGGGGTGCTCTGAGAGCGGCGGCTGGAGCTGCCCGAGCTCGAGGCGGTGCCGCGCGAGAACTCCCAAGAGCTGTTGGGTTTGTAGGCGGGCGCAGTTTCCTCGGTAAACTCTTGTCGAGGGGTGTCTCCCAAGTAGGCTTTCACAAAGTTGGCCCAGATGGGGCAGGAGCTGTTGGAGGGGTGGCCGTCGGACCCGTCAATGACCACGGTCTTGGAGGAGTCGGGATAGCCGGTCCATACCGCCACGGCGATCTGGGGCGTGTATCCGCAGAACCAGAGGTTGTCTGCGAGGTCTGTGGTGCCCGTCTTGCCGGCTATAGGCTGGTTGATGCCGTAGTTTTTGATGACGGAGGCAGTGGCGCCGGAGTTGGAGATGACGCCCTGGAGCACCTTGGTGGCAGCATAGGCCACCGAGGGGTCCACCGCGGTGGTGGGGGAGTCCTTGTGCTCGTAGACCTTGTTGCCATTGCGATCCTCGATGCGGGTGATGGCCACCGCGTCGCGATGCTGGCCGTTGGCTGCGAGAGTCGCGTAGGCTTCTGCCATCTGCACCACGGGCACAGGGATGGTGCCCAGGGTGATGGAGTCGTAGGCAGGCAAGTCCTCGGTGACCCCCATGTCTTTGGCTGCCTGGGCGATCTTTTGGCCGCCGATGGCTTGGGCCACCTGCACATAGCCGGTGTTGGAGGAGAGCTCGGTGGCTCGGGCGAGCGAGATGTTGCCGTAGCTCACGCCGCCATAGTTTCTTACCTTCCAAGTGGAGGAAACGGTGAGGGGAGAGTTGCAATTGAGCAGCACGTCGGGGTTCACGCCTTCGCGAAGGGCCGCCACCAGGGTGAAGGCCTTGAAGGTGGAACCCGGCTGGCGCAGGCCTTGGGTAGCCAGGTTCACCTGGCTCTTGGAAAAGTCGCTGCCGCCCACCATGGCCTTGATGTAGCCGGTGGAAGGGTCGATGGCCACCAGGGAGCTCTGAAGGCCCTCCTGGCCAATCTTTTGAAGCTGCTCGTTCACCGCATCCTCCGCCTGCTTTTGGGCGTCCGGATCGATGGTGGTGTAAACCTTGAGGCCGCCCTTCATCACCGTGTCGCTGGAGAAATCCTGGGAAAGCAGCTCTTTGATGTATTGGGTCCAATAGGGGTAGGTGCCCGTGTTGGACATGACGTTGGTGCCCAGATTGAGCTCCAGGGGGGTGTTCACCGCCTCGTCGTATTCCTCTTGGGAGATGTCGCCGGCCTCTTTCATGCGCCTGAGCACCAGGTTGCGACGCTCGATGGAGGCGTCGGGGTGCTGGGTGGGGTCATAGAGCGACGGCGAGTTGGGGATGCCTATGAGCAGGGCTGCCTGGGCCAACGTGAGGTCTTTGGCGCTCACGTTGAAGTAGGTTTTCGACGCGGCCTCGATGCCGTAGGCGCCCGAGCCGTAGTAGATGGTGTTGAGGTACATGTTAAGGATCTGGTCCTTGGAGTACTTCTTCTCCAGCTCGGTGGCGATGTAGGCCTCGCGCACCTTGCGTCGCAGGGTCTTGTCGAACTGCTCGTCAGAGAGGACGGTGTTTCGCACCAGCTGCTGGTCGATGGTGGAAGCGCCTTCGCTGCCTCCTAGAAGCGTCACCACCACGGCGCGGGCGATGCCTTGAGGGTCTACGCCGTTGTGCTGGTAGAAGCGGATGTCCTCGGTATCCACGGTGCCCTTCACCACATAGGGCGAGATCTCGTCCAAGGTGACGGCCCGGCGGTTCTCCGCATAGTATTCAGCGATCACGTTGCCTTGAGAGTCGAAGACCGTGGTGGGCTCAGAAACAAGGTAGGCGTCGTCAGACTCGAAGTCCGGAAGGTCTTTGAGCCAGTTGTCGACCACGGTTCCTAAGGAGAAGGCCAAGGCAATGGTGATGAGCACGATGAAGCCCAGAAGCCCCGCAATGCCAAAGCCAACGAAATGGGTCCTCGAGTGCCTGCGGGCACGTCGGGTCCTGATTCCCATAAAGGTCCTCCTTTACTTTACGTCCCTGTGCATTATCGGTCATGAAGGCACCGTTAGGTCTATGGGGCGCTCGATTCATCTCATTTATGAAATATCGTCACCGCTGTGATAAATAGCTGTAAGAGCGCCTGTCTTACCGGCAGTTACGAGGGTTGGCAACCTTTAGGCTCAAGCTCGCTTTTACCTATAGGGGCTTAGGCGGGAGTTGGGCAACCAGTGGCCAAAAAAGCCTCCTTCTGGAACCTATAATAGATTGCCTGTTATCATTTTGTGCGAGAAGAGAACGCATTCTAGCGTGGGGGATAGCCTATGACGATATCAGTGAAGAAAATAAAGAAGCTCCTTTTGGGAGCCCTTTCTTTGGGAGCGGCACTGGTGCTTTTCGCTGCTCCTGTACCTGCTCTGGCAACCTGTGGCCCAGTGGCGCTGGACCCCGGCCATGGCGGCAACGACCCTGGTGCTTCATCAGGCAAATACGTTTTACTCGACAAGGAACTCGTTGAGAGCGATTTGACTTGGCAAGTTGCCCATTATTGCAAAGAGCGCTTAGATCAACTTGGAATCCCCAACTTTATCGTCAAGGAAAAGTGGGAATCACTTTCACGCATTCAGCGTTGGCAGCGGGCCAAGGCAAAAGATGCGCGTGTACTTATCTCCTTTCATATGAATGCTGCTGACGGCATTCCTTCAGCCAATGGTTCCGAGGTGCTCTGTTGCAACTTCTCTACGTGGAACCAGTTCACCAACCGCGAGAGCCGCGCCTTTGGCTCGGACCTGCTCAAGCGCTTTCAGGAGATGGGCTTTTACAATCGCGGCAACAAGTTCAACACGGGCACCGGCACTTACCCCGACGGCTCTGCGGCAGACTCCATGGGCATCAACTATTACCCGCGCCTGGACGGTACTACTGGCCTTATCATTGAGCACGGGTTTTTAACCAACCAGCATGATGCCGGGCTTCTGAATAACCCAGAGGTGCTCAAGCAGATGGGTTATGCAGACGCCGAGGCCATCGCAAAGCAGTGGCCCAACAGCTATGTGAAGCCTGCCGCCTCGGTGCGTCCCAGCAGGGCCCACTGGGCCCAAGACGCCAAGGGTTGGAAGTACATCCTCTCTGACGGCTCGGCTGCCACCAACTGCTGGCAAAAGATCAATGGTAAGTGGTATCGCTTTGGAGCAGACGGCTACATGCTCTCCGGCGAGATCGCGCTGGGCGGCGCCCACTATCTGCTGGGCGGCCCGAGCGACGGCGCCATGGTTACTGGCTGGGTCTGGCGAAACGGCGCCTGGTATTACTACGGCGGTCCTGACGACGGCGCCATGAAGACTGGCTGGGCCTATGACGGCGGCTGGTATTACCTGGGCAATGACGGCCGTATGCGCACCGGTTGGGTGCGGGTGGACTCCGTCTGGTACTGGCTCAACGGCTCTGGCCGCATGGCTACCGGCTGGCTCAGCCTGGGCGGCGCCTGGTACTGGCTGGATCTCAATAGCGGCGCGATGGCTGAGAACGGCACTGCGGTATGCCATGGGGTTCGTTCGCTCTTCAATGGCTCGGGCGCATGGATCTCTGGTTCTGGCTGGCGCCAGCTGGGCGATCGCTGGTTCTATCTCTCCGGCGATCGCGTGGCTACCGGCTGGCTCAACCTGGGTGGCGCCTGGTACTGGCTGGCTGGCGACGGCGCCATGGCTACCGGCTGGACTGCGGTTGGCGGTAGCTGGTATTACCTAGGCAGCCAGGGTGACGGCGCCATGAAGACCGGCTGGATCTGGGTGGACAACAAGTGGTACTACTGCAACACCTCCGGCGCCATGCTCACCGGCTGGCAGTGGATCGGCAATGCCTGGTATCTCCTGGGTTCCGACGGCGCCATGCTCACTGGCTGGCAGCGCATCGACAACAAGACCTACTACCTCGATGGCTCTGGAGTCATGCTCACCGGAAAGCAGACCATCGATGGCAAGGACTACGAGTTCAACAGCTCCGGCGTGCTCTTGAACGACCCCAATCAGCGGATAGGTTGGTTCAAAGAGCCCAATGGCCAGTGGCGTTACTACGATTCCAAGGGGAACATGCTCACCGGCTGGCAAACCATCAACGGCGCTCGCTACTATCTGGGCACTAACGGCATCATGGTCACTGGCCGCCAGACCATCGGCGGAGCCGCCTATGTGTTTGACAATGACGGCAAGGCCATCAATGGCTGGTACAACGCCTCTTTGCAACCTTCCAACTCCTCAGTCTCTGGCTCGAAGGTCCATTACTATGAGGGCGGCAAGGAGACCTACACCCGTCCCGGCAATACCCCGGTCATGGGCGCGTCTGCGATGAGCAAGGATGCCTTTGTGAAGGCCTTCGCTGCAAAGATCCAGGCTAACTACCCGCAGATCTACCGCAATGATGCCAAATACGGGGCACAAACTCCCGAGGCCTTTGCCCAGGCAACTTGGGACGCAGCCGAGAAGGAAGGCGTGCGCCCCGAGGTGCTCGCAGCTCAAGTTGGCAATGAGACCGGTTGGCTCAAGTTTGGCGGCATCGTCAATGCGAATCAGTGCAACTTTGGCGGTCTTGGCGCCCTGGATGGCAATGCCAACGGCAATGCTGCCACCTTCGCCAACGTGCAAGAAGGCCTCTTGGCCCAAGCGCAGCATCTCAAGGCCTACTCCTCCAAAGAGGCGCTTGCCCAGCCCTGCGTGGATCCTCGATTCCATCTCATCGCAAACCGCGGCATCGCACCCTACCTGGAGGATTACGGCGCCGACGGCCATGGCGGGCTGGTATGGGCGAGCAATCGTCTCTATGGGCGCGACCTGCTGGCAGCCATGAAGGCTATCACCGGCTAACCAGCACCTTCGGGTAAGGAAGGGCTGCCAAACCGAAAAGCCAAGGGTTTCTCGGCAGCCATAAAGAATGCACGACCTTTTAGACGGGCCTTTTGCCTTAAGGGCGAAGGGCCCGTTTGGGGTAGGATGGACAGACGCAAAGGCTGCCCCGCAAGAGGGGCTACAAGATGTCGTGGGATGTCGCGGCTAAGGAGGGACTATGCTCGGCGTTGAGGAGCAGATGAAAGTCATCGAGTCTGGCGCGATGCAGATCGTGCCGCAAGAAGAGCTCAAGAAGAAGCTGGCCAAGGGCACGCCGCTCAATATCAAGCTGGGCGTGGATCCTACCAGCCCTGACCTTCACCTGGGCCATGCGGTGCCCCTGCGCAAGATGCGCCAGTTCCAGGATTTGGGCCATAACGTCACCCTCATCATCGGCAACGGCACGGCGCTCATCGGCGACCCCTCCGGTCGCGATTCCACCCGGCCGCCTCTCACGGAGGAGCAGGTGGAGGCCAATGCCAAGACCTATGTCGAGCAGGCTATGAAGATCTTGGATCCTGAGAAGACCACCATCGTGCACAACGGCGACTGGATCAAGCCGCTTACCCTCCAAGACATGCTGGGTCTCATGTCGCAGTTCACCGTGGCGCGCATCTTGGAGCGCGAGGACTTCTCCAACCGTTACCAAAACCATCTGCCCATCGCCCTGCACGAGTTCATCTACCCGGTGCTTCAAGCTTACGACTCGGTGATGATCAACGCCGATCTGGAGATGGGCGGCAACGACCAGATCTTCAACCTTCTGGCCGGCCGCGACCTCATGGAGAAGCGCGGCATGGAGCCCCAGGTGGCCCTTACCATGCCGCTTTTGGAGGGCACTGACGGCCATAAGAAGATGTCCAAGTCCTACGGCAATTACGTGGGCCTCACCGATGAGCCTGCAGACATGTACGGCAAGGTCATGTCCATTCCCGACGAGCTTCTGGGCCGCTACTACCGTCTGGCCTCCACCCTGCCGGTCGAGGAGGTGGACGCCATAGATGCCTCTCTGGCCGATGGCACCGCAGACCCTTATGCCTTGAAGCGCCGGCTGGCTGCCAATATCGTGGAGCTCTACCACGGCGCGCAGGCAGCGCAAGATGCCGCTGCGGCCTTCGACGCCCTCTTCAAGGAGCACCAGCGCCCCCACGCCCCTGAAGTGGCCTGTGAGCTCACCGTCAACGACGAGGGCAAAGTCTACCTGCCTGCGCTGCTGGCCCAGGTGGGCCTGGCCAAGAGTGCAGGGGAGGGACGTCGCCTCATCGACGGCGGCGGCGTGCGCGTGAACGACGAGCCCTTGGCCCCAAAGACCTACAACCTTGACCCCTCCCAGGTGGAAGGCGCCTTTATCCAGGTGGGAAAGCGCAGGGCGGTCCAGCTTGTCTAAGGCATCCGCTTCCCAGACATCTTCTCCCCAGGCGCCTATGGATGCAAAGAAACCCGTACCCTTGCCGCAGGATCTCGTCTGCGAGCTGCTCGCTCCAGCCGGAGGTCCTGCGGCCTTTAGGGCAGCTTTGGCAGGTGGGGCTGATGCCATCTACTGCGGGCTTGGCAACGACTTCAACGCTCGCCGTGGGGCAGACAACTTTGATGACGCCTCCTTTCAGGAGGCATGTCAAGAGGCTCATGTGGCAGGAGCTCGCGTCTTTGTGGCCATGAACGTGCTTGTGACAGACGACGAGATGCCTGCTGCCCTGGCGCTGGCCGCCCGTGCCGTGCGGCTGGGCGCCGATGCCCTCATCATTCAAGACTGGGGGCTGGCGGCTGAGGTGGCCAGGCGCTTCCCCCAGGTAGAAGTCCATGTGTCTACTCAAGCGAACATCCAAGATCCCCGAGGGGTCCAGTGGTGTGCTGCCCAGGGCTATGAACGGGTGACGCTCTCTCGCGAGCTCTCCCTAGAAGAGATTGCAGCCTGCTGCGCCACCGGTGTAGAGTGCGAAGTCTTTGGTCATGGCGCTCTTTGTTTTTGCTATTCGGGCCTCTGCTCTATGAGCGCTCTGAGGGGATCTCGTTCGGCCAACCGAGGCCTTTGTGCCCAGCCTTGCCGACTACCCCATGAGCTCTATAGCGCCCAGGGCAAAAGGCTGGGCCCGGTGGCCTGGGAGCGCGGCCTTTGTCCCAAAGACGCCTTAAGCCTGGATCATCTGGGCGAGCTGGTCTTAATGGGCGTGGGCTCCCTCAAGGTCGAGGGACGCATGAAAGCGCCCGACTATGTGCTTGCGGTGGTAAGCGCCTATAGGTCTGCGCTGGACCGCATAGCCCGCGTGCGTTCTCGCGAGTTGGATCCAGAAGTGCGCGACTCGTTGTTCCGCCAGCTCAAGCGCGCCTTTAATCGCGACTTCACCGACGGCTACCTTCTGGGGATATCCGACAACTCCCTCATGAGCTATGAGCGGTCCAACAACAGGGGAGAGCTGGTAGGCCATGTGGTGCGTGCCCAGGGTCATGAGGCTGCCATCTATACCCAGGCTCCTTTGGGCAAGGGCGATCTGCTAGAGCTTCGCCCCAAGGACCATCCTGAGACCTTCCTCACCACTAATGCGCCTCGGGACGTGGAGGCAGATAGCCAGGTGGTGTGCGGCGTCAAGCGCCCGGTGCCTGCAGGCACTCCCGTGCGCCTGTTGCGCAGCCAAGAAGCCATCGTGGCGGCCGAGCGCCTGCAGTCCGCTCCCTATCCAGCCAAGCGTCCAGTGTCCATGCACATTGTTTGCAAGCTGGGCCAGCCGCTCTCCATCCAGCTCTGCGCGTTGCCCAGGCGGGACGCCCCGGCGGTAGCGGTTAGCGTCCAGGGCCCTGTGGTTGAGGCCGCACGCACCAAAGCGGTCACCGCCCAAGACCTCCAAGAGCACGCAGGCCGTCTAGGGCAGAGCCCCTTTGTGGCCGCTTCAATCACTGTAGATATTGATGAGGGTTGCGGCTTGGGCTTCTCGGCAGTCCATAGGCTCAGGAGCCAGGCTGCCGACGCTCTCGAGGAGGCCATCTGCGCCCCCTATGAGAAGCGGGTGGGCCAGGTGGCTGCGCCTCCCAGTTGGAAGCAGTGGTGTGAGCAGGTGGCTTCCTGGCGCAAAGATGCAGGCCTTGCTTTAGGAAGGCCAGGCCCCAAGGGCGAGGCTGCGCTGCGCCAGGCCGCTCAAGAGGCCCAGGTCTGCTGCGTGGTCTCCACTCCGGAGGGCGCCCAAGCTGCGCTGGCGGCCGGTGCAACCCGTCTCTATGCGCCGGCCGACGCCCTGGCTCAGGGGGGATTTCCCCAAGAAACCATCCCTTGGCTTGACGAGGTATGCCGTCTCAAGGATCACGGGCGCCTGGACCGCTGGGTGGTGCCAGAGGCACCCTGCGCGGTGGGTTCCATGAGCGAGTTCGCTTTGGCACAGCAGCGCGGGGCCGCCCCGGAGATCCGACCCTGCATAGGGGTGTCCAACCGCGCTTGTGTCACCGCCCTTGAGAAGGCGGGCGCTTCTGGCTTTTGGCTCTCTCACGAGCTCGCCGTCGCCCAGATGGCGCCGGTATGCGCGGCCACCTCGCTTCCCTGCGGGCTGGTGGTCTACGGTCAGGAGAGAGCGATGACCTCGGAGCATTGCGTGCTCCAGATGGCCGACGCCTGCTCGGGCCATTGCGATACCTGCGGCCTTCGCGCCCAGAAGCTCTACCTCAAGAACATCGATGGCCGCGCGCTGCCGGTCACCACCGACCTTCAGGGCCGCTCCCGCATCTATTGGGACCAGCCGCTGGATGCGGTCCCCAAGCTGCGCGAGCTTCTGGGAGCAGGGCTCACCCGCTTTATGGTGGACGCCACCCTTTTAGATACCGAGAAAACCGCGGCCTCGGTGTCTCGCCTTCGCGAGGCCTTGGAGGCGGTGGCAACCGGCGCGCCTCTGCCTGCCCCGGAAGCCGGGTCTAGCTTGGGCCACCTGTTCTCTCCGGTAGAGTAAGGGCTGACGCCGCAATGCCGCTTTCGGCTTGAGGCCTTTTTTCTGCCGGCCGTGAATAAGAGGTGGCGATGGAAGGGCTTCTCGGCAGCTTTTGAGAGTTGCCAAGACCCTGTGGGTATGGTGAGGATAGGTGGGTTTGCATGGGTTCATGGTGCATACTTGCCAAAGGCAGCTTTCAGGCTGTGTCTTGACATACGATCGCTCTTGGAGTTTCGAGAGCTGGAAAGGAGCCACTCATGGCTGTGGATGAAGAGCTGTTGGAGCGTGTGCTCGACGCGGTGCGCCCGAGCCTTCAGGCAGACGGCGGCGACTGCGAGTTGGTGGCCGTCGACGACGATGGCGTGGTTTCGCTGGAGCTTACCGGTGCTTGCGCTGGGTGCGCACTCTCTAACATGACCCTGTCGATGGGCATCGAGCGCGTGCTCAAAGAGCATGTGCCCGGCGTGACTGCCGTTCGTGCAGTCTAGGCGCCCGCGCCCTTTTGCGGCGCACAGAAGGCGTCCTGTGAATAGTCACATGTTGGCAGGTTGTTAGAGGAGGCGGCGTGCTCTCACGCACCGATCCCAAGCGCGCGCCGTTGTCGGTGAAGCGCAATATGGTGTGGAACAGCGTTGGCTCCTTTGGCAACCTGCTCTGTGCCTGGCTCATCACGGTGTTCGTGATGCGGCTTTCGGCTACCTATGACGCTCCAGGCGTCTATTCCTACGTGGTGTCTGTCTATGCGATCTTCTCGTCGTTGGTGGACTATCGCCTTTACATGTATCAAATCGGCGACCTTCATGGCGAGAACAGCCTGGGCGAGTATTTTGCACTGCGGCTCATCACCTCGGGCATCGCTCTGGTGCTCATCGCCGCCTACTCGCTGGCTACCAGCGCCCCAGACCTTTTGATCCCCATCCTTCTCTATTCGCTCTACAAGATCGCGGGCACCATCCTGGATTGCTTCCATGCCTTGGAGCAGCGAGAAAAGCGCATGGACTACATCGGCATCTCCTACGCCATCCAGGGCGTGGTGTCGCTGGCGGCCTTTGTGGCGGTCTTTGCTACCACCCAAAACCTCTCGCTTACCCTGTTTGCCATGTTTGTTGCCACGGTAATAGTGGGCATCGTCTACGACTTGCCCCGGGTGCGCTACTTCGAGGAGTTCAAACCTCATATTAGCGCTGCTAAAGCCAGGGAGCTCCTGGTGCGTTGCGCCCCGGCGGTGTTGGCGTTCATGGCTATCTCGGGCGCCACTTCGATCCCTCGCCAGTACCTTATGAATGCTCAAGGCGAAGCTGCGCTGGGTGTGTACGGAACCATGGTGGCGCCGGTGGCTATCGTGCAGACCGGTGCGGGCTTTGTGTACAACCCGCTTTTGACCTACTTCAAAGAGATCTACGAGCGTCGCGATCGCCGCTCCTTCATAAAGCTCATGGGACTCACCCTTCTAGCCATCGTAGTCATTGGCATCCTATGCCTCATTGGCGTGCAGCTTTTGGGCGCGTTTCTCTACGGACTCATCTATGGCGATCGCATTTTGGAATACCTCTATCTGCTGCCGCCCATGGTGATCGCTGCGTTGGCTATCGCCTATATGGGCTTTCTCAACAGCCTTGAAACCGTGTTCTACGATTTCAAGTCCACCTTTGTGGGTGGCGTGGTAGCTCTGGCAGCGGCTCTGGCCACCATGGTGCCCCTGGTGAATGTCTTTGGGCTCAATGGCGTCACCTACTGCTCCATCATTTCATCGCTGGCTTCCACCCTAGTGATGCTGGGTTTTTTAGCCTACGAGCTCAAAGGGCACTTTGCCTCCGGTGACAGCATGACTCACTTGGAGGCGGGTCCTTCAGAGGCGCCGTCAGAGCCAGAGGCCCCTTTGTACCCCAAGGATTGCAGCTCCAAGGAGGATTGCGGGTCCAAGGCCGCCAAATCCTCCAAAGAGTGCGAAGAGCCTATTGAGAGATAGGGCTTAAGGAGGGCAAGGGTTTCTCGGTAAGGTAGGCTTAAGAGGTTAGCTAGGCGAGGATGCAAGGAAAGGTGGAGTCATGGTCCTCTCGGATCGAGACATCAAGCGCGAGATGGAGCAGGGGCGCATCGTGATCGAGCCGCTCCAGCTCAAAGATGTGCAGCCGGCATCGGTGGATGTGCGCTTAGGATCCAACTTCCGCATCTTCCGCAATTCCACTCATGCCTACATCGATCCGCTCACAGAGCAGCCAGATCTCACCGAGGAGGTAGTGGTTCCTGAGGGCGAGGCCTTCATTTTGCATCCCGGCCAGTTCGCGCTGGGCACCACCTTGGAGCGCATCGCCCTGCCAGATGACATCTTGGGAAAGCTTGAGGGTAAGTCTACGCTGGGCCGCCTGGGCCTCATGATCCACTCCACCGCAGGCTATGTGGATCCCGGCTGGGATGGCGAGCTTACGCTGGAGCTTTCCAATGTGGCTACCTTGCCCATCATGCTCCATCCGGGCATGCGCATAGGCCAGCTCTCCTTTGAGCGCATGAGCTCGCCGGTGGAGCGCCCCTATGGCTCGGCGCAGCTGGGAAGCCACTATCAAGGGCAAAAGGGAGCTACGGCCTCTCACGTGCTTACTGACTAACAGGTCGCTGCTTACGCAAAAGTCCAAGTTGCCCTCGCCCTGTTGTGGCGAGGGTATTTTTTTGGCGAGGAGCCCGTAGGCGAGAAGGTCCTGGCCCAGTTGGAAAGATCATGGGCTCTCAGAACGTCTTAGGTGAGCAAAAGACAATCATTACGATTAGTGATAGAGTTTTTTGTCTGAAACTAACATGAACTATAGAAATTTGTATAGCTATAGTTTCAAAGCAAAGAAATACCTTGGTTTACCAGGATGATGCGCGTGCTGGCCTTGGTAAACCATGCCTGTCGGCGAAGCAAAGGAGTTAGAATGATGATAGGTTCTGCCCGCAGGCGCTTGCTGGCGGTGCTGACGGCGATCTTGGGATTGTGCCTATGCCTTGCGATGCCTGCCCGTGCCTGGGCAGCTCCGGCATCTGCGACCGCCGCCTCCTCCACGGCGCGCATCCACGTGCTTTCCTTTGGCTTCACCGACGCCATCTTGCTGGAGAGCGACGGTCGCTTTGGTCTGGTAGACGCTGGAGAGGACGACGACTATCCGTCTGGCGCAGACCCTCGCTACCCGTTGCGCGAGGGCATCACCCGTGGGGGAGGCGTGACCGACAAGCTCTTTGCCTACATGAGGGCCATGGGCGTCACCAGCGAGAACTTCGAGTTCCTTGTATGCACCCATCCCCATAGCGACCACATAGGCGGCGCAGACGAGGTTATCGAGGAGTTCAAGCCCCAGCGCGTCTACCTCCTGCCCTATAAAGATTCCTATATCTTCGAGCCCTCGCGCCTCTGGGACAACCAGTATGTTTACGACCGCACGGTAGAAGCGGCGCTGGCAAATGGAGCCACGCTCATCCAAGGCTTCGACACCTCTGCCCCTGTGGATCCCGGCCGTCTGGAAGAGGCGCCAGAAGACCCGGCGCCGGTGGACCCCGCAGATCCCATCGATCCTGCAGATCCCGAGAAACCCGCACAACCTGATACTCCAGACTCTTCTCAGCAGACCACCGATACCCCAGGGACTCCTGCAGCCTCTGAGCCTTCTGCGGCCGAGAAGGACGTCTCCGCTCCTGTAGCCGGCGATCCTGTGGTGTTGGACGCTCAAGAGATGGTAGAGGCTGTGGCTCCTCAGGCAGCTCCGGAGACCGTCCAAGAAGATCAGGCAGCTGGCGCCCCTAAGCCCCAGGCCATTTCCCCCGCCCCTGAAGGCGCGAAGGGATCCTATGTGGGCAATCCCCAGTTCAAGCTGGGCTCTATGAATATCTCTATTTATAATTACGATACAGATTACTTCACCCATCCCAAGTACGACGCCAATGAGTTCTCACTGGGCGTATTGGTTGAAGCCAACTCCCATAAAGCCTTTTTGGCAGGAGACATTGGAAACCTGGATGGCGATGAGGATCGCCTGGCCAAGACGCTGGGCAAGGTGGACCTGCTCAAGTTGGGGCATCACGGCCTGGAAGGCTCTAACTCCCGCCGCTACCTCAACTCCCTGGCACCTCGCACTCTGGTGATGACCTCGGAGCTCTCTTCTGCGGTTCCATCCCAAGCTGTGCTGGACTACACCAAAGACTCCGAGACGCGCCTCATCGACGCGGTGCATCAGGCAGAGCTCAATCGAGCTGCCACGGTGGCAGACTTCTCCTATGGCAAGGTTGCCTATAACGTCCCTGAGACCAAAGAGGTCCGCTATCTCTGGCGCGAAAAGTCCCCGCACTATATGCGCTTTGAGGATGGTTATCTCAAAAAAGTCACCGAGTGGAACAATGCCTCCTGGGGCGACTGGTATCACTTCGACCGGTCTCCCTATGCCCAGGAAGGCACCTGGTATCGCGAGGGAACCCACTTCTTCTACCTCAAGCCCGACGGCGCCATGGCCAAGGACGGCGTGGTGACTGTGGACGGCAAGACCTATCTTTTTGACGGCGAGGGCCACATGATGAGCTTGCCTCAAGGATGGTCCTTTGCGGAGGGGGCCTGGCGCTATGGCGTGAGCGACGGCACGGTAAAGACCGGCTGGCTCAACGAGCATGGCACCTGGTACTACCTGGATCCCAAAACCGGCGCCATGGCCCAAGGCTGGGCGCAGGTAGACAGCGCCTGGTACTACTTTGCACCAGGCTCCGGTGCCATGAGGACCGGGTGGCTTGACCAAGGAGGCGCCTGGTATTACCTGCAAGGCTCCGGCGCCATGGCCCAAGGCTGGCTTTTTGATCGGGGAAGCTGGTACTACCTCATACCCGGCTCGGGCGCCATGGCTCGCGGTTGGGCGCAGATAGGCAATACCTGGTACTACCTCTCTGGGTCCGGCGCCATGGTCACCGGCTGGCTCAATCTGGGCGGCACCTGGTACTACCTCGCCCCTGGATCGGGAGCCATGGTCACCGGTTGGCTCAAGTTGGGAGGTACGTGGTATTACCTCACCAGTTCGGGCGCCATGGCTCGCGGTTGGGTGCAGGTGGACAACACGTGGTATTACCTTCGCGGATCAGGCGCCATGGCTACCGGGTGGATTCAAGTGGGCGGCACCTGGTACTACCTCACTGGATCTGGGGCTATGGCCACAGGCTGGATCAAGCTGGGCGCGACTTGGTACTACCTCACACCCGGCTCGGGTGCCATGGTCACAGGCAGCCATGTTATCGACGGCACCCAGTACAGTTTTAACGGTTCTGGGGCGTGGGTGGCCTAAATGGCGGTCTTGGCCAAAATGAGTCTCTAAATCCACTACGCTACTCAGGCAGCTCGCTTTCTTGGGCTGCCTGAGTCTTTCTATCGACGTGTCTTTTGCAATAAGGAGCGCCATGCTAAACGAGATCTATCACTCTTTAGACCCGGTGGCCTTCACCATTGGCCCTCTAGCTGTGCGCTGGTATGGACTGGCTTACTTGGCCGCCTTCCTGCTGGGAGGCCTCCTGGTGGACAAGATCTCCCGCCACTGGAAGCTTGGTTTGTCGGCAGACGACATCATGACAGTGGTGGTAGGCATCGCTTTAGGAGCCGTCATTGGCGGGAGGCTTGGCTACTGCCTCTTCTATGGCGACGGCTACTACCTGGCCCATCCCCTGAAGGTTCTGGCCACCTATGAGGGCGGCATGAGCTTTCATGGAGGCTTGGTGGGCGCTATTATCGGCGGCTGCATTGCAGCGAGGCCAGTGCATGTGTCGGCGTTGACCTTCTGCGATCTGGGCGTCATTGTGACCCCCATCGGCCTCTTCTTTGGCCGTTTGGCCAACTTTGTGAACGGCGAGCTCTGGGGCAAGCCCACCGACCTGCCCTGGGGCGTGGTCTTCGAAGCCGGAGGAGTGGCCCGCCATCCCTCCCAGCTCTACGAGGCGCTCCTCGAGGGTGTGGTGATGTTCGTGATCCTCTACAGCCTGTCGCGCAAGCTGCCGCCTAGGCCTCAAGGCACCTTCACAGGCCTGTTCTTGCTGCTCTATGGCGTCTTTCGCATCCTCATCGAATTCGTGCGCGTCCCCGACGCCCAGCTGGGCTACCTCTTTGGCCCCATCACCATGGGCCAGGTGCTCTCGCTGCCTCTGGTGATCATCGGCGCCCTTATCCTCTATTGGGCTCACAAAACCCAGCGCCCTCAGGTCGGCCACACCTATATGGTGACTGCCGGGGTGGACCGGGAGCTGCCTCACGAGCCCGCCGACGACATCGACGTGCCTCCGGTAGCAGGCCCCGCCTCTCGTCCAGAGGATTCTTCCAAGGCTCCAGATGCCTCTGCTGCCGAGAAACCCTCCCATCGCCGCCCGGGGCAACCCTAAGGGCTGCGAGCACCATGCATATCGATGTCCCTTGCTGTCTGGGGATATTGCGTGGCGGGCAACAGATGCCAGGGCGGAGGGTACAGGTGACTCTGTAACAGGGCGGGCTGTTCTGCTGCGTGCAGGGCAGCCCTCTTTTTTAGGAGGCGCCATGCACCATCGAGGTATCTGTCATAAGAGTCTGGGAGCAGCAAGGCTTTTGCTGGTGGCAATGGCGGTGTTTCTCGGCTTGGGGCTCATGCCGGGCAAGGCGACAGCCCAGCAGGCCTCTGACCAGGCCACGGCAGAGGCCTCTCAAGCTCAGGGCTGTCTGATGGCGGCAGCCCCGGTAAATCCGCTGGATTGTTTCGATGTGACGGCCACGGTGTCTCTCTCGGGCGGCTCTTTAGAGGCAGGGGAGTTCACCTTCAGGCTCACAGACTCTGCCGGATCGGCGATGGAGGCCACCAACCAGCACAGCGATCTTACCGGTCAAAACAATTATGTGAACTTTGAGATCCCCTATGGGCAGGTGGGCACGCGCACCTATAGGCTTGTCCAAGAGAACAACCCTCGCTATCGCTGCGATACCGCGGTTTACGAGGTCGCTGTCACCGTAACCCAGGATATGCTGGGCAACAAAGGCGCCAGCGTGACCTATAGCGCGGGCGGCAAGACCGTGTCTCAGGCTGCTTTTTCCAACGGCCCGCTACCTCCTCCTTCTGGCCAGTGGGTTCATGAGGACGGCGTCACCCGGTATCGCACCCCTCAGGGCACCTATGCATCGGGTTGGTGCACCATCGACGGCCAGACGTATTACTTTGATACTTCGGGCGCCCATGGGCGCAGGACAGGCTGGTTGCAGCAGGGCGGCGCTTGGTATTTCTTGAGCCCTGCAGACGGTCATAGGGAGACCGGTTGGATTAGAGAGGGCGGCGCCTGGTATTACCTCAATCCTTCCACCGGCGCCATGAAGACCGGCTGGGCATGGGTCGACGGCGCGTGGTACTACCTCACAGGCTCTGGCGCCATGGCGACCGGTTGGGTGTTCACGGGCGGTCAGTGGTACTTCCTGCGCTCTTCGGGAGCCATGGCCACAGGTTGGATTTGGACGGGTGGCGCCTGGTATTACCTGGCGCCTGGAGACGGCCATATGTATCGGGGATGGGGCTTCATCAATGGCAGCTGGTACTTCTGCGATCGCTCCAGCGGCGCCATGAAGACCGGCTGGATTTGGGATGGCGCTTGGTACTACCTCTACAGCTCTGGCGCCATGGCTCATAACACCACCATTGGAGGCTATAGGCTCGATTCCAGCGGGGCCTGGGTCTAATCAAGCCGCCCCTTAACAGGTCTCTCCTATCCTTGTGCGGTGCTGTAGGGTGTGGATTTCTGGAGGCCTAGAGGCACCGTGTATCATTAGGCCCTGTGAGGGGCTTGCCGCAAGGCGGGCCTAGGGTATCTACAGAAAGCATAGTGTCTATGGATGCAGCCCAGGCTCATCAAGCATTAGTAGAAGAACTTGCTCGCAGGACCCATACCCAGGCCGCAGATTGGTACCTGGTATTCAAAGCGCGCTATGGCTTAGAGGAGATCTTTCAAGCCATAAAAACCGCCCATGGCACGGGAGCTGTAGCTACCCAACTGTTTACCTGCTGCACTGCGGTGGCCCCTATAGTGGCAGCTGGGCTTACCCCTGTCTATGGCGACATAGAGGCGGCGACCCTGGCGCTGGATCCTTCCAAGCTCCCCCAGCCTGCCGTGCCTTTGCAGGCAGCGGTGCTCCAGCACACCTTTGGCATCATCGACAACCGCTCCTCGGCTCAGTTGGCCGAGCGGGCCCATGGGGCGGGTGCGCTGCTGGTGGAAGACAGCGCCCATTGCGCCTGCCGCATGGCTCTGGACGAGGATGGCTGCCCGGTAGCAGATGTCTCGGTGCACTCCTTTGGCGCCGAGAAGATGCTGCGCACCTCTTTTGGCGGGGCTGTCTGGATCAACCCACGCTCGCCTTTCAAAGAGGTGCTTGAGCCTTTGGCGGCGTCCCTGTCTCAATTGCCGCCCCTCGCGCCAAAGCTGGAAAAAGCCACTCGCCGCTACCTCAATCAAAACCGAGTGCTCAACCGTTTGCCGCGATCGCTGGCACGCTCGCTCAGGGCTTCTTGGGCGGCTTCTGGCGCCCTTGAGCCGGCGGTGGCCGCTGCAGAGCAGGAAGGAGAGCTGCCTCACCGTCCTATGGCGCCCAGCCCTTGGATCTGCGAGCGTGTGCTCTCTGAGCTCTCGCGCCTCGATGAGAATTGGCAGTCCCGCGAAGCAGTGGTGGCCCGTTATTGCGAGCTCTTTGAGGGCCAGGTGGACTATCCCGCCGGCCAAGGGGCGATTCCGGCACAGCCATTGCTGCGCTTTGGGCTCGTGGCTCCATCTGCCAGCGCTTCTGAGGCAGCCATCGCAGCGGTGCGCTCCTTGGGGTATCTGGCAGAAGACTGGTACCGTCCCTCGCTCTATCCTGGGGCGCTTGATCCTTTGGCCTTCTGCGTGCCTCAAGATCTCAGCACGTTGCCGGTGTGTGACGCGGTGACCGCAGGTACCATAGCCCTTCCTACCGAGCTTCCCCTAGAGGCACTGGAGAGCGTGGCCCAGGCGGTCAAGGGAGCCCTCAAAAACTAGGGGCGCCTCGAGGACGGGCTTCTCGGCACGGTTTGTGCCCGTCAGCTTCCGTAAACGACGGCAGCGCGCCAAGAGCATAGCCCGCTGCCTTTGGTAAGGATAAGGATTTTCATGGTGTATCCAGGCATGATCTCAGAACAAGAGCTCGCTCAAAAGCTGCAGCCGGTGTGTTTGGGCGGCGATATCTTGGGATATTCCTATGTGCGGTCGTTTCATGAGCGCTATGGAGTCAACCCCATCATCCTGTCTGGGGTCAATGTGCAGGTGACCTCGGCGTCGCGCTTCTGCGACTATCGCATCCTGGAGGACATGGGCAGCGAAGACGTGCTTGTGGGCGCCCTGCGCGAGCTGGGAGAAGAGTTGGCTTCCCAGGGCAAGGTAGGTTTGGTGCTGGGCTCTGCCGACTGGCACGCCCGCCTTTTGGCTCATCACAAAGACGAGCTTTCCCAGTGGTACTACGTGCCCTATGTCGACGCTTCTTTGATGGACGAGATCTGCCAGAAGGACCGCTTCTATGCCATCTGCGAAGATCTGGGCATCGCCTATCCCAAAACCTGGACGGTCTCGGTGGCAGAGGCCCAGGGGCTAGATCCCGCCGCCCTGCCGTTCCCGCTCATCGTGAAGCCGGCTCACTCGGCCTCCTATGACCAGCTGGTCTTCGAGGGCAAAGAAAAGGTCTATACCGTGGAGGATCCCAGTCAGCTGACCCGGGTGCTGGGCATTTTGGCCGCCTCTCCCTATGAGGGCCATCTGGTGCTCCAAGACTACGTCCCCGGGGGCGACGACGCCATCCGCTCGCTCACAGTGTTCGCGAATGCCCAGGGCCAGGCGCGAGTGATCTCCGGCGGCCGAGTGGTGCTCCAAGACCATTCGCCCATTCTCATTGGCAATCCCTGCTGCATCCTGAGCGAGCGCGTTCCTCAGGTGATCGAGGACGCCACGCGTTTCTTGGCCCACGTGGGTTATCACGGCATGGCAAACTTCGACATCAAATACGACCAGCGCGACGGCAGCTACAAGTTCTTCGAGGTCAACACTCGTCCTGGTCGCAACAGCTATTACATGACGCTGGGCGGCGCTTGCTTCGTGGAGCCCATCGTCCAAGACTTCGTGTTGGGCCAGGAGGTGCCCTATCGCGAGGCGTTCGACCCCTTCCTCTATACGGTGATCCCACCCTCGGTGGTCTCGCATCACGTCGCCAACGAAGCCCTGCGCGAGGAGGCTCTGGCCTGTTTTAAGAAGGGCATTGCCGGCTATCCCTACGACTACAAGCCCGACACCTTGAAGCACAAGCTTTTGGCGCGCCTGCTATTGCTCAACCAAAACCGCAAATTCGACCGCTACCTGGGCAAGGATGGAAAAGCGTGAGGGCATCGCGCACCTTGGTTGTCCCTCTCCAAGGGCTGCCGAGAAACCCGCTCAATGGCTACCAAGGCTTTTGAAGATCTCGGGCAGTCTCTGCGCTGATTTGCTAGAGATGCGCTTCGGGCATTTGGCTCTGCGTGGCCTGATGGCTATTATATTGATCCATACTGATTTGCAGGGTGTCTTCAGAAATCAGCGGATAGCTTCGCGGCCCCTGTACTCTATTCGCCATATCACGCCCCAGGGAGGGTCGATGACTTATAGCAAACGCCTCGCTGCGCTAGCCTTCGCAATCGCGCTCGCTTGTCTCTGCATAGTGGCGCTTCCTCAACCGGCGCAGGCAGAGACCTCGGCAGAGCTTCAGGCTCAGCTGGACGCCGCCAAGTCCAAGCGCGACGAGCTCTATCAGCAGGCAGACGAGATCTCCTCTCAGCTCAACGACACCCGCACCCAGCTGGACGAGGTCAACGGCCAGATCGACGAGACCCAGGCCAAGATCGACGATGTCCAAAAGGACATCTCTGCCAAAGAGGCCGAGCTCAAAGAGCGCCAGGCCACACTGGCTACGACCATCAGCCAAAACTACAAGACAGGCGGTGTTTCCTGGCTCTCCCTCATCATGGAAGCCACCACCTTCGATGACTTTGTCTCGCGCGTGTATTACGCCGATAAGATCAGCCAATCCCAGGCAGACGTCATCGAGGAGACCAACCGCCTGCGCGAGGAGCTGGCCGCCAAGAAGGCCGAGCTCGACCATGAGCAGGAGCAGCTGCAACAGCAAAAGTCCGAGTCTGAGACGCTCTTGGCCCAACAGGAGAGCCAGCAGGCAGACCTCAACGCCAAGATATCCGAGGCTGACTCCTATGTGAACAGCCTGGATCAGCAGGTCAAAGACAAGATGGCTGAAGAGGCCGAGGCTGCCCGTGTCGCCGCAGAAGAGGCTGCTCGCCAGGCTGCCGCAGAGGCTGCAGCCAACAACGGCAATTATTACCGTCCCTCTTCTGGTGGCTCGGTAGGCTCCGGCGGCGGCTCGGGCACCGGCTCTGGCGGCCTCACCCAAAGCCAGCGCAATACCATACTTTCTGCTGCGTACTCTCTGGTGGGCAAGGTCAACTACGTCTGGGGCGGCGAAAACCCCTCCACGGGCCTCGACTGCTCCGGTTTCACCCGTTGGTGCTATGCCCAGGCAGGCATTAGCTTGCCCCACAGCTCCTCTTCCCAGCGTGCCTTGGTAGCCAGCCACACTGGCCTCAAGTCGGTAGGCAACCTCATCCCTGGCGATATTTTGTGCTGGGGCGGCCACGTGGGCATCTACGCTGGCGGCAACACAGTCATCGACTGCAATTGGCCGCCCGATGGCGTGCGCATCGCCACCATCTGGAACACCGCTTCCAGCCCCTTCTACGGCGGCGGCTGCCCAGTCTAAGGGATGCGCTCCTAAGAAACCTGTCCCTCCCATTGAGGAGGGGCTTCTCGGCAGTTTGATGCTGCTATAGATTTGCGACTAAAAAAGCTCCCTGCCAGTCAGGGAGCTTTTTACATGTTGGGGCGAGATTTTACATGTAGGGGCGAGAGCGGGCGCTTTGGGTGCCTACTAAGTAGTTTTTTGAGGTGAAAGCGACCTATTTACTAAGTAGATCTACATAGTAGGTTGTAAAACCCCAGGTAAATATTCTCGCCTACTAAGTAGATCTACTTAGTAGGCGAAGGAGACGAGAGAGGCGAAGGGGACGTGTCTACTTAGTAGGCGAAGGGAACAAGTGGGGAATTGCCCCCGGAGGCCTTAGGCCTCTTTGCCGTCCCTCAGATGCTTGACGGCCACCAGACCCTTGTAGAAGAGGTCTTTCACGGGCAGATCGCGGTCGGGGGCTACGGCCACGGTCTCATTGGAGAACTTGGTCTTGAACTTGTTGAGGTCGAGCAAGGTGGGGGAGAAGTCGGATCCGATGCCCATGAGGTCGCGGCTGGTGCAACCCAGTTTGCCTAGGGCCACAGAGCTCTCGTAGACCTCCTGGTCGGGCACGCCGCGCATGGGTCCGCGGCGGCTGGCGGCATAGTAGCGGGTGGCCAGGTTGCCCTGGATGGTGTCGATGGACCAGCTGATGAGGTCGCCGTCGATGCGCGAAGCAAAGAGGCGAGCATGATCAGGTCCGAGAATCTCCAGCATGTTCTGGTAATCGGCCAGAGGCGCAGGGGTGAACCCGTCGCGCTCGCCGGTCTCCTCCATGATCTTGTAGTACTCGGAGAAGTCTTGAGTAGCCTGGGCGGTCTCATCTATGACCTGGGCTCCGGTCTCACGCAGCGCCTTGCGCACGTCGCGGCGGCCGCGGGCCTTGAAGCGAGCCAGGATCTCCTCCTCGTCGCCGTCGGCCAGATCGATGAACACTGTGGTGTCGTAGGGGCGGGTGGAGAGCACCGGGCGGCTCTGCGGGATGTCGTGCAGGATGCCCATGCGGATGAAGGCCACCTTGGAATCCTTCTTACGCACCAGGCTGCGAAGCAGCTGGGCTACCTGCTCTTCCTGCTCCTCGCTGGGGCCAGACACATAGACGGGTCCATGGTGGGCGCGTAGATAGTGGTAGCCGTGGGTTTTGTAATCCATAAAAGAGACCAAGGCCATGGGGGCCTCGCCATCATAAATAATGTAAGATCCCCAATAGGCGCGGTCGGGGATGGTGCTCTCATAATCCATCCATACTGCGGTTTGCTCGATGGGGAGCACAAGACCCAAAGACTCAGCTTCCTGGTCCAGCTGGGCTGCGCTCACCTCAGTGGCGTGTAACATTTGCTACCTCTCCTCCGGGTCGAGGCCGACCCATGTATTCTTGAAGGCAACCATCTATCATATCGGGCCTTCGCGCCATACTTGCGAAGACCCGCCGTCTGTGAAGTCTCTGTGCAACGAAAGAGCCCTATGGATCCTACCCAGCAAAACCCGGCTTCCCATGCCTCTGGGCCTCGCGAGCCTCAGAGCGTCCACGACAGTGCCAGCAAAAGCGATTCTCTGCAGGCGACCACGCCTGGCTCTTCTCATCAGCCCCCCTCGCTGGCAGAGCAGGTGGCCCAAGTACCCAGAGATCCCGGTTGCTACCTATGGAAAGACGCCTGGGGCCATGTGCTCTACGTAGGCAAAGCCAAAGATTTGCGGGCACGCATGCGTCAATACATCAACGGCGAGGATGAGCGCCCTCGCATCCGCCTGATGATGCGCGAGGTGGCCAGCTTCGACTATCTGGTGGTGAGCAGCGAGCATGAGGCCTTGGTGTTGGAGATCAACCTCATCCAGCAGCACAAGCCTCCCTATAACGTGGCCCTGAAGGACGATAAAAGCTACCCCTTCATCGCCATCACCGAGTCCGACGCCTACCCGGCCATCAAGTACACCCGCGAGCGCCATCGCAAAGGAACCCGCTACTTTGGCCCCTACACCGATTCGCGGGCAGCACGCGAGACCGTAGACATTGTGCGCAAGCTATGTCCGCTTTGCTCGGCCAACTGTGCCGAATGGAAAAAGGTCAAGCGCATGCTGGCTTCCCACGACAACCATGTGGACGAGGTGCGCGAGCTTTTGGCCGCCAAAGGGCGCCAGTGCTTCGACGCCCATGTGGGTCGTGGCCCCGGTGTGTGCATTGGCGCTGTGAGCCCTGAGGAGTACGCAGAAAACGTGGGGGTGGTCACCGAGTTTCTCTCGGGCCATCGCGCGAAGTTGGCTTCCACCATCGCCCAGGAGATGGAGGGGGCCGCTGCCAACCTAGACTTCGAAAAGGCCGGGCGCTACAAGCGGCGCCTGGAGACACTGGCCCATCTGGACACCAAGCAGCAGGTCTACTTTGCCAAAGACGTGGATGCCGACGTGGTGGGCATCTGGCGCGAGGAGACGATAGCTGGGGCCTGCATCTTCTCTGTCCGAGAAGGGCGCATGGTGAGAAGCTGCGAGTTTATCCTGGATCGCGGCATGGACGTGGACGAAGACGAGATCGTGCGCTCCTTCTTGCAGCGCTATTACGCCCAGACAGACGACGTGCCCGGATTGGTGGATGTGCCCGCCTTGCCCGACGACCCTGAAGCCCAGGAAATCTGGCTCTCAACCCTCAAAGGGGGCAAAGTGCATCTGCGGGTGCCCCAGCGAGGGGAGCATAAGCGCATCTTGGAGATGGCCGCGCGCAATGCCCGCCACGCCCTCATGCGCTACGAGATGCGTACAGGCTACGAGGATGACAGAGCCAACAGGGCCCTGTTGGAGCTGGAGAGCGCGCTGGCGCTGCCGGAACCCCCGCTGCGCATCGAATGCTTCGACATCTCCACCATCCATGGGTCCCATACGGTGGCTTCTATGGTGGTCTTCACCAACGGTCGGCCCGATAAGAGCCAGTATCGCCGCTTCAAGATCAAGACGCCCCTCACTGAGGCAAACGACGTGCTCTCCATGGCCGAGGTGCTGGGTCGCCGCTATGCCCCCGAGCGCATGGCCGATGCGCGTTTTGGCGCAAAGCCCGACCTGCTCATCTTGGACGGCGGCAAACCTCAGCTCAATGCGGCCAAGCGCCAGTTGGAATCGCTGGGGCTTGCCATCCCCATGGCAGGCCTTGCCAAGTCAGACGAGGAGCTCTTTGTGACCTGGGACGACGCCCCGGTGGTGCTTCCTTCGGGATCGCCCTCGCTTTACCTGGTGAAGCGGGTGCGTGACGAGGCCCACCGCTTCGCCATCACCTATCACCGGGAGCTGCGAGACAAAGCCATGACGGCCTCAATCTTGGACGAGATTGAAGGCGTGGGACCAAAACGCAAGAAAGCCCTGCTCAAAGCCTTTGGCTCCATGAAGCAGTTGCGCCAAGCCACAGAGGAGCAGATCGCCGCCACCCCTGGCATCCCAGAGGCGGTGGCCCGCGATGTCTACGGGGCCCTTAGGGCGTGGGACGAGGAGCTGGGCCGCACCCGCTCCAACGCAGAGCTTCCAGATGCTGCCTCTGATAAGGCCCGTTGAGGGCGAGAGCCCCTATACTTGAGGGATGGGTTTCTCGGCAGCTCGAGGGCGGCAGGCATGGGTGCCTGGCAAGGCATGATGCGCGGGGTGGCGAGAGATCCCAAATTTGAAGCATCGGCGAGAGAGGTCATAGTGGCAGACCACACACCCTCGGCTTCCTCTGAGGACAAGGGCCTAGAGAATCCCCAGGCGACTCCAACGGCGGCACCGGTGGAGACCCCCGATGTGGTGATCATCACCGGCATGAGCGGCGCGGGACGCACGGAGGCCATGCACACCTTCGAGGACCTGGGCTATTACGTCATCGACAACCTGCCGCCCTCCATGCTGCTGCAGCTGGCGCGCATCGTAGGCATCGATACCGGCGTGGGCCGCCACCTGGCCGTGGTCTGCGACCTTCGAAGCCAGGGACTCTTCGACGAGCTCAAAGACGGCATTCAAGAGCTGCACGACCACGAGATATCCACCAAGCTCATCTTTTTGGATGCCTCTGACGAGGTCTTGCGGCGCCGCTATGCCCTGTCGCGCCGGCGCAACCCCATCGCCATGGAGGGGGAGTCAAACGTCGAGGCTATCGCCCGCGAGCGCCGTCAGCTAGAAAACGTGCGCCACGGGGCCGATGTCACCATCGACACCTCCTCGTTGCGCCCCATCGAGCTTCGCCGCCGCCTCCAAGGCATCTTCTCTGAGCTGGAAGAGCAGCAGCTTATGGATGTGCGCGTCTTCTCCTTTGGCTTCAAGTACGGGATGCCCCAAGAGGCAGACCTCATGATCGACGTGCGCTTTTTGCCAAACCCCTACTGGGACCCCCAGATGCGCACCCTCACAGGAGAGGATGAAAAGGTTCGAGACTTTGTGTTGGAGCACGCTCAGACCAAGGCGTTCTTCTCGGCCTGGACCCACTTGCTCGATGCCGTGATGCCTGGCTATGTGGCCGAGGGCAAAAGCTCGCTCTCCATCGCCGTGGGGTGCTCGGGCGGCCAGCATCGCTCGGTGGCCCTCGCGGCTGCCACGGCCCGCTACCTGGAGGACGAGGGCTATCGGGTGAGCCTCTTCCATCGCGATCTGCCCCGGGCGCAAAGGGGCTGACATGTCGTTCACCGCCGAGGTCAAAGACGAGCTCTCCCGCATAGAAGACCCTTCGCGCTCCTGCCGCGTCGCCGAGCTCTCGGCCCTGATGCGCGTCTGCGGCACCCTGTCCTTCCATGGATCGGGCACCCACTCCTTGCGCGTCACCACCGAGACCGGAGCAGTGGCCCGCACGGTGATCCGGCTGGCCCATTCGGTCTTCGACTTGGACACCTCGCTCACAGTGCGCCGCTCGGTGCTTCACAAAACCCGGAACTACCTCATCGAGGTTCCCGATCAGCCCAAGCTGGAGGGCGCGCTGGTGGAGCTGGGCATCTTGGTTCCCGGCCAGGGACTGGTCTCAGGCATCCCGCCCTTTGTGGTGCCCCAGGCTGCCGATAAGGCCGCCTTCCTTCGTGGGGCCTTCATGGCTGGCGGGTTTATCGCCGATCCTAGGGGAGATTTTCATCTGGAGATGGCGGTCTCGGGGGAGGGGCTTGCCCAAGGGCTCATCGGCCTGTGCGCCGCCTGCGGGGTCACAGCGAGGCTTAACCGCCGCCGCGGCGCCTTTGCCATCTATCTCAAGAGCTTCGACGACATCGCCCGCTTCCTCTTGGTGGTTGGCGCTGCTCGCACTGCCCGGGCGGTGGGCAACGTGCGCCACTTGAAGTCGGTGAAAAACACGGTCAATCGCTCGGTCAATGCCGAGATGGCCAATGCCCGTCGCGCCTCGGGGGCCGCTGCAGAGCAGCTGGCGCTCATCGGCCGCATTGAAGCAGGGCCTGGTCTGGACTCCTTGCCGCCGGCCTTGGCTGCTTTCTGCAAGCTGCGCCGGGCCTATCCCAACCTGCCCTTAGCAGAGTTGGGCCGCAAAGCCTACCCGCCACTTTCAAAATCTGCGCTCTATCATCGCGTGGTAAGGCTCGAGGCCATCGACAAAGAGTGGGCCGCTTCTCGCGCCAGCCTCTCTCAATGATGAATAATGCAAGCTCATCGGCTGAAAATTGTTGCGACTTAAGAGAAAATCCCTGCCTGCTGCGGAGGGGTTTCTCGGTTTGGCTATTTATCGATATGCATAAAAGCCTTACGACGAATCAGCAGGTAAAGCTTGCCGTGGGCGCCAGTTGTCTATCTTTTCATGGTCAAATACGCCATCTGCCTGCAGATTTAGCGAACGGATAAGGTTTTCAGCCGAGAAGCTCCCTCCAAGCGTTACTATGCGAGCAGTGGTAATTGATGGCCTTTCTTGCGCGCATGGAGAGCCCGTGCGGGGGAGGGCCGATGAAAGGAGAAATCCATGGCAGTAAAGGTTGCGCTCAACGGTTTCGGTCGTATTGGCCGTCTCGTGTTCCGCCAGATGTTTGGCCATGAGGGCACCGAGATCGTCGCAATCAACGACCTTACCAGCCCCGATATGCTCGCTTACCTCCTCAAGTACGACTCCACCCAGGGTAACTACGCCCGCAATCACCAGGTAGAGGCTGGCGAGGACTCCATCACCGTCGATGGCACCACCATCAAGATCTACAAAGAGCCCGATGCCAACAACCTCCCCTGGGGCGATCTCGACGTTGACGTCGTGCTCGAGTGCACTGGCTTCTACACCTCCAAGGAGAAGGCTCAGGCCCACATCAACGCTGGCGCCAAGAAGGTCGTCATCTCCGCTCCCGCCGGCAACGACCTGCCCACCATCGTCTACAACGTCAACCAGGACATCCTGACGGCGGACGATAACATCATCTCCGCCGCCTCCTGCACCACCAACTGCCTGGCCCCCATGGCCAAGGGCCTCAATGACTTCGCCCCCATCGTGGCCGGCATCATGACCACCATCCACGCTTACACCGGCGACCAGATGATCCTCGACGGCCCCCAGCGCAAGGGCAACAAGCGTCGCAGCCGCGCTGCCGCCGTCAACATCGTCCCCAACTCCACCGGTGCCGCCAAGGCCATCGGCCTGGTGCTCCCCGAGCTCAACGGCAAGCTCATCGGCGCTGCCCAGCGTGTGCCCGTGCCCACCGGCTCCATCACCAACCTCTACGCCGTGGTTGACAAGAAGGTCACTGTGGACGAGGTCAACGCCGCTATGAAGGCCTACGCTGAGACCATCCCCGAGACCTATGCCTACAACGAGGACGACATCGTCTCCACCGATATCGTGGGCGAGACCCACGGCTCCATCTTCGACGCCACCCAGACCATGGTTCAGGATCTGGGCGACGGCCGCAGCCTGGTGCAGGTCACCTCTTGGTACGACAACGAGAACTCCTACGCCTCTCAGATGGTCCGCACCATCAAGTACTTCGAGAAGTTCGTCGACTAGTTTTCGCTGCGCTTCTTCGCTGCGGCTCTGTGCCGCTTAGCGTTCATTGAGGGCGCGGATAAGGCCAAGCCCTATCCGCGCCTTTTCATTTGTCCTTTAGTTTGTCCTTATCTACGAGGAGGTTCTCTATGGCTTTCACCAAGAAGACCGTCAAGGACATCGACGTCGATGGCAAGCGCGTGCTCATGCGCGTCGACTTCAACGTGCCTTTGGATGGCACTACCGTCACCGACGACACCCGCATCAAGGCCGCCATCCCCACCATCCAATACCTGGTGGACCACGGCGCCAAGGTAGTGCTCATGAGCCACCTGGGGCGCCCCAAGGGCGACGGCCCCGAGCCCGAGCTCTCCCTGAAGCCCGCTGCCGATAAGCTCGCCGAGCTCACCGGCTTGGACGTTACCTTCGTGCCCGACACCTATGGCCAGGAGGCCGAGGACGCCGTGGCTGCCATGGAGCCCGGCCAGGTAGTGGTCCTCGAGAACGTGCGCTTTGACAAGCGCGAGAAGAAGAACGACCCCGAGATCGCCAAGCAGCTCTCCAAGCTGGGAGACATCTTCGTGCTGGACGCCTTTGGCACCGCCCATCGCGCCCAGGGCTCTGTGGTGGGCCCGGCCGAGTATCTGCCCGCCGTGGCTGGCTTCCTGCTGGAGAAAGAGGTGGACACCCTCACCTCTATCTTCGCCGATCCCGATCGCCCCTTCGTGGCCATCGTAGGTGGCTCCAAGGTCTCCTCCAAGATCGGCGTCCTGGATCACCTGCTGGATTCTGTGGACACCCTCATCATTGGCGGCGGCATGGCCTACACCTTCTTCCTGGCCAAGGGCTACACCGTGGGCACCTCCCTCCAGGAGCCCGACTGGGTGGATCGCGCCAAGGAGATGATGGAGAAGGCCGAGAAGAACGGCGTCAAGCTGCTTCTCCCTGTGGACAATGTCGTGGCTGATCACTTTGGCCCCGATGCCGTAGGCGTGGTCGTCAAGTCCAACGAGATCCCTGACGACATGATGGGCATGGACATTGGCCCTGAGACCGCCAAGCTCTATGCCGATGCCATCGCCGGCGCCAAGACCGTCTTCTGGAACGGCCCCATGGGCGTCTTCGAGTTCGACCAGTTCTCCGACGGCACCAAGGCCGTGGCTGAGGCTGTGGCAGACAACGAGGACTGCACCTCGATCATCGGCGGCGGCGACTCTGTGGCCGCAGTGAACAAATTTGACCTGGCAGACAAGATGAGCTGGATTTCCACCGGCGGCGGCGCTTCCATGGAGCTCGTCGAAGGCAAGGATCTCCCCGGAGTGGAGGCGCTGCTCGATGCCTAACAACCGCATGCCCCTCATCGCGGGCAACTGGAAGATGAACAAGAACTATACCGAGGGCGTCACCCTGGCGCAGGACCTGTCCAATACCTTGGGCAACGGCGTCGACGGCGTCGAGGTGGTCGTATGCCCGCCCTTCACCGACCTCAAGGGCGTGGCCGGCGTCATCGACTTTGATCACGCTCCCTTTGGCCTGGGCGCCCAAAACGTCTATTGGGAGGCTTCCGGCGCCTATACCGGCGAGATCTCCTGTGACATGCTCACCTCGGTGGGGTGCACCTACTGCATCGTGGGCCACTCCGAGCGCCGCGATTACTTTGGCGAGACCGACGAGGACATCAACCGCAAGGTGAAGGCTCTTCTGGCTGCTGGTCTCAAGCCCATCTCCTGCTGCGGCGAGTCCCTGGAGGTTCGCGAGGCCGGCAAGCAGGTGGAGTTCGTGGTGAACCAGATCAAGGCCGATCTGGCTGGCGTCGAGCTAGCCACCGGCGACGAGCTGGTCATCGCCTATGAGCCCATCTGGGCTATCGGCACCGGCAAGACCGCCACTCCCGATGATGCTCAGGAAGTCTGCGGCGCCATCCGCGAGACCTTGGTAGAGCTTCTGGGCGAAGACGTCGCCAACAAGGTGCGCGTGCTCTACGGCGGGTCTGCCAAGCCCGGCAACATCGCCGGCTTCATGGCTTGCCCCGATGTGGACGGCGCCCTGGTAGGCGGCGCCTCCCTGGTGGCCGCTGATTTCGCTCAAATGGTAGAGAGGGCTATCTAGGAATGACCAAACTCAAGTCCAAAAAGCCCGCGCTTCTCGTCATCATGGATGGCTTTGGCCTCGCTCCCACCGGCCCGGAGAACGCGGTAAGCCAGGCCAAGCTGCCCTATATTCAGTCGCTTCTGGCCACCTACCCCCACACCACGCTGGGCGCTTCCGGCGAGGATGTGGGCCTGCCTGACGGCCAGATGGGCAACTCCGAGGTAGGTCACTTGAACATTGGCGCCGGCCGCATCGTGTTCCAGGAGCTCTCCCGCATCAACAATGCGGTGCGCGACGGCTCCATCGAGCAGAACCCGGTGCTGGCCGACGCCATGGATGCTGTCATAGCCAAAGACTCCGTGCTCCACGTCATGGGCCTGGTGTCTGACGGCGGCGTGCACTCCTCCATGGAGCACGCTGAAGCCATCATCTCCATGGCAGCCAAGCGCGGCGTCAAGCGCGTGCGCGTGGATGCCTTCACCGACGGCCGCGACGTGGATCCCCAGTCCGGCGCCGGCTTCATGGAAGACCTCCAGGCCTTCTGCGCCAAGGTCTCTAAAGAGACCGGGGCAGACGTCAAGATCGCCACGGTCTCCGGCCGCTATTGGGGCATGGACCGCGACAATCGCTGGGAGCGCGAGGAGAAGGCTTACAACGCCATTGTCTGCGCCGAGGGTGTGCCCGTGGCTTCCGCAGCCGAGGGCCTGCGCGCCTTCTACGCCGAGGATCCCCGCGGCGACGAGTTCGCCACCCCAATGATCGTCGAGGGCGCCGCTTTGGGTGCCAACGACGGCGATGCCTTCATCTTCTTCAACTTCCGTCCCGATCGCGCCCGCGAGATGACCCGCGCGCTCACCGATCCCAACTTCGACGGCTTCACTCGTCAAAAGTGGCCCAAGCTCTCTTGCTTTGTGACCATGACCGAGTACGATCCCGAGTTTGACGTCGAGATCGCCTTCCCCAAGACCGTGCCTGCACACGTGCTCGCCGACGTCATCGCCGACGAGGGCTTGAAGCAGCTCCACACCGCCGAGACCGAGAAGTACGCCCACGTGACCTTCTTCTTGAACGGCGGCGTAGAGGCCGAGAAGGAGGGGGAGACCCGCGTGCTCATCCCTTCGCCCAAGGTGGCTACCTACGACCTCAAGCCCGAGATGAGCGAGCCGGAAGTAACCGAGAAACTCGCCTCTGCCATCCGCGACGACGCCGCTGACGTCTATATCGTCAACTACGCCAACTGCGACATGGTAGGTCACACTGGCGTGGTGCAGGCTGCCGTCAAGGCCTGCGAGGCAGTGGATGACGGCCTTTCTCGCGTCGTCCCTGAGATTCTGGCCAAGGGCGGCTTCGCGCTGATCACTGCCGATCACGGCAATGCAGACCACATGTACGACGTGGCCTCTTCCGGTGAGCGTAAGCCTTTCACTGCCCATACCACCAACCGCGTGCCCTTCATCGTGGTTGACCCCGATGCCCAGCTCAAGGGCATCGAGGACGGCCGCCTCTCCGACATCGCGCCCACCATGCTCGCCATGATGGGCATCGATCGTCCTGAGGAAATGACCGGTCGCGTGCTCGTAGAGGAATAGCCCCGAGGGGAGCGCTGCAGCCCTTGGTCGCAGGGTTTCTCGGTAAGGGATGTTCCTAAGATCTTTGAAGCCCACCAAAGGCAACTATTGACCTTTGGTGGGCTTCTCTGTGAGAAAGACGCATCGCAGACTTGCTATATGGATGTGCCCGTAACTTCTGTGGTAAGGTTGTTCGATGTGGTTCTAGCCAACCTGTTGTTCGGGGCGCACCTTTAAGGCCCCGCGTGTACCTTAAAGGAGTATCTGTGAGCCCGCTCAATATCTTTTTGTCTGTGGTTTGGGGCATCTCTGCGGTAGCCTCCATCATCCTGGTGCTTATGCATTCTGGCAAAGGGACTGGCGTCTCTGATATGATCGCCAGCTCTATGTACAACTCCAATGCAGGCTCCGGCGTGTGGGAGAAAAACCTTGATCGCCTCACCGTCATCTCGGTGTGCGTGTTTGTGGCTACGCTCTTTATCTTTATGCTCACCTTCCCCCAGGGAACCCTGGGCTAAGCAGTGCTTACCTTGGCGTTTTTTGCGCCTTTAAAATTTGTTGCATCCCAGGTCGACGCCCGTATCTTCGTCAGTTGAAGATATGGGCGTCGATATGTGTTGATGGTGGATGGATCTTCGTCTTTTGCCCAAATCTATGCATTGGGAAGGTCAAGAGGACCAAACATGGGCATGAACCTTAGGAAACACTAGGCTGCTCGGTTTTTGATGAATCGAGACTGTGGGTGCCATGAGGGCGAGCTTTCTGTCGCGAGCGCTCTTGGGGATTCACAGGTCAAAGCCAGCCACAGCAACTCTCAAGGGAGATCCTATGAACGGCAATTCTCAGACCCCCTCTCTCACGCGCAAGGCTTTTCTGGGAAGCTCTGCGTTGGCGGCAGGGGTTCTGGCGCTGAGCGGCTGCAAGAAGAGCGGCGGCGCGGCTTCCGGGGACGGAACCTCAATCAGCTACTTCATCACCAACCCACCTTCGATCGACTCCTACAGCGCGCAAGATGTGGCCGGTTGTCTGGTGGCCCGTCAGCTTTTTGATCCTCTGTGCACCTATAATTTCAAGACCTCCGAGGTAGAGCCTTGCGCTGCCGAGAGCTGGACGGTCAATGACGAAGGCACGGTGTTCACCTTCGCCATCCGCCAGGGCAACACCTTCCACAATGGCGAGACTGTGGACGCTGCGGCTTTCCAGCGTGGCTGGAACCGTCTGTGCAATCCCACCACCACCGAGTCGCCTTCGGTAGTGAGCTACTACCTCAAGCTGGTCAAAGGCTATGACGAGGTAGTCAACGGGCAGGCTCAGGAGCTTTCGGGAGTGAGCTGCCCGGATGAGTACACCTTCCAGGTGGAGCTCTCTCAGCCCTTCTTTGACTTCCCCATGATCTGCACCATTGTCCCCACCGCCCCAGTGCCCAAGGCTGCTTTGGATGATTTCCAAAGCTACTTCAAGGCTCCCATTGGCAATGGCGCCTATGAGATGGACGGGCAGTGGGTGGACGGCCAGTACATCAAACTTAAGGCCTATCCCGACTACAAGAACGGCGAGAAGCCCAAGATCGACAACCTCAACTTCAACATCCAGAAGGACGTGGAGACTGGCTATAAGGAGTTTTTGGCCGGCAACATCGACATCTGCGACATCCCTACGCCTCAGGTAAAGGATGCCCAGGCAGAGTACGGCATTTCCGAGGACGGCTACACCATCACTCCGGATCATCAGTGCCTTGATGGCGAGCAGCCCTCCACCTACTACCTGGTGCTCAATCTCGACGATCCTGTGCTGCAAGACGTGGATGTGCGCCGCGCCCTCTCTATGGCCATCGATCGCCAGAGCATCTGCGACACCGTGCTCCAAGGCACTAGGACCCCTGCCGGCAACCTCTGCGCGCCTACCTGCCTGGGTTACGAGGAGAACCAGTGGGCGTATTCCAAATATGACAAGGATGCAGCCATCGCGCTTCTGGACAAAAACCACCCGGCAGATGCCAGCGGCATGCGCGACATCTCTGTCACCCTCTCCTACAACGTGGATGGCTCCCACAAGGAGATCATGGAGACCGTCCAGGCCAACCTCCAGGCCGTGGGCATCAACGTCACTCAAAACACCGTGGAGTGGGCTGCCTACCTGTCTATGCTGGACTCCGGCGACTATCAGATTGGCCGTCAGGGTTGGGTGGCCGAGTACCCCTCCATCGACAACTTCCTCTATTCCCTGTGCTACACCGGCAATGCCGACAACCTCTCCGGCTACTCAAACGAGCAGGTAGATAGCCTCATTGTCCAGGCTCGTGGCACCCAAGACGAAAACGAGCGCCTCTCGCTTTTGGAGCAGGCCAACACCATTGTGGGCAACGACGTGCCCATGATCCCCCTGTTCTTCTACAAGTTCGCCAAGGTGGGCTCCAGCCGCATCAAGCAAGCCTATCTGTCGCCCATCGAGCAGTCCTCTGCCGCCTCATGGGAGCTTGAGGGTTAAGAGTCTTCCAGCACATAAGACCTAGGGTCCACAATTGAGATGCCGAGAAAGGCCGCGGTCTTTCTCGGCATCTATTTATGTAGAAGCAATGTAAAAAGGGGAGTAAGAGAGGAATGGTTGTGAACCTTCTGTGTGGATATGCTGACCTGCTGAAATATTCCTAAAATCTCCACGTTAGTTTTAGTCCTGTTGGTTTCCATCTTGGTAACAAATGACCAAAAGAGGGCATTCAGGTTGCGTTAAAGGACTATTTCCTAAATACTTCTATGGAACCGAATGCCCCCGAGCGCCTCGGGCTGAGAGGTGGACACGGACACTTCTTGCCTCTGGAGGGTAGGGGGCCGGATCGAAGGCATGATTCGCTCGAGCTAGAGAGGCTCCGGGCGAACAAGCACGACAGACAGAAGGAGAGAGTATGAGCGAGTTCCTCAAGATCGGTCGCCGCACGTTCCTCAAGGGTTCTGCTGCTGCGTCCGCTCTCATGGCACTGGCCGCCTGCAAGAAGGATGACGGCGGCGCCACCGCCGAGGCAGGCACTGAGGGCGCTACTGCCAAGGTCTACATCAACAACCCCGTGTCCATCGACCCCTACAACTGCCAGGAGTCCGAGGGCACTCAGGTTTGCTATCAGATGTTTGACTGCCTTACCGACTTCGATTACGAGAAGGGCGAACTCATCCCCGCCGCTGCTGAGTCTTGGACTTCCAATGACGACGGCACCGAGTTCACCTTCACCCTCAAGGAGGGCTGCAAGTTCCACAACGGCGACCCCGTGGATGCCGAGTCTTTCGTACGCGGCTGGACCCGTCTGGTGGATCCCAAGACCAACACCGACAGCCCCTCTGCCGTGACCTACCACATCTCCATGGTGGACGGCTATGACGCACTGGCTGCCGGCGAGACCGACGTCCTCTCTGGCGTCTCTGCACCCGATGACAAGACCTTCGTGGTCAAGCTTGCCACTCCCTATGCTGACTTCCCCTATGTGGCGAGCCACCCTGCCCTGGCCCCCGTGCCCGCTGTGGCGCTGGAAGACTTCAACGCCTACTTCACCGCTCCTGTGGGCAATGGCCCCTTCATGATGGACGGCAAGTGGGTGGACGGCCAGTACATCAACCTCAAGCGTTTCGAGGACTACAACGGCGACAAGCCCAAGATCGCCGCCATCCAGTTCAACATCCAGAAGGATATGGAGACTGCCTACAAGGAGTTCCAGGCCGGCAACTATGACTTCTGCGACGTTCCCACTGCGCAGATCACCTCCGCCCAGGACACCTATGGTCTGTCCGACGACGGCTATACCATCACCCCCGGCAAGCAGATGCTGCTGGGCGACGAGGCCTCCGTCTACTACCTCACCATCAACAACACCGATCCTTTGCTCAAGGATGTGAACCTGCGCAAGGCCATCTCTCTGGCCATCAACCGTCAGGCCATCTGCGACACCATCTTCTCCGGCACCCGCACCCCTGCTGCCAACATCATTCCCCCGGGAATCGCTGGTTACGAGGACGACGTGTGGGCTGACTCCCACTACGACAAGGATGCCGCAGTGGCTCTGCTGGATCAGTACTATCCCGCAGACGCCGACGGCAAGCGCAACGTCACTTTCCAGCTGTCCTTCAACGGCGACGGCAACCACAAGGACATCATGACCGCCATCCAGGCCGACCTGGCCGAGGTGGGCATCGACGCCACCCTGGATCAGGGCGAGTGGGCTGCCATTCTCGACCGTTACCAGAACGGCGACTATCAGACCGGCCGTCTGGGCTGGATCGCAGACTATCCCATCATGGATAACTTCCTCTATCCCCTGTTCTTCACCGGCAACGGCGACAACCGCTCCCTCTACAGCAACGCCGAGGTTGACGCTGCTCTCGAGGACGCTCGCCAGACCGTGGACGACGATGCCCGCATCACCGCCCTTCAGGAAGTCAACAAGAAGATCTCCGAGGACATGCCCGTGGTGCCCATCTTCTTCTACAAGCACACCTATGTGGGCTCGGACAAGGTGAAGAGCGCCTACGTCGATCCTTCCAAGAAGATCCACCTGAAGTCTGCCGATATGTAAGCTGCCTTCCTCAAGGCTTAAAGCTTGCCTAAGGCATGCTGCAGGGCAATGTGTGGATAAATACTGTGCAGCCATGCATAGCGAGGTATCGCTTCCTTTTGAGGCGGTACCTCGCTTTCTTATAGGGAAGACACCCTCTTTGCGCAGCGCTTGTTTGTCGATATTCATGCAATCTGAATATACTTTTAAACATGTAATTGCTTCCAATGTGTTTCGTATCGCGCTTGCGATGCATCGAATAGGCCTCTTTTGCCACCGGTCTGCCTATACTTGTTACCGTGCGCTAGGTGGCTAGTTTTTGACCCTCTCTTTTGGGGCCCAGTCCTTGGTGCATAGAGGGCCGCTTGGCCCTTACCTGTTGGCATCGGATACAGGAGACATCGAGCATGCTCAAGTACATCCTCAAGCGCCTCCTGCAGTTCATCCCGGTGTTCTTTGGCGTCACAATGATCTTGTTTGCCATGAAGAACATTGTCCCTGGCGATCCCATCAAGCTCATCGCCGGCGACAAGGCGCTCCCGCCTGAGACAGAACTGCAGCTTCGCATCGCGAATCACCTCATCGAGGTAGACGCAGACGGCAAGCCCATCTATGACGAGGAGGGCAACACCGTCCCTATGCCCATCTGGAAGCAGTACGGCTACTATATCTCCGGCCTGCTTCAGGGCGACTTGGGCAACTCCTACAGCCGCAAGCTTCCGGTGTCCCAGATTTTTGCCGATAAGTATCCCTATACCGCCAAGCTCGCCATCGTGGCCATCATCATCGAGGCGGTGGTAGGCATAGGCGCAGGCATGGTGAGTGCCATCAAGAGATATTCCTTCTGGGATGTGCTCGTCACCCTCATCACCGCAGTGCTCGTGGCCATGCCCGCCTTCTGGTTGGGTATGCTGCTCCAGCTATTCTTTGGCATCATTCTCAAGAACGCCACCGGGGGCGCGGTGTACATGCCCATCTCTGGCGCCGGTGGCAACTCCGAGTTCTTGCCATGGGTGCACTACATCTTGCCGGCCATCACCTTGGCAGCTGTGTCTACTGCCTACACGGCCCGCATCATGCGCTCCCAGCTCTTGGAGGTCATGAACCAAGACTACATTCGCACGGCAAAGGCCAAAGGCCTTTCTCGGCGCGAGATCATTTACCACCATGCTCTCAAGAATGCGCTGATCCCCGTTGTCACCTACATAGGACTGGACTTTGGCGCCATGCTCTCGGGCGCCATCCTCACAGAGACGGTCTTCAACTGGCCTGGTGTGGGCAATGAGATCTATCGCGCCATCACCCAGCGTGACTGGCCCATCGTGATGGGCGGCGTCACCATCATCATCGTGGTGGTGCTCCTCATCAACCTTATCGTCGACATCAGCTACGCCTTCCTGGATCCGCGCATCCGCTATGGCGCTCCCAAGGATCAAGGTTAGGAGGTGCCCCATGGAAAAGAAACAGCATGAGAGAGACCTTGAGCGCGAGGCTCAGGAGGAGCTCCGCGAAGAGACCGACCGCGCCTATGACGTTCATGAAGAGCGCGTACAGGCTGCTTCCGAGGTAGAGACAGATCAGCAGGACGATGCAGAGCCTGAGCACCATCGCGATTTCCGCGGCGCCTACAATGCTGTGGTCGACGAGGTCGACCATGAGGGCGCTTCCCGCACCCTTTGGAGCGACGCCTTCGCGCGCCTTCGCAAGAACAAGCTCGCCATCATCGGCGCTGTCTGGATCATCTTCGTGGCCCTAGTGGCCATCACTGCAGACCTGTGGGTTCCCCAAACGCTGGGATCGCCCACGGCCATCGACTCCTCTCAAATGGCGTCGCTGGCACGCCTCCCGCCTTCCCTTGAGCATCCCTTTGGCACCGATGCTCTGGGTCGCGACGTGCTTTGCCGCGTGATCTACGGCGCGCAGATCTCTCTTACCGTAGGCCTTCTGGCCACTGCGATCTCTACAGTGCTCGGCCTCATCATGGGAGCTTTGGCAGCCTTCTATGGCGGCATTTGGGACACCATCATCATGCGTCTCGCAGACATCTTCTTGGCCTTCCCCTACACCCTTTTCGTCATCGTCATGTTGGCGGTGCTAGGGCAGGGCATCCAGAACGTGTTCATCGCCATCGGCGTGTTGGGCTGGCCTTCCATCGCCCGCGTGTTCCGCTCTGCCATTCTTTCCGTCAAAGAGAACGACTACGTGGACGCCGCCCGTTCCATGGGCGCCTCGGACGCCCGCATCATCATGCGCCACATCTTCCCCAACTCGGTAGCATCCATCGTAGTCTACGCCACCATGAACATCGGCGGCGCCATCCTTACCGAGAGCGCGCTGTCCTTCTTGGGCATGGGCGTGACGCCCCCTAATCCTTCCTGGGGCTCCATGATTCAAGACGGTCAGCAGTACCTGGCTACTCAGCCGTGGCTCATGCTTATGCCCGGTATCGCCATCATCACCACCGTATTGGCCTTCACGCTGCTGGGCGATGGTTTGCGCGATGCGCTGGATGTCAAGATGAAGGATGCCTAAACCATGGCTAAAAAAGATGCAAAGCAAGAGCAGGACCTCAAAAACCAGCCCATTCCCGAGGGCTCTCACCTGCTCGAGGTAGACAACCTCAAAATGTACTTCCACACCCAAGACGGCGTGGTCAAAGCCGTCGACGGCGTGACCTATACGCTGGATCGCGGCGAGACGCTGGGAGTGGTAGGCGAGTCGGGCTCGGGAAAGTCCGTGACCGCCATGACCATCATGGGCCTCATCGACATGCCTCCGGGACGCATCGAAGGCGGCGATGTGCGCTATCGCGGCAAATCCTTGCTCGAGATGACTGAGCAGCAGATGCAGTCGGTGCGCGGCAACGACATCGCCATGATCTTCCAAGACCCCATGACCTCGCTCAACCCGGTCTATACCATCGGCCGTCAACTGGGTGAGGGCCTGCGCATCCATCGCGGCTATTCCAAGGAGCAGGCTCTCAAGCGCGCCACCGAGCTTTTGGCTATGGTGGGCATTCCCAATGCAGAGCAGCGTGTCAAAGACTACCCTCACCAGTTCTCCGGCGGCATGCGCCAGCGCGCCATGATCGCCATGGCATTGGCGTGCGACCCCGACATCCTCATCGCCGATGAGCCCACCACCGCTCTGGACGTGACTATCCAGGCCCAGATCATCGAGCTCATGCAAAAGATGCAAAAGGAGAACGGCAACGCCATCGTCATGATCACCCATGACTTGGGCGTGGTGGCAGACATCGCCGACAAGATCATGGTCATGTATGCCGGCCGCCCAGTGGAGTTTGGCACTGCGGACGAGATCTTCTACAGCCCCATCCATCCCTACACCTGGGGCCTCATGCGCTCGATCCCCGAGCAGGTGACAGACGAGAAGAAGCCCCTCACACCCATCAAGGGAAACCCTCCCTCGCTGGTCAACGTGCCCAAGGGCTGCTCTTTCTCTCCTCGCTGCCCCTATGCCACCGAGCTTTGCCACACCCAGGAGCCTCCGCTCTACACGATGCCTTCGGGACACTACGCGCGTTGCCATTACTGCAGCGACCCCGAGTTTGTAAAGAAGAACGCTCCTGTCACCTCTCGCACAGTCGTCGACGTGGCTGATGGCGAGCCTCATCGTGCCGATAAGAACGCCGCTTCGGCACCTGCACAGTTCCCACATCTAGGAAGCGAGGCATAAATCTATGGCTACCTCGCAAGAGCCCCTGCTCCATGTGGAGCATCTCACCAAAGAGTTCCCGGTAGACTCCGGCGTCTTTGCAGGCCGCATGGCCAAGAAAGTCTCCGCCGTCGATGACGTGAGCTTTGACATCTTCCCGGGCGAGACCTTTGGCCTGGTAGGAGAGTCCGGTTGTGGCAAGTCCACCACCGGCCGCTGCATCATGCGCCTCACCCACCCTACGGGCGGCCGCGTGGTCTTTGACGGCAAAGACGTCGCCACAATGAAGAAGAAAGAGCTCAAGGCCGTGCGCCATGACCTCCAGTACATCTTCCAAGACCCTTACGCCTCGCTCAATCCCCGTATGACCATCGGCGAGATCGTCAGCGAGCCTCTGGTGATCCATGGCGAGATGAGCAATACCGAGGAGCGCATGGATTACGTGCGCAAGATCCTGGATATCGTGGGTCTCAACCCTGAGCACATCAACCGCTATCCCCACGAGTTCTCTGGAGGCCAGCGCCAGCGCGTAGGCATCGCGCGCGCCTTTGCACTGCATCCCAAGCTCATCATCTGCGACGAGCCGGTCTCTGCTCTGGACGTGTCCATTCAGGCTCAGGTATTGAACCTCTTGGGCGAGCTCCAAAAGGAGTACGGCACAGCCTATCTCTTCATTGCCCACGACCTCTCGGTGGTTCAGCATATCTCCGACCGCGTGGCCGTCATGTATTTAGGTAACCTCATGGAGACCTCCGATTGGCGCTCCCTCTACGCAGAGCCCTACCACCCCTACACCCAGGCGCTCCTCTCGGCAGTGCCCATCCCTGATCCCGACGTGCAGCGCTCGCGTGAGCGCATCATTCTGGCGGGGGATCCTCCGAGCCCCATCGACCCTCCCTCAGGATGCCGCTTCCACACCCGTTGCCCCATCGCCCAGGAGATCTGCAGCCAGAAGCGTCCTGAGATGCGCGAGGTGGCCCCAGGGCATCACTGTGCGTGCTTCTTTGCCAAGCCGTTCCCCATCCAGGGGTCTTCTATCGAGCTCTAAGCTGCGGTATCTGTAGTTCTAAAGGGTGCTCACTCACAGGTGGGCGCCCTTTTTTATGGATGGGCCATTAGAATGCGCCTCTCTGGGGCATAGAAACCCATGTGCAGCCAAAAGGCCTCCTGCAGGTTGCAGGCGCACGCGCCCTAGTCTTTTACATTGAGGGGGAGGGGACCGGTGGGTTCTCACGACAGCACGTTCACTCAGGCATCTGGCGCCCAGGATGCCTCGTTTACCACGCTCGACAAAGGCGTCATAGCCCAGTACTACCGGGTGGTGTCCCTTGAAGGCCTGGAAGAGTCTGTAGCTCGGCGCCTGGAATCGGTAGGCATGACACGGGGTTCTGTGATCTGCGTGCTCAACAACAAGAGCCACGGCACAGACATCATCAGGCTCAGGGAGACTCGTTGGGCTTTGGGCCGTTCCATCACCTCATGCATCCAGGTGCGCCATCTGGATACGCCTCCTGTGCCCAACCGCGACCTAAGCCCAGAGTCTGTGTCTGCAAGCCGCGCTCAAGCCGATGCTCCACAGGCCTCTTTGGCAACGCAGGGCAAGGAGGCATCCCGTGGATAAGTTCGAGCGCCACTTCACCTACCAGCCCGTTCCTGCCAACTCCGGACCTGAAGTGGGGCATCCGGGCATGACGCTGGCGTTTGTCGGCAATCCCAATTGCGGCAAAACCACGCTCTTCAACGCCTATACGGGGGCCAAGCTCAAGACCGCCAACTGGCCGGGCGTCACCGTGGAGGGCAAAGAGGGCGCCGCCACCTTCGAGGGTGTGGAGATCCGCCTCATCGACCTGCCAGGCACCTACTCTCTCACCAGCTACACCATGGAGGAAGAGGTAGCCCGCTCCTATGTGCTTTCCGGCGACGCCGACGCCATCATCGACGTGGTGGACGCCAGCTCCCTGGAGCGCTCCCTCTATCTCACGCTGCAGCTCATCGACCTGGGAAAACCCGTGGTGGTAGCCCTCAACATGATGGATGTGGTGCGCAAGCGCGGCATGGAGATCGACGTGCATCGCCTTGCCGAGACCCTGGGCTGCCCCGTCATCCCGGTCTCGGCCCGCAAGCGCGAAGGTCTGCAGCCCCTGCTCCACGCCGCCTACCATCACAAGGGCGCCCAGCACGATCCTTTCTGTCACGACCATGTGATAGACGACGGAATGGCCGAGAAACACCTCCACAACGTCATGGTCTACTCCCGTGAGTTGGAAGCCAAGATCGACCAGGTGCAGGCTGCCTTTTGCAAGGCCTATCCGGACTGTGAGAATCCTCGCTGGCATGCGGTGAAGCTTCTGGAAGGCGACGTGTCGGTGAAGCGGGACTTCCCGCTGGATCTGCCGGTGTTGGAGCATAGCCTCGAGGACGAGTTCATCAGCCAGCGCTACGACTTCATCTCCAGCGTGGTCAACGAGTGCGTCTTCAATCGCTCGGCCCGTGCCGAAGCCACCGACAAGGCAGACCGCATCCTTACCAACCGCATCTGGTCCATCCCGGTGTTCTTGCTCATCATGGCTGTCGTCTTTGGCCTCACCTTTGCGGTGGGCGACGCTATCAAAGAGGTGTTCCAAGGTTGGCTGGATGCCTTTAACGGCGGGGCGGGGGACGTCCTTGCCTCCATTGGGGCCTCTCCTGCGGTGGTGAGCCTGGTATGCGACGGCGTCATATCAGGGGTGGGCACGGTGCTCACCTTCCTGCCCAACATCTTCATCCTCTTCTGCGCCTTGGCGTTTTTGGAAGACTCTGGCTATATGAGCCGCGTGGCCTACGTCATGGACGGCATCATGGGTCGCTTGGGGCTTTCGGGCCGAGCCTTCATCCCCATGATCTTGGGCTTTGGCTGCACCGTGCCTGCCATCATGAGCTCTAGGACCTTGGAGTCAGTGCGCGACCGCCGCAGAGTCATGCTGGTGACTCCGTTCATGAGCTGCTCGGCGCGCTTGCCCGTCTATGTGCTTTTCTCGGGCCTCTTCTTCGATGCCTATGCAGGTCTCGTGGCCTTCTCCATGTATGTGCTGGGAATTCTAGTGGCCTTGGCAGTGCTCAAGGTGATGTCTCTGACCGATAAGAGCGAAGAGCCTGCGGGCAGCATGCTCCTCATTGAGCTCCCAGAATACAAGCTGCCAGACGCCCATACGGTGTGGATCTATGTATGGGATAAGGTCTGCGATTATGTGGAGCGTGCAGGCACGGTCATCTTTGCAGCCTCGGTCATCATGTGGCTGCTGCTTAACTTTGGACCCACGGGCTATGTGGGAGAAGATGTGGCCAACTCGCTTGGCGCGGCTATTGGCAGGATATTGGTGCCCTTCCTCGCTCCCATCGGCGCCGGCGACTGGCGTCTGGCAGTGGCCCTGCTTGCTGGCATCTCGGCCAAGGAAGTGGTGGTGTCCTCGGTATCCGTGCTCTTTGGAGTGGCTGGCGATGCGGTGGGCAGCCAAGCGTTGCACAGTGCTCTGCTGGCCATTGGCTTTGGGCCGGCAAACGCCCTGGCCTTCATGGCCTTCTGCTTGCTCTATGTGCCCTGCATAGCCACCATAGCCACCATTCGCTCAGAGAGCCATTCGCGCAAATACGCCTGGTTTGCGGTGGCCTTCCAAGTGGCGGTGGCCTGGGTGATCTCCTTTGTCATCTACCAGATTGCGCGCCTGGCGATCTAAGAAAGCCTTCGAGCGCAGACGGCCCCTCATAAAGTCCCAACTTTCTTAGATTGTCACTTGCACTCAAGGGCGCCTATGCTATTATTTCTTTCGCACCAAACCTGTCGGAGTGGCGGAATTGGCAGACGCGCTAGCTTGAGGTGCTAGTGACTGACTAAAAGGTCGTGCGGGTTCAAGTCCCGCCTCCGACACCAGGACATTCAACGTGGATCCTTTGGGGTCCACGTTTTTTGTTATTGTGGGACGATCGGCGTCTTTCCCACCTATCCTCTGCGCGCCTCGCAGCCGCAGTGTGAGGAGGCCTTATGATCCTTGGCAGCAGCATCACCGCCGTCGATAAAGGCGACGGCCGCATCAAGGCTTTCTCTGGGCTTACCACCGTCATCAAGATATTGTCTTTGGTGGATGACGCCATTGCAGGCTACGACTCTCATGGCAAGATCATCATCGCCAACGGCAACCTGGCTGAGTTGACGGGACTTTCTCGACAGCAATTGATTGGCATGGATGTGAGCACGCTCTTTCTGCCGCTCACCGGCATTCCTAAGACCCATGGGCGCTTACCCTTCCCTTTAGATGGGGAAGAGACGCCGCTCCTTTGCCGCAGGCCCAACCAAAACACCTGGACGCCGGTGCATGTGCGCGCCAAAGAGATGGGCGATGACGGCTCGTTTCTCATGGTGGCGAGGCCCTTTGTAGAAAAGCCTGTGTCGGGAGACGCCGGAGCAGCAGAGCCCGAGCTGGCGGTGCCTCATCTTTCGGCCAGCGACGTGCTGATCGACGCCGCGGTGGTGCCAGGCGAGGATCCGACTCCCTCGGGCATTGCAGTGAGCAATGCCGATCTCTATCAGGGCGCTGGAGTGCCAGATGACTCGGTGCCCAACGATGTGGTGCGCGTGATCCAGGAGATCGGGCGCGCGGCGGACACCGGCAATGCTTCCGGCGTGCACGACATGCTGGTGCGCGAGCTGCGCAGCGCGGTGGATGCCGATGCCGCAGCCCTTTATATGGCCGGCTACGGCGGTTATGTGTTCAAGAGCTTCTCGGGAAAGCTGGGCGGCTCTCCCATGCCCACCTTTGTGGAGGGCAAGAACGCGGTAGTCTCTATCGCCTCTTCCCGCGGGCGCACGGCGAGCTTTGACCGTGTGCGGCAGGATGATGGCGAGATGGTCCTGGTGGACTCTGCCACTGGTAAGACCTACGAGGTCTCTGGGGCAGAAAACTTTCCCCTCACCTCGTTTTACGTGGTGCCTATCATCTACAACCGCTCCACGGTGGCGGTGGCCGCGGTGGGTTGGACCACTCCCCATGGGCTGGGAGGCCACTCGGCAAAAGTGCTGGACATCTTGGCAGTTCACCATGCCAACGACCTGCTGACCGCCCAGGCGCTGGCTCTTACCTCGGCAAGCGAGAGGGTGCAGGACGTGGCCCATGAGAACCTCATGCATCTCGAAGAGCTTGACGACAAAGCCACTTTCCTAGACTATTGCCGAGCCTTCGAGGCCATGGCACAGGCCATCAACTGCCGCTTTGCCCCGGTCTTTCGCAACTTGCACCAAAACACCAACTTCATCAAGAAGGCTGACGGCTCGTTGGTGGACTTCCCCTTCACCATCAACGACCTGGCTGACGACCGCACAGCCCCCGAGGTATACGTGGGTCCGTTCTCCCATCACAAGGAGCTCTCAGACTGGCTTGCGCAAAACCATATCCAGCGCGACGGCTTTGTGGTAGTGGTGCGTCAGCTGCGAGAAGAGCGCAGGGCGTTCTTGGTGCTCTCGGACGTGTCGGACATTCCTCTGGGAAATCTGGAAATCACGCTGTACAAGCGCTTTGTGCAAGACGTCTTCCGCCAAGACCAGCTCCAACGCCAGCGCATCCAAAACTCCCTCATCGCCCATACACTGCAGCAGGGCATGGGAAACCACATGCAGCATGTGCAGGGCTTATCGGCACAAGCCGTGTACAACTCGGCCACCGAGAGCGCCAACGTGGGCGGCGACTTCTACGATCTTCTGCGCCTTGAGAACCACCGCGCCTGCATCATCTTGGGCGATGTGGCGGGCAAAGGCGTGCAGGCAGCCAGCGTGTCGGCGGCGGTGCGCACCGCTTTGGGCACCTATGTGTGGGAAGGCATGGAGCCGGCGCATATGGTGCGTTCGCTCAACGACTTCTTCTTGGGATTCTCGCGCCTGGACTCTTTCGCCACCCTCTTCGTGGGCCTGCTGGATGTGAGGTCCGGCAAGCTCACCTACTGCTCGGCAGGGCATCCCCCGGCGTTCTTGCTGCATCCCAAGGACAACCAGATGGAGCTCTTGAACGTGCAATCCGGCGTGGTGGGCGCATTCCGGGAGATGGTCTTCAAAGACGGCATCGTGCAGCTTGAGCCTGGAGACGAGCTGGTGCTCTATACCGACGGCGTCACGGAGTCCCGCGACCCATCCGGCGTCTTCTTTGGCGAGACCGGCCTGCGCGAGACATTGGTGCGCGAGATGGACACGGACGTCCATGACATGGCCGACACCATCATGAACACCCTCTACGAATTTACCGGCGGTCGCCTAGACGACGACGTGGCCATTATGGCCCTGCGCTATAACGGGCTGGACGACGGCCCTGAAGACGAATCTTTGGATTCGGGCGCGGAGGGCAAAGGCACGGCGCCTGCCCTACGCGAAAGCCGCCAGAGTGCCCAAACTGGCGTCTCTGAAGGCGGGCGGCGGTGAGCGTGACGGGCCTAAGCCGAGAAGAGCGCTGCCGCAAAGTGGTGCGAATCCTCTGGATCATCCTTATCCTCAACTGGGCAGTGGCGGCAGCCAAGTTCTTTTATGGTGCTGCTACAGGCTCGCTCTCCATGCGCAACGACGGCATTGCGAGCGCCTTTGACGGCCTGTCCAACATCGTGGGCATCCTGGGCGTCAAGATGGCCTCCCAACCCCCTGACAAGGCCCATCCCTATGGCCACGCCAAGTTCGAGACCTATGCGTCGCTGGCTATCGGGGTCATGTTGGCGGTGGCTGCCTACAACCTCGCCGCCGACGGCATCCAAGCCCTTTTGGGCCACAGGAGCGCAGTGGAGGTCAACGGCGGCTCCTATGCGGTGATGGTGGGGACGCTCGTCATCAATCTGGCGGTCTCCTTTGTGGAGGGGCGCTTTGGCAAGCGTCTTGCCAGCGAGGTGCTTGTCGCAGATGCCCTCCATACTCGCTCGGACGCTTTTGTCACCATATCGGTCATCTTGGGCCTTGTGGCAGTGAGCTTGGGATACCCCATGGCTGACTCCCTGGTGGCTGTGATCGTGAGCGTCGCCATCGCCATCTCTGCGGTGGAAGTCTTTCGGGAAGCGGCTCGTACCCTCTCGGACCATGCGGTATTGGAGGTCGAGCCGCTGCGGCAGGCAGCCTGCCAGGTGTCCGGCGTGCGCTCCGTGCACCATATCCGCACCCGCGGCACCGGGGGCGACGTCTTCGTAGACCTCCACCTCCTGGTTGACCCAGCCATGACGGTGGCCCATGCACACCAGATCGCCCAAGAGGTAGAGCGCGCAGTGCAGCAGGGATTTCCTGAAGTCTCCGATGTCATGGTGCATATCGAGCCAGACAATCCCCAAGAGCGTTTCGAGGGCTTGGCAGATGATCGCGTGCTCGGCGTGGCGGCCAACGGCTCCCTCACAGACGGCTTGGCCGATCTTCCTGCCGAGAAGGGCGGTCCTTCCCACCAGTGACTCGCTGCCTTGGAGGGGAGGGCTTCTCGGCAGCGAGAGGGAGGTCCAGCTCCTGCTGCCGAGAAGGAGCGATTTCAGGAACCTATAAGAATTACTATGCTTTACAGTGAATGTGGGTTCTACAGGCGGGTATCAGAAACCCATATCAACGTTGAATATGCTTTCTCAAAATAACGGTAACAAACGCCGGGTTTTTGGACATATATTCACCGCTGGAATCATATAAAGTTGCAGGTTAATGGATTTATAGGTTAACAGTGGCCTAGTGAATTCTCTCCCTAAAAACGGGGATGCCTGTGTAGAGACATATCGCGTCTGGTGCAGCTACGAAAGGGGAGAGCATGCTTATCGTCTCAGACTGCATGATGGTTCCCGTTCGTTCTGATATCAGCGTGCGAACGGCTCCTGAGCTCAAGGCCCATATCGAAGAGCTTATGAACGGCGGTTGCCATCGAATCATCTTGGATATGGACAGAGTTGACTACATCGATTCGGCAGGCATCGCGCTCATCCTGTCGCTCTCTCGCAAGATGCGAGCCAAGGGCGGTCTTTTGACCTTGGTAAACGTCTCAGAGATGGTAAACCATATTTTGAGCGTAGGATGCTTGGTGCCCTTCATTCCTTGTTTGGCGAAACAGTCGGCAAAAGCTGCGGTGCCTGCATTGCCGGTAGGCTCTAAGCCTTCGAAGCGTCTTACGGTTCGTATCGAGCCAGATACCCTTCAAGGGGCGCGAGAGCGCCTGCGCGAGTTCTTGGAGGTGTTGCCCCTTTCCAGCAGCGAGCTCTATGACATCATCCTGGCTGCCGGCGAGGCTATGGGCAACTGTGTGCTTCATACAGATTCGGGCATCGGCTACCTTACCTGCGCCCTCTATCCTGACCGTTTGGTGATGGAAGCGGTGGACAGCGGCCCAGGGTTCGAGATCGCTCCGGATGTCGACCCTGTGGTGACTCTGGAGCATGGGCGCGGCATCAAGATCATGCGCCTGTTGTGCGACGACGTTGAGATTAAGAAAAAGCCCGTGGGCCATGGCACCATCGTGCGGTTGGTTAAGATGCTGCAGCAGGGCGCTGAGCCGCTGGAAAAGGGCATGTTTGAGATTCTCTCTGCCTAGAGATCTCTCAAGCCTGTAGGGAAGCTGCAGCTTAGAGGGCATGCTGAGCGCCACTGCATCCCTACTAAGTACCATTTTGCGCCTACTAAGTACTTAGTAGGCCAATTTCGCCCAAAATCTGCGTCACTTTATATTTAAGTATTACATCACCCAAGCTCACAGAGTTGGTTTCATATTCAATTGTACTTAGTAGGCGCGTGCTAGAGGAGATGTACGGAGGAAATGTACTTAGTAGGCGGGAGGGCTGTCTCTCTTCTGCATCTTGGCCCTGCAGGTCCCACAGATCTCCTTTTTCATCGAGCCCTCCTGCCCCTAATTCACAGCACACCTTTTTGTCCTACACGCCGAGATTCTCTTGGGGATAGAGGGTTTCAATCAAGACAAAAGGGGCTGTACCAAAAAATACTTTTGATACAGCCCCTTGCAACTTGTGGTAGCCCGTACCAGATTCGAACTGGTGATCTCCGCCTTGAGAGGGCGGCGTCCTGAACCGCTAGACGAACGGGCCATAAAAATGGGGCAGGGAAGCCCCAGGGAAATGCGTGGTAGCCCGTACCAGATTCGAACTGGTGATCTCCGCCTTGAGAGGGCGGCGTCCTGAACCGCTAGACGAACGGGCCATAACCCAAAAATGGCTGAGCCAGAGAGAATCGAACTCCCATTGACGGAACCAGAATCCGCTGTCCTACCGTTAGACGATGGCTCAAGCTTTTGGGGCCGATTGCTCGGCGCGAGTAGTTACTTTACGTCATGGGGCACGCTCGTGCAAGCCTAAATTGGTCCAATAAGGCAATTTGGTGCAGGTTGTGAAGGCGCCTGCACAACCGTCACGGTTTTGTCGTGGGGTCTTAGCCGTTGCCCCTAGGCCTTGGAGCCAAGATGGCCATAATCCTATAACAGCATGGTATTGGGTGGTGCGGGTTGCAGAAGGGAGGGTTATGGAAGAGCAAGAGAATAGGTCGAGTCACCCTCCTTTGGATGAGGCGAGCTCCGCTGCTTCCAATCCACAGCCCCCCGCTGACTTATCCAACACTCCTGAAAGCCCCTCTCTTGAAGCTCTGGAGCTGTTGGAGCAACCGCTGGAAGACGCCCTAGGCTTCTTTGACATCCCAACATCAGAAGATGCACCGTCCTCCAAGGAGCCTGCCGCTCAGGTCCTTCCAGAACCCGGCTCTGCGGCTCCTTCCTCTCGCCCTGTCCCATCCACCCCTGAGCAGCCAACTGCCGATGCAGGGGTTTCTCGGCAGCGAAAGAAACCAGCGAACCTCAAGATAGGGGTTGCGGGAGCCAGGCATCACAGGTCGCAGAAAGCTGTCTCTACCAATGCCTATTCTGGGGCTCGCAAGGCTGCAGATGTCCAGAAACCCGCGTCTCAGGGGGCATCAGGCTCAGGGGTCAAGGCGTCGGGGGCCAAGAAGGCAGCCGGGCCAAAGACCCGTGTGGGGCAAGAGGAGAGCCAAGATCAAAAGAAGGCGCGCAAAGGCGCGCTGTTTATGGTGGGCGTGCTGGCTGCCTATGCGCTCTGGATCTTCATCAGCGGGCAGTTCGACGAGTTTGTGAGTGCGCTCAACGGGGCCGATGCAGGTTGGTTTGTGGCCGGCATGTTGGTCATGAGCTTCAACTTTGTCTTTGGAGCCCTGGCGTTCGTGCTGGCAGCCTATATCGACCCTACGAGTCCTTTGGGCGTGCGCGACTGCATGTCGGTGGAGGCAAACGGCGTGCTCTTTGGCAATCTCACGCCCATGAGCACGGGCACTATGCCGGCGCAGATCTATAGGCTCACCCAGGCGGGCTTGGATGTGGGAGCAGCTTCTGCCACGCAGCTCACGCGTTTTGTGATCTACCAGGCTGGCGAGGTAGTGGTAGCTGCAACGCTGTTGCTGCTGCGCTTCGACTTCTTCTTGCACACCTATGGAGACATTGTCTTCTTGAATATTGTGGTGTTTGTCATCCAGACGCTCCAGGCCGCAGGCCTGCTGGTGGTCTGCCTGTTCCCGCGTTTTGTGACCCGTGTGGGCAACTGGGGGCTGAGGTTTGCCAGTCGCCACGGGTGGTTTAGCGCGGAGCGCGTCAAACGCTACTCCGACGTGCTCAACAACCAGGTGCGTTCCTTTGGCGGCACCTTCCGCGACTCCTTCAGGCATCTGGGTTCGCTGGCCCTTACGCTATTGGTGACCCTGGGCCAGATGCTCTGCTTTTATGCGGTGCCCTGGTTCGTGCTGCGCGCATTTGGCGGCGACGCAGATTTTGTCACCTGCCTCGCTGCGGCCTCCATGGTGCAGATGATTGGCAATTCTGTGCCGCTTCCCGGTGGCACCGGTGGCAACGAGGCCGGCTTCGCACTGTTCTTTGGCCCCATTTTTGGCGCTGCCGCTACTGCGGGCTTCATCGTATGGCGTCTCATCACGTTCTTCATCCCTACGCTGGCCGCCTTCCCGCTTATGGCGTTGAGCTCGTCGCATAACAAGTCCATTTATCAGCGCTGGCAGCATTTCCGCACGCGCAAGGGCAGGCGCGCCCAGGTATTCGTCTCTCGCAAGAAATAGCTTGCAGTGCGAGGGCTTATAGGCCGCCACGCCTGTGCTGGCATGCATGGCGACACATCGGCACACATGGCGGCACCTATCCAGCGAACCCATCTGTCCATGAGCATGCTCGTGGCCCTAGAACGATGTGTCGTCCCAGGGCCACGAAGGCCATCGTGTGCAGGCTCTCTGCTTAATGCTTAATCATCCAGCCGTTTCACAAGCCTGCGTAGGCGCTGCCGCAGGGTAGGGGAGCTGTCGGACGTGCGCACGAGCGTTGCGGCTCCGCAAAGGGCGGTGTAGAGGTAGTAGGTCACCAGGCGCCACAGGATATAGCCGGCAGCGGCCGTCGATCCCATCCAAGGGGCAAAGAAGGTGGCGAAAGAGGCTTCGATGCCGCCGGTGCCACCGGGCAGAGGAATGGCGCTGGCCAAGAGCTGCACCATGGATCCTGCGCAGGCCACCAGCCAAAAGTCCACCTGGATGTTCAAGGCCTGCAGCACAAACCAGGGGGAGCAAAAGAGGCAGAACTGCTGCAGGACGGACACCGCAAGCATGCCCAGCATGACCCATCCATGCCTCACTGCAGCTTTAAAAGTGGTAGAGAACTGAGTGACCTGGTCAGAGATGGCCTTCGACCATCCATCGGCTTTGGCCCCCATCCCAAACAGGTTGCGCTTTTTTATCCATCCGCACAGCTGCTCGCCCAGCTTGGCCACCCATTGAGGGCGCAGGCACATCACCAGCAGCGCCATGGCTTGGATGAACTTGAATCCAAAGACAGCCACGTTGATCCACACCACGGCTCCGTAGTGGCTGAAAAAGTAAGGCCAGTTGCACAGCAAAAGACCGCCTGCGAGAAGGATCTCCGCTGCTTGGAACAGCAAAAAGCGGTTGATCTGCACTGCGGTGGCCGAGCCAAAATCCAGTCCTGCCTCCAGCAGGCGCCAGATCTGCCCCGGCACCGAGCCGGCCATCATAGGCGTGAGGTTGCCAAAGAAGGTGCCGGCCGCCTCCACCGACACCAGGTCCAAAAAGCCCACAGGCGCCTTGCGCGCGATAAGGGTTTCCAGCACAAACGCCAGGGTGCCAAAGAGCAGGTAGAGGCCCATGACCCCTACCATGGCCAGCATCCACACCAGCTTCGCCTGGCCCAGCGCCTCCCTAAAGGATTGGCCCTGGCCCGACGCTTCGATATACACCAGGCTCACTACCAGCACCACTGCCATGAACAGGCCGCCAATGACGGCCTTGCGCGTGTTGGAGCGGGCGCGCGTCTTGGAATCCGCAGCGTCTTTGCCGCCAGTGAGCTCGCCCAACGCCTCTAGGGCCTCGCCTTTGGTGGAGTAGTCGATGGTATCGAAGGCATTTGGCATGGGCTTCTTTGCAACATCTGCCTCCTTGGGCTCCTGCCGAGAAGAGCCTGCGCTTGCATCAGGCGCTTTTGCCGCAGGTGCCGCGTGAGAGGTTGACCGTGAAGGGATCGAGGCCATAGATGAGGACGTCCTTTCGTTCAGGTATGACGAAAGATCTATTCCCCTTATTCGCCCAGGCTCCCCAAGGGGGTCAGTGATACGCAGCTTATCCAAGAGATCAGTCGCAGGCTCCGCACTCGGCGCAGACCGAGGGGCAGACAGCCAGGCCGCCTTGGGCGGTCTCGCGAAGGCTCACGGGCAGCGAGTTTCCCACCATGACCATGGCTGCAACTGCCTCGTCGAAGGGGACGGGGCTCACCACACCGGAAAGCGAAAGCTGGGCTGCGGTCATGGCATTGGCGACGCCGATGGCGTTGCGGTTTTGGCAGGGGAACTCCACCAGTCCTTGCGCAGGGTCGCATACCAGGCCCAACAGGTTTCCCAGAGCAATGGCGGCGGCGTTAAGGCATGCTTCGGGGCTTCCATAAAGCATTTGGCAAAGGCCTGCAGCGGCCATGGCAGATGCCGTGCCTACCTCGGCCTGGCAGCCACCCTCGGCGCCAGAGACGCTGCCATTGGCGGTGACGATGGCGCCCACCGCGGCGGCGCACCACAGGGCGCTGGGCAGGCGGTCGAAAGACCCCAGGGCTTCGGCGCAGGCAATGAGGGCTCCTGGCACCACACCTGCAGAGCCGGCGGTGGGCGCAGCCACAATGACGCCCATGGCGGCCGAGCGCTCCAGCACCGCCATGGCATAGGCTGTTGCGTTGGAGAGTGTGAGCCCCAAAAGAGGCTCTGCCAGCTGCCGGCGATGGCCAAAGACGTCCTTGGCCTGTCCGTGCAAGAAGCCTCCCAAAGAGCGCTGAGGCTCCTTGATGGTAGAGGCTACCTCAGCCTTCATGGCATCCATCACGCGATCCATGGCCTTATCGGCAGTCTCGAGAGATCCCAGCAGCGAGCCCTCGCGGCGTCTCATGACAGCCCCTATGGAGCAGGGCTCGGCGGCGCATAGGGTCAAAAGGTCGGCAGCGCAGGAAAAATCCGCTTGAATGGCGCCCTTCTCGTTCAAGGGCAGCGCGCCGGGGATGGTGATGGAGGTGGCAAAGGACGCTCCGGCGCGATCGCGAATAGTCTCCACCATGATGTGGTCTAAGGCCTCATCCAGCTCCACAATGGTGTAGGCGTCGCCTCCGCGCTCGTTCCTAAAGGTGCGGATGGTGGCAATATTGATAAAATCCTCTGACAGGGCGCCGCAGATCTTGGCCAGCACACCCGGCTTGTCGCGGTGGTGGATGAGCAGTGTGGGGTACTCGCCTCCAATGGAGACGGCCACATTGTCCACCGAGGAAATGCGCACCCGGCCGCCTCCCACAGACTCGCCACGCACGGTGAGGGCGTTGCCGTCTGCCAAGGTCATAGCAATGGAGACAGTGTTGGGATGCAGCGAGACGTCCTCGTCGGCGATGGTGAAGTGCACCTCAAGGCCAGCTTCTTGGGCCAGCTCGAAAGAGTCGCGGATGCGCTCGTCATCGGTGTCCAAGCCCAGCATGCCGGCCACCAGAGCCCGGTTGGTGCCATGGCCCAGGTAGGTGCGGGCAAAGGAATTGTAGAGGGTGAAGTCAACGGCCACCACAGGCGCCGGCGCGAGTTCTCGGGCCACGCGTGCCAGGCGCAAGGCGCCGGCGGTATGCGAGCTGGATGGGCCCACCATGATGGGCCCCAAAATCTCAAAGGCGCTGGGTAGCATAGGTGCTCCTAATGGATGGGCCGCCACCTTGCCAGGCGACGGCCGCACAAAGACGTGAGTATGAGAGCGCAAGGCTCAAGCGGCAGGGCATATCGGGCTGGGCGCATCTCGCCTTAGGCTCTATGGATGCCAAGAAGCCCTTGGCCCCTAGGCCTCGGAGCTTTCCTGGGCGATGCGGGCCAGAGCGGCGTCGATGCGTGCTAACACTGAGGCTTTGCCCAAAAGCTCCAGAGTCTCGCCCAAAGGCGGGGAGACCAGAGAGCCGGTGGCGGCGGCGCGCACGGCCCCAAAGAAGGTGCGCTTCTTAAGGTCGGTGGCCTCCTGGGCGGCAGCCAGGGCATTGTCGATGGTGCCGGCGTCAAAGTCGTCCAAAGGCTCCAGGGCGGCGCGGGCCAGCTCCAGAGACTGCTGGCAGCCGTCGGCCAAAAGCCCCTTCTTCAAGGCCTTGGGGTCGATCTCGGGAGTATTGCCGGCATAGAGGAAGCGGGCCAGGTCCACCACCTCGGGCGCCTTCTTGGTGCGGGGCTTGAGCACCGAGGCCAGAAGGCCAAACCACTCAGGACGCGCATCTACGCAGCCCGGCTGTTCCAAGCCTGCAGCCACCAGCTGGGGCTCGATGATGTCGCGGGCAAAGTCCATGTCGTCTTTGGCCATGAGGTAGTGGCTGTTGATCCAATCCAGCTTGGCAGGGTCAAAGGTTGCCGGGTTTTTGGAGACATGATCCAGCGAGAACTCGCGGGCCAGCACCTCTCGAGGCACGATGGTGGTGTCGCCGTCCAGCGACCAGCCCAAAAGCGCCAGGTAATTGACGAACGCCTCAGAATCGTAGCCGGCATCGCGATACTCTTCCACCGAGGTGGCTCCGTGGCGCTTGGAAAGCTTCTTGCCGTCTGCCCCCAAAATCATGGAGATGTGGGCGAACTCGGGCACCGGATAGCCCAGCGCCTCGTAGACCATCACCTGGCGCGGAGTGTTGGACAGGTGGTCGTCGCCGCGGATCACGTGGGTGATGCCCATGAGCGCATCGTCCACCACGGTGGTGAAGTTGTAGGTGGGGGTGCCGTCGCTGCGCACGATGACAAAGTCGTCCAGCTCGCGGGCGTTAAAGGTCACATCCCCATGGACGGCATCGTGCACCACCACGTCTCCGCGACCCTCGGGCACCTTGATGCGCAGCACGTAAGGCTCTCCGGACTTCATGCGGGCGCGGGCCTCGGCAGGATCGATGTTTCGACACCGGCGCTGATAGCCTTGGAAGGGATCCTTGCGTGCCTGGGCTGCCTTGCGGTCTGCTTCCAGCTGCTCCGGCGTGCAAAAGCAAGGGTAGGCTTTGCCCTCATCCAACAGCTTTTGGGCGGCTTCGCGATAGATATCCAGGCGCTCAGTCTGTTTGTAAGGAGCGCAGGGGCCGCCCACCTGAGGGCCCTCGTCCCAGTCCAAGCCCAGCCAGCGCATGGCGCGCAAGATGATGCCCTCGTTCTCGCTGGTAGAGCGTGTGGGATCAGTGTCGTCTATGCGCAGGATAAAGGTGCCGCCGTGAGCCCTGGCAAACGCCCAGTTATAAATGGCAGTGCGGGCGCCGCCTACATGAAGCTTGCCGGTAGGGGACGGCGCAAAACGCACGCGCACGGATGTATCGCTCAAAACAACTCCTCACAGGCCAAAACTCAGCCGCTCGTGTAACCGACCAATCCCCAAGATGTGCATCTTAGGGCCTAGCTGCCGTTTCATGGTACACCGCAAGAGGGGCTACCCTTAAGACCTCACAGCTTGTCCGTCTACAAGATGGCAAACGCTGCCAAGAAACCCTTCCATCCCACCGGCACCTTCGCCATCCCAGGCTACATCACCTTGGTGGATGCCAGCTGGTGCTCGATCCAATGGTTGAGGCGCACCAAGGGGCGACGGAGCACCAGGCCCAAGATGAGCGCCGGCGCCACAAAGCCCAAAAGCCCCAGCAGATGGATCACGAAGTCGTTGCCGTAGATGCCGCCAATGCATCCGCGCATAAGCTGCATGGACTGCACGAAGGGCAAAAACGGATAGACCGCCTGGAAGGGAGCGGGAAGCATCTGCACGGGGAATGACCCGCCGGCTCCGGCGATCTGGATCACCATGAGGATCACCGCCAGCGCTTTGCCCACGTCGCCAAAGGACACGGTGAGCGCATAGGTGATGTTGGTGAACACCAGCGACACCAAGATGCAGGTGAGAAACATCAGGCCCACGTGTTCGCATTGAATCTGCAGGTAAAAGAGGTCGCCTGCGCAAAGCAGCGTGGCCTGCAGAGCGGCCAGCACCAAGAATATGCCCAAGCGCCCCAGATAGGCCTGGGTGAGCGTGAGCCCTCCCAGCTGAGCTTTCTCTTGCTTGCTGGGCTCCACTTTGAGCATGACCACCAAAATGATGGCGCCCACCCACAGGGCCAGCGAATTGTACATGGGCGCCATGGCGCTGCCGTTATTGGCCACAGGAAAGACTGCCACGCGTTTGAGGTCCACAGGTGCCGATAAGAACTGCGACAGCTCCTGGGGGTCTTCTGCCAGGATGGTGCGAATCGACTCTACGTCCTGGGAGGCTACTGCAGCCGCCAGCCGTTCTTTCAAGGTAGAGACGTCCTCGGAAGCCCCATTCAAATCGCCGGACACCTTATCCAACGCTTCCTGGATGGACCCCAGGTCCTGGGCGGCAGAATCGCCAGTGACCGCCAAGGCTTGCAAAGTGGAGTCCAAGCCGCCTTTGAGGGCTCCTGCGTCATCGGCGCTCTGGGTGATGGCCTCAGAGAGCGAGGTCAGCGACGGCGCCACATCGTCATTGAAGGTGCCCTTGGCGCTGTCCAGGCTGGTCTTGGCGCCTTCCACGAGCCCCTCCAGTTTTGCCTTGGCGTCAGCGGCGCTGGCGGTGCCGTCTTTGAGCTCCTGGGACATTTGAGAGATCTCTGCGCCCAGCTCTTCCAGGCTTTGAGAGGCTGCCGATAAGGACGCCAACGCACGCTCGCTGGCTTCCAAGGCTCGGTCCAGACTGCGCAGCACTGCCCGCTCGGCTGCAGTGAGCTGGTTGTCTTGGTTGTATTCGTCTTCTAGGCGATCGCGGAGCTCTTGAAGCTGGTCGCGCTGAGCGGTAAACCCTCCCAACAGGGCGTCCACTGCTTCTTTCCTCTCATTCAAGGTGCCCGCAATCGACTCTAAGTCGTTGGCAACCTGAGTGGTAGAAGAGCCCGCTTTGTCAAAGACGCTGTCGATGGAGCCTTTGATGGAATCCAACGAGTCGCTTCCAGAGGTAAGTGCGTCAGAGACGGTGCTCGAAGCAGAACCAAGCGCATCTTTGAGGCTTCCCACGCCGCTAGAGGCGCTGTCCAGGGCGCTCTGTAGGTCGCCAGTGGAGTTTTTCTCGGTATCCACTAAGCCGGCCGAGCCCTCCACCAGGGATTTGGCAGAGGATACCAAGGCTCCGTAACTCTTAACGTTGGCGGCGGTGCTGGTGAGGGTCTGCTGGGTGTGGTCCAGTGAGGCAATGATGCGGTTGGCCAGCTGGGTCATCTCGTCGGAGCCCAGATAAGATCCCAAATCGCCCAGCACAGAGGAGCCCACCGAGCTCACCGTCTGGGCAAAGGTGGTGTCAATTTGATTCTTGAGCGTAGAAGAGGCTTTGGAGGTCACCACATTGGCGATGGCGTTTTCCTTCTCGTTCACGTAGAAGTCCAAGGCAGAGGTGTGGGGGTCTGCCGAGAGCATGCCAAGCAGGTCTCTGGAGAAGTTGGGCGGGATGATCACTGCTGCATAATACTGGCCGGAGCGCACGCCTTCCAGCGCGTCCTGCTCGCTGGTGATGAGCCAGCCAATTTGATCGTTTTCCCGCAACGCCGAAGTCACCTTGTCGCCCACGTTGATGGAGAGGGGCATCAGGTCGCTGGTATAGCCTTCGTCGGTGTTGGCCACAGCCACTTTGAGGTTTTTGGTGTTGGAGTAAGGGTCCCAGCTTCCGGCGATGTTGAACCATGCATAGAGGGAAGGGACAATGACCAAGCCTAGGCACACGATGCCGGCGATGACGTTCATAGTGCTTCGATGCAGATCCATCTTAAACAGTTGCCAAATCTTGCGCACTACTCATCGCCTCCCTTCGCGTCTCGATCCTTTGGCTCGGGTGTCTCTTCAGGCGCGGGCCCCGCCGCCTCATCGGTGCTGTGACTGAGAAGCGTTTCCAGGCGCTCTTTGGCCTTGTCGTGGCTCTCATCCAGCTTGCGCATGGCTGAGAAGGGGGCGAAAGGCGCCACCTCATGGTTGAGCCGGTCGCTTACCATGGCCATGATCTGGGATTGGGGGAGCTCGGAAAGCCCCATCTTTTGGGCAGCCATGTCGTGGATGTACTCGATGGCCACCAGATAGAGGATGAGCAGCAATATGGAGACGATCCAGAGGATGAGCACTGCAAACTTGATCTCTTGAGTGGCTATGAACAGAGGGATGAGCAGCACGGTGGAGCAGAGCAGCAGGGCGCGGAAGCCCCAGTGCACCATGGTTTCGTAGTGCGTGTTGAACCAGGCCATGCGCATCTCGAACACCTGGCGGTAGGCGGCAGAATCCAGCGCTGCCTTGAGCAGGGTGGTGAGTCGGAAGTTGGCCTGGGGAGGCTCGGTCTCCTCGCAGGCCATAAGGTCTGTCTCGCGGAGCTTGGCGTCAAAGAGGCGGTTGATGTTGAGCAAATGGCGCCGCAATGCCACGCCAATGATGAGCGAGGGGATCACATAGAGCAGCAGGATGCAAAGGTTCTCGACGTAATAGCTGCCATAAAAGCCGGCGATGGCCTCGCGCATGGCGTTGTTGCCGTAGGTGAAGGGCAGCCAGGGGTAGAGGGCCTGAAAGAATCCCGGCTGCATCTGAATGGGGTAGAGGCCGGAGGACCCCGGGATTTGCAGGATCAGAATAACCACTGCAAGGGCTTTGCCCACATGCTTTAGGGCCACGGCCAGCGCGTAGATCATATTGACATAGACAAAGGACTCCACCAGCCCCGCAAAGACAAAGGCGGCCGGATGGACGCATTGGATGCCTAGCGCGATGTCGCCTATGCAGGTAATAAGCGCTTGCAGGATGCCCACCAGGTTAAGGAGCATCCACCTTCCAAAGTAGGCCTGCCACGGCTTGAAGTCGCCCACCTGTTCGCGGTCCACTTCAAGCTTGTAGATGGATACCAGCACGAAGCCACCTACAAACAGGGCTACATCGGTATAGAAGGGGGTGACGCCAGTGCCATAGTTGGCCACCGGATAGACCGTCTTCTCATCGATGGTCACAGGAGATGACATAAATGAGGAAATCTGATCTGTATTGGCCCCTGTATAGGTTCTCAAAGCTTCCATTACCTGGGAGCTGTCGATGGCAGAGAGGTCAGTGGCCAGGTTGTCCAACGATTTTAAGGCATTGTCCAAAGAGGTCTGGGTGCTTCCAAGTGCCGTGGACGCCTGATCCAAGGTGGAGGCCAAGGAGTCGAGAGACACCTGAGCTTGGTCCAAAAGGCTATCCAGGCTGCCTAGGGTGCCAGCCAATCCATTGCCTGCCGAGGAGAACGAGTCCAAGGCGCTTGTAAGATGGGGGAGGGCCTCATCAGCCAGTGCTTGGCGCGTGGACAACAGGTTGTTGGCGGTCGATTGCACCTCGTCATTGATGGACTGAGCTGCGTCGTTGGTCTCATTGGTGGAGGTTTGGGCCGCATCCAGCGCGGTCTTCAGCTTGTCCAGCAGGGCTTGTTGGGCGCTAAGCTGCTGGCCTAGACGCTGGGACTCGGCTTTAAGGCGACTCTTGAGATCTGCGATGGATCCAGTGTCTGGCAGGGCGGCGATGGCATTGTCTAGCGAGGTCTTTGAGGCGCTCAGCGAGTCCTGGGTGGATTGCAACCGGGTGGCCACCGAGCTTAGCGTGCCGTTGGCAGAGCTCAGCGTGCCGTGTATGGCAGCCATGTTCGAGGCGGCCTCAGAAGAGATGCCAGAGATGGTGGTGGCGCCATTCACCAGAGAGCTGTCGAGCTTTTGGGCAAGCGCGTTGGTCTTGGTGCGCGTGGTCTCCAGCGAGCCTAGGGCGTGCTCCAGATTGGCGCGGGCGTTCTCACCTGACGTCTTGAGCTGGGAGGTGGTGGCTTTGGCCTCCACAATGGTGCCTTTGGCCGCTTGGCAGGAGCTTTGGGTATCTTTGAGCAGCTGCGAGATGGAGGCGATCTGATCGCGGGCATCCAACACTTTTTGGCGGGCGGCGTCGGTGCCTGAGGAAGTGCGGTTCTCTAGAGTGAGTCCCTCGGTCTTGGCTGCCTCCACCACGGCGGTGGTCACTGTCTCAACAAACGAATCGTCGATGGAGCTCTCTACTGTGGAGGCCCCGGAGTCGGTGACTTTGGGAGCCACGGCGCTGAGCTTCTCGTTTACGTAGTATTCAAGCTCAGGTCGGGTGATGTTTCCAGTAAGCACTGAGGCGAGGTCTTTTGAGAAATCCTCCGGAATGACGAGGGCGGCATAGTAGCGGCCGGATTCCACACCTGCTTTGGCCTCGGCGGCGTCTACGAAGGTCCAGCCCAGCTTGTGGTTGTCCTTGAGTTGGGATTCCACCTGAGCGCCCACATTGATGGCGGTGGCGCCCTTATCGGCAAAGTCCACAGATGCCCCAGCATCTTGATTAGCCACCGCCACAGGCATGGTGGAAGTATTGGCATAGGGGTCCCAGTTGGCCAAGATGTTCAACCAGGCATAGGCGGCGGGAATGATGGCGACGCCAATGGTGATCACTATGGCCACGGGGTTTTTAAGAATGCGAAGCAGATCCCGCTTGAAGATGGCAAAGACGGTGTGCAACAGCGCTCCTTGGACTCGTGAGTTAAGAACCCGGCGTTTTAGAAAGGCGATCGCTCCACAAGGGAGAGCGCCCTTTGAGCCGGCACGACATGGTACTCCAAAAACGTTCACAACAATGAACTGGTTAATGCCTAATATGCCCCCGTAAGAACGAGGCGCATAACAGGAGTGCCGCAGTCTCTACTTCTTGTCCCCATTTTCTAAAACCTTGTGTATCAGAAAGAACGCGCAACACCTTGCGAGTCTTGTTGGGGTAGAGTCCCCTATGCCGTCAAGAGGTACGACGCGTCTGCGCCGTGCACAGAGCAGAGGGACCGAGCCCTAGGAAGCTCCGGCAACCCGCCTCAAAAGCGAGGTAGGGTGCCACATCTCGGCAAATGCTCGAAGCATTTGGAAGACGGGGGAATTCGCTGATTATTTGAAGGTCCCCTGGGTAGTAACGGGGGGACCTTATTTTTTTGCGTCCCCGCAGCCGGTCATCCTAGGCCGGCTGGTACAGGAGCGCAGCCTAAGTCTTTAAGCTGCAGAAGGAGTAGCAATGGCGAGCAATGTCACCTATTTCACCTCTGAGAGCGTTACAGAGGGCCATCCTGACAAGATTTGCGACCAGGTGTCGGATGCCATCCTCGACGCCATCCTAGCCAAAGAGACCGATCTTCAAAACAAGGGCTATGTGTCTCCTTCGGGCAAGCCGGCAAACGTGGACGACGTGCGTTGCGCCTGCGAGACCTTTGTGACCACCGGTACCGTGCTTGTGGCAGGCGAGATTCGCACCCAGGCCTACGTGGACGTCCAAAAGATTGCCCGCGACGTGATACGCAACATTGGCTACGATGACCCCAGCTATGGCTTTGATGCAGATACCTGCGGCGTCATCAACATGATCCACGAGCAGTCCCCCGACATCGCCATGGGCGTCGACGAGTCTTTTGCCGCCCAGCGCGGCGAGGCCGAGGAGGATATCGACCGCGTGGGCGCCGGCGACCAGGGCATGATGTTTGGCTATGCCACAGACGAGACCCCGGCCCTCATGCCCATGCCCGCCTATCTGGCTCAAAAGCTGGCTCTGCGCCTGGCGGAGGTGCGCAAGAACGGCACTGTGCCCTACCTGCGCCCCGACGGCAAGACCCAGGTGACTGTCAAGTACGAGGACGGCAAGCCTGTGGCCGTGACCGCCATCGTCATCTCCACCCAGCACGATCCTGAGGTGGAGTCCATGGACACCATCCGCAAGGACATGATCGAGCAGGTCATCGAGCCGGTCTTCGCCCAAGACAACATCGACTGGCAGGACGCAGAGATCTTTGTGAACCCCACCGGCCGCTTTGTGGTGGGCGGCCCCATGGGCGATACCGGCCTTACCGGTCGCAAGATCATCGTGGATACCTACGGCGGCATGGGCCGTCACGGCGGCGGCGCCTTCTCCGGCAAGGATGCCACCAAAGTGGACCGCTCCGCTGCCTACGCTGCCCGTTGGGTTGCCAAGAACGTAGTGGCCGCCGGCCTTGCCAACCGCTGCGAGGTGGAGCTGGCCTACGCCATTGGCGTCTCTCGCCCCATCTCCGTGCTGGTGGACACCCATCACACCGGCGTCGTGCCTGACAACGTCATCGAGCAGGCCGTCAAAGAGGTCTTCGACCTTCGCCCCGGCGCCATCATCCGCGACCTCAAGCTGCGCCGTCCCATCTTCCAAAAGACTGCTGCCTATGGCCACTTTGGCCGCCAGGACGCAGACTTCACCTGGGAAGACACCAACAAGGTGGAGCAGCTCAAGGATGCTGTCGCCAAGATCGAGGCCGCCCGTCTCGAAGCCTAATGACCTCGTACCTTAGAACCCGTGCTTCTGCACGTCTCGCCCACAGATATGGGCTAGGCTTTAGGCCCCCAAAGCGCTCCGGTGACTTTGGGGGTCCTTTTGGTTAAGCTGCCAAATCGCACTGTCAGGGGCTCTTGGCTATTCTGGAATCCCAAGATGCCAAGAAATCCGCGCCCTCGCCACCTGCACTGCTTCCGCTGCTGAGCTGGCGCTAATAAGACCTGCAATCCCCTGCGAGAGGAAACGTTTGTGGCCCAGTATGCCTCCATAGTGCTCGACATCCCTACGAGGGCTCTGACCAGCACCTATGACTACCGAGTCCCAGAAGAGCTGGGATCCCAGGTAGAGGTGGGCTCTACGGTGCTGGTGACGTTTTCTGGCCGTGCGGCGGTGGGCTATGTCACAAATCTGTCAGACCAGGTGAGCTCCGGCGTCAATCCTGACAAACTCCGCGATGTCGAGAGCGTGCTTGCGAGCCCGGCATTCGATCAGACAGCTGCCCAGGTTGCGCTCTGGATGGCTCAGGAATATGCTGCCCCTCCTTCGGCCTGCCTACGACTGCTGCTGCCGCCCGGCCAAACGGTGAAGGTGCATAAGAGTCAGAAAGGCGGTCCTTGGGAGCTCATCAATGAGCAGGTGAGCGCCCCTGATGCCCGCTGGGTAAGTTTGACCAATGATGGCAACGATTTCACCCCGCGCAAGAATGCCACACGACAACGAGAAGTGTTGGCAGCTTTGGCAGAGGGTCCCCAGCGCTTGGCAGACCTTAAAGCTTTGATTCCTGGAGCTGCCAGCGTGGTGACCAACCTGGCCAAGCGCGGCGTGGTAGCCCTAGAAACTCGCACTTATGCTCGCGGAATGGAAACCACTACCCTCTCCAGTGCCAAAGCGTCGCGACCTGCAGCGCTTACCCAAGGCCAGCAGCAGGCCGTCGCAGCCATAGAGGAAGCTCGCCAAAGCGCCAATGGCGACGTGGTGTTGGTAGACGGCGTCACAGGCTCCGGCAAAACCGAGGTCTATCTCCAGGCCATCGAGTCCACCTTAGCCGCAGGTCAAGGGGCCATCGTGCTGGTCCCCGAGATCTCGCTTACCGCCCAAACCGTAGGCCGCTTTCGCAGCCGCTTTGGCGACCGCGTGTCCATCTTGCACTCCCGTCTCTCGGTAGGGGAGCGCCGCGATCAGTGGGAACGGTTGCGCACTGGAGAAGCCCAGGTAGTGGTAGGCGCTCGCTCGGCGCTTTTTGCACCTATCCATAACTTGGGTCTCATTGTGGTGGACGAGGAACACGAGCATTCCTACAAGCAGGATCAAGCCCCTCGTTACCAAGCCCGCGATGTGGCGGCACAGATGGCTCGCGAGCGGGGAGCAGCTTTGGTGTTGGGCAGTGCTACCCCTTCTATGGAGGCCATCCAGCGTGCCCAAGAAGGCGGCTGGCGTGGCGCCCGCTGGACGCGCGTGGCCATGGAAGAACGTCCGGGCACCTCCCAGCTTCCCAGCGTGCGCATCGTAGACATGCGCCGGGAAGGCTCCAAGGGAGACGGCTCTCCCTTCTCGCCTACGCTGGCTAAGGCGCTCAAAGAGAACTATCAGGCCAGGCGCAAATCGGTGCTGCTGCTCAACCGCCGAGGCTTCGCCAGCTTCCTCATGTGCCAAGACTGTGGCTGCGTGCCCGAGTGCCCCCACTGCTCCACAGCGCTTACCTATCACGAGCGCACTCATGAGCTGGTGTGCCACAGCTGCGGATCCAGCTGGTCCATCAACGCCTATCCCAATCCCTACACCCACTGCCCTTCCTGCGGCAGCCGCTACCTGGCCGCCTATGGTGTGGGCACTCAGCGGGTGGAAGACGAGCTTGCGCAGCTTTTGCCCGGCGCCCCCATCATTCGCATGGATGCCGACACCACCAAAACCAAAGGCGCCCATCAGACCTTGCTCGAAGAGTTCGATGCGGCAGAGGGTGCCGTGCTCATTGGCACTCAGATGATCGCCAAGGGCCTGGATTTTCCCGAGGTCACACTGGTGGGTGTCATCAATGCCGACACTACTTTGAAGCTTCCAGACTTTCGTGCCGGCGAGCGCACCTACGACCTATTAGAGCAGGTGGCTGGGCGTGCCGGTCGCGGTCAGGAAGCCGGCCAGGTGATCGTTCAAACCTACTGGCCTACCCACCCTGCCATTACCTCGGTGGCAAGCCATGACCGCTATGGGTTCCGCTCATGGGAGCTGGCCCAGCGCCAAGAGGCCGGCTATCCGCCCTTCGCTCGCCTAGGAAACATCACGGTGTCTGGCACTAACGGCCGTCATGTACAGCAGGTGGTGCAAGACATCGCTGCTCAGCTGCGCCAACGCACGCAAGATCTCGCTGGCTGGCAGATCCTCGGCCCTACCGAATGCGTAAAGGCCAAGGTCAAAGACCGTTACCGCTTCCATGTCCTTATAAAAGCTCCTACCACCGCAACCCTAGGCCCACTGCTGGCCGAGACCTGTGCGGCAGTGAACACCAAAGGTGTCTCTGTAGCTATCGACGTGGACCCCTACGACTTTATGTAGTCAGCCTTGTAGGATTAGTCCCCTCATTGGCATAGAGTGCTTGAATATCTTCGTCGGCGCGGTCGCCATGAATCTCGATGGCTGCCAGCGCATCATCAAGCGCTTCAAGCTCGCTGGCGCTCAACCTCACCACCGTCGCTCCAAGATTCTCTTGCAACCTGTCTAGCCTACGAGCGCCAGGGATTGGCACTACAAAGTCATGGCGGTCGAGCATCCATGCCAGGGCAATCTGGGCCTTGGTTGCGCCCTTCTTAGCCGCCACTTGATCCAGCAGCTCCAGCAACGGCTCATTAGCCTCCATGTTCGCTTTGTTATAGCGCGTGATGCTGCGGCGCACATCGTCACCCACATATTCAGATTGCTCTTTGGGTGCATACTTACCCGATAAGAACCCTCCGCCCATTGGGGAGAAAGCCACAAATCCAATGCCCAGCTGCCCACAGAGCGGAATCACTTCATTCTCAAACATGCGCTCCATCATGGAGTGTTCACTCTGAACCGCCGTAAGCGGGCAGGCTCCATAGCCTCGCTTGATCTCCTTGGGAGTCGACTGCGATTGGCCCCAGCCATGAATCAAGCCTTCATCAATCAAACGCCCCATGACTTCAGCTACCGCCTCTGGTGAAATAGTGTGATTCATCCGATGCTGATAGTACAAATCGACATAATCTGTCTCCAAGCGCTTCAGCGAAGCCTCCAAATGCTCGCGAATCACGCCATAGAGATCATATTTCACACGACTATCCATCGTAGTCTCTGGAATATGCAGCTTTGTAGCCAACACGATCTCAGATCTAAAGGGTGCCACCGCTTCGCCTACCAGGCGCTCGTTGTGGCCACCGCCATAGCCCTCGGCAGTATCAAAAAAGCTGTAGCCCATAGCATGGGCGCGGCGGATAAGATCCACCGACTCGTCCCAGTCTGGTCCAGGCCCATAACCATGGCTAAATCCCATGCAGCCTAAGCCCACTGCAGAGACTTCAAGAGGACAAGTAGCGCCAACACCCAGCGTGCGAGAAGGAACCTGCACCATAAGTGCCTCCTGTGCCTGAAAGCCGCCTGATTTGGCCCTAGTTTAATCACGCATCAAATATGATCTGCTTCTCATTCAGCACGCTCGCAAAAAGCTCCTGTTCACGTAAGGAAATGCTTAACTACTTCGGCCTGCTCACCCTCTGCGGCAGACTTTGAGGCGCTCTTGCCCGTCTATAATCCGTCTCGTAGGGATCCACTGCATCAATGACACGATCCGTGAGCGCAAAGGCATTGCAAATATTAAGGAGAGTCGCCAAGCTCACCGATGGATCTCCATTCTCTAAACGAGACAACGTAGACCGAGAAACTCCCGCCATATCAGCAAGTTCATCTGAAGTAATGGTCTGAAGTCTTCGCCAATCGCGTATGGATTGCCCTATGTCTTTCGCTGCTTGGCGAGTTCTAAAGGGAAGAGCTCGTTTCATGATCTACCTAACGTCGCGAATATGATACGGAATCAAGGTAGGTGTATCAAATAAACGACGTAAAAGGCGTGCCCATAAAGTATGGCCGCTAGGTTGGGAAAAGATTATCTCGCTAATAATGGTCGCGTAAAGAGAGGAAAAGCACGTAATCATCCTCAGGCTTATACACCAGACGGTTTTTATGATCAATTCGCCTAGACCACAAGCCCGATAAGTCTCCTTTTAGTGGCTCCGGTTTTCCTATGCCTTCGAAAGGAGTTCGACATATTTCTTCTACTAATCGATTAATTCTTCGTAATGTGGCTTTATCACCTGCTTGCCAAGAAAGATAATCTTCCCAAGAATCAGTCGTCCAAACTTTGTGGCGTCCTTTCTGACTACTCCTATTCACAGACATTTGAGATATCCATGTCATCAATTAAGTCATGAATAAATACATCTCCTGATGCAGCCGAGGCTACTCCTTTGAGTATTTTCTGATGAAGCTCTGGATTCTCGTAGATTCTTAACGTTTCCATGAGGGAGTCGTATTCAGAAGCATTCATTACTACGACATTTGAAGTCGGATCTTGGCTCGTGACGAGTATCTCGCAGGCATCATCACGAGTCTTATCAAGGTATTCCCGCAAATTGCGTCGAAACCCTGAGTAGCTTACACATTCCATATATAACCTCCTATATGTATACTGCTTATATTGTACCAATATATGTACAATATTTCACCTTTATCATGTGAACCTCAATCCAAGTCTATAAAATAGAACAAATGTACGTTATACTAAGCATCACCTCCTCCCCAGGATTGGTTTTCAGGCCAATCCAGCCTCTTAGTGCTCGTAGGGGAGGGCTGTATGGCTTCGCGCTTATTTGGCTATGCTCGTGTTTCTGCTGCAGATCAAAACCTTGATAGGCAGCTCGATACTTTTTCTAAACTGGATCTTGATGAGATAGTCACAGACAAGGCCAGTGGAAAGAACTTCGATCGTCCAGGGTGGCGCTCTCTAATACGGAGACTTAAACCAGGTGATGTGTTGTACGTCGCCAGTATCGATCGTCTTGGTCGCAATTACGATGAAATTCTGAGTGTTTGGCAGGATCTCACCCATGAGCGAGGTGTGGACGTGGTGGTGTTAGACATGCCTTTGCTAGATACACGTAATACCGTTGGTGGTCTCACGGGTAATTTCTTGTCCAATATTGTTTTGCAATTACTTGCATACGTTGCTCAAATGGAGCGAGATAAGATTCGCGAACGCTAAGCCCAAGGCATCGCTGCGGCTCGGGCCCGTGGCAAACATTTAGGGAGGCCTCGAATAGAGCAACCACCCACTTATACATTTGTCAAAAATGCCTTTGACCAAGGGGAGATAACTCGCAAAGAAGCCGCCCAGCAATTAGGAGTGAGTCTTTCTACCTTTGATAGCTGGCGACGCCAAGAAGCTTAATAGGATTAGATGTGGAGGTAGGGTTTCTGCGACCTACCGAAAGGTGTGCCTTTTAAATACCTCTCCCCACACCTTTTTTAGAGACCTCTTGCCACGCAAACTGCAGTTGAATACATGAATTATCACATTGATTAGCTTCGCTGGAAAGGCACACCTTTTCAAAGCCTAGGCTTCCTGCCGCGCCTGTTCAAAGGGCGAATAAGTGGGAGAGAGCCAAGAAAATCTCACGGTCAATGAGGTGTTCGAGCGCATTGTTACCCAGTCCCTCAACAAAAGGGAGCAGGGTACTGCCTGGGAGCGGGCAGTTAAGTTCTACTTCGAAAACGACCCGACTTACCAGGACAAATTCTCCCATGTGTGGATGTGGGAGGATGCTCCGACCAATCCAGGCAGGCAAGACACAGGCATCGATCTTGTAGCCCAGGATGCGACTACTGGTGAGTACTGGGCAATTCAGGCAAAGTGCTACACCTCCAAAACCCTTTCAGAAGGCGATGTGTCGACGTTCTTCATGAACGCCACTGAGGATACCTATGCCTACAGGGTCCTGGTTGACACCGCCCCAAAGCTCACTAAGAACCTCGAAGAGTTCATCTGCACTCATGAGTCTGTTTATCGAATTGGCTTGGACGTCATCAAGAAGTCCAACTTGCCTTGGCAGGATTTTTGGACTCATGGAATGCACCTTACCTGCGAGGAAGTGCAGGGGGCGCGTAAGCGACTGATTTTTGATCCACGTCCTCACCAGCGTAAAGCTATTGATGCTGTAAAGGCAGAGCTTCAAGAAGCTGACCGCACAACCCTTGTCATGGCCTGCGGCACCGGTAAAACGCTCACCGCTTTGCGTTTCTCTGAGGAGTTCGTCCCCGGCGGCACGGTGCTCTTTCTTGCTCCGTCCATCAGCTTGGTGGCTCAATCCATGCGCGATTGGGCTCAGCAGGTGAGAGGCAAGCTGCGTGTTTGGGTGGTGTGCTCAGATCCTAAGGCATCCAAGCTTGGCAAGGATAAGCAAGACGAGACTGAGGTTCTCGAGTCTTATGGATCGCTCTCCCAGGTTCCTTATCCTGCGACCACTAACCCAAAGCTTCTAGAAGGGCAATTTGCTCCTGACCCCGACGCGCTCAATGTCATTTTCTCCACCTATCAATCCATTGATGTCATCCATCAAGCCCAGGAACTCGGGCTTCCTGTCTTTGACCTGATCATCTGTGACGAGGCTCATCGCACCACTGGCCGCATGCATGGCGAGAGCGGCAGGGAAGATGAGACCTCCTTTGTGCGCGTTCACGATAACCAATGGATAGCTGCAGTCAAGCGCCTCTATATGACGGCTACTCCGCGTGTCTATGAGACGCGTGACGAGACGCTGCCTGGCACAAAGAAAGTTTCTGATGGCCTCATTGCTTCCATGAATAACCCTGAGGTTTATGGCCGCATCTGCCATCGCCTCTCCTTTGGAGCGGCTGTCGATCAAGGGCTGCTCACTGACTACAAGCTCGTGGTTATGCAAATCGACCAGTCGATGCTGCCTCAGTCGATCTTGCTCTATGCGATGAGCAACGCCAATGAGATCGACGTGCCCGATGCTGCTCGATTCCTGGGTGTGTGGAAAGCGCTGTTTGACCGCACTCACGCTGGCGGCGTCATGGATCTGGAGGGCGCAGACAGCGGCCAGGATGATGCTCAGCGCGTACTGCATCATGCCATCGCGTTTGCCGCTAATATCTCGGCTTCCAAACTGCTCTCCAACGAGTTCCAGCACGTTGTTGACGCTTATCTCCAAGGCACGGAGCCAGCTCTGGCGCTTCCGGCTGATGCCAGACATGTACGCATTGATGTGAAGCACGTCGATGGCACTATGACTGCTCCTCAGCGGGCTGAGCTTTTGGATTGGCTTGCCGAGAAGGACGACGAAGACACTTGCCATGTCCTCTCCAATGCCCGCTGTCTTGCAGAAGGCATCGACGTTCCAGATCTCGATGCCGTCATCTACCTCTCTAAACGCCGCAGCAAGGTCGACATCATCCAGTCTGTGGGCCGTGTCATGCGTACTTCTCCCGGTAAGAAGTACGGCTACATCATCATTCCAATATTTGTGCCGGAGGGCACCGATCCGGGCACCGCGCTTTCTTCCAGCCGTGAGTATGGGCGTATCTGGGACGTGGTCTCAGCCCTTCGCTCCCATGACGAGCGCCTGGATGCCAAGATCAACTCCGCCTCCCTCGGTGATTCTGAGCCGTTAAAGAAGGTAGTTGAGTTCGAGGTCCTAGATTCCTCACGTCTCAACAAGGCCAAGAATATCCCTCATCGCACTCATCCTATTGGCGAGGATGCCCATGATGAGGACCGCGAGCCAAGCGGAAGCCATGATCAGGGCGACTCTGGACAGTCCCAGCTCATCCTTGGCGACAACGACGAGTCTCTTCAAAAGATGGCGCGTGCCATCCGCGCCCAGATCGTCCGCAAGTGCGGCACCAAGATCTACTGGAGCGAGTGGAGCGGCGACGTGGGTGCCGTCACCCGCTCTCGCTCCGACCAGATTCGCTCCCTCGTGGCCGAGCCGGGCGAGGCGGCCGACGCCTTCGGCGAGTTCCTCGCCGGCCTCCGCGACACCCTGAACCCCGACTACGACGCAGACCGTGCCGTGGACGTGCTGGCCCAGCACGAGGTGACGCGCCCCATCTTCGACGCCCTGTTCAACCAGGACCAGGTGCGCGAGGGCAACCCCATCGTGGCGGGCATCGAGCGCGCGCTGTCGGCCCTCTACGACGCGGGCCTCGAGTCGTCGCTGGACAGCCCCGAGCTCACAGACCTCTACTCCCAGGTGCGCGTCATCGCCTCCCAGGTGCAGAGCGACACGGCCAAGCAGAACCTCATCAAGGAGCTCTACAACGACTTCTTCGCCGCGGCCTTCAAGGACACCGCCGACGAGCTGGGCATCGTCTACACGCCCGTGGAGGTGGTGGACGCCCAGCTCCACATGGTCCAGAGGGCCCTCGAGCGCGAGTTCGGCGAGAGCCTGGGGGACCGCGGTGTGCACATCCTCGACGGCTTCGCGGGCACCGGCACCTACCTCAGCCGCCTCATCGAGGACCCCACGCTCATCCCCGACGAGGACCTGCCCTACAAGTACGACCACGACCTGCACTCCAACGAGATCGTGCCGTTGGCCGCCACCATCATGGACATCAACATCGAGCAGTCCTACCACGCACGCATGGGCGGCGCCTATCGGCCGTTCCCCGGGGCGTTGCTCTGCGACACCTTCCAGCTGGGCGAGGAGGACAACGTCATCGACCGGCGCACGTTCCTGGAGAACAGCGACCGCATCGAGGAGCAGGTGGCCACCGACGTCACGGTGATCGTGGGCAACCCGCCGTATAGGGCGGGCGACAAGGGCAATACCGGCAACCAGAACGCGAAGTACAGGACGCTGGACGGGAGGATTGCCGGGACCTACGCGGCGAACACGAAGGCGAGCAACAAGAACTCCCTCTACGACCACTACGTTCGTGCCTTCCGCTGGGCGAGCGACCGTATCGGCGATGCGGGCATCGTCTGCTTCGTCTCCAACGGCGGGTGGCTCAAGGGCGACGCCGCCTCCGGCGTGCGCCGGTGCTTCTGCGAGGAGTTCAACTCCATCTACGTCTTCAATCTCCGAGGGAATGCACGTAGTCAGGGGGAGGAGAGGCGCAAGGAGAAAGACAATGTCTTCGGAGAGGGAACGAGAACGACTGTTGCTATCACGCTCTTGGTGAAGAACCCTGCCTCCAAGGAGCACGGTGTCATCCGCTACCGCGACATCGGTGACTACCTCTCCCGTCAGGAGAAGCTCGACATCCTCAAGGACGCTGTCGACGCCGACCCCGAGTGGGCCGTCCTGACCCCCGACCGCCACGGCGACTGGCTCGACCAGCGCGACGACTCTTGGTACGAGTTCGCCCCCATGGGCATTGAGAAGCGCAAGGGCCTGCTCGGGGTCTTCAATATTTGGTCCTGTGGGCTGAAGACGCAGAGGGACCCGTGGGCTTGGTCGTATTCGAAGAATCAGGTCGCTTGCCAGATGTCCGAGCTTGTGGACAACACTAACGAGGCCGTCGACGAGATGCGGGCTACCGATTCAACGATCGTGCCACGAGACGATAAGCGCTACAGCTGGACAAGACGCATCGAGGACTTCGCCAAGAGGCACATAAACATCGAGTACGTGCCGGATTCGGTCGTATTGGGCTCTTATAGGCCGTTCTGCAGGCAGTGGGTTTACTACGAGCGAACGATGAACGAAAGGACCTACCAGCAACCCCGCTTTTTCCCGCTCGCCGAAGGCGAGCGGGCGAAAGGACCTACCAGCAACCCCAATGTCGCCTCTTTGACAGATTCTGCAGCTGAGGCTGGTGTGAAGGGAAAAAGCGGCCGAAATGACCTACCAGCAATGTTCCCTCACTGCCGAAACCTGGTCATTGACGTAGGGGAGCGAGGGACTTTTATGAGCGCGGTCTTGCCTGACCTCGAGCTTGTTCACCACGGCCAGTGCTTCCCCCTCTACTGGTACGACGAGCCGACAAGCGACGGGCTCCTCGGCAGCGCCGAGCCCGTCCGCCACGACGCCATCACCGACGAGGCCCTCGCGGTGTTCCACGAGGCCTACGGCGACCCCTCTATCACCAAGGAGGATGTGTTCTTCTATGTCTACGGCGTGCTCCACTCGCTCGAGTACCGCAGACGCTTCGCCAACAATCTGAAAAAGGAGCTGCCGCGCATTCCGCTGGCGGCTGACTTCCGCGCCTTCGAGCGGGCGGGCCGCAGGCTCGGCGACCTCCATGTGAACTACGAGGGGGTCGAACGCTATGCCGTGGAGGAAGTGGGGGATTCCGCCAACCCAGGCCGCACCGAGAAGATGGCCTGGGGCAGGGTGCGTGACAAGGAGACCGGCAAGCTCGTCAATGACTACACCGTTCTCAAGGTGTCCGAGAACCTCACTCTCCGCGACATCCCCGAGCGGGCCCAGGACTACGTGGTCAACGGCAAGAGCGCCCTCGGGTGGCTGGTGGACCGCTACCAGGTGAAGGTGGACAAGAAGAGCGGCATCGTCAACGATCCCAATCTCTACGCGCCGGACAAGCCGCGCTACATCGTGGACCTCGTGGAATCGGTCATCACGGTGTCCTTGGAGACGCTGGACATCGTTGACTCCCTGCCGCCCCTGAACGAGCTGCCGCACCCCGCCAACTGGCCGACGGCCTGGAGTATGGACGTAAAGTAAGCGCAGACGTATCAGCTTCGGTTGAGATGAAAGAGGGGTTATATGGAGGATTGAGAACGTAAGGTCAACCGATTCACGGCAATAGCTCAACACTTTCATGCGAATCTGCGGCACACAGTCGAGAAGTGGCGCACCGCCGGATCAGGTGCCCTCGACCTTGTCGAGGTGGACTGTGCTCTGTTTGGTGTGGTTGGGAGCCTCGTCGCGGTTTGCGACACCAGCCCCGACCTCAAGGACGATAAAGAGAATCCGGCTGTGCTTGCACTAAAGTTCGCAAATAACCGTCTGAAGCACGACGGCTCCATCTCTAGGATGACGGCGCCCAAGGACGGATTCGTTCGCTTCGGGTTTCCGTTCGTCAGCCTCATGCCAGACATATTCTGGTTAAACTACCAGGAGTTCAAGGACGAGTGGCGCCACGAGAATCAGTGGGCGGCCTATGGGGAGAAGCTGGCGAACCACGCCGTGTTAAGATCGCTCCTAGCCATAGCCTTCGAGATCGGTGTGGACCTGAGGGATGATGAGCTGGATCAGCAGATCGAATCTTAAAGTCGTCACAGTTCTTGCTCTGAACGGATTGTTTCATGGTCCTAAAGGTGGCTGATAACCTTACCCTCCGCGGCGTCCCTGTGTGCTCAGGATTACGTAATCAACGGCAAAAGCGCCCTCAGTGGCGGCAGATCGTTACAGGGTGAAGGTGGGCAAGAAGAGTGGCGTCATCAACGATATCAACCTTTTTGCGCCGAATAACCTAAGTTATATCGTGGACTTTGTGGAGTCTTTCATCACGATATCCTTGAAATCAATGGATATCATGGAATCCCTGCCGCTGCTGAACGAGTATCTCCTTCCGGCTAATTGGCCGGCAGCCTGGGGAATGGGAGCGAAGTAGGAAGGGTTCAAGATGGCCAAAGGTATTATTTATCTAATGAAAACCGTAGTCCCGGGGCTCGTGAAAATTGGTAAAACAGATAATTATAAAGAGCGCATGAAAGAACTTGAACGGAATGGTTATTACAACGTGACAGGTCTTAAGCGCAAATTTGCAATCGAAGTAGAAGACTACGATGAAAAAGAGAAGCTACTCCATGCGTTGTTCTCAAAGGCTCGTGTAGCTGAAAGTGAGCTATTTGCATTGGATGTAGATCTGGCAATGCAGCTGTTGTCTTCCTTTGAAGGTAGGCAAATTTATCCTGAGAATCAAACAAAGGAACAGGTTTTTGATACTGCTACCGAAGCCATCGAAGAACGAGCGATAGTACCCAATGGCTTGTATTGGATGAATCGAAAGGTGAAAGGTGTTGGCGTCATTAAGGCCAAGCTGGAAGTAAAAGATGGAGTATTTCGCGTACTAAAAGGGAGTGACTGCTGCGCCAAGGGACATGGCAGAAAGACTCCTGCTATCCTCAATGATGTGCTTATAGAAAATGATGTTCTGCAGCAAGACGTAGTGGTTTCTTCGCTCTCTGCTGCTGCAGAAGTAGTCCTTGGTGGGTCTGTCAACGGGTGGGAAGTGTGGAAGACAGAGCAGGGTGTTGTGCTTAAAAAAGTGAGAGACAATAATTAAGAAATAAGCTGAAACATCAATGATGGATACATCAAAATTAATTGCAAAAAGCTCAAAAACAGAAAGTTTAGGAATACGCCCCCTGACTTCCCGGTTGATTCAATAAAGCGCTATCTAAGTAAATCAGTTTGGTCTGAGTGGAAGGTATCTGGGATTCTGTCATTCTTTACAATTTCAGTCACAAAATCCGAAATAAGTGCTTCGAGGGTAGTTCCAGCCTTTATGGCAATGGCCTCAGTTTTATCACGAACCTGCTCATCAACTACTTCCGAAACAACTACAGTAGCTTCGATGTACCTCCTCGTTTATGAAACGATAGCAAGATAAACAGACCTCGAGGGGAAGCAAAGCATAGTTCGACGCTTGAGTTACGAAAACAATTAACTGACTTCTTCTGGTGCCCTCCCTGCTCAACAGGTAAGAAGGCTCAAATCTCATGGCTTTTCTTAAGAGAGGGGATGAGGTGGGTAAAATGGTGGGGAGAAAAGTTAGACCACAAGGAGCGTTATGGCTGCTAAAGATTCTATGCTTGATGAAATCGTATTGATGGGCGATCCTGTGCTCAAGAGCGAGACGGCGCCCATTGAGACCATCGATGACGAGGTCAAAGAGCTGGCCAACCATATGCTGGACGTCATGTATGCGGCAGAGGGCTGTGGGTTGGCGGCGCCGCAAATTGGCAAGTCGGTGTCCATGGTGGTCATCGATTGCGATTGGGGCGACGGTACAGCGAAGAACCCCTACGTGCTTATCAACCCCCAAATCATCGAGGCAGACGGCGAGCCTATGGTGGGCTCGGAGGGGTGCCTGTCGTTCCCGGGCATCTCGGTGGATGTGGAGCGTCCCAGCCACGTGGTGGTCCATGCGCAGAATCTTGACGGCGATACCATGCGTTACGAGGCGGAGGGTTCGCTTATGGCTCGCTGCCTGCAGCACGAGATCGATCATCTTCACGGCGTCACCATGCTGGATCACTTGGGACCCATGGCCCGCATGAAGGCAAAGAGCCAGGTAGAGGCCTCTATCAAAGAGGGCGTGCGCCCCGGCGAAACCGATTAGGAGGCGCCCATGCGCGTGCTTTTCATGGGTACTCCCAATTTCGCGGTGCCTTCGCTGGAAGCCTTGGATCAAAACTTTGAAGTAGTGGCGGCTGTTACTCGACCAGATGCCGTGCGCGGCCGTGGCAAAAAGCTGGTGCCTTCCCCTGTCAAAGTTGCAGCTCAGGAGCGTCAAATTCCGGTGATTGAGACTTCGCGCATCACCCCTGAGGTGCTCCAGCAGCTCAAAGATCTCGCCCCCGACGTCATTTGCGTGGCCGCCTACGGCGCCCTGCTACCCGACAGTGTTATGGAGATCGCCCCCACGGTGAACGTCCACGGGTCGCTGCTGCCGCGCTGGCGCGGCGCCGCCCCCATCCAGCGGGCTATTCTGGCCGGCGACGAGCGTGCGGGTGTGTCCATCATGCAGGTGGTTCACGAGCTGGATGCTGGAGACTACAGCCTCACCGGTTCGGTGGAAATTGCCGATAAACCCGCCCCTCTCCTTATGGATGAGCTGGCACAGTTGGGCGCAGACCTGCTGGTGGATGCCCTCAAAGCCATGGAGGCTGGGACTCTTGAGTGGCAGGTTCAGGATGGGTCGCTGGTGACCTACGCCCAAAAGATCACCAAGCAGGAGATGGCGCTGGACCCGGCGCTTACCTCTGCAGACAATGCACGCAAGGTGCAGGCTTCCATGGACGCGGCGCCTTCTCGCGCGGTGGTGGCCGGCAAAGCCTTGCGGGTTATGAGGGCACGGGTTTCTCGGCAGCCAGAGGCTGTGGAGCCTGGCCGCGTAGCTCTGGTGCATAAAGCACTGCTCTTGGGTTGCAGCGACGGGGCGCTGGAGCTCCTTGAGGTGAAGCCCGACGGCAAGCGTGAGATGGACGCGGCTGCCTGGGCACGCGGCTTGCATGATGTGAAGAATGCTACCTGGGAGAAGATCTAGCCTATGACCTCCTGCGCTCCTGCGAGAAAAGTGGCGTTGACGGTGGTGTCCAGGGCGAGGCGGCGGGATGCCTACGCTCGCGAGCTGCTGCGCGTGGCGCCGGAGATGACTCGGCTTTCGCTTAAGTCGCGGGGGCTTGCGTCTCGGTTGGTGCTGGGCACCTGCGCCTGCGTGGGGCAGCTGGACGATGTGCTGGACCGCTATGTGGCAAAGCCTAAGGGTCTGCAGCCTCGGGTGCGGGATGCCTTGCGGCTGGCCTGCTTTGAGCTGCTGCATTTGGATACTGCCACGCAGGTGGCGGTCTCTCAGGGCGTGGAGCTGGTGCGCGACGTGGCGCCCCGGGCAGCGGGGTTGGCCAATGCGGTGCTTCGCCGTGTGGCGGCAGAGGAGCGGCCTCGGGTGCGTGCCGCGAAGGATGCGGTGGAAGCCTGCGTGGCCGATGGGGGAGTCATAGGCGACGAGCTGTTGGCGGCGGCTTCGGGCATGCCGGAGTGGCTGGCTGCCACCATCAAGGCGTCCTGGGGAGACGTGAAAGCGGCTCAGGTGGCCTTGTCCCAGTTGGAGCCCGCTCCGGTGTGGGTGGCCACCAACACGGGAGTCACTACGCCTGAGGCAGCCTTCGCCAAGCTCCAAGAGGTGCAAACGGCACCTGTGCCCATTGCGCTGCCGGGATCGTTCTTGCTGGAGAAGCCCGCGGCGCTCAATGGCAGCGGGCTTATTGGCAGTGTAGATGTGGTGGTGAGCGATCTGGGCTCGCAAATGGTGAGCCGCATTGGCGCTCCGCAGCCGGGGTCCAGCCTGCTTGAGGTGGGCCAAGGCCGCGCCACCAAAACGCTGCTATTGGAAAATGCGGCGGCTTCGCTGGGCGGCGCTGCCTCTATCGTGGCGGTAGATGTATCAGAGTCTAAAGTGCGTCTGGCCACCGAGCGTGTGAGCCACGGCTGGGAAGCCTCGGTGCTCTCGCTTGCCTACGACGCCACTAAACTGGCAGACTCTGCGTTGCCTCCAGAGCTAGATCGCACTTTTGATACGGTGTTTTGCGACGTCCCTTGCTCGGGCACGGGCACCATGCGCAGGCATCCAGAGATTCCCTGGACGCTCAAGCAAGAAAACTTGGAACCAACAGGGCTGCCTCAACTCCAATGGTCCATCCTCTGTGCCGCCGCCCATCGCGTGAAGGCAGGAGGAACGCTCATCTACGCCACCTGCTCCATTTGCACCCAGGAAGACCAGGCGGTGCTGGACGCCTTCTTGACTACGCCGCTCGGCAGCCAGTTCGAGGTGGCCAATGTGTGCGATGCTCCCGGTGTGGCAGCGGCGCCCGAGCCCTTCCAAGAGCTGGTGGCCTCCCACACCACCCCTGAGGGTCACTTCTGCAGCCTGCCGGCGCTTTTGGGGCCAGACGGCCACTTTGCCGCCAGGCTCATTAGGCGCTCCTAGGCGCTTGCGAGTGCAGGTGTTTGCGGATCCATGAAAAAGGTGCCGCTGCTAAGAGCCGCTTCCTAGGTGAGAGGGAGGCGTTTCTTAGCAGCGGTGGGAAAAGACGCATGGGAACGCCAGGCTAGCTGGCGCAGTGGGAGCAATCGCCGCCGGAGCAGCTGTCGCAATGGCCGGCGCTCTTGGTAGAGGAGTCTCGCTGGTCAGTGTTGTAAAAGCCACTGCCTGTAAAGGCGATGGCGCTGGGCTCGAAGACGCGCTCGCACACCTCGCCGTCGGCAGGGCACAGGATCTCCGGCTTCTCTCCCATAGGGTGCTCTACCTCGAAGGTGAGGCCGCATTTGGGGCAGCGGTAGTCGTAACGTGCCATACCAGTCCTTTCATAAAAGTTCTTAAACCCTCTCAAGATACCCCTTTGAGCTACAGTTCTTAAGAGACGAATGCGCAAGAGAGGGAGTTCTATGGACATTCAAGGAATGATATTTGACATGGACGGCACCTTGTTGGACTCCATGGGCATGTGGCGCACCATCTTTCCTGACTATTTCTCTCGCTATGTCTCCCCAGAGCAGGCTGAGGCCCATATGGCAGAGGCTGAGACCATGAACATGGACACCTCCCTGGCGCTCTTTGTAAAGACCTACTCTGTTCCCGCCACGGTGCAAGAGCTCAAGCGTGGGCTTATCGCTCGCGCTAAAGAAGGCTATGCCGCTCAGAAGCTCTTGCCGGGCGCCAAAGACTTCTTGGATCAGGTGGCTTCCGCGCACATCCCCATGGCCATCGCATCATGCACAGAGCTTGAGCTGGTGGACTATGCTCTGGACTGCTTTGGGCTCACCGGTTACTTTGATGCGGTTTTCTCGGCATCTATGGGCTATCCCTCCAAGAGCTCGCCCGACATCTATCTGGCTGCCGCAGAGGCTCTGGGCACAGACCCTGGCGTCACGCTGGTGGCAGAGGATGCCCTGGTGGCTGCTGCCTCTGCCAAGGGCGCGGGCTTCGAGACACTGGGGCTCCACTGGCCGTCCAGCCGCTTTAGCCCTCAAGACATGGGCGAGGTTTGCGACGTGGTGCTCACCTGCGGCTGGCCGGGAGTCACCTTCGACGCCCTGCGCTCCCTCTCATGAGCGCTGCGTCCGCTGAGCCTGAAGCCCTCGTTGTCCTAGTAGCGGGCTCGCCGGAGCCCACGGATTTGGCGCGTGTGGCCCAGCTTTGCAGCCAGGCTCGCTACGTCATCGCTGCCGATAAAGGCTACTCCTGGTGTCGTCGCGCACAGGTGGTGCCCCAGCTTTACGTGGGGGACAGCGACTCGGTGGAGCCAGAAGATCTGGCCGCCTTGGAATCCAGCGGCGTGGCCCGGGTTGACCTCTCCTGGTACAAGGCCATGACAGACTTGGAAGTGGCCTTTGAGCAAGGGGAGGCCTGGGCTGTCCAGAAGGGTGCGTGCCCGCATTTCGTAGTGCTCTGTGCGTTGGGCGGCCGGCTGGACCATGAACTGGGAGTCTTGGGAACCTGTAGGCGCTATAGCCGCTGGGCTGTGGATCTTATAGGCGCCACCCAAAAGGTGCAGCTTGTCGCGCCGGGGGCTCGCGAAGAAGTGAGGGTGGGGGAGCCGGGAGAAGTGCTCTCGGTGGTGCCTCTGGCAGACAACACCTCCATTTCTGAGGAGGGCTTCGAGTGGCTGCTGGACCATCATGTGATGGACGCCCTGAGCGATCGGGGGATTTCCAATATCGTGCGAGCTTCTGCAGGTGCCGTGGTAAGGTGCCACAGAGGCTGTGCGGCCGTCATTCAAAGCCTGCCGGAGCGCTAAACTAAAAGTTCATGGCCATTTGTAGCTGCCGCCTTGTGTGGGCTGTGCAGCACGGGTGCGCACAGGGGGCAGCCTGGTTTTTCGATGGCCACCGCCTCTGCCGCATCCCTGGCCATAGATAGAAAACCGTCGATGGGCAAGGAGGCCGCCCTATGGATACGCAAAAGACACCCCAGGAGCTCTTTGGCCTGAGGCTCGCCCACGTGGGCATCAATGCTGCCAACGAAGTGGAGGCAGCCGCGATCGCCCGGCTCTTCTCCTGCCTCATGGGCCTTGAGACGCGCGAGACCCCCGTGTCGCTCTTTAGCGACACCATGGTGGAGATCATGAAGCAGCCGGGCCGCGGCGAGCGCGGCCACATCGGCTTTCATGTGGACGATATTCCCGCGGCAGAAAAGTGGTTTGCTGCCCGCGGCTTCGCCATCGACGAATCCAGCCGCCGCCTTCTGCCCTCAGGCGAGACCCAGCTGGTCTACTTTGAGCAGCCCATTGGCGGCTTTGCCATCCACCTCACCTGCGACTGACAAGGGCAGAAGGCCGGGTTTCTCGGCAGCCCTAAGGCCTTCCTGCTCAGGTACTTACTATAGAAAGTGATTTAGCTCCGTGATCCTTCTCATCGACAAAGTGGCCAAGTCCTTTGGCCCTCAGGCGCTCTACTCCAACGCAACCATGCAGCTCAATGCAGGCGAGTCCTGGGCTTTGGTGGGCCCTAACGGCGCCGGCAAGACCACGCTGTTAAAGATCGTGATGGGCCTCGAGACGCCGGACGAGGGAACCGTCGCCTTTGCCAAGGGCGCTTCGGTGGGTTATCTGGAGCAGGAGGCCCAGCTGGCCGGCAAGGACACGGCCCTTGAAGAAGTGATGTCTTCTGCCACAGAGATCCAGCATCTGGGCGAGCGCATCTCGGAGCTTGAGCTTGCCATGGCTTCCGAGAAGGACCCCGGCCGCCTCCAGCAGGCGATGGACGAGTATGGGCGCGCCCGCGACCGCTTCGAGGCGGCCGGCGGCTATGAGCTGGAGAGCCGTGCCAGGCAGATCCTGTGCGGCCTGGGCTTTCCGGTGGAAGACCTGGACAAGCCTGCCCTGGAGTTTTCTGGCGGCTGGCAGATGCGCATCTCGCTGGCCAAGCTTTTGCTGCGTCACCCAGACGTGCTGCTGTTGGACGAGCCCACCAACCATCTGGACCTGGAAAGCGTCCAGTGGTTCGAGTCGTTCTTGTCGTCCTACGACGGCGTGGTGCTCATCGTCTCCCACGACCGCGCCTTCATGGATGCCTGCGTGGACCATGTGGCGGCTCTGGAGAACCGCCAGCTGCGCACCTATACGGGCAACTACTCTGACTACCTGCGCCAGCGCGAGGCCAACCTGGAGCAGCTGCGCGCCAAACGGGCAGCCCAGGAGCGCGAGATCAACCACATGCAGGTCTTTGTGGACAAGTTTCGCTACAAGCCCACCAAGGCCAAGGCGGCCCAGGAGCGCATGGCGCGCATCGAGGCCATCAAGCGCGAGCTGGTGGTGCTGCCAGAACAGTCCAAGAAGGTGCACTTCAGGTTCCCTGAGCCTCCGCGCACCGGCGACATGGTGGTCAAGGTGGACCACGTGCGCAAGGCCTTCGACGACAATGTGGTCTACGAGGATGCAGACCTCACCCTCTACCGGGGCGACCATGTGGCGCTGGTAGGTCCCAACGGCGCGGGCAAGTCTACCCTCATGAAGCTCATCTGCGGCCATTTGGCGCCCGACGCCGGCTCCATCGAGCTAGGCAAAAACGTGGAGCTGGCCTACTATGCCCAACACCAGCTGGAGGAGCTCAACCCCGCGAACACCGTGCTGCAAGAGATCGACAGCGTGGCTCCCGGCTGGACCACCTCTCAAGAGCGCCAGCTGCTGGGCGCCTTCCTCTTTCACGGTGACGATGTGGAGAAGCGCGTCTCTATGCTCTCCGGCGGCGAGCGCGCCCGCTTGGCCCTGGCCAAGATGATCGTGTCGCCAGACCCGCTGCTCTGCCTGGACGAGCCTACCAACCACCTGGACATCGACTCGGTGCAGGTGTTAGAAGAAGCCCTGGTGGAGTTCGATGGCACCATCGTGCTCATCTCCCATGACGAGCACCTGGTGCGCGCCGTGGCCAACAAGATCGTGGATGTGCGCGACGGCCAGGTGACCGTCTACGACGGCGACTACGACTACTTCTTGTTCAAGCGCGCCGAGCTGGAGGCCCGCCGGGCCGAGGAGGCTGCCGCTGGGGAGACGAGCCCCGCCGCGGGCTCTCGCAACGTGGTGGCCATTGGCACCAAGGCCCCTAAAGCTGCAGGCGGACAGGGCGAGTCCTTGTCGGCAACCGAGAAGGACGCGGCCAAGCCTGCTGGGCGCAACGTGAAGACCAAGGAGCAACGCCGGGCCGAGGCAGAGGCCAGGAACGCACGCAACAAGAAGCTGGCTGGCACCAAGAAGCGCCTGTCCCAGGTGGAGAAGGCGCTGGCGAGCTCCCAAGCCCGCTACGACGAGCTCATGGCGCTCATGGCTTCAGAAGAGCTCTACAACGACGCAGAGAAGTTCGACGAGGCCATGAAGGAATATTCGGCGCTCAAGAAGAAGCTGCCGGCGTTAGAAGAGGAGTGGCTGGAGCTCTCCGCCCAACTGGAGGAGGCGCAGCAGGATGATTAGGCGTCTTTTCTCGGCGCTTTTCAGGGTGGTGGCCTATCTGGCCCGCATCGCAGCCATCCTTCTCTCAGGCTTGGTGGTCATCCTCTGCTTGGGCACCGCCACCAATCTGGGGGTGGTGGGGGTCATCATGACGCTCAACGGCATGGTGCCCTCGGCCATATCCGGCATGCTGGTGATCCCCACCCCGTTGGGCGGCGCCTTCCGCGGCGACTTCGCGCTTCTGGCCATCGCCCTCTTTGTGGTGGACTGGGCCGCAATGCGCATCGCCTCGGCGCTCAGGTAGGGAGGCTGCATGGGAATCTTCAGTGCCTCCGCCATCCTTCAGGCTGCCATCACCGTGCTGGTGGTGATGCTGGCCGCCACCATCCATGAGGTGGCTCACGGCTATGTGGCCTATCTCTGCGGCGACCCTACCGCCAAGGAGGCTCACAGGCTGTCGTTGAACCCTCTGCGCCACATCGATCCTTTTGGCTCTCTAATCCTGCCCTTCATCATGGTGCTTCTGGGAGGGCCGGTCTTTGGCTATGCCAAGCCGGTGCCCTACAACCCCTATCGGCTGCGCAAAGTGCCTCGGGACGAAGTGCTGGTGGCGCTGGCGGGCCCTGCCTCCAACCTGCTGCAGGCGGCGGTGGCGGCCCTGATCTTCCATGGGCTCTATGGCTTCGCGCCCCAGGTGCTCAACGGCGCGCCCATCCTGTTGGAGATCCTGTTGGACTACGTGTGGGTGAACCTCATCCTTTGCTTCTTCAACCTCATCCCCCTGCCCCCGCTGGACGGCTCTCACGTGATCACCGCCTTTTTGCGGGGGCGCGCCCGGGCAGCCTACGACCGCATCCAGCCCTATACCATGGCAATCTTGCTGGTGGTGCTCTATATGCTGCCTGAATTCTTTCACATAAGCCCACTTTCCAGCTACTTTGACGTCACTGCAGGGCCTATCTACGACCTGCTGATCTTTGGAGGGCTGGCCTGACCCATGTCTTATCATGTGCGCACTCAAGCCTTCTCGGGCCCCTTCGACCTGCTGTTGGCCCTGGTAAACCGCCAGAGGCTCGACATCGGCGCCATCTCCATCGCCCAGGTGGCAGACCAATACCTGGCCGAGGTGGAGTCCATGGGCCAAATGGATCTGGAGGTTGCCTCAGACTTCGTTCTGGTGGCCTCCACGTTGCTGGAGATCAAGGCAGCCTCGCTCTTGCCTCAAGAAGGGGAGAAGCTCGCCTCGCTGGACGAGGAAGACGAAGACTTTGAGGATCTGGATCCCCTCCAGAGCCGCGATGTGCTGGTAGCCCGCCTTATGGCCTACAAGCAGTTTCGCAATGCTGCGGCTGCACTGGGTTCCCGCATGGAGCTGGAGGCCCGCATGCATCCGCGCACCGCGGGGCCAGACCCGGAGTTTTTGGGCATCATGCCGGACTTCTTGAAAGACGTCACCCTCTCTGGCCTGGCGGTGCTCTGTGCAGACTTGGACTCCCGCCGTGAGTCTATGTTGCTTGAAGCCGAGCACATCGCCCCCAAGCGTTTGCCTGTGGCCCTTACCGTGGCCTCGGTGGACCGCCAGGTGCGCTCTCACAAGGCTCTCACCTTTGACGACCTTTTGGCAGGGTCGCGCTCACCTGAGACCGTGGTGGTGACCTTCTTGGCGGTGCTGGAGCTCTTCAAGGCAGGCGCCATTACCGTGTCGCAGCGGGAGCCTTTTGGCGAGATCGCCATCGCCCACATCCAGGGAGCCGCTCCCTACGAGCCCCCGGCAGAGGCGGTGGCAGAGATTGAGAACACCCTCCAAGAAGCCGTCGAGCGCGACGAGCTGGAAGCCTTGGGTGAAGAGGCGCTGGCAGACAAGCTGGCCGCGCTGGCTCAGGCGACCCATCAAGAAGCCGCGTTGGAAGACCTGGCGGCGGCCTTAGAAGAAAGCGAGGAGCAATGACAGAGGAGCTTTCGGCCCTTTCTGACGACTCTCTCAAAGGAAGCATCGAGGCGCTGCTGTTGGTCTCGGTAGACCCGCTGCCGGCCACCACGGTCTCCCGCATCCTTGGGATCACCCCCGGCGAGGCCGTAAGCGCCTTGGCAGACCTCTCCGCCGAGTATCAGGATGCCAACCGCGGCTTTCAGCTGCGCCAAGTGGCCGGTGGCTGGCGTCTGGCCACCCATCCGGCCTACCACGACCAGGTAGAGGCGCTGGTGGCCTCCTGGGACACCCGCAAGCTCTCCCAGGCAGCCCTAGAGACCCTGGCGGTCATCGCCTACCATCAGCCGGTGAGCCGCGAGGGCATCCGTGCGGTGCGCGGCGTGAACTCCGACGGCGTGGTGGCCTCCCTCATGGACAAGGGGCTGGTGCGAGAGGCAGGCCGCGAGCGCGACCGAGGCCACGCCGTCCTCTATGGCACCACCCAGGCCTTCCTGGAGCGCTTTGGCCTGGCATCCATCAAAGGCCTGCCGCCCCTGGAAGACTTCGCCCCCGACGAGGCCTCCCGCCAGTTCATCTTGGAGCGCTTGAGCGGAAAGCCCGCCATGGTGCCTCTGGACGATGAGGACGAGTTCGAAGATGCCGAGAAGGACGAGCCCTCAGAGTCCCTCTTTTCTGCGCTCTTGGACCCTGAGGACCAGGAGGACGGCGATGAGTGAGGCTCCTGCAAGCTCCCCAGACCACCCCACCACCATGCGCCTCCAGCGCTTTTTGGCCCGGGCTGGCGTGGCCAGCCGCCGAGGCTCTGAAAACCTCATGACTGCCGGGCGCGTGCAGGTCAACGGCCAAGTGGTGACCCAACTTGGCTCCAAGGTGGATCCTGCCAAAGACGTGGTGACCGTCGACGGGGTGCGCTACGACCTGTCCTCAAAGCCGGTCTCGCTCATCTTGAACAAGCCCCCGTCCATGATCACCACCATGGATGACCCCAAGGGGCGCGCCTGCGTGGCAGACATCGTTCCCAAGGACCGTTATCCAGGGCTCTTTCCGGTGGGGCGTCTGGATAACGACACCACGGGCCTGCTGCTCTTCACCACCGACGGCGACCTGGCCCAGGCGCTGCTCCATCCTTCTCAGGAGAAGCCCAAGACCTACCTGGCTCTCATACAGGGGACTTTGAGCCCTGAGGCTATCGCCCAGCTGGAGGCTGGCGTTGAGTTGGAAGACGGCATCACCGCCCCGGCAAGTGTGGAGCCTATGGACCATCAAGATCCCCGAAGGGCCAAAGTGGCCCCAGATGGGGTGCCCATGGGTTTCTCGGTAGTGGCCCTGACCATCCATGAGGGCAAGAAGCACCAGGTAAAAAGGATGTTCTCAGCGGTGGGTCATCCGGTGGCGGCGCTCCATCGCGAGAGCTTTGGCCCGCTGGAGCTGGGAGATTTGCCCCAAGGCCAGTGGCGTCTGGTGACTCCTGATGAGCAGGCGTCCCTAGACATGGTGGTAAAAGCTGCTTTAGAGGCAGTTTCTGGCTGGAAGGATCGCTCATGAGCGAGGTTCTATTTATGCGCCACCCCGAGACGCTGGGAAATGTGGCCAATGTCTATTCGGGGCGCGTGAACGTGGAGCTCTCAGACGCGGGTGCTCGCCAATGTGCTCGGGCAGTGCAGGCGCTGGTGGCCTGGAAGCCCGATCGCATCATCACTTCGCCTCTGGTGCGCTGCCGCTCCATCGCCTACGGAGCGGCCCTCTGCCTGGGGAAGCGGCCCCAGGTAGATGAGCGGTTGATCGAGATCGACTTTGGCGCCATCGAAGGACTCACCTCCCTTGAGGCCAAAGAGCTGGGCTATCGCTTTCCCTGGCCGGTGGATGCCCAGAGCCACTCTCATCCGGCGTCGCGGGGCGAGTCCTTCGAGCAGATTCTAGGGCGCGCCCAGAGCTTCTTGGACGTGGCCGCCCGGTTCCAAGGGCGTGTGGCCTGCGTCACCCATGGCGGCTTTACCCGGGCTCTTTTGGGAGCTGCCTATGGCATGGATCTGGACCGCTTTTGGGACATGGTCATAGGCAACGTGTCCTCTCAGATCTTTGTGGGCAAAGGAGACGGGTCTCCGTTGCAGCTGGCGGCCATGGGCTTAAGCCCTGAGGAAGTGGCGGCTCGCGGCCGCGCCTATGCAGCCCTCGTGGATGGGCCCCGCAACCAGTAACGGGGTAGCATACTTAAGACCACTGCCTGGAAGGCCTGCAAGATAAGGAGTCTCTTCATGATCGTAGCTATCGACGGCCCTGCTGGTTCGGGCAAATCCACCGTGGCCAGGGCGCTGGCAGCCCGGGAGGGCTTTGTCTACCTGGACACCGGAGCCATGTATCGTGCAGTGACCCTCAAGGTGCTCAAGGCACAGGTCCCTGTGGCAGAGACTGCCCAGGTGGCAAAGCTCGCCCAGGAGGCCGTCATCGAGTTTGTGCCCGGCGTCCCCGGCGAGGCTCCCCAGGTCATGCTCGATGGCAAGGATGTCACTGCTGCCATCCGCACCGCCCAGATAGACCAAAACGTCTCTGCGGTGGCTTCGGTGCCCGCAGTGCGTCAGGCCATGGTGGCCCAGCAACGGGCTGTCGCCAAAAACATCGACATCGTGGCCGAGGGCCGCGACATGGGCACCGTGGTCTTTCCCGACGCCCAGGTCAAGGTGTTTCTTTCGGCAGATGCTGCCGCCCGCGCCTGGCGACGCACCATCGAGCGCGAAGGCGGCAATGCCGCTCAACCCGGCGCACAGGTCAAAGACCAGGCCCTCTATGAGAGCGTGCTCAAAGACATCCAATCTCGCGACGCCCAAGACGAGGCCAACGCCGCCTCTCCGCTCCATCCGGCTGCCGACGCCACGCTTCTCGACTCCACCCGCATGACGCCTCAGCAGGTTGTGGATGCCATCGCCAACCTGGTGGCATTGGCTCAAGCACGCCAGGCTGCCACCGCCAGCGACAACGCCGCGGCTGCGCAGTCTTCTGTTGCCGAGAAGGGCGCGCCCTCTCAGCCTGCCAGCTCTCAGGCTGCCCCTGCGGCCAGCGGCCCTGACGCCTCCAAGGCCAAAGCGACCGGTGCTAAAGCTCCCAAGACCAAGCCTGGCCAGGCGCCCATGAAGCCTTTCCACAACACCTTTGATGACTACTACGATCACGGCATGCGCGAGTTCCCGCTGCCTGCCCGCTGCGTCTTCAACGTGGCCGCAGGCCTCATCTACGGGTTCTCCCGCCTCTATTGGCCCTGGGACTACGAGGGTGGCCAGCAGCTCATCGACGAGCTCAAGGAGCGCGAACTGGGCACCGTCATGGTGATGAACCATGTGTCGATGGTGGAGCCGGTGATCACCGTGGTCATGTTCTGGCGCCAAGGCCTGAGGATCCGTCCGGTGTTCAAACAGGAGTTCAACAAGAACGACCTCATGCGCTGGGTCTTCTCCCGTGTGGGCGGGATTCCTGTGGATCGAGGCACCGCTGACCTCAAGGCGGTGCGTCGCTGCCAGCGGGCTTTGAAACGCGGCGAGTCCATCCTCATCTATCCAGAGGGCACGCGCATTCGCGACGATGACGGCAAAGCTCCCATCCATGGCGGCTTTGCGCTTATCGCGCAGATGGCCAAAACCGATGTCACTCCTTCCGCCGTTATCGGCGTGCGCGACGTGACGCCCGAGGGTGCCCATATCCCGCGCCCCCATCGCGTGCATTTCAAGGTGGGCGCTCCCCTTAAATTTGGCGCCCTAGGAGTCAAGGGGCGCAAAGCGCAGCTGGAGGCCATGGAAGCCAAGGCCATGGACAAGGTCTTCGAGCTGAGGGCTCAGCTGCGCCGCGACTATCCCGGAGAGTGGTAGGATGCCAAAGATCGAGGTCGCCAGCCATGCGGGCGCCTGTTTTGGGGTAGGCCGGGCCCTAGAGCGCGTAGAGAGGATCTTGGGCGGGCCTGCTGCGGTCCACACCTTAGGCCCGCTCATCCATAACCCCGCCACGGTGGAGTCGCTGGAGCGTCGAGGGGCCACGGTGGTGGACGAGTCTTCAATCGAAGATCTGCATCCAGGCGACGTGCTGGTGCTTCGCACCCATGGCGTGGTGCCTCAAGTGGTGGATCGGGCCAAGGAGGCCCGTCTGCAGGTGTTGGACGCCACCTGCCCATACGTGAAGAAGGTCCATCATGCCGCTCAAAGGCTGGCAGCCTCTGGCAGGCAGGTAGTGGTGGTAGGGGAGGCAGGCCACCCCGAGGTCGACGGCATTCTAGGTCATGCCCCCGGCGCCTGCGTGGTCGGCTCTGCGGAGGATGCAGCCGCCGTGCCTCTGGAACGTCCCCTTGGACTCGTGGTGCAAACCACCCAGAATCGCCAGCTGCTGGAGGCCGTAGTGGAGGTGCTCAAAGAGCGCGGGGCAGACGTGGAGGTATGCGATACCATCTGCGAGGCCACTTCCGAGCGCCAGCAGGCTGCCCGCGAGTTGGCTGCGCGCGCCGACACCATGGTGGTCATAGGTGGGCGCAACTCGGCAAACACTACCCGCTTGGCAGAGATCTGCGCCGCTCATGCCGCCACCCATCACATCGAAGACGCCCAAGAGCTTGATCCTGCCTGGTTTGGTGGGGCAGAGCTTATCGGCATTACGGCAGGAGCCTCTACCCCCAGCTCTCAGATCAAGCAGGTGGTGGAGACCGTCGCCCAGATGACAGGGGTCCAAGAGGCGGAGACCGGGTCCCAGGCCTCTGGCACATAGTAGGGTGCACTATAGAAAAATGCAGATGCGCCCCAATAAAAATGAAGGAGTGGCAGGCGTGGCAGAGCAGCAGCGGGCCGATTACGGCCGCGAGGACATACCTGAGTTGGGCGCACGGGTGGCTCAGGTGGAAAAGGGAAGCCCCGCCTGGGAGGCCGGCCTCGAGCCAGGCATGATCGTGCGCACAGTCAACGGAACCCTGCTGGACGACATCATCACCTGGCGCTGGGAGACCGCAGATGACGAGGTGCAGCTCGAGGTAGAGGTGCCGGGTGAGGAGGGGATTTTTTCGGCAACGTTGGAACGCCAGCTGGGAGAGCCCTGGGGCCTAAGCTTTACCGACGTGCTCTTCGACGGCGTGCGCACCTGCAAGAACGCCTGCGTCTTTTGCTTCATGGCCATGTTGCCCAAAGGCCTTCGCGACTCGCTTTACCTGCGCGACGACGACTACCGCCTGAGCTTTTTGCAGGGCAACTTTGTGACCCTCACCAACGTGGACGACAAGGACCTGCAGCGCATCCTGGATTTTCGCCTGGAGCCCATGAACGTGTCGCTCCATGCGGTGAGCCCTGAGGCCCGCACCAAGATGATGGGCAAAAACCAAGGCCGCGGCCTGGAGGTGCTCGAAGCCCTTTGTGAGGCAGGCATCGAAGTCCATGCCCAGATAGTGCTTTGCCCCGGCCTCAACGACGGCGACGAGCTCATTCGCACCTTGGATTTTGTGGAGGCTCATCCCACCATCACCTCGCTGGCCATAGTGCCCATGGGCTACACCAAACATTCGCCGTTCACCAAGTCATACTCTGACGACCCGGCCTCAGCTCGTGCCGTCATCGCCCAGGTAGAGCCCTATCAAACCCGTTCGCGCGAAACCACCGGCGCCACGCGCTTCCAGCTCTCCGACGAGTTTTATGTGGCAGCCAACGTCGCGGTGCCCCCAGCCCAAGACTACGACGGCTATCCTCAGTACTACGACGGCATCGGCATGCTAAGGAGCTTCATAGACGATACCGGCGCTGTCATGGAAACCATGGCAGACCAGCTCGTTGCTGTGGGCCATGCCTTGGAGGAGCGCGACGACGAGCTGCTGGTGGTGTGCGGCAAAGCTGCCGAGAAGGTCTACCAAGAGTACTTGGCACAGACCCCTTGGGCCCAAAGATCTGCTGCCTTCGCCATTCCCAACGACTACTTTGGGGGAGACGTCAATGTCACCGGCCTCATCGTGGCCCAGGACCTATTGAAGTATCTGCCCCAAGACCTCCATCACAAAGTGGTGGTGCTGCCCCAGCTCATGCTCAACTTCAATAACAACACCTTGGACGGCATGAGCGCCCAAGGAGTGCTCGACGAGCTATCCCGCCGCGGGGCAGACGCCTTCTTTTTGACCACCCTTCCTCAAGAATTGTTGGAGGGTCTCTTTAATCACCTGGTGCGCGATCGCAGCTAGGCTGCTAAAAGGGCATACTATCTACGCTTGGTTGATCGCGCTTAAAGAAAGTGAGCCTTCCTATGCCAAAGCCCATCGTCGCCATCGTAGGTCGCCCCAACGTGGGCAAATCTACTCTGGTAAACCGCATAGCCCAAAAGCATGAGGCCATCGTCCATGAGTCCCGTGGCGTGACCCGCGACCGTTCCTACCACGAGGCCGATTGGAACGGCGTCGACTTCGTGCTTATCGACACCGGCGGCATCGAGTCTGCCAAGAGCGAGGATGTCTTTGCGAGCCGCATCCGCTCTCAGGCGCTGGCAGCAGCAGACCAGGCAGACGTCATCCTCTTTGTCTGTGACGGCCGCACGGGCGCCACGGAGGAAGATGAGGCGGTGGCTCGCATCCTGCGCAAGAGCGGCAAGCCGGTGTTTTTGGCGGTCAACAAGGTGGATGACCCTTCAGACGAGAGCGCCCAGTGGGATTTCTACTCTTTAGGCCTGGATAACCCCTATCCCATCTCGGCGCTTCATGGCACAGGCACCGGCGACTTGCTGGACGGCCTGGTGGCAGCCTTCCCTGAGGGCGGCTCTTCTGAACAAGACTATGGCGACGTCACCAACATCGCCATTATCGGCCGTCCAAACGTAGGCAAGTCTTCGCTGGTCAACCGCATCTGCGGCACGGATCGCTCTATCGTGAGCGATGTGGCAGGCACCACCCGGGATGCCGTGGACGTGGTGGTGGAGCATGAGGGGGAGCGGTTCCGCCTGGTAGACACCGCCGGTATGCGCAAGCGCTCGGTGGTCCACGAAGACGTGGAGTACTACTCTATGGTGCGCGGCCTTCGCGCCATCGACGAGGCAGACATTTGCCTTCTGGTCATCGACTCTTCTGAGGGGATGACCGAGCAAGACCAAAAGATCGCTGCCATGGCCATCGAGCGGGGCTGCGGCCTGGTGATCTTGCTCAACAAATGGGACCTCATGGACGAGGAGCAAAAGCGCGAAGATTGCCTTAGGAGCGTGGATCGCCGTCTCGACTTTGCCCCCTGGGCCCCCAAGCTAAGGATCTCTGCCCTTACAGGACGTTCTGTTTCAAAGATCTGGGCCATGGTCGATAGGGTACGTACCAATCGCGCGACGGTGATTCCCACCGCCAAGCTCAATGACCTTTTGCAGCAGTTGCGCGAGACCGGCCATACCGTGTCAAAAGACCGCAAGCGCCTCCGGGTGCTCTACGGCACGCAAACCGGCGAGAAGCCCCCGGTGTTCACCTTCTTCTGCAACGCTCCCGAGCTGGCTGAGGACAACTACCGCCGCTACCTGGAAAATCGCCTGAGGGAAGCCTTTGACCTCGAGGGCACGCCAGTGCGCCTCAGGTTCCGTAGGAAGGACGCGTAAAAGTCTATGAACACCGGTTTAGTCATTGCGACGCTACTTATCATGCTCGCCGCCTATTGCATCTGCGGCATTCCCTTTGGCCTCATCTTTTCGAGCCGCAAGGGCGTCGATGTGCGCACCAAGGGCTCTGGCAACATTGGCACCACCAATGTGGCGCGCGAGGTAGGTGGCGGAACGGCTGCCCTCACGCTGCTCTGTGATGCCGGCAAGGGCTTCATCTCCACCTGGCTGGGCGGCTGGATCTTGGCAGAGCTCTTCTTTGGCGGCGATCCTTCGCTTCTGGCTCCCGATGCCGCCTATGGCTGGTGCACGGGCTGCATCTTCCTGGCTTGCATCTGCGGCCATATCTTCTCGCCCTACCTGCACTTTCGTGGCGGCAAGGGCATTGCGGTGGGCTTTGGCGCCGCGCTGGGCTTCTCATGGCCAATCGCCCTGGGCCTTCTGGTGTGCTGGGGCCTGTGCATGGCTCCCTCCCGTCGTGTGAGCGTGGGCTCTATTGCGTCCGCCGTGGCTCTGCCGTTCTTGAGCTTCTTCATCTACTACCCGGTAACCTGGGCCTTCGAGGTGCCTATGATCCTCATTGCCCTCATTGTGGTCTGGGCCCATCGCGACAACATCAAGAAGCTTCGCGACGGCAACGAGGCTCCTATGGCTTTTGCCAATGGCGCCAAAGACCAAGAGGACGTCCTTGTCCCTGAATCTGCGACCAAGGCCGTCGCCCAAGACGAGGCTGCCAAAAAAGCCGTGGCGCACACAGGCGATATCCCTCGCGACACCCCCCTCGAACAAGAGGAGCGCGCCATTGTAAACGTGGACGCCACGGAGGCAGGCCCCGATTCTGTGGCTGCTGTCCAAGAGGCTGCTCAAGAAGCTGCCGAGAAGGACGCGCAATCCCTTCCTGAGGCAGGTAAGGGGCTTGTCTTTGGCGACGAGGAGAAGGTGAGCGAAGCGGTAGATGATGCTGCCGCCGCCTTGGAAAAGAGCGCGCAGGCCCAGGAAGCGCAGGCTCAAAAGATAGACGAAGCCTCCGCTCAAGAAGAGGCTCACGTGGCCAAAGAGATGGGCGGCTCGTCTAAGGACGTGCGCTAATGGCGGCGCGCATCAGTGATGTCAAGGGTCCGGTAGTGCAAAAGGTGGCCGTCATTGGCATGGGCTCTTGGGGTACTGCAGCTGCTGGCATGGTAGGCAGGCGTTGCCTCGAGGTGGTGGGCTGGGCTCATGAAGAAGAGGTGGCCAAGGGCATCACTCGCCATTCGGTGAATCCCCTCTACCTGTCGAACTACCAGTTGCCGCCCAATGTAGTTGCCACAACTTCCCTCCAAGAAGCCTTGGAGGGAGCCCAGGCAGCAGTGCTTTGCGTTCCTTCTGCCTTCATTCGCGCCACTGCCCGCCAGATGGCTCCTTATCTGGCGGAGGATGTGCCTGTGGTGGTGCTCACTAAGGGCATCGAGCCGGGCACCTGCATGCTTATGACTCAGGTGACTGCAGACGAGTTGGGTGGCCAAGAGCGTCTTGCCTGCTTGAGCGGTCCTACCCATGCCGAGGAGATCTGCCAAGGCAAGCCCGCTGCCGCAGTCATTGCTGCCCATAAGCCAGAGGTGGCCCGGCTCTTCCGCGAACTGTTCCTGTCTCCCGCCTTCCGCGCCTATGTGGGCGAGGATATGGTAGGTGTCGAGGTATGCGGCGCCGTGAAGAACGTGGTGGCCATTGCGTGCGGCATTTCTAAAGGCCTTAACTTGGGCGATAACACCATCTCGGTCTTGATGACCCGCGGCCTTGCAGAGATTGGCCGCCTGGTGGCTGCCATGGGCGGAGACCCGCTCACCTGCATGGGCCTTGCCGGTATGGGCGACCTGATCACCACCTGCACTTCGCCCCACTCGCGCAACCGCACCTTTGGCACTCAACTGGTAGAAGGGGAGACCCTGGAGAGCTACCAGTCACGCACCCACATGGTGGTGGAAGGTGCTGCTTCGGTGGTCTCTGCCCACGAGCTGGCTCAAAACCTGGGAGTGGATATGCCGGTGGTCTCAGCTGTCTATCGCGTGCTTTATGAACACTCGGCGCTTCAAGATGAGATGTGGCGTTTGCTTGACCGTAGCCCCTATGATGAGTTCTATGGCATGGATACTGCTCAGGCCTCGCCTCTGTCCTAGAAAGGATGTGCCCTATGGAACTCACGGATACCTGCGGGATCGCCCCTTCCATTCTGTCTGCCAACCAACTTGCCCTGGGTGAGGACTTGGACTCTATCGCGACCGCAGACGTCATTCACGTGGATGTCATGGACGGCCACTTCGTGCCCAACGTGAACTTTGGGCCTTCGCTGGTGGCGTCCGTAAAGCAGGGCACCTCCTTGCCGGTAGACGTGCATCTTATGGTCACCAATCCAGACGACACTTTAGGCGGGTACCTGGATGCTGGCGCAGACTACGTGAGCTTTCATATAGAAGCCGCTCGTCACGCCCATCGCATGGTGTCTCAAATCAAGGGAGCCGGCGCCAAGGCGGCGGTGGCCCTCAACCCGGGCACTTCGCTGGCCTCGCTCGATGCCATCCTGCCGGATCTCGATATGGTGCTGCTCATGACGGTTGACCCTGGCTTTGGCGGCCAGCCGTTTATCGGCAGCTGCCTGCCCAAGATCCGAGAGCTGGCCCATATGTGCAAGGCCCGCGGCCTGTCTCCCATCATCGAGGTAGACGGTGGTATCAAGGCTTCCAACATCGCCCAGGCAGCACAAGCTGGGGCCACGCTCTTCGTAGCAGGCTCCTCGGTCTTTGGCGCCCCTGACCGCGCCGCCGCCATCCAAGAGCTTCGCCAGCTGGCAAATGGTGCCACTGCGCTCTATGCCTAAGGGCTTCTGCCGCCTGTCTTTGCGCCGGTCTGCCCCAGTGTAGGTCGCGCTTTTTCTATGGGTTCAACTTCTCAAGGACTTCTATGACCGTTTCGTCCTATGTATACCTTGACTACGCCGCCTCCGCGCCCCTTCGCCCGGAGGCGGTGGCAGCTCGAGCCGCCTATGAGGCACTGCCCTGTGCCTGCGCCAACCCCAATTCCCTTCACACGTTAGGCCGCCAGGCCGCCTCTCATTTGGAGCAGGCCCGCCGAACCTTGGCAAAATGCTTGGGCGGTGGCGTTCGCCCTATGGACGTGGCTTTTGCCGGTGGTGGCACCGAAGCCAATAACCTGGCGGTGATCGGTTTGGCAGAGGGCTGCCGAGAAGCCCATCCCTCCCGGCGTCGGGTGCTTTTGGGGGCTACCGAGCACGACTCGGTGTTGGACCTGGTCTCACCCCTCAAAGCCCGAGGCTTTGAGGTGAGTCTGGTGGCGCCTCATCCGGATGGCTCCATAGACGCTGCTTCCCTTGAGTCCTATCTGGCAGACGACGTGGCCCTGGTAAGCCTCATGGCAGCCAACAACGAGACGGGCGTGGTGGCACACCTCCCAGAGCTCGCCGCAGCCATCCATGGTGCGGGGGCGCTCTTTCACAGCGATGCCATCCAGGCCTTTGGGCGCATTCCTTTGGACCTTTCTGGCGTAGATGCGGTGACTTTGGCAGGCCACAAGATAGGCGCCCCTGTAGGCACTGCGGCTTTTGCCATCAAGACTCGCACTCCCTATAGGCCGCAGTCCTTTGGCGGAGGCCAAGAGGGCGGCCGTCGGCCAGGCACGCAAGACGTAGCAGGGGCCTGTGCCCTGGCTGCCACGGCTGCCTATTGCACGGAGCATCTGAGCGAGGTGCGCCCACTGGTAGCCTCTCGAGCTCGCCATGTCTATCAGCGCCTTTGTGCTCCTGGCACCCATATCGTGCCTACGGCTGGCACTGCGGTGGGCGATGACAGGCTGCCTGGCGTGGTCTCGGTGATGGTGGAGTCTTTTGAGTCAGAGCAGCTCATCTTGGAGCTAGATAATCTGGGCTATGAGGTGTCTGCGGGCTCTGCCTGCAGCTCCAGCTCCCTCGATCCTTCTCACGTGCTTTCTGCCATGGGTATAGGCCGCACCTTGGCCTTAGGCTCTCTGCGCATCTCCTTTGACGAGCGCGTGAGCCTAGAAGAGCTGGATGGGTTTTGCGACGCGTTGCTGGCTGTCGTGGCGAAGGCGCATCCTGCCTGCGAGAAATATGACGGGACAGGAACTCGCAGCCGTCGAGGAAGCCGTTCATGAAGGTGGTAGTAGGCCTCTCTGGCGGGGTGGACTCCAGCTGCGCGGTGGCGCGCCTCAAAGAAGCTGGCCACGAGGTAGTGGCAGCTACACTGCTCATGCAACAAGGCGATGTCTCGGTGCCTTCCAAAGAGTCTTTGGCCCAAGCTCAGGAGCTCTGCGACACGTTGGGAGTCACTTTCATAGCCCGGCCCATGGATGAGGCTTTTTCTCGGCAGGTGCTGGATCCTTTTGTGGATGCCTATCTTTCGGGAAGGACGCCCAGTCCCTGCGTGGCGTGCAATCGCTACGTTAAGGTTGCAGGACTTATGGCCATTGCCGACGAGGTGGGGGCAGACAAAGTGGCGACGGGCCATTACATCTCGCTGGTAGAAGGCGAAGATGGGCAGGTACGGCTGGCTCGGGGAGCCGATAGGGCAAAGGATCAAAGCTACTTTCTGTGCCAGTTGCCGCCGGAGTGGGTACCAAGGCTCATGGCTCCTCTGGCCACAAGCACCAAAGACCAGGTGAGAGCCTATGCCAAAGAGGCGTCGCTCAAGGTGGCAGAGGCGCCGGACTCCCAGGGAGTGTGCTTTGCGCCTCAGGGAGACTACCGGGCCTTTTTGGCCTCGCGTCGCCCGGATGCCTTTGAGCCTGGCGATATCGTGAATGAAGAAGGCCAGGTGGTAGGTCACCATAGCGGCGTGGCGGGCTTCACGGTGGGGCAGCGAAAAGGGCTGGCTATTGCCGATGGCGCCGGTCCCTACTTTGTGACCTCGGTGGATGCCAGTGCTCGTCGGGTAGAGGTGGCTCGGCAAAAGCCTCCTCGCGCTACCTCGTTTTTGGTGGGCGACCTGGTCGCCGCCATGGACCTTGCGGGCTTGGACCTCTCGCAGCTGAGCGTGCAAACCCACTACCGGGCTCATGCGGTGCCAGCTCGAGTGAGCGCTTCAGGCGACGGCCTTTGGCAAGTCCAGGTGGAAGAGCCGGGGATCCTGGCGGTGCCGGGACAAACGGCGGCCTTCTACCAGGGAGACGTGGTGCTGGGCGGCGCTACCATAGAAGATGAGATATCCATCGATGAGTAAAGGGGGAGCTTATGCGGGTTAAAGACATCGAGGCGTTGCTCTACCAGCGGTTTCCGGCCCATCAGGCAGAGGGCTGGGACCACATCGGGCTTTCGGTGGGAGACCCTTGCGCCAAAGTCACAGGCATCGCCTGCGCGCTGGACCCTCTGCCTCAAACCATCAAGGATGCCAAAGACCAAGGGTGCAACGTCTTGGTCACCCACCACCCTGCCTATCTGGATGCGCCTCGCCTCATCACCCCTGAGGCATCCACCTCGTCGCTGGCTGCCCAAAGCATTTGGTGCGCCGTCGAGCATCAGGTTTCCCTCATCGCCATGCACACCAATCTGGATCGTTCCTCGGCAGCCCTGACGCTGCCCTCGCAGCTCACTGGCTTCCCCTTCATGGGCAGGCTTCAGGCCCCCGACGGCTATGGATGTATCCTTGATGCCACGGGCTTCACGCTGGCTCAGGCAGCCGAGCGTTTTGGCCATGCCTATGGCGCCATCCCCACCATCTACGGGCAGGCGGACCGCCCTATGGCCAAGGTGGGATTCTCCTCAGGCTCTCTGGGAGACATCGGTCTGGACGCCGTGGCTGCCGGTTGCGACGCTGTGGTCTCTGGGGAGGCGTCCTATCATCGCATCCTGGACCTTACGGCCAGAGGATGCGAGGTTATACTGTTGGGGCACGATGTCTCAGAGCTGCCCTATGCGCAACTTCTGGCGCTTACCCTGGCAGACCTGAGCCTGCAGGTGCCGGTGGTAACCTTGAGCGAGTCCGCCCGCTGGAGCTTGCTGTTGGACAGCGACGCAGTAGGTGAGGCCGCACGGGTTTCTTAGGCAAAGGCATCTCGATCGTGCGCTCTACAACGGCATGCACCAGGATCGAAGGGAAGATCGTCCAATGACAGAGTCAGAAGCGCTTTTGAGCCTCCAGGAGATCGACCTTGAGATGAAGCGTTTAACCAAAGAGGCCGCAGCGCTGCCTCAGAAGGCCAAGATCGAGGCTGGCCGCGCAGCCCGTAAGAAGGTGGATTCCGAGCTGCTCAAGATCGTGGGTCAGCGCAAAGACGTAGAGATGGAGATCGACGAGTTGGCGGCCAATCGGCGCGCGCTGGAAGGCCAGGTGAACGCCGCTTCCAAAGATGCCCAGGTGGCAGACCACAGGGCAGCGTTGGATTTGGAGAATCGCTTGGACATGTTGGCCAAGCAGATCGAGAAGATCGACTTTCAAACCAACTCCCTGATCGAGCGGCTGGAAGTGGTGGAGCGCGCCGAGAAAAACGCCCATGCCATCCAGCAGCGTTTGGACGGCGAGCTGGTGAGTTTGGCCACCTCGCTCAAGGAGACGCTGGAAGACATCAACAACCAGCTGGCCTCGCTCAAGCGCAAGCGTCAGGCGACGTTGGCTCAAATCAGCCCTGAGTTGCAGCTGCGCTACAACCAGACGGTGGAACGCCTAGGGCCGTTGGCGGTGGAGACGCTCATGGGCAACGAGCCTTCGGCCTGCCGGGTGAAGTTGCAGCCGGCCACCTACTCTGATCTCAAGCGGCGGGCAGAGCCCATCGACGAGTGCCCCTACTGCCATCGCATCTTGATCACAGAGTTCTAACGGTTTTGGCAAGGGCAGTGCTTCCAGAGGGGCACTGCCTCTTTTTTATGGCAGGCTCTGGGGTAGCAAGCGGGCAGCCATTTTAAGCGATTCCAAAGGAAGCGAGGGCATAGGTCCTATGAATATTTTGCTGGGAGTCACCGGATGTATCGCTGCCTATAAAGCAGCCGAGGTCTGCCGCGGCCTACAGAAAGCCGGCCATGTGGTGCGCGTCACCATGACTCAGAGCGCCACGGAGTTTGTGGGGGAGGCCACCTTTGCAGGACTTACTGGCGAGGCGCCTGCTACCTCTGTCTTTAACTGGGGTCCGTCTCCCATTCCCCATGTGGAGCTGGGGCGCTGGGCAGATCTTATGCTGGTGTGTCCTTGCACTGCCAATACGCTGGCAAAACTTGCCTGGGGTTTGGCGGACGACTGCCTTACCTCCTGCGCCCTGGCGCTTACGGGCACGCTGGCGGTGGCCCCGGCCATGAACGTGCACATGTGGCAAAACCCGGCTACCCAGCGCAACCTTCAGGTGCTCGAAGAGCGCGGCGTCCACATCATTGGTCCCGATGCCGGTCGCTTGGCCTGTGGCGAGGTGGGCCAAGGCAAGCTGGCTCCTGTGGATGGCATCGTGCAGGAGACCTTGGCGCTCTTGGGCACTTTGGAAGGCCAGACAGCCCAAGATGCCCCGCAGGAGGGCGCCTTGGCTTCGGCGCCGCTGCCGGATGTTACCGCTGAGCTTGCCAACCGCGCAATGACAGGCGCCCACGTGCTCATAACCGCAGGCCCTACCCATGAGCCCATCGATCCGGTGCGCTACATCTCCAATCGCTCCTCGGGCAAGATGGGCTATGCCTTGGCCCAGGCGGCACGTGCGGCAGGCGCTCAGGTGACGCTGGTCTCTGGCCCCGTGAGCCTGCCTGTGCCCGTGGGCGTGGAGTGCATCCAGGTGGAGACGGCCCGTCAGATGTATGACGCAACCATGAAGCTGGCCAACTCCGGCGACATCGACGTGGCCATCTGTGCCGCTGCAGTGGCAGATTACACCCCTGTGGCCCCGGCAGATCACAAATTGAAGAAGTCGGAGGAGCATCTGGACACCATCTCGCTCAAAGAGACCCACGACATCCTGGCAGAGCTTGCCGCCTGCCAAGAGGTGCCCGTGGTCATCGGCTTTGCCGCAGAGACCAACGACCTGGTGCCCCATGCAACCCAAAAGCTGGAGTCCAAGGGCTGCGACCTTATCGTGGCCAACGACGTCTCCCGCAAAGACTCCACCTTTGGCGCATCCACCAATGCGGTGACCCTCGTGTGGCCTGACCACATCTGCGAGCTTCCCCTCATGACCAAAGACGACGCGGCTGCCTCCATCATCGAGGTGGCAGCAGACCTTCTGGCCGAGAACAACCCCCTCTAACCTAGGGGTCTCGCTTCTCTCGCCACCCCTTTACACCTACTTGGAGGTTTTATGCCTTACTACGGCTGCCATCTCTCTATATCCAAGGGCTTTGAAGCCATGGGCAAAGACGCCCTTTTCATTGGCGCCGACACCTTTGCCTTCTTTCCCAGAAACCCCCGCGGCGGCCAGATGCGCCCCCTAGACGGATTGGATATCCAGCGCCTCACAGGCCTTTTGCAAGATCATGAGTTTGGCCCGCTGGTCGCCCATGCCCCCTATATTTACAACATGGCTACCGGCGACCCAGAGGCCTCGGCAGTGGTGCGCCAGCGCATGAAAGAGGATTTGGAGCGCCTGGATCATCTTCCTTACGTCTACTACAACATCCATCCGGGCGCCCATGTAGGGCAGGGCCAAGACCAAGGCGCCGCCAATGTGGCCGGCGTCATCCAGGAGGTGTTGAGCGAGGGCTTTCGCACTCCCATCTTGTTGGAGACCATGGCCGGAAAAGGCACCGAGCTGGGCGGGCAATTTGAAAACCTCGATGCCATCCTCTCCAAGCTGGGCTATCACAGCCAGGTGGGCGTGTGCCTGGATACCTGCCATGTCTCTGACGCAGGCTACGACGTAGCCCAAGATCTGGATGGCGTCCTCGACCAGCTGGATCAGGTCGTGGGCCTGGATCGACTCTGGGCAGTCCATGTGAACGATTCCAAAAATCCGGTGGGCTCCCATAAAGACCGCCATGAGCTGCTGGGGGACGGCACCCTGGGCCTGGATTTCTTTAGGTCTCTGGTGCAAAACCCCCGCCTCCAAGACCTTCCTATGATCCTGGAGACCCCCAACAAAAAGCTGGAAGGCTATAAGCGAGAGATCGCCATGCTTCGAGCCTTCGAGCAGGGAGCCACCGTGCAAGAGGCGCAGGCTCGCCTAGAGGACGAGCCCGCCCAGTAGCATCAAGCCTTGAAAGTACGAGTTTCTCGGCAGGGAAGGGCCAGTGAGCCCTATCTGCCTTCGACCCACATCTAAGGAGCATCCGCAGATGGCCATACTTTTAGGCCTCGACTCGGTAAGTCACGAGTGGCCTGGAAAGCGTGTACTTGCAGAACAGACTATCGGCATCGAAGCCGGCGACCGCATAGGCATCGTGGGCAAGAACGGCGACGGCAAGTCGTCGCTTTTAGAGATCATCGAAGGCCAGGTGGAGCCCGACCAAGGCAGCGTCATCCGCCGCAACTCCATCACGGTGGGGGCGCTCAACCAATCCGACGAGCTGGACCCAGACAAGAGTGTCCAGCTCAATCTGTTTGGGGATGCGCCGGAGTATGAGTGGGCCTCCGACAGCCGCATTCGCTCCATTTTAGGGGCGCTTTTGGAGGGTGTGGGGCTTGCGGACAAGGTGGCAGAGCTTTCGGGCGGTCAGCGGCGCCGGGTAGACTTGGCGCGGGTGCTGTGCGGCTCCTGGGACGTGTTGCTGCTCGACGAACCCACCAACCACTTGGACATGCGGGCCATCGGCTGGCTGGCAGATCATCTCAAGCATCGCTGGCCCGAGGGCGAGGGCGCGCTGTTGTGCGTGACCCACGATCGCTGGTTCTTGGACGAGGTCTGCACCTCTATGTGGGAGGTGCATGACGGCCTCATCGAGCCTTTCGAAGGCGGTTACTCGGCCTACATCCAGCAGCGCGTGGAGCGCGAGCGCCAGGCCGCTGTGGCCGAGGAGAGGCGCCAAAACATGCTGCGAAAAGAGCTCGCCTGGCTGGCCCGCGGGGCCCAGGCGCGCTCCACCAAGCCCAAGTTTCGCGTGAAGGAGGCCCGCGAGCTGGTGGCAAACGACCCTCCAGTAAGGAACTCGCTGGAGCTAAGACAGCTCTCGGTCTCCCGCCTGGGAAAGCAAGTCTTTGATCTAGAAGGCGTTACTGCAGGTTACGAGGGCCATCCAGTGGTGCGCGACCTTTCCTGGCTTATCGGCCCCGGCGAGCGCATCGGCATCCTGGGCGCCAATGGAGCCGGCAAATCCACGTTGCTCAAGCTCATCTTGGGCGACATCGAGCCCATGAGCGGCACCCTCAAGCGCGGCAAGTCGGTGCGACTGGGCAAGATGAGCCAGCATCTGGACACCTTTGATAAAAAGGGCCATTGGCGTGTAAGCGACTACCTGGCCCAATATAAAAGCACCTATACCATTGGCGGCAAGAGCTACACGGCCTCGAGCCTGCTGGAGTCTTTAGGCTTCGAGCCCAAGGAGCAGCTTACCTATCTTAAGGACCTCTCTGGAGGCCAGCGCCGTCGCCTGGCGTTTTTGGGCGTGTTGCTGGAAGAGCCCAACGTGCTTGTCTTGGACGAGCCGGGCAACGACTTAGACACCGACATGCTGGCTGTCATGGAGGACCTCTTGGACGGCTGGCCAGGCACCCTGCTTCTGGTGACCCACGACCGCTACCTCATGGAGCGCGTCACTGACGACCAGTTTGCCCTTATGGGCGGCCACCTCACCCACATGCCCGGTGGCGTAGATCAGTTCTTGCATCTTTTGGAGGCCTCGCCCCAAACAGCCGGCCCGGCTATCGGCTCAGGCATCCCTGCCGAGAAAAGCCTCCCTGCCGCCCAGGAAGGATCTTCTCGGCTGGAAGGCCAGGCAGCTGCCCAGCCCACCCTCTCCAACAGCGAGCGCCGAGATGCCCGCCGCCGCTTCGACGCCGTTGGGCGCAAGCTGGAGAGACTGCGCACCCAGCCAGACGAGCTGCGCGCTCAGATGGCCGCGGCCGATGCCACCGACTATCAAGCGCTGGAATCCTTGCAGCAGCAGCTGGATGAGTGCCTGGACACCATCGGCCAGCTGGAAGACCAGTGGCTGGATCTGGCCTTCGCCTTGGGCATCGATGTCTAGGAGGGCGGCTTCATGAGACTTCCGGCAAGCGCCCGCTACCTGCGCCCCTTCAAGCTCTATCTGGTGGTGGGGCCGCTCATGAAAACCCTGGAGGTGGTCTTCGACCTGCTCACCCCCCTAGTGATCGCCTGGATGGTGGACGCAGGCATCCGCGCTGGGGACTCCAGTGTGGTGGCCCGTGGCGGCGGCCTGTTGCTACTCTTCGCCTTCCTAGGCTTTTGCTCCACGTTGGTCTGCCAAAAGATGGCCTCTCTTACCAGCCAGGGCATGGGCACTCAAGTGCGCCACGACCTCTTCGAAGCCATTGGCCGCCTGTCATTTCAAGACTTGGACGCCTTTGGCGCCCCCTCGCTCATCACCCGCATCACCAACGACGTGAACCAGCTCCAGCTGGCGGTGGCCATGCTCATTCGCCAGGTGATCCGCTGGCCGGTCTTGGCGGTGGGGTCGCTGGTGTGCGCTCTGGCCATCGACCCGCTTTTGGGCTCGATCTTTTGCATTTGTCTGCCGCTCACCCTGGGCATCTTCTACGTGGTGATGAAAAAGTCCATTCCCTACTTCGCTTCCATGCAGCAAAAGCTCGACGCCATTGGACGCATCGTGCGCGAGGCATTGGACGGCACCCGAGTGATCCGCGCCTTTTCCCGCGAAGACTTCGAGCAAGCCCGCTTCGAGGTCGCTGCCAACGACCAAGCCCAAACCGCCGTGGCGGCAGGCAGGCTCTCCGCAGTGCTCAACCCCTCCACCTTCCTGGTGTTGAACGGCGGCATCTGCCTGGTGCTCTTTTTGGGCGCAGGCCAAGTGTGGGAGGGCAGGCTCGAGCAAGGCCAGGTGATGGCCCTTATCGGCTACATGAACCAGCTGCTGGTCTCTGTGGCCTTCATCGCCAACCTGGTGGTCATATTCACCCGCGCCGCCGCTTCCTTGAAGCGTGTGGATCAGGTGTTGGAGTTCGAGCCCTCGGTGCCAGAGCTTGCCACACATCCTGTCCAAGTGCGCTGGGAGGCGCCTGCCCTGCGCTTCTGCGACGCTTCCTTTGCCTATCCCGCTGCCGAGAAGCCCGCCCTTTCCCACCTGTCGTTGAGCCTTGAGCCCGGAGAGGTCCTAGGCGTCATCGGCGGTACCGGCTCTGGCAAGTCTACCTTGGGAAACCTCATCCCTCGGTTCTATGACGTGCAATCGGGGGCCGTGGAGGTCTTTGGCGCCAACGTGCGCGACTATCCCTTTGAGCAGCTGCGCTCTTTGGTGGCGGTGATTCCTCAGGCAAGCTCGCTTCTCAGCGGCACCATACGCGACAATCTTTTATGGCGAAACCCTCGGGCCACCGATGAAGAGCTGTGGGCGGCTTTGCGCGCGGCTCAGGCAGAGTCCTTCGTGGCCCAGAAGCCTTTGGGGTTGGATGAGCCGGTAGAAGCAGGCGGCAAGAACTTCTCGGGAGGGCAGCGCCAGCGCCTCTGCATCGCTCGAGCCCTTGTGGGCCAGCCTTCGCTGCTGGTGTTGGATGACGCTGCCTCTGCCTTGGACTTTGCCACCGACGCCGCCCTTCGCCATTCTCTGCGACAGCTGGATTCGGCCCCTGCCTGCGTGATCATCTCTCAGCGAGTGGCCTCGGTGCGCCAGGCTGCCAAGATCTGTGTATTGGATCATGGCCAGGTGGCAGGGCTGGGCACCCATGAAGAGCTTTGGGAGAGCTGCCCTCTTTACGGTGAGATATGCCTTTCTCAGATGGACGCTCAGGAGGTGCTGGCATGAGTCATGCTACGGACACGGCGTCTCACAACGCCCCCCAACTCTCCAGCGTCCAGACGCTCAAGCGCGTGCTTCACTACCTGCGCCCCCATAAGAGGCTGGCGCTGTTGGCGTTTTTCTCGGCATTGGTGGCGGTGGTGCTCTCTCTGGCAGTGCCTATCCTCATTGGCCTTGGTATTGACACCATCGTGGGTCTTCGCCAGGTGGACTGGGACGAGCTTGGGCGCACCCTGCGCCTTTTGGCCGCCTGCGTGGCTGCGGTGGCCTGTGCTCAGTGGATGCAGGGTTATGCCACCAACCGTCTGAGCTACGAAGCGGTGCGCGACCTGCGCGACGACGCCTATTCCAAGCTGCGGGTGCTGCCCATGGGCTACATCGACTCCCATGCTCATGGCGACCTCATGAGCCGCATCGTCAATGACGCCGATGCGGTTGGCGACGGCCTGCTCCAAGGCATCCAGCAGCTGTTCACCGGCATCGTCACCATTTTAGGCACCCTCGTCGCCATGGTGGCCATCTCGCCGGTGATTGCCCTGGTGGTGGTAGTGGTGTCGCCGGTCTCGGTGGCGGCCGCAGCCTTTATTGCCAAGATCGGCCACAGCAGCTTTGTGGCCCAGCAGGCCATCCAAGGACAGCTGGGCGGCTACATCGAGGAGCACGTCTCCAACCAGCGCCTGATCGACGCCTTCGCCCATCAAGAGGCATCTCAATCCGGCTTTGACGCCATCAACCGGCAGCTCTACCAGGTGGGGGAGCATGCTCAGTTTGCCAGCTCGCTCTCCAACCCCGGCACCCGATTTGCCAACAACATCGTCTACGCCGTGGTGGCGGTCATCGGCTGTTGGGCCTGCGCCACAGGCTTTCCCACCGCTCTCACCATTGGCGCGGTGCAGAGCTTCCTCTCCTACACCTCCCAGTACACAAAACCGTTCAATGAGATTTCCGGCGTCATGACCCAGGTGCAGACCGCCTTTGCCTCTGCGAGGCGCCTCTTCGAGCTGTTGGATGCCCCTGCCGAGAAGCCCGACCCAGCCGATGCCCAGGTATTGCCCAAGGAAACCCAGGGAGCTGTGGCCTTTGACGACGTGTGGTTCTCCTACACCCCAGAGGTTCCTCTCATCCAAGGCATCAGTTGGCAGGCCAAGCCCGGCGACCGCATCGCCTTGGTGGGCACCACCGGCTGCGGCAAGACCACCCTCATCAATCTTTTGCTGCGTTTCTACGATATTCAGGCAGGCGCCATTGAGGTGGACGGCTACGATACCTCCAAGCTCACGCGTGCCAGCCTCAGGAGCGCCTTTGGCATGGTGCTGCAGGATACCTGGCTTTTCGAAGGCACCATCCACGACAACATCGCCTACGGCAATCCTGATGCCACTCGCCAAGAGGTGGAAGAGGCGGCACGCCAGGCTCGCGCTGATGCCTTCATTCGTCAGTTGCCCCAGGGCTACGACACCATCGTGCGTCAAGGCACAGGAGGCCTATCTCAGGGCCAGCGCCAGCTGCTCTGCATCGCCCGCGTGATGCTTGCCGATCCCTCGATCCTACTGCTGGACGAGGCCACCAGTTCCATCGATACCCGTACTGAAGTGTTGGTGCAAGAGGCTTTTGACGCCATGATCGCCGGCCGCACCTCGATCATCGTGGCCCATCGCCTCTCCACTATCCGCAACGCCACCTGCATTTTGGTGATGGACCAGGGAAAGATCGTGGAGCGTGGCACCCACGAGGAACTTTTGGCCCGTGGCGGCGCCTACGCAAAGCTCTATCAGTCTCAGTTCGAAGGAGCCTAAGATACAAATAGAGAGATTGTCAGGCCGACTGCTTTCATGAAGGTAGCCGGCCTGAACGCTGCGCTTGCTGTTGTTAGGACTTCGCTCTTGTCTTGTTGTGATTCTGTAGTACGTCAAACACCAAGATAGAAATGATGCTTTCAAGGCATATGACAATTAGGAATACAAACAAACCAATAAAATAATAGGAATTATAAAATAATGAAGATAACGCATCGCGATAGAGTCCAAAAACCGCGTAGATGAACCAGCTAAGTAAAGATAGAAGTCCACCTATGAGATACCGATGATCAGTAGCACCTGCTCTCTTTAGCCCGGAAAAGCCAATTGCAAAGAATAGTATGTTGACTTGCGTGAAGTGGTGGATCCTGAATAGTTCTGAGGGGTCGGTAAGAAATTCTTGATACGCATATCTGAGAAGCAACTGCGACAGTTCCCATAAGGGAAAAAGTAATGCTAATAGCCCAATAAGGAAAGCCCAAAAGCCCTCAAAAATCTTAATGCTCGATAGGGGAAGAATTAGGCTGACCATTAAACCTAATAATGCGGCTCCAAAGAACTTACAGCTATATTCAATAACGACTATTCCCTCCCAGGTGGCATCAAAGCCATAGCGCATCGCTATAAGTGTGCAATGATCGATGATATATAGCCCTAAGATTCCAATAATAACTGCCGAAACTATATGAAAAAGAGAGGGTTTATGACACATTGTTCTGAAGGTAGAGGTTCCAGTTAGAACTGCCATGACTTAATCCTAAAGTGAGATTTGCACCACATGCACCATATACTAACGGGACATATTCAATAAAGTTGGTATTAAATAAGAAATTGTTTGCATGATATCTCGATGCCGTCTGGCCGTATCCGTTTGCAACGCCACTGCAGCCATAGCGAATTAGGGCTTGATTTGCTAGAGTTACTGTATTGTCTAAACGAGTCCAACTCCCACTAACCTGCGTAAGCTTATACCCATTTGTCGGGCCACCTCTTGAATACTTAATTGTAAGATAAGCCCGTGCACTAATGGAACTGTCTGTTCCATTAGTGCTTGTAGTGTAGTTTTGATCTGCTCTATAAATGCTGTACTCCATTATTTGAGTGCTATTGACCTCAGAATCATTAAACGTAGAACTACTATTAAATGTGTTTGGTTCCTTGATGTCTATCTGGCGAACAGACGCAAAAAGAAGCTCATTGTTATCAGAAACTGTACAAATATCGGGTTTTTTTAGATATCGTAATAAGATCGTTTTCTTCTTGCGCATAAGCCATTGATGGCAGAAGCATAGCTAGGCAACATAACAAGAGAGAATAGAAAGCAGCTTTCATTACTTTGTGCATGATGAATCCTTTCTCATTTCTTTAATGCCTTTATGACACTTAATCTATATACGAAATATTGAATGATATAAATAGAATATATAATGGAGTCCTTAAACGGTATGAATTCCAAAAATTACGGTACTTATATCGATAATACTGAATAACAGATTATGATAGAGAATTAGGGCTGATTAATGGCAAAGAAGATAATTAATATAGGTATTGAAAAAGGCCCCCGATCCAAGAGGACCGGAGGCCTTTAGCACTCCTGAGTGTTCATGTAAGTACCTGGTTAGTAGGTAGGATCGGCTATTACTGCTCCTCGATCACCGCGCGAACGTTCTCGCGGTAGAGCTCCGGCACCTCGTCCAGACGAACGATGTTGGCACGAATCTGCTTGACCCAATAGGCAACCATAGAACCTCCTTGGTTGAGATGTTGCATCCAGGCACATGGCTGGACACCTTGCGTGCGACAGGGCGGCAATTGGTTCACATGTGCGCCGAACATTCCTGTCTTGTGTAGTATAGCCACTTCCAAATCAAAGTAATCGGGGGACTATCTGGTATGGCAATGCATACGTAACTATAAATGTCGAGAATAACTGCATACAATTGCCGAATAGCTCAGTCCTATAAGCATAAAAAGAGCCGGGCCTCTAGGATGTGCGACTCTAGGGGCCCGGCTCCGTAACAAAGGGTTAGCCAGACATAAAGGCTCAGCTCAGCTTGGAGAATTACTCCTGAACATCGCCTTTGAGCCAGGCCTCAAACTCGTCAGAGGAGATGACGTTGGAGTCGTAGCAGCGACGGAAGTATTCCAGGCCGTCTGCCTGGTTGCCAATGAGGAAGGTCATGGTGGCATCTGCCACGACGGTGGAACCATAGCCCAAGAAGTAGGCGTCTGCGAGGGTTTGGAGCACGCAGATATTGGTGTCGCAGCCAATGGCGATGACGTTGGTGACGCCAAGCTCGCGCAGGGTGAGGTCAAGATCGGTCTGGAAGAAGCCAGAGTAGCGGCGCTTGGGGATCACGATGTCGGTGCCTGCGCGGCCCAGGCATTTGGCAGGCTGTGCCTCGGGGGTGTTTGCAATGCCATGGGGTCCCCACAGGTCCAGCTCGCGGTCGAGGCCAGGGATATGGGCGTCATCCAAGAAGATCACGGGGATGCCCGCATCCCGGCAGAGCTTCACCACACGGGTGCAGGCATTGGCGAAATCGCTTACTGCCTTGTTGTCTGCGGCGTCGACCAAACCTCCTTCGAGCACATCGATCACCAAAAGGGCGCAGCTCTGAGGGTTGCAGGAATCCATGGGTCCTCCCAAATCATTCATACGTACAATAGAGGCTGTTGGCCTTGTGTAAGTGTAGCTATGATAAGCCAACCCTGCAGTTGGCAAGTTTCAAGCTTCCCTCATAAGCAGGTATGCAAGGCTCAGGATTAATGGTTGCGCGGGTTTCTCGGCAAGGCCTGCCTTAGGTAAGAAAGATGATTCATGATTCAAACGGTTGTGTTTATCGTCATCCCGCTGCTGTTGTGCTGCCTCTCGTTGGCGCTGGGGATACAGTGCGCCTTTTTGGGAGTCTCGGTGTTGGCTGTGGTGTTGCTTTTGGCAGCGGGGACGCTGGCGGGTTTAAGCTGCTTCCGGGGATTGGGTACGCTTCTTTATGGCTCCTACAAAGGAGACATGGATCGTTCCGGCAAGCAAATGCGCATGCCCATCACTGCTGAGGAGCTCGCAACTCGCAAAAAGCAGTGCGGTGTGCTCACGGTGGCTGCAGCGCTCTGCTTTGCGGCAGCCCTCATTTGGGGCGGTCCGGTGATTGCTGGTTTGCTGCGGCTCATTTTGGCCCTCTAGGAGATTTCTATGAACATCGCCGTCTATTGCGGATCTAACTTTGGCAACAATCCTGCCTTTGCTGCGGCAGCCACAGAGCTGGGCACCTGGATGGGCCAGAGCGGGCACAATCTGGTCTATGGCGGCAGCTCGGTGGGGCTTATGGGTCTGGTGTCGCGGGCTGTTTTAGATGCCGGGGCAAAGGCTATCGGCGTGGAGCCGGCGTTCTTTTTAGAGCAGGGGATTCCCCAGCATGAGGACGTGGAGTTGCGCGTGGTAGAGACCATGAGCGAGCGCAAAGCCATGATGATCGAGCTGGCGGACGCCTTTGTGGCATTGCCGGGTGGCGTGGGCACCCTAGAGGAGATCATCGAGATCATGAGCCGCATACACCTGGAGCTGGGGCAAACCGACTGCTACCTGCTCAATGCAGAGGGCTATTGGGACGATTTCAAGGCCATGCTCCAGTCCATGAGCGCCCAAGGCTTTGTGTCTGTAGCAGACCTGGACCATTATCACTTTCCTTCCACGGTAGGGGAGTTGGCCAAGCTTTTGAGATAGAGGCCTAGGTCAATCAAATGACAAATGAATATGTAACCAAGCGGGAAAAACAACACAGCGAGGTTTCAGAAAGCTCCATGACAGCTCTAAGTTGATTGAAGGAAGCCCGAGCAATCTTTTGGGAGAGGCCTCGCTTCTGGACTATCTTGGAGCCCGTAGGCGGGTTCAAGGTTTTCATAGCCGAGGCTACAGGAACGGATTGGAGCTTTATGAATTATCTTGTGCTTCTGGGAATCGTGATCGTGGTGGTGGGCTTTGCTCTTAAGCTCGATTCGATCCTCATAGTCATTGTGGCAGGCCTTGCCACAGCGCTTATCGGCGGTTTAGGCGTCGACGGCTTCTTGGTCACGCTGGGCACCTCCTTTGTGGACAACCGCAACATGGCTATCTTCATCATCATCCTGTTGGTTACAGGCACGCTTGAGCGCAATGGTCTCAAAACCGCCGCAGCCAATCTTATTGGCCGGGTGAAAAACGCCACTCCTGGCGTCATCATCGCTCTCTACGGCGTCATGCGCATGATCTTTGCCGCCTTCAATGTGAGCTTTGGCGGCGTGGCTGGCTTTGTGCGCCCGGTCATCATGCCTATGTGCGTGGGCGCCATCGAAGCCTCTGGCCACACTCCCAACGATGAGTATGTTGAGCAGGTCAAAGCCATGGCGTCCGGTATGGAGAATGTGGCTTGGTTCTTTGGCCAGGTGCTGTTCGTGGGCACCTCCGGCGCTCTGTTGGTGCAATCCACCATGGATGCTTTGGGCTATCAGACCGACCTTCTGCAGATGGCGCTCTTCGAGATCCCCGTGGCGCTTGTGGCTCTGGCGGTGACGTCTGTCTACTACATCATCTTGGACAAGAAGCTGAGAGCCAAGTATTACGGTGACACCAAGGCTCCTCTCAATGCGGGAAAGGAGGCCTAAATCATGGAGTTCTTTATGGATCCAGAGGTCACCTTTGGCAACAAGGCCCTTGAGGTCTTCTACATTGTCATGGGCCTCATGTCTATCTATGCAGGCATTCGCAACTATCGAGACAAGACCAATCCTGCCCGAGTAGGCACTGCAGTGTTTTGGTGCTCGCTAGGTGTGGTGCTTGCCCTAGGCCGCTGGCTGCCTTCTTTGGTATCGGGCGTCTTGGTGGTTGTCATGGTGCTGCCCGCGGTGTTTGGAAAGGTCAAGAGCGGCCAAGCATCGGCTGATGATGCCCCCACCACGCAAGAAGTGGCCGTCAATTATCAAAAGATCGGCACGAAGATCTTCATTCCTGCCCTCTGCTTGGGGGTCTTTGCTATCTCAGGTGCGCTCATTCCTGGGGTGGGCGCGCTGGCAGGCTGCTGCTTTGGCGTCGTGGCTGCCGCGATCATTCTTTTTGTCTACTCTCGCTCCAACACGCCTCGCGTGTTCTTGAACGACTCAGAGCGCCTGCTCTCTGCCATGGGTGCTCTGAGCATGCTGCCCATGTTGTTGGCGAGCCTGGGCGCCATCTTTACCGCTGCCGGCGTTGGCGGCGTCATCGCCGAGATGGTGGGAGCAGTGATTCCCTCAGACAACCTGGCCATTGGCATCATTGTCTTTGGTATTGGCATGATGCTGTTCACCATGATCATGGGCAACGCCTTTGCCGCCATCACCGTGATGACCGTGGGCATTGGCGCTCCCTTTGTCCTGATCTTTGGCGTCGACCCCTCCTTCATTGGCATCCTCGCCCTTACTTGCGGCTACTGCGGCACTCTCCTCACACCTATGGCGGCTAATTTCAATATCGTGCCTGTGGCACTGCTTGAGATGAAAGACCGCATGGGCGTCATCAAAAAGCAGGTGCTCACCGCTTTGGTGATGATCGTCTTCCAGATCGGCTACATGCTCATAGCTAGCTTTATGATGCTAGGCTAGAGGTAGGCAAAGCGAAGCGTAGTCGTGTCACGGCGTGGCACGACTGCAGCTTCTTTCCGAGAAAGGCGAGGCAATGGCTAAGGTATTGGTTACGGGCTTCGAGCCCTTTGGTGGCGATAGCGTCAATCCTGCGCTCGAGGCGGTCAAGCAGCTGCCTTCCACCATTGCAGGCGCCCAGGTGGTGGTAAAAGAGGTTCCTACGGCCTTTGAGCGCAGTGCTCAGGTGCTGGAAGATCTCATGGATGCCGAGGAACCCGATCTTGTGCTTTGCGTAGGCCAAGCGGGCGGTCGAGCTGCCATGTCGGTGGAGCGTGTGGCCATCAACCTCATCGATGCCCGCATCCCTGACAACGACGGCGACCAGCCCTTGGACACCCCCGTTCGTGTGGACGGCCCTGACGCCTACTTCGCCACGCTACCGGTGAAGTCCATGGTCAAAGCCATGCACGAGGCAGGCGTTCCCGCCGCACTCTCCTATAGCGCAGGCACCTATGTGTGCAACAGCCTTATGTATAACGCTCTCTATCTGGCCGCTCGCGCCAATAAGCCGGTGAAGGCCGGCTTTGTGCATGTGCCCTTTGCCACCGAGCAGGCGGTAGACCGTCCTGCCTCTACTCCCACGATGGACATCTCCTGCATCACTCGGGCTCTGGAAGCCGGCATCGCTGCTATGGTGACTATCGATGAGGACATCCATATCTTCATGGGAACCATTAGCTAGCTGCTAAATAGCCATAGTGTTCTAAGGCCAGGGATCTTTTGGCTCCTGGCCTTTTTTTAGGATTTGCAAGGATGCCAAAATCTGTTGCACAACTGACTTGCTGCGAGCGGACTTTGAACTAGTGCAGTGACCCATACGAGGGGGCCACTGCTGCGTTACAAACAAAAAAGGTCAACCAGAAATACTGGTTGACCTCGTAAAATGCACTGGTCGGGTGGACTGGATTCGAACCAGCGACCCCTTGACCCCCAGTCAAGTGCGCTACCAAACTGCGCCACCACCCGTTGTGTTGCTCGCGCAACAGAAGAGAATATAACACCCCGCAAAACTCGGTGCAAGCACAAATCGAAAATAGGCAGCGGGATTTGTGAGGGTGAGACATATAAGGGACAGGGCATAAGAGCTTAAGGCGGTACCTTATAGGTGAGAAGGCTACCATAGGGTCCCAGTAACCAAGTGCAGGCTCTTATCGGTAAGAAAACTATTGAAGTGTTCTAGCTCTAAGTGATTCTGTGCGTCCTACCTCACAAGGGAGCGTTGTTAAGTGTCAATGTTTGGAAAATCTGCTGGTAAACGGAGTAATAGCTCTGTTCGTAGCTCCAAAAAGCAAGGATTTACATTTCAAAAACTCATGATTTTCGCTTTGCTGGTGGCGGTGGCCTGCGGAGTACTGGCAGTGGTGGGGCAGGGGGATCTGTGCAAAGGTGCTCAGACAGTCAAAAGCGCCATCACCGCTTTGACGGGATCACAATCTGACCAAGACTATGCAAACCCTTTGAATCCAAGGGACTTGCCTGCCTATGGGTCGATACCTTGGGTGGAGGTGGGGGATAACCAGCCGGATTTCACCCAGGCGCAAAAAGCGCAGACTGCTTCCTTCGAGGTCTACGGGCCGCTGGACAAGCTGGGACGCTGTACTGGAGCCTTCGCCTTGCTGGGCGAGGATGTCATGCCCACACAAAAGCGCGGAGACATATCCAAGGTAAAGCCCACCGGATGGCATCAGAACTTCTATGACTTTGTGGACGGGGAAGCTCTCTACAACCGCTGTCATCTCATTGCCCATAGCTTGGCAGGGGAGGATGCCAACGAGCGCAATCTCATCACCGGCACTCGCTATCTCAATACGCAAGGAATGTTGGACTTTGAGGAGGGCATTCATGACTACATCTTGGATACGGGCAACCACGTGCTCTACCGAGTGACCCCCATCTTTGAGGGCGAGAATCTTTTAGCTTCTGGCGTGCGCCTAGAAGGCTGGAGCGTCGAGGATGACGGCGAAGGCATCTGCTTTGACGTCTATTGCTACAACGTGCAGCCGGGTGTGGTCATAGACTATGCCACTGGAGAGAACCATCTGGCTTAGCCTTTGGCAGCTGCCGCGCAGGCTCCGCGCTCATTTCCTGCCGAGAAACCCTTGCATACCTGGCTGCAAGAGCCTGCCTGGCAAAAATTGTGGGCGATGGGGCCTCTGGGCATAGAAAAAAGGGTTCTTAGCCTGATAGCTAAGAACCCTTGGAAGTTCGTCTCTAAAGCCCGCGGAGAGAAGTATTAGTAAGCGGTGCGAGCGAGGTTGCCCTTCTTGAGGCAACGGGTGCAAACGTTCATCTTGCGCTTCTGACCATTCTGCACGATGGTGACACGCTGGATGTTGGGACGGAACTTACGATTGGTAACACGATGGGAGTGGCTAATGGAACGGCCAGCTACCGGATGCTTACCGCAGATCTCGCAAACCTTCGACATGTTGATTCCTCCGTTACGCGGGCGCCATTGCGCGCGCTTATAAGCAATAGCTGTCCAACTATACCACGCACCCTGCAGGCTGCAAGGAAAAATGCGCAACACCCTAGAGTTTGTGGTCGTTGGGTGTGGCGTCCACAAGAAGCTCGGGCGACCACCCATCATGCACTCCTCGTTTGCAGGTCTTATGAATAGGGAGATCTCGGGAGGATCCCTAAGAGAAATCATTAGACTCGTAAAAGCTTTCTAGTAGAAACAACTAATAGCAAAAACTACTAGTAGGGACGTTCTATGGACGAGCAAAAGAAGTATGCACCTCAAGGGCCTCCTGGCCAATGCGAGCCTCCCCAGGTGTCTGAGCGCTTTCAAGAGCTGGGCCACCAGTTCAATCTGGCGATGATGGGGCTGCGTTCCCTTCACAGCAAGCTGCCGCGACCCCCAGAGCCGGTGCCTTTGACATCCGTCGATGATTCGACTGAGGAAACAGGCGCTTCTCGGCAAAAAAAGAAGGGCGGCCATGCGCGCGGGCGTTCCTTGGAAGGCTTCGACGCGTCGCTCAGAGGGATGCCGCTCATACTCAGGTATCTGTCGGAGCACGGAGGAAGCGCGTATCCCTCGGAGCTCAAGGCGGCTACCGGGCTCACTCAGGCGCGCATTTCCAATGCCCTGGCTGCTCTTGAGACCCGGGAGCTTGTGAAGCGAACCACCGACGGCAAGGATCGCCGCCATGTAGTGGTGACCCTTACAAAAGCCGGTGGACGCGCGGTGGTCGAGCGCATGGCTGCTATGGATAGCTACGCTGGCGGCCTGTTGGAGCTTTTGGGCGAGTCGGACGCCAAGGAGCTGGTGCGCATCATCCAAAAGCTCTCGCGAGCGCTGGAATCTCAAAGTGCGGAATGCCGAGAAACCCGTGCCTCCGCAGCTGACAAGTCAACCGGTGCAAAAGAGTCTGCTTCTGCTGGTAATGATAGGGAGGGCACATGAAACTCCTGGGCTTTTTGAAACGGCATCTGGGTGCGGTGGTCATTTGTTTCGCACTCATTTGCGGGCAAGCGTATTTCCAGCTGATGCTGCCTACCGCCATGAGCGATATCGTGGATGTGGGCATTCAGCAGGGAGGCATCGACAGCCCGGTGCCACATACCATTCGAGCCACAGCTCTCAATGACCTTGAGATGTTCATGAGCGAGAGCGACGCGGCCAAAGTCGACGGCGTCTATGGCCCCGCCAACGGCAATGGCGTGCGCACGTTTATTGGCAATCAGCAGCAGGCTTCTGCTGAGGGTGAGATCGCCCAGCTGATCGCGGTTCCTGAGTGCGTGGCGCTTTCGCTGGAGAAAGGCATTGATGCCAGCGCCCTGTCGCTGGATTCCGGCACTTCTATGGAAGCGCCAAGATCCCCACTGCCTGCCACCATTACCTTGGACGAAGTGCGCCAACTTTTTGAGGCAGGGCTTATCGGCAGGGAAGAGCTGGCCCAAGATGCGCAAAAGATGATGGACGCCATGGGCTCTGTGGCAGGGTCCATGGTGGATCAGCGCGCCGTGGACTATGTGCGGGCCGAATACGAGGCCCAAGGGCTGGATCTCAACGAGATTCAAACCAATTACCTGGGCACTATGGCCCTGAGCATGCTCTGGCTGTGTGTGGGCATGGTGCTGTGCTCGGTGAGCGTGAGCTTTGTGGCGGCCCACACCTCGGCGAGAGTGGCGCGCGAGCTGCGCAGCGAGCTGTTCTCCAAGGTCATGGACTTTGGTCCGGGGGAGGTAAACAAGTTCTCTCAGGCCTCCCTCATCACCCGCACCACCAATGACGTGCAACAGGTGCAGATGACCGCTTTTGTGTTGCTGCGCATGGTGATGATGGCTCCGGTGTTGGCGGTGCTGGCCCTGATCCAGGTGTGGTCCATGGCCAGCGGCCTGGAATGGACCATCGGCGTGGCGGTGCTGGCTATCGCTGCGGTGATGGGTACGCTGCTGGGCCTCACCATGCCCAAGTTCAAGCGCATGCAGGCTTTGGTGGACCGCGTGAACTTGGTCGCCCGCGACATGCTGGACGGCCTCATGCCCATCCGCGCCTACGGCCGTGAAGACTTCGAGCTGGAGCGTTTTGGCCAAGCCAACCGCGACCTTATGAAGACCCAGCTCTTCACTAACTCGGCCATGGCCTTTGCCATGCCGGCCATCATGCTGGTGATGAACCTGGTAAGCCTTTTGATCGTCTGGAGCGGCGCGGGCGCCATTGACGCAGGAAACCTGCAGGTAGGCACCATGATCGCCTTCATCTCCTATGCCATGGAGATCGTCATGAGCTTCATGATCTTGGCCATGGTGCTGGTGATGCTGCCTCGCGCGGAGGTCTCGGCAGAGCGCATCGATGAGGTGCTGGTGTGCCCCGTGGCGGTGCAAAGCCCTGCCCAGCCCAAAGCGCTCCCGGCCAGCGAGCGCGGCGTGCTCACCTTCGACGACGTGAGCTTCACCTATCCTGACGCCACCCATCCGGTGGTGGAGCATGTCTCCTTTAGAACCGAGCCTGGCCATACCACGGCGCTCATTGGATCCACAGGGTCTGGCAAGTCCACCCTCGTGGCCCTTATCCCGCGCCTGTATGACGCCACCTCGGGCGCCATCAGCCTCGACGGGGTGGATGTGCGCTCGCTGGAGCTCGCAGAGCTCAGGGACCGCGTAGGCTATGTGCCTCAGCAAGGGCTGCTCTTCTCGGGCACCATCGCCTCCAACGTGAAGTTTGCCGGAGACCAGGTAAGCGACGAGGACATGGGCTGGGCGCTGGATGTGGCTCAGGCCAAAGACTTCGTGGAGCAGACGGAGGACGGTGTGGCCACTGCCATCGCCCAGAAGGGCTCCAATGTGTCCGGCGGCCAGCGCCAGCGGCTCTCCATCGCCCGCGCCTTGGCCAAAGACCCCGAGGTGCTGGTGTTTGACGACTCCTTCTCCGCCTTGGATTACGCCACCGACGCCAAGCTGCGCCACGCGCTGGCAGACCAGGTGAAAGAGGCGGCCGTCGTCATCGTGGCCCAGCGCGTGGCCACCATCATGGGCGCCGACGAGATCCTGGTGCTCGACGAGGGCACGGTCTGCGGCCGCGGCACCCATGAGGATCTTTTGCGTTGCTGTCCCACCTACCTGGAGATCGCCACCTCCCAGTTGTCCCTCCAAGAGCTGGGGCTCACCCAGGACGAGGTGGACGCGGTTCTCGGCACCGACGAGAGCCGTCAAAAGGCCGCCATCGGCCAGGAGGTGCACGACCTTGCCTCAGAGATCGCCAGCTCTGAAACCTATGGATCCGCTTTAGAAGGGGGTGAGCGCTAATGCCCGGTCCCGTACGCCATACCACCGATCGCGCCAAAGACTTCAAGGGGACTTTGGCAAGGCTCGCCGCCTATGCCAAGCCCCACTGGGTGCCGCTGTTGTTTGCGGTGGCCTGCGCCATTTTGAGCGTGGTCTTCAACGTCATTGGCCCCGACATCCTGGGCCAGGTCACCACCAAGCTCTACGAGGGGTTGGTGGCCAAAGTCCAAGGCACCGGCGGCATCGACTTTGCAGGCATCGCCCACATCATGCTGTTCCTAATTGGCCTCTACCTGGCGGCTGGAGCTGCGAACTTTTGCCAGGGCATCCTCATGACCCGAGTCACCCAGTCAGTCTGCTTTAGGCTGAGAGGCGATATTGCCGAGAAGATCGCCCATGTCCCCATGAGCTATTTCGAGGGTCACTCCAAAGGCGACGTGCTGAGCCGCGTCACCAACGACGTGGATACGTTGGGTCAGTCGCTCAACCAAGCGGTCACTCAGCTGGTGACCAGCATCGCCCAGGTCATAGGCGTGCTGGTGATGATGTTTTCCATCTCACCGGTGCTGGCGGGTCTCACCCTGCTGGTGTTGCCTTTATCGGCGGTGGCCATCCTCATCTCGGTGCGCTTCTCCCAGCGCTTCTTTGTGAAGCAGCAGCAACAGTTAGGCCAGGTAAACGGCATTGTGGAGGAAGACTTCGCCGGCCAGTCGGTGATCGCGGTCTTCAACCAGGGAGAACGTGCGGCCCAAGAGTTCAACCAGGTGAACGACCAGCTCTGCGAGAGTGCCTGGAAGAGTCAGTTCTTATCGGGTCTTATGCAACCCCTGATGGCCTTCATCGGCAACATGGCCTATGTCATGGTGGTGGTTGTGGGCGCCCAGCTGGCCATATCCAACATCATCACCATCGGCGACATCCAGGCATTTATGCAGTATGTGCGCAACTTCACCCAACCTATCCAGCAACTGGCTTCCATCTCCAACGTCTTTCAGCAGATGGCGGCTGCCGCAGAGCGCGTCTTCGAGTTTTTGGATGCGCCGGTGGAGTCCGAGCCTCAAGAACCTCAGCTGCCTGCGGTGCGCCAGGGCGCGGTGAGCTTTGATAACGTGAGCTTTGGCTACCTGCCGGGCCATACCGTCATCCATGACTTCAGCTGCCAGGTCAAGCCCGGGCAGACGGTGGCCATCGTGGGCCCCACCGGCGCCGGCAAGACCACCATCATGAAGCTCATGATGCGCTTCTATGATGTGGATAAGGGCTCGCTTGCCGTGGATGGGTTAGATGTGCGCTCCTGGAACCGGGAAGAGCTGCGCTCCAACTTCGCCATGGTGCTCCAAGACACCTGGCTTTTCGAGGGTACTGTCCGCGAGAACATCCGCTATGGCCGTCTGGACGCCACCGATGAGGAGGTGGAGGAGGCTGCTCGCATCGCGCGCTGCGACCACTTCATCCATACGCTGGCAGGAGGCTATGACTTCGAAATCAACGAAGGGGCAACCAACGTAAGCCAGGGCCAGCGCCAGCTGCTCACCATCGCTCGTGCTGTGCTGGCAGACAGGCCTATGCTCATCTTGGACGAGGCCACCTCAAACGTGGACACCCGCACCGAGGTGCTCATCCAAGAGGCCATGGATCGCCTGATGGCCGGGCGCACCAGCTTTGTGGTGGCCCATAGGCTCTCCACCATCCGCAATGCAGATGTGATCTTGGTCATGGAGCAGGGCGACGTGGTGGAATCGGGCACCCATGAGGAGCTTTTGGCTCAAGGCGGCGCCTACGCCAAGCTCTATAACTCTCAGTTTGACGGCTGTGAATAGAAGGCAGCGAGCACTGAGAAGGATTTTTGAGGAAGGCAGAGGCGCTGGCGGCCGCCGAAAGGCTCGCCGGCGCCTCTGCCGCCCTTAAGTAATCTATCAGTCAAAGTGCGATAGGCCCGCTATGTCGGTGCTTTATGTGGGCAGGGGCGCAGGTTTCGGTGAATTGAGCGCGTGGGGTAAAATCGCGTCGTAGAATGACTGAACCGCGCCCTTCCTGGCGCATTCGATAGGAGGTACTGGCATGGCAAAGGCTGTCTCCGGAACGCTTCAGATTTCCAACGCTGTAATTGCTGATCTTGCCGGGTATGCTGCCCTGATGTGCTATGGCGTTGTGGGCATGGCATACACCGATGATCAGCAGAATCTCGAAACCCTGCTCACCATGCGCCAAATCCGCAAGGGTATCGATGTGGAGATGGACGGCTCCCACGTAGACGTCACCCTGCATGTGGTGGTAGATGCCGGCGTCAATATGCGCTCGGTCTGCGAGAACCTGGAGAGCAGCGTCAAGTTCATGCTGGATCAGGTGGCACAGATCAAAGATAGCGACGTCCATGTGGTCATTGAGTCCATGAGGGTCCGCTAAACTCACCTTTAGATTTTTTGGACCTTCAGGTCCCCGATTCGAACCGGAGCTTTAATTCATGATTGCGAACGTCGTACGCCACTGTTTCCCCATTGCTGCCGCAGCCGTTGCTCAACGTGCAGAGGAGATCAACAAGCTTAATGTGTTCCCTGTGCCCGATGGCGACACCGGCACCAATATGAGCCTCACTCTCAAAACAGTGGTGGGCGAGGTAGAGGCCCTGCCTGCCAATGCCTCCATGGAGCAGGTGGCCAAGGCCATCACCCACGGTTCCCTCATGGGCGCCCGCGGCAACTCTGGCGTCATCACCAGCCAGATCCTGCGCGGAGTGGCAGAGGGCTTGGTAGAGGCCAAGAACGATCCCATTACCCTGCCTGAGCTGGCTGCCGCCTGGCGCCACGGCAAGAAGGTGGCTTTCCAGGCGGTGCGCAAGCCCGTGGAGGGCACCATCTTAACGGTGGTCTCAGACCTCTCTGAGTGCGCAGACGAGCTTGCCCGCGACCGCAAGATGGCTTTGGACGCGGCCTTGAAGACCATGGTGACCTGCGCCTATGAGTCTGTGGCCCGCACCCCTGACCTGCTTCCGGTGCTCAAAGAGAACGGCGTGGTAGACTCCGGCGCCTTCGGCTTTGCCGTCTTCTTCGAGGCCTTCGTCAACGCCTACCTGGGCATCGACTCCTCCGTGGACTTCAACACCTCCGTCTCCAGCGAAGAGTCGGCTAAAAACGCCGTGGCCGCCAACGTGCACATCGAGCTCAACGACGACTGGGAGGGCTCTGAGTACCGCTACTGCACCGAGTTCCTCTTCCACGCAGACTCCGAGTCGTTCGACTCCAAGGCCAACCTGGACTTTCTCTCCACCATGGGAGACTGCGAGCTTTTGGTGGGCTCCTTCCCCGACTTCAAGATCCACGTGCACTCCAATGAGCCCGATAAGGTCTTGCACCACATGCTCCAGCAGGGCCAGATCTTCGAAGTCTTCATTCACAACATGGACCTGGAGGCCAAAGACCGCACCGCTTCTATCGCTGCCGATAAGAGCCAGGCCTCGGCCGCTGTCGCCGCCCCTGCCAAAGACCTTGGCGTGGTGGCTGTGGCCGCAGGCTCCGGCGAGGCAGATATCCTCAAGTCCTTGGGTGTAGACGTGGTGGTCTCCGGCGGCCAAACCATGAACCCCTCCACTGCAGACATTCTGGCCGCCATCGAGCAGGTGCATGCCAAGGCTGTCATCGTGCTTCCCAACAACGGCAATATCCGCATGGCCGCAGAGGCTGCCGCCAGCGCCTGCGAAGACGCCCAGGTCGAGGTAGTGCCTACCAAAACCGTGCCTCAGGCGTTCTCGGCGCTCTTCGTCTACGATCCCTCCCTGCCCATCGCAGACAACGTGGCTGCGATGGTGGAGGCCATCTCCCAGGTGCGCGACGGCGAAGTCACCACGGCGGTGCGTGATTCTTCTGCAGCCGACGGCAGCCCCATCCATGCCGGCGACGTTATGGGTATCCAAGACGGCGCCATCACCCAGGTGGGCTCTGATGTCTCTGAGGTTGCCTTCAAGCTCATCGAGTCCATGCAAACCCAGGAAGAGGGCGACACCCTCACCATCTTGGCCGGCCAAGACATGGACGACGACGTCTTTGAGGCCCTCTGCGATCGCATTGAAGATGCCATGCCCGATCTCGAAGTCGATGCTCACCGTGGCGAGCAGCCTCTCTACCCGGTGATCTTCTCCATCGAGTAAGCGAGATGCTATGGGCTCTTCTCAGCTCACACTGGCACCTTCTGTCGACCGTCTAGCCCGCACTGCGGCGCTAGACGGCGACGTGTCTCGCGTGCGTTTTGTGTCGGGAGAGCGCCTGGATGCCCTGCATCATCTAGGCATCGCCACCCTGCGGGACCTGCTGCTTTGGCTGCCCCGCAGGTATTTGGATTTTAGCCACGTCACCACCATCTCCCATGCCGATGTAGGCACTCAGTGCACCGTGGTGGGCGTGGTGGATAAGGTGGAACTCAAGCGCCCCAGGCCCCGTCTCTCCATCGTCGAGATCTATATCCAGGATGAGACCGGGGTCCTTCGCGCTTCATTTTTTAAACAGCCTTGGCTCAAGGACGCCTTCAAGCGCGGCGATACCGTGGCACTGTCTGGAAAAGTGACGTTTAACTACGGCTTCAAGCAGATGGCAAGCCCCTTCCATGAGGTGCTAAGCGCGCAGGATGGCAGCACCTTTGGACGGGTGGTGCCCGTGCATCCCGTAGGGGAGGGCTTGTCGGCAGCCTGGATGCGCCGCATCATGAGCGCAGCTTTGGGAACCTATACTTCGACCTGCGATTTTATGCCTGCCTCCCTCGTGGCGGCCCACAGGCTCCCCGGATGGCTCCAAGCTATTCGGTGGGCGCAGTTTCCTCCCAGCCTGGCCGCTGCAGAGGTGGCCCGCAGGCGCTTGGCCTACGACGAGCTGGTGTGTTTGCAGGTGGCCCTGCGGGCACGCCATGCCCTAGGGGAGACTCGGCGCCAGGGAGTCACCCATGCTGTGGGTGGCCCCCATCTTGCGGCGCTTAGGGACGCATTGCCTTTTGAGCTCACTTCAGAGCAGCAGGCTGCAGTTCAAGACATTCTGACCGACATGTCCTCGCCTTTGCCCATGAACCGCCTGCTTTTAGGCGATGTGGGCACCGGCAAAACGGCTGTGGCGGCAATGGCTATGGCGGCCTGTGCAGACTCGGGCACCCAGTGCGCGGTGATGGCTCCTACCTCGGTGTTGGCCCGCCAGTATGCTGACAAGCTGGGGCCTGTGTTGGATGCTGCCTCCATTACCTGGTGCCTTATCACAGGGGCGACGCCTGCCGACGAGCGTCGCAGCTACACCCAGGCTATCTCCGAAGGGCGCATCACCGTGGTCTTTGGCACGACAGCCATCCTCTCAGAGGACGTGCAGTTTGCATCGCTCTCATTGGCCATCGTGGACGAGCAGCATCGCTTTGGCGTGAACCAGCGAAGCGAGCTCAAGGCCAAGGGCGCGGTGGCAGACGTGCTTACTATGACTGCCACGCCCATTCCGCGCACCCTGGCGCTCTCCATCTATGGCGACGTGGAAGTCTCTTCTATCACCCAGCGTCCCCACCCTGGAGTGGGGTCCACCACCAAGGTGATCCCTCCTAGCTCGTTGGATCTGGCCTATGGCGCCATTGGGGAGGAGCTTTCCTGCGGCCATCAGGCCTATGTGGTCTGCCCGTTGGTAGACGACAGAGACGAGGGAGCCGAGCTCGAGGACGTCCTACAATCCGGAGACGCCCCTCTCAAAAGCGCCACCGCTGCCTATGAGCAGCTGAGCCGCTCTGTCTTTCCCCATGCCCGGATAGCGCTTTTGCATGGGCGTATGTCGGCTGCCGAGAAGGACGACATCATGGGCGCTTTTCGCGACGGCGATATAGACATCTTGGTGTCCACCACCGTGATCGAGGTGGGCATCGACGTGCCCAATGCCAGCGCCATGCTCATCTATGACGCCGACCGCTTTGGCTTGGCCACGCTCCATCAGCTCAGAGGCCGCGTGGGCCGCGGGACGATCCCTGGCCGGGTGTTCTTGGAGACCTCGGCCAAAAAAGACTCCGACGCCCGCAAGCGCCTTATGGCTCTTGAGAAAAGCACCAATGGCCTAGAGCTGGCAGAGCTCGACCTTAAGCTACGCCACGAGGGCGACGTGTTGGGCTACAAGCAATCGGGCATGGCGACGCTGCGCGTGGTGGACTTGGCGGCAGACGAAGATCTGGTCGAGGCCGCTCACAGCGATGTGGTCGCCCTTCTGGCCAAAGACCCTCAGCTTAAAGCTCCCGACCATAGACTTTTGGCCCACGAAGTGCGCGAACGCTTTAGGCTGGCATTCGAAGAAGGGGGAGGGGCATGAGGATTGTAGGTGGGCTCTGGCGCGGCCGTCCGCTCAAAGCGCCAGAAGGTACCAGTGTCACCCGCCCTTCCACCGACAGGCTGCGCGAAGCCATCGCCTCTATGGTCCAATCCTATTTTGGCCTGGACTTAAGCGAGGTCTCTGTGTTGGACGCCTTTGCAGGCTCTGGCGCGGTGGGTCTAGAGCTATTGAGCCGAGGAGTCGCTCACGCCACCTTTATGGAGTCGGACCGCAAAGCCCTTCGCTGCCTCAAGGCAAACATCGCTGCATTGGGTTGCGACCCCGCACAAGTCTCGGTGCTCACCGGAGATTCCAGACGCCTGGCAAGCGTGCCGGCTTTGGAGGGCGCGCCCTTCTCGGCAGTCTTTTTAGACCCGCCCTATGCCAAAGACCCTGAGCTCTCGGCCAAAGTGCTGGAAGGCCTGCTGGCTGCAGGCCACCTGCAAGACGGGGCATTGCTGGTTCACGAGCGCGCGGCCGATGCGGCGCCTCTTCAAGTGGCGGGCACTGCCCTGACAAAGTCTCGCTCCCATGGAGGCTCTGTGGTGGAACTGCTTAGGGTATCAGACTAGTGCTCTTATCTGTTGGCCCCAAACATTTATGGAAATCGCTATGACTAGCCAAAAGACCCCAATGACTTCTGCGCCGCTGCAACGAGTGGTGGTTCCTGGCACCTTCGATCCGGTGACCTTTGGACATCTAGACGTGATAAGCCGCGCTCGGCGCATTGCCCCTCAGGTGACGGTGGCGGTGGCTGCTTCTGCCGATAAGGGCGGAACCTCCAGGGCTTTTAGCCTTGAGGAGCGCGTAGAGATGATCCAAGAGAGCATCGCCGAGCTCAACATCGACAATATCGACGTGAAGCCCATGAGAGGCCTTTTGGTGGATTTTTGTGCCAAAGAAGGTGCAGATGCGGTGGTCAAAGGCCTCAGGGCGGCCACGGACTTCGAGTACGAGCTGGCGCAAGCGGACCTCAATGTGCGCATGAGCCCCCACCTGGAATCCATCTTCATCATGAGCAATCCGGAGTACGGCTATGTCTCTAGCTCGGTGGTGCGAGAGATCGCTTCTTTGGGCGGCGACGTCTCTTTTTTGGTGCCAGAAGGGGTTGCAGCGCGCCTGAAGGAGCATTTTGGCACGGATTCTATGGTCTAACTGCGCGAACGGCGTTTCTAGCATGCAGCTTTGCTAGGATGGACAAAGTATGCTTGCATGGATTCTTATAAGTCTTGCGGCCCCGCAAATCTCACTGTCGCCTGAAGGGAGCTCAAATGCAGCCAGGTGAAGAAATTGAAAACCTCGTGGCAGAACTCGAGGACACCATTAACACGGCCAAGCCGGCCTTTGGTGGCGGCGGCCAGCGCAAGATCGTCAACGCTGAGGATGTCTATCAAATCGTAGATGACATTCGCGCCGTCTTCCCAGAAGAATTCGCCACTGCCCGCCGCATCATCAAAGAGCAGCAGGAGATCTTGGCTCATGCCCAGACTCAGGCAGACTCCATCATTGCCGACGCCCAACAGCAGGCCATGATCCTTGCGGGCGATCAAGAGATCGTGCGGTTGGCTCAAAAGAACGCTGAGGATATCCGCGACGCTGCCCAGCAGTATGAGCGCGACACCCGCTACAGCGCAGAGGAGTATGCAGAGGACGTGCTAGCACGTCTGGAAGACAACCTCAAGTCCATCGTGGGCCAGGTGACTCGCTGCCGCCAGTCCATCGCAGAGAATGCCAGCGCTCGTACAGGTCAGCAGCAAAACTGGTAGGGTTTCATGAATTTAGATCCAATTATCATCTCTGTCGATGACCATCTGGCCAATCCGGGCGATTTTTGGCCCGTGGCTGGCCATATTGACATCACAGGTTATGAGCTGGGCGACCACTCCTTCGAGCTGCCTCGCGGCATCGACTATGACATTGTCCTCACCAACACCGGCGACGGGATTCTGGCGTCGGGCTTGGTGAAGGCTGACGTGGTGGGCACCTGCGACCGCTGCCTGGAAGAGGCTCGCTTCTCCATCGCCTCTGAGGTAGACGAGTACTTCCTCTTCGAGCTTCCTGCCAAAGAAGACCAGGCAGACGATGAGGATGACGTGGACTTCTCCTTGGTAAATACCGAGAACAACACCATCGATCTCTCCGACGCTGTCAATGCCGGCATCATTATGGAAACTCCCTTCGTGGTGCTGTGCTCCCCGGACTGCAAGGGTCTCTGCCCTCGCTGCGGCGCCAACCTGAACGAGGGAGATTGCGGCTGTGCCGCCAAGAGCCAGGCTGAGCCTGACCCCATGAATCCTTTCTCGGTATTGGCCCAGCTAAAAGAGGATGTGGCTCAAGAGGCCGTGGCAGAGATCGAAGGCCAGGAGGCCGCAGACGAGGCAGCCGCAGAGACCTATGCCCGCACTATGGACGAAGTCGAAGAAGAAGGCGACTGCTGCTAACGCCCAGTTCGCAGCGAAGTGGCTTTCACTGGTCCCCAGCTGTGCAAATGTAGTGAATGCTCGGGGGTAAAAGCCCAAAATATTGGGCTTTGTGTAGACAGGCCATCTGTGCGTGGTATAGTTACAGGCCGTGTCTGTGCATACATCGCCCACGTGAGTGGATCGATAGATCGGAAGAGGTTCATCATGGCAGTACCTAAGCAAAAGAAGGGCCGCGGTGCCACTCACCGTCGTCGCTCCGCTAACAGCAAGCTTGCTATGCCCGCACGTTCTGTGTGCCCGCAGTGCGGCGCCGTAAAGCTCCCTCACCGCGTGTGCCCCAGCTGCGGCTATTACCGCGATCGTCAGGTCATCGCTGTCGACTAGTGATCGCTGCATAAGCTACATGAGGAATGGCCGTCTTTAGGGGCGGCCATTTTTTGTGAGAAAGCTTCCGCGGGTACCATCCCTGAAGCTGTGGGAATTTGGACGAGGAGAACGTTATGGATACCGTATGCGTCGATGCGATGGGCGGCGATCTGGGCAGCCAGGTGGTGCTCGAAGGCATTCAGCTGGCCTTAAAGGCCGATAAGGACCTGCAAGTGCTCGTTGCAGGCAACGGCGAGGTCGTGGAGCCTTTCTGTGAGGCCCATGAGCGCGCGTTGCCTCTGGTGACCACCGAGGTCATCGCCATGGACGAGCATCCCGTGAAGGCTGTGCGCTCCAAGCGCGACTCCTCCATCGCCCGTGGCTGCATGGCTGTGCATGACGGCGAGGCGCAGGCGTTCTTCTCTGCAGGCTCTACGGGGGCTTGCTTGGCTGCCGCCACTCTGTTCATTGGCCGTGACAAGGGCGTGTTGCGCCCGGCGCTCTCGGCGGTGCTCCCTGGATTGGATGGCCATCAAACCTGTGTGTGCGATCTGGGCGCCAATGCAGACTGCCGGCCAGAGATGCTGGTGCAATTCGCCCAGATGGCCTCGGTGCTGGCTCAGGTAGAAGCCGGGTGCGGCCCTAAGCCTTCTGTGGCGCTGCTTTCCAATGGCTCCGAGAAGACCAAGGGCTCTGAGCAGGCGTTGGCCTTTCACGAGGCCCTAGAGGCCGCTGACGAAGAAGGGCTCATCGACTTTGCGGGCAATTGCGAGGGCAACGACATCCTTATGGGCTCCTTCGACGTCATTGTGTGCGACGGCTTCGCCGGCAATGTGGCTTTGAAAGCCATGGAAGGCACTGCGAAATACATCGCTGCATCCCTCAAGGCTGAGGCCAAGAAGTCTGTGGCGGCAGCGCTGGGCGCCCTTATGATCAAACCGGCATTCTCTTCCATTGCGGCCGGACTTTCTGGCGACGAGCATGGCGGCGCCTGCCTATTGGGCGTCAAGGCGCCGGTGCTGGTGGGCCACGGGCACACAAGCCCTGAGGCCGTCAAGAACGGTGCGCTGGCTGCGGCGCGCGTGATCCGCGAGGACCTGGTGGGAAAGATCGCAGCTCAGCTTTCCTGCCAAGACAAGTAAGGCCGCTGCTGCCAGTGGCAGTGCTTATCGGCAGGAATAGATGCGTGAAAGGTGCGCGGAGAGCCCCTATGCCTTGGCTATGCACTACAATGCAAACCATCGTGAACAGGTGCTTTGGCGCGCGAAACCAAAGGAGCGTAGGTTATGAATAACGATGAGATTTTTGAAAAGGTTGCAGATATCGTAGCCGAGACCATGAGTGTGGATGCAGACGAGCTTACTTTGGAGACCACCTTCGAGTCCCTCTCGGCAGACTCGCTGGACCTCATTCAGCTGGTCAGCGCCATCGAGGAAGACCTGGGTATCACCATCGACGACGACGACCTGACCTCCATCAAGACGCTGGGCGATGCGGTGGCCATGATCGCCAACGCACAATAGTGAATCCAAAAGCAACGCCGGCCCAGGTCAAGGCCGCAGAGGCCATCCTGGGCCATCACTTTACATGCCGCCGCTATATCGAGAGCGCGCTCACCCATCCCTCGGCCACCGAGGGCATGCCGGTCTCTGAGTGCTATGAGCGCTTGGAGTTTTTGGGCGATTCCATCTTAGGCGCCATCGTGGCCGAAGAGCTCTTCGAACGCTACCCTTCCCTGGATGAAGGGGCTCTCTCCAGGCTCAAGACTTCCTTGGTGTCCGGAGAGACCCTCTCTGCCGTGGCAGAAGATCTGGGAGTAGGCCCCTGCATCGCCTTTGGCGCCTCTGAGAAGTCCAAGAGCGCCCGGGGCATGCACTCGGCGCTGGAAAACGTCTACGAGGCTTTGGTAGGCGCCCTCTATCTGGATGCGGGCATTCAAAAAACCCGGGAGTTCGTGCTGGGCACTCTGGAAGATCGCATCGACAACCATGAGGCGCAAGCTCCCACCAACCCCAAGTCTGCCTTGCAAGAGCTGGTGCAGCGCACGCTCAAATGCGCTCCCGAGTATGTGGTGGTAGGACAAGAAGGACCTGCTCATGACCCTTCCTTCACGGTGGTGGTCAAGGTGCAGGGCATTCGAGTGGGCCGCGGCAGCGGCTCTTCCAAAAAGCATGCCAGCGCCCAGGCGGCGGCCGATGCCTTGGAACGCCTCACCAAAGGGCGCGAGGACGGCGTGCTGTGCGGCTCGGTGCTGGCCCACGACTTCGACGAGGAGGGGACGTGTACCTCAAGTCACTGACCCTCAAAGGCTTCAAATCCTTTGCTGACCGCTCCCTGCTCTCCTTCGACCCAGGCCTCAATGTGGTGGTGGGTCCCAACGGCTCTGGCAAGTCCAACGTGAGCGACGCCATCCTTTGGGTGCTAGGGGAGCAATCTGCCAAGCAATTGCGTGGTCAAGCCATGGAAGACGTGATCTTCTCGGGATCTTCTGTGCGTCCTGCAGTGGGCGTGGCCGAGGTCACGTTGGTGCTGGACAACTCGGCCCATGAGCTGCCGGTAGACTTTGACGAGGTGGCGGTGACCCGCCGCATGTATCGCTCAGGCGAGAGCGAGTACCTCATCAACTCTTCGCCCAGCCGCCTCATGGACATTCAGGACATCTTGCATGACTCGGGCCTGGGCAAAGACACTCACTCCATCATCAGCCAGGGCAAGCTCGACAGCGTGCTCAACAGCCGGCCAGAGGATCTGCGGCCGCTTGTTGAGGAGGCTGCTGGCATCTCCAAGCACCGCCGGCGCAAGGAGCGCTCGGCCAGAAAGCTCAAGGCGATGGAGGAATCGGTGCGAAGGGCCCGCGACCTAGACCGCGAGATGCGCCGGCGTTTGCGCCCCCTGGAGCGCCAGGTGGACAAAGCCCAGCGCTACGCTGATCTGGAGGGCGAGCGCCAGCGTTTGGAGACCCTTTTGGCCGTGGACGACCTGCGCCGGCTCCAAGCCGAGTGGCAGGCGCTGGAATCCCAGCGTGCAGAGGCAGAGGCGGCTGTGGAGCTGGCTCGCTACCGCTCGGAGGAAAAAGCCAAAAACCTGGAGAAGCTCCAGAGCCTGCTGGAGCAAAAAGGCCTCTTTGTGGGCGACTTGGGCGAGCAACGCCGCCGAGTGCAAGATCAGCTGGGTCGCCTGCGCTCTGACATGGGGCTTCTGGAGGAAAAAGGCCGCAATATGGTGGCGCGCCTCTCAGATACCCGCATGAATCTGTCCTCGCTGGATCGCCGTCACGATGCCGCCTTTGCCACCCTGGCCGAGGCCCAGCAAGACCTTCAAGAGGCCAAGGGCCGCCATCAGCTGCTCTCGGGCGAGCTCGAGTCTCTGGCTCCTGCTGCCAAGAAGGCCGCGCAAGACTTGGCCAACCTGGATTCCCAGGCAGCTCAGCTTGCCGCCGACCAGCGCATCGCTCAGCGCGCCAGCGACGAGGCGGTGCTTGCCCGAGCCCGCTTGCAGGAGCAGGTGGCCAACGCCAAGGCAGAAGACGACTTGTTCGCCCAGCGCATGGATGCCATCTCCGAGACTCTGGAGGCTTCAGAAGCCGAGCTTACCGGCCTTAGAGCCTCCTTGATCGAGCACACCCGTGCCATCGAGGGGGCCAGAGACGACGTTTCTGCCGCCGAGAAGCGCCAGGCCTCCTCATCCCGATCCCTCTCTGAGACACGGGCCGCTCAAGACAAGGCCCAAGGGGCATTGCGCGAAGCCCAGGCATCTCTCAAGGCTCTGAAGTCTGTGGCTACACCGGTTGCCGCCACCTCCCGCATGGCTCGAATCCAGAAAGATGCGGCGCTCAAAGCCTTGGCGACTCACACAGTAGCCTCAGAGCTGCATCTATGCCCCTCTCTCGAAAAGGCTGCCGAGGGCTATTTGGCTGCCAGCCTCCAAGACATCGTGGCTCCCACGTCCCAAGACGCTCAGGCGCTCATCTTAGGAGCTCTGGCGGCCGCAAAGGCTTCCGGCGATGTGACGGTGCAAGTGGCGCCCACAGACAATGACGATGTGCCTCGATCCCCCTCCTGCGAGCCGGCTTCTGGAGCGGCGCCTTTCTTGGAAGAGCTGGCATCCCAGGGCCTCAGGGCAGGCAAGCTGGAAGGCAGGCTTTTCTTTGCAGTGGCTGTGGTGGAAGATGCGCACAAGGTGCTGGAGGCCCATCTGGCCGAGCCTCGCTGGTCCTACGTGAGCCGCGACGGCGCGGTGGTCGCTGGAGCTGACGGCCGCGTGCGCGTAGGCCTTCCTGCAGGCACCGACCAGGGCGCGTTGGAGCGTAACCGCCGCATCCATGAGCTGGAGGACTCCCTGCCTCAGCTGGAGGAGGCACAAAAAGAGGCTTCGACGGCCGTGGCGGCTGCCCGTCAGGCCATGGACGAGGCACGCCGCGCGACAGAGGCAGCCAAGAGCCGGCTTTCCTCCCTTATTGGCGAGGAGTCGAGCTTGCGCCGCGAGGTGGCTCGCCTAGAACAATCCCAGCAGCGCTCTCAGGCAGAGCTCAAAGCGGTGTCCGAGCGCAGGGCCAAGGCTGCCGAGAAGACCGCCGACGCCACCCCGCGCATCGCGGAGCTCGACAGTCAGGTAAAGGCCGCAGAGGCCCAATTGGACCAGCTGGCTTCCCAGATAGCCGAGGCAGAGGAGCGTCGCCGCGACTTGGCCGCTGCAGAGGCCGAGGCCCGCGCAAACGCCAACGAGCGCTCGCTGGAGCTGGCTACGATGGACGAGCGCATCCGCCATCTCTCGGTGACGGTCGACTCCATGGGCCGCGAGCTCGAGTCGCTGGAGCGCCAGCGAGTGGCGGCGGTGGAGTCTACCCGCTCGCTGGAGGTGCTGCGCCTGCGCATAGACCCGCTCCACGAGCGCTATGAGGCCATCTATGAGCGCGTGCTCCAGTGGGCCGAGCGTCTGCGCGACACCGCCAGCCTCGCAGAGGCTGACTCAGACTCGCTCAAGCGCACCATCAACGATGCCAAGGCAGAGTCTGCTGCGGCCGCCAAAGAGCTCGAGGAAGCCACCAGCGCCTTGAACGCGCTGTTGGTGGAGGCAGGAAAGCTCGAGGTGCAGGTGCAAACGGCAGTGGAGGCCGTGCGTGCGGCGGGATCTATGCCCATAGAAGAGGCCCTGGAGCTGCCTGCGCCAGAAGATCGCGCAGCAGATGAGGCGGCGCTGGCCCGCACCAAGAGCGCCATCGAGCATTTGGGGCCGGTAAACCAGGTGGCCATGGAGGAGTACCGCGAGCTCAAAGAGCGTGCCGACTATATTGCCGCCCAGCTGGCAGACCTGGAGAGCGCCAAGGGCGCCTTGGACAAGATCACCTCAGCCATCGATCGCAAGATGCGTCGGGCCTTCCTGGAGACCTTTGCCACGGTGAACGGCCATTTTGAGGAAATCTTCTCCATGCTCTTCCCTGGCGGCACGGCTCACCTCGAGCTCACCGACCCTGACCATCCCGACCAAACGGGCATCGAGATCGTGGCCCAGCCCAAAGGCAAGCGCATTCCCAAACTGGCCCTCATGAGCGGCGGCGAAAAATCTTTGACCGCGTTGGCCTTGCTCTTTGCGGTCTATCGCACTCGCACGGTGCCCTTCTACGTCTTCGACGAGGTAGAGGCCGCCCTAGACGATTCCAATCTGGGCAAGCTCTTGGGCGCCATCGAAGTGCTTAAAGAATCTACGCAGCTTATCGTGATCTCGCACCAACGGCGTACCATGGAACAAGCAGACGTGCTCTACGGCGTCTCCATGCAAGCCGATGGCGTGAGCCGCGTCGTGTCTCAGCGCTTGGATCAACGAACCGGAAAGGTGGTGGATGTCTAACCATGGGATTCGCCGAACGCCTTAAAAAAGGCCTGTCGCGCTCCCGCGAGGCCTTGAACGAGATCTTTTATTTTGGCGGCGAGGTAGACGAGGACTTCTGGGAAGACCTGGAAGACACCCTTGTCATGGGCGACTTGGGCGCCGAGGTGGCCATGAACGTCACCGACGACCTGCGCGAGCAGGCAGCCCGAGAAAACCTCGCCACTGACCGCCAGCTACGCCGGGCCTTGGCCAAGCGTCTGGCAGACGAATTCACCCCCATCGCCCGCGACCCCTTCGACGAGACCCCTTCCTGCGTGCTCTTCGTAGGCATCAATGGCGCGGGTAAAACCACCACCGTGGGAAAGCTTGCCAACGCCGCTCGAGAGCAGGGCACCCCAGTGATCATCGGCGGCGCCGACACCTTCCGCGCTGCCGCCATCGAGCAGCTGGACGTCTGGGCCGAGCGCGCCCATGTGCCCCTCGTCACTCGCGACCGCGGTGCCGACCCCGCTGCGGTGTGCTACGACGTCCTCGAGGCTGCCGAGAAGGACAACGCCCAGTTGGTGCTCATCGACACTGCCGGACGACTCCATACCAGCTCGGATCTCATGCGAGAGCTTGCTAAGGTGGTGTCGGTGACGCGAAAACGCGCTCAGATGCCCGTAGCGGTAGTCCTGGTAATCGATGCCACCACTGGTCAAAACGGCCTCAATCAGGCAAAGGAGTTTAACGATGCGCTGGAGCTGGACGGGCTTATCGTCACCAAGCTCGACGGCACTGCCAAAGGTGGCATCGCGGTAGCTATCAGCCACGATCTCAAGCTGCCTATACTGCGCATTGGCGTAGGGGAGTCCATCGACGATTTCCAACGCTTTGATGCAGCTGCCTTCTGCCGTGCGTTGGTTGGCGACGAATAAGGAGCTAAGGAGCTTTCTTCATGTTCAACAGTCTTTCCGATCGCCTCCAGGACACCTTTGACAAGCTGCGTGGCAAAGGCCGCCTTACCGAGGATGACATCAACGTTGCCATGCGCGAGATTCGCTTGGCGCTCCTTGAGGCCGACGTCAATTTCAAAGTGGTGAAGCGCTTTGTGGCCTCCTGCAAGGAGCGCTGCATGACCAGCGAGGTGCTGGACTCCCTCACGCCATCTCAAAACGTCGTGAGAATCGTGCTGGACGAGTTGACCGAGCTTCTCGGCAGCACCGAGTCCAAGCTGGTGCTGGCACAAAACCGCATTCCCAACGTCATTATGCTGGTGGGCCTTCAGGGCTCCGGCAAAACGACTGCTGCAGCCAAGCTCGCTTATTTGTTGAAGAAGCAGAAGCGCAGCCCTCTTTTGGCTGCCTGTGACGTCTATCGTCCTGCAGCCGCCGATCAGCTGGCGACTTTGGGTGGCGAGATTGGCGTGCCTGTCTATCGAGGCGACGGCAAAGATCCTGTGGCCATCGCCAAGGGCGCTGTGCAAGAAGCCGTGGACACCTTGCACGATGTGGTCATAGTGGATACCGCTGGCCGCTTGCAGATCGACGAAGCCATGATGCAAGAGGCGGTAGCCATCAAAAACGCGGTTCGTCCCGACCAGGTACTCATGGTGGTCGATGCCATGACCGGCCAGGATATCGTGAATGTGGTCACAGAGTTTGCCGAGCGCACCGATTTTGACGGCGTCATCATGTCCAAGCTCGACGGCGATGCTCGCGGCGGCGGCGCGCTCTCGGTGCGCGAAGTCACCGGCAAGCCCATCAAGTTTGTCTCCATGGGAGAGAAGCCCAGCTCGCTGGAGGTCTTCCATCCCGATCGCATGGCCAAGCGCATCCTGGGGATGGGCGACCTCTACGGCATCATCGATGCTGCCCAGCAGGCTGCCGACGAGGAGCAGATGGCCCGTGCCGAGAAGATGCTTCGTGAGGGCTTTACCATGGACGATATGCTCCATCAGCTGCAATCCATTCGCAAGATGGGCGGATTGTCCAAGATCATCTCCATGCTGCCCGGAGGCGAGCGCATGTTAGGGCAAACCCCAGATGCAGCCGATGAGAGTCAGCTGGTACGTATCGAGGCCATGATTCGCTCCATGACCCCAGAAGAGCGGCAGCGCCCCAAAATCATCAATGGCATGCGTCGCTCGCGCATTGCCAAAGGATCTGGCCGCACGGTGCAGGAGGTGAACGCCCTCATCAAGCAATGGGGTGAGATGAACCGCATGATGGGCAAGATTCGCGCCATGGCTAACGGAGGCGACATGAGTCCCAAGGCCATGAAACGCATGATGAGCCAGATGGCCGCTGGCGCCACAGGAGCAGGGAAGAAGCGCGGAGGCGCCAATCCCTACAACCGCCGTTAGGCGTACGAGCCTTAAGCCCCCACTCCGCGCGCACTGGCCGAGAAGGAATAAGGTTGGGTACTTGCGGCCCCAAGCCGGTTGATTGAGGGTCACGAGGTATCACTTATAGAACTTTATGGAGCGCTGTCCTTGCGGGCAGCGCTCCATTTTTGTTGTGCGAGGTCCAAGTTTAGTGAGCAACAAACCCATGTGCCTTGGGCGATTTAGATGCAAATACTTCGATGCAATAAAATAAGTATAGTAAGTATAACCATGTATGCTATGTGAAGGAGCACGATCGGGTATCGTTATCCGTTGACCTTCGGGGACTGTCCCTTGATAATGTTTTTCAGCTGGACTGCGCATCCATTGGAGGGGCGGCTTTTCTCGGCAAGGAAGCCGGTGAGGAGTTGAAAGAGTGTCGGCTGAGGCGTCCGCCATTGCGCATTTGATGTAGGTGCCAAGTAAGCCAGTGGATAATCTCAGGTATCGAAGGTAGATGCGGATATCAGGCTTACAGGAGCCTCCTTAAGTCTAGGAGCGCTTCTGTAGCATCTAGTACAACCAAAGTAGGACGCACCCTGCATAATGCATCATATTGTGCTGTCCACTATATTGGAAACCTTTCTTCTTGGGAGAAAGGGAGGGGAGTTACTATGGATGGATAGCTTAAGTATCTGAATATATAGACAAAATAATGTGCGAGAACAACTGTTAAATAGCTATGAGTAGATAATATGCGTGGATGCCTATGGTATATGGGTGTTTTGGACCTAAAGGCCTTCACTTGTTAATGAACCGCTGGCAGTGGTCTGGTTATGTTGCCCTAGTTGTATTGGTTGTCGCCTGGATTTTAGGCGCTCGTGTGTATGTGGTGAGAAGCGGCTCAATGCTTCCAAGCCTTGCGCCAGGCTCTCTTGTGATGACGCTGCCGGCAGATTATGACAACGTGCAGGTGGGATCCATCATTTGCTTTGATCGTGGGGGCCAATTGGTGGCTCATCGAGTTAAGGCCATCAGGGGATATGGCCTCGTTACTCAGGGAGATAACAATTCTTCCTTAGATCCCGGAACGGTAGGTAGAGAGGATTTGAAAGGCTGGGTGGTGGCAGCTATTCCTGGAATAGGTTGGCCCATCTTGCTTATACGTGCGTTCCCCTTGGTTTTTGGGGGATTCGTGGCGCTGGGCTTTGCTGTCAGACTTGCCTGCCGTTCGAGGAGTTGCCATAAAACCATTGGTTAGGAAGGGGTGGTTATGAATTGGATGAGTAAACGGGTGAGGATTCGGTCCTCTAGCAAGTTGCACAGGCGACGGGCAGCCATAGCGGCTTTTGCTGCGTTGTTGTTGCTCGGTGTGGGAGGTCTTTGGGCGTACTTTACCGACAGTCAGTCAGTTTCTAACGCCTTTACTGTAGTGAAAACTTTGAATATATCCATTGAAGAGCCAGCATGGGATACCACTGACAATGACGGTGATGGAATTCCGGATGCCTCCCAAAACGTCACGCCTACCAAGGAGGTAGCGAAAGACCCTCGAATCAAAAATGAGAGCGACACCGCAGTTTGGATGATCGCTCAGGTAAAGGTTCCATACGTTACTGCGGCTACTGCCACTGACACGGGGGCGCGACAAGAAGAAGCGCCTCAGCAACTATTTCAATGGGTCTTAGAAGAGGGGTGGATAGAGCCTGAGGATCCACAGCTGATAGACGATGGAGCGACTATGCTTCATACCTATCTCGCAACGCAGCCGGTGGGAGTGCATAAATCCACTCCGCCTCTTTTTACCAAAGTGAGGTTGATTAATCTCATTGAAGGATCCTTCAGTGGACCTTGTTCAATCGATATAACTGGCTGTGCGATTCAAGCAGTGGGATTCGAGACGCCTGAAGCTGCTTGGTCGGCCTATCAGTCACAAAACGCGTCACAAAACGCATGAGAGGCGATGATATCTCATGCTTAAAAAAGCAATTTGTATTATGAAAAGGCTATGGCATCAATGGTGGGGTCCCTCTTTGGGGTCTGGTGCTAAAAGACCTCGTATTGTATGCGGCTTCATTGTGATCCTGGGAGTGGCGGTGCTTGGCTGCGGAGCGGTTTGGTCTTTTTTAACTACCCAGTCTCAAGTGCAGCATAATGATTTTAAAGTCGCATTGCAAACCATCGAGGTAGACGAAGAATTCGATCCCATTCCTGATGAGGATGGTTGGGTTACAAAACGCGTGCGTTTTATCAATACTGGAGATTGCTCCTGCTTTGTGCGTGCGCTTATCGCTCCCTCAATAGAAGATGCTGCAACTAACTATGAATTTGATTTGGAGGGATGGACTGAGCCCGATGAGGATGGATGGCGTTATTGCTTATCAGCTATTGCGCCTCAAGCTGCTACACCTTACGTGCTAGAAGGTTTTACTGCTCGCAGTTCCAGTGCCTTTGACGTCTATGCGTTAGGCGAAAGCGTACAAGCTGAGGGGTTTCAAAGTCCGCAAGAGGCGTTTGAGGCTTTGAGGGGAAGTGAGCCTGGTGAGCAATCTGATTAAGGGTCGAGGATTGAAGCTGAGAAGGCCGCTTTTCTCGGCAAGGAAAGAAGAGGATAAGAAAAGGTCTCTCAAAGGGCTTTTCATTGTCTTGACAGTTGCAGCAGTAACGGGCGTAAGTTTGGGAAAGGTGTCACTACAAGCCTTGGGTGCTTCTGGAGATAGCTGGTCGTTTGTCACCGGGGCATTTATGCATACCGTGGATATTGATCTGGAAGATAAAGGCTTGACCTCGGAGCAAGTGGTGGGAGAGATCGGTCCTACTCATGAGGTGGTCATTCGCAATCGTGGTGCGAGCTGTTGGATACGTATCTCTACCTCGATAGTTGATAGGAATGGGACAGCTCTCTTAATAAATGAAGTTCCCGAAGGTCAAGAAGAGTCTTATCGCAAGTGTGCAGATGGATATATCTACAGAATTGTGCCATTGGATGAGGGGGAGTGGGCCAGCTGGCAAGAGGCGGTCTTAGAGCCAGACAACGATCTGCTTGAGGGCACAGAACGAACTCTGATGACTCAAGTGGAGGCTATTCAGGCACAGAACTTCACCCCAAAGTTTGAATCAGATGCTCCCTGGGATGAGGTGGCTCCAGAGCCAGCGATATGGCAGGTCCAAGAGACCCTAGATGCCCGCGGGGAGGTGGATGACCAGTGAGACGGATTCAAAAAGCTCTTGGATGGAAGAGAAAGACCTTCTGGCTCTTGTTTGCGATAGCCCTTTCTACAGTGTCTGGGGCTCGCAATGCGTTGGCAATGGATGCTCATCTTAGCTATGGAGGCCCAGAAGGATTTAGCTGTGAGGCTTCATCTTTGATAGATAAGCTCTCTCGTGCGCTTCCCGGAGATAGTGATCTGGCTACTATTTGGCTTTCGAACGACTCTGATTATGCATTAGAGGCAGTGCTTAGTACTACGAACAATCATGAGATGAACCGGCAAGATTCTAACGCGCTGCTCTCGCAGGTATCGATGAGGTTGAGGGATGAAGAAACGGTCCTCTATGAGGGTACTTTGGAGGGCGGTGCATTGCTGGAAGGCGTTGTTTTGGCACAGCTGCCTGCGCATAGCAGCAGAGCAATCACTTGTGAGATAGCTGTTCCCTCAAGCCTCACCAATGAGCAAGCTCTGGCTGGGGTCACCACAGAGCTGCTAGTTGTGGGTCGAGAGCTGCCCTTCGCAAGTTCTGAGCTGCCAAAAACCGGTGAAGACCCATTGATAACCCCACTGCATGTAGGCTTGCTTTGTTTTGGCGGTTCCTTGGCAGCACTCACAGGTTTAGTAGTGAGTGGAAGAAGACTGTTATGAAAGACTATTTGAACAAACAACATATACAGAGGTTTTCAGGTTGCGAATTGAACCATTTGAGTTTGGTCGTATATCTTGTAGGGATGTTGGCAATGCTTTTCTGGCCGCGCCTTGCGCTCGCTACAACCTTTACTTCAAAAATAGTAGACAGCTTTGACAGTGCTCCTATGACTGAGGGTTATCTGGATCATATGAAAGGCAGATCCCCTGATAGCGTTCAGTTAGCCCCGCAGATCATTACTAAAACTGATGGAGGAGAAACCGATTACCTGATAAACGATGCCTCCTATGTCCCTCCAACAAGCCCTAAAACGATAAATAACGCTGTTATCTTGACATATAAAAACGCAGGAACAACCTTGCTTGGACGATCACTTGATTTAAACGTGGCCATGGATGTGAGTTGGTGCCACAATTCCCCGGATGATACAGGCTATTACCCTTGTTTCTTATCCACTCCTTATAAAGATTACTACCTGCACCTGAGAGCCTCAGTTGGGTACGCAGATAGACCTGGAGGCCCAGGGGATGTGGCTCATCGCAATGGGATTAAGACGCATATTCGCTACTCCATTACCTATTCCGATACTCATGAGCCCTGCAAGGAAAAGATACTTATCTGGGTACAAGACCTTGACCAATCGACGATAGGCCCTTTTGCAAACGAGTCTCTTACCCTCCATTCGGGGTTTGACGGTGAATTATATGTATTAAGAAATACAAAACTTAGCTTTGAGGATCTCAAGCAGGGATATCTGCACTCTGCTCAAGGACCCGATGACGGGCCTTTAACCAGCTTTGTAGGCTATATCACAGGAGGGTCTTGTGAGTTTACCTGGCAGGGAGAGAGCTGCAGCACGGCCATTGGAGCCATCTATCCGGCTACGTATCCACAGCTCAAAGACGATCCAGTCTATGCCCCTACAAAGGCTATTGAAACAATAGATGGCGAATCTCCCTCAGGCAATGCCCCCTATATACTCCAAGGACAATTTGTCACATTTCTAGTGCACCAAAAGCTGCCCTACGTGGTGGAGGACAATAAACCAGTAATGACTCAACTGGTTGATGATTTAGATTCTTGTTTAGATGCGAGTGCTGCCAAAGTCCAAGTGATAAGGCAGGGACAGGACGTGACTGGCAATTGGAAAGTGTCTATAGCGGGGCAAAGAATTACGCTTATGGCACTCGATACCGGCCTTGCGACCTTGGATCTTGAATTTAGGATCACTGTCCCTGTGAAGCCTGATGCGGCTGCTGGACATTACAGCAATCTCTCGCGCACCCTAGTTTCTACAAGAACGAAAAGAAACATTGAGCTAGAGAGCAACTCTGTGCAATGGAATGTGGGAGTGGTGCCAAAAACGCTTCGAGTCACGAAGCGTTTGAGCGTCTGTGATCTCAACGACTTCCATGGTGTTGCAGCATTTCCAATCGAGCTAAAGGTGTTGGGAAAAGAGGGGGAGGGTTGTATGTTGAGAAAGATGATTGTGTTTAGTGGAGAAGAACCGGTGTCTGATGACGGGACAGTTTTTCGGCAGTGCATCTTTAACCTTGCGGATGCATCTATCGCTTACCCTTCTGAGCTGCAATTACGAGAAGTGCCCACTTCTAGATTCTGGCTCGAAGACTGTACAAGCGGTGATGACGGATCGTCCAAAAGTGACGGCACTCTGATTTGGGACTTGAGTCCAGGCAATGTGACAAGCGAGCAGCTATCTTGTGAATTGAAGAACTGTAAGACAGAGCACCGTTGGCTCAGCCATAGTGCGATGGCGACTAATACCGTCCAATCGCATTGATAGTGCCTGCAAGGCCTTGAATGATAATTAGCACCTTGATAAAAGGATATCATTGGGCTCCCAACCGATGAGAATGATTGGGAGCCCAATGGATGAGGATCGAACGAGATTTGTGAATGACTAGTTATGCACTACCACCACCGTGCCCACATTAATCAAACCTGCAAGTTCAGCCGCCTTGTCGGGAGGTAGATTCACGCATCCGTGACTCCCGTTGTATTCATAGATGTTAGAACCAAAGTTGCTGCGCCAACCAGCATCATGAAGACCTACAGAGTTGCCTACAAAAGGCATCCAATAGGCGACAGGGGTCTCGTATTCAGGCTTTTTTGTCTCAGGGTCGATTTTTCCGCGAAGCACAGACGCGGGTGCGCTCTTATTAAAATTGCTGTTGATGAAATAGACGCCGGTGGGAGTCTGGTAATTTTTGGCTGCATCGCCAGAGACGCAATCGGTTTCCCAGACAAGGCTGCCGTTGTCGTCGTAATAGCGGACATGCTGCTCGGAAAGATCGACGTCGACGTAAGAATTGCCCCAATCACGTCCACCCTCACCGGGAAGAATTTCTGCAGTTTGATAGGTAGGAACCTTGATAGTGGTGGTTTCGCCTGCAACCACTGCTTCAGTAATCAGCGCGGCCAAAGATTTGGAATCCACATTCCAACCGTATGTGCCACCAACTACTGTGACCTGCTTTCCATCAGGGCGAGTATAGGAACGCTCTGAACCCACAGTGTCTAGCTCTTTGGAAAGCACATCGCGGCCCCAAGCAGTCACTGCCTCAGCATCGAGAGTGGCCTCAAGGCTATCGTTGAGAGTTACCCAATCGATAATCTTGGAAGAATCGATGGTGCCTGCGTTTTTGCCATCGAGATCCAGAGTGATTTTTGCAGAAAGAAAACCATTGGCCGCTTTGGCAGCTTGGGCGAGACTCTCGTCGTCTTGGGTGACAGATGCTTGTACTAGAACGTCATCTCCAAGTTCTACAGAGGTTTCCAGAGTGGAGAGAGCATCGTTAACCTGCTGTATGACTTTATCGGTATCGACCTTTGTTCCTGCTTGCTCTGCTACTACGGCAAACATTGAAGAGCCTTTGTCAAAGGCGATGGTGGCGTTTACTGGGTCTTTGGCATCTTTGTTGTGGGCCTCGCACGCCTCGTTAACCAAGGCGGCGACCTTATCCACGCTATAAGAAGAGCCGCGGGCATGATCGATGGCATGAGGAATGAACACCTCAAATGGCCAGCCCCAAGGATGCGTCTCTTGAATGGCACTTTCGACATAGCTGGAGGCATCGAACGACAAGTCAATCTCATTGCCAGGAATGGAAAAATCCATGCCATCGCCAGAGACTTTGAGCACATAGGCGTCAGTTCTGTCGGAAAGACTGCCGGCTACCTCATTCGCGCTTTTGAGAGAAACGTTGCGTCCCTGAATAGACGTGTTAGGCATGAAGAAGTAAGAGAAGAAGAGGCCCCCTGCCACATATATAGCAGCAAGGGCTAAGACAGTAGCAAGTAAAGGTTTGAGGAAGGGAGGGAGCTTGCTAGGTGTTTTATGAGAAGATCCTGCCTTGTTGATCTTATTGGCAGAAAGGGTTCCAAACTTATTTTGGTCTACCGATGTCTTGACTGCCAAGGTGCTTGCAGGAAAACCTTGGCCAAGATGAGCAGCATGGCCTTTAGGACTCAAGGGCATGAAAACTCTCTTTCATTGGTATAGCTTGCCGTGCATCGCAAGCGGAGGGTTACCTAATCAGTGCCCCATATCGTAACCTATACCGGTAGGTAATTGGTCTGGTTAGTATATGTAATATTTATTTATAAGGGATAGGGAAGCGGGCATTCATGATCATTGAGGCATCGCAGGCTGCTCATGCTCCAGAACTGGATTATTTTCTCTCTCTCACAGATCACGAGTTGCGCAGGAGGAGAGAAGCAGAGAACGGTATCTTCATTGCAGAGAGTGCAAAAGTGGTGAAGTCTGCTTTAGATGCAGGCATAACGCCTTTGGCGTTTCTTGTAGAAGATCAAAGATTGGAATCTATCGCTTTTCTTTTGGCACAAATTGAAGATGAAGTGCCAGTGTTTTCTATGCCTCGTGATCAGATAAGTCAGCTGGTTGGCTATCCCCATAATCGCGGGGTGCTTTGCGCTATGGAAAGGCCTGCTCCCCAGGATCCTCGTGAAATCTTAAGTGACTCTTCCTTGGTGGCGGTTATTGAGGACGTGACTGATACCACCAATGTGGGGGCGATTTTTAGGTCAGCTGCTGCATTGGGTGTAGATGCAGTCTTCATCACACCGCATTGTGCCGATCCGCTTTCTAGGCGTTGTGTGCGAGTGTCGATGGGTACAGTATTTGATATTCCCTGGGCCCGTCTTGAAGATTGGCCCATACAAGGCATAGAGCTCTTTCATGAGACTGGTTTTAAAGTGCTTGCCTGTGCGCTTTCAGAGGACTCTTGGAGTCTCGACGATCCTCGCGTGCACGAGATTGAACGGACGGCCTTGTTGTTTGGAACCGAAGGTGATGGGCTGAAAGAGGCTACTATTGCCCAGGCGGATCACGTAGTACGAATTCCTATGGCTCATGGGGTGGATTCTCTTAATGTGGCTGCTGCTTCTGCAGTGTTCTTTTGGGAATTGGGTCCAAAAAGGAGTCACAAATGATTGTTCGATTGTGGGCGTTTTCAACAGTCGCTCGTCGATTGAGCGATGCTCTCTAATAAATGTGGTTATATAGGCAAATGTGGTTATATAGGCAAACGCCTGTTCCACAGAGAAGGAACCTCGAGGCGGTATTTTCTGTAGCCTGCGTCCTTGAAGGAGGCAACATCAGGCATGGATAATAAGAAGAAACGTCAATCGATGATGCTCTATGTCATTATCGCGCTTATTGTCTTCGCGATATTGCGAGCCTTTGTGTATCCGTCAGTGATACCTAACACGGTCAAAGAGACTGACTATTCCACTTTTATCTCGATGGTGGATGATGACAAAGTAAATAAAGTACAGCTTAATACAGAGACAGGGTCCATCGTCTTTGTAAGCGGCGAAGGCGATAACGCGCAAACCTACCGCACCAACCGATTCCCCGGTGACGATACCCTGGTCGAGCGCTTGGAAAAGCACAATGTTGAGTTTGCTGCAGAGATTCCGGACGGCAATGACAACTTCTGGCTTGCTCTGCTGCTTTACGGCTTCCCCTTCATTCTTATCATTTTGGGTGGCTGGGCCCTTAACCGTCAAATGAAAAAAGCTATGGGCGACGATGGTCCCTCTATGTCTTTTGGCGGCGGTGGTCTTGGAAATTTTGGTAAGTCTGGCGCAAAGGTGATTGCCGAGAAAGAGACGGGGGTCACCTTTAAGGATGTTGCAGGGCAAGATGAAGCTAAAGAATCATTGGCTGAGTTGGTGAGCTTTCTTGAGAAGCCTCAGCGTTACGAGGCTATTGGAGCAAAGCTTCCGCGTGGCGCTTTGCTCGTAGGCCCTCCGGGCACAGGTAAAACCCTTTTGGCTAAAGCTGTGGCTGGAGAGGCAAAGGTGCCCTTCTTCTCCATCTCTGGTTCTGAATTTGTCGAGATGTTTGTTGGTCGCGGCGCTGCCAAGGTACGCGACCTCTTCAAGCAGGCAAATGAGAAGGCGCCTTGTATCGTCTTCATCGACGAGATCGATACAGTGGGCAAACGCCGTGATGCCGGCTTGTCCACCAATGATGAGCGCGAGCAGACGCTCAATCAGCTGCTCACCGAGATGGATGGCTTCGACAATCACAAGGGCATTGTGGTTATTGGCGCCACTAACCGTCCAGATACCCTGGATCCAGCCCTTTTGCGTCCTGGTCGTTTTGACCGCCGCGTGCCGGTGGAGCTTCCTGATCTTGCTGGCCGTAAGGCGATTTTGGCTCTTCATGCCAATGACGTGAAGATGACTGGCGATATCGATCTTGATGTAATTGCGAGGGCCACCCCTGGCGCATCTGGCGCAGATCTTTCGAACATCATCAACGAAGCAGCTCTTCGTGCGGTTCGTATGGGGCGCAACCGTGTGACCCAAGAAGACATTCAAGAGTCTGTCGAAGTTGTCATTGCAGGCGAAAAGCGCAAGTCTACCGTGCTTTCCGAGCGTGAGAAAAAGATCGTGGCGTACCACGAGATTGGCCATGCAATGGTGGCAGCGGCTCAAAAGGGATCGGCTCCTGTTTCGAAGATCACTATCGTTCCGCGCACTTCCGGCGCATTGGGCTACACCATGCAAGTGGAAGACGACGAACATTATTTGGTCACCAAAGAAGAGGCAATGGAGCAGATTGCGGTAATGTGCGGTGGTCGTTCTGCAGAAGAGCTGATCTTCAAACAAATTACTACCGGCGCTTCAAACGATATCGAGCGTGCTACTAAGCTGGCGCGCAACATGGTTACGCAATATGGCATGAGCGATAAGTTTGGCATGGTAGCGTTGGGGCAGGTGCAAAATCGCTATCTATCTGGAGACGCTTCGCTTACATGCTCAGAGGGCACTGCCCAAGAAATTGACGAGGAGGTCATGCGCATTGTTGAGGAGTCTCACCAAAACGCCCTCAAGATTCTGCGCGAGAATCTCTTCAAGCTCCATGAGCTCGCACGCTATCTGCAGGTCAAGGAGACCATCACTGGTGAGGAGTTTATGAACATCTTTACCCGTGATAATGACTATCTGCCTAAACCTGACGCTCAATAAGAACGCCGTAATAATCTAAGGCAAAGCAAGGCGCCAGTACCATTTCCCCTAAAGGAATTGGTACTGGCGCCATTCTGATAATAATTGAGTATTCGATAACTCTAAGTTAGCAATGCTGGCGAGTTAGCGCTTGGCTCGCTCTTTAAGAAGGCCGTGATTGTAAGAGTCTAGGAGTGCACGCAACTCGAGAATGCGCTGGCGGATGGTCTCTCCCGTATCAGAGTCTTCTACAAGCAGGGGATGTTCTGCGACTTCAAATCGATCGGTGTCGCTCATGATGTCAGCATTGAGGTCAAGCACATTGCCAATGGAGGTAAAGGCACGATGTGCCTTGATGCGAAGGCCGCTTTTATCGGCAATGAGGGTATAGCCTGCGATGCCGGTAGTTTTGTGGTAAGCCTTGCAAAAGCCGCCATCGATCACAATGTGATAGCCACCCGAACGAACAGGGTTTTCACCGCTAGAGGCCTTCACTGGGGTATGGCCATTGATAATATGGCCCTGTCTGGGATCGGCACCAAATTCCCGCAGCACTTGCTTGCATACGGTGGGAGAAGAGATGAGATTCCAATATTCATCCCTAGGCTCATGCCAACACGATTTATCGGCTACAAGACTGCGCTCAAAGGTTTTGGTTATGCGACCGCAGAGCGGGGAGTGAAAGCCGCAGTACAGATAGTACATAAGATCGAGCGACTCTTGGGAGGGATCCATCCAGGCCTGGCGCGCTTCGCGGTCAAGCCAGTCAAATAGGTCTCGGCCGGCGAGGCCATGGCCTCGGAGTACAAATCGAGGGAACAAGTCATCTTCTGTCATGGGGACGCACCCATGGAAAAGCACGTTATTGTTGCAGACCTTATACATGCCACCATGCTCGTAGAGAAAGCCTATGTGAGCATGGAGCCTATCGCTGGCTTCAAAGGCACTCGCCAGAGATTCGACTACCGCTTCTTCTTCTAATGTGAGCTGGCAAACATCCTCGCCTTGGAGTGTGGGAAGGTCGCAAGTGACTAATGGCACATCGCCTTCGGGGAGATGGACGCAGTCTTCCTCGATATCCACCAAAGGTAAAAGCAGGCGGTCGCCCATCTCAAAATCGGGATTTCGCCTAATGAGTTGGGCTTCGAGCTTGAACAAAATGATGTCGATGGCTTTTTCCATAGGGGAGAGCACATCGCCGTCTAAGTAGGTACGTTCTGCGAAAAGCGCCAGCTCGCGAAGGGAGATGCCATAGGCACTCTCAAGAATCTCTAGATTGCCATAGCGAAGATTGTTTCTTACCACGGCAGCCTGGCAGACACGGGATCCACAGGCAGCCCCCATCCATACGATGTCGTGATTTCCCCATTGAATATCGACGCCGGCATAGTCCATGAGGCGGTCGAGGATTTTATCGGCATGAGGGCCACGATCAAAGAGGTCTCCCACAATATGGAGTCGGTCGACTGCGAGACGTTTGATGAGAGAAGCCAGCGACTCCACGAAGTCAGGTCCGCTTCCTGTATCAACAATGGTGTCGATGATGCGCTCATGGTAATGGGTCCGGGCATCGGGTTGGTCGATTTGGTCGCGGAGAAGCTCGTCGATGATATAGGCATAGGATACCGGCATGGCTTTGCGCACCTTGGACTGCGTATAGGCAGAAGCAAAGTGCTTTGCGACGCGCAAAAGACGCATGAGATGGGTGCGCCACCAGCTAAGATCGATGATTCCAGCCTCGAACTCTTTCATCATCTTTTTGTCAGGATAATAAATGAGTGTGCAAAGGTCGTCTTGCTCGGCTTGGCTCAGCTCACCTGCAAACTCATGGCGAACTCCTTCGCGAATGACGCCGGAGCAGTTGTTGAGGATATGCTCAAAAGCGGCGTATTCGCCATGAACATCGCTCATGAAATGCTCGGTGGCTTTGGGGAGACCTAAAATGGCTTCGAGGTTGATGATCTCAGTAAACACCGCTTGGCGTGTAGGGAACTGCTCTGAAAGAAGCTCGAGACATCTGATTTCTGGGTCTGTGGGAGTTACGCGCATAACCATCTCCAAAAGCACCAGCTTAAAGCATTCCTGTATATCAATATACTCTAGGAAAGAAGCATCGGAAAAAGCCCCCTAGGTCTCTCCACATCTTGAGTCGCCGTGGGATAAAGGCGAAATTCGAGTGGGTCGTAGACTGCCTGAAACACTTGTTTTATGACTGGGTGCTATCATCTTCTGCGCCTATGCATATCTAATAAAGCAAGGGAGCCTCCCAATGGCCAACCAATACAAGAAGACCACCAATCTGCCCAAGACCGGCTTTCCCATGCGTGCAGGCCTCGCTTCTTCGGAGCCTCGCCGCTTGGCGAAGTGGGAAGACAATGATGTCTACGAGCTTGCACGCTCGCAAAACGAAGGCCATGAGACGTTTGTTTTGCACGATGGCCCTCCCTATGCAAACGGCCCTATTCACCTTGGCCATGCATTAAATAAAATAATAAAGGACTTCATCAATCGCTACCAAATCATGCAAGGCCGCCAGATTGCCTATGTGCCTGGCTGGGACTGCCATGGCCAGCCTATCGAGCACAAGGTAGAAGAGCATCTGGGCACAAAAAAATTCAATGAAACCGACCCCTACGATATCCGCCAACTCTGCCGTCGATTTGCGGTAGAGAACATCGACCTGCAAAAAGCCGGGTTCCGTCGCTTGGGCGTGCTTGGCGATTGGGCTCATCCCTATCTCACGCTTTCCAATACTCACGACGCAGCAGACATCGAGGTGTTCAAAAAGATCTGGGACAGCGGCGCTATCTATCGAGGACGCAAGCCTGTTCATTGGTGCACCCATTGTCATACTGCGCTTGCCGAGGCAGAGATCGAGTATGCCGATGTAACTGGTCCCTCCATTTATGTGGGCTATGCCATGAAGGAGCGCCCCGCTGGGCTCGAGTCTATTGAAGAGCCCCTTTATGTCATGATCTGGACCACCACTCCTTGGACTCTTCCTGCAAATGCTGCCGTGGCCATGAAGCCTGAAGCAACCTATACCGCCATCAAGCATGACGGCAAGGCCTATATTGTCCTTGCAGATCTTGCTCAGAAGGTCTGCGAGGTTGCAGGCTGGGACCTCGATTATGTAGAGGTGGACGGCAAGCCCTGGCAGGCAGTCTCTAATGAGCTTGAAGGTCTTACCTATACTCAGCCCATCTTTGACGACATCACCTGCAAAGTGATCTTGGCAGACTACGTGGGCACCGAGGACGGTACAGGTATAGTCCATATCGCCCCCGGTCACGGTGCTGATGACTTTTATGTAGGTGTCGAGAACGACGTGCCCATCATCATGCCGGTAGACGATGACGGTCGTTTTTATCGGGGCGACACCTATGGCACTGGCGGTCCTTGGGGCGGCATGGAAGTCACCGAGGCCAATCCCAAAATCATCCAATGGCTCGATGAGCGCGGAGTGCTTGTGCATGCAGGCAGGATCGCTCACAGCTACCCCCATTGCTGGCGCTGCAAGAACCCCGTGATCTTCCGTGCTACCGAGCAGTGGTTCGTCTCCATGGATGACACCCATCTGCGCGACAACGCCTTGGATGCCATCGAGCATGATGTACGTTGGTACCCCGCTCATTCAGCCAAGCGCATCTATTCGATGATCGAAGGCCGCCCTGATTGGTGCATCTCCCGCCAACGTGTCTGGGGTGTGCCTATCCCTGCGTTCACCTGCGCAGACTGCGGCGCCACTGTAATGAATGACGCCACCTTGGATGCCGTGATCAAGCTCTTTAAAGAAAAGGGCTCAGATGCCTGGTTCGTGGAGGACCCCCAGGAGTATTTGGGCAATGCCGACGTGTGCCCTGAGTGCGGGGGCCACCACCTCAAGCCCAACAAGGACATCTTGGATGTCTGGTGGGACTCGGGCGTCTCGCATACTGCCGTGCTTCAAAGCCGTCCTGAGCTGCGCTTCCCCGCGGATCTCTACGTTGAGGGATCTGACCAGCATCGAGGCTGGTTCCAAAGCTCACTGCTCACCTCTATAGGTGCCTATGGATGCCCTCCGTTCAAGGGCGTGCTCACCAATGGCTTTACTTTGGATGGCCAAGGACGCAAGATGAGCAAGTCGCTGGGCAACACCATCGATCCCGGCGAGGTATGCGACTCTCTGGGCGCAGAGATTGTGCGCCTATGGGTGGCTTCAATCGACGCTACTACCGACATGCCTTGCGACAAGCAGATCCTTGAGCGCGTCTCCGATGCCTACCGTCGATTCCGCAATACCTTCCGCTTCCTGTTAGGCGAGTTGGAAGGCCAATTCGATCCAACTGTTGATGGAATTCCATTCAACGATCTCACTGCCTATGACCGCATGACCCTAGCCCGCTTGGCCCAAGTGCACCAAAAGGTGAGCGATGCCTATGCAGACTACCGCTTCAACCTGGTGTATCGCACGCTCTATGACTACGTGATCACCGAGCTCTCCAATGGCTACCTCAACGCCACCAAGGATCGCATGTACTGTGACGCTGCAGATTCTGTCACCCGTCGCAGCTGTCAGACTGTCTGGTATGAGATTCTCTCCATGCTCCTGCGCGATTTGCAGCCAATTTTGGCCTACACTACCGACGAAGTACTCGAATATGTCCCTGTGGCCATGCGTGAGGACAAGGATTTTGCAGCGCTGCTGTCATGGTATGAGGCGCCCATGCTCGACCAAGACGAGGCGTTGCTTGCCGCCTATAGCGCCCTGCTCGAGGTGCGCTCCGCCTATACCAAGGCCTATGAGGAGGCGTTGGCCTCTGAATTAGTTGTCGAGAAGACCACCCAAGCCACCAAGGCCCACGTGGTGCTCCCCCAAGGTGATCCGGCAATGAAGGCGCTCTACGAGGTCATGGGTGGCGATCTTGCCGAGCCTCTGGTGTGCTCTCAGGTAGAGGTGGCCTTTGGTCCCGAGCTTAGCGTGACCGTTGAGCCTGCGGCTGGCGAAAAATGCCCTCGTTGCTGGAACTGGCGTGAGCTTGGCCAGGACGGCCTATGCGGTCGTTGCCATGAAGCCCTCAATGCTGAGCAGGGAGAAGAATAGGTGAAACATGCTCGCTCCATGGCCATCTGGTCTATTACTGCACTGCTCTGTGTGGTGGTAGATCAGGTGGTCAAGGCCTGGGCCTTGGCTAATCTTATCCCCGGAAAACCTGTGACCTTCATCCCTCATGTAATGGACCTCCTGCTGGTGAAAAACACAGGGGCTGCCTTCTCTTTGGGGGAGGGAGCAGGCTGGCTCTTTATTGCTATAGCCCTTGCGGTGGTAGTTGGCATTGGCTATGAGATCTGGAAGCATCCTTCAACTCCCATTTACCTCCTTGTCATCGGCGGCGTGGTAGCCGGTGGCGGCCTTGGCAACCTCATCGATCGCGTGGTTCATGGCTGGGTATGCGACTTTTTTGCTACCACTTTTATGGACTTCGCAATATTCAACGTGGCAGACATCTTTGTATGCTGCGGCATTGGCGCTGGGCTTATCGCGCTTTGGCATTGGGACTCTCAGCAAGAGAGATCGGCCAGGGCCAAAGACGCAGCTGCTGCACGCTCTGTCAAATTGGGAGATACGTCCGTAGATGCTGCTGATAGGCTGCGGAACCCCTCTAAGAAAGGCCGCTAGCCATGGCGGTGCTTACAGAGCTGGTCGACGATAAAGCCCATAACATGCGTCTTGATACATTCCTTGCAAGTCTTGAGGGGGCTCCGAGTCGCTCAGCCTGCACCAAAATCATCGAAGAAGGGCATGTGACCATTAACGGCACTCCTGCCTTCTCAAAGTCTGAGCGTGTGCAAATGGGGGACTATGTGCAGGCTGAGATCCCCGACCCTCAAAGAGCAAATCCAATGCTTGCGCCAAACCCCATTCCTTTAGATATACGCTTTGAGGATGACCGTTTAATTGTGCTTTCCAAACAGGCCGGCCTTGTATGCCATCCCAGCCCGGGCCACATCGATGACACTTTGGCAAATGCGCTTGTGGCGCACTGCGGCCCTGAGCATGTAGGGCTTTTGCAGGGAGAGGATCGTCCCGGCATTGTGCACCGGTTGGACAGGGATACCTCTGGTCTCATGGTGGCTGCTCAAGATGATGAGATTCAAAAGGAATTGCAAGACCTTATCCGCATGCGCACGCTTGACAGGCGTTATGTCGCTTTGGTCCAAGGCTATATAGCCCCTGATAACGGCATCATTGATGCAAATATTGCCCGGTCGACGAGGGATCGCACGCGTCAAATGGCTACTGACGACCCTGCCGCTCGTGGCGCCATCACCACCTTCGCCACTCTCGAGCGCTTTGAAGCCGGCCCAAAAGACGACGGCTATACCTTGGTGGAATGCCATCTCTATACAGGCCGCACGCATCAGATACGCGTGCATATGGCTCATATACATCACCCAGTAGTGGGTGATCCTCTCTATGGTTTGGGTGATCTTAAAAAGAACCTAGGTCTTACTCGACAATTCCTTCACTCTTGGCATATAGAGTTCGAGCATCCGGCGACCCATCAGTTGATTTCTTTGGCAGACACCCTTCCGGAAGATCTCTCACAGGCACTGGAATCTCTCGAAGATAGGTCAATGGGAAGAACAGAGGCAGGGGAGCGCATAGTTCCCCAACTATTCGACCAAACCCCTCATCGGACTTCTTGAGGCAATGAGGTGTGAGAACTTCATTCTTTGAAGTCAGCTGCGTCAGCTAGGAAAGAGGTAATCGTGGATTTTGCCCGCATAGGATTCACTCCCATAGTGATCTTTAACTTCATTACCTTGGTATTCTTCAGCGTGGCTTTCTTCTATCAGATCATCTACTTTTTTGTGGGCTTAAAGCAGGGAGAGGTAAAGCTTCCTGAGGCAAAAAAGAACCATCGCTTTGCATTCATGATCGCTGCCCACAATGAGGAAGTGGTCATAGGACAGCTGATCAAATCCATTCAAGACCAAAACTATCCTTCTGAGCTCATCGATATCTATGTGGTAGCGGATGCCTGTACCGATGAAACGGCGCGGGTGGCAAGAGAAGCCGGTGCTTTTGTCTACGAAAGAAACGATCTGGCACGCCGTGGAAAAAGCTGGGCGCTGGATTTGGGCTTTAACAACGTGCTAGACGAGAAAGGCGACGATTATTATGACGCCTTCATCATCTTCGATGCAGACAACCTCCTGTCTCGCGACTACGTGCGCATCATGAACAAAGTAGTAGACATGGGCTATTTGGCAGCCACGAGCTACCGCAATTCCAAAAACTTCGATTCATCTTGGGTCAGCTCAGCCTACGGCATCTGGTTCATCCGCGAGGCGCGCTTCTTGAACAACGCTCGCATGATTTGCGGTGTGAGCTGCGCCATCTCTGGATCGGGTTGGATGGTGTCGAACAAGATCATCCGCTCTATGCGCGGTTGGGCATTCCATACCCTTACAGAAGATATCCAGTTCTCTACCTTTTGCGCTGCCAATGGCATCCGCATTGGCTATGCCCCTGCAGAGTTTTATGACGAGCAACCCGTGACCTTCGCTGCATCTTGGACGCAGCGTCTTCGCTGGTCAAAGGGCTTCTATCAGGTATTTTTCTCCTACTGCAAAGAGCTGCTCCACGGTATAGGTAGGGGGCGGTTCTCAAGCTACGACATGTTCATGACGGTAGCCCCGGCAACGATCCTCACAGTCCTTTCCGTCATGATCAATGGCACTTATCTTATTGCAGGGTCATTAAGCCATGGCTTTTTGGCCACAGACGTCGAGATATCTATGTGCCTAGGATCCATTGCGATGGCGTTTATCTCTGCCTATTTCACCTTCTTTGTGGCAGTGTTGCTCACAACAATCTTTGAGCGCTCACACATCCATTCCACCAAGCGCTGGCGCATCATTGCAAATATCTTCACCTTCCCGCTCTTTATGCTCACCTATATCCCCATCAACTTGGTGGCTCTCTTCAAAAAAGTGGAGTGGGTGCCCACCAAGCACGAGTTTGCGATGTCGGTGGATCAAATTACCAGCGAGTAGCTGGCTTTATCGCAGGTGCCAATCGTTGGCTTTGCGTTATCATTGCGAAGACTTGTGGCTACATCCAGTGGGCATAGCGATTGTCCTCAGCAGACCAAGGAGCATGCATGGCAACTTTCTTCCCTGGCGTATCTCACACCTTCTCCGAGTACTTGTTGGTGCCCGGCTACTCATCGTCGGAGTGCATTCCGGCCAATGTCGATCTAAAGGCGCCTCTGGTTAAGTTCCGCCGTGGCGAAGAGCCTGCGATTACCCTTAACACCCCTATGGTTTCTGCCATTATGCAGGCCGTGTCTGGCCCCCGTCTGGCCATCGCCTTGGCGCAAGAGGGCGGCATGAGCTTTATTTATGGATCTCAGACCGCTGAGGATGAAGCCCGCATGATCCGCGAGGTGAAGTCCTACAAGGCCGGCGTCGTGGTCTCAGACTCCAACCTCACGCCCGATATGACGCTGGCAGAAGTCATGCGCTTGAAAGAGAAAACCCATCATTCTGCCATGCCTGTGACAGAGAACGGCGCTCCCCACGGCAAGCTTTTGGGTATCGTGACCTCCCGTGATTATCGTCCTAGTCGCGATCCTCAAGACAAGCTGGTTCGTGAATTCATGACTCCTGTAGAGAAGGTCATCGTTGCCCCTGCCACCGTCAACCTCTCTGAGGCCAATGACATCATCTGGGAGAACAAGCTTAACCAGCTGCCCATTGTCGAGGAAGACGGCTCTTTGGTAGGACTTGTCTTTCGCAAGGACTATGACTCCCACAAGTCCAATCCCAATGAGCTTTTGGATGCTTCCAAGCGCTATGTGGTAGGCGCGGGCATCAATACCCGCGATTATGCAGAGCGTGTGCCGCTTCTGGTGGAGGCCGGGGCAGATGCTTTGTGCATCGACTCTTCCGAGGGATATTCTGAATGGCAGGCTCGCACCTTGGCCTGGATCCGTGAGAACTATGGCGATAGCGTCAAAGTTGGCGCGGGCAATGTGGTGGATGCTGAGGGCTTCCGCTTTTTGGCAGACGCCGGTGCCGACTTTGTCAAGGTGGGCATTGGCGGCGGCTCCATTTGCATCACCCGTGAGCAGAAGGGCATTGGTCGCGGCCAGGCCTCCGCGCTCATCGATGTGTGCGAGGCTCGCGACCAATACTTCGAGGAGACCGGCGTCTATGTGCCCGTATGCTCTGACGGCGGCATCGTCTATGACTATCACATGACCTTGGCATTGGCTATGGGTGCAGACTTCCTTATGCTTGGCCGCTACTTCGCCCGCTTCGACGAGAGCCCTTCTGAGCGTGTGACGGTGAACGGGTCCTACATGAAGGAATACTGGGGCGAAGGTTCTGCTCGCGCTCGCAACTGGGCCCGCTATGACCTGGGTGGCGACAAGAAGCTCTCCTTTGTGGAGGGCGTCGATTCCTATGTGCCCTACGCTGGTCCTTTGCGCGATGGCGTTCAGAGCTCTCTGCTCAAGATCCGCTCTACCATGTGCAATTGCGGCGCGTTGACACTCAACGAGCTCAAAGAGAAAGCGCGTCTCACGCTGGTCAGCGCGACCTCGCTGGTTGAAGGCGGAGCCCACGACGTGGTACTAAAAGAAACCAACCAACAGGTTCTTTTCAATAATTGACTATAATCGATACGTGCAAGCTTAAACGCGCATGAGCTGCCACCCATACTCTGGGTGGCAGTTGTTATAGGAGGAATAGTGTCCGATAGTACCAACCACAGCTCTGAGCCTTCGATTCCTGAATACAACGCCACTCAAATCGAGGAGAAGTGGCAAAGGATCTGGGATGAAGAGGAGCTCTATAAGACAGAGGAAAATCCCGATAAGCCCAAAAAATACGTGCTCGAGATGTTTCCCTATCCCTCGGGCGACCTTCACATGGGCCATGCGCGCAATTACACCATTGGCGATGCCATGGCACGCCAAGCTCGCATGCGTGGCTTTGACGTGCTGCACCCCATTGGATTCGACGCCTTTGGCTTGCCCGCAGAAAATGCCGCAATCAAGCATCGCACCCAACCTGGCACTTGGACCTATGACAATATGGATCGTGCCGTAGCCACCATGAAGCGCATGGGCTTCTCCTATGACTATGACCGCCTGGTGCGCACCTGCGATCCAGGCTACTACCGCTGGGGTCAGTACCTTTTCCTCAAGATGTGGGAGAAAGGCCTGGTAGACAGGCGCAAGTCTCCGGTGAACTGGTGTCCTCAGTGCAATACCGTGCTGGCAAACGAGCAGGTGACCGAAGGCCGTTGCTGGCGTTGTGGCACCGTGCCTGAGCGCCGCGAGCTTACCCAGTGGTATCTCAAGATCACCGATTATGCAGAAGAGCTGCTGGATGATATCGACAAGCTCGACCATTGGCCTGAGCGCGTCAAGCAAATGCAGCGCAACTGGATTGGCAAGTCGGAGGGCGCAGAGATCGACTTTGCCTTGGCCGATGCCAACGGCGAGCCCACCTCCCAGCTCATGACAGTGTTCACCACTCGCCCTGACACCCTTTTTGGCGCCAGCTTCTTCCTTCTGGCTCCTGAGTACCCCCTTCTTCACGAGCTGGTAGATGGCACTCCTTACGAGGCGGCAGTGCAAGAGGTCATCGACATCGCCGAGGCTACCAGTGCAGTGGATCGTGCTTCCGGAGATACCGAGAAGCACGGAGCCTTCACGGGCCGTTATATGGTCAACCCTGTAAACGGTCGTTTGCTGCCTATCTGGGTAGCCGACTACGTGCTTACTGACTACGGTACCGGCGCTGTCATGGGCGTCCCTTGCGGCGACGAGCGCGACTTCCAGTTTGCCCGCAAATACGATCTGCCCGTTCCCCCCATCATCCTCGAGCCAACCGACCCCCTCTATCCTGAGCTGGCTCAGGAAAAAGACCTGATAGTGACCAATGTGCCCTGGGATCATGCCATGGCTGCCGAGGGCATATTGGTGCAATCCGGCCCCTTCACCGGCATGAAGGGCGGCAAGCACTCCGAGGGTGCTCAGGCCATCATCAAGTTCTTGGAGGAGAAGGGCGTAGGTCGGCCTGCGGTCAACTTCCGCCTACGCGATTGGCTCATTTCTCGGCAACGCTATTGGGGAAATCCCATCCCTGCCATTCATTGCCCGCATTGCGGCATCGTGCCCGTGCCGGAGAGCGACCTGCCGGTAATGCTGCCGGATAACCTGGATCTTTCGGCAGGGGAGACGTTGGCTGAGTGTCCCGAGTTTTATGAGACCACCTGCCCTGTGTGTGGCGGCCCTGCTCGGCGCGAGACCGACACCATGGACACCTTTACGGATTCCAGTTGGTATTACCTGCGCTATTGTGATCCCCACAATGATCAGGAACCCATCAGCCACAAGGCGGCGGACCGTTGGATGCCGGTGGATAACTACATCGGCGGCATAGAGCATGCCATTCTGCACCTGCTCTATTCGCGCTTCTGGACCAAAGCCATGCGCGACATGGGCATGATCGACGTGGATGAACCCTTCTTGGATCTGCTGTGCCAGGGCATGGTCAAAGATGAGAACGGCGACGTCATGTCCAAGTCCAAGGGCAACGTGGTGCCTCCCTCGAGCGTCATCGACCCCTATGGCGCAGACACCATGCGCTTGGCGATCCTCTTCATCGCCCCTCCCGAGAAAGACTTCGACTGGGATCCCAAAGCGGTAGCCGGCTGCAACCGCTTCTTGAAGCGCGCGTGGAAGAGCCTCTGGGAGGCTTCGCTTTCGGCTGCACAAAACGCCGGATCCATCCAGCAGGCCAAGGCAGGCGCGCATGCCGGCATCGATCCTCGCGAGCTGGATGAGGCTGGCCAGGAGCTTCTGCGCGAGATCCACAGGCTTGGCATCAAATGCACCGATGACTATGAGCGCAGGCAGTACAACACTGCCATCTCGGCGCTCATGGAGCTCATGAATGCCGGCAACACCTATCTCGCCAAGACGCAGCCGGCAGACCGTCATGCCGCCTTGCTCTATCTCTATGCCCACGATCTGGCCACTATGCTCTCGCCGGTATGCCCCCATTGGGCCGACGAGTTAGGTCACGAAGCTTTGGCTATGAGCAACTCCATGTTCGATGAGCCTTGGCCTACCTTTGACCCTGCTCTGGCAGCCGCCGACACCGTGGAGATCGTGGTGCAAATCAAGGGCAAGATCCGTGCCCGTCTCAACGTCTCTGCCTCTGCCACCAAAGAGGAGTTGGAGGCTGCCGCCCTGGAAGCCGTAGCTTCTGAGCTGTCCGGCAAGCAGGTGATGAAAGTCATCGTAGTGCCCGGAAAGCTCGTGAATATCGTCGCCAAATAAGGAACATGCCTATGAAATGCCCCCATTGCGACACCGATCTAGGCGACGGGCTCCTTCCTGCCCGTTGTCCTGCCTGCGGCGCCAATCTGAGCCCCGGTCGTGGGGGGCATGCGGCGGCTGCTCAACACTCGCGCCTTTCTGTGGAAGGGCTAACGGGCGTGGGCAAAGGCAACAAGAAGGACCGTCCGCGCTATATTGGACGGTCCATCATCGCCTTCCTGCTAGTCGCGCTCTTTTGTGCAGGTCTCTATTTTGTGGTGACTCGCTTCGTCGACCTCAACAGCGGTCTGCCGGATGTGGTGGGCTGGCGCGTCGAGCGCGCCCAAGACAAGCTCGAAGAAGCCGGGTACTCGGTCAAAGTGGTCGAGGTGGCAGATCCCACCTCCCACTCTGGCCTGGTGACTGCCCAAGATCCCCCTGCGGGCGCGAAAGCCGAGAAAGGCGACCTTATCACGCTCACGGTGGCCAAGGCTCGCACCATGCCCGATTTGGCAGGGCAGACAGAGGCCGATGCCATCGCAGCCTTGGATGATCTTGGCATTGCCCATGAGAGCGTCTATGAGCCGAGCGACGAGGCAGACGGCACGGTGCTCTCCACATCTTTGGTGGCTGGAGTCGAAGTTCCCAACGACATGGTCTGCGAGCTTACGATAGCAAAGACCCCGCTGGTGCCAGATCTTTCCAAGATGTCAAAAGACGAGGCTATGGATGCTCTGCAAAAAGCTGGCCTGGTAGGGCAGTTTGAGCCCTCCAAGCCCAAGGACGGCCAGGCTATGAACACCGTGGTCTCCCAGGAACCTGCAGCAGGCACTCAACTCAAAGTAGGCGGCCTTGTCAAGGTGACCATCACCTCACCTAAGAGCAACTTGGCCAAAGACACCGCTGAGCAGATAATCTCCATCGTCTATAACACTGATCCTTCGGGAGATGCCATTGGGGCCAAGCTAATACCGCTGTTGTCACCCAGCTCTCCCTACTACGGCAAGTCTGCTCACGAAGTGTGGTACGGCTTGGTGAAAGACGGCGGCAAGCACCAAGACATCGATGAGAAGATTCAAAGCCTCCAACGCTCCGTAGCTTCTATGGCCGTGGAGATGGCCGATGATGGGCTCTCGGCCACCGCCAAGGTGCATGTGAACTGGGATTGGTCGCGGTTCGGTCCCGAATATGCGGGAGTCACCTCATCGGACACCCATTACGTCACAATGACCTTTGATGACGAGGGAAGGTTGGTGGGTTTCTCGGATCCTCAAACCGACGTGCCTGCCTATGAGGTGCAGACTACTGTCAGTTAGGCTTGGGAGCCGTGTGGGTCCTGTGCAGCAATTATCCCAACGTGCGTGTCCCTTGACGCGTTTAGTTGAGGCTGGCATACTAGGCTACGTTCACATGATGTTCAAACGAGGAAGTGGGAGCGATTTTTCGCCCCGCTTCCTTCTTTTTGGAAACGAAAGGGGGAAGGCTATGGCCAAGACCAGCGAGATTAGAGATCGTCTTATCGAGGCTTTAGAAGCTTCTGCCCCGTCTTATGGCATCGATATTGTAGATGTGGAGGTCTCGGGTTCTGCGAAGGCTTCCATTGTGCGCGTGCGCATCGATTGGCTCGATCTTGCCAAAGACCCCATCACCTTGGAGGACGTGGCGGCCCAAAATGCCTGGATCGACGAGATTATCGAGGCAGAGGACCCCTTCCCCGGCTCCTATATTTTGGAAGTGTCCAGCCCGGGCCTCGACAGGCCTCTGCGCAGGCCTCAAGACTTTGAGCGCTATGCGGGCGAGACCGTTCAGGTGAAGCTACGGGGCCATGAGGGGCGCCGCACCTTCACCGGCGAGCTGACGGGTTTTGAAGGCGGCCAGATCCTTTTGGAGTGCGACGGAGTCCAAGAGTCTCTGCCTCTGGACGAAGTGCAGTCGGCTCGCATCAAGCCCCGCTTCTAACCAGCAGGGCAACCACCAGTCAGTTTCTACCTTCGAGGCGCGGGTTTCTCGGCAACAGGAGGCCTGCGCAGACAATAAACGCTGCTAAGAAAGGATGTTGGCCACATGGCACAGACCAAAGGATCTGAACACAACAATGAGATGATGGAGGCCCTCATGGCTCTCTGCCATGAGCGACACATCGACGAGCTATATCTTTTGGATCGTCTGGAGCAATCGCTGGCCAAAAGCTATAGCGAGCTGGATCCGCAGAAGTTTCCCTATGGCGCCAAGGTCACCATCGACCGCACGTCTGGCAAGTTCTTTCTCTATCGCCTGGAACCGGTGGGGGAGGAAAACCCCGAGACTGGCGAGTATGACGAGTTTGAAGAGGTGGCAGTAGACGATCCCGGCATCAGCCGCATTGCCGCCCTTCATGCCAAGAGCGAGATCGCAGCCATTAGCCGCAATGCTGCCCGCCAACTCATCTACGAGGAATTCTCCCAGCGTATCGGCGATATCATCACCGGCACGGTCATCCAGTCTGTTCCTGACTTCACCATCATCAAGATCCGCGAGGGCATCGAGGCTGAGCTGCCTCACTTCCGCGGCGTCGAGGGCCATGACGAGGCGCGTCCCGACGAGCTCAACGAAAGCCCAGCCAACGAGCACTACCAGGTGGGTCAGCGCATCAAGGCCCTGATCATCCAGGTGCGCGATCCCCAGACCCGCATGCAGTCGGTCCGTGGCGAGATGTCCCGCCCCTCCATTGTGGTGTCTCGCAACCATCCCGACCTGCTGCGTCGCCTCTTCGAGCTTGAGGTGCCCGAGATCTATGACGGCGTGGTGGAGATCAACTCCATAGCTCGCGAGCCCGGCCGCCGCTCAAAGATTGCCGTGAGCACTCTGGACGATCATCTGGATCCCGTAGGTGCCTGCGTGGGCCCCAAGGGCACTCGCGTGCGCAACGTGGTGGCAGAGCTCCGCGGCGAGCGTGTGGATGTGGTGCGTTGGAGCGATGACCCCGCTCAGCGCGTGGCCAACGCCCTCTCTCCTGCGCGCGTCTCCCGCGTCATTGTGGATCCCGACCCTGAGCGCACCTACGCCACCGTCATCGTGCCCGACGACCAGCTTTCGTTGGCCATTGGCAAGAAGGGTCAAAACGCCCGTCTGGCAGCCCGCCTCACCGGCTACCACATAGACATCAAAAACGAGAGCCTGGCCCAGAGCCTCATTGCCAAATACCAGCAGAAGGCCAATGAGGTTCCCGACTTAGTCGATGCTGAGCCCGAGATGCCTTTGGGCATGGACGACTCCGACGACACTGTTTCTCTCATCTGATCGGCCTTCTTAAGGCCCGTAATTCTCAACACGCCTAAGGAAGGTTGATTGCATGGCAAAAACCCGTGTAAGCGAACTTGCGAAAGAGTTTGGCATTCCCAGCAAAGAGATGCTCGAGCATCTCCGCGACATGAAGATCCCGGCAAAGTCTGCCTCCTCTGCCCTGGAAGACGCCTACGTCTCCATGGTGCGCAAGAAGCTGGCTCCCGTGCTCAAGGCTCGCGAAGAAGAGATCCGCCGCGCCCAAGAAGCCGAGGAGGCCGCCCGCAAAGAGGAAGAGGAGGCTCGCCGCGCCGCTGAGGAAGCGGAACGCCGTGCCGCTGAGGAGCGCCGCGCCAAGGAGCGCGCCGAAGAAGAGGCTCGCCGCGCCGCCGAGGAGGCCGCCCGCAAAGCTGAGGAAGAGCGCCGTGCCGCCGAGGAGGCCGCCCGCAAAGCTGAGGAAGAGAAGAATCGCGTAAAGGACACCGCTCCCACTTCCATGCCAAAATTCACCAGCCTGCTCGAGCAGATCGCTCAGCAAGAAGAGGTGCTCAAGCAGCAGAAAGAGGCTGCCAAAGAGGCTAAGGAAGCCCAAAAGGCCGAGAAGGCCGAGAAGGCCAAGCAGCGCGACAATTCCGGCGAGCGCCGTGGCCGCCCCAATAAAAACGCCGGCCGAGAAGCCCGCGGAGCCGCCACCGCATCTCGTCCCATGCCTGCCGACATGGCTCCTTCGCCAGAGAAGGCTGCCGCTGCTTCCAACCGCCGCAACAACAAGAAGCATCGTCACGACAATCCCGACGAGGATCGTTTTGATCGCAGCACTCGCTCCCAAGAGGAATACAACCGCGAGCGTATCTTGGAAGATGCTCGAGCCTCGGTAGAGGAAGCGAACCGGGAGTCCACCGGTCGTCGCAAGAAGCGCAAGGAGCATCGTCAGAAGCAGGCCGAGGAGGCCGCTAAGAAGCAAGCCATCCAAGAGGCTTTGGCCAACGACCAAGACATCACCAAGCTCGATGTGGTGAAGGTGCCCCAGGGCTCTACCGTGGCCGAGGTGGCGGACCTTCTGGAGATCCCCGCCAACGACATCGTCAAGCGCCTCTTCCTTCTGGGCGTGTCTTTGACCATGACCCAGACTATGTCTGACGACCTCATCGAGCTCATTGCCGACGATCTGGGCCGCAAGGTCAAGGTCATGACCAAGGAGGAGGAGAACTCCTTCACCTTCTATGACGATCCCAAAGACCTGGTAAGCCGTCCTCCAGTGGTCACCGTCATGGGCCATGTCGACCATGGCAAAACCTCCACTTTGGACGCCATCCGTCATACCGGTGTGGCAGCAGGCGAAGCCGGCGGCATCACCCAGCATATCGGTGCTTCTCAGGTAAAGATCAACGGCCGCATCATCACCTTTGTCGATACCCCTGGCCACGAGACCTTCACCGCCATGCGTGCCCGTGGCGCCAAGGTCACCGACATCGTTGTTCTGGTTGTGGCTGCAGACGACGGCGTGATGCCCCAGACCATCGAGTCCATCAACCATGCCAAGGCGGCCGGCGTGCCCATTGTGGTGGCGGTCAACAAGATCGATCGCGATGACGCCAACCCTGACCGCGTGCGTCAAGAACTCACCGAGTATGGCGTCATACCTGAGGAGTGGGGCGGCGAGAACATGTTCGTCAATATCTCTGCCAAGAAGGGCATTGGTATAGACGAGCTGCTCGAGACGATCCTGCTTCAGGCAGATGTGCTCGAGCTTAAGGCCAACCCCAACACCTTTGCCTCTGGCTATGTGCTCGAGGCCAAGCTGGACCGCGGTCGTGGCTCGGTAGCCACCCTGCTGGTAAACCGCGGCACCCTCCACGTGGGCGACTCGCTGGTGGCGGGTATGAGCTATGGCCGCGTGCGCGCCATGCTCGACCAGCACGGCAATCCCGTTGAGGCCGCAGGTCCCTCTGATCCTGTTGAGATCCTGGGCCTTTCCTCGGTACCTGCCGCCGGCGACGAGTTCCGCGTCTTCCAAGACGAGCGCGATGCGCGCGACCTGGCTGAATCCCGCGCCCTCAAAGCCCGCATCGAGGAACAGAACAAGGTCAAGCACATCACCCTGGAGAACCTCTTTGACACCATGCAGGACGCTGAGGTCAAGGAGCTCAACTTGGTGGTCAAGGCAGACGTGCAAGGTTCTATCGAGGCTCTCTCCGACGCCCTGGGCAAGATGGATCAATCCGAGGTGCGCATCAACATCATCCACAGCGCGGTAGGTGCCATCTCCGAGACCGACGTCATCCTGGCAGACGCCTCCAACGCCATCATCATCGGCTTTGGCGTGCGTCCTGAGGCCAAAGCCCGCACTGCCGCAGAGCGCGACAACGTGCAGATCAAGTGCTATCAGGTCATCTACAAGGCCATCGAGGACATCGATGCCGCTCGTATCGGCATGCTCCAACCCACTGAGGAAGAGGTTCAGACCGGTGTGGCCGAGGTGCGCGACACCTTCAAGGTTCCCAAGGTGGGCATCGCTGCCGGCTGTATGGTCACCGAGGGCGAGATATCCCGTGATGACTCAGTGCGCCTGACCCGCAACGGCATCGTCATCTACGATGGCAAGATCGCTTCCTTGCGCCGCTATAAAGATGACGTCAAGAGCGTGAAGAGTGGGTATGAATGTGGCATTGGCCTGGAAAACTACCAGGACATTCACCCCGGCGACCTCATTGAGGGCTACAAGATCGTTCAGGTGGCCCGCACCGAGTAGATCGCCTCTTAGGTGGCACCGCACAAATCTAGGGGGCGCCCGGCTGTCGGGCGCCCTTCTTTTTCAGAAGAAGGACCTATGAAGCAAAACAAGAACTCTCGGCGCATCAATGAGCAGGCTCGCGAAAAGCTGGCCTATATCCTGATGTTTGATGTGAGCGACCCTGCGCTTCAATTCGTGACGCTCACCGGCTGCGAAGTCTCTATCGATAAGAGCTTCCTCAAAGCCTACGTCTCCTGCGATGCGGATCGCTATGAGGAAGTGCTGCAGGCGCTAAACCGGGCAAAAGGCCGCATTCGCAGCCTTTTGGGACGCGCTTTGGGATGGCGCGTGACCCCAGAGATCGCCTTTGCCATCGATGAGTCTACTGACGAGGCAGACCGCATTAGCCGTGCGTTGGAAAACGTGCCGCCCACGCTGTCTCAAGAAAAAGACGAGAACGGCTATCCTGTTGCCAGCGAGCCTTTGGTACAGGAACCAAAAGAGTCTTAAAAGATGCGTCCACTTGTCCTAGACTCTGTGACTAGCTCGACCACTTACTAAAGGATTTTGTGTCCATGCGTATCACCGGCAACCCTAGCCATGTCAAACAATTAGAAGCTTTTGAGCTGCTCACCCGTATGATAGAGGGGGCCCAAAAGATAGTGCTCTGTGCCCATACTCGTCCCGATGGCGATGCCCTTGGCTCGGTGTTGGCCATGGGCGCCATCATTCGCGAGGCCTTTGATGAGGACAAAGACGTGGTATGCCTTTTGGCAGACGAAGCAGCCATTCCTGCGACATACGAGTTTCTACCAGAGGCAAAGAGCTTCGTGCGCCCCAGCCAGTATGAAGAAGATCCAGACCTCTTCATCGCGCTAGACTTGCCGTGCGCTTCACGTCTGGCGGCGGCCAGGCCAATTATGGAGCGCTCGGCTGCAGTGGCAGTGGTAGACCACCATCCTGCTGACGGCTCTTTTGGCGAACCTCATATAGAGCGCACAGACGCGGCGGCCACCGGTGTGGTGGTGGCGGAATACGCCCTGTTCTTAGGAACTCCCATAACCCCGGAGATCGCTACGGATCTCTTCTGTGCCATCCAGACCGACACTGGCCGGTTCATGTACCAAAACGCCAACCCCGAAGCCTTTAAAATCGCTTCGTTGCTGGTAGATTCAGGAGCTGATCCCAGTGAGATCTCCCTCCATGTCTACCAAAGCTTCCGTCTGCCATATTTGCATTTGGAATCCATCGTCATGGGCCGCATTGTGACGCTAGACCATGGACGCATCGCCTATAGCTATGCCACTCGGCGCGATCTGGAGCGCACGGGCGCCAAAGATGACGAGTGCGACGGTCTCATCGATGTAGTGCGCTCTGTGCGCGGAAGCGAGGTGGCCCTCTTCCTCAAAGAAGGCAGCATCCCCGGCATCGTGCGCGGCAATCTTCGTGCAAAGGGCGATCTGGACGTCTCGGGTATCGCAAGGGCCATGGGGGGCGGCGGGCACAAGGCGGCTGCGGGTTTCTCGGTAGAAGGCACAGTGGACGATGTCTTTGCTCGGGTATTCCCGTTGCTGCGTGCGCTGGTGGCCAAGAGCTCCTTAAAGGATGAGGTTGCTTCATGAAGCGCCGTCCAAGCGCTATAAACGCTCTGTTTGCCGTGGACAAGCCTTGCGGTATGACCAGCCATGATGTGGTGGGCGTGGCCCGCAGGGCGTTAGGCGAGCGTGCGGTGGGCCATGCGGGGACGCTGGATCCTGATGCGTCGGGCGTATTGGTGTTGGGCGTAGGTCAAGCCACCAAGCTGTTGGGGCTCCTTACTCTGGAGACCAAGGCCTACGAGGCTTCCATCCGCTTTGGGTGCCGTACCACCACTGACGACGCTGAAGGGGCGCCTGTGGCCATAGCTCCAGTGCCCTCTGCTCTGGCAGACCATGAGGCAGCCTCCACCTTGGTCGGATCTCTTCCTGGCGACGTCGATCAAGTGCCTCCGGCCTACAGCGCAATTTCTGTGGCAGGAAAGCGAGCCTATGATATGGCTCGTCAGGGCGAAGAAGTAATGCTTGCCCCGAGGAAAGTCTCCATCTTAAGGGCGGAGCTTTTATCGGTTGCCTCCTACGACGCCATCGTCACCTGGCGCGTCTTTTTGGAGGTATCCAAGGGCTGCTATATTCGCTCCATTGCACGAGATCTGGGAGAAGACATTGGCTGCCATGCTCACATATGCGGGCTTAGAAGGGTGGCTTCGGGATCTATCAACCAGGATCTGTGCTTAAGCTTGGAGGAGCTCCAAGCCGGCGGCGTCCAGGCAGTGCGCGATGCCATGATCGATCCGGTGGCGGCATTGGGGCTTCCGGTGCGCGAGCTTTCCGCCCAAGAGCAGGCAGCAGCTGCTCAGGGCAAGCATTTGGCGCGAGGTCCTGAGCCGCTTGGCCAAGGAGATAAAGTGTGTTTAGTGCGCCAAGGGCAGCTCTATGGCGTCTGGGAAGCGCGCGGGCGCCATTTGGTGTGTGCAACCAATTTGGTGCGAGGCGTCGAGGGGGTGCGGAGTGGAGGCGCTCGGAAGTCCTAGGGATGCCTTAGTGCGCAGTCTGGGCCTCGACTGCACGCTTCCTGCTCCCAAACCTTGTCAGTGGGGATGGCGCTATGGCCAGATAGATCCCCATGAGCACTGCGTGCTTGTCATCGGTGCGTTCGACGGCGTGCATCGAGGCCATCAAGACCTCATAAGACTGGGGGCTCTCCAAGCCCGGGAGCTGGGCGTGCCCCTGGTCATTTTGACCTTCGATCCTGACCCTTCAGTGGTGCTTGGCGCCCCTGAGCCTCAGCTCCTGCTCACCCAGGATCGCTTTTTGCAGCTTTGGGATTTGGGCCCCCAAGAGCTGAGAGTGTGTGCGTTCACGGAGAAGCTTGCCGCCCTGAGCCCTGAGGAGTTCTTGGACCGCGCTGTGTTTGGCGACGGGCTGTCCCCCTGCCTAGTGTGCGTAGGGGAGGGCTTTGCCCTAGGCGCCCAGGGCAAAGGGACGGTGCCCTATCTTTCCTCTTTGGGGAAGGCTCGGGGGTTTCGCCTGTTAGCACAACCCTTGCTATCATTGGAGGGCGCGCCTGTGAGCGCTACGCGCATTCGCCAGGAGATTGCCTCAGGAGATACCCTAAAGGCCGCTCGGCTTTTAGGCCGCCGTCCCTTTGTGCGAGGCACCGTCATGCGAGGGCGCGGTCAGGGAACCTCCTTTGGGTTTCCCACGGCAAACCTCATGTGCGCGCCGGATACGGCACTCCCTGCTTCAGGGGTCTTTGCAGGTTTTGGCGTGTTGAACGAAAATGCCTGGCCGGCTGCCATCAATGTGGGAGAACCTCCCACTTTTAAAAGCCAGGGCTCCCAGAGTCCTCAGGGGTTTTTGGAGGCTACGCTCTTGGGGTTCTCCCAAGACATCTACGGGGATTCGATGGCCATAGTGCTCTATGAGAGGCTGCGTCCTTCTCGGCCTTTCGACTCCTTCGAAGAGCTTGCGGCCACGGTTCGCACTAACATGGAACAGGTGCGCGAGCGTTATGGAGAGGGTCCTTTGGCGCTTGTCCCGCCTGTGCGCTGAAGCGAGGCGCACAGATCACCACAACCTGGCAGGGAGGTGCCATGATCTCCGATGAAGAGCGCGAGCAGATACGCGACGCCATCGATTTTGTCTCGTTGGTGGGAGAGACTGTGCAGCTGCGCGAGCGGGGGAGTGGCGATTTTTGGGGGTGCTGCCCCTTCCATCATGAGAAATCCCCGTCGTTCCACGTTCGAGCCGATACTGGCTTTTGGTACTGCTTTGGCTGCGGAGAAGGCGGCGACGTCTTCGACTACATCAAGAAGAGAGAGAACCTCACATTTTATGAGGCCATGCAGTATCTGGCAGATCGAGCGGGCATCGAGCTCCATGAGACCTCGGCTCCCACGGGCCCCTCGAGGGCGCGCCTGATGGATTGCTTGGCTGCTGCCGAGAAGTTCTACACCCAGCAGCTGCTGCGCACCGCTGGTCCCGGGCCCGATGCCGCTCGTTCCTATCTGTCCCAGCGGGGCTTTTCATCTGTGCTCTGCCGCTCGTGGGGGCTAGGGTATGCTCCTGGTCGCAATCAGCTGGTGAACACCTTGTTTGCCCAGGGCTTCACCCGCGACGAGATGCTGGCTGCAGACGTGGCGGTGCCTCGGGGTTCTGGCCTGGCCGATCGCCTCTATGAGCGGGTGATCTTTCCCATCCATGACGGCTCCGGGCGCACCATCGGCCTGGGCGGCCGCGTGATGGACAACGCAAAGCCCAAGTACATAAATTCAAAAGATTCGCTGGTGTGGCATAAGTCGCGCAATCTCTTCGCCTTCGACCGCGCCAAGGAGGCTATTCAAGAGACTGGCCAAGCCATCGTGGTAGAGGGCTATACCGACGCCATCTCACTCCATGCCGCCGGCATAACCAATGTGTGCGCCGTGCTTGGCACTGCGCTTACAGGCGAACACATCAAGTTGCTCTCGCGCCTCAAGCCCCACTCCATCGTCATCATGCTCGATGGCGACGAGGCGGGACAACGCGCTGCCGAGAAGACCGTGCGCTTCCTGGACAAAACCTCGGCGGAGCTGCTCTCGGTGGTGCTGCCCAACAATCAGGACCCGGCAGAGTATGTGGCATCCCAAGGCGCAGAAGCGCTGCGGCAGCGACTGGCAGAGGCGCGCCCGCTCATTGACTTTGTGATGGAAAAGCATCTGGCAGGCGCCGCCTCGATGTCTCCCGGTGCACGTGTGCGGGCAATGGATGAGCTGGCGTCGCTTTTGGCGCCGCTCAAGGACTCGATCCTTGTCGAGGGTTACGCCCGCCGCGTGGCCGATGCGCTGGGCACCTCTTCCGAGGAGACCTTGCGACGCATCAAGGCAGCTCCTATAGAGGATCCAGATCGTCCGACCACACGCTCGACTGAGCCCGTTTATGCAGCTCAGCCAGCCCCGGTATCTGAGCCGACTGCCTATAGGGCGCCTGCGCCCGCGCAAACCCAGACCCTGACGGCTGACGAGCGCATGCAAATCAAGATGGAGCGCGAGCTTCTATGCCTTATGGCCGAATGCCCCGATGCCTTCAGGGAGTCCGCCGAGCGCATTGCGGGGTTCTCTTGGACCGATCCACGACATGAAGCCATGGCGTGGGCGCTGTTGGCGACTCCTGTGGGAACTACGCCCAAAGAGGCTGCTCGAGCTGCTGAAGCCGTGGAGCCTGCTGCCCGCACCCTTCTGGCTGGAGGCTCGCTGGATGTGCTTTCTTCGGGATCTCGGGAGCAAAAAGCTCAGTTCTTGCTAGATAACCTCGACCTCTTCTCCAGCAAGCGGCGCATTCGCACCATCCGCGCCAAGCTGGACAGCGCCGGGCAGGGAGAGGATGTCGCCGCGTTGCTTCAGGAGGCCACACAGCTCCAGGAGCGAGTCAACCAACTTCAGGCATCCCTTGTGTCCAAATACACTTAGGGAAGTCCTGAGGCCAACGAGCTTTCTAGGCTCCATTGCTGCATTGTAGGTTGATCGCTCAGATTTTTGTCTTTTGTGCACTTAGCGCATATACCCCTATAAATCCCAATGGTCCCATTCAAAGGACCAGCCGAGCAGGGTATGATATTGGGCAGTATGCACATTGAAGGGAGACTTTTTGGCTACTAAGAAATCTAAAAAGACCGTAGCTTTGTCTGACGAGGTCGAAGGTGTACGCTCGTCGCTTGTTAAAGCCTCTAAGAAAAATGGCGGGTCCATCTCTGAGGATGACATCCAAGTGGCGCTCTCGGCCATCGATGTGGATGATGATGAGCTTAGCGACCTCTATGATGCTCTGAGAAACGACGGCATAGATATTGTCAGCGAGGCAGAGGCTCCTGCGGGCGTTGCTGTCACCGTCGAAGAAGAGGACGACTTAGACGACGAGGAGATCAGCTCTGACATCGACAATGTCTCCGAGGACGACGATGACGTGCCTTTAGACGATGACGATGTCAAAGTCACCCTGCGCGAGCCCCGTGCCCCCAAGCGCAAGCGCCGTTCCAAGAAGCGCCGCACAGATTCTTCCACCGTCATGCTTACCGGCGACCCTGTGCGCATGTACCTCAAAGAGATCGGCAAGGTGGACCTGCTCTCCGCTGCCGACGAGGTGCACCTGGCCATGAAGATCGAAGCCGGTACAGAGGCTACCGAGAAGCTCGAAGCCTTCCATGCTGGCGAGATCGACCTTACCCGTGCCGAGCAAAGGCGCCTCTCTCGCATCGAGCAGATGGGCCTTGAAGCCAAGCAGCAGCTCATCAGCGCCAACCTGCGCCTGGTGGTCTCTATCGCCAAGCGCTACGTAGGCCGCGGCATGCTCTTCTTGGACCTCATCCAAGAGGGCAACCTGGGCCTTATCCGCGCCGTCGAGAAGTTCGACTACACCAAGGGCTTCAAGTTCTCCACCTATGCCACCTGGTGGATTCGTCAGGCTATCACCCGCGCCATCGCAGACCAGGCCCGCACCATCCGCATCCCGGTGCACATGGTAGAAACCATAAACAAGCTGGTGCGCATTCAGCGCACCCTGCTGCAAGACCTGGGCCGCGACCCCACACCTGAGGAGATCGGCGCAGAGATGGGCCTTTCTGCCGACCGCGTGCGCGAGATTCAAAAGATCAGCCAGGAGCCCGTCTCCCTTGAAACCCCCATTGGCGAGGAAGAGGATTCCCAGCTGGGAGACTTCATCGAAGACTCGGGCGCCGTGGCTCCTCCCGAGGCAGCCAGCGATTCCATGCTGCGCGAGCAGCTGGAACAAGTGTTGGACGGCTTGGCTGACCGCGAGCGCAAAGTCATCAAGCTGCGTTTTGGCTTGGAAGACGGCCATCCTCGCACCCTGGAAGAGGTGGGCCGCGAGTTTGGCGTCACCCGCGAGCGCATTCGCCAGATCGAGTCCAAGACCTTGGCCAAGCTGCGTCATCCTGGCCGCTCTGCCAAGCTCAAGGACTACATGGAAGACTAGTGACCTTCAGGTCAAAAAAAGTTTTCATCGGGGCTTGCAATGAGTGAGTAGGCAAGCTATAGTTTCTTCTCGTGCCCACGAGCACCAAATTCCTCGGTAGCTCAATGGTAGAGCACGCGGCTGTTAACCGCGCTGTTGTAGGTTCGAGCCCTACCCGAGGAGCCAGTACGCAATGAGTCCCCGCCTCTGCGGGGGCTTTTTTCGTATGTCGATCCATTTTCGCGATTGCCTGAGGGGAGCTTCCAAAGGCCCGGCCCAGGAGTGCGAGATCTTATCGGCAGGAATAGATGGCGGCCAGAGATGCCGGCGCTAAACCCGCAGCGCAGCTTTACTACAAATAGGGCGCTCTAGCTGGGAAAACAAGAGCCCTTGGGCCTCTGGGGGTTTCGTGGCCTCGGCTATCCTATGCTAGAGTGATTGGATGCTCGGATGCTGCAGCAAAAGGCGTTGGCTCTGAGCGTTATAGATGCATAGTGCCAACCGGAGGTCTCGTGGCTTCATCACATAAAGATCCGTCGTCCATCCAAGAGCCTGTTCAACAGGCGGTGCCTGTTTCTTCGGGAGAGCTGGCTGCGCAAGGATCCATCAAAACCTGGAACACCGGCGTCAAGCGTGATGCTGCAATCCTGCAAGAGCTGGTGCGCAAGGACTTCAAGCTCAAATACCGCAGGAGCGTGCTGGGCGTAGCGTGGTCAGTGCTCAACCCGCTGCTCATGATGATCGTCATGGCCGTGGTCTTCACCCATTTCATGCGCGGAGCCAATATGCCGGCCAATGAGTACCCGCTCTACCTCATCTTGGGAAACATCACCTTTGGCCTCATGAGCACAGCCACCAACGACGGCATGATGTCTATCATCAACGCCGCCCCTTTGCTTAAAAAGGTCAAGATCAACCGCATTGTCTTCCCAGTGCAAAAGGTGCTCTTCGCCCTGGTGAACTTCGCGCTCTCATTGGTGGCAGTGGTGTTGGTCATGCTCTGGAGCGGCATCGGCATCACCTGGAACATCATCTTTATCGTGCCTTTCTTGATCTACCTGGTGGTGTTCTGCTGCGGCCTGGCCCTTTTGCTCTCCACTCTGGCGGTGTTCTTCCGTGATGTGGTCCATCTTTGGAGCGTCGTGCTCACCGCCTGGACCTACCTCACGCCCATCTTCTACACCATGGACATCCTGCCGGAGACCCTGCAGTCTCTCATGAGGTTCAACCCCATGTACCAGCTCATCAATTATTTCCGCACCATCGTGCTCTGGCAATCCACGCCCAGCCTCACCTCCAACCTCATCTGCCTGGCTATGGCTCTGGTCATGCTGGGCCTGGGCTATTGGGTATTCCGCCGTCATGAGCACAAGTTCATCCTCTACATCTAGGAGTTGCGGTGAATCCTGTCACTGAAGCTGCGTTTCAAGAGTCGCTCTTTCCAGAAGGCCATGCCCAAGAAGTGGCCGAGGCCCCAGTGTGCATTGAGGTAGACGACGTTTCGGTCATTTTCAACATGGCCTCGGAGCAGCTCAATTCCTTGAAGGAGTACTTCATCTCCCTCATGCATCATCAGCTCTTCTTCAAAGAGTTTCGCGCGCTCAACCACATCTCCTTCAAGGTGCACAAAGGCGAGGCCTTCGGCCTGGTAGGCACCAACGGTTCCGGCAAATCCACCATGCTCAAGTGCATCGCGGGCGTGCTGGAAGCCTCTGAAGGCACCGTGCGCGTGGCAGGTTCCATCGCGCCGCTCATCGAGCTGGGCGCAGGCTTTGATATGGAGCTCACCGCCCGCGAGAACATCTACTTGAACGGCGCGCTTTTGGGCTACACCCGCGAGTTCATCGACAGCCATTTTGATGAGATCATCGACTTTGCCGAGCTCCGCGATTTCATGGACATGCCCCTCAAGAACTATTCCAGCGGTATGGTGGCCCGCATCGCCTTTGCCATCGCCACCATCACCGAGCCAGACATCCTCATCGTGGACGAGACCCTCTCGGTGGGAGACTTCCTCTTCCAGCAAAAGTGCGAGCGCCGTATTCAAGAACTGGTGGAGTCCAACAACGTCACCGTGCTTTTGGTGAGCCACTCCATCGATCTGGTGGAGCGCATCTGCGACCGCGTCTGTTGGATCGAGAAGGGCCAGCAGCGCATGATAGGCCCCACCCAGGAGGTGTGCGATGCCTACAAAGCCCTCCAGCAAGGCTGATAGCTCTGTGGACACCCCTCACACCCCGCTCTTCTCGCTCATCATGCCGGTCTATGGTGCCGAGAAACACATCCACGAAGCTGTAAGCGCGCTCTTGTCCCAAAGCTTCCGCGACTTCGAACTCATTTTGGTAGACGACGCCTCCCCAGATGCTTCGATAGCCATAGCCCAAGAAGCCGCATCAGGCGACTCGCGGGTGCGCCTGCTTAAAAACCCTGCCAACCTGGGAGCCTCTGCGGCAAGAAATCGAGGTCTTGAGGAGGCTCGGGGCGCCTATGTGACCTTTCCCGATGCCGACGATGTGACAGATCCTCGCTACCTTGAGCTGGCAGCAGAGGCTATCGACGCTACCTCGGCAGACCTCATCATTGAGGGCGTGATCGAAGACCATTACACACCCCAGGGCACATTGGATTACAGCCTTACCTATGCGCCTCCCAAAGCCTACCTTGCAAGCGCTCAAGAGCTGGCAGGGCAGGTGCTGCCCTTAGAGCAGCTCACATTGCTTGGCTATCCCTACAACAAGTTCATCAAGCGCTCGGTCATTGGCCCGACGCGCTTTGATGAGGGGACTGCGCTCTCTGAGGACTTCTTCTTCTTCATGGACGTGTTGCCGCGCATACACAGCGCTATGCTCATAGATCAGGCGGCCTACCACTATGCTCGTCGCGAAAGCGGCAATCTCACAGCTCGCTTTCATCGCAATTACTGGGACGCGCTTTCCCGCCGCATGGAACTGTTGCAGGCATTCCAAGAAGCCTCCGGTCTGGACACTTCTGAGTCCCGGGGAGCATTAGGGGCCATGTATGCACGCTATCTTCTCTCGGCAATTATGCAAAGCCAAGATCCCCGAGCTCACATGAGCCTCAAAGAGCGTTCACGCTGGCTTGAACAGGTATTCTCCTCTGAGCTCGCCTGCAAGCTTTTGCCTCAAGCCCAAAGCAGTTCCGCGGTAACCCAGGTGGCTGCCAAGGTCTTGTCCTGCCGCATTGTGCCGCTCGGTTTGGGACTGGGTAGGGGAGCGTCGCTGGTGCAAAAAGCTGCCCCCTCGCTGTTTTCCAAAGCCCGCTATCGCCGCTAGGAGCTCTCATGGAACCGCTGCTTACCATCTGTGTGCCTGCCTACAACGTCGAGGCCTATCTAGAGCACGGACTCTCCACCTACAACGAGGATCGCTTTGAGGGGCGCCTGGAAGTGCTGGTGGTAAACGACGGCTCTACTGACTCCACCGCTGCCATCGCGCGCACTTTTGTGGATAGGCGCCCTAAGGTATTCCGGCTCATCTCCAAAGAAAACGGCGGTCATGGCTCGGTGATCAACAGGGGTATTCGAGAGGCGTCTGGCCGCTACTTCCGAGTGGTGGATGGTGATGACTGGGTAGATCCCAACGGCTTGGATGAATTTCTGGATGTGTTGGCGGCCACCTCGGCAGATATCCTCATCGACGAGCGCGTGGACGTCACCTATGGTTCCGGTCAAACCCATCCTCGCCCGCTGCCTCAAGACCTTCCCTTCGGCCAAGATATGCCCTATAGCCAAATGGCTCAGCGGGTGGTGGCCGATGCCCTCATCTCCATCCACACCTTGTGCGCCAGGACTAGCTACCTGCGCCAAGAGAGGGTCTCAGTGCTCGAGAAGACCTTCCATGAGGATGCAGAGTTTTGCGTCAAGACTATAAGCGGCGCAGACACCATCCGCTTTGTGCCTACCTTCGTCTACCAGTACCTCGTTGGCAACGCATCCCAATCCATGGCAGCAGATAACATGGTGCGCCGCTATAAAGATCACGAGCGCGTGGTGTTCTCCATCGCCGCCTATGCCGACTCCCTACGCACCGCCTCGCTGCTCAAGACTGCAAGCGGGCTCGATGACCCAGAGGCCTGGCGTGCTCAGGCTGCCGAGAAGAGCGCCCAACTCATTGTGAACTCCCACTACAACTTGCTGCTCATCTTCGATACTCAGCGAGCTCGGGGGCGCTCTAGGGCCAAGTCTTTCAGGTCACGGCTGTCCAAAGACTATCCTTGGCTTAAAGCGTCCACCGATAAGCGCTACTGGATGGCGTTGGCTGCCGGCGCCGTGGGTGTGGACGCCCTTAAGTTGGACAAGCTCCAAGGCCGCGCCTCTGTGCAAGCAGACCAAGAGTCCTAGGCATGGAGTGTCCCTCCAATTACCACATATAGCCCTAATTGTCCACTGAGAGGTGTTGGTTGCCTTTCAGAGAGCGATTGACGCCTTTCAAACAGAATTTGCGCCCGGTGGCCCTTTTTTGTCTTTTCAGATTGCACAAGAGTCAGAGAATATGACTGAAATGTCACTTGGCCGATTTCTGGGCTTCTTCCCTTAAGGAGATATTTACAGAGAAAAGGGAAGCCCTGGATATTCTTTGGGTCCAAAGGAGCGCTGCAGGCAGTGGCGTTCGGCCAAATGTGAGCCACAAGGGATTCAGGGAAGGACGCACCATGAACGTTTCTCGCAAGGGCTTCATTGAGGGTAGTGCACTTGCCATGGCTGGCTTGGGTTTGACAGCCTGCTCCGGTGGCGACAAGGGCGCCGAGGCTGAGGCCGAGGCTTCCCAAAACACCGTCAATGCTCCTCAAGAACTCATCGATGCCGCGAAAGAAGAGGGAACCCTGGTAGTTTACGGTTCCTGCGAAGAAGAGCATGTGCAGGGTTGCGTGGATCACTTCAAAGAGCTTTTTGGCCTTGAGGTTGAGTCTCAGCGCCTTTCCACTGGCGAGGTCCAAGCCAAAATCGAGGAAGAGAATGGCAATCCTTCCGGCGACGTTTGGTTTGGCGGCACTACCGACCCTTACAATGTGGCCGTGACCGAGGGCCTGCTAGAGCCCTACGACGCTCAGAACGCCTCTCATCTGATCTCTGACACTTATCGCGACGCCGATGGCCAGTGGTATGGCATCTACAAGGGCATCCTAGGCTTCATGGTGAACAAGGACGAGCTGGCTCGCCTGAACCTCGATGAGCCCAAGGACTGGCCTGACCTGTTGGACCCCAAGTATCAGGGTCTCATTTGGCTGTCCAACTACAACACCGCCGGCACTGCCAAGCTCGTCATCAACACAGTCATCCAAAAGTACGGTCACGACGAGGGCATTCAGTACCTCAAGGATCTCGACAAGAACATCGCCGTCTACACCAAGTCTGGCTCCGGTCCTTCCAAGAACGTAGGCACCGGCGAGTGCGTCATCGGCATCGGCTTTTTGCACGACGGCATCATGCAGATCGAGGACAACGGCTACAAGAATATCGGCCTTATCATTCCTTCCTCAGGCGCATCCTACGAGGTGGGTGCTACCGCAATCTTCAAGGGCTGCAAGCATCCCAACGCTGCCAAGCTCTGGATCGAGTACGCCCTGTCTCCTGACTGCGTCGAGCGCGCTGCAGAGAACAAGGCTTATCAGTTCCTGGTACTGGACAACGCCAAGCAACCTGAGGTGGCCACCGAGTACGGCCTGGATCCCGACAACGTCATGGAGTACGACTTCGAGGACGCCAAGAACAACACCAAGCAGTACGTGGAAGAGGTCATGAATGCTCTAGGCGGTGGCGACGACCGCTTCCAGACCGAGTAGGCCTAGAAACGTTCACTCGTCTTCTGTTACCTGTCAATCCGCGGTGACTTCTAAGGATTGATCCTGAGACCGGGAGGGCCGCTTTGGTGGTCCTCCCGGTGCCGTGAGGTTCAAATTATTAAGGTAGTCAGCGTGTTTTAATCTTTAGGTAGGGTTCTATGGCAAAGGACCAAGGCTCAGCACTGGATCGCAAAAAGCTCCATGGCGATCCCATTCTCATGACCACTATCGTGGTGCTTATCGCGTTTCTCACCCTGTTTATTCTCTATCCCTTAGCCATCCTTATGGTGGACTCCTTCATCTCGGAAGATGGGTTCACCTTGGCGGTATTCGATCGCATCTTCCAGATGCCCTCTTTTACCACGGCCATTACCAATACGCTCTCGGTAGGCTTTTTGGTGGGCATTAGCAGTGCGCTGGTGGGCCTGCTCTTTGCCTATGTCGAGGTCTATGTGCAGCTCAAGACTCGCGTGATGAGAGGGCTCTTCAGCCTCGTCTCCATGCTGCCTGTGGTAAGCCCTCCCTTCGTGCTGTCGCTTTCCATCATCATGCTCTTTGGCAAGTCGGGCATTATCACTCGCTACCTTTTGGGCATCTATGACAACAGTGTCTATGGCTTCTGGGGCATCTTCACCGTGCAGACGCTCACCTTCTTCCCTGTGTGCTACATGATGCTCAAGGGTTTGCTCATGAACATCGACCCCTCCCTAGAAGAGGCGGCCCGCGATATGGGCGCATCTCGGTGGAAGGTCTTTACCTCGGTCACCATGCCCCTCATCCTGCCGGGTCTGGGCAACGCCTTCTTGGTAACCTTCATCGAGTCCATCGCTGACTTTGCGAACCCCATGATCATCGGCGGCTCCTACGATACGTTGGCTACCACCATCTACCTTCAGATCACCGGCGCCTACGACAAACAAGGAGCAGCAGCCATGGCTGTGGTGCTTCTCTGCATCACCTTGATCATGTTTGCTGTGCAAAAGTACGTGCTTGAGGCTAAGTCCACCGCAACGCTGTCTGGCAAAGCCAGCCGTGCGCGCATGCTTATCACCGATACTTCGGTAACTCGCCCGCTTTCGATCCTTTGCTCCATCTTGGCGATCTTTGTGGTAGCCATGTATCTCTGCGTGCCTTTCGGCGCCCTCTTCAACACCTGGGGCTATGACTTCACCCTCACCACCAAGTGGTTCCAGCAGCTCTTCACGCACTATCACGGCCTTGAGGCCTTCACCGATTCCTTCGTGCTTTCGCTCATCGCCGCCCCCATTACCGCAATCTTGTCCATGATCATCTCTTACCTGGTGGTCAAGCGTAACTTCAGAAGCCGCGGCTTCATCGAGGCGGTCTCTATGCTCGCCATGGCAGTGCCCGGCACGGTATTGGGCGTAGGCTATATCCGCGGCTTTGCGGGCGGCCTTTTTGGCACTGGCATACTTCAGGGACTCTATGGCACTGCGGCCATTTTGGTGATCGTATTTATCGTGCGCTCGCTGCCCACAGGTACGCGATCGGGCATCTCTGCACTCAGGCAAATCGATAAATCCATCGAGGAGTCCGCCTATGACATGGGAGCAGACTCATTCACCGTCTTTCGCACGGTGACTCTGCCGCTCATCCGCGAGTCGTTCCTCTCGGGCTTGGTGACAGCTTTCGTGCGCTCCATCACCGCCATCTCCGCCATCATTTTGCTGGTCACCCCGTCGGTACTGCTCATTACCGTGCAGATCAACGAGTTTGCCGAGAAGGGCGCCTACGGCATTGCCTGCGCTTATGCGACCATCCTTATCGTGATCACCTACGGCTCGGTGTTGTTGATGAACTTTGCCATCAGGCGTTTTGGCACCAGCCGCAAGAATCAGGGCTTTGATGATGACCTGCCTGCTCAGATCGAGCACGACTATGTAGAAGACAGCCGCCAAGTCGAGGAGCTTTAAATCATGGCTAAAGAGAAGAAGGGCGTTCGCCTAGATCACATTTCCAAGATCTATCAGGATCCTAAAACCGGCAAAGATTTCTACGCCGTCCACGATGTGAGCCTGGATATCGCCCCTGGCGAGTTCGTGACGCTTCTGGGTCCCTCTGGCTGCGGCAAGACCACCATCTTGCGCATGATCGCCGGTTTCGAATCCCCTGATGAGGGTGAGATCTATTTGGGTGACGAGCCCATCAACGAGCTCACGCCCAACAAGCGCGACACGGCTATGGTGTTCCAGAGCTACGCGCTGCTGCCGCATTACAACATCTTTGACAATGTGGCCTATGGCCTAAAGCTTCGCAAGGTGCCTAAGGAGGAGATCCGCGAGAAGGTCAAGCATATCTTGGGCTTGGTGGGCCTTCAGGGCATGGAAGAGCGCATGACCAACCAGCTCTCAGGCGGCCAACAGCAGCGTGTGGCTTTGGCTCGTGCTCTGGTGCTGGAACCCGGCGTGCTGCTCTTTGACGAGCCTCTTTCTAATCTGGATGCCAAACTGCGCGTGGATATGCGCAATGAGATTCGCCGCATCCAGCAGGAGGCAGGCATCACCGCCATCTACGTCACCCATGACCAGTCTGAGGCCATGGCGCTGTCCGACAACATCATCGTCATGAAGCGAGGCGTGGTAGAGCAGGTGGGCGATCCTCAGACTATCTATCATCGCCCGGTAAACGAGTTTGTTGCAGACTTCATTGGCGAATCGAACTTCCTCCATGGCACTCTTACCACCTCTGATGGCTCACAGGGAATTGCCGCCATCGAAGGCTACGATGTCCCTCTGGACAACGTAGAGCACCTGAGCGAGGGAGATGCCTGCACATTGGTGCTTCGTCCCGAAGCCGCCAAACTAGCAGACCAAGGCGTGCTCCCCTGCGAGGTTATCCTTTCGCGCTTTATGGGCAACTACCATAACTACCACGTCAAAGTGGGCGACACCCTGGTCAAGATCACCGACTTCAACCCCAAGACCCACAAGGTCTATGAGGTGGGAGACAAGGCATTCGTCGCATTCACCCCAGCAGACGTCCACGTGCTCTAGGCCACCTGTCTTAAGGAAAGGTTGCAGCGGCCTTTTCTGAGAAGACTTTGTGCACTTCATCCAAGGCGCTCGGATGAAGCCTTGCAAACCCTGACCCGCCTGGAAACAATGAGTGTTTTCAGGCGGGTCATCCTTTACCATACTGCCCGCAGGCATGCCTGGAACATGAAGGGGGTTGTTCATGGAACCTGATAAGGTACGCGCATTGCGCGAGGCGTCGCCAGATCCCAAAGAGCTAGGTCAAGAGGCGCCTAAGACGCCTGAGCCTCCCATGTTTTCGTTGATCATGTGCCTCTTTGGCGTAGAGGAATATGTGCGAGATGCCATTGCGGCCATCCGTGCGCAAGACTTTGATAACTGGGAGCTCATCTTGGTAGATGATGCCTCTAAAGACCACACCATGCTGAGGGCCCTGCGAGGCATCAAGGGAGACAGCCGTATCCGCGTCATCCATAACGATGCCAACATTGGCCTTGCCGCCTCTCGCAATCGCGGCCTCGATGCAGCGCACGGCCGCTATATATGCTTCCCAGACGCTGAGGACCTGCCAAAGCCCAACTACCTCTCTTTGGCAGCGGCGGTCATCAAGGAGCAGGACCCCGACATCATTGTGAGCGGTGTCGTGCAAGATTTTTATAACCATAAAGGAGAGGTGGCCTTCTCTGAAGAGCAAAATCTAGAACCGGTCGTCGCCACTGGCAAAGAAGAGGTGGCAAAGGTCTTACTGCCCCTGGAAAGTCAAAACGCCTTGAGCTTCATCTATACCAAGTACTTCAGGCGGTCTCTTATCGGCGGCTTGCGCTTCGAGACCAGTGGGGTGCACTTCTCGGAAGACTTCTTCTGGGAGCTGGAGCTTTTCGAGCGTGCCCAAAAAGTTGTGGTAGTGGGGCAGAGCGCCTATCGGTTTGAGAAGCATCTGCGCAAAGAGCGTCAAATTTCTTATACCAAAGGTACTTTTTTGCAGCGCCATAGGCGCATTGCGGCCATTCAGGCCCATCAAGAGACCTATGGACTGGATACACCGGAGAGCCGCAGCGAGTTGGGCCATCTGTACGCAAATCACATTTTGGCAGAGATTGCGCGCATCACAGACCCCGAGTCTCCCGTGCCTCTTGAGGAGCGCATCGGTTGGGTGAAGTTTCTCCATGAAGACCCGCTCTTTCAAAAACTCATCGAGGGCACCCAGCCTCTCAAGGGCTTCATCAATCAGCGCGTCCATAAGGCGCTGGTAAGCAAGAATCCCAAATCGGCGCTGAGGCTGGGCCATTTGGCGGGGTATCTGTGGTCCTTTGGGCCCGAGACCTGGTCGCGCACGCAACCCTAAAAACAGTCCTTTGCCGAGAAACCCGCGCCTTCCTGCTAGAAAGCTATCTGAAATACCCTTTATTTGTTGGTTGCACGTAGCCCGGTGAGGTGTATAGTCAAGGTCGACCTTTAAAGCGGTACGGGATACCGTCAAGGCGAAACTCACATAGCTCCTCTTAAAGAGACTTTTCGCAGACGCCTGTGCCGCTCAACGGCAAAGGCGTTTTTTCTTTAGGAAGGGAGTCTGATGGATCACTGTGAACCCAAGGCCACCATCATGGACGAAGCCACGATGAAGCGTGCCATCACGCGTATCGCCCATGAGATCCTCGAGCACAATGAGGGGTCAGAGACCATCGCGCTGGTGGGCATCGTGCGCCGCGGCGCAACGTTGGCTCGCATGTTGGCCGACGAGATCGAAGCTATCGAGGGGACTCGTCCACAGGTGGGTCTGCTGGACATCAGCTTTTATCGCGATGACGTGACCCGCTGCATCGCCCCGGTGCTTCATAAGACCGAGATTCCTTTTAACGTTGATGGTAAAGACATCATCTTGGTAGATGATGTGCTCTATACCGGCCGCACGGTGCGCTCGGCCTTGGACGCTCTGATGGACTTTGGCCGCCCGGCTACCATCCAGCTGGCCGTCATGGTAGACCGCGGCCACCGCGAGCTGCCCATTCGTGCCGATTATGTCTGCAAAAACGTTCCTTCTTCTCGCGACGAGGACGTTCGTGTGTGCCTGGAGCCCCTGGATGACCATGTGGCCGTCGAGATCTGGGATACCGAGTGCGAGAAGCACAACGGAGGTGTCGCCTAATGCTTTCGGTCCGCAACCTTATTGATACCACCTCGCTTACCGCCGACGATATCACCCAGATCTTGGATACCGCCCGCTCCTTCGCCGAGGTCAACAGCCGTTCCATCAAAAAGGTGCCCGCTCTGCGCGGCCGCACCATCGTGAACCTCTTCCTCGAGCCCTCTACCCGCACCCGTAGCTCCTTCGAGCTTGCCGAGAAGCGCCTCTCTGCAGACTCCCTCAATATGGGCGGCTCCACTTCTTCTGTAGTCAAGGGTGAGAGTTTGGCAGACACCATCCAAACTATCGACGCCATGAACGTAGATATGTTCATCTGCCGCGCCAAGTTTGCAGGCACCCCTCATCTCATTACCGAGAATACCGACGCCAAGGTGATCAATGCCGGTGACGGCAAGCACCAGCATCCCACCCAGGCCATGCTGGACCTCTATACCATCCGTGAGCATTTTGGGCATCTTGACGGCCTCAAGGTGGCTATCGTGGGCGACCTTCTCCACAGCCGCGTATGCGGATCTCTAGTGCCTGCACTAAAGACCATGGGTGCCGAGGTCACCCTGGTGGGACCCCCCACCTTCCAGGTGATAGATCCTTCCTACTATGGCGTCGAGCAGACTGCCTCCTTGGATGAGGTGCTGCCAGAGATGGACGTCATCTATATGTTGCGCGTCCAGCTGGAGCGCATGGGCGGAGCCGCCATCCCCAGTCGTCGCGAGTACAACCGTCTCTACGGCCTCGACGCCGCTCGCCACGCACGCATGAAGCCCGGCGCCATCGTGTGCCACCCGGGCCCCATGAACCGCGGCATGGAGATCATGCCCGAGGTGGCCGATGCTCCTAACTCTGTGATTCTTGACCAGGTCAACGCCGGTGTGTGCACCCGCATGGCCGCCATGTACCTGCTTTTGGGAGGAGAAGACAATGGTATTGCTTAAGGGCGCACGCGTAGTAGATCCCCAGGTGGGCCTGGATGCCGTTAAAGACGTGCTCATTGATGGCACGACTGTCGCAGCACTGGATGATGTGATCGAGGCTTCTGACGGCGTTGAGGTCATCGACTGTGCCGGTAAGGTGCTTATGCCTGGCTTTGTGGATATGCACGTGCATTTCCGCGATCCTGGCTTCGAGTACAAAGAGGACATTCAGACCGGCGTCACTGCTGCTACCCATGGCGGCTATACCGACGTGGCCACCATGCCCAACACAAACCCCATCACCGATACTGGCACCAGCGTGCGCTACCAAATCGACCGTGGCATTGAGTTCGGTCTTGCCCGCGTCCACCCCATCGGCGCGCTTACCCACGGCGAGGAGGGCGAATCGCTGGCAGAGATCGGCGACATGACCATGGAGGGCGCGTGCGGCTTCTCCGATGACGGCCATGGCGTGCAATCGGCCGGCATGATGCGCACCTGCATGGAGTATGTGAGCCAGTTTGACCGCCCGGTCATCGCCCACTGCGAAGACGAGTCCCTGACTGCCAACGGCGTCATCAACGAAGGCCGTGCAAGCACCCGCCTGGGTATGTTCGGTTGGCCGGCGCTGGGCGAGGAGATCGAGGTCATCCGCGATATCGAGCTTTGCCGTCTCACTGGGTGCCCGCTGCATGTGGCTCACATCTCCACGGCGCGCTCCCTGGATCTCGTGCGCCAGGCAAAGGCTGACGGCCTGCCTGTGACCTGCGAGGTCACCCCTCACCATCTCTTCCTTACCGAGGAAAACATCACCGACTCTTACAACACCAACCTCAAGGTGAACCCACCTCTGCGCACCCGCAACGACGTGGAGGCCCTTATCGACGGTCTCATTGATGGCTCCATCGATTGTGTGGTGTCCGATCATGCTCCTCACGCAGCCCATGAGAAGGACTGTGAGTTTGAGATCGCCTACTTTGGCACCATTGGCCTCGAGACCACTGTGCCTCTGCTGGTATCCAATCTTGTGAACCGCGGTCTTCTGCCCTGGAGCCGCCTGGTTGAGACCTGCGCAGTGAAACCTCGCGAGATCTTGCGTCTGGATCCGGTGAAAGTAGAGGTAGGCGGCGAGGCCACCTTTACTATTGTCGATCCTTGCGCCGAGGTCACCGTGACTCAGGATTACTTCGACTCCAAATCCAAGAACTCGGCGTTCTTGGGAATGCGTCTCACCGGCGCCGCTTCCGATGTTTTTGTTGATGGCAAACAGACCTTGGTCAATGGCGTAGTGGCGGAGTAGCTACACTGAAATGGCGTCTCTCGGATGGGGGACGCCATTTTTGCGTGTGTTTCAAAAGAAAGGAGGACCCATGCCGACACCCTCTGCCGCACGGGTTCACACTGCCACTGTTGTGGACAACGTGCAGGTGGCCGAAGGCCTCTGGCGCCTGGTGTTTAGGGCGCCCAAGCTTGCTGCAAACATCTCATCTGGCCAGTTCTTCAGCATCGCGGTTCCAGGAGCCCCCAAGCAGCTGGCTCGAATCCCTCTGTCCTTCTCCATCGCGGATTTTGACGCCGGCACCATCGAGACGGTCTACGCCGTCGTTGGCCCAGGAACCCAGGCGCTCTCCCAGATGGCTCCAGGTGCCACCACTACGGTGCTTGGCCCCGGCGGGCATGGATGGAAGCTGGACACCTTCACCAAACGTTGCCTTCTGGTGGCCGGCGGCATAGGTGTCACCCCTATCATCTCTGCAGCTAACACCTTGGGTCTTGAGGGTTTGGAATACGACGTCATCATGGGCGCGCGCACCGCTTCCATGCTCTGGGGCGCAGACCGCCTGCTTACCTATGGCGCAGGCTCAGTGGTGGTGGTCACAGATGACGGCACTGCTGGAGCCAAAGGCACTACGGTGGATGCCCTTGAGGCGGCCCTTCCTACCGAGAAGTACGATCTCGTGCTCACCTGCGGCCCTGAACCCATGATGAGGCGTGTGGCAGAGCTTTGCCAGAAGGCCGATGTGGCCTGCCAGGTCTCCATGGAGCGTATGATGACCTGCGGCTTTGGCGCCTGCGCTACCTGCGTGGTGGACACCAAGGGCGGCAAGGTAGGCGCTTGCATGGGCGGTCCGGTCTTTGATGCAAATGAGGTGGTCTGGTGAGCACTCCCAATATGGCCGTAAATCTTGGCGGCGTAGAACTTAAGAACCCTGTGACCACCGCAGCGGGCACCTATGGTTTTGGTTGGCAGTTCGAGGGCTTCTATGATGTCTCTTGCCTTGGCGCCATCACCACCAAGGGCTGTGCCAACAAGCCCTGGCCTGGCAATGCTGCTCCCCGTATGTGCGATGTCACCTCTGGCGTCATGAATTCTGTGGGCTTGCAAAACCCCGGCGTGCGCGGTCTGGTAGATCAGGCAGGGGAGTACTTGGCTCAGCTCTCTGAGCGCGGCTGCAAGGTTATCTGTCAGGTAGCCGGGCACTCTCCCGAGGAGTACGTGGAGGCCGTCGAGCTCTTCGAGGAGCTGGCTCCTTGGGCCGCTGCCCTAGAGATCAACATCTCTTGCCCCAACATCTCCGCTGGCGGAGCTGCCATTGGATCCACTCCCGAGGGCGCGGCCTCTGTCATCTCTGCAGTGCGCGATCGCACCAAGCGTCCACTTTTGGTCAAGCTGGCTCCTGCCAATGTGGTGGAAGTCTCCCGCGCTCTTGAGGCGGCCGGCGCCGATGCGCTCTCGGTCATCAATTCCATCCCGGCCATGGCCATCGATGTGAACACCCGCCGCTCCAAGCTCTCCCGTCCTACCGGCGGCCTTTCCGGCCCCTGCTTGCACAATATCGCCGTGCGCATGGTCTGGGAGGTGGCCCAAGCGGTCAAGCTTCCCATCAATGGCGTAGGAGGCATCATGACCTGGGAAGATGCGGCGGAGTTCATCTTAGCTGGCGCTACCTCTGTCTCGGTGGGCGTCGCAAACCTCATCAACCCCGATACTGCTCCCAAGGTGCTTGAGGGCCTTGCCCAATGGGTGAGCGACCAGGGCGCAGATGACATCAATGACCTCATTGGAGCCTTCGAATGCTAACAGACGACCAAGCTCGCGACGCCATAATCGTGGCGCTTGACTGCTCTGCCCAAAAAGCCTTGGAGACCGCCCGCCTATTGAGCGGCCACGCCCGTTGGCTCAAGGTGGGCATGACGCTGTTCTACGCCGCCGGCCCCTCCATCGTCGAGACCTTTAAATCTCAGGGATACCAGGTATTTTTAGACCTCAAGCTCTTTGACATTCCCCATCAAATCGAGGGCGCTGCAGCCTCAGCAGCCGCCTGTGGAGCTGACCTTCTCTCCATCCATGGTTTGGGCGGTGCCACCATGGCCCAGGCTGCTCGTCGTGGTGTGGAGTCTCAGGCTGCCGAGAAACCCGCCCGCTGCAACTTGGTGGCCATCACGGTGCTCACTTCCATGAGCGAAGAGGACGCTAGCTCTGTGGGCATTGAGACACCCATCGCCAAGGAGGTCTCTCGATTGGCGTCTCTGGCGTGCTCCAATGGCGCTGACGGCATCGTATGCTCGCCTCAGGAAGCTCAGGCCATGCGACAGCTATTGGGATCCCAGGCACGCATTGTGTGCCCAGGAGTGCGCCCTCAGGGCGCCCAGATGGGTGACCAGAGCCGAGTAGCCACGCCTCTGGTCACCCTTAAGGCCGGTGCGAGCCAGATCGTGGTGGGCCGCCCCATCATGAACGCTCCTGATCCCCTTAAAGCCTTCGAGGACATCGTCTTAGAGCTTCAGGGACAATAGGGTTTACTTCTGGTTTTCATTTTTCTGTCCATTTTCTAGCCAAGGAGCACCATTTCATGGAGACATCTGCGCGTTTGGATGATCAGGCGATCCTTCAGATCCTCAGAGATACCGGAGCCATTCGCCATGGTCATTTTGTTCTCACTAGCGGACGTCATTCAGACACCTATGTGCAATGTGCCCGCGTTATGGAGAGCCCCCGCACCACAGTGGACCTCGCCAGAGAGGCTGCCCTGCGCTTACCCGAAGACGTGCGCTCCTCAATAGATCTGGTCATCTCTCCTGCAGTGGGTGGCATCACCTTCGGCTTTGCCATGGGCTACGTGCTGGGCGTCGATTTTATCTTTGCCGAGCGTCAGGCAGGTGTTATGACTCTTCGCCGCTCCTTTGAGATCCCCCAGGGTGCCAAAGCGCTGGTATGCGAAGACGTGGTTACCACCGGAGGGTCTGTCAAGGAGGTCTGTGACCTTGTTGAGGATGCTGGCGCCACTGTAGCGGGCGTGGTGTCCATTATCGATCGCAAGACCGATCGCAAGTTTGATGCCCCATTTTTCCCATTATTGGGTCTCGAAGTGGCTTCATGGACCCCTGAAGAATGCGAATTATGTGCCAAAGGCGGCAAAGCGGAGTCTCTTGGGTCCCGAAAACTTGCAAAATAGCCGCTAGATTGCCAAAATGCCTGTAGCGAACGCCGGCTCGATGGTATCATCCTGCCGGTGTTTCTATCTATGAGTTCGATTCATGTGGATTAGGAGTTCTTCTATGGCACTTCCCCAGCTTTCCGAAGAGCAGCGTGCTGAGAACCTTAAAAAGGCTGCTGCTGCCCGTCACGCCCGCGCCGAGCTTCGCGAGAAGATCAAGAACGGCGAGGTTTCCCTCGAGGAGGTTTTGAACTCTGAGGATCCTGCAGCCGCTCGCATGCCTGTCCGCGCTCTTATCGAGTCGCTGCCTGGCTATGGCAAGGCCAAGGCCACCAAGATCATGGAAGAGCTCGATATCTCCCAGAAGCGTCGCGTCCAGGGCCTGGGTGCCCGTCAGCGCGAGCGTCTGCTCGAGATCCTCTCCCGCTAACATCATGGCACCGCGCCTGTTCGTTGTATCAGGTCCTTCTGGGGCTGGGAAGGGTACGTTGGTCTCTCGCGTGCGAGAGGCTCGTCCCGATCTGGGCCTCTCGGTGTCTGCCACTACCCGCGATCCTCGTCCCGGTGAGGAAGATGGCGTCGCCTATCACTTCCTCACCGACGAGGCCTTTGACCAAGCAATTCAAGAGGGCCGTTTCCTTGAGTGGGCACACGTGGCCGGCCACCGCAGCGGCACGCTTTTGAGCGAAGTAGACAAAAACTTGTCTCAAGGCCGCTCCCTCATCCTAGAGATCGACGTACAGGGTGCCTTGCAGGTCAAAGAGATTTATCCAGACGCAGTGTTGGTCTTTATCGAGCCTCCTTCAAAAGAAGAGCTTGAACGTCGCCTTCGCGGTCGCGGCACAGAGACCGAGAAAGACGTGCAACTGCGTCTGGGAATCGCTGCTCAAGAGATGGAGCTGGCTAGCTCCTATGATGCACGGGTACTAAATGACGATCTAGAAGTTGCCACGCACGAGTTGCTGGACGTTTTGTCGTCCTTTGAATCTGAATAGAGGTTGCATGTCCATCATTAATCCTCCTATCGACGGTCTGCTGGCTAAGGCAGAGGAGAACCCCTTCCTTTTGTGCTCCATTGCCTCCAAGCGCGCCTGCGATATCAACAATATGCTGCGTGGTCAGCATATGCGCGTGACAGCTGTTCAGGATGTAGATGACATCACCACCGTTGTGAGCGGTAAGGATCCCATCTCCATTGCCATGGATGAGATCGAAGATGGCGTTCTGAGCTATAACCAGGGCCATTTTGATGTAGAGATCGCCGACGGCGATACCAATAACTAGCATGGCTTCACGCTGCTGTCTAATTCACTATCATGAGATTGGCCTCAAAGGAAAGAATCGTTCTACCTTTGAGCGCCAACTCATGACCAACCTCGCTCATGGTCTTAGAGGGTTACCTGTAGCTTCTATCTCGCGGGTTTCCGGCCACCTTTTGGCCACCTTCTCCAGTCCAGAGGCGCCTGAGCAAGCCATGCCGCTCATCGCTCAGATTCCTGGAGTGGCGAGGGTGTCTTTGGCGTTTCGCACCGCTCAAGATCCTGCTGAATATCTTCCGGCTGCCGTTTCTGCTCTTGGAGAGGTAGAGCATTTCTCTACCTTCAAGGTGCAGGCCAAGCGAGCAAACACCAGCTATCATCTGCATACCCTTGAGCTCAATCGTGAGGTGGGGGCAGCGCTTTGCGAAGCTTTCCCCGCAAAAGGTGTGGATGTACACAATCCAGAGGCGACAGTGCACGTGCTCTTTAACGAGGGCGATGTGTTTATCTATGCGCGTTCTGAGCGTGGCGTAGGAGGCTTGCCTGTAGGCACTGCGGGAAAATGCGTGTCGCTGTTCTCCAGCGGCTTTGATTCTCCTGTAGCTACCTGGATGATGGGTCGCAGAGGCGCCACAATGGTGCCTGTTCATTTTTCTGGCAGACCCCAGACCTCTGATGCCTCAGAATGGCTCTGCCAAGATCTGGTAGAAGCTATGGCGCCAGAAGGAGCTGTGGGGCGTCTTTATGTAGTGCCCTTCGGTGATTGTCAGCGAGAGATTGCCTTGTCGGTGCCTCAGGCGCTTCGTATCATCATGTATCGACGCTTGATGTATGCGGTGGCAGAGCAGATAGCGCATATAGAGGGTGCCAAAGCTCTTGTGACCGGAGAATCGTTGGGTCAAGTTGCCTCTCAAACTCTAGAGAACATCACCGCCACCTCAGAAGTAGTGACCACTATGCCTATCTTGCGGCCCCTTATTGGCTCAGACAAGCAGGAGATCATTGCGAGAGCCAAAGCCATTGGAACTTATGGGGTAAGCGAGCAGACGGCTCCAGATTGTTGCACGCTTTTCATGCCTCGTCGCCCTGAAACCCATGCGAAGCCAAAGGCAGTGGCAGAGGCCTGGGCAAGTTTTGATCATGAGGCCATGATAGAGACCCTTTTGGGGTCCCTCGAGTATGTTGACTATGATTTCTGTCCTTCCTACAAGCCAGCTAAGCGTTGGGCAGAACTTCATCCTACGCTGGCACCTGCGTCACTCTAACAAGCATCACGCCTTTCTAATATGCATAAAGGTTCCCAGCACCTCCAATGCTGGGAACCTTTTTCTTTAGTCAGGACCCTAATATATGGGGAAGCTATGTAGCTTAACTATCGTGAACCGTTCAATAGTTGAAAGATAGCTTTATGGCTGGCCTGCTGATTTGGAGCATCTTCCATTTACTTGACAAATAAGTGTCAGAAATTGGTCAAAGGCCTTCATTACTCTGAGCCACCTAAATGACCTTCTGGTCCTGTCGATCTAGAAAGGGAAGGGCGATGGCTCAAAAAATGGCTAAGAGAAGCGCGCTTGGTAATTGGGGAAGGGTGGTAAAGCGTCTCGTTCCTCAACCACAGAAGCCGCTCGTTGCAGTAGTGGTGGTTGTACTGGGGCTCTGCACCCTCAGTGGGATTGTTTTGTCTCAAGGCCAAGGGTTAGAAATTGAAAGACCGTTAAACCCTCAAGTAGATTCAACCAACACTCAAGTAGATGGCGAAGATGCTATTAAAACACAAGCTCAACTAGAGGGTGAGGGTAGTTCAGGTGTTCAGGTGCCAAGTGAGAAATCTACGAACAATATAGAAGAACAAGAAATAAATCATTACAGAGTACACGTGGATGGAGCAGTGGCGAGCCCTGGCGTCTATACGCTTGACACTTCTGATGCTCGAGTTTCTGACGCAGTGGAATGCGCCGGAGGATTGATAGAAAGCGCAGATACTAGCGCGATAAATCTTGCCGAGGTGCTCGTTGATGGAGCAAAGGTGCACATTCCTTCAATGGGTGAGGAGTCTAAACCTCAAGGATCGGCTCAGGTTATAGAAGGTTCTAGTTCAACTGCAAGTTCTGGTAGCAGCGGGACGTCTTTATCGGTATCGGGGAATCCAGAGAATGCACTGATAAATCTCAACACTGCAACCGTAGAAGAGCTGCAGACGTTACCTGGTGTGGGGGAGGCTACCGCGAAGGCCATTGTGGAGGACAGAGACGCTCACGGGCCCTATGCATCCCCGGAGGACCTCATGCGAGTGTCGGGGATAGGCGAGAAGAAGTTTGCCAAGTTGCAAGACAAGGTTTGCGTGTAGCATGCAGCCATCTCCTTATCCAGAACGTCCGGTGTTGCCGCCTATGCTCTGGGCGTTTGTGGTGTCGGCGTTCATTTGCGCTTTGACTCTTAGGGCAGACAGTTGCTGGCTGCCCTGGATCTATCTTGGCTGCGGCCTGGGATTTGCGGGGATTCTCTTATGCGGGCTGTGCGTTGAGAAGGCTAAAGGCATTTGCATGCTGTTGATGGCAGTGGGACTGTTGGCGCTTACTGCCTCAGCTCTCAAACGCCAACAGGTGGAAGCGTGCAAAAACGAATTCATCGAAGCGCCTATTTCTGCCATGGCTTTTGAAACCACTTCTGAATCCGTGCCTTCGACGCAAGGCTATAGAACCACTGCCAAAGCCTATCTGCCCAGCGGGGCTCAGGCAGTCTGCTGGCTTACCAGCGATGAGCCCCTAAACGCAGGGTGCCTTCTCAAAGGTGTCGGTAGGTTTACCGCGCCTCAAGATGAGTTCTCAGCGTTTTGCAAGGCCAGAGGACTAGTGGGCACAGTCAAATTGGTAGCCATTGGGAGCAGTGAGCCAGCCTCGGGTCTCCAAGCCGCACTTTTAAGATGGCGTGCTCGACAGTTGAAAGCCTTCGACGATCAGGCCAGCGATGAGCATGCGCTGCTTGCGGCCATGGTGACAGGGTCTCGGTCTGCTGCCCAGCAGCGAGGCATCATGGATTTATGTTCCCAGGTGGGCATCTCTCATTTGGCGGCAGTGTCAGGAGCTCATCTGGCTATCCTGGCAGCCCTTATGGCTGGCGCTATCCAAAGGCTGCCGCTGGGCCATAACGCCTCCTTGGCCTTGCAGGGGCTGATAGGCCTTGTCTATGTGTGTTATTGCGGCTCTCCACCCTCTGCGCTACGAGCTTGGTCCATGTCCCAGCTTTCTTTAGGAGCCCAGTGGCGAGGGAGAAAAGCTTCTTCTTTGAACGCACTTGGTTGTACAGGTTGCATTTATTGCCTAATTAATCCTGCTGTCACAGGAGAGCTGGGCTTCATGCTCTCTGTCTTGAGCGTAGGGGCAATGGTGCTTTTTGGACCTTGGTTAAGAGCGGCGACAAAACAATTGATGCTGCGGCGCCCAAAAGCCCCAGCTCATTCTCGGTGCCTACGAGTGCTTGCCCAGCAGGTGGGGCAATCTTCCCAAGCAGGGATTCTATGTTTTTGTGCCACTTCGCTGTTGGTGGCAGCCACCTTTTCGAGGATCTCGCTCTTGGGGCCTCTTGTATCGGCGCTTTTGGCACCTTTGTTCAGTCCTCTCATGATGATGGGGCTCGCTTCCATAGCCACCTCATCGATACCGCTAGTGGGTCTCCTCACCAATCACGCAGCCTCTGGGCTGGCAGCCCTCTTTTTGGGCGGCGCAAGGCTGGCGGCCACAATACCTGGAACAAGCTTTTCCGTTGAGCTAGAGGAGTCGGTTGCGTTCTTGGGAATGGCGCTTATGGCGGTGGCGTTTTTATCGGTGTGGCCCACGCCGTCGTCACGAGCTCTTAAGGCAGTCCTAGGTGGGCTTTGCTGCCTTTTGGTGGCGATGGCATTTGGCCCGATGACCATCCCGGCCCAGCTTGGTGTGCTCAATGTGGGCCAGGGAGACGCCATCTTGCTGCGAGAAGGCGCCAAAGCCATCCTTGTGGATTGTGGGCCCGATGACTCTGTGGCTCAAGCTTTGCAGCGCCAGAGCGTGCACTCGTTGGACGCAGTCATTTTGACCCATCAACATGATGATCATTACGGAGGTCTTAAAGCGCTTGTGTCCACCGCGCGGCCAAAAGTGATCTTTGTAGCCAGGGGAGTGGTTTCTTCGCTGAGCCCAGAGGTATCGACTTTAATAAATCAGATAGGCTGTCCCGTAAAAGAGCTTTCCCAAGGCGATCGGCTCGAAGCTGGCTCTTGGACCTTGGAGGTGCTCTGGCCTCAAGAATGTGTGGATGGCACAGAAAACGAGCATTCCCTGTGTCTCAAAGTCTCGTGCGAGAAAGGGCTTGTGGCCCTGCTTACCGGTGACGCAGAGCAAGAGGAGTTGGCTCATATCGCACGCGAGGTGGGGCAGATAGACTTACTCAAAGTGGGACATCATGGATCTGCAGTCTCCATCTCACCTGAGGAAGCTCGTCTTTTGAAGCCTGTGCTTGCAGTGGCTTCTGCGGGGGCTCACAACCGCTACGGGCACCCCTCTGAGGAATGTCGGCAGGTGCTGGCTGAGGCCCATATTCGGTTCTTGTGCACAAAGGATACGGGAGACATTGTGATAGAAGGCCAGAAGACAAAGGGAGGCGCTCTTTCCGTGCACTGTGAGCATGCCGGGGTTCTCAAGGGGCCCTCTGGGCGAGAGTCATTGGATGCGGTAGCCTAACTAAGGTGAGAGAGCAGGAAATCTAGGCCTAGGAGAGAAGGACCGCGAGGTGTATCCAGCATATGCTGCCATTGGAGGCAACAAGCCCAAGCGTGATCGGGCGGTGGCAAAGCTCAAAAGCCATGTGGATCCCGCGTTTGAGAGCTTCAATCTGGCTGAGTTTCCAGAGGGTCCCTCTCTAGAAGCTGCAGATCTTATGGCTTCTTTGGAGCAGCTGCCTTTTGGCGCAGAGCAGCGCATCGTGATCGTGCATGAGGCCGACAAGCTTCCCAAAGAGACCTCCGATGCCATTGTGGGCTACCTCAAAGACCCTAATTTGGCGTGTGTGCTGCTTTTGGAGGCAGAGAAGCTTGCCAAAAACACCAGGCTCTACAAAGCTGTGGCTTCCAGCGGCCCACAGGCAATCATTGCATGCGAGTCTCTCAAGGCCTACGAGATTCCAGGCTATATCCGGCAAGAAGGCTCTCGCTTGGGTCTTACTGTGCTTCCGGATGCAGCCGATGAAATGGCCTGTCGTCTAGGGGAGACCTTAGAGCTTATCGACACTACCTTGGAGTCCATCGCGCAGGTCCACGGGCCGCGCACGTTGGTAGACAAAGCCTTGGTCAAAGCAGAGGTTCCACGAGTAGTGGAGCCAAAACCCTGGGACTTTTGCGATGCGATTTGTAGGAGAAATCTCAAAGAGGCTTTAGAGATCTACGGCCGGTTCGACGACAACACCGAGGTGCTCCTTCATAAAATGCTGGTAGACAGGTTGCGGGAACTTCTGGTTATGAAGTCGCTGGTAGCTCAGGGGAAGCCAGGGGATTTCAAGCGCCATTTTGCCAATAAGGCATGGATGGCCAACAAGCTCGCTGGATGGAGCAGGAACTTCTCGGCAGCTGAGCTTCGCCAAGCCCTTGCAGCCGCCATACCCTGCGAGCAGGCCATCAAAGGATCAAAGGATGCCAAGACGGCCATGATCGCCTGGTGTGCCTCCATTTGCGCCAAAAAACCAAGCTGACGTAATTGTTAGGTTGCAGAAAGGCAGGACGGAGGGCTACAGCCTAAGGGTTGGGGTAGACTTCCTGACAGGAAAACAGGTATCAGGAGGTATCAGTGAAGCTCAAGTTCTTGGAGGACAAAATTCATGCCGCGGACCCATCCGCGCCCGTGGGGACCTCCAACAATCCCAGCTCGCAGATTCTCACTGTCGCCAATTGCATAACAGTTGCGAGGATACTACTCACCATCGTCTTCCTAGTGCTGTTTGTGCAGCACTTCAATAGGTTTGCATGCCTGATCATCTATGCCGTCGCAGCTCTTACTGACTTCGTGGACGGCCAGGTAGCCAGACGCACCCAAACGGTAAGCTGGTTTGGCAAGCTATTGGACCCTGCGGTAGACCGTTTCCTTATATTCACTGGCGTCATCGGGCTGTGCGTGGTAGGCGACCTTCCGCTTTGGATCCCTGTGATACTGATTGGCCGCGACGCGGTGTTGGCCTGTGGCATGGCCCTTTTGCAGCGTTATCGCAAGCGTCCCGTGGACGTGCTTTTTATAGGCAAGGTAGCCACTGCGGTTTTGCTTGCAGGATTCAGCTGGCTGCTATTGGACGTGCCTATTGTGGATGGCTTCGGCTGGGTTGATGCAAGCTGGCTTCCTTTGCTCAATTCTCAGCCTGGCTGTCCTGCACTTTTGGTCGTCTATGCAGGGGTTATCGTCTCTCTTACCACCGGTATACTTTATATTCTTGAAGGTTTACAGATTCGCGACGAGGCCATCGAAGAGGGCGGTGAGAAGTGACATCCTCTTTTGTCAGCGTGTTTGCTCCTAGAGCTGCCGAGGAACCCATTCATTCCACTCTGCAGCCTTTATGCCCTCGAATCCTCGTTTGCCTCGGTCGCTCTACCGCCTGTCTGCTGCTTGCAGCCCTTTTTGCCGCTCTCCTGTGTCCTACTGCTGCTTGGGCGCTTTCTGATCAACCCACCGTCAACGAGGCGCAAGCCTGGTGCGTCACCGATGAGACCGGCGCCATTCTGGCCTCAGCCTCTGAAGACGAGCTATTTGCGCCGGCATCCATCACCAAAGTCCTTACTGCCTGCGTGGCGCTGGACAAAGGGGTGTCTCCAGACACAGTGATAACCATTCCTCAAATGCCTGAGGAGGGTTGGGAGGCGGCTCAAAGAGCCGGTTATGCGCCAGGAACCACGGCAACTTTCAAGGATCTCTTGGCTGTGATGTTGGTCTATTCGGCCAATGACGCTGCCTATGCCATCGCCGAGTATGTGGGTGGCAGCCAAGCCGGCTTTGCTCAAATGATGAACGAGAAGGCGCAGCAAATAGGTATGACCAATTCCACATTCAAGAATCCCCATGGGCTGGAAGAGGAAGGACATCTCACCTGCGCTCGTGATCTCTGCCTTTTAGGCCGTTACGCCCTGACGCGCTACCCGCTCATAGCTAAATGGGTGCATACGCCTCAGGTGACTGTGCCTGTGAATGGACAAGATCTGACGTTTTCCAGTACGGATGAGCTCATGGGAACATACAAGCCGCTCATTGGTATCAAAACGGGCAAAGTGGAAGCGGGGTGCACCTTCTTGGGAGCAGCTCGCAAGAACAATGTGACCTTATATACCTGCGTCTTGGGCTGTGCTACCAGTGACGGCCGCTTTAGGGATACCCGCAATCTCATGGAATGGGCATTCGCCACCTATAAGAACATGGCAGTCACCCGTGCAGGTCAGACGATACAGACCAATCCCTTTGCCTTCAGGTTTGGCTATGAAGTGCCGGTGAGCTCTCCGATGACAACCCGGGCTATGATCTGGCCAGACGACGTGGCGTGCTCCTATACGCGCACGCTTACTTCATCAAGCCAGCTCCTATCCAGCCAGGCAACCTGCGGAGTCGAGCAGTGGCGTCAAGGCGATCGCATTGTCGCCGCCACCTCTTTTGAGACCGACTGGCCAAGACCTTCTTTTAGGCCCTATAGATGGACTTTCGATTGGGCAGCTCACGCAGTTGCCCGAAAGGCGGCATGACTCCTATGAGCGACAAGTCTGATTCTCAGGGTAAAAGCGGCGTTCTCTCTCAAGAGCATGCCTTGTTAGGTGCGACCCTTGAGCCTGCAGCCAACGGCTATCTCGAGGCCTCCTACTATGGCGACGGTTCTCAAGAACCTGAGGTCTTCAATCAGGGAGCAGCCCTTTGCGATGTGGGTAGCCTGGTTTCCACTTGCATTTCTGGCAAGGAGGCTGCGGCTTTTGTATCGGCGGTCTTCACAGGCCCCGTACCCTTTGCAGGGCAACTGGTCTGCTCGCTCGCGCTCACCGGAACGGGCACTGTGGTGTCTCCTGCGTTGGTAGCAGGCATCGGCCCTCAAGACTTTTGTATCTGGGCGCCCGCAGAGACCGCAGAGGGCTTGGACTCTTGGCTTCATGGCATTGCCGCCATTGAGCAAGATGGGAAAGCCCCTTTTGCATCGGTCGCCTTTGAGCCTGGAGCGCCGTTTTCTACCATGTTGGCCATGGTGGGACCACAGGCACCTCAAGTCTTAGAAGATTATCTGGCAGAGGGCGTAAAGCTTCCTGCTCCTGGTACGTTGGGCAACATCTCCCTCGATGCCATCGACACCGTCATGCTCCATCCGAAGGTTCCCGGCGCCTCCCAGAAAGACCCACACAATCACGCCTACCTTATGGTGATCCCCAATCAAAAAGTTACGGTACTTTGGCGCAGCTTCTTGTCCTTTGATAGCGTGACACCGGTAGGCACCTCGGCGTTCTGGGGATGGATCCAAGAAAAGTGCCCAGGTATCGTAGACCTTCTGGATGAGCCCACCAAGCCCCAGACTCCTCAAGGCCTGCATTTGAAAGATTGGCTCAGGCCCACAGACGATTTCATAGGGGCTCGCGCGCTGGCCAAGGGACAAACCCCATAGGCCAAACCTGAGGTTCGCGTAAGAGATAGGGGAGACTTTGCTATGACCTACGATTTCACCACGGTGCAAAACAGGCGAGGACAGGGTTCTTCCAAATGGCAGGCGATGGACGAGGCTGCACCTCATCACGGCCCTGAGGCGGTACCCTTCTCGGTAGCAGATATGGAATTTGCTACGGCGCCAGAGATTGTGGCGGCCCTGCATGAGCTCTGCGATTCGGCAATCTTGGGATATACGATGCCTACCTCCAGCTACCTGGATGCCGTATGTGAATGGCAGCGCCAGCGCCACAGCTGGGATGTGGACCCTTCTTGGATCGTCACTTCACCAGGCGTGGTGCCTGCTTTGGGTTATGGCATCGAGGCCGCAACGGCCCCGGGCGATCAGGTGGTCATCCAGCCGCCGGTCTACTATCCCTTTAGCGAGGTCATCGAGCAAACTGACAGAAAGATTGCGCGAAATCCTCTGCGTCTCACTCAGGCTGGTTATCAGCTGGATCTGGAAGGATTTGAAGCTCTCTGCAAAGATCCGGCCACTACGGCATTCATCCTCTGCAACCCCCACAATCCTGTGGGTCGCGTATGGAGCCGAGAAGAACTTGCCTCCATGGCAGATATCTGCGCGGCTCACGGGGTGACTGTCATTGCTGATGAGATCCATGGCGACCTTATACTCGAAGGCTACGAGCATTTTTGTTTTGGCAGGCTGTTGGAGAAGCGGCCTGCCCTAAAAGCCATCGTGTGCACGGCACCTTCTAAAACCTTCAACCTCGCAGGGCTTCAATGCTCCAATATCTTTCTCCCGGATCAAGAGCTTAGAGAGCGCTTTGCGGCAGCTGCTAAGAATGCTGGTGTGTGGAATCTCAACTGCTTTGCCTATCGGGCCTGCGAGGCAGCCTATAGACAAGGATCTCCTTGGCTCCACGAGCTTCTTCAGGTGATTCAGCGCAACTATGAGCTGGTAAAAGGGCATATGACCAGTTCTTGGCCAAAAAGCTGGGTGGCGCCCCTGGAAGGTACCTATCTTGCATGGATAGACCTTAGGTTTACAGACGCTACTGCCCAAGAGCTCGAACAAGCCATGGAGGCGCACGACCTCTTCTTTGATGAAGGTGCTATCTTTGGCCGCGAGGGAGAGGGGTTCGAGCGCTGGAATCTTGCATGTCCCACTTCGCTTATTCAAGAGGCGCTTCCTCGATTGGACGCAGCCCTTCGCGATCTTTGCGCTTGTGGCACTCTCTCTTAAGCTGTGAGCTGCGTTTCAAATCCTCGCCGAGTTCTTAAGAGGATCATTATATTTTAAGGAGTTGATCTATGTACTCGTTGAGCAGTCCAAACGCGCCTCAGCCCTCGGGCCCCTTCTCTCAAGGCTCTTCGGCAGCGCGCTATGTCTTTATCTCTGGTCAGCTTCCTATCACCGCAGAGGGCCAAAAGCTCACAGAGGCTTCCATTGGCTCGCAAACGGTGCAGGTGATCAAGAACATCGAGGCCATTCTGGCAGACGTCGGCCTCACCATCTCTGACGTGTGCAAAACCACCGTTTACCTGGCAGATCTCTCAGATTTAGCCGCAGTGGACGAGGTCTATTCCGAGCGCTTTGAAAAGCCTTATCCAGCCCGTTCGGTGCTTGAGGTGTCCCGATTGCCCCATGGAGCGCGCATTCAGATGGAAGCTGTGGCCTGTAGATAAACTATATATACATACATAGAGCCAATGTCTGATGAGAGATACCAGGCATGGGGCTCTTGGTGCGTTACAATGGAGATTCACAAGGTCACAGCTAGGAGGCTTCGATGTCAGACACCCCCCAATCTAACGACGCCACCAGCATCTTTCGTATGCCCTCTACAGATGCCACGGTTCCTGATCTCATGGGCTCCCAGCGTCTGTCTAACCCTACGCTCTCCATCGTAAAGGGGCCTCATACCGGCACTACGTTTGTGCTTGACACGCCAGAGATCACCATTGGCCGCGATCCTTCCAACAGCGTCTTTTTAAACGACATGACGGTATCTCGCCACCATGCCAAGATGCATCTTGTTCCGGGAGCCAACTCCATCGAGGATCTAGGCTCTCTTAACGGCACCTGGGTCGACGGCGCCATTATCAATCGCGCCATGTTGGAAGATGGCTCCACCATTCAGGTGGGCACATTCCGCATGATCTTCCATACCACTCAAAACACCAGCCGTATCCCTGTGGAAGCCTAAGTCTATGGCAGATGCCGGATACCTCACCATAGGCAAGGTGGTCAAGCGCCTGCAGGCAGAATACCCGGATCTCTCGGTTTCCAAGGTGCGCTACCTGGAAGACGAGGGCTTGCTCACACCCTCTCGCACCCCTGGTGGCTATAGGCTCTACAGCTCTAAAGACATTAAGCGTCTAGAGACCATCCTCTACCTGCAAAAACACAGGTTTTTGCCCCTCTCCGTGATTCGCGAGGAGCTGGATGGCAATGGCGAGGACTCTGCGGCAGCCTTGGCCAACGACTATCCTGAAGCCACTGTGGACGATGAGGAAGTGCGCAACTCGCTGCACCCTCTCGAGAATATGCCAGAGCTTTTGGGTGTTTCCATCGCTTTCGTGCGCGATCTGGCAAACATCGGCATCGTGGATCTCAAACGCAGCCCTCGTGGCCGCGAGTTGGTGGACGGGCGCGATTTCCCGCTCATCCGCACTGCAGATTCCCTAAAGCGTTTTGGCATCGAACCTCGCAACCTGCGCCAGTATGTCAATGCTGCAAACCGCGAGACTACCATGTTCGAGCAGGCTCTCTCTGTCATGGGACCACGTCAAGGCGAGTTCACCGCCGAGCAACGCGCCTCCTACAAACAGGCCTTTGAACAGCTGCTTTCCCTTACCAATGCCATAAGGGACGATCTCATCCGCAGGAATTTTCGCCAGGAGCTCGCAGCCATCTCAGACACCCAGGAATCCTAGTGCTTCTTGGTTGTCCCATGGAAGGTATACCGCCCTCTAATCCCAAGGACAAAGCCCGGTTCTAAGGCGTACTATTTTATGGGCACTCACTCGTAAGCGCCTTTTGAGAGCGCGCCCCAGTGCTCGTTTTGTCCTCTGCAACAGTCCCTGCCCGGCCTGCTGCCCTTTACAAGGAGAAGCCACTGCCATGAGCAATTTCGCCTACACCGACCTTGTGGTCGACATTCCCGATTACCCGGAGCCTGGCGTCATCTTCAAAGACATTACCCCTCTGATCGCAGACCCCCAGGGCTTCTCCGCTGTCATCGATGGGCTGGCCGAGCACTTCATGGGCCTAGGCATCACCAAAGTGGTGGGTGCTGAGGCTCGCGGCTTTTTGGTTGGCGCTCCTGTGGCCTATCGTCTGGCCGCAGGCTTCGTCCCTGCCCGCAAGCCTGGAAAACTCCCCCGCGACGTTATCTCTCAGGCTTACGCGCTGGAGTACGGCACCGATGAGATCCAGATCCACGCAGACGCCCTCTCTCCAGATGATCGCGTCCTCATCATCGACGACCTGGTAGCCACTGGTGGCACCGCCGTTGCCTGCGCCCAGCTGGTGGAGAAGGCCGGCGCCAAGGTCATTGGCTTTGGTTTTGCTCTCGAGCTGGCCTATCTCAATCCTCGCGACGTCATCTCCCAGCACTTTGACCAGGAAGTCTACTCCCTCATCACCGTGGAGTAGTTCAACTCGCTGCAACCTTCCGCATCACGCAAGGCCCCCCCACATGCTACGGCTCTTGAGCCTAAGGTGTGGAGGGGGTCTCTTTGTTACCCGTGAAACAAAGGGAGTGAGAGGGGAAGAGTTTCTCGGCATCAAATGCCGAGAAACTCGGCCGCCCAAGGTCTGAGCCTGTGGCTCAATGGATCACTGGGGTGAGGTGGTGGCGCAGGGTGGGCGTCGGAGCTCTTGGCGTACAAGTCGGTACACCACGGCGGTAAGCGGTACAGCAAAGATCATGCCTAGCACGCCGCCAACTCCGCCACCCAAGATCACTGCGGCTAAAACCCAGATGCCGGGAAGATCGATGGAAGTGCCCACCACACGGGGGTAGATGAGGTTGCCTTCCACCTGCTGCAAAACCACTAGGTACGCCAAGAAGAAAAGAGCCTGGAGAGGGCTTTGGGTGAGGATGAGCAAGAATCCCACCAAACCGCCGATGAAGGCGCCAAAGACGGGGATGAGCGCAGTAAAGCCCACTACTACACCGGTCATTCCCGCATAGGGAAGGCCAAGGATGGCCATGCCAAGAGCGCAGAGGACTCCTAAGATGACGGCCTCGGTGCACTGGCCTACCACAAAGCCGCGAAAGCAGGAATTGGCCACAGAGCAGATCTCAAGGAAGCGCACATCTGCTTTAGCGGGGAGCCAGTGGGCCAGGAGCCGCTTGGATTGCTCCAGGAGTTGCTCTTTGGAAAGCAGCAGATAGATGGCGAAGAAGAGTCCAATGATCCAATTGAGCGTGGTGTTCACTACCGTGCTTAGGAAAGTTGCGGTAAAGCCAAGGAGGGCATCGGCGCTCTGGGGCGTGAAGGAGTTAAAAAGACGATCCATCTGATTGGAGAGGTCGTTCATAGAGCCAAGATTGATGAAGCCTGTGCTGTTAATTTGGGCGATCAGCGACTCCAAGGTGGAAGGCAGTTGGGTCACAAGCATCTGGATGCACCTGATGAGCTCGGGAAACACCAGCTGACCAAGGAATACAAAGAGGGCAATGACAGTGAGGATAGAGGCTGCAAGGCAGAGGCCTCGTTTGCCGCGGCGATGCCCTTTGGGCCAAAGCCCTTCATAGAAAGCCATGAGGATATTGAGTACGTAGGCAATGGCGCATCCCAAGAAGAGCGGGATGGCCGCAGCGAGCACCATGCCCAGCCAGCCCACCAAAAGGTCCAAATAGTGAATAGCAAGGTAGAGCAAGAAGCAGGCGATGCCCACCCTGCGTAAGGTCTTCCAGCTCAGATCCACAGAAGTCCTCTTTCAATGAGCGCTGCCCGCAAGGCGGCAGCTAAAGGTCGAAATGCACGTGGCGCAAAGAGCGCGCAAGCATAAAGACTACCCGACCCCTTTGCTCTTCATGAGAAATCCCCCAGCTGGGCCAGGGGATTTAGGGTAGGGGAGAGTCGATGTGAAAGCGCAAAGCCTACTTTAGGAGGCAACCTTTAGGCGATTAGTCCTCTAGGAAAGCGTGGCCTAGGGCGTCGGCTTGGAACATGGCAGCGGTGAGCTGCTCGGGGGTCACGTCGCCTGCAAAATTGTGGATGGACTCGCCAGGGACGCAGGCCTTCTGGGCAGCGACGGCTACATGGCTAGGATCGGCGATGTTGATGGCCTCAAGGGTCAGAGGCAGATCCACAGAGTCCATGAACTCCATGACCTCGGCAAGCTCCTCGTCGGGAGCATCCTCTAGCACCAGCTGCACCAGGGTGCCAAAGGCCACGATGTTGCCGTGGGGGATAGACTCGCACTCCTCCAGAGCAGTGGTGCCGTTGTAGACGGAGTGCGCGACGCAGAGGCCGGCATTGTCGGCGCCTACGCCAGAGAGGTAGATGTTTGCCTCGATGCAGGACTCCAGGGCCGGAACCATCACACCCTTCTCGGCAGCCACCTTGGCGCGGAACCCGTCCTTGAACAGGGTGTCGCGGCAGAGGGTGCAAAGGGCCATGGCAGAGAGGGTGACCTCGGTGTTTTCCAGAGAAAGGCTCTTGGTGCGCTGGCAGGCGCGGGCCTCGTAGTAGGTGCCCAGGGCATCGCCCATACCGGCCACCAGGAACTTCACGGGGGCGCCCATGATGATGGTGCTGTCAACAATCACCACGTCGGGGTTTTTGGGATAGAAGAGGTACTCGGCAAAGGAGCCGTCGTCATGGTAGATAACGGAGAGGCCGGTGCAAGGGGCATCGGTGGCTGCCACAGTGGGGATGATCACTACGGGTTTGCCCTGATAGAACGCAGTGGCCTTAGCGGTGTCGATGGCAGAGCCGCCGCCTATGCCGCACACGACATCGATGTCATCATCTACTGCGATCCGGCCCATCTTGGCGATCTCGCCCTCAGAGGAGATGCCGCCAAACTGCTCGAAGCGCAGATAGCTATCGGTGCCCTCGCAGCTCTTGGTGATCTTGGGCTCTGCCGCCGCAAGGCCGCTGTGGCTGCAGATGAACAGGAAGCGCTTGCCATACCCCTTGCAAATGTCATAGAAGTCGTTCAGGCAGTCCGGGGACTGGGCGTACATCGAAGGGGCGCGCATTGCTTTGTACATGGGAGATCCTTTCCACAACAGACATCCGACAGCCTGCTTCTGAGCTGTCGGATGTCTCATTTTTATGCCCTTTACCTGGGCAACGATCGGTTATTTACCACCCTCTACCTTGGCAGTGGCCTCGGCCAGGTCCTCGGTGAGGTCGAGGTCTGCGAACTCGGGATTATCGGGCATGACAAGCGCGAGCTCTCGGTAGCTCTCGAGGGTGCCGGAGACGTCGCCAATGGACATCTCGAGGATGTGGCCGCCGCGCTTCTTGTCCTCTGAGAGGAAGTGCAGGTGCCAGCCAGGCATGTTGATGCCATCTACAAAGCTGGGGCACCAGACGCCAATGACCCAACCCTCCTCGTCGCGGCTTACAAACTCGCGTTGGTCGGTGGCAGCCTCAGAGAGCGTGGTGTAGGGCTTCTGCTGCTTGAAGCAGCTGCGCCACTTCATGGTGGGGAAGGTGCCCTTCATGGCTACCAGCCACCAGTAGTTGTCGTTGCCCTCGGTGCCGGCGCGCACCTCATCCAGGGCAGCCTTGACGGCAGCCATATCGGAGGCGTCGGCTATGCCAAACTCTGTGGCCTTCTCGTCGAAGTTGGCCACGGTGGAGAAGGCTACCTTCTCGTCGTTGCCATAGGGCACGACCTCGCCGTCTGCATGGCCGTCATAGGCGACGCCGTCGCAGATGACGGCCTCGCCGTCGAGGCCCTCATAGGTGCCGATGCCCCAAGAGCCATGGGTGAGAAGCTCGCCAACGGTCACGACGCCGTCGAAGTTGCCCAGCATAAGGGCGTTAAGGGTGCTTACTTGGTAAAAGACAGAGGACATGATGACTCCTTTGGTATCAAGTACACAGGCAGTTAACTTGCGCGGTGGCGCGTGTTTCTCGGCAGGGGATTAGACGGCTCCCTCGGAGAGCTCGTCCACTGAGAGCGGGGTGACCTTGTCGCCCTGAGAGGCGGCCTCGGCAGCGATCTCGGCATTGGTCTTCACGTGGTTCTTTTGGATGAAAAACTTGGTGATGTAGGGGGTGGCGAAGGTGGTGATGAACATGATCATGGCGAGCTGGGAGACGGCGTCGGCGACGAAGGGCTCATAGATGCCTGCAGCTGAGGCTGCCATCATGGGGATGGAGAGAGCGACGCCGGCGACCGAGCAGCTGGCTACTGAGGCATACCCGCCGCCATGAAGCACTTTGCGGTCAAAGAAGTAGAGGGGAACGATGGAGATGACATAGAAGAGCACGGTGAGCAGGATGCCCTGGGGAATCTGCTTGGCGGCCTCGGCCAGGTTGATGACAGCGCCAAACTGGAAGCCGATGAAGGGGAGCACGCAGTTGTTGCCGCTCTTGAACAGGTCGCGGATGGCGGGGTCCATGTTGCCCAGGACGATGCCAAAGATGAAGGGGACCAAGAGGCTCACGATGGACATCCAGTTGATGTCGCCGCCGTTAGCGCTGTTGAGCAGTACCATGGGAAGCACGGGCATGGAGAACATCATGAGGATGCCAAAGAGGGCATAGTCAACGGAGTTGCCGTAGGGCTCGATGATGCCCATGTAGAGGGCGCCGTTGCAGCTGGTGATAGCGATGGCGAAAGCCAGGAAGCTCACGCCCAGCAGGCCGGCCTGGCCAAAGAGAGACAAGAACAAGAGGGCTGCGCCGTAGGCGACGCCGTACTTAACCAGCAGGAAGGGAAGGCCTTTCTTGGCCACCAGGCCCAGCTGCGAGAGGGAAAGCTGGGTGCCGGTGAAGAAGAGGAGCAATCCGATGCAGAGTTGCATGCCTGCGGCGGTGAACATGGATTGGGTGGGATCGCCAATCTCCAAAATCTGAGGACAGAAGGTATGGATAAGTGCGCCGATGATGGTAGGAACCAACAGAATGCCGGCAGGTACTTTTTGGATGGTGCGCAACAACTTCATGGGGGAGTCCTTTCTCCGCCGCTACAAAGCAAACCCGACTTGCGAGGGGGGGACCGGCCCCGTCAAACACACCGGTGATTCCAACAGGCGTTGGTTTTGGTCAGTGGCTATTCTGCCCTGGTATGCAACCTAATGCTCTGTTAAATGTGACAAAATGTAACTGTCCCTTGTGCATAATTGACAAATAATGGGGACCTAGGAGAAGCAATATGTTCAACAAACCTGCAGCTTTACTGGGTGAGGAGATTCGATGCTGGATTTTGGCAATGTGGTAGCGCATCTAGTAAGCGCCGGCGCCCGCGTGCCCTTTGCCTACGATCCTGACACCCACGTTACTTCTGTAGGCTACCTGGATTCCTCTGGCACGTCTTCTGAATCCGGACGCGTCCAGGTAGGATATGCTTCTACATTTTTTAGATTGGGGGCCAATGCGCATCCGGGCCTCTATGTGCTTGCCACAGATATAGCTGCCGAGGAGATCCACCCCCCGCGTCCTGGCTGCCATCTGATCCTGGTAGAAAACACTGACGATCTCGCTCATTTGGTAGAAGACTTGCAGCTGTTGGTGCGCCAAAGCGGTTCTGCAGGCTCGCTGGATCGCCTCATGCGCATTTTGTTGGATCGCGACGATCTCTCTGCTCTGGCAGAGTGTGCCTCGGAAGTGCTTAGAAACCCAGTGATCGTGTGCGATGCATCCTATAACATCGTGGCCCACTCTGAGTATCACGGCACGGCAGACGCAGTGTGGCGCACAGGCCTTACTCGTGGCTACCTCACCTTCGAGTTCATCGCCAAGCTCAGAGGGCAAGACACCGACTACTTTGAGACTGACGCGTCCCGCGCCTCTACGATCGTGGAGCACATTTCTCCTCATCGCCGCCTCATGCATAAGCTCATCTATGGAGGCGCCTTTGTAGGCTACCTTTTGGTGTTAGAGCTAGAAAGCACGCTGGAAGAGACGTCTGCTGCCCTCTATCGCCAGGTGGCAGAGATCTTGGCAAAGCAGATGGCCTCAGAGAAAGCCATCGCCGGTCAGTTTCATACCCATCGCAGCCGTGAGGTCAACCTGTTATTGGATCTCATGAGCAACCGCGTGGTGAGCCGTCGCATGTTTGACGAGCTTGTGGGTCAAACCAGTTTCACAGCAGATCAATCCTATGTGGTGCTTGCCTTAGACCTGCGCCTAGAGCTCATGGACAACGTGGTGCAAGACTCTCTACGTCAGCGTATCAACGAGATGGTGCCCGACTGCTATGCGGTGTTCAGAGATTCCTGGGTGTTGGTATTGGTGTGCATGCCTAAAGATGCGGTGTTATCCCGGGCAAGCATCGCGCCAGGAGTCGCACAAGTGCGCATAGGCGCAACTATTAGCAAATATATGCATCCTGTACGTGCATTTTTGGAAGAAAGCGATCTTCGAGGGGGCTTATCAGAACCTTTTTCAGATCTCTACGATTTGCCATGGCATGTCGAGCAAGCAGAGCAATCAGTGCGCGTTGCAGAAAGCTTGTCACGAGTAAAAAGTGAAAGATTTGAATTTTCAGGCAATGGGGGAGAGCTGCCAAAAACGCGCTTTGGGGGAGCCGCCATCTTGAATCCTGTGCCCTATGATCGCGTGCGCTTCGACCATCTGTTGGCCTACGTGCCCGAGCATCGCCGGCTTTGGTTTGTGTCTCCAGAGGTACGCCAACTCATAGACGAGGAAGGTATCGACAGCGAGCTCTTCGAAACGCTGGATGCCTATCTGTCCCACGGCTCATCGTTGGCGCGCACCGCTGAGGCGTGCTTCGTACATCGCAACACCGTGAAGTATCGCCTCGAGACCCTGAGACAAAAGTATGGCATTGATGTAGACGATGACTCTGGCTTCTATGACCTTGCGATGTCAGTGGCTATCGCACGGCACAGTTCTGGCTACTAGGAAAACCAAGTTCTCGAGCCAGGGAAGGGGTGTGACATCCAAGAATGCCCGTACAGGCATAGGCTCATAACCTCAACTTAACATAACATATATTATCCGAGAAATGCTGCAACCGGCGCAGGGGAGTCTCATCTAGAAGTTTTGGCTACGTAGGTCGAAATCTCTACTGACGCTCTGTCATACTGAGCATTCAAGGATCAATAGCCATCGATCACTGTAACTCAGAAGGGCTCTCATGAAACTCTTGCACTGCGATGTCTGTGTAGTGGGATCTGGCATTGCTGGAATCTCTGCCGCTTTGGCCGCCCGCGAAGCAGGAGTCCATGTGGTCCTGGTGAGCTTGGGCACGTTGGGCTCAGGTGCGAGTTTTTCTGGCACTACCTGGGGTCTTGGCATGGTGGGTCCCCTTAGCGACAGCACTGAAGATAAAGAGGCCTTTGTCCAGGGCATCCTGGCCCCCGCAGGCGACGTGGCCACCTCAGAGATGGCAGAGGTGCTCGCAAATAGGTTTTATGAGTCTCTAGCCATCTTCGAGTGTTGGGGTGCAGTACTAGAACCTGCCGAGAAGGGCCAGGAAACCCACCGGAGCTATGTGCCGTGCTTTGACACAGAGACGCGCGGATGGTTTGGCTTTCACGCCGGACCCTCTCGTGACCCGCTGGTGCGCAAATTGCTCGATTCTGGAGTGGAGTGTTTCTCGGCAGCCCAAGCGCTTTCTTTGTTAAAGGACCCAGGCTCCAGAGCCCTTAGCGGGCTTGTAGCTTCCTGTGAGGGAGAGCCCGTGGCTGTGGTATGTCCCTGCGTGGTCTTGGCCACCGGAGGCATGGCGGCGCTCAGAAAGCCCACGCTCTCTTCGGGACAGTGCCGAGGCGTGGGGGCCTCCATGGCGGCCGATGCGGGAGCTCAGGTGGCCAACCTGGAGTTCGAGCAGCTTATGGTGGGCATCAAGACTTCAGGGGCGCCTGCGGTGTTCAATGAGAAGCTCTGGCGCTACACTCGGCTGGAGAAAGACGGCCAAGACGTGTTCCAGCTTGCGGGCATCGGCGCGCGGGAGGCAAAGGCGGCGCTGGAAGCCCATTCTTGGCATGGCCCTTATACCTCCCAGCGGCCTTCTCGCAAGGTGGAAGAAGCCATTTGGGCTGTGGGTGGGTCCTGTGACGCAATCATCGAGCGTCCTGAGGGCGAGCTGCCTCACTTCATCGCTACATACATGGACTGGCTCCAGGAAGCCCATGGGTTGGGATTTGGAGACAAACTGCCTATTGCCGTTTATCATCAAGCTTCCAACGGCGGCATCGTCATAGACCCAAAGACCTGTCAAACCCAGGTAGAGGGCCTATTTGCTGCAGGAGAGTGCGCTCCCCTCTTCGCCATCGACCGGCTGGGCGGCATCGCCAGTTCCCAAGCCATGGTCTTTGGGCAATTGGCGGGAATCGAAGGAGCTGCCTATGCCAAGAGACGCCCGTTGGCGCCAGGGGCGCCAACGGGTCAACTGCAGTTGGTTTCTTGCCCGGACGAACAGGCGTCCACTCTTAAGAATTTGGATGCCTCCGAGCTCAAATGCAAGCCCGAGCAATGGAGAGCCTACCATCAGGCGCATGGAGAAGCACTTCTTGAGGCGTGCATCCAGCGGAGGGTTGCTTCTGGCAAGGAGCCAGGGCCGATACTATGTCCCTAGCAGCCAGGCTCTGTCTACGTTAGGCTTGGCGCACCTGTGCCACCAGCACTTTGATCGGCTCATTGTCTTTAATCGGCCGCAAACGATAGCTTTGCACCTGGGCAGGCACGATGACGGTCTCCGCATAGTGGATCTCTCTGGGCTCGAAGGCGCCTTGGGGGCTTTCGAGCCATGCAGAGGCACCTTCTACCAGGTTAAATACCTGCACTTCGCCTTGGGTGGACAAGTCGATGGCGCGAGAGGAACTATAGCGGCGCGTCTCTATGAACTCCAGCTCATGCAAGCCTGTTTTCTCTACTTTGAGACCATCGTCGTCATAAAGCGTCTCAACTTGACCGATCAGGTGCTCTTTCACCCAAGAGGTGTCTCTGTCCCACTGGATGTTTTGAGCCCCGTCTTCTATGTGGATGGGTCGAGGATGGCCATCGAGATCTGTGCGGTTCCAATCCCAAAGCTTGTAGGTGAAGATGTAAGGAGTGGCACTAACCTCGAGCACCATGCAGTCAGCCGAGGAGCAATGGACGGTGCCGGCAGGGATAAGAAAGTGATCATGTGCGGCTGCGGGCCAGAAGTTGACGTATTTATCGGCATCAAAGGAGCCGGTGACCTGAGCTTCTTTGAGATCGCCAATCATCCGGTCGCTCTCAATGCCTTCTTTTAGCCCTAGGTAGACACCGCCATCTTGTCCTGCATCCAAAATGTAATAACTCTCATCTTGGGTGCAGGTCATGCCGTAATGGTTAATTATATAATCTGTTGTGGGGTGCACTTGCAAGCTGAGGTTCTGGCCGCCCATGGTGTCCAGCAAGTCGAAACGTATTGGGAATTCTGTGCCAAAGCGTGCATAGTTACGGGCGCCAAGCAGCTCTTTTGGATGAGCCAAGACAATATCTTGAGCCGGCACCTCCACATTGGTGGCGCCATAGCGCAAAAGCACGCTGTTCTCTTCCGGCACGCCGTCAAAACTCCAGGCATAATTCGGTTTCTCAGTGCCTAAGCCAAAGTGCTCTCGCATCCATTGGCCGCCCCACACCCCCGGGTCAAAATATGGCACCATGCGAAACGGCGAACGCACCGCCTGGGCAAGCCCTGCGCGATAGGCGTCCCCGCTTATCATGAGCGGGTTTTGCCTATGGGTAAGCGCGAGCAGGTAATCAAGGCTGGGCTGGAGCTGGCGCTTGATTTTGTCAGCCAGCCGCCATTCAATGAAATAGCCGCGTTTGAACTTGCGCGCGTTGGATTCTTGGGGGTTGTTCCAAAAATGGTTAGGCATCCCTTGGCGGTACCTTTGTTGGATTTCCCAGCGGGAGATATCTCCATAGACGGTAAGCACCTGCTCTTCAGGAAGCTCTCGGGTACAAGGCTCTGCAACCAAAGACGCACCAAAACCCCAGACAATCACCGGCATACCGGCGGTGAGGCACCGGCGAACGCTCTCTTGGAGGCGAGCCTGTGCGCTTGCATCCATAAGGTCTTGCAGAACGCCCCTATACATGACGCCGCGAACGCTGTCGCAGGTGACGTGTGGGGCTAGGATTGCCTCAATAGACTCCTGATCTAGATAGGCCTCTCTTGCATCTATCACCGTTGCGTCAGGAAATGCGGGGGCCACCACATCCAGGGCTTCAGAGGATATCCCTGGGTACGTCTCCACCACTATGAGGCGTGCCTGCGTGCGGGAAGACAGCTCCCCCACGATCGCCTGGGGAGTCTCCCATAGGGCATGGTCATAGCCATCAACTTTGATAGTGGGTGAAAGATCGTAGCGGCAATCGCTCATAAGGCCCCTCCAACTCGACGGCTTTCTGGCTCATTGGCATGGCAGAGCTACAGGATGAATTCCAGGAAATCCATCTGATACATCCTAATGTTATGACAAATAGGAACAATAGCATAGTAGAGGTCTAAAAAAGAAGAGCTTGCGATGATGGATAAAAATATGAAGGGTAAGCAGCCCGCCCTCATACGCGCCGAGAAAGGCTACCGCCTACTCCCCTAGCCGGATAGTAAGCTCGTAATCTTGGCCTCGATAGGTGGAGTTGGTGTATTCCACAGGCATCTGCCCAAAGGACCCTTGTCGGCAGCGCTTCAAGAGAGCTCCCTCCCCTAGCCCCTCGAATCTCTCGCGATCTTTCTCTGTGGGATTAGCAGCACGCACGGTTTCTACAATAGAGGTCACGGGAAAGCCAAGCTCTCCCAAATACTCGTAGAGCGAGCCGGTGTCATCCAAGCGATCAAAAGGCACCTCTGGCGATAGATAGGTCTCGAAGTAGGCAGCCCTATGATCATTGATAACAGTGGCGCGGCAAAGCCGAACTACTTTCTGAGCGCGAGGGATTCCAAAAAACTCTGCGACCTCCTCAGGAGGGGTTTCTCGGCTAAGAGACAGCAGCTTTCTCTCGGTATGGTTTCTCACTTCTGCAAAGTCAGAAAAACTCGAGTACAAATGGGTTTCAATGAGGTCCTGAGGTTCGAGCACCAAGGTTCCCTTGCCCCGACGGCGTTCTATCAGACCTCGGGACACTAGTTTGTCCAAGGCTTGACGCACAGTGATGCGTGAGACGCCAAACTCTTCCATTAAGGCCATCTCGCCGGGCATCGTGCTTCCCACAGGATAGGTGCCGTTGGCTATGCGCTCGCTGAGGATTTGGGCGATCTGGCTCCAAAGCGGCTTATCTCCGGGGAGACTGACGAGCTGCATGAGAGGGTCCTTCCTGAGGGGGCGAAGATGAGGGGATTTCATTGGCCTGGTGGGGATATCCAGGCCTAAAGAGAGCTTCGATGCGAGCTTCTGCAATAGGAGCCAAGGCGGAGTCTATTACAAAAAGCACGCCGTCAGCGGCTTCCAGCACGAGATCCTGGCTTGGCACGAGCGAACGTCCGCAGCGGGTCACCAGGCACACCGAGCTGCCCTGCGGACAATGCAACTCTGAGAGCCTTTTGCCTTCTGCCTCAGAGCCAAAGTTCACATACCAGGTATGGGTCACCACTGAGCGCTTGGGCGCCTTTAGGATTTCGTCGCTGTCGTGGGCCAGCAGATTTCCAAGCAGATGCTCGTAGTAGCCAGGCGTTTTAGTAAGGTTTGCCACCACATAGGCCACCAGGCTCACCAACCCCAAGGAAAGTAGCGCCGAGAAACTTCCAGTGAGCTCGAACACCAAAAGACATCCGGTCACCGGCGCTTGGACTGCGCCTGCGAAGAGGCCTGCAATACCCAGGAGCATGAAATTGTTGATATAGGCGCCATCGAGGCCGAGAAACGCCACCGCTGCACGCCCAAACAACGCTCCAGCCAGCGCACCCATGACTACAAGCGGGTAAAGGGTCCCTCCTGGAGCCCCGGAGCTGGCCGAGATGTTGGTAAATAAATATTTACCCAACAGCAAGAGCAGCAGAAGGAGCGTGGGGTGGTTTGAAACCCGGACGAGGATCTCTAAGATGGCGTCGCCGCCGTCCATGAGGGAGGGAGCGGCAAAGGCGCAGAGGCCCGCAAGCCCAAAGGGGATGGCCAGCCGCGACAGGGGCAGGTGAGAGCGGATCTTGCCATAGAGCGCTTGGCCTAAGAACATGCCGCGGTTATGCAAAGCTCCAAGCAGCCCCAAAAAGGCCCCCAGAAGCGCTACCAGCCCATAGGCGATATGAGGCAAATCAAAGGCGAATCTGATGGGGATCAGGGGGTCTTCTCCTAAAAGAGCCCCGGTGCACAGCACCGCAGCTACCGCAGAGGCCATGGTGCCAATGACAAGCGGCGCAGAAAACGATTTGTGGATCTCTTCTACCGCAAACATGACCCCGGTGAGCGGAGCAGAGAAGGCTGCCGCCATTCCGGCTCCTGCCCCACAGGTCACCAGCAGGCGCCTCTCTTCTTCTGTGGCACGAGTAAGCTCTGAGACCGCCTTGCCGCACATGCCTCCGAGCTGGACCGACGGCCCTTCTCGGCCAAGAGAGAGCCCAGCAAAGGCAGTGATGCCGCCTTCAAGCACCTTGATGGGGATCACGCGACGCCAAGGGAGATCCAGCCGACCAAGGGCGTCTGCCTCAACCTGAGGAATGCCGGAGCCTACTGTGCTTGGGGCAAAGCGCATGAGCGCGCTCAGTAGTAAAAGCAACAGCCCTAGAACGGCGATCCAGAGGGGAATGATCAGTGGGCTGGTTGCTGCCTGCGAGGTAATGGCGCGCAGCATGCCTTCGCATTGCGAGAGCAAAAAGCGGTAACCGGCGATGAGCACGCCCACGATGCAGCCCACAAGGGCGCCGCGCACCACCATCAAGATCTGAAATGTGCGAGAGAGAGGGGCCAGTGCAACCTGTGAATTCATGGGCCTCTGCTCCCCTCTCTTTTGCGTATGCATCAAGAGGTAGTGTACCCCTTAGAGCTTAGATCACGAGATTGCCCAGATAGAGTGCAGCGCTGTTGGCTGCAATGGCACCATCGGAGGCAGCGGTGATCACTTGGCGCAACGGCTTTTGACGCAGATCTCCCGCCACAAAAAAGCCGGGGGTGCCAGTGGACATATCCTCGTTGGCCATCACTTCGCCAGCACCGTTGATCTGGGCGAAGGGGGCGGCCAGCTCAGAGGCTGGAATCATGCCGATAAACACGAACACGCCAAAAGAACCCGCCTCGTGCGTGTAGGTTTGGGTCTCGCCAGTGGCCGTGTCCTTGAGCACAATGGTTTCAGGCAGCATGCCTTCGCCAGAGAGACTCTCGATTGCGCACTGGTAGCGGATCTCGATCTTGGGATTGAGCGTCACCTTCTCCTGCAGCGCGGCTTGGGCGCGTAGATGGTCCTTGCGCACAATAAGCACGACTTTCTTGCAGATGCGTGAGAGAAAGTCGGCCTCCTCGCATGCGGTGTTGCCGCCACCCACGACATAGACCAGCTTGTCGCGATAGAACATGCCGTCGCAGGTAGCGCAATAGCTCACGCCATGACCCTTAAAGGCATCCTCGCCCTCAAACCCAGCAGAGCGGGGCGAGCCACCTGTGGAAAGGATCACTGCGCGCGCTTGATAGGTCTCGCTCCAACCGGTGAGCAAAAAGAGGCCTGTGGCAGGATCATGCTCGATCGAAGTGACGCTGTCCGATGCGAAGGCGGCACCTAAAGACTCTGCATGGGCATGCATGCGCTCGGAGAGTTCGGCACCGCTGATAGACTCAATGCCAGGGTAGTTGTCTACCATATCCGATTGAGCGATCTGTCCGCCAAACATACCTGCTTCTAGAGTTATGGCATCCAGACCGGCACGGTCTGCATAAATGGCTGCCGTCAGGCCTGCGGGGCCTGCACCTACAATGGCAAGATCATGAGAGATCATGGTAATGCCCTTTCTCAAAGGTCCCAAAAGACCTATGGCCTTGGGATCGCTACAGATCTAACACCCCTGATACGGGGGCGTCTCTTGGTTAAGACACCTAGATCTATTCCCATAATCCTGGCTGCCAGAGGCTGGCAGCGTTAGCTCATAAGGGATTCAAAAGTTATCCAGTTAGACGGTAAGCTCCCCGCGCATAGACACCGGCACGTAAGCAGCGGCTTGCTGTGGGGCGAGTCCCCGGCCAAAAAGGTGCATAAGTTTGGTCAAGGCTGCTTCGCAGGTCATATCGCACCCAGAGATGACGCCGGCTTTGGCCAGGGCATCTCCTGTGGCATAGCGCTGCTCTTCGACGCCGCCTGCGGGACATTGGGTAACGTTGACCACCAGCAGGCCAGATTTCACTGCATGGGCTATCGCATCCACGAACCATGGTTCTGTGGGGGCGTTGCCTGCGCCAAAGGTGCGAAGGACCACGGCTTTGAGTCCCGGGGCACTCAGTTGGCTTTCCAGGATTTGCTGGGTAATGCCAGGATAGAGATAGATGACGCTCACCGCAGGGTCCATGGTGAAGAAAGGCGTGAGCGGTGTGTCGCCTGCGGGGCGCCAGAGCTGCTTTTTTCTAAAGTCGATATGCAGGTCCATGGCGCAGAGCGCAGGATAGTTGTAAGAGGCAAAGGCGCCAAAGTCTGTGGAGCTTACCTTAGTGGAACGGTTGCCTCGCCACAGATAGCGGCCAAAGGAGATGGCCACCTCTCGCACCATGGCTCCCCCGTCTACCGGGTCTTTGGCGGCAGCCACTTGAAGAGCGGTGATGAGGTTTTCTGTGCCGTCTTCGCGGATCTCGCCAATGGGCAGCTGAGATCCTGTAAGAATCACCGGTTTGGTGAGTCCTTCAAGCATGAAAGAGAGCGCCGAGGCTGTATAGGCCATAGTGTCAGTCCCATGGAGCACCACAAATCCGTCGTAGTCCTCATAGGCATCGGCAATGGTGTGGGCGATTTGGCTCCACGCGGCTGGATTCATGTTGGAGGAATCGATAGGCGGGACGAATTCCTTGTGATCCAAGTCGTAGCCCAAAAGCTTTAGCTTTGGTACCCCGTCCATGAGATGGGCAAAGTCAAAAGGCACAAGCGACCCTGTTGCGGGATCTTCCACCATGCCAATGGTCCCACCGGTATAGATAAGTAAAAGCCGAGGTCGTTTTGTCGCAGCAGGAGCAGCCATGGGCACGCCTCCAAATTAATGATGTCAACAGGACTTCTGACAGCCAACAGAAGGATACCCTTCTAGAAAGAGTTCTAAGATAGCGTGAATACCGAGAAACGCCTCCAACTCAGAAGGGACATGCTATGAAGATCGGCATCATTGGCGCCATGGACAACGAGGTTCGCGATCTGGTGGCTCATCTTTCCCAAGACAACGTCACCTGTCGCAGCCATCTTGAGTTTCATGAGGGAACTCTCGAAGGTGTCCCCGTAGTGGTGGTGAAGTCGGGCATTGGCAAGGTATCCATGGCCGCCTGTGCCCAGCAGTTAGTGGACCTCTTTGGTGTGGACTGCCTGATAAATACTGGTGTGGCAGGAGCCCTGGGCGATCAGATCGAGGTAGGCGATGTAGTGGTTTCCACTCGCGTGGTGCACCATGATGCAGATGTCACCGCGCTCGGCTACCCCATTGGCACCATGCCTGGCTATCCCACCTATTTCGATGCAGATCCACAGTTGGTGGAAGATTTCTTATCGGCTGTGGCAGAAGTTGCCCCTTCCATCCACGTCTATTCGGGAACCGTGGCCTCCGGCGAGCGCTTTGTGGCCTCGGTAGAGGATCGTCAGAGGATCCACGAGCTTTTTGACGGCCTTTGCGCAGAGATGGAGGGTGCGGCGTTGGCTCAGGTGGCTTGGCTCAACGACATCCCCTTCGTGGTGCTTCGTGCCATGAGCGACAAGGCGGATGGCTCGGGAGCCGAGTCCTATCAAACCTTCGAGGATGAGGCTGCCTCCACTATGGCCCATGCCCTCATGGCCGCCCTGCCCACCATCGCAGCGCAAAGATAGGGCGTTGGCTGGTCAGGCATCTGAGCTAGGCGCTAACTGGACAAGAAAAGAGCCGGCGTTCTTGCGAAAACGTCGGCTTTCTGGGTCAAATAGGTGGGACGTAGGGCACAACCACCGGGCCTACTCGCTATAGACGAGATGCGCCTCGTCGATATCATGCAAGGTGCGGTCTAAATAGCGACGGGCTTCCCACTGGGCCATGGGAAGATTGAGGTCAAGATAGTTGCCGCACTCTTTGGGGTCTGCACCAGGGATAGTGCCCTCATAGCCGGCAGCCCACTCAAAGAGCTCGGTGACAAGCGGCACTATGTCGCGTGAGTCCATGTCGCCAGCCATCACCAGATAAAAGCCGGTACGACAGCCCATGGGGCCAAAGTAGATCACCCGGTCGGCCCAGGTGGGATGGTTGCGCAAATACGTGGCGCCCAAATGCTCGAGGCAATGGATGGCTGCCGTGTCTATGACCGGCTCCTTGTTGGGAGTGGTCATGCGCACATCAAAAGTAGTAATGACCTCGTCGCCTGCCTGATCCTTGCGAGACACATAGACGCCGGGTTCTAAGGTGAGGTGGTTTACGGTGAAGCTTGCGATTTTGTCCACGAATAGCTCCTTTGCACAGTTGCCTTAGCGGCTGCCAAAGGTATTTGGCAGCGTGAAACCAGAGGCCGGCTGCGGATTCTTCGTGCCTAGTGTGACACACAGGCGAAGGTGGCGTGTAGGGAGCGTGATGAGGCATGGAGAGCTCTCCACAGCGGGTAGGTTCTCTCTAGAATGCAGCTTCGGCCTTAGGGGGCACGGGTTTCTCGGCAGCCCCTGGAAGGTTCGTGTTTCTATACCTCGCTATGAAGGGTGATGACTCCATGCATCAGCCAGCCAATAAGAACAACCTTGATGAGCGCAACCTTGAGGTGACTCGGGCTTATGAGCAGGGATTGAAAGATGCACAGGTAAAGGGCAGCGAGCCAGCTGGAAGCTCTGATGACAAAAAAAGCGGGCTGTTGAGCGATCTTTCGGTGCCTCAGGTGGCCGCCGGCGCGCTGGCTGCAGTGACCTCCATGCTTCTCACCAACCAGATCGGCATCGCGGGGTCGGTCATTGGCGTGGCGGTAGGCTCAGTGGTATCTACGGTGGCCAGCTCGGTCTATAAGCGCATGGTGGCTACCGGAGCTTCAACCATTAAAGAGAAGATAAGCACCTCAGATGATGAGCGAGGGGTCACTCGCCCCCTGGATGTTCACGAAGGCACCGTCGACGCCTCTGGGGCGCGTATCGCCCCTGAAGAGCTGCGGCAGAGAGTCCATGCGCAACAGGCTGCCCGCACCCATAAAAAGGTGGCAGTGGGCGTCATAGTGGTGGCCGTGGTAGCTGCGCTGATAGGCGTGGCGCTCTCTGCCGGCTTTGTGTCTCTTGCCACCGCAGGCCAGGGCTTGGGCACGAAGACCTCCCTGGTGGCTCCTAAGGAGCCGCAGAAGAGCGATCTGGCCGCTGCCGCTGACAACGATGCACAAAAAAGCGCTGCTGCGAAGCCGGAAAGCTCTGCAGAGAACTCTTCCAATACACCTCAAGACAGCAGCGCTGCCACTAATGACAACTCTGATGCCGGCGACCAAAACGCCGCTGCTGCAGGGGGCGACGGGACTAACAGTGCTGCGAACAACACTTCCAACGGCGGGTCTTCCACAAATCCACAAAAGCCGGAGGATGGCACCGCTACTCCCCCTTCAGATTCCTCTACCAATGGCGACCAGGCTTCTGGCAATGCTTCTGGCACTCCTGGTGCGCAGCAAGGAGGCCAGAGTGCTCAAGGCACACAGGGAACTCAGGGTCAAGCCTCTGCCCAATCTACCAATATTTAGCGGAATATATGGCAATTAAATACCGGATAGTCTCTTAAAATATCCTTTATTTCACGAGCTGAAGAACGCAGTAAGAAACCTGTAAGTTATCAAAAGTCCCCATTTATTGCATCGATGGTAATTGGTATTCTAAAGACAATCTGAAACCCCAAGACCCATCGAGGCTTCATGAGCACCACGGAGTTTTCTATCATTCTTCCTGCGTTGCCCAATCGCCCTTGGGCCGCAGCGCTCAGCAGCTGTTTAGCCCAAGAGGGCGTTCGTGCCACTGTGACGGTACTGGCCACTTATGACACGGCAGACGGCGCCCCCGCTTTGGATCCCGCAGAAAGCGCCCTTTTGGAAGGCCTCTCTGTGCCTGATTCCATCGAAGTGCGCTGGGTTTCCGCGCATTCTGCCGAGGATCTGCACTCCTACCTGGCAGTGTTGCTCTCTACGCCGGCTCAATGGGTGATGCTTTTGCATCCAGACTGTGTGCTGGCTCCCACTGCCTGCGCCCAAGCCCGAGACTTCGCAGTGGCTCACGAGGCTTCTCTGGTGATCCCTGGAACTCAAGAGATTACCTTGGATACCGCTCAGGGTGAGGCCACCCAAGCGATCTTTGGCAGCCATCTGGCATCCTTGGACCCCGCCTGTCTTTTGGCAGACCACACCAGCGCCATCCTTGCCTGTGCCGCGATGCTTTCTGCCACCGTCCAGACCCCTGTGCGCCATAGCTTCCTCTTCAGCCTTTGCTCTTTGGCAAAGCGGGCGCATATCACCCAGATGCCACTGGCAGAAGAGCTTTTCGAAGGCGCCCCCAAGACGCTCTGCGATTGCCAGGAGGTCTCCGAAGCTGCCGCCATCGCTTCTCAAGTGGGTCGCATGATCTCCCAAAACCAGCGCTGGGATCAGCTGCGTGTCAGCTACGAGGTGCTCTGCCAAGAGCTGCTCGAGCCCTTTGCCAGAGCCTGCTTCCCTGCAGCTTGTCATGCCGAAGCCTCTAAAATGGTGGCCAAAGAAGGCCCGGTGTCGCTTTTTGACACTTTGGCAGAGTGCTGGCCTCTCCCCGAGCTTGTCTCGAGCATTGCCTACTGGGCTACCTCTCATCCTGAGACCATCGCTTCGGTGGTGCTTCGCGCCGGCTGCCTGGAGGCCCACCTCGACGCCCTCGATCGCGTGATGGTGGTCACCTGCCCTCGAAGTCCTCTGTCGCTGGACGACAGCAATGAGATCCAGGATGCCTTGGATCGCTTCGCCATTCAAACCTCGAAGTTTTACACAATGGCTCCCCTCGCTGCCGAGAAACCCCTCGATGCTTGCAGCATCACTGCCCTTAAAACCACGTCCTCTAGGGCAGCGTCATCGGAGGGCGCCTGTGGCTTCCCTCTGGCTTTGGCCCAGCGCTGGCACCGGGCCCTCAGGGAGGAGGCGCCAGATCTGGTGGTCCTTCCACTCTGCAACTCCCCCGAGCTCTTCTGGGGCGCCCTCATGGCGCGCCTGGCGCACATTCCGGTGGTGGCCGTTGCTCAGTCTGGCAACCAGGACGGCTCCAAGGCGCCCTGGGCCAAGGCTGCCGCCAGCTTGGCCTCGGTGGTAGCGGTGGATGCCGAGGCTGCAGACCCTCTGATAGGCTCCAATACCACGGATCTCAATGGCTCCCAGTCTGCCAAGGAGCGTTTCTCGGCATCGCTGACCTCGGCGCTATTGGCAGCTCATGGCAAAGCCCCAACCATCATTCGCGGCGCTTCTGAGCCATTGGCCCTTTGGGCCAGCCGAGTGCTGGATGCTCTAGAAGAGCGGCTCTCCCAGCCTCCCGCGCCTTCCATGCCTGCCGACGCCCTGTTGCCCCTCTTCGACGCACGGCTTAACAGCGGGCAGCGGTCGTTCTTATCGGCAGAGCAGATGGCAGCTCAGCTCGAGGATCGTGTAGAAATTCTTGAGGCGCGTCTGGCTGCCTCTCGAAGCGAGGCGGCCATGCTGCGCAGGCGTTTGGCAGAAGCCCAGGGTTTCACCCCAGAACCGCGCACCCCCAATTGCCCCCTCTCCCCCCGAGACGATTGCTAATGCAACTTTTTTGGAAGGCCCATTAAGGGTAGAGTGTGAACTATCCGCGCACTCACACCCTTAATCACACCCTGCGAGGAGGCCTTCTTATGGCATGCGACGTCTCGGTCATCATTCGCTCTTCCAATGGCGGGGCTTATCTCCCTGCGGCAATTCAGGCTGCCATGGCCCAAGAAGGATTGAATTTCGAGATTGTGGTGGTTGATGACGCCAGCACAGATTCCACCGCCCAGGTAGCGGCAGAGGCATCGCTGGCCCATCCTTCCCTGCGCGTGATCTCTATGGCAGAGCACTCCGGCCGCATGGAAAGCTATCGCGCCGGCCTCCGCGCTTCTTCGGGCACCTATGTGCTCTTCTCGGATGCCCCAGACACGCTTTTGCCTCAAAGCCTGGGTCGCCTTTTTCAAGTGGCCAGTCAAACCCGGGCAGACACCCTGGTGACCTCCTCCGAGTTCAAGCCGCTGCTAGATTCCCTGGATGCCAATGATGCACAGAGGCCCGCAGCTTCGTCTCAAGCCTCCGTATCGCCCGAGGATACAGGCAATATCTCTGAGGCCCGCCTCTTGGCTGCCGACATCTTTAGCGACCAAGATACCGGCGCTGCCGTGCGCGTGGTGTCGCCGCTGATGCAGACGGTGGACGGCGAGGCTATCATCGACGTCTTCTTCCGCACTCGCAGTGTGCCGGTGCAACTGCGCGGGCGCCTCTTCAAAACCGAGCTGGCCCGCCACGCATTTGCAGAGATCGAAATCAACTCTGTGGCTTCTCACGACGAGGCGGTCGCAGGGTTCATGTGCGCCATCCTGGCCCAACGCCTGGTGGTGCGCCCGGATCTCCACGGCCTCGTCATTGCTGAGAACCCCGCGCCGTCCCTTCTAGAGGCCCCAGATTTCGCCGCCATCTGCGCCAACCGGTCCACTGCCGAGGTGGCGGTAGGCTACCTCAACCGCTCCGAGCAATGGGAGCGCTACTACGATGCCTGGGAAGGCTTGGCGGTGGGTTTGGTGCGCCAAGCCACCGATATCTTCCCTGCTCGGGTGCAGCCGGTGGCCTGGGCCGATGCCGCCACAGAGCTTCTCAATTGCTGGGGCGCCCCCTATATCGCCGCAGCCCTGGAAGACAACGAGGACTCCGATCTTTGCTCGGTCGCCATTGCCCTTGCAAGCTCGGCTGCCTTGGCGCAGACAGGAGCCAGGCCTCACAACCTCGCTATTTTAGTGCGCGAGGGCGACGACTTGGTGCAGCTGCGAAAGCTCCAAGACTCACTGGCTTCTCGCCGCACCAGCTGCTCCATCATTGCCGAGGAAGGCGCTGCCACAGGCTCCCTTGCGGTGGCTCAAACCATTCCTGCCTATAGCTCCACGCTGGAGCGTGCCCGAGAGCTCTCGCGCATTTTGAGCGACCTGGAGATTGACGGGTTGGTGCTCTCTGCCGGTGATGTGCGCGGGGTTTACGACGAGCTGGTAGCCAGAGCCCAGATGGTCCCTGTCGCCCTCATCGCCACTGAGCCTATCGAGTCAGTGGCCGCCTATCGCGCCATAGCCGCCCAGGTGGCTTTGGCCAGCTGCGTGGTGCCGGCCACTGGAGTCGATTCAGAGCTATGGAGCTTGCTGGGAGTGCGCATCGCCAGCCTAGGTGGGCTTGTGGCTTCGCTTTCCTTGGGCACCACCAGGGCAGACCTCAATGCCCGCCGTCTGGCGCTGCAGCTCAACACGCTGGTCCGCTCCTATCAGAGGTCTATCGACAACCTCAAGGAATCCTGCGCCCATGCCATCGACCGCAACGGCCGCATGGAGACCCAGATCGCCGGCCTCAAAGATCGCTGCGCCAATTTGGAAGGGCGTTTGGAAGAAGCAGTGGCTGAGCGCGACGAGCTGGAACGAGAGCTAGAATCCCTGCGCTCCTCAGGAATCTTTTCTCGGCTGCGCCATAAAGGCAAGTAAAGCTGCACGTTCTGCACATCCGCCCAGGTTCTCGAGAGTTCGCCAACCATATGTGCAAGCCAGCAGCATTTCAAGGCAATCGCCCTTCCCCGCACGTGGTGGAGAAGGGCGATCGGTTCGTACATAATTGGTAACGCTCAGTGCTCTAGCAGCTCCAGTACCTGGCGTTTTGTCGCCAGCGCGTCGGAGGTGAGCATGAATTGGCCGCGATCTTTGCGCGGACACTCGATAGCCACCTCTCCCACCAGGCGGCTCACCTGACCTTGAGCAGGGTTTCCTGCCAGTACCAAAATGCGATCGGCCATGGCGATGGCCTCGTCCACATCATGGGTCACCAACATGCAGGTGAGGCCTAAGCGGCTCATGAGGTCCAAGAACCAAGACCTCATGTCGGCTCGCGTGAGTGCGTCTAAGGCCGAGAAGGGCTCATCCATCAGCAGCACTGGATCATCCATCAAGTAGGTGCGCAGCAGGGCTGCCCGCTGGCGCATGCCGCCCGAGAGCTGATCGGGATAGAGCCCCTGTGCCCCTTCAAGCCCAAAGCGATCCAACTGCGAGGCTACCTGTGCCCGAGCCTCTTTGAGACTCATTCCTTTGAGCAGCAGGGGCAAAGCGGCGTTGTCCTGCACCGTGCGCTCGGGTATGAGCAGGTCTTTTTGAAGCATGTAGGCAACAGACCCCGGCACACCGGTAATGTCTTTGTCTCCTACAAACACTTGGCCGCGCTCAGGGGCGGTAAGGCCAGCCAAGGCATGGAAGAGCGTGGTCTTTCCCGAGCCCGATCGGCCTACCAAACAGACCAGCTCTCCAGCTGCCACCGAGAAGGTCACATCCTCCACGATGGGCTCCCCTTCCCAGGAAAGCCAGAGGTGGGAGGCCGTAAGCCCTGCTACTTGAGGATCGATGTCGCCCATGGCAGTCTTTACGCCTCCGGCAGGTATTCGTTGGTAAAGCCGCTACTGGCCTCAATGGCCACCGGCGTGAGCTTTTGGTCATTCATCCACTGATAGAACTTCTCCCAACGGCTCTTGTCAATGTAGCCCCACTGAGGTGCGTCAGCCACGTACTTGTCTGCCAGGTATTCCTGGGAAGCCTTGGCCAACGCCGGATCGATCTCAGGATTGGCCGCCACAAGAACCTCTGCGGCATCATCGGGGTTTTGCACCGCATACTCATAGCCTTTTTGAGTGGCTGCCAAGAAGTGCCTCACGGTGTCTGGCTGCTCTGCCAAGAAGCTGTCATTGGCGATGATAACCGGCGTGTAGTAGTCAAAGGTGTCGTCGATGTCGATAAAGGCAACGTAGTCCACCGGGTAGTCTTGGATTTTGGCATTTTGACCTGCCCACGCCTCATAGCACCAGATGGCGTCGAATTGATCTGCCTTGAGACCGGTGACCTCGTCGGTGGAATTGGCAGGTACCAACTCGACTTTGGACCAGTCGCCGCCGTCAGATTCCACCACTGAGCGCACGATGGCCTTCTCCACGTCTTGATCCCAGGTGCCGTAGCGCTTGCCCTCAAGCCCTTTAGGCCTGTCAATGCCGCCTCCCTTGCGAGAGATGAGGCCGGAGGTGTTGTGTTGAATGATGGCGGCAATGGCGGTCACCGGAAAGGGGTTGTCGCTGCCCAGGTAGTTAGCCATCACATCTTGATAGGACATGCCTAGTTGAGCCTTGCCAGTGCCTACCAGCGCATCAGCGCCATCCTCAGGGGGTTGAACGATCTCAAGATCGATGCCCTCGTTAGCATAGAAGCCCTTTTCTTGAGCCACATAGATGCCTGTGTGGTTGGTGTTGGGAGTGTAATCCAGCACAAAGGTAAGTTTCTCCAAGCCATCAGAAGATGCCTGAGTAGTGTTTGCAGCGCCATTGGGATTGCAGGCAGCAAGCGAGAGGCCTGCCAAGCCGGCGCCTGCCAGCTTGAGAAAGCCGCTGCGGCTATAGGAACGATTCATCTAAGACCTCCAAGAGGTGACGGGGTTATTTGCCTTGAGAGGCATGGGAGACCTCTACAGACTTGTTTGTAGCTGCACGCCAGGGCATGGCAATGCGCGCTATCAAGTCGATCAAACCCATGAGGGCTAAAGAGAGTGCAGAAATGATAAGGATGACGGCAAACATCTGGTCATAGGAGTAAGACTTGCGCACACGCGTCATATAGACTCCCAACCCGTCAAAGCCGCCGAGCCATTCAGCTACTACTGCGCCTACCACGGCGTAGGTAGCGCTGATGCGCAATCCTGAGAAAAACGAACCCGCCGCAGCCGGGATCTTCACATAGCGAAAGATCTGCCAGCGATTGGCTCCCATGGTGCGCATAAGGTCGATGGCATCGGGATCCACCGAGGCAAAGCCTTCTGCCAGAGCCACCGTGATGGGAAAGAAGGTGGTGAGCGCCACCAAGAGCACCTTGGGCAGCATGCCGTAGCCCAGCCAAAGCACCAAGAGCGGTGCGATGGCCACTGTAGGGATGGTCTGGCTTAGGGTCACCAGAGGATTGAGAGCGGCTTTTACCAGGGCGAAGCGATCCATGAGCACCGCAAGGCCAAAGCCCGCTGCCACACCGCATGCCAGGCCCACAAGGGCTTCTGTGAGTGTCACCAGGCCATGGGAGGCCAGAAGAGGCGCATCAACAATGAGCGCTTCTACCACATCCAAAGGGCTAGGCAATAGGAAGGCAGGCACGAGCCCAAAGCTCACTGCGCACTGCCACACCACAAGCACCGCAACCACGGTGACGGTGGGGGCCACCCAAGAGCGACGAGCAGATCTCACTAGTTCTCCTCGGCATGAGAAGCATCGAATGCGGCGTTGACCTGAGCGTACTTGCCCACTTTGCGCTCGGTGGTGAGCATGGGCTCTTCTGAGCGGACATCAATCTTTGCGTAGGTCATAACCTTGCCGGCGCCAGCTGCGATGGCGATGCGCTGGCACTCGGCCAAGATGCTCATGCACAAGTCATAGTCACCCTCGATGGCAGACTCAAAGGGGCCCACAAACAGGCTTACGGGTTGGGACTTGAGGTAATCGATGACCTCGTCCACGATGCGTACTACTTCATCGTCTGAGGCGGCGTCCATGGGCAGTACTTGAATTGCAACGGCGCACTCCATTGCACGTCCTTTCTGGCGGCATAAAAATCCCGCCACATTGCGGGACCCGGAGGCGAAGTCGCATGGTCCCTACGCTGGCATTATCCAGATCAGGTTCTTGGGTCGTGGAATTGGGTTCCACCTCTCAGCCGGGCCAAATCCCCAGCTCCCCTTTGTCCATGGATTATAGCGTGTACGAGATGTGGCGCAAAGGACGAGCTTATATCTGACAAACTCTTGGATTTAAATTTGCAGGTGAGACAGGCTCGTGCTGCGCCGGTCGACTACTCTAAAGGGAAGCCAAGAACTCCACTGCGGAGAGGATGCTTCTATGTCAACGCTCGAGTCCACTGCCACCTCCAACACTTCCTATCAAAGCCTCGATTACAGGCGTTTGGGTGAGGCAGTGAGAGAGGCGCTCTTAGAGATAGATGTGGCTGTAGCGGACTCTCAAGAGGTTCCTCAACTCATCAAGAAGCTGAGCCAGGCCATCGAGCCTGCGGTCATAGAGATCCGCCGCTACCTCCATGCGCATCCTGAGCGTTCGTTGGAAGAGACCCAAACTGCTCTCACCATTGCACACCAGCTGGAAGCTTTGGGCATCCCCTACTACATGCCTTATGAGAACAGCGTGGTAGCCACCATCAAGGGCACCGCTCCCGGCGCCTATGATTCGCAGAGCCATCCTCGCAAGCGTCTGCTCATGCGTGCCGATATCGACGCCCTTCCGGTGCAAGAAGAGACTGGCGCACCCTATGCCTCCCAAACTCCTGGAATCATGCATGCCTGTGGTCATGATTGCCATGCAGCCATGCTTTTGGGAGCAGCCGCCATCCTTTCTTGCATTGCCCCCGTGCTTTGCGGCGAGGTGCGCTTGGTGTTCCAACCAGCCGAGGAAAACTCCACCGGCGCCTCCATGATGGTGAAGGCTGGCGTGTGCGACGGGGTCGACGGAGCCTATGGCTGTCACATCTGGAGCGAGGTACCGGCAGGCAAAGTCTCTCTTGAGGCGGGTCCACGCATGGCCAACGCGGACTGGTGGCGCATCGACATCAAAGGCAAGTCTGCCCATGGGGCGCTCCCCCACCGCGGCGCCGACGCCATCTTGGCTGGAGCCGCCATCATCGAGGAACTTCAAACCATCGTGAGCCGATCAGTCTCCCCCTTCGAGCCCGCGGTGGTGACCGTGGGTCAGTTCCATGGAGGCACCGCCCGCAATGTGGTGGCAGGCTCTGCCTGGCTCGAAGGCACCGTGCGCACCTTCGACCCCGAGATCCACGCGCGCATGCCCCTGCTAATGAAGCGCGTTGCCGAGGAGACCGCCGCCGCCTTGGGCTGCGAGGCCACGGTGAGCCAGTATGACTTGGGCAGTTGGGCTGTGGTAAACGACGCCCAGGCTTCCCAAATCGCTGCACGCGCGGCGGAAGCGGTTCTCGGCAAGGATGCCATCGCTCGCTACCGAGGCTCCATGCCCGGCGAAGACTTCTCTGAGTATCTTTTCGAAGTGCCGGGCGTCTTCGTGTTTTTGGGTTGTGCCAATCCTTCTAAGGGGCCAGTGCACCCTCAGCATTCCTGCTTCTACAACCCCGACGAGACCGTGCTCAAAAGCGGCGTCGCCCTAGAGGCTGCCTATGCCTGGGAATTCCTAGGCGAGGGGCTTGCGCACTAGGGCGTCGCGTGAATCAGCAGTACGACTATTCTTTCTCTTCGCCGGAAAGCAGGCGATCCACCATCACCTGGTTGGCCGCCAGCTCTACGGTGTCGTCCAAAGGCTCCAGGGCGCCGTCGCCGTAGCGACGCTCTAGCGCTGCCGATAAAAGTGCGTCTGCCACGCCTGGGTTCTTGGGCAGCAGGGGCCCATGGATATAGGTGCCCACCACATTATCTTGCCAGCAGCCCTCATAGCCCGTGGTGCCGTCGTTGCCATGGCCAAAGAGCACTTTGCCCAAGGGACGGACGCCTGCGCCCAAGTGAGTGCGGCCGCCATGGTTCTCATAGCCCACGATGGGTTGAGGGGAAAGATCGCTCTGGATGGCAATGTTGCCGATGAGACGAGGGTTGCCGCGATCGGTATAGAGGTCTACCAACCCCAAGCCTTCTACTTTCTCGTCGCCCATGAGGTAGGAGTGGCCTAAGAGCTGATAGCCACCGCATACGGCAAGCAGCACTCCCCCATCGGCTACGTAGGCCGCGAGCTCGGCTTTTTGGGCCAGAAGCTTTTCGCACACAATGCGCTGCTCGCGATCGGAGCCGCCGCCGATAAAGACCAGGTCCACCTCTTTGAAGCTGGGGGTATCGTCGATGGAGACCTCGGCGATCTTTGGGGTGAGGCCGCGCCACTCCAAGCGTTTGGCCAGCGTGATGATATTGCCGCTGTCGCCATAGAGGTTCAAGAGCTCGGGGTAGAGATGGGCGATGCGCACAGACTTACCGCTCATGGCTCTCTCCAATCTTTTCGAGCTCTGCCTTGGCAGGCCACAGTGCAGAATAGTTGGTAAGCACGTACAGAGGGCGGTCTTTGGGAAGGGATGCTATGTGATCCAAGGCACCCTTGACGTCTGTGCACAAAGGTGCGTCCATGCCGGCATACTTCATGCGTACTTGCAGGTCGTTGGCGCGATGGCCGCCCACTGCCAGTGTGAGGTCGTCTTCCTGAGAGAGGCGTTCGAAATCTACGTCCCAGATCCAAGAGATGTCCTTGCCATCGTTGTAGTCGTCATTCACCACAAAGAAGGCGGCTTTGGGGCGATCGTCGGCTAGCATCAGAGAGATGTTCTGGTTGAAGCCAGTGGGGTTTTTGGCTAAGTTGAGCACCACTTCTCGACCGTCCACATCAAAACGCTGCAAGCGCCCGTTCTCCGGATGGTAGTGATCCAGGGTGTCTTGGAACTGCTCTGGGCTCACTCCGGCCAGCGTGGCCCCAATGAAGGCGGCGAGCAGGTTGTAGACCATGTAGACGCCGCCAAAGGACGCCTTGAGGTGTACGGGCCACTGGGGCGTTTCAAGCTGGGGGGCCGCGGGTTTCTTAGCAGTAAGCTTGTGAGGACCTGCGGCATCGAAGGAGACGCCTGTGCGCTCCACCTTGACATGCGTGGCGCGCCAGTCCAGCTGAGGCCGGGCAAAGTCGCCATTGGGACAGGCGAAGTTTCCCAGCTGAGCGTAGTGGCGAAAGACATAGCCCAGCTCGGCGCCGCAGACTTGGCAAAAGCGGGCCTCGGGCACGCGGTCAGGGGGAAGGCCCAATGCCTCGTCGATGCCAAAGGAGATGATGGGATTGTTGCCGGCAAGACGCAGGGCCACGCCCATGGAGAGAGGATCATCGCCGCAAACCACCAAGGTGGTTTCAGGAGATGCATCTAGGGCTTGGGCGATGATGTCTTGCACGCGGTCGATCTCTCCTGCACGGTCCAGCTGGTCGCGAAAGAGATTGAGCAAGACGAGATAGCGAGGCTTTAAGGCCGGCAAGATCTTTATTGTGGAGAGCTCGTCTGCCTCGATGACAGCCCAATTGGCAGAAGGCTTGGTCATAAGGGCAGCAGTGACGCCAGGGGCCATGTTGGCGCCGGCGCGGTTGCACATCACTGTCTGCCCAGAGGCTTCTATGGCCGAGGCCAGCACGTTATTGGTAGTGGTTTTGCCGTTGGTGCCGCAGACCACGATGGAGCCCTCTACATGAGAAGCCAGCTCGCTCAAGAGCTCAGGATCAAGGGCAAGAGCGATGCGTCCTGGCAGTTGAGAGGCGTTTCGGTGAAGCACAGAGACAAGGCCCCAGCGCGCCAGTTTCCCGGCGCCTAAGGCAAGAGAAGCGCGCAACGTCATGCTAGTTGGCCTCACGCTCGTCGTCATCCAGCTCGTCGGCCGCGATAACGTCTTCGATGCGCAGGTTCACGCCGGAGACTTCAAGGCCGGTCATGGAGGAAAGCTCGCGCACTACGGCCTTTTTCACGTCTTCGAAGACCTGGGGCGCGTAGGCGCCGTAGGCCATGAGGATGGAGATGTTCACGCGCACGGAGTTGTCCTGCATGACCTCTACGGTGACGCCTTTAGTGAGATCTGCGCCGGTGAGCGTCTCTTGGACGCGCTTGAAAAAGCCGCCCTTCATGCCCACCACACCGGGGACGTCGCGGCAGGCGATGGCCACGATCTTCTCGATAACGCCGTTGGAGAAGGTAAGGGAGTCCTCGGAGTCTGCATCCTCGACGTCTTCGATGACGTCATCGTCTGTGGTTTGGGTCATGGCGCTCACAGGCAGCTGCACCAATGAAGATTCTTGAGTCTCAGAGGCCGAGGTAGTAGAAGCGTCGCTCATGATGTCTCCTTAAAGCTCGCGCTTTAGCGGTAATCGTTAGAAGGGGCAAGCAGGTGCTTGACGGCATTGATAATGCGCGGGTCGCCGTCCAGCCATTGACCAAAGGCTACTCCGGCAGTGGCCATAAGCGCCACAAAAAGTGCCTGGAAGAAGCCCACCCAAAAGATAAGCAGAGCTACCAACACTCCAAGCACGCCAAAGATCACCGCATTGGAATGGCCCGGCGCCAACCCCTCTACCCAACTGGTGGCAGTGGATCGCGTTTTGGCAGCCAACCTGCGTGCATGGGCTCCTTGCGCCTTGAAGCTTGTGGCTGCGTCGGCAGGCTGGGAGCTTTTTTCCTGCCGAGAAGCCCCTGCCTCAGTAGTTGAGACTTTTTGCATGGTCCCGCCATCGGCAGACTCCACGTTGACTTCGACGGTTACAGGAGGCTTTTTGGCCATGCTAGTGCACCTCCTTAGAGCTTGCAGGCTTTATAGCCTGAGGATGCACGATGGTAACCTCAGAAGAGCTGCTGGCAGAGCTTTCAGATTCTGGAGAGGTTGGTTCTACCGGTGACACGCCTGTAGAGCTTCGGGCGTCCTTCGAGGCCTCAATTCCGTAAGGTACGGGTTTCTCGGCAGCGTGGCCGGTATCATGGCGCAGGGCGCGATCGGCCTTGTGGGCGGCGGTGGGCTTGAAGCTGCCATTCTTTTGGGGGGCCACGACGTTGCCAGGAGTGATATCAGCAGTTTGGCGAGGCTCCAAAAAGCGTAGGGTCAACGATCCCAAACGGTCGCCAACGAGAATGGTAAGTCCCCGGCGCAATGACTCTTGGAGGGCCTGAGCCTCGGCCTGGACATCGAGAGAGTGGTAGGGCTGGATCCAAAGGGCCACATCCACCTGATCGCGGCGGCGAGTATCTACCACCACCTTGGTAACCAGGCATAGGCCGTCAGCCTCGGCCAGATAGGTGGCTTGGGACGCCACCGCAGAGCGCGCGATGGAAACGCGGTCGCCGTCTTCATTGATGACTTCGATGTCTTTGGGTTTTTTGGCGCGCACCCCAGCCACAAAGAGACAGACGAATCCTACGAGCCCTATGACGATGAAGGCTTCTATGAGGAAGACGAACCAGTCAAGGGCGAACAAGGCAGAGATCTGGGCTGTCCAAGGGCCGAGCCACCAGACAAGGCCAAGACCTACCACTAGCAAGCCCAGCAGCGAAAAGACTATGAGGCAGAAGCGCTTGAACCCATTCATGGACTTCATCCCTTCGATATTCATCTATGGGTGCGCCTTGGGACGCGGTCGATAGATGCCCTTTCACTGTAAACGCTACTGGGCGCTCAGACGCTGGTTCCACGTAAAAAGAAACCCGGTTTCCAAAAACGCCCGTGAACGTTTTTGGAAACCGGGCAAAGATGCAATTGATGAGTAATAAGGAACTAATCCTCATCCAGAGCGGCGGCGATCTCGTCCGTCATCTCCATGGTGTTGTAGACGTTTTGCACGTCTTCCAGCTCCTCCAAACGGTCTACCAAGCGCTGGACCTTCTTGGCATCTGCCACGGAGACCTGGCTTGGGGTGGTGGGAACCATGGTGAGCTCAGAGCCCTTGACCTCGATGCCTTGAGCCTCAAGGCCAGCCTGGACGTTTTGCATGTTGTCGTAGGCGGTGTAGACGATCCACTGATCGCCGGCGTCCTCATAGTCCTCGCCGCCGGCCTCTGCCACGGCCATCATGAACTCGTCCTCATCGGTAGCGTTGGGGCGGTCCTCGACCTTCTTGTCATCAGACTTGATGATCTTGTCTACAGCGATGGAACCCTTGCGCTCGAACTGGAAGGCCACCGAGCCAGAAGTGCCCAGGTTGCCTCCAGAGTGGGAGAAGGCAGAGCGCACATCTGCGGCGGTGCGATTGCGGTTGTCGGTGAGGCACTCCACATAGACGGCGACGCCGGCAGGGCCGTAGCCCTCATAGGTGACGTTCTCGTAGACGGCGGCGTCAGCACCGGCGCCAAAGGCCTTGTCGATAGCAGCCTTGATCTTGGCGTTGGGCATGGAGACCATGCGGGCGCGGGCAACGGCTGCAGCCAAAGAAGCGTTGTTGTCCGGGTTGGGATCGCCGCCCAGTTTAGCCGCAACGGTGATGTTGCGGGAGAGCTTAGAGAACAAAGTGGAACGCTTGGCGTCGATGGCCGCTTTCTTGTGCTTGGTAGTGGCCCACTTAGAGTGTCCGGACATGCATGCTCCTTCGATTTGGTACTGGCGCTCATTTGAGCGCTGCGGTTGGTGTCTTGGCGCTGATGCTGCCAGCTAAAGGCACGCTCAGAGCAAAACTCTGGACTCTACCTACCCAAAAGCAAAAGCCTTGAGGACAGCCAACAGATCCTAAAGATGCGCAGATCCATAACCCCGCAATGATACCACGCTGTCCTCATTGCACTACCCCCTATCTCATAGAAGAGAGGCTTTCCATGAAGGGGGAGATGCCTGCCTAAGGCCGTGTTAGTTGACGCTCTTTTATATCTCCTACTCCAAAAGGCCATAGCGTTGTTTGAAACGCTTGAGCACATGCCCCCAGCTATCCCACAGCAGCCAAAGAAACGCTGCCGTGGCAGCTCCATGAACTAGATCAAACACCAATGAAGCGCTGCAAGTGATCACCACGCTTGCCCAGGTCAACGGCCTTATAAAGCCTACCAACGTATAGCCGTTCATAATAAGGCCAAAGCCCAGTGCTGCAACAAAGCCAAACAGGGCAGCTTGGTTGCGTGTTCTAAGCCAGCCTCTTTTGACCCATACCCCTGCCATATAACCCATGAGCCCCCAAGCATACATTTGCCAAGGCGTCCAGGATCCCTGTCCAAAAAAAAGATTGGACACCAAAGCCGCCAGAGCGCCGCATAAAAAGCCGCTGCGCGAGCCTAGAGAGGCGCCCGTCAAAACGACGATAGCCGACAAGGGCTTTACATCGGGAACAGCAGCAAACAGCATTCTTCCTACCGCTCCGAGGGCAGCAAGGCTCACTGCAGGCAGGAATTGGCGCAATGCTGGAGTGGAGGTTTCCCATCCAGCCAACACGATTGCCAGAGCCGCAATTACTACTGCTGCCGATAAAAGCGCCCAAGGGCCTTGAAACCAAAGCCCTAGCACCAATACGCAGGGCACCGCGGCCAGTGCCCAGGGTTCCAACTTTTGCATAGAGGGTCCTTCTGGGTAGATAGCTAAATACTCTAAGGGACGCCTGATAAGAAGGCGCCCTGGTCTCTCGCATTGGGGGCAACTTGTGGCAGCCGCTCTATTCTCATTAGCCATTGTATGTGTGGCCACCTTTATGGGGCCGTTTTTATCATCTCTTATTCCCGGCAATTGGATACAGGCGGGAGCGTTCATCCTTATCCTCGGATCTTTATTGGGTCCCCATGGCGCAGGGCTCATCGACCCAGCCGCCCCAGGTTTGCCGCTGCTGCGCCAGCTAGGCTTGGCCTTCATCTTTCTTATGGGCGGTTACAACCTCGAACCTTCTCGCGTGGTGGGTGCTACCGGGCGCCATGCCATGCTGGCCTGGCTGTCCTCCTTTGGCCTAGGCCTTCTGGTGGCCTGGCTTCTACCCCTGGAGTTTTCTGCCAAAGCCCTCATCGCCTTTGCCATTTCCCTCACTTCCACTGCGTTCTCCAAGGTCGAGAGCATATTGTCTGCCCGTCATGAGCTGGATACCCCCATGGGCAAAGTCACAGAATCCTATGGCGCCACAGGAGAGCTTTTGCCAGTGGTTGCCGTTGCCCTGCTTTTGGAAGAACGATCTCCTTTGGTGGAGCTGGGAATCATGGCCTTCTTTGTGGTGGTGGCGCTGGTGGGCAAACGCCTGGTGCTCCATGAAGAGCGCTCCCACAGCAAACTGGATACCTTTGTGCATAGGGGCGCAGACTCCAACCAGATGATGCTTCGGCTGGTGATCGCTATTCTCGTAGGTCTGGTAGCCCTAGGTGTCATTCTGGGTGCCGACATGATAGTGGCAGGCTTTGCCGCCGGCTTCATCCTGCGTCAGCTCACACCTGACGACTCTGCTGTCATTGGCCAGGTAAAGACTGTGGCCTACGGCTTTTTTGTGCCGGTGGCTTTTGTGCTTTCCGGTTGCAATATCGATGTCTTCGAAGGCGGATCCGAGCCCTTGGTTGTGGCGGGGTTCATTCTCTTGCTATTGCTGGTGCGCGGCCTGCCTGTCTTTGCGACTTTAAGCCTCGCCCCTGAGACCCGCTCCATGAATCCCTGGCGTCGCTTCAATATCGCCATCTATAGCTGCACTGCCATGTCCACTGTGGTGGCCATGACCTCTGTGGCCCAGGAAGCCGGCGACATGACTGCCCACATTGCTTCTGTGCTGGTGTTCGCTGCGGCCCTTACCACTATCGTGGTGCCTATCATCACGCATCTGATAGAAAAGACTCACAGCCAGGCCCAGCTAAAAGCCAAGCCTGAGCAAGTTTGAGACAACTCATAACTCTCACGAGCCAACGACCTCGCCCAAGGCCTGGCGCTATCCCAAAAGCGAGTCTTGGAAATACGCGCCAGTCTCTTGCGTGGTGCAGATGCCTCCATCGAACATGAGGGAGGTGGCATGGCTGGCTGCCCGTGCAAAGTCTAAGTCATGGGTGGCATAAAGGACGGCGCTCCCCTCTTGCGCCGCCTTGCATAAAAGATCTGCCACCAGGGATTTGAGCGAGCTGTCCAGCCCTTTGACCGGCTCGTCTAACAAGAGCAGCGATGGCTTGAGCAAGAGCAGTTTGCCTAGGGCGAGCAGTTGGAGCTGGCCTCCAGAAAGCGAAGGAGGATCTTGCTCCCACGCCTCTAAAAGCCCCAGCGTCTTGGCCATGGCGCGCGCGTCAGGCTCTCCATAACCCGCCGAGGCTGCCCACTCCATAAGCTCTTCTCCCACAGTCTCTGAGATCAAGAGCTCCAAAGGGTCCTGCGGCAGGTAGGCAACGCTTTGTGCTGCCTGGTTGTGAAGAGCGCCCCGACTGGCTCTGGTGATGCCCGCCAGTGTTTTTAGAAGGCTGGATTTGCCAGACCCATTGCCTCCCACCAGCGCACGCAACTCATTGGCCGCCAAGGTGAGGTCGCACTGCCTTAACACCCAGGGGTCGCGCTTGGTGTAGTGCATCCAAATATCATGGGCCTCCACCACCGTTGGCCCCAGCCGAGGCAGCGGCGTTTCTCGGCAAAGAGGAACAGGAGACGCCAAAGCAGAGAGCTCCTGAGGCTCCAGGCGCCCATGAGAGAGACGCACGGCCATGGACGCATAGGGGGCGATGGCGGAGGCTCGGTGAGAAGCCACCACTATCGTGATGCCTAACTGGTGGTTGAGTCGGTATAGGCTGCCGAGAAACGCCCCCTCGGCTACAGGGTCGAGCTGAGAGGTGGGCTCGTCGAGCAGGAGCACGGAGGGCTTGAGGGTACAGACCGCGGCGAGAGCTACCAGTTGCCGCTGTCCGCCAGATAATTCTGCACAGGGGCGATGGAGCCAGGGATCGAGCCCCAAAAAAGCGCAGGTCTCGGCGATGGAGCGCTTCATCGCATCCTGGGGCACACCGAGGTTTTCAAGGCCAAAGGCGAGCTCGTCAATGACGGTGTCGGCCACGATTTGAGCCGAAGGGTCCTGGCCTACGAATCCTAGCGATCTGGCTGATGCCTCTTTTGAGAGCCGGGATACCGGAGCGTCTTGGAAGGACACCGTTCCGCTGAGATTGCCTTTGGGCGCCAACTGGGGTTTTGCCAAGCGCAAGAGGGTGGACTTGCCAGAACCCGTAGCCCCGGTGAGAAGGCAGAAGGCTCCTTGGGGTACCTGGAGGTTCACGTCATGAAGGACATCGATGGCGGGAGAGGCTGCACTCAAGGCCGGATAGCTAAAGCTCACGGAATCCCAGGATAGGGCTATGGGAGTGAGGCTCACGGCAGCCTCCTCTCTTGAAAGGTCAGATAGCCAAAGACTGCCAGGGGCAGCCCTAAAAGCACCAAAGACAAAAGGTTGACGGGGCCAGGAAGGGCGCCTTCTAAGAGCGCCTGAGGCGTAAGAGCGCTTACCCAACCTGCCTGGCAGCAGAAGAAGGCGCCCAGCATAAGCCCATCTGCCATCAGAAGCATCGCAAACTGTACTTTTTGGGAAATAGACCAACGCCATTGGCGGTAATGGCTTCTGGGGCCCACTCCCCACCCGCGCGCTTCCATGGAAGAGGCGCGGGAGAGCGAGTCTGCCAGGGTCCAGCCCAGCAGTGCGGTAGAGATGCGGGCGGCCCAACTCAGCTTCGCACTCATCCACTGGGGGTGTGCGGCCTTCTGAGGCATGGGTTTCTTGGCAGGGGGAGAACCGGGAGCATTTTGAGAGTTTGAGGGCCGCGAGGCCGTACAGGCTTCTCTGACAGCCTTGGCGCCTTGAGCCTGCCCAAAGAGATTTGGTACAAGGCGCATGGCCATAGAGACCATAAGCGCCAGCGTAGGGGCTGCCGAACCTAAAAGATCGCAAAGCTCGTCGGCAGAAAGGATGAGCCCAAAGACCTCCAGCCAAGCCAGCGAGGCCGCCAACATGAGGCCCGTGAGGATCCCCCACATAAGGCTCTCGCCATAGATGGCAAAGGGCCCTAGAGTAAGGAGCTTCTGGGTGCCCGAAGGGGAAATCAGCGGATTGAGCAAAATAATGATGATCAGGAGCGGCGCCGCCTGTCTGAGCGTGCGCAAGGCAGCGGCAGGTCCGCTCACAAGACAGATAAAGCCCAGGGCCAGCACCAATGACGCTGCAAGCAGCATCACAGAGAAGCACCCCAGAGTGATCAAAAGCGGCGTGAGGGCCAAGAGGGCTCGCAAGGCTGGGTGCAACTGGCCAAAGAGCGGCTGCTGCGAATGGGATTTGTAGATGTCAAAGAAACCACCGGTCACAGACGAACTCCTTGGATGGCTAAGATTACCCAGCAGTCTAGCGAAAGAGGCCTCCTGTTGCGGAGGCCTCTTTGAGGGGGATCAAAACCACGTATTTCACCTGGAGCCTAAAGCCTTAGATGTAAAGGCGGCCCACTCCCAGATAATTGGCGCCTGAGGCTCGAATGGAAGCCTGGCGCACGCGCCCAGGAACGGCTTCGATCACCTGGTCGTTTCCAATATAGATGGCTACATGGCCGGGCCAAAAGATAAGGTCGCCCGGGGCTCGGGACTCGAAGGCGATCTTTTGGATCTTGCCGTAAGACCAGAAGTTATTGGCGTCGTGGCTGTGCCACCCATGAGGTCCGGTGATCCAATGGTTATAAGGATTGAATTCTCCCAGATCCATGCCGGTTGCATAGGCGCACTGGTAAACCAAGCCAATGCAGTCCACTCCTACTCCCGGAGCATCGGAGTAGTTCCACCTATAGGGGGTTCCCAGGTAGTTGCGGGCCCGTGCTAAGAACGCGCGTATGCATTGCTCTCGGGTGGCATCTGCCCTAATGGTAGGGGCGGTGACATAATAGCCATGGCCTGCCCCTGGGAACCGCACCCCATAGGAAGACACCTGATAGTAGTTGGAAGGGTTTTGCCAACCAGTCTTTCCTGATGCAGGAAGGCTGGGATCCCAGGCGCCCGACCCATTGACCCACCAGGAGCCAACCCACGCGTTGTGGGCCATGGCCCCCGAGCCATCGCAGTAATACCAATAGTCGCCGTCTTGAAACCACCCGGTCTTCATGGCGCCGTCGTCTGGGCCGCCCAGATAGTACCAGGCCCTTCCAACCCATTGCCAACCTGAGGCCATGGCTCCCGAGGAGTAGAGGTAATACCAGGCGTTCCCCAGCCTCATCCAGCCTTTGGCATGCATGGCCCCTGAGCCGTCCAGGTAATACCAGGCATTGTCGATTTTTTGCCAGCCTGTGTGCATGGCGGCAGAAGCAGGGTCCAAGTAGTACCAGGAGCCGTTTAAAAGCCAGCCGGTAGCAGCGGCTCCGGAGCTAGAGAGGTAATACCAGCGATTGCCCAGCCACTTCCAGCCGCCAGATAGCATGCGGCCTGACATGTCCATGTAGTAATGGGCGCCGTCTACCACTCTCCACCCGGTAGCCATGGCGCAATTGTCGGCAGGGTCAAGGTAGTACCAGGAACCGTCCCAGAGCCAGCCAGAAAATGCAGCGCCCGAGGAGGTCAAGTAATGCCAGCGGCTGCCCAACCACTTCCATCCGCTGGAAAGCATATGGCCCGAGCCATCCATAAAGTAATGGGCGCCATCGACCGTGCGCCATCCGGTAGCCATGGCGCCGTTGTCGTCAAGCCAATACCAGGCACCGTCCCAGAGCCAGCTATGAGTGCGCATAGCCCCATCGTGCGCCCCACCCTGGCCGCCATAGTAGCGCCACACAGCACCATCCAAAAACCAGCCGGTAACCATGGCGCCTTGAGCATTAAACCGATAGGTCCTGCCATCGATGACACGCTCGGCGTCTGCTATGCGCACGCCATTGTAGGTGGTGTAGTGCCATCCCTGGCTATCAGAAGACCAAGTGCCTGCAGGCTCGTCCCACTGACATTCGATCTTCAGGCCGCTCACCGGCGAGCCATCGCAGCTGAGCGAGACTACTCGAAGGGCACCATCCTCGTCTTTCACCGTCACCACAAAGGTGAGGCTGGATTTTGCCAGTGAGAATCCTGGCCGGTCTTTAGCCGTGAGCTCCAGCTTGTAGCTATAAGTCCCCGGGGCGTCAAAGGTGAGTGCAGGAAGCTCGATGGCCCCCTCTTTGGAATTGGCCGCCTCTCCTACACAGATGCCCTGATCTATGAGCTTGGCTGTAACATCTGCTTCTTGTAGCGTTCCTCCATTGTTGACAGTTGCCAAGAGGGGCACCTCGTAGGAGATGGGGTCGCAGGCGGGAGGCTGGGGCTCTTCAGGATCTTCCTGCTCTTCATTAGGGTTTCCAGGATCGTTGGGTTTGGCAGGGGCATCAGGGTCTTGATCCTCGGCGCTGGTGTCTGGGGAAGCCTCCTGCGACACGATGCCACCCTGTTCAGCATTTTGCAATGAGGGAGCTGAGCCCGTTGACGGTTTATCAGAGCCAACAGCCAATGCCATAGGCTCTGGCGCCATCACAAGGCTTGCCACAATCATGCAGATCGCAAGTGTGCTGATGGGAGTTGGGCGATGTCTGCCTGTCATCTTGAGCGGCCTCCAAGAATAACCTTTCATCCCTATAAGCAATCATTCCAATAGTAACGTAAAACAGGACCGTCCTTTATGAGACGGCCCTGTTTTCTTGGGATAGTATTTTGGATGTAGCTGCAGGCAGTTCCCCGTATACCCTACCTAAGATTTAATGCTCTTGCTCCTAATAGACAACTACCTTGCTGCCGCGAGGGAGCGTTTGCTGCACCCAATAGGCATCGTCGATGGAGAGGCGCACGCAGCCATGGCTCAAGTTTTGGCCTAGGCGCCCATCTTGCACTACGCGGGTACCGGGATTGTAAAGAATCGAATGGAAGAGGTACCCATCGTAGAACTGCGTCCAGTAATAGCAGCTATAGCCCTTGTTCTCGCCAAAGGAATAGCCTTTGTTGCCCACGGTAAACTGCCCTTTGACAGTGGGAGTGTAACGAGAGCCGGCACTGCAGGTCATAAAGCGCACTTGGTTCCAGTGTCCCTGAGAACCCTGATAGATACCCACGCGGTTAGCGGAGGTGTCAACCATGGCAAGCCAGGGAGTTGCGCTGCTATAGCCTTGGGCCCAAACGCTCATAGTCCCTTGTACTGTGGTAGGGATCGCTCCGGGTACCCAACGGCCGCCGCCATCCACATAGTAGCGGCCTCCATCTACCCAGCTGTTGGCAGCCATAGCTCCAGATGGCCCCACCCAATAGGCATTGTCTATCCAGCAGTTGGCACGCATGGCTCCATCGTTGGCGCCTCCAAGGTAATACCAGGCGCCTCCTATCCACTGCCAGCCAGAGAGCATGGCGCCGGAGCCGTTCAAGTAATACCAGGCATTGCCAATCCAGCGCCAGCCCGTAGCCATTGCTCCTGAACCCGTAAGGTAGTACCAGGCGCCACGCACCTTGTTCCACCCGGTCTTCATGGCGCCGTCGTCTGGGCCGCCCAGATAGTACCAGGCTCCTCCAACCCATTGCCAACCTGAGGCCATGGCTCCCGAGGAGTAGAGGTAATACCAGGCGTTCCCCAGCCTCATCCATCCGTTGGCATGCATGGCCCCTGAGCCGTCCAGGTAATACCAGGCATTGTCGATTTTTTGCCAGCCTGTGCGCATGGCGGCAGAAGCAGGGTCCAAGTAGTACCAGGAGCCGTTTAAAAGCCAGCCGGTAGCAGCGGCTCCGGAGCTAGAGAGGTAGTACCAGCGATTACCCAGCCACTTCCAGCCGCCAGATAGCATGCGGCCTGACATGTCCATGTAGTAATGGGCGCCGTCTACCACTTTCCACCCGGTAGCCATGGCGCAATTGTCGGCAGGGTCAAGGTAGTACCAGGAACCGTCCAAGAGCCAACCGGAGGTGAGCTCTCCTTGAGCGGTGGCATGGTAGCGACGGTTTTGGAATGTCTTCCATCCATTGGCCATAAGTTTGCCAGAGCCATCGAAGAGGTAATGGTTGTCGCCGATCTTCGCCACGCGTTTTTTCATAAGGGAGCCATCGTCTTGCACGAAAGTGCGCGAGGAGCCGCTTCCCTGCCAGCCACGATTGGGAGCGAGATAGCTATTGGCAAAGGTCATGGGTGTAGAGGGGGAAGCGACCTTGGCAATCAGGGAGGCCTTGTCTTCTGCGAGGGAGACGGTGACCGCTACGGTGAACTTTTGAGTATCAAGGGTATAGCCAGAAGCTGCATTGCCGGTTTGGGAAAGCTCATAGGTATAGGTGCCTGCTTGAGCAATCTCGAAGCTGCTGAGCACTACCTTGCCCGAGGCATCGTTTGTGCCCGAAGCCACAGTTTGACCCTTGTCGTCTTTGAGCACAAAGCTGAATTGCCCTTGGGTGAGCCCATGGTTCTTGAGGGTTACCTGGGCTGTGAGGTGTTCAACCGTCGCAGGGATAGGATCCTTTTTATCGTCGGGATCTTGAGGGTCTGCGGGATCTTCAGGATCTTGCGATCCCGGGTTTTCTGGATTTGGATCAGGAGCAGCAGGATTGGCGGTGGCGGGCTCGCCTGGGCCTGACTGCACCAAAGCATTGAGCGCTATAGCTGGCGTAGTCAGGCCGCTAAGAGCAAACAGCACCACTAAAGCCCAGGTCGACAGAGTTTTCCTAGGAGTCATCCTCGACCTTTTGACCATCAGATCCCCCTCTCCTCTGATTAACACCTATTCAAGAATATGGGGACTCATGCCCAGATTCAAGGGAGTAAAAATCATTATGCAATTGATTGGCAAAGATCGAAGGCCTGCGCTTGGTTCGCTCCTAGCCCTCTGGCCAAGAAACACTCCCCTTTCTTTGAGGGAGCCTTTCTTGGCAAGGCTAAAAAGGCTCGAGATCGCCCAAGAGCCCTAGATGACAAACTGCTCTTTGTAAAGGTCTTTGGGGACCATATGGGAGAGCCAGAGGCTCGAGATAGCATGGAAGATATCGCGCTCTTCCTGGTCTTGAAGGCCGTTTTCTGCCAGTTGCACCAAGCGCATCACCAGTGTGGTGCAAGGGAGGCCGTAGAGCTTGGCATCCCAGCCATGCTCCTCGAGCTCGGCCTGGGCATCCATGACATTTTGCGCGCTAACGTCACAGAAGAGCTCGCCGGCCTTGGCGAATGCGTTGTCATTGTAGAAGATGCCTTTGATGAAGGCGGCAAGGGCTGCCGCGAGCTGAGGAGGCATGGAGTCTGGCGTGCGAATCTCGAGGAAGCCCTTGAGGCGCACCGTGGGAAAGACCATGGAAAGCAGATGGAAGAGCTCGCCTTGGGAAAGCTCGCGCATGGCCATGATGTCGGCTTCGGTAGCAGAACAAGTGGGGATGGTGAGACCGGAGTCGTCGGTGAAAAGGATAGGGCAGACGCCCATAAGCCACTGCACGTAGGCTTCTGCCCCAAAGCCCTCGTCAAAAGTGCCGGGAACGATGCCACAGCGCGCAGGATCCATGTGGTCCCAAATGCGGGCACGCACCATGCGAGGAGTGTCGTCCACACTGAGGCCTCGCCAAGAAATCACGTTGTCGCACAGGAAGGCCAACAGCGGGCCCAGGGCTACGGCAAGCCTGTACTCGGCAACCATATTCTGCTCGTCAGAGCAGTCTAAAGAGATCTGAGTAGAGGCCGAGCAGCGCATCATATCCCGCGCATAGCGTCCAGTATGAGAGAGGGTTTTATCCATCAGGCGGTAGCGCTCTTTAGGGATCAGGGTCACTTCTCGAGGATTGATGGTAAAGGGGTCGGTCCCTAGGGCCACCAGCTGCCATTCGACCCCCAGGTCTTGGCAGAGCTGGGCATACTGCTCGTCAAAGGCCAAAATGGCACCCAAAAGATCGCTCACCGAATTTGAGGGGCCCACCGCCACCTCGAGCTGGGCGCCTGGTTCCAAAGTGATGGAGATGCCCACCTCTTTGTTCTCAACCGTGACGGTTCCTTCATAGCCAAAGAGGGTGTCGTCGATAATGAGGGCGCATTCCGGCGCGAAAAAGCGCTCCCAGCGCGCCAGGAGCGTGCTGATGCTCAAAGGCCCTTCAAAAGGAATGCGCTGTCCTGAGACCGGGTCCAAGATGAGGCGCTCAAGCTCGATGCCCAAGGTGCGCTCATTGCCCAGGCGCTGGGGTCTGTCATCGCCCCGTACCAGAGAGATCATGGCTTCGCGATTGCGATCAAGACGTTGTTGCTCTTGAGGCGTATAGGCGTGATGACCCATTGGCAAATCCTCGCTCTGATTTAGTGCGTGACAAAAATGCGCCAAACTAGTCCTGCGTGGCCCATTCTACTCCTCAAACACAAATCGGTGGAGTGCAGAAATTAATTGGCGAACGGTTATAGGCTCTCATGAAAGGCCCTGTCATCAAGAGCGCACCTTAATTTTTAGCGGCTATTGAGGGTGTGGAGTCGAGCGAGGAGGGCGCTTTTCTCGGCAGGCAAAGAACCTGCCTGCACCTCCTTAAGGAGCCGTTGCAAGAGCAAGCCCACCGAAGGCCCTGGGCTAAGAGACAGCTCGCGGATGACGTCATTCCCAGAGACGGGCAAATCAGAAACGCGATAGGGCGCGCCTGCGGCAAGGAGCTTTGCAGCCAGTGACTCAAGCTCATCAACTTCGATCGCATAGGATCTATAGGCAGGAGCTTTTGCCATGGCGTCGGCACGTTTGATGACCATCAGCTCATGGACGAGCCACGGAGCCTGCCCTGGGGCATAATGATCCAAATCTGAAAGGATTGAGAGCACCGAAGCCCTCCGTGGCTTTACCGGCCTGTCGTGTAGGCGGATAAGCGCCAGCGCAGGGATCGCCACGTCTTTGGGAATGGCGAGTCGATGCAGCACCGCTCGTGCAATATCGCGGCCATGGGCAGGGTGTCCATAGAAATGCGCTTGGCCTCGAGAATCAAAAGTAAGACACTCTGGCTTGGCGATATCGTGCAGAAGGGATGCCCATCCCAAGCGCTCGCTTAATATGCCGCCGCAAAACACTGAGGTGAAATCGCAGACGCGCGCCACATGGTTGAGCACGTCATAGGAGTGGTAAGGCGTCTTTTGAGGGAATCCTGCCATGGGCCCGAGCTCGGGGATTGCCGAGAAAAGCGCGTCCTTTTGCTCCCGGAGCGCCCAGCCAGCCCTGCCAGAAACAACAATGCCGCGCATCTCCTGCCCTACGCGCTCACGGCTCACCAGGTAGAGCCGTTGAGCTCCGCGGTTAACCGCCGCCTGGGTAGCGGGGTCGATGGCAAAGCCATAGCGAGCAGCAAACCGTACGGCTCGAAGGACTCGCAGCGCATCCTCTTCCATGCGCTCTTGAGGGTCTCCCACAGCGCGAATTCGCCGGAGTGCAAGGTCATCGAGACCTCCAAAGAGATCCAACAGGCCGCGGTTGGGATGGTAGGCCATGGCATTTATGGTGAAATCCCGTCTCGCAAGATCCTGCTCGATAGATGAGACAAAGGATACCTGGGAGGGGTGGCGGCCATCGAGATAAGCCCCTTCCCTGCGATAGGTCGTCACCTCAACGGGTGTGCCGTCTACCAGGGCAGTGATGGTGCCATGAGCCGATCCAGTGGGAATCACGGCGAAGCCGCGATCTCTCAAGAGAGGGGCTGCCTCTTGCCAAGGGGCCGAGCTTGCCACGTCCACATCATGGCCAGGCCTGCCCAAAAGCCCGTCTCGCACCCATCCGCCTACGATCCATGCGCTATAGCCTGCTTCTTCCAGCGCCTGGATGACTTTGAGCCCCGCGACAGGCTGAGGCAGCGATGCGAGCATGCGTTCGGCTTCCTGGTAGACCTCGTGGATCTGCGGCAAGTCTTTATGATGTGAGGCAAAAAGACGGGCGGGTTTCTCGGCAGCGGTGTCGCCAGCGGCCCCTCGAGCCACAAGATCCAGGCGAGCCGGCGGCTCGACAAGGGTAAGAGAAGGGCCTGGGACCATGGTTTCCTTTCTTGTGGCTGGACAGACAGCTGGAAGCAAGAGCATTGGAAGGGACTGCCCGCGACAGCATCGACGCATCAGCGGACATTTGGAAATTCTACCCCACACGCTTCTGAGAAGTGGGCTTTGAAGGCTGCCCTCGACGCATGGCTTGCCGCCCTGTCCCTCAAAAAGCCGGGATGGTCCAGGCGGTGATGGTACTCTAGAGACTGTCGCTACACCTAAAAGTTGCAGGAGGAGCAATGGATACAACGGTAACTAGCGAACTGTGCGAGCACGCTCAGGAACGCTTTTCTAAGGAACGCGCCAATATCGTGGCGAAAAATGCCGTGAGCTCGGTGGGAGTGCGGGCTGCTGCGCGCGTACCCGAGGGCGTTGGTGCCAATGCGATGGCTTTTGATATCGATCTTGTCCAGGGCGACCGCTGCGACCAGCAACATTCTGGCCGTTGCTGGATGTTTGCCAGCCTCAATACCATGCGCCAGCGCATCATTGAGCGCCTGGATCTCAAGACCTTCGAGCTTTCCCAGGCCTATCCCCTCTTCTTTGACAAACTGGAAAAGTCAAACTGGTTTTTGAACAACATTATCGATACCGTTTCGGAGCCTTTAGGCGGGCGCTTGGTGGCCTTCTTGCTCACCGATCCCATTGGCGACGGCGGTCAATGGGACATGTTCCGTTCTTTGGTGAAGAAGTACGGCGTTGTGCCCAAGGAAGCCATGCCTGAGACTGCCTGCTCGCGCAACACTTCTGAGATGGACTCGTACCTCACGCGCTATCTGCGGGGGTGTGCCATGCGCCTTCGCAGGGCTGCCTCTGAGGGCGCCGCATCCGACGAGCTCAACGAGCTTCGTCAAACCATGATGTGCGACGTTTGGAACCTCCTGGAGACGTGCCTTGGCGAGCCTCCCAAAGAGTTTGATGTGCGTCTGCGCTCCAAAGACAACGACCTCGTGCTCTCGGGCACCTACACCCCTCAAAGCTTCTTTGCCCAGGTGGTGCAGATGGACGTGGATGCCCTGGTTTCTTGCATTAATGCAGAGACTGCCGATAAGCCCCTCATGCACACCTTCACGGTTTCCAGGCTTGGCAACGTCGTCGAAGACGGCGGCGTGCGCTATCTCAACCTGCCCATGAAACGCTTGAAGGAGCTTGCAGTGGCCCAGCTCAAAGATGGCCGCCCCGTATGGTTTGGCTGCGACGTCGCCCAGAGCTACCTGCGCGACGAAGGCATGATGAGTTGCGAGGCCCTGCAGGTAGACGAACTCTTTGGCTTTGCGGTGGAGGGCTGCCTCAACCGAGAAGAGCGCCTGGACTATGGAGAGAGCGTCATGACTCACGCCATGGTGTTGGAAGGCGTGCGTCTTGATGCTGAGGGCAATCCGGAGATTTGGAAGGTAGAGAACTCCTGGGGCAAGGATCATGGCCGCAACGGCTTTGACACGATCACCGACGATTGGTTTGACCAATACGTCTATCAGGTAGTCATAGACAAGGCCTATCTCACTGACGAAGAGCGTGCCGTCTACGACACCTGCGAGCCCATCGTATTGGCTCCTTGGGATCCAATGGGTTCCTTGGCTAAATAATTCAATCCAATACTCTCGAAGTCGCTTGTCAGCTGGATTGCATAAAACACAAGCATGGGGAGGGGTTTCTATGAGCGTGCATAATATCGTGTTTGATATGGGTGGTGTGCTTTTGGATTGGAATCCCTTCTCCTACGCATCTCAGGTGAGCGACTCGCAAGAGGATGCGGACCTGATCTTTGAAGCCCTGTTTATGAATCCTGCCTGGTCCTTGGGGGACTCGGGCACCCTCTCCGATCAATGGGTGCTCGAGTCTGCCCTCTCTAAGCTGCCAGAGCGCCTTCATAGGGCCTGCAAGACCGCTTGGCGCGCCTATCCTGAGATGCAGGCAGTTATCCCCGAGACTAATGAATTGGGTCGCCAGCTGCATGAGGCAGGCTATGGCGTCTACATCCTCTCAAACGTGAGCAATCGCTTTAGAGAAGAGCTTGAGCCAAAGATTCCCTTGAGTGCCTACACTGACGGGATCCTGATTTCTGCCGAAGAGCTTCTTATGAAGCCAGACCCCCGCATATTCGCCCGTTTTTGCCAACGGTTTGATGTGAATGCCGACGACTGTTTGTTTGTGGACGACCTAGAGCTCAACTGCCAGGGCGCTCGAGCAGCGGGTTGGCACGCATTTCATTTCAATGGCGCAATAGAGCCTCTAAAATGCAAGGTTTCCAAGCTTATGGGGTTTAACTGTTAGGCAGCAAAGTGCTAAAAGGCGAAGTGGGCCTATAAGCCGGGTTCTGTCGAGGATGATCATTTATCTCGAGGCCGTGTTGCCACGATCCTTCTCTCGCGAGCAACCCGTGCGCGAGCCGGGCCAGCCCATAGCGCACCTATTTGCTCTTGCTCCAGATGGGGTTTACCCAGCCACCCCGTTGCCGGGATGCTGGTGGTCTCTTACACCACCGTTTCAGCTTTTCTCTCACCTCAAAAGAGGCAGCGGGAGTCTTCTTTTCTGCGGCACTTTCCGTCGGATTTCTCCGCCCGGCCGTTAGCCGGCATCCTGCCCTAGGGAGCCCGGACTTTCCTCAGGGAATAACCCCGCGATCATCTGGCCCACTTCGCGCTATGAAGTATAGCATTGACCCTGGATATGCCTCAGGACTTCCATGGAATTCATTCTCACGAAGAGGACCTCTTTATGGATAGTTACACCACGATAGCCCCCGACAGCTGTGCTACCGCCGAGTTAGTGGACAGAAAGAGTCGCTTTATCGCTCAACTTAAAGCCATCTCTTCCGAGCAAGAAGCCTCATCATTTTTAGAAGCAGTAAGAAAAGAGCACTACGATGCCCGCCATCATGTATGTGCGTGGATTTTAGCGTCTGGAGAAAAGAGAGCCAGCGATGACGGGGAACCCCAGCGAACCGCAGGGATGCCTATATTAGAAGTGCTGGAAGGCGCCGGATTGCGCGATGTGTGCTGCATTGTCACCCGCTATTTTGGCGGGACACTGCTGGGGCCAGGAGGGCTTATCAGAGCGTATTCTGGAGCGGCAAAACTCGCCGTAGAAGCGGCTCAAGCAGAGGGCGATCTTGTGAACATGCGATCTATTACCAAGGTAGTGACATGCATCCCTTACAGTGCCTATGACAAAGTGCGCAGGATGGCCGAGGATGCCCATGGCAAGGTAGAAGGTTCTCTATTTACCGATGAAGTGCAGCTCACTTTGGTATTTTGCACTGGTGATGAGCATGCATTTTGCTCAGCTATGAAAGAGTTCGCTAACGGCGAGGATCTCTGTGTAGTCCATGAGCCTATTTTTGGGCCTTTCTAACCTCGCGTGCAGCTAAGCTTGTACTCCAAATTGCAAGCGAACACCCGTTCCCTATTTGGTATAGTAGAACGGACGTTCGCAATCAATGGGGAGGGTCTCATGGATACCCTGTCAAAGCTCTCAGTATTGGCTGATGCCGCCAAGTATGATGCAGCCTGCACCTCTTCAGGCGTGGATAGGGCCCCTCGCAAGGGGATGCTCGGCATGGCGAGCAGCAGTGGTTGTTGCCATAGCTTCACTTCAGATGGTCGCTGTATCACATTGCTAAAAGTACTAATGTCTAATGCCTGCACCTATGATTGTGCTTACTGCGTCAACAGAAAGAGTGCTGGCGGTTTGCGCGCCACCTTCGAGCCAAAGGAACTTGCAGCTCTTACCATTGATTTTTACAAGCGCAACTACATCGAAGGGCTCTTCTTAAGCTCTGGAGTGCTTGGCGAGCCAAATATCACCTGCGAGCGCATGATAGAAGTGCTGCGCCTTTTAAGGGAGGACTATCGGTTTAATGGCTACATTCACGCAAAGGCCATCCCTGGAGCTGCGCCGGAGCTCATTGATCGCTTGGGAAGATTGTCAGACAGGATATCTGTCAACATCGAATTGCCTTCTTCCACGTCGCTTCACACTCTCTGCCCACAGAAGCAGGGATCAGATATTCTTAAACCCATGCGCCAAATCCATGACACCCTTCAACAAGAAAAGTTATTGGGCGCAGGAGCAAAAGGCAATAGAGGTGCAGGGTCTTATCTGTCTACGGTGAAGCCTCTTCTTCCAACTGAGAATAACTCCCGCACACTACCTCGAAGAAATGGGCAAAGTCCGCAGCTCTTTAGAAGCACGAGTACTTCTTCTGCCTTCACTCCAGCAGGTCAGGCCACTCAATTAATCGTGGGAGCATCGCCAGAGGATGATAATCATATATTGAAGTTATCTCGCTCCCTCTATAAAACTTATGGAATGAAGAGAGTGTTTTTCTCGGCCTATATGCCGGTGATCGAGGATTCACGCCTCCCCCATCCAGAAACTCCGGTTCCTCTGCGCAGAGAGCATCGGCTTTACCAGGCAGATTGGCTCATGCGCTTTTACGGATTTGATGCCGATGAATTAGTGAGCCCAGAGACCCCTTTCTTGGATTTAGAGGTTGATCCAAAGTTGGCATGGGCCCTGGCCCATATGGAACAATTTCCCATAGAGGTGAATACTGCCTCAAAAGCTGATCTTTTAAGAGTGCCTGGCATAGGTCCCGTTGGTGTGAGAAAAATACTGCGTGCTCGCAAAAGTCATCAGCTGACCTTTGATGATTTGAAAAGGCTAAAACTCACCATGCGCAGGGCTTGTCATTTTCTTACCTGTGGTGGGCAACGCGACCCACAAAGTCCTGCTCACCCAGAACTTATACGAGAGCTGGTGATTCAAAATGCCGCTTCCTCCTCCTATAACCGAACTCAGCGAAATCTCCAAGGGCAACTCTCGCTCTTCTGAGATTCTGGATACACTCGAGTCAGAAACCTGCAAATTTGTGGATTCGCTTAAAACACTTGCTGTTCAGGGGCAGCATCTTTGCCTAGGCTGTGTCCCTTCTGCTGAGGGGATACTCACAGCGATTGGAGCGCTCTATCTAGCCCATATTCCAGAGGAGCATGCTCGCCTTATCATACCGGCCACCGGACAAGCACGGTTAGATGAGATCTATCTACCTACACCTTGTGACACAACGTTGGCGATGTATGTAGTTGAAGGGTTTGTCAGGGCCACTTTTGGAGCCAAGGGAATGCCGCAATATGTGCGCGATCCCAAAACCATGGTGTCCTATATAGCTGCTCAGGTACAAGAGCCTTCCATGCCAGACATCTTGCATCATTATGTGAGATGTGGCTTTGCTTTTGGGAAAAAGATTGGAACCCATGGATCAGACCCTGCGATAGCCGAGGCAGAAACACTAGCCACAAGTACCGCTTCAGAAGCCGAGCACCTCCGCCAATTTGTGAGATTCTCCCGTTTGGCCGATGGCTCATTTTTTGCCTTATTTCGCCCAAAGGCAGACGTAGTGCCTTTATCCGCTGGCTATTTCAAACGAAGGATGGGCGAAGAACGATTCTGCCTATTAGATCCAGTTCATGGATCTGCCGCTCTCTACGGAGATCATCATTTAGGAATCATGAAACTTGATCCCCATGAGGCAGAGCATCTTGCATCTCAAATCACGTTGCTAGCTCAAGATGAGCTCTATGTTCGTGCGCTCTGGAAAGGTTTCTATGATGCGGTAACGCTGCCTAATAGAACAGAGACTTATCGTGGTTACGATCTCCGCCAGCAATTTATGCCGCAAAGGCTATGGACTTATCTTCCAGAATTAGATCCGCGTACAGATACAGCCTGGACTTGGATCCCGCCAATCTATCGTGGAGTTGCTTCTACAGCCTCAAATATGCTTGATACAACACAGGACAAAAAGGGGTTGCTCCCTACCTCTACTGGAGAGGTAGAGGATAGTTAAGAAACCACTACTAAGTACATTTAGAGGTCTAATTTGATTTATGTGTTTACCTTTAGAGGCTACCTATATTTTAGAATTCTCTCAGCATGATACATATCGACAATTATCATAGGAATGAGAGTTGGCTTGTCACGGGTCTTTTAAACAAACCTTGAGGATGGAGTCATCTATGGGAGCCGCTACTTATTCGATCTCCAGCTTCAGTAAAATTTGCTTTATGCCTCCCCTTTTGCGCAAGCTTTTTGAGAATTGGGCTCGAGATAGTTACTTCAAGCTCTATGGCTATGAACCTTCAGATGAAGAGATCGATGTCTATACCACTCTCTGCGACTTACATGGGGCAAGCCGCAGGCTTCGCAGGGATTGGGCAGAAGCCCTTCTCGATCGCTTCATTCCCACTTCATATATTAAGGACCTTCCTATAGGAGAAGAAGGCCTCCATGTAGAAGGCCTTCAAGTGCATTATTTCTCAGAAGAAGCTGGGACTATTCCCTTTTGTGGAGCTACCTCAGTTCCCAGAGATTTCAAGCGCAAGCTTTTAGGCGTCAAGTTCTCTAGAATCTAAACCCGTGAACAGCAAGAGGAATAGGAATAATGATCTCATTCTCCTGGGGAATGAGATCATTATTTATCACATTTTGAATTTTTGCAGCCAAGTATTTCAAAATATTAGAATATACCTGCGCACATTTATTGAACTGCCTCACAGAACCAGCTGGTAAGAGAGGTGGGATGTGTGATAGCAGTGCCTACTACTACTGCCCAGGCTCCCGCATCAAGCGCATCTTTAGCATCCTGAGGGCAATGGACGCTACCCTCACAAATAACCGGTTTACCAGGGAATTCTTCAGAAGCTTGGCGCAGAAGTCCAAGATTGGGACCTTGATTGGCTGCTTGATCAATAGCTGCACCGGCATGTGAGAGTGTTGTAGAGCAAATATCACATCCAGCAGCAAAACCACGACGAATGTCTTCGATAGAAGAGCAATCTGCCATGAGCAGTACGCCATCTTCCTTGAGAGCGGCTACAGTCTCCTCGAATGTGAGACCATCAGGCCGAGGCCTATCCGTTGCGTCAAGGGCGACAATATCAGCACCTGCCATAGAGCACGCCCGCGCATGGCGTAGCGTAGGTGTAATGTAGACGCCTTCGTGACCCTCTTTCCAAAGACCGATGACAGGAATTTCCACGCGACCCTTAATGGCAGAGATGTCTGAGAGGCCTTGGCAGCGAATGGCAGATGCGCCACCTAGTTCACATGCACGAGACATCTGAGCCATAGTCTCAGGATGGCGAAGAGGCTCACCAGGATAAGCCTGGACGGAAACGATAAGGGTGCCTTCGAGCGATTGCACCAGTGGATGAACTGACATGGGGAGCTCCATCCCCTCGCGCTATACGCGAGTCACAGTAGGGGCGAAAAATACAATGATCCATCGGCCGCTCTCATCCCAGAACCTTTGTATTCAGGACTGAGAGCTAAATGCCGGTTAAGAAGACCGAGGACTCCGATAAGACAGGAGGATTACCGAAGCCCTCGGCAGGCAGAAGAGAAGCTATGTGTCGCGAAATGACTTACTTCTCATAGCCATCATTAATGAAGTGCTCGGCAGCTCCCAGAAGGGGCGCATCATTACCAAGAACTCCGCGCTTGATAGGAAGGTCGCGTACGGGTTCCATCACACGCAGCGCATAGCCCCGAGCCAGTGCGTTGTGCCATACAGGACCGCATTCGACCACAGAGCCAGAAAGAATGATGGCTTCTGGATCGATTAAATTAGCTGCGGAAGCCAGTACGCCGCCTAGTCCAAGACCACTTCTTTCTTCGGCGGCAATAGCAGCCTGATCTCCAGACTCTGCCATTTGAGATATGGCAGCCCCGCCAATGGGATTGCCCTGGGCATCTTTATCATTGCCGGAGAGACGTACATATTCTTCGACAATAGCCGGTCCTGCGGCAATGGACTCAAGATGGCCAATGGCTCCACAGGTGCATGGAATGCCTGCGGCCTCCTCGCACGCCATATGGCCAATATTTCCGGCCATATCGTGAATGCCCAAGCGCAATTTTCCATTGTCGACAATGGCACCGGAAATTCCTGTGCCAATGGCTACTACCAGCACAGAGTACATGTCTTTGCCGCCGCCCCAGCGCGCTTCACCCAAAGCATGGGCATGCACGTCGTTAAGCACACGACAAGAGATGCCTGTAGCAGAAGTAACTTCAGAGCCTAACTTGGTGCCAGACCAACCTGGCATCATCTCATTGGCATAGGTGATGTCACCGGTTTTGGGATTCACCACTCCACCAGTAGAGATGCCAACACCCGCAACAGGTCCCTGAGCACGCTCAATGGCCGCTTTGACTGAGGCGATGACATCTTGAAGCACGCTTGCACCGCCACGTAAGGGATTGGTAGGAATCTTTTCTACAGAGGAAACCTCAGGGAAAGAGTTGCCATTAAAGGTGACGATGCCCGTGGCGATTTTAGTGCCGCCGATGTCTACCGCAACAACACGGGTGGGGTCCATGAGACCTCCCCCTTCCTATAAATACAACAAAGGGAGAGGGACAGAATTGTTGCCACCTCTCCCCTTGCCATTGATTGCTAGATCAAGCCGGCATCCACCAGCACAGCGTGAATAGCCTCGACATTCTCGCCCTCGAGAGCATCCACAGGAGAAGGCATCTGGTTAGTGCTGAAGATGCCCATCTCTTTAAGGGCGGTCTTGAAAGCGCCAACGCCAGCACCGTAACCAGCGACGCCAGTGGTCACCTGAGTGATGAGCATAAGGTCTGCCAGATAATCCTGAATAGCCTTGACCTGAGCCCAGTCACCAGCCTGATAGGCTTTCCACATCTTGACATAAGAGACAGGGTCGATATTGGCAAGGCCAGGCACAGAACCATCAGCACCCGCCAGATACGCACCATCTACTACCACCTCGTGGCCAGTAAGTAGACTCATGGGGTGACCGTTGCGGTCGTTTTCACGGACCAAGAAACGGAATGATACGTCATCTCCAGAAGAATCCTTGACTCCGGCCAACGTGCCCTCAGCACCAAGCATGGCGAGCTCTTGCCAACCCAGCTTATTATTGACGCAGACAGGGATGTCATAAGCAAACAGCGGAAGATCCACTGCTTCATGGATGGCGCGGAAGTGATTGGCGATCACGCCGGGGCCAGGAATGGCGTAGAAGGGTGCTGTAGCGACGATGGCGTCAACACCCAGCTGCTCCATAGCGTGTGCGTGCTCAATTACACGATTGGTTTGCATATCGATGCAACCAGCGAGAACCGGCAGGCGACCCTGGTTGATCTCCATGCCAATCTCGATGATCTCACGGCGACGCTCGTCGGTAGAGAAGGCTACCTCACCAGAGGAACCCAGGAAGAATAGGCCGTCAATACCGGCGTCGATCATGCGGTTGAGATGCTTCTCGTAGGCCGCGCGGTCAATGGAGCCATCCTCTGCCATGGGGACAACTACGGGAGGTACAACACCGGAGATCTTGAAATCCGAGCTCATATAACGAGCTCCCTTCATGTCTGGCGCGCCACTTAGGGGCGCAAATGCGAATAACAAGGCCTGGAGCCTGGTGAGGCCCCAGGCCTTAGGAAAACCGAGATCTTAGCCTAATTCCTAGATCTTGGGATGGAGCAACGAAGGAGCTGCTCCTAGAAGAAGCTTGGTGTAGGGATCCTTGGGATCTTCGAAGATCTGCTTGGCATTACCGTGCTCGACTACGGTGCCACCATTCATGACGCAGATCTCATCAGAGATGTAGCGCACGGTTTGAATGTCATGGCTAATGAAGACCATGGCCAGACCCAGTTCATGCTTAAGGTCGGTGAGCAGGTTCAAGATTTGAGCGCGCACCGATACGTCGAGGGCCGAAGTAGGCTCGTCGGCGATGATGCAGTCAGGGCCGATGGACAAGGCACGCGCAATGGCCACACGCTGACGTTGACCACCGGAGAGCTGGCCAGGCAGCGCATCCAAAGCAGAAGAAGGAAGGCCAACGAGACCAATAAGCTCGCGAATGCGGTCCTCACGAGAATCCGGATCCCCTACCTTGTGCACCAGCATGGGATCAAGCAGTTGATCGTGCACAGACATACGGGCATTGAGCGCGGTTGCCGGATCTTGGAAGACTACAGAGAGCACCGAGCCGATATGCTTGCGATCGGCAGCCGTACGCTTGGTGACGTCTTTTCCTTTAAAGAAAACCTTGCCGGAAGTGGGAGGCTGAAGACCGCACATCACGTTGGCAGTGGTGGATTTGCCACAGCCGGACTCGCCTACAATGCCTAGGGTTTTACCAGGCATAACGCGCATGGTAACACCCTTGACTGCATGCACCAGATTGGGGTGTAGCAGAGAACCGGTACGAGTCTTGAAGGTCACCTTCACGTCGTCAAGGAAGATGATGGGCTGGACGCCGTCGATAGTCCCGTCGTTTACCGCGGTGGGAGTTTGAGTCGTGGTGTCGCTCATAGGTTAAGCATCTCCCTTCTTAACAGACTCAGCAGTGGTTACTACAGTCTCGGTCTCGCTGTATGCGACTACTCGAGAGATAAGGCCGTTCTTGGCAAGCTCTTCATCAGGTAGCTCAGCGACATAGTGCTCGGTGCCGGGGATCTGCTTGAGTATGGGATGCACATTAAGGCCCACTGTGGGATGGCTCGAACGAGGAGCGAAGCGATCGCCATCGTTGAAGTCTTTGGGGCTGGGAACGGTACCGGGCACCTGATGCAGGCGGCCAGCGCCACCTTCGATGGAGAGCACGGCGCCCAGAAGGCCACGGGTGTACTCGTGGGTGGGGTGCATGAGGAGCTCGATGGTCGGAGCCTGCTCTACTACCTGTCCGGCATACATAACGGTGATGTAGTTGGCGACTTCTGCCACCAGCGCCAGGTCGTGGGAGACGAAGATCATAGCGAAGCCGAGCTTAGCTTGGAGATCGTTCAAAAGCTTGATGACTTGCTTTTGTACCGTCACGTCAAGAGCGGTGGTGGGCTCGTCGGCAATGATCACCTTGGGGTCACGAGTGAGTGCCATTGCGATGAGGACGCGCTGGCGCTGACCACCGGAAAGCTCGTGTGGATAGCTCTCGAGGGTACGGGCGGGATCCAAGCCTACAAGCTCCAGGAGTTCCTCTGCGGAGCGGGTGCCACCGCGATCTGTGAGTTGCTTCATCTGGTTCTTGATGAGCATGGAGGGGTTCAGGGCAGAGAGAGCGTCCTGATAGATCATGGCAATCTCATGGCCACGAAGGTCATTGCGTTGTTGATCGGACATCTCAAGTAGGTTCTTGCCCTGGTAGAGAATCTCACCGGAGATCTGGGCACGGGAGTCGATAAGGCCCATGATGGTAAGAGCGGTGATGGACTTGCCGCAGCCAGATTCGCCTACCAGACCCATGGTTTGACCAGGACGCACAGCGTAGTTCACGTGGTCAACCACGTTGACATCACCATGGCGCGGGAACTTGATGCAAAGATTCTTTACCTCAAGGATAGGCGCCACAGAGTTATCGGGCTCATGGCGGTCGTGACGCTTGGCCTCGACCTTAGCCAATGCGCTAAGAGAGGCATCCAAGGAAGCCTTCTGCTCCTCATAAGCACGGACAGGGTCAAACAGCAAGCGATCCTGCTTGCGGGCATGCTTGCCATCGTCCTCGATGGGAGCATTGGGAGCGGCCACCATGGCATCGGTGATGCCTTCGGAGAAGATGTTCAGGCAAAGGACCGTGATCATGATTGCCAGGCCGGGGAAGAGTGCCTGCCACCAACGTCCAGCCAGCACGCCAGAACGAGCGTCAGAGAGGATGTTGCCCCAAGTGGGAGTGGGCTCCTGGATACCGGCAGAGATGAAGGATAGCGAGGCTTCCAGAATGATTGCGTCTGCTACCAGCACGATGACGTAGACCAAGATGGGGGCGATGCAATTGCGCATGACGTGCTTGAGCAGGATCCAAGGGGCTTTAGCGCCAGATACCACTACTGCACGGACGTAGTCCTCGCCATACTCAGCAACCACGTTTGCGCGCACGATACGGGTTACCTGAGGGATGTAAATGAAGCCGATGGCCAATACGATAGAGGGTACCGAGTTGCCGAAGACGGATACAAACACAGCAGCCAAAGCAATGCCAGGGAAAGCCATGATGATATCCATGATTCGCATGATGACCTCAGAGATCCACTTGCGACTCACAGCAGCCACAGAACCAATGATGCAACCAGCCACAAAAGCCAATGTGGTAGCACCAAAGCCGATGGCCAAAGAGTAGCGAGCACCAAACATCATACGAGAGAGGATGTCACGGCCCTTCTCGTCGGTACCAAAAAGGAACTCGCCGTTAGGAGCCTGGCGAGCCTTAAAGATCTCAAAGGGATCGTGAGGTGCCAGGAAGTTTGCGAACAAGGCGATGAAAGCAACCAGGATGAGCACGACAATGGAGATCCTGGAGCCAATGCTCATAGCAGCCCAGCGACGAGCTATGCCAGAGCGGCGCTGTACGGTCTCTGCCATGCTACACGCTCCTGATTCGAGGGTTGATAAGTATGTAGAGCATGTCTACCACGATGTTGATCACTATGAAGGCCAATGCAACCACCAGGGTGACGCCTTGCACCAGCGTGGGGAAGTTCGAGGAAACACCGTCGAGAATGGCCATGCCCATGCCGGGGAGGTTGAAGATGACCTCAATTACCACAGCGCCGCCCATGAGGTAGCCAATGCGCAGGCCCAGGACAGTAACCGGGGTGATCATGGCATTGCGCAGCACGTTCTTCACAATAACGGTGCCGCGGGGAACGCCTGCGCCAATAGCAGTGCGCACGTAATCGCGATCCAGTTCTTCAGCCATAGAAGTACGGATCACACGGGTGAGCTGACCAGCCAGGGGCACAGAAAGTGCCAGAGCGGGCAGAAGCATGCGAGCCCACCAGCCACCGGTAAACAGCGGGGGAAGAGCGCCAGATGCAGGCAGCAGCTTGAGATTGATAGAGAACACCAGGATCAGAAGTACTGCGAGCCAGAAGGAGGGCGTGGCAATGCATGCGATGGAGAAGATACGAATGACCTGGTCTGGCCATTTGTCTCTATAGACCGCTGCTACCACACCAAGGATGAACGCGATGACGACACCAATAATAAGGCCAAAGAACGTGAGCTGCATGGTGACAGGGAACGCTTTAGAAACACGCTCAGCTACCGAAGCGGCGTTCACACCGTACTCGCCCAGATTGCCCTGGAACATACCGCCGAGAAAATCGCCGTACTGTACGATCCACGGTTGATCAAGGCCATGCTTTTCTCGGTAAAGTTGGACGGCTTCCTGGGTGGCGCCTTCGCCAAGCGCACCATAGGCCGGGTCAACGGGAGAGAAGGACATCACGAAGAACACCAGGAAGGTTACGCCTAAAACCATGATCGGAAGGGCGATAAGGCGGCGTCCAATAAGCCTGATTAGGTTATTCACGCTGTTCTCTCCTTTCTGTTAATTCGGTAATTGATGGATACTATCGACAAGGAAGGAGCGCGGGGAGGCAGGGAAGAGACGCCTCCCCGCGCCCACGGGGTCACGCTTCTTTCCACGGCCAGCTTCAAAAGCGGCAAGCTGGGTTCACGGGAAAAGAGTTATTTGGCCTTGCAGCCCACCAGGTCAACGCCGGTGCAGCCAATGGCCTGGAAGCCGTCGATCTTGTCGGCCCAGACGCCAGTGGGGGTCACGCGGTGAAGCAGAGGATACAGAGGCACCTGCTCGGCGATGAGGTCGAAGCACTGGTTCCAGGTATCCTGCTGCTCGGAGCCAGACTGGGTAACAGCCTTGGCCATGAGGGCCTGGAGCTCCTGGCACTTGGGATCCTCCTGCCAGCCGTAACGAGACTGGGTCCAGATGCCGTCGCCGTAGAACCAGCTCATGAGCAGGTCGGGGTCGTTACCAAAGACGGAGGGGTCGCCGGAGGCGAGCACTACGTCGTAGGGGCATACGCCGGAGGCATCGGGGGTAGCCTGATTGGCGTAAAGGTCGGAGCTCTTCTGAGAGTTGAGCTCGACATTCAGGCCGGCAGCCTGGAGATCTTGCTGGATCTGGGCGGCGATGTCCTTGATCCAAGCGGTATCGGTTGTCTGGAGTGTCAGGGAGGTGCCGGCAGCGCCAGCCTCGTCAAGCAAGCTCTTGGCCTTGTCTACGTCGTAGGTGTAGACAGTGGAAGCCTTGTGATAGCCAGGGAAGTTCTCAGGCAAGTAGCAGGTGGCAGGCTTAGCCAGGCCGGAGAGGGCGTTCTCGATGAGCTTCTCTGTGTCGACGGCATAGAAGAAGGCTTGACGCACGCGATAGTCATCGAAAGGCTTCTTCTTGGTGTTGAACATGAAGAAGGGCAGGTTGAAGCCCTGGACCTCGTCTACAGTGATGCCCTGGTTCTTGAAGTTGTCGATCTGATCGGCAGGAACGGCTTCGCAGATCATGGTGGTACCCTCGGTCATGGCGGTCACGCGGGGGTCGTTGTCAACCAGTACGGAGAATTCGACAGGGTTGGACGCAGGACGATCGCCATTGTAGTTCTCGTTCACAGAGAGCTTGATGGACTGAGGATCAGAGGAATCATACTTCCAAGGACCAGTGCCAATGGGGAGCTTGGTGAGATCGTCCTTGGACATAGAAGCGGGGCACACCTTGATGATGCACAGACGCTTCTTCATGATCTCGGGGTCGAAGGCAACGTTAAGGGTGAACTTCACGCCATCATCGCCGTCAGCCTCAACATTCTCGATGAAGGAGAGCATGGGCACATAGATGTTGCCGGCATACTCCTCGTCCTTGCCAGCGGCGCGCTGCCAGGACTTGATGACGTCGTCAGGAGTAACCGCAGTGCCATCGGAGAACTTGGCGTCCTTGCGCAGCTTTACGGTGTACTCGGTGTCGGAAACCTTGGTGAGCTCGTCCTCAGCTGCCAGGGCCTTGTAGGCCTCCATCTTGGCATAGTCGAACTCAAAGAAACCCTCAGCCACGCACCAGTTGGCAGCCATGCCAGTGGCGCTGGAGGTGGACAGAGGATCCAGGTTGCCCTGGTTCTGGTACGCAAGACCAGCTGTGAGGGTAGCGTTGGGATCGCTGCCGCCCTCAGTAGAGTTGGAGCTGTCGTCAGTGCCGCCGCAGCCTACAAGACCCAGGCCCGCCACAGCAGCGGCGGCGCCGGAGAGGCCGACGAAAGTACGACGAGTCATGCCCTTCTTAAACATTGCATTCTCCTGTCTGCCCGTTGCGAGGTTCTCCTCGCACTTACAACTGCGTTTAATCCTAAGGGTTAACTGAAAGATCCACTTCGCAGCTGATATGATTCTCCGCAAACGGCAGCGAGTTGTACACCAGCTCCAAGAGATGCTCGACAGACGGAAAAAGGTATATCTATAGGGGTCAAATAGGCGTCTTACCTGTGGATTTAGACATGTTTAGTTTTGATAAAGAGGGCATCAAAATATTCTTCATATCCGATGCAAGTGGGCATTGTAACTATTCCGTGAACGGTTGCCTATTCCCAATCCCTACATTGTTGCACTTTAGGGATTTTTTGACACTATTCCGTAAGTTCTAATGTATCGAGATATTTCTATGCGTAACTAGTTTTATAGATATCATAATATTATCTTATGCACGTAACATTGCGTAGATATTAGGCATCCCTGATTTCATTTCATTTCGCTGAATGGTAGCTATACAGCATCAGTGGCACCCGTTATTCCGTCAACGGCAGCTTGACCCCTTCTTAGTGTACAAGCAGAAGTGGCCTCAAAAGATTTTTTGCCACCGAGCATTGCTAAACTCTCACTGAGCACTCTTATTCCAAAAGCAGCGCACACGCTCTTAAAAAGGATTCATCATGTTGGCAGACACCCATTCGCACACATGCTTTTCCGATGGCGCCGATAGCCCTCAAGCCATGGTGGAAGCCGCTGAACTAGCGGGCCTCGATCTCCTATGCATCACCGATCACCTTACTCTGCCTGTGTGGCTAGATCCTCGGGCTGAGTGCTCCGTTGCCGAGAAAGACCTCCCCCTCTGGCGGCTGGAAATTACGGAGGCTGCTGCCCGTGCTTCTATTCCTGTGCTCTGGGGTGCCGAATGCGATTGGTACGAAGGCTGCGAACCGCTTATAGAGCGTTGGAGCCAGGGGGTGCAGATGCGCTTAGGCTCGGTTCACTGGGTGGATGGCCGCCCCATAGATGATCCTGAGGACCTCTCGTTTTGGGAAGATGAGGGCCCCGACATCGTGTGGCAGCGCTACGTAGAAGCTTGGTGTGCCGCTTGCGAAAGCCCTGCTGATTTTGACACCATGGCGCACCCAGACTTGCCTGCCCGCTTCTGGCATGAAGGTTATGCACCCTCCATAGACTTGGAGCCCCTTTATAAGACTATGGCCGAATGCGCCCATGACACTCATCGCCGCATCGAGGTTTCCACAGCGCTCTTGCGTAAAGGTGGGAAACGCCTTTATCCAGACACTCCCCTGCTCAAGCATTTCTCTGATGCCCAAGTGCCCGTCACGTTTGGCAGCGATGCCCATAGAGCACGAGACGTAGGCGCCGATCTCACCGAGGCACACAGAGTTGCCTGGGATCTAGGCTATCGATTCCAAGAAGTGCCTTCCATAGAAGGCTGGCGCTCTGTAGCTCTGTAGCTCTGTAGGGCCCGCGACTGAAACGGGTAATCCGGAGGTTCCAGTTAGCCCATACGGGCGTTTAGCTCTCCTGCAAGCTCGTCCAAATTCACGCCCTCTGCCTCCAGCACCACCATCAAGTGATAAATGAGATCGGCTGCCTCATAGCGCACATGGTCATGGTCGTGATCCTTGGCTGCCATGACTACCTCGACAGCCTCTTCTGCTACCTTTTTGAGCCGCTTGTCCTCAGGACTTGTGAGCAGCAGCGCAGTGTAGCTCTCCTGTGGGTCATGGTCCCATCGACCGTGGATAGTGGCTGCGAGCGATTCCAGCGTCGCGCCCAAATCGCCAGCTTCCACATGCAATGTGCGCTCTCCCATGAAGCTCCTCCAAACACTTCGATATCCCCTTGCCATCTGCGGTGCTGCGCCGCTTCTGCTGCCGAGAAGGCCATGCCTCAGGGCCTCTGGACGTCTCCTTGCTGCGGGGCCTCTTCTGCGGCTATAGCGGCATCAGGAGCCAGCTCCCTGAAGAAACAGGATCGATGCCCAGTGTGGCATGCGGGGCCCGGAGAATCCACTTCCACCAGCAAGGTGTCGCTGTCGCAATCTATGAGCAAAGATCTTACGGTTTGAATGTTTCCGCTGGTGGCGCCCTTGTTCCAAAGCTCCTGGCGCGACCTGGACCAAAACCAGGTAGTGCCCGTCTCTAAGGTGAGCTTCAGCGACTCCTCACTCATCCAAGCCACCATAAGCACTTCATGGGTATCCGATTGCTGCACTACTGCAGGTATGAGTCCATGCTCATCCAGTTTGAGCGTGACGGCCTCAAGAGGTGTGGGTTCACAGGTTTCGCCTGCATAACTAGTCACAGGAAGACTCCTTGCGGTGGGGGTGTGGGTTTCTCGGCAAGCGTTAAAAATCGAGGCGCACGGGAATGCCTTGAGAAGCCATGTACTCTTTGACTTGGCGGATAGAGAAGGTGCCAAAGTGGAAGACGGAGGCGGCAAGAACGGCGTCCGCTTCGCCGTCGAGGATGCCCTCGGCGAAGTGTTCCAGCGTTCCCACGCCGCCCGAAGCGATGACCGGTATGGGCACTGCCCGAGCTACGGCGCGGGTGAGAGGGATGTCGAAGCCGCTTTTGGTGCCGTCTCGGTCCATGGAGGTAAGAAGGATCTCGCCAGCGCCTCGGCGAGCGGCCTCCTGAGCCCAAGCGACTGCATCTATGCCAGTGGGGGTACGGCCGCCAGCCGTATAGACTTCCCAGTTATTGGGACCCGTTTGCTTGGCATCGATGGCCACGACCACCGCTTGGCTGCCAAACGCCCGGGCAGCCACAGAGATGAGCTCGGGGTTCTTCACTGCTGCCGAGTTCACAGAAACCTTGTCGGCGCCTACGGCCACCATGGTACGCATGGACTCCAGGTCGCGAAAGCCGCCGCCTACCGTATAGGGGATGCGCAGCTGCTCGCTTGCGCGAGAAGCCATGTCGATAGTGGTGGCGCGGTCGTCGCTGGTGGCAGTGATGTCCAAAAAGATTACCTCGTCGGCGCCTTCTAGGTCATAAGCGCCTGCCAGCTCTACCGGATCGCCCGCATCCACCAGTGAGACAAAGTTCACCCCTTTGACCACGCGCCCTGCCTTGACGTCAAGGCAGGGAATCACACGTTTAGCTAACATCCGGCCTCCAACGTTTGAGCAGCAGGCTGTACCAGCTCGAGAGCCTCCTTAAGGTCTACCTGACCCTCATAGAGCGCACGGCCCACGATAATGCCTTCAATGACCTCGTCGCCCATGGCACAGAGCGCTTGGATGTCTTCCAGAGAAGCAATGCCTCCCGAAGCCACCACTGGAAAGCCGCATCTTGACGCGAGCATCTCATAGGCGCTCGCGTCAATGCCGCAGCTGCAGCCGTCACGAGCGATATCGGTGTAGACCAAATGCTTGTAACCCCAGCTACAAAGCTCGTCTATCAATTGATACAGCGACAGCCCCACATCTTCGCGCCAGCCGTTCACATGGACCAGGCCGTCCTTTGCGGCCACATCGGCCACCAAAAGACCGCCAAATTCTCGAGCGGCTGCCTTTGCAAAGGCAGGATCCTTGACCAGTGGAGTGCCAAGGGCTATCCGAGAAACCCCTGCCTCCGCAAGCCGCTGGATATCTGCCATCGTGCGCACGCCGCCACCGGCGTCCACGCGAAGCAACCCAGACTGGCAGATGGCTGTGATGGCGGCCTGGTTGGCAGCCAGCGACTCCTCGTCTTCTCCAAAGGCACGGGAGAGATCCACCACATGGACCCAGGTGGCCCCTGCCTGAGCGAAGGCTTCTGCCTGAGCGAGGGGATCATCCCCATAGATATCCATGGCAGAGCGCTTCCCCTGCTTGAGGCGCACCACCTTGCCGCCAATGAGGTCGATGGCCGGAAAGAGAATCATGAGCGCCCCTCCCCTGCCTGAGCTACAAAGTTTTGAAGCACCTTAAGCCCTGCGCCGGAACTTTTCTCGGGATGGAACTGGCAGCCAAAGACAGAGGCGCCATCCCACACCACCGAGGCAAAGCTACGGCCGTAGTGGGTGTAGGCGCCCACGAGTTGGGCTGGGAAGTCTGAGGCAAGTGCATAAGAATGGGTGAAATACATATGCGTGCCCTCGGAGATGCCCGAGAGCAGCGGACAATGGCGGCCCAGCGGCGTGATGTCCAACGTGTCCCAACCCACATGGGGCACTTTGAGCCTTGAGGATTCCAGGCGCGTGCAGCTTCCGGGAAGCGCGCCTAGCCCCTCGACCCATTGATCATGCTGGGCGTTCTCGTTGCCTTTTGCCACCAAGAGCTGAAGCCCTAGGCAGATACCGAGAAACGCAGCTCCCGCCTCCAGTGCTTCGACGATGGCTGCGGCCTGTCCGGAGCTCGTCATATAGTCCATGGCATCAGCAAAGGCGCCCACGCCGGGCACGACCAATGCGGAGGCTTTGGCGATGGCAGCCGGGTCGTCGGTGGCATGGGCGGAGGCTCCGGCGCGCTCAAGGCCACGCACGACAGAGGAGATATTGCCTTTGTGATAGTCGACCACAAGAATCTTCATCAGAGACTGCCTTTGGTGGAGGGGATGCCGCTTACTCGAGAATCGAGCTCGCAGGCAAACCGCAATGCCCGGCCTGCAGCCTTGAAACAGGCTTCGAGGATATGATGGGCGTTTTCGCCCGCAATCTCACGCATGTGCAAGGTAATGCCGCCATTGCGGGCAAGGCCTGCGAAAAACTCATGGCCCAGCTGGGTGTCGAAGTTCCCTACCTGAGGTACTTGGATGGGCACGTCCCAGAAAAGATCGCCGCGACCAGAGATGTCCACCACAGAGAGCACCAATGCCTCGTCCATGGGGACCATGGCGTGCGCAAAGCGGGTGACAGATTCCTTGGATCCCAGGGCAGCCGCAAAGCAATCCCCTAGCACGATGCCCACGTCTTCTACCGTATGGTGCGCGTCTACCTCAAGGTCTCCTTCACATTGGACCTTTAGGTCGAAGAGGCCATGACGTCCAAAGGCAGAGAGCATGTGGTCAAAGAACCCCACTCCGGTATGCACATCCACCTGGCCGGCGCCGTCAAGGTTCAAGCTGATGGTAATGGCGGTCTCTTGGGTGGCACGGGAAAGCGTGGCGCATCTCATGGGCAACCTCCTTTGTCTTTAGGCATAGTAGATGGTTTTAGCTGGACGTGCCTTGGGATAAAAGCTCGCGAAACGCCTTGATCACAGACCGGTTTTCCTCTGGGGTGCCCACGGTGATGCGCAGGCAGTCCCTAAGGCCCGGGCTGTGGGAGAAATCGCGCACCAAAATGGAATACCTGTCGATGAGCGCCTGTCGGATTTGGTGCGCATGACGCAGGCGCACCATCAAGAAATTGGCCTCGGAGTCCCAGACTTCGCAGCCTAAGGCTCGCAATTGCTGGGCGAGAGAAGCCCGCTCTTGGCAGATAGAGGCCACCGTTTTCAACAATTCGCCTTTATGGCTCAATGCGACTTGTGCTGCCGCTTGGGACAGGCTGTTGACCGAATAGGGCTGGCGGACGGCTGCAAAGACGTCGATGACCTCAGGAGAGGCCACCACATATCCCAAGCGCGCTCCTGCAAGTCCAAAGGCTTTGGAGAGGGTTTTGAGCACCATGAGTCGAGGATGGCGTCCAAGCAGCGGTATCGCCGAGCTGTTTGGAGGGGCAAATTCACCGTAGGCCTCGTCTACCATCACCACACCGGGACAGCACTCGCATAGCTCCTGAATCTTATCCAGCGGAGCCAGGTCTCCAGTAGGATTATTAGGCGAGGTCACCACAACAATATCTGCAGTGGCAGCCGCGCTGAGTGTCTGATCCCAAAGCGGTGCGAAGGTTTCAGGATCACGCCAGACATTGACTACCTGAGTGCCTAGCAGCTGGCTGTAAAGCTCATAGACAGAGAAAGTGGGGGGCAGGTTGACCAGCGTTTTGCCGGAACCTCCAAAGGCAAGGAAGAGATTGAAGAGCAGCTCGTCGCCGCCGTTTCCCACGATGAGGGCTTCTGGAGCCACTCCCAGCCACTGAGCAAGGGAGTTTTTGAGATTATGGGCCAAAGGGTCTGGATAGCGATGGACTTGAACCTGAGACAGAGCCAAGTCCAAATCCTGCCTATAGGCTTCTGAGTGCGGCCAGGTATTCTCATTGGCAGACAGATTGATATCGCAGGGAGTGAAGGCAGGGTCGTAAGGCTCCAGCGAAGCCACCTCGCTTCTTACCAATGACTGCACCCAGTGCGATAGAGCCATAGCCTCTCCTTTGAAAATGATGTACAGCTAAAGGGTGGTATCCAGATCGAACTCCAGGGCAGGACGCCCCGGCTCCTGAAGCGGCTCTGGCCAAGCTACCGTAAAGACGTCGGCGCAGATGGAATCCAGGGATGGGGAGGGCGCGTCCTTCTCGGCACCTTCTAGCTCACGGCGGCGCATGCCTACCGAGAGGGCATGGGCCCACAACCCCTCGCCTTGGGCCAGGGTTTGGGTGGCCTGGGCATCGGCCAGCATGCCTTCGGGGCTGTAGCAGATGACCGAAGAGCGTGTGACAAAGTCATCCACAGAAAGCGGGTTGGAGAAGGCGGCGGTGCCTCCGGTGGGAAGCGTGTGGTTTGGACCGGCCACATAGTCACCTAGAGGCTCAGAGCTCCAGGGGCCCACGAAGATGGCGCCCGCATTGCGGATGGATCCCAAGAGGTGGAGGGCATCGGCGCAGTGGAGCTCCAGGTGCTCGGGCGCCACCGCATTGGTGGCAGCCACTGCATCTTCTTTGTTGGCGGTGAGCACGATGAGGCCTTGGTCGGCCAAGGAGGCAGCAGTGACCTGGGCGCGGGGAGATTGGGGCACCAAGAGGTCCAGCGCCTGCTGCACCTGACGGGCCAAGGTGGCAGACCAGGTCACCAGGTAGCAGGCAGCCAATGGGTCGTGCTCGGCCTGAGCCATGAGGTCTGCGGCCACAATGGCGGGGTTGGCGCTCTCATCTGCCAGCACGCACACCTCGGAGGGGCCGGCGATCATATCGATGCCCACATCACCGGACACGCAGCGCTTTGCTGCAGCTACATAGGCATTGCCGGGGCCGGTGATCTTGGAGACCGCGGGGATCTCTTGAGTGCCGTAGGCCAAAGCAGCGATGGCCTGGGCACCTCCTACGGCATAGACCTCATCGACCCCGGCTACCGCTGCGGCAGCCAACGTATAGGCCGATAGGGAGCCATCGCGCTGAGGCGGGGTTACCATGACCACGCGGTCGACACCGGCGACCTTGGCGGGCACTACGTTCATGAGCACGGTGGAAGGATACTGGGCGCGGCCTCCGGGCACATAGACGCCCACCGAAGCCAACGGAGAGATCTTCACTCCCAGCAACGTGCCGTCAGGACGGGTGGAAAACCAAGACTGCGCCACTTCGCGCTGATGGAACTCGGTGAGCTGGCGGTGGGCCTTGTGAAGCGCCTCTAAAAAGGCAGGGTCTACCAGGTCCAGGCTCTCTTGGATGATGCTCTGGGGAACCCGGAACTGCTTGGGACAGGCGCCATCGAACTTAAGGCAGAATCTACGCACCGCATCGTCGCCGTCTTCGCGCACCTGGGCCACGATCTTCTCGGCAGCCTCTACAACCGATGCCGGCAGTGCCCCAGACCTGTGGAGCTGGGCTTTGGTGAGCTGCTGGCCCGCTTGTAGGGCGACCTGACGCATAGTGGGCGGCTTCATGGTGGGTTCCTTCCCTTCGAGGTAGCGGACGAGAGATTTTAAGAGATGAGAGAGAGGGCCTCTGCCAGCTTGCGGACCTGGGGATTTCTGCGATAGGCCGCAGGGCTCGCGAAGAAACGGGCAGAGCAGCTCATCACATCGTCGTCTACCACCACTAAGTCGTTCTCTTTGAGGGTGGTGCCCGTGGCAGTGATGTCCACAATGCGGTCGGCCATGCCCACGATGGGGCCAAGCTCGATGTTTCCGTGAAGCGCCACGATATCTACCGGGCAGCCTATGGAGTCATAGTAGGCCTGGGTGATGCGAGGGTACTTGGTGGCCACCCGATAAGAGCCTCGGCGGGCAAAGGCTTTCTCTGCGAAACCCTTGCGAGACGCTGGCTCTGCCACCACAAAATGGCAGGCGCCCACCTTGAGATCCACCAGTTGTATAAGGTCCAGATTCGCCTCGAAGAGCGAGTCGTTGCCGCAAATCCCGCAGTCAGCGCCACCATAGGCCACAAAAGCGGGCGCATCGCTGGCGCGTACGATGAGGTACTCCACCTCCCCTGCGTTGACGATAAGCTTTCGGCCCAGATCGTCGAGCTCCTCGGTGGGAAGCCCTGCACGATTTAGCAGCTCGACCGTAGGCGCGAATAGGGAGCCTTTGGGCACTGCGATGCGCAGGGGGCGCTTGTGGGTGTCCTTCTCGGCATCCAAGGAAGCCTGCACCCGCTCTAGCGAGAGCGCGAACCCACAGGCGGCAGCCCTGGCGTCCAGATTGGAGAGAACGGCGTCATAGCGACCGCCAGAAGCCACCGAAGCCGAGCAGCCAGGCGCATAGGCCTTGAAGATCAACCCGGTGTAATAATCAAACGAGTTGATGATTGAGAAATCGAAGGAAGGTTTCCAGGGCGATCCACTGGCATCCAGGCTACCCACCAGCCAGGAAAGCTCCTGGGTGCCCCTTTGGTCGGGTTCTACCTGGGCTTTTGCCAACAGGGCGTCGATAGCGCCTATGACTTCTGAACCACCGGAGAGCCTTGGGATTTCGCGAATGGCCTGAGCGGCTGGTCCACAAAGCCCGCAGGCATCCAAATAGGCATCCAGGCCCACCAGGTCGCTCTCATGAACCAAGGAGAGCACCTCTTGGATTTGCTCTCCCGATAAGCCCGAAGCATCCAGGGCTGCGCGCAACGGCTGCACCGAGCCGCATACGATGGTCCAACCTTTAATTCCTGCAGCATCCAGTGCCTGGGCTAGAAGCTGGAGCACCTCTCGCTCGGCCTCGCCATCTGGAGCACCTACCAGCTCGATGCCTAGCTGGGTGAATTGGCGGGCCTCCCCTCGCAGCGACTGCTGCTCTCGCACCACCGGCGCCTGATAGCGCAGGCGCAGTGGAAATCCCGCAGGATCGCTCAAGCGGCTCGCCACCATGCGTGCAATGGGAAGTGTGAGGTCCGGCCTGAGCATGAGCAGGCGGTCATCGTCGTCGATCAACTGAAAGGGCACGCCTTTGATGCGCCCCGCTCGCTCCAACACTTCCCGAGACTCCAAAAGCGGCGTCTCAACAGGCAGATATCCGGCAGCCGAGAAGACCTCGCGTACGCGGCCAGCGATCTTTTCGCGAGTCAATGCCTCCTGAGGAAGTATGTCGCGGAACCCTCGGGGGGTGCTGTGAATCATAGAGGCTCCTTTAAGCCAAACATCCAAAACTCGTGGATAGAGTCGATGCTTTACTATAGTAAAGTGTCTGCAAGCACTTTATCACAGTAAAGTCATGGGTTGCAGCCTGTGACCTATTGTTTACCAAAGCGCCTAGCCCGCAGAGAATCTGCCAGCTAGGCGCAGGGTGCAAGAATTGAGGCCGCGTTTCTTGGCAAGAGATGCGCCAGGTGCAAAGCCAGGCACCACAAGAAACAGAATCTTAGAGCTCAGCCGCCCAGGTAGGCCTTGCGCACGCGGTCATCCTGGGCTAGCTCGTCTGCGTTGCCGCTCATGGTGACGCGGCCCGTCTCGAGGACATAGGCGCGATCGGCGATGGAGAGCGCCTTGGCGGCGTTTTGCTCTACCAGCAGGATGGTGGTGCCGGACTGGTGAAGGCTGCGGATGATGTCGAAGATCTCATCCACCAGAATTGGGGCGAGGCCCATGGAGGGCTCGTCGAGCATGAGGAGCTTAGGACGACTCATAAGAGCGCGACCCATGGCAAGCATCTGCTGCTCGCCGCCGGAAAGGGTGCCGGCAGACTGGCCTTCGCGCTCCTTCAAGCGAGGGAAGCGCTCGTAGACCATCTCGAGGGTCTCCCCCACTTGATTGTCTTTGCGCACAAACGCGCCCATCTCCAAGTTCTCGCGCACGCTCATGTTGAGGAAGACGCGGCGGCCTTCAGGGCAGAGGGCCATGCCTTTGGCTACCGTATGGTGAGCAGGCACATGCGCCAGATCCTCGCCATTGAAGGTAATGGCACCGCTGCGGGGCTTAAGCAGGCCCGAGACCGTGTTGAGCGTGGTGGTCTTGCCAGCGCCGTTGGCGCCGATGAGAGTGACGATCTCGCCTTCGTTTACCTCAAAGGAAACATCTTTGATGGCATGGATGTTGCCGTAGAAGACGTTGACTTTATCGGCTTCCAAAAGTGCCATAGCCTTATGCCTCCTTTGCAGACGTGCCTAGGTAAGCCTCGATAACCTGGGGGTTACCCTGGATCTCTTGAGGCGTCCCCTTGGCGATGATACGGCCAAAATTGAGCACTGCGATGCCTTCGCAGATGCCCATGACGAGGTTCATGTCATGCTCGATCAAGAGCACGGCGATCTTGAACTCGTCGCGGATCTTGCGGATGTTCTCCATGAGCTCAGCGGTCTCGCTGGGGTTCATGCCGGCTGCAGGCTCGTCCAACAGCAAAAGCTTGGGGCCGGTGGCGAGGGCGCGCACGATCTCCAGGCGGCGCTGGGCGCCATAAGGCAGGTTTCCTGCCTGGACATGAGCGAGATCTGCCATGCCAAAGACGTCCAGAAGCTCCAAGGAGCGATCGTGGAACTCCTTCTCGGAGAGCCAATAGCGAGGCAGGCGGAAGATCCCGCTCCACATGCCGCATTTCACTGAGTTATGCAGGCCGATAGTGACGTTCTCTTCCACTGTGAGGCTCGAGAAGAGACGGATGTTTTGGAAGGTGCGGGCGATGCCCATCTGGTTTACCTTGGCGACACCCATCCCTGCGGTGTCTTGGCCGTCCAAAAGAATGGTGCCTCGAGTGGGCTGGTAGACCTTGGTAAGCAGGTTGAACACCGTGGTCTTGCCAGCTCCGTTGGGTCCAATGAGCCCAGCGATCTCGGTCTTTCCCACAATGAGGTTGAAGTCTTCTACGGCATGGAGGCCGCCAAAGTCTATGCCTAAGTGGCGGCATTCAAGCACGGGAGTGGAAAAGACGTCGCGCTCGGGCACGATGCCGTCTGATGGCAGGGGCACCATGCGGGTATGCTGCTTTGCCGTGGCAGGTGCTGGAGCAGTAGACTCCACTTTGTCTCCACGGGACCTGGCAGCCTGTGCCTTATAGGACCCTTGGGCAGCCCGGAAGGAGAGCTTCTTGTTGTCTTGAGAGTTCTTAGCCACGATTGCCCCCTTCCTCTGCCAGATCGGGCTCTTCTAAGGCGTCCTTGTCGATTAGCCAAGGCACTTTGGCCTTGAAGGCTTCCATGAAGCGCTGGACTACAGGGACATTGGGGAGCACCATGACGCAGATGAGCACGACGGCGTAGATAAGCATGCGGTAGTCGGCCATGAAGCGCAAGAACTCCGGCAGGATGGTGAGGATGGTGGCCGAGATGATGGATCCGCGAATGTTGCCGATGCCGCCCAGCACCACGTAGACCAGGATGAGTATGGAGGTGTTGTAGTCAAAGCGACTGGCAACCACGCTGGAGAAGTTCATGGCATAGAGGGTGCCTGCCATGCCCGCCAAAGCTGCGGAGACCACAAAGGCCATGAGGCGGTATTTGGTGACATTGATGCCCACCGACTCTGCCGCGATGCGGTTGTCGCGCACGGCCATGATGGCGCGGCCAGAACGGCTGCGCACCAGGTTGGAGACCACAAAAAGGGTGAACATGATAAGCAGGAAGCCCATCACGAAGGTGGAAAGCTTGGAGATGCCCACTGCGCCCTGGGGGCCGTTGATGATGACGGTGCCGTTGGTCATGCCCAGGTCCTGTACAGAGCTCATGGACACGTGGAGGCCAGAAGCGTCGGAACCCACATAGAGGTTGTTCAAGATGTTCTTGATGATCTCACCAAAGGCCAAGGTGACGATGGCCAGGTAGTCGCCGGAGAGCCTCATGACAGGCACGCCTACGACAAACCCTGCCACGGCGCCAAAGCAGCCGCCGGTAAGAATGGAGATCAAGAGCCTCAAAAAATCGTTGGGAATGATCGGCGCGAGCATCGAGGCCATGATGCAGCCGGTAAAGGCGCCCACCGACATAAAGCCGGCATGTCCCAAAGAGAGCTCGCCCGAAATGCCCACTACTAGGTTAAGGGACACCGCCGCGCACACATAGACGCAGATAGGCACCAGCTGGCCTTGAAGGGCGCTAGACATGGAGCCGGTGGCAATGAAGCCTTGCACGATGAGGAAGGCCACCACTACCAAAAAATAAGTGCCAAAGGTCCCCTTGAGAGCCTCCAACAAACGATCCTTGAAGGAGGGAGCGCTTTTTGTCGCAGTCGTTGCTTGCATAGCCACCTCCTACACCTTCTCGGGCACGTACTTGCCCAAAAGCCCCGAAGGCTTGATGAGCAGCACGATGATGAGCACAGCGAATACCACCGCATCGGCCAATTGCGTGCCGATATAAGCTTTGGCGAAGATCTCGATGATGCCGAGAAGCACGCCGCCTAGCACGGCGCCCGGAATCGAGCCGATACCGCCAAAGACGGCGGCGGTGAAGGCCTTGATGCCAGGCATGGCGCCGGTGGTGGGCATAAGGGTGGGATAAGAGCTGCAGAGAAGCACTCCTGCCACCGCTGCAAGGCCAGAGCCAATGGCAAAGGTGGTGGAGATGGTGGTATCCACGTTGATGCCCATGAGGCGAGCGGCGCCGGGATCCTCAGAGCAGGCGCGCATGGCCTTGCCCATCTTGGTTTTGGTGGTGAACAGGCCCAGCACGACCATGATGATGACGCTGGCGCCAATGGTGATGAGGGTCTCAGCAGAGATGTTGAGCTGCCCGTCGAAGAGCTGAAGGCTCGGCAGGCCTGCGGCAATGGAAGGAAACACCTTGGGATTGGAGCCCCAGATGAGCAGTGCCAGGTTTTGCAGCAGGTAGGAGACGCCAATGGCGGTGATGAGCACCGTAAGGCTTGGGGATTGGCGCAGCGGCTTGTAGGCGACGCGCTCGATAACGATGCCCAAAAGGGTGCAGCCGCAAATGGCGATGAGGACGCAAATAAGGGGGTTCATCCCCAGGTAGAACAGGGTCATGAACGCGATGTAGCCACCAACCATGATGACGTCGCCGTGGGCAAAGTTAAGCATCTTCGCTATGCCGTAGACCATGGTGTAGCCCAAAGCGATAATGGCGTACACGCTGCCTAAGCTTATGCCGTTGATGAGGTTGGTCAAAAACTCCATGCATCCTCCCTTCATGCCGAACTATGGATAGTGAGATGCCGTTCTAAAGAGGAAAGCTCGCCGGTTGAGGCGAAAGGGTTTCTCGGCTAGGAAAACTTAAATGCATCTTAAAAGAACGCCATTTAAAGCCCCAAGAAACCGTCCTCTAAAGAACGGAGGTCACCTGAATATAGGTGACCTCCGCCACAGAGGGGGCACTATGTTACGTAGGCCTTACAAAGTAAGAGTTACTCCATGCCCACGTAGGCGCCGTTCTGGATGACCATGCCCTTGGGCTCCTTGGTGGCCTCGCCCGTGTCAGACCAAGCGATGGACTCGCCGGTGAGGCCGTCGAAGACGAAGTCGGAGGAGGTGAAGACCTCTACGAGCTTGTCGCAGATATCGGAAGCGCTCATGTCAGGGGTGCACTCGGCCTTCTCCAGGGCAGCCTGGAGCACATAGACGCAGTCATAGGCGTCGGCGGCAAATTGGTTGGGGGTCTCGTTGAACTTCTCCTTGTAGGCCTTGACGAATGCCTGGGTCTTTTCGTCAGAGGCATCGGCGTTGAAGGGGGTCAGAAGCATGACGCCCTCGGCCAGAGAGGTATCGAATCCCTCGAGGGAGAGGATGCCGTCCATGCCGTCTACGCCGAAGAACTTAGGGGCATAGCCCATGTCCTTGGCCTGCTTCAGGATGATGGAAGCGGGAGTGTAGTAGATGGGGAGGAACAGGATGTCTGCTTCGGCGGACTTGCAGCTGTTGAGCTGGGCAGAGAAGTCGGTGGCGCTATCGGCGGTGAAGGCCTCGTTGGCAACGACTTCAAGGCTGACATTCTTAGCCTCAGACAGGAATTTTTGGTCGATGCCGGTGGAGTAGGCGTCGGAGCTGTCGTAGATGATGCCTACCTTGGTGCCAAGCTTTTGCTCGGAGATGTACTTAGCGGAGGCAACGCCCTGGTTGGGGTCGGTGAAGCACATCTGGAAGACGTTGGGCTTGCGCTGCTCAGCCACATTGCCGTCGGCATCGGGCTGGCCACCGATGACGTCGGTGGAGGAGGCCGAAGGAGTGAGCTCGAAGATGTTGTCGGCAGAAGCCTCCTTGGAGACAGCGATGCAGGGAGCCGTGGTGGTGGTGCCCATGAGCATCTGCATGCCCCAGTCCTTCAGGGTGTTGAAGGCGTTGACGGACTTCTCAGCGTTGTTCTCGTCGTCCTCGAAGCGATAGTCAAATTTGAATGTGGAGTCCGAAGCGTTGATCTCGTCCACAGCGATCTGAGCTGCGTTCTTGCAGGCGTTGCCATAGATGGCAGCAGGGCCGGTGATGGGGCCGATGCCGCCCAGCTTGAACTTGCCGTCGCCACCCTCGGAAGAGCTGCCGCCGTTGTCAGAGCCGCCGGCGGAGTTGCCGCAACCGGTAAGGGCCACAGCGCCGGCTGCGCCAGCGACGCCCATTGCCTGTACAAAGCCGCGGCGAGAGATGTTGCTAAAGCTCATGATTCCCCCTCTTTCCGCGCTCACCCTTCCTTTGAAAAACCTCTATGCATCGGTGAGCGTATTGATATGTGGGGCAAATGGTAAAGAAAGAGTCCTCAATGGAAAAGTAAGAATCGAGATTTAAAAGCACCTGAAACATTTTGTTCACGGAACGGGATTCCTGGAAGTCTCGTATCTATTCATATAGATGCCGCTCGGCATCGAGAGGCCCTAGTGCCCGATGCGCGCCGTGAGAGCACGCAGGAACTGGGCTTCCGGCCACTTTAGCACCAAGGCCATGCCATAGGTCACCAATAGAGCCGGGATGCCTCCTGCGATACAGAGCGCTACAGACCGCATGAAGCCTGTGGGGCCAAAGCCTATAGCCCCTAAGGCCCAGACGATGCCAAAGCCTACAAGTGCCCCCGCAGCCCCAGCCACAAGGCTGTGCAAGCTGGCTTTGACCACAGAGCGAAGCCCCAGCTGCCCCAAGCCAGCACGCAACTGGATAAAGGCCACGAGGTCGACAGCGATATAGAACGCCAGCGAAGAGAGCGCCACCACATCGATGCCAAAGATGGGCGTGAAGATCATGCAGATAAGCACTTGAAGCACACCTGCCACAATAGAGGCCCAAGCGAAGATGGTGAGCTTGCGGTAGCTAGAACATACTTTTTGCAGGTAGGTGCATACACCATAGAGCGGCAGAGACAGCGATAGGCTCACCAGGTAAGAGCCCATGAGATGGAGTCCTTCTTGGCTGAACTTGCCCGCCCCTAGGATAACCATGAGCTCTGGAGAGAAAACGATGAGGTAGAGCATGAAGGGCACTAAAAAGAACAGGATGCGATTGGTGCCTGCAGTGATGCCGGCCTTGAACCCCTCCATATCGTTGGAGGAAAAAGCCTCAGAGAGCTCTGTGAACATAGCAGTGGTGATGGGGATGGCCAGAATGGCGTAGGGCAGCGTGTACCAAAGCCTGGCATAATACATGACCGCCGAGCCCTCAGCGGTCACCTGCAACGCGCAGCTAGACTGCACTGATACCGTCACAAAGCTCACTATGGTCACCACGATGGAAGGCACGCCGATAGAAAGCGTCTCTTTGATTGCCGGGTCATGAAGGTCCACATAGGGTCGAATCCGCACGCCTAGCTCATGCAGGCTTGGCACCTGCATGGCCACTTGAATGAAGACGCCTAAGGGATTGCCCACCGCAAGCACCATCACCGCCGCCGATGGGTTTGCAGGCAGCAGCCACGCATAGCCAAAGAACGATGCCATGCATATGAAATTATTAAAGATAGGCGCAGCAGTAGACCAGAAATAATGACGCTCAGCATTTAGGATGCCCGAGATAATAGATGAAAGGGCATAGAGGACGATCTCAATAGCGAAGAACCTAAAGAACATGGTGGCTTCGCCATGATCGAAGCCCTCAGCTGCCCCCATGGATTGAGTGAGCACCACTTGATAGGCAAAAACCCAGCCTATCACCGTGATCGCACCCATAAGGATGCATACCAGGCTCGTGAGGTTGGAAACGTAGCGGTTGGCGCCCTCACGGCCCAGCTTGCGTTTAACAGAGAGATAGACTGGCAAAAACGCCGTGATGAGCATTCCGCCCATCACCAATTCGTAGAGCTGATTGGGAAGATTGTTCGCAACGGTATAGGTGGAGGCTACTGCAGTGAGTCCCAACGCATAGGCCTGAGCCCAGGTGCGCAGGAAGCCTGTGAGGCGGCTCACAATAACAAGTACCGACATCATGGCAGCGCTGCGTCCTACAGATTGATCTATCTCAACATGTTCATCCAAGTTTCGTGCAGCTACGCCGCTCGCACTATTCATGGAAGAGGGAGTCTCTGATGTTGGCACCACTTCGCTTCCCTCCAAAGAGAGCGACAGTGCCTCCCCATCAGACTCTGCCCATTGCTCGCGCGCTGGCTCTTTCCAGTGCGCCCCGATCACAGGCTGAGATGGCTCGGGCTTCTCGGCAGCCTCTTGAGCGAGGAGCTCGTCCCACTGTCTCGAAGCATGGGCTGGGCGATCGGTGGGATCTTCTTGAAACTCTGCTGTCTCGTCAAAGAAATGCTGGGCTCCGGGCTTTTTGGGCTTCCATGAACGCGAGCTGTCAAAGGCTGCCATGAACACACCCGTAGAGCTGGGTGAGACGAAGCGGCGCTCCCGAAGCTGGTCGCTTGCAGGCTCAGGAATTTTTGGGATATAGGGAGACGGCGCCGGCGCCGAAGGCGTGTAGGGAAGCGCTACCCCCGGGTCGAAGGGATCGGGCACCGCTTCATCGATCTGCTGACTCTGTTGAACACGCAGGACATCGGCGCTAGGAGTGGCCGCGGTTTTTTGGGAGGTGCGGGATTTCTCGAATGCCGCCAAAAAGGCCATGGTGGAGCCGGGGTCTCCCCCGCCCGTCTCTGGAGAAATGCCCTGAGGCGCCATCGACGCCGCCTGTTGGGGGCGATGGTCCTTCTGGGTAACCGAGAAGGACCTACCCTCGCTGTCCACGGGCGCATCGAGAGGTCGTGAAGACTCAAGAGGAACTTGGGCATCGGAGAGACGAGAGGATGCCTCTGAAAACTCGAGGTCTTCCACCTTCCATTGGGCGGTATCTTGAAGTTTCTCTTCTGGGGATTCTTTGACCTCAGAGTTTTTTGAGTGCGCGGACAGTCGATGCCAGAAGGCCATGGATCTTACTCCGTTATAGAAATTGGCTGGCATATATGCCAGGCGAGAGGCTAGGTGATGTCTGCCACTATGGCACCTAAAAAGCCTATGAGCTGCTGAGGTTCGAGAATCAATTGGAGCCCTCGACGGCCAGCAGAGACTTCGATGGTGTCATAGAGGAGAGCGGTCTCATCAATGATAGTCGGGAAAGGCCTCTTCATCCCTATAGGAGAGCACCCTCCACGAACATAGCCCGTGACCTCCTCCAAGTCTGCAAGTGGCAGTAACTCCAAGCGCTTTTCTTTTGCCGCTATAGCTGCCTTTTTGAGGTCTACAGAACAGGAGCAAGGGACACAGCACACCACCACATCGCCATTGGAGCTTTTGCAGGTAATGGTCTTAAAGGCAGAGTCTGGGTCTTCTCCTAAGGCTTCAGCGACCGAGAGGCCGTAATCTCTATTGGCCATCTGAGCATCGTCGTAGCATTTGAGCTCGTAGGCTATCTTGGCCCTATCCAGCTCTCGGCAGGCGTTCGTTTTATCAATCTTTTGAGATCGCTTAGACATAGGGTTAGTCCTCTTGTTTGAATGGCAAGGCTCTAGGCATATGCCTAGAGCCTATACCCTCCTACCGAGCCACCTCTTCAAAAGCAGCGGTACGCTCAAGAACAGGAGCCAAGAACTTTCCTGTCACAGAAGCTGGGTTCGCCGCCACCTCTTCTGGGATGCCTTGAGCGATGATCTGGCCGCCGCCGTCGCCTCCATCTGGGCCTAAGTCGATAATGTGATCCGCCACTTTGATGACATCCAGATTATGCTCGATCACCAAAACGGTATTGCCTGCATCCACCAATCGCTGAAGCACATCCAGAAGCTGTCGCACATCATCGAAGGAAAGGCCCGTGGTGGGCTCGTCGAGGATATAAAAGGTCTTGCCGGTTTGGCGTCTGTGAAGCTCTTTGGCCAGTTTGACTCGCTGGGCCTCGCCGCCAGAGAGAGTGGTGGCTGGCTGGCCTAGGCGAATATAGCCCAAGCCCACGTCATAGAGGGTTTGGAGCTTATTCTTGATGGCAGGGATGGCGCCAAAAAACGCTAAGGCCTCTGTGACAGACATATCCAGGACATCGCTGATGGTCTTGTCATGATAGGTGATCTGCAAGGTTTCGCGGTTATAGCGCTTGCCGTGGCACACCTCGCAAGGAACGTAGACGTCGGGCAAGAAATTCATCTCAATCTTGATTTGCCCATCGCCCTTGCAGGCTTCGCAACGGCCACCTGGCACATTGAAGGAGAATCGTCCTGGGGAGTAGCCCCTAAGCCGGCTCTCGGGAGTCGAGGCAAAAAGGGCGCGAAGATCGTCCCAAAGCCCAATATAGGTGGCAGGATTCGAGCGCGGAGTGCGTCCAATGGGCGCCTGGTCGATATCGATGACCTTATCGATCTGATCGATGCCGGTGAGGGATTTGTAGGGGCCCACGGGGCGCTGCGAGCGATGCACCGCGTTGGTGAGGGCAGGCGCCAGAGTATCGGTGACCAGCGAAGACTTGCCCGATCCAGAGACGCCGGTGACCACCGTGAGGGTTCCTAGGTCAATGGTGCAGTCTATGTCTTTGAGATTGTGATGAGTGGCCCCCTTGAGCACCAGCTGGCCCTTATGGGGACAGCGACGCTTCTGGGGCAGCGGAATGATCTTTCGCCCTGAGAGATAAGCTCCTGTGAGGGACTCGGGGCAGGCCATGATCTCTTGAGGCGTGCCGGCACATACCACATGGCCGCCCAGCTCGCCTGCACCCGGGCCCATATCCACCACGTAGTCTGCAGCACGAATAGTATCCTCGTCGTGCTCCACCACGATAACGGTATTGCCAAGATCTCTCAGGCGCTCAAGGGTGCCGATAAGACGATCATTATCCCTTTGATGAAGGCCAATGGAAGGCTCGTCCAGAATATAGAGCACGCCCATAAGGCCTGCGCCAATTTGAGTGGCTAGGCGAATACGCTGAGCCTCGCCGCCAGAAAGGGTGGCGCTGGCACGGGAAAGCGTGAGATAGTCGAGACCCACATCCACCAAGAAGCGCAGGCGCTCGGCGATCTCGCGGACAATGCGCTCGCCAATAAATGATTGGCGCTCGGTGAGTTTGAGGTTTTGGAAGAACTCCAAGGAATTTCTGCAGCTCATCTGGCATACATCCCAGATGGATTTATCCCCCACTGTGACCGCAAGCATCTCTGGCTTAAGGCGCGCGCCACCGCAAGTAGAGCAGGGCTCTTCACGGATGTACTTCTCTAAACGCGCCTTGACGTTGTCATTGCTCGTCTCGTGGTAGCGTTCGAAGAGAATGGAGCGTATGCCAGAGAAGGTGGTGGTCCAGTGAGTGTCACGACCGTCTTTGGTGCGGTAATCCACGCGAATCTTTCGAGTGCCCAAGCCCTCCAGCAAGGCACGCTTGACCTTGGCAGGCAAGTCCTTCCAAGGAGTGGCAGGATCTTCGCCAAAATGGGTGACCACCGCATTGAAGATCTGCGGATAGTAGTTGGAACGGCTGAAGAAGGAGCCAAACACACCATCGGCTACAGATTTGGCGGGGTCCTCGATAAGTGCCTCTGCGTCTACCACACGACGCATGCCCAAACCGTCGCAGTCGGGGCAAGCGCCATAGGGAGCGTTAAACGAGAAGTCACGTGGCTGCAGATCATCCATGGAGTGGCCATGGATGGGGCAAGCCAATGCCAGCGAGTAATTGAGCAATTGCTCAGGCATGGTCTCTGGATCCTGGCGATCAGGCAAGACATAGACAGCTACTTTGCCGGCTGCAAGTTTGGTGGCCTGCTCTACCGCCTCAGCCACTCGGCTACGCGCACTCTCGCGCACCACTACGCGATCGACTACCACGTCGATATCGTGCTTGTACTTTTTATCGAGACGAATCTCCTCTTCAAGCTCATAGACCTGGCCATCTACGCGCACACGTGAGAAGCCTTCGCGCTTGAGGTCGGCAAATAGCTTGGTGTATTCACCTTTGCGGCCCATGACCACAGGGGCAAGCACAAAGGCGCGGCGGCCATCAGCTGCCTCAAGAATCTTGTCCACCACTTGGTCTGTGGTTTGACGCTCGATCACTCGCCCGCATTCAGGGCAGTGAGGAATACCGATGCGAGCAAAAAGCAAGCGCAGATAATCATAGATTTCTGTAACCGTGCCAACCGTGGAGCGTGGGTTTTTGGAAGTGGTTTTCTGGTCGATGGACACTGCTGGAGACAAGCCTTCGATGGAATCAACGTCAGGCTTGTCCATTTGCCCTAAGAACTGCCTTGCATAGCTAGAGAGACTCTCCACATAGCGCCGCTGACCCTCCGCATAGATCGTGTCGAAGGCCAAAGAGCTTTTGCCTGAACCAGACAGTCCTGTGATCACGGCAAATTGGTTGCGCGGAATAGAGATATCTATATTTTGAAGGTTGTGCTCACGTGCACCACGGATAACGATAGCTTCGGATGCCAAGAAGCTGCCTCCTCAAAAGTACGGGCGACCTAAAACCGCGTCATGGCTTTAAGTTCGATAGGGAACGGATTCGAAGATAGGAATTTTCCAGAAGCAACAGGATCGCTTCGCATAGGACCCTGCAATCTACCAGAAAATAAATCCTCGACCGTTATGCCCGAACAATTGTACTACTCTGATTCCAACATAGTCGCGTCGGCAGCTTCTTTAGCGTCTTTCCACATTGCTTGCGCATCGCTTTCGCTTATTGAGGCAAGTCCGCTGTTGATGCCGTCCAAAAGGGCTGCGTCGTCTCGGCGCACTGCCATGCGCACCCATTGTGCGCTCACCTTGTCCAGTGCTCCCTCGGGCAGAGGCACTAAAGTAAGCTCTGGAAACAGCTCGGCAGCACTTTCAAAGCCACGGCGATCTACCACCGTTGCATCGATCTCTTTATCCCGCACTTTCACGCATGCGTTGGTGCGATTCGAATAAGGCATCAAATGCACTGCACCAGGAATAGCTCCAATGGCTGCATCAAGATCCGTATTTGCACGAGCAGCCATGAGAGCGCCGCTAAGCTGTTCTACCTGAGATGCCTGAGCATAAGGTGAGTCAACACGCGTCACCACGGCCAGCTCTACTGGCGCATAGGCATCGCTGAAAGACAAGCTGGTGTCGTTGGAATCATTGTAGACAGCAGATACCGCAACGTCGATATAGCCACGCTTGAGGTATTCAGCCAGATCAGCATGGTCAACATCCAAGATGCACGCCCGGCATCCAAGTCTATGGGCCAGATAGGTGACTACCGCCACATCAAAACCGGCGGCGTAATGCTTGCTGTTTTCTAGAGGGACTGCCCCCTGGACCTCCTTGTCCACCAGCATCTCGTAGGCAGGGTTAAAGCAGTCAACGCCCACACGCAAGGAGGCCTGAGAAGGTGTGAGCGCTTCCACAGGAGACATGCAGCCTGAAATAGGAGCCATTGCAGCGGCGCCCACTAATGCAGCGCCCAATTTAGTGCATACTGAGAGGAATTGCCTGCGGTCCATAGAGCGTGGGCAGGAATCGAGTTGCGCCCGTTGTGGTTCGAGAAAACCCATGACGCACCCCCTAAATTCAAGTTACACTACATTACCTGAATGCCGTCTTAAAGATATAGTAGGCACTTGAGTGGCACCTGTCAAACAACTAAAGTTGCGCATTTTGCCAATTACCTGGGTATTTGGGCAATTGGTTTCATTTATGTCCTAATTCTCACACCTTTCAGATCCCTGTATTTCCCCCATCTTTTTACTTTGTTTACAGGTTTGGAAGGGTTCACTATCCTTATGCACCAGCGACCCAGTTTAGGCACAAAAAAGGAGTGATTGCTATGTTGCTCGAAGGAAAAGTGGCCATCGTTACTGGAGGCACCCGAGGAATCGGCCTCTCCATTGTGAAATCCTTCCTGGCAGAAGGAGCGAAAGTAGCCTTTTGCGGCTCTCGCGAAGAGACGGTCGCCAAGGCTTTGGACGCTATTAAAGCCGAGAACCCCGATGCTCCCGTCCTGGGCTATTGGCCGGACCTCACCAGCAACGAAGCGGTGTCTGCCATGGTGGACGCCGTGGTAGAAGCCTGGGGCACCCTGGACATCATGGTGAACAATGCAGGCATCTCCCAGTCCACCCCACTTCTCGACTACACGCCCGAAGAGTTCCAAAAAGCTATGGATCTCAATGTGACTGCAGTATTCAATGGCTGCCAGGCTGCCGCTCGCGTCATGGTTCCCAAGGGGACAGGCGTCATCCTTAACACCAGTTCCATGGTCTCCATCTATGGCCAAAAGTCCGGCGTGGGCTATCCTACTTCCAAATTTGCAGTCAACGGCCTCACCAAGTCGCTGGCACGCGAGCTTGCCCCTCAAGGCGTACGCGTTAATGCTGTGGCTCCCGGCGTCACCTCCACCGATATGGTGGCGGCGTTGCCCGAGGCGGTCGTTCAGCGCATCTCCATGGGCATCGCTATGGGGCGCCCCGGCGAGCCTCAAGAAGTAGCCGATGCTTTCGTGTACTTGGCAAGCGACAAGGCCAGCTATGTCACCGGCGCAGTGCTCTCAGTGGATGGCGGGGCGCTGTTCTAATCTTTGTCCCCTCAGGCCCCTCGCCTCCCTAAGGCCCCAAGCAGGTTGCCCAACCTGCTTGGGGCCTTTTTCGAGGGGTAGAATGGGACCCATAAAACTGTTCTTTTTACTTTTCGCAGTCCAAAGCTTCGATGGGCGTCGGATTGCGAATACGAAAGGAGTCCCATGGCTTGCAACACCCGGGATGCCGGTTCCCAGGACGCTCCTAAAGCGCCCCAGGTATTCGATTCAAACGATCTCTCCGAGGTAGGTCATGTCATAGGCGTGGTCTCTGGCAAGGGCGGCGTAGGAAAATCGCTGGTAAGCTGCTCTTTGGCCATTGGCCTTGCGCGGGCCGGCTACAAAGTAGGTATCTTGGACGCCGATATCACCGGCCCCTCCGTGCCCCACATGATGGGGCTCGATGATGAGCGCCTGCTGTCTTTGGGAAACCTTTTTTTGCCCTCCATCGCAACTGTGCCTGGAACTGAGGGCGTCAAGGTCATGAGTGCCAACCTGCTTTTGGCTCGCAAAGACGACCCCGTCCTGTGGCGCGGGCCGGTTCTTGCAGGGGCGCTCAAGCAGTTTTGGAGCGACACCTCCTGGGGTCCCATCGACTACCTCATCGTCGACATGCCTCCGGGAACTGGCGATGTGGCGCTCACGGTCTATCAATCGCTTCCTATCGATGGCGTAGTCATTGTGACCAGCCCTCAAGACCTGGTTTCCATGATCGTGGGCAAGGCAGTCAAGATGGCCGCCAAGATGGGCGTTGGCGTGTTGGGCATCACCGAGAACCTCTCCTACGTGGTCTGTCCCACCGACGGCACCCGCATCGACGTCTTTGGTCCTTCCCACCTGGAGCGCGACGCAGAGCTGGCCGGTGTGCCCGCCCTCGATCGCTTGCCTATCGAGCCGGCGCTGGCTGCCGCGTGCGACGCTGGCCAGCTTGCAGAAGCCCTGCCTGAAGGATATCTGGCTGCCACGGTCCAACGCGTGATCGATCTCGGCACCTATCCGGCTCAGGTGCCTTCTATCGAGGCTATGAACGCCCGAGCCGATGCCCTAGGCATGCCGCACACTCCCGCAGATCCCACGGATTCCTACGACGCCACCCCCGAGGAGATCTAAATGGCCAAAGGCTCTGCAAAAAAGCAGCGCAAGTTTGCCCAGGCTCAGGCGCGAAAACTCGCCGCTTCCCAAGCGGTGCCCAGCTCCTGTGACGTGCTTATCGTAGGAGCGGGCGCCTCAGGGCTTCTCTGCGCCCTTGAAGCATCTTCTTTGGCTGCCGAGAAAAGCGTCCTTCTCATGGAGGCCAAGCCCACCTTAGGCGCGCCTATTCTGGCCACAGGCAATGGCCGTTGCAACTTTTGTCATGAGCCCTTGGAGCCCTCTGCCTACAACCACCCTTCCTGGATGGAAGAGTTTTTCTCGGCAGCAGCGAGGCTGTGGCCCAAGGCCACGCCTGGTCGGGTGGTGCAGGAATACTTTGGCAGGCTGGGGCTATTGGCTACCTGCCATGAGGGGCGGCTCTATCCCCGCAGCCTGGTAGCCGCCTCGGTACGAGATCTGCTGTTAACGCAGCTAGAGGCTTCCTCAGCCGAGGTTGCCACCCTGCGGCCAGTGGTGGCCGTCGAGCCTTGCGAGCAGGGTTTTTGCGTGCGCTACCAGGAGCGGTTCCGGGAAGACCCGTCGGCTCCGGAGGGGTGGGCTCAGCGCAGCCTCCATGCTCGCCGGGTCGTACTGGCTACCGGAGGCGATACCTTGGGCGCCATTGAGGGTCTCGATCTTCCTTTGGTACCCTGTGAGCCTGTGCTCTGTCCTGTAGAGATTGAGACAGAGCTGTGCCAACAGTTGGACGGCCATAGGGCCAAGGCTCGCGTGAGAGCCTATAGCCCTAGTTCAGAACCGCTTTTTGACGAGTGTGGGGAGGTCCTTTTTAGGTCCTCGGAGTCCTCTCAAAAAGGGGTGCTTTCGGGCATTGTGGCTTACAACCTTTCTCGCCAGGTGGCTCCCGGTGACTCGGTGGTGCTCGACCTTTTGCCAGAATGCACCCATGAGCAGGTGGCTGCCCTGCTTATGCGCGATGGCTCCTACAGCCCCCGCCATCTGGACGGCGCCTTGGATCCCGCCATCGCCCACGCGCTGCTTCCGCAGGGAATCGACGATGGCGCTACGACGCTGTTCTCCGCGGTGGAAGCGGTGAAATCTGCCCCCTTTTGCGTGAGCGGCAAGGCCTTTACCCAATCTGCCCAAGTGAGTCGAGGAGGCTTGAGCTTACATGCACTCGCCCTCCCAACTCTTGAGGTAAGCGCCTATCCAGGCCTCTATGTGCTTGGCGAGGCGTTGGACATCGACGGTGCCTGTGGAGGGTACAATCTGGGCTTTGCCTGGCTCTCTGGACTCGTCTGCGGCCACGCATTGGCACAGAAGGACTAAGCGCAGACAGGTAGCGAGGTGCGGGTTTTTCGGCTAGGAAGCAAAGGGCTGCACAGAGGTCACAGACTCATGGCTTTGCAGACATAAAAGGAGCGTTCATGTTAGAGATTGCCAATGTCATCGTGCCCGTGAGCTCGATTCCTGAGGCAAGCCAGGAGGCCCGTGTGGTGCAGGAAGCAGTGCGGCGCAGGCTTCATCTGGCGCCTGATGCGATGGCAGGCATCGAAATCTGTCGGCGCTCCATCGATGCGCGCAAGGGCCATTCGGTGAAGTTTGTCTACACGGTGCGCTTTGCGTTGCGGGCAGCAGAATCCGGAGAGCAGGCATTGTTGCGCAAGCTGTCCCGTCAAAGGAAGGCTCCTCAGGTGCAGGTCGCCTTGGACAGCCCAGAAGAGCTCCCCTCCTATACAGGGGCTGCCCCAGATGATCGCCCCCTGGTCGTGGGCGCAGGTTGTGCGGGGCTTTTTTGCGCGTGGGCGCTGGCTCGTCAGGGCTTGGCCCCCATCCTTATCGAACAGGGCGACGACGTGGTGCGCCGCCGCGAAGCCATCGACTGTTTCAATGAGACCGGTCAGCTGGACACGCGCTCGAACATCCAGTTTGGGTTGGGTGGGGCTGGCACCTTCTCTGACGGCAAGCTCACCACCCGTACTCATGGGGCCCATCACGACCTCATTATGGAAACGCTCGTTAAGGCAGGCGCAAACCCTGAGATCTTGGTTGACGCCATGCCTCACATAGGGTCCGACGTGCTGCCGCAGGTGGTTTCCACCCTTATAAAGCAGATCGAAGCCTGGGGTGGGCAGGTTCGTTACCGCTGCAAGCTGGAGGAATTGGTCTTGGAAGGGTCTGGCGACCATCGTCGGATTGCGGGTGCGCGAGTAATGCAGTCGCAGGCTCCCAAAGCTCAGGGTGTCGAGCTTCTGCCTCGCCCAGAAGAGATCAAAGCCAGCCGAGTGATCATGGCTTGCGGGCACTCAGCCAGGGATGTCTTTGAAATGGCCCAAGCGCTTCAGGTGCCCCTGGAGCCCAAGACCTTCTCTATGGGCGTGCGCATCGAGCACCTCCAGCGCGAAGTGGACCTTTGCCAGTACGGGGAAGAAGCCCAAAGTCCGCTTCTGGGGCCTGCCAGCTACAAGCTGGTGGCCAAAACCTCCACCGGACGGCGTGCCTACAGCTTTTGCATGTGCCCTGGCGGCTATGTGGTAGCCGCTGCCAGCGAGGCCTTTGGCGTGGTCACCAATGGCATGAGCCTGGCTGCCAGAGATGGCGCCAATGCGAACGCGGGCCTTCTGGTCAATGTCTATCCCAAAGACTTGGATCCTCAGGATCCACTGGCAGGAGTCGCCCTGCAGCGCCGCTGCGAGCAAGCGGCCTACGAGGCTGGAGGCGGGGCGTTTAAGGCCCCCGCGCAACTGGTGGGCGATTTCTTAGAGAAGCGCCCCTCCTCTGGCCCAGGCGCTGTCGAGCCCACATATCCTCGAGGAGTCACTTGGGGATCCATCGACGGTCTTCTGCCTGGCTACATCGCCGACACCCTCAGAGAGGCCCTGCCGATTATGGGCAGAAAGCTTCGCTGCTTTAACAACCCGGAGGCGGTGCTCACCGGTGTGGAATCACGCTCCTCATCGCCTATACGCCTCTGCCGAGGTCAAGACTTCCAAAGCCTTGGGATCCGCGGCCTCTACCCCATTGGAGAGGGTGCGGGCTATGCCGGCGGCATCATGAGCGCAGCAGTGGACGGCGTCAACTGCGCGGTTGCCATCCTAAAAGAGGATTAGCCCTTTTTACCAGCGATTATTCAGACGACGCTCCACAAAAGCACGCAGCTGGGAGAACTCCTCTGCCTGCCCAATGCCTGTCAGAAACGCCACGCCATTGAACACCGGCATGGTGCGCGAGGGGGTCTCAGTGCTCACTACAGAGATATAGGCGTCGGCTCCGCGCAGGGCGCTTCGAAGCTCTGTGATGGGCACTGCCTCTACCTGCACGTCTTCTGGGCTATAGCCGCACTCTGTCAACAGGTAACGCACCTTGCTCGCCACTGTTTGGGAAGTAGCAGCGCCCGAGCCGCAGGCAACCACAATCCTTACTGTCATGAGCCCTCCATCCTGCTATGGACGCAAAGCCCACAAGCCAATGAGAAACCAACCTATGATAGCAGGCTTCCACTCCCTTAACCTCGGCGTTGGCCGTCGTGGCGGCCGGGTTATAGAGAGCTCGCACTGGTGTGGCACCCCTTCTTGCCTTGCCGAGAAACCCGCACCGCCGCTATTTGGGATTTCTGTGGCCTCCCAAGCGCTTGCGAGAGGCGTGGGACGACCCTTTGCGGGCTCCAGAGCGCAGACGGGCGATGACCGCCTCTTCGTCAGTGCCGTCCAGAGCTCCTCGGATCTCGACGATCTGATCTCTCAAGGCTGCAGCGCGCTCAAAGTCGTAGGCTTCGCTGGCCGCTTTCATCTCCTCTTCCAGCGAGGCAAGCACCGCGTCGGCTTCTGCCCGAGGTAGCTCGGAGAGCTCTTGGGCAACCTGCTGTGCAGTAGTGGGGCCTTGGTTATGAGGAGCGCTTGCTGGGGTGTAAAACTCCCCATGGCCCAGCTCGTCGCCGTCGTAGCCATGATGGCGGCTGCGTTTGTCCAAGTTCTCTGTAGCCTCTTCGATAAAGCCTGAGATGTCATTGATAGTCTTTCGCACCGTCTGGGGCACAATGCCATGCTCCTGGTTATAGGCCTTCTGGATCCGGCGACGGCGCTCGGTCTCTGTGATGGCCTCCCGCATGGAGTCGGTAATGGTGTCGGCATACATGATCACCTGGCCATCGGCGTTGCGTGCAGCCCTGCCCATAGTTTGGATAAGGGAGCGGCGGTTGCGCAGGAAGCCTTCCTTATCGGCATCGAGAATGGCCACCAGGGACACCTCGGGGATATCCAAGCCCTCGCGCAAAAGGTTGATGCCTACCAGCACGTCGATCTTGCCTTGACGCAGGTTGCGCACGATCTCCACGCGGTCCAGAGTGGCGGTGTCCGAGTGCATGTAGTTCACGCGGATGCCCTGGTCAAGCAGGTGGTCAGTGAGGTCTTCTGCCATGCGCTTGGTAAGCGTGGTCACCAGCACGCGCTCTTTGCGGGCCACTCGATCGCGGATCTCAGAGGTCAGGTCATCGATCTGCCCACGGATGGGGCGCACGTCCACCTTTGGGTCCAAAAGCCCGGTGGGCCTAATGATCATCTCTACGTCCTGTTGGGAGACAGATTCCTCATAGTCGCCCGGAGTGGCAGACACGTAGACGAACTGGCCGATGCGCTCCTCGAACTCGTCAAAGCGCAAGGGGCGGTTGTCCAGGGCAGATGGCAGGCGGAATCCATGTTCCACCAAGGTGACCTTGCGAGAGCGGTCGCCTTCGTGCATGCCGCGGATTTGAGGGACCGTCACATGGCTCTCGTCGATGATGCACACCATGTCTTTGGGGAAGTAATCGATGAGAGTGTAGGGAGGCTGTCCCGGAGCGCGGCCGTCCAGATGGCGCGAGTAGTTCTCGATGCCATTGCAAAAGCCCATGGTCTCTAGCATCTCAAGATCGTAGTCGGTGCGCTGAGCCAAGCGCTGGGCCTCCAGCAGCTTGTCGGCGCTCTTGAGTTCTGCCACACGGGCTTCCAGCTCATCGGAGATGGTCTTCAAGGCATTGTTGATCTTGGGGCGCTCGGTGACATAGTGGGAGGCAGGCCAAATGGGCACGGCATCGAGCTCGCGGATGATCTCGCCGGTAAGCTCGTCGATCTCTGCGATGAGCTCCACTTCGTCGCCAAAGAACTCGATGCGCAAGGGATGCTCGGCATAGGGCGGAAAGACATCCACCGTGTCTCCGCGCACGCGAAACATGCCGCGGGCCAGATCCAAGTCATTGCGGTCGTACTGCACGTTGAGCAGCTCGCGAATAAAATCGTCGCGCTCCAATGGCTCGTCTTTGGTGACGTTGGGGGCCAGGCCTGCGTAATCTTCTGGGGAGCCGATGCCGTAGATGCAGCTCACCGAGGCCACCACAATGGTATCCCGGCGAGACAGCAGGTTGGCAGTGGCCTGATGGCGAAGCTTCTCCACCTCCTCGTTGATGGAGGCATCTTTCTCGATATAGGTGTCGCTCTGGGGAACATAGGCCTCAGGCTGGTAATAGTCGTAGTAAGACACAAAGTAGACCACTGCATTGTCGGGGAACATCTCCCGCATCTCTGCGGCCACCTGGGCGGCCAGCGTCTTGTTAGGCTCCAAGATGAGTGCCGGCCGGTTCACCGCTTCGATGGTCTTTGCCATGGTATAGGTCTTGCCAGAACCCGTTACGCCCATCAAGGTTTGATAGCGCAGGCCCTCGTCAAGGCCCGCTTTAAGCTTGGCGATGGCCTGCGGTTGGTCGCCGGCAGGCTCATAGGGCATCACTACTTTGAATTGGGAATCGTCCTGCTCTCGCCCAAAGCGGCGCAGCTGGGCGCCTACCTTATGAGCGGGATCAAACGATGAGGCTGCGCCTTGGGCAGAGGTCTCTTGTGCCACAGGATCGCTCCTTAAAAACTGGCTTCCTATATCTGTAACGTCTTGATTACCCTCGCGTAGCAGGGCTTTTAAGGTTGGCTGCCGTCATCTTGAAGCCCTTGAGGATAGAGCTCCCTGTAATGGTCCAAGGCAGACTGCACCTTTTCCAGATAGATGCGCGTCTCTGGATACTGGATGGCATCCGAGAAGCTGTCGCCCTCCCCTTCCCAATCCGAGACGGCGTTGGGACCCGCATTGTAAGAGGCAATGGCGCGTTCCTCAGAGCCAGTGGCCTTCATGAGCGATGCCAGGTAGGCGGTGCCGTAGGCGATATTGGTCTCGGGATCCATGAGGTCTGTGGGATCGTAGCGGGAACCATCCACATAGCCTCTACGTGCCAGATCGCGTGCAGTCTCAGGCATCACCTGCATGAGCCCCTGAGCCCCGACCGAGCTCTCGGCATTGGGCACCCAATTGGACTCCGCCTTGATCACCGAGGCCACCAGCGTAGGATCGATGCCATAGCGCTCGGCCTGGGCCGTGATTTGCTGGGCATAGTGCACCGGGTAGAGCCAGTGGCGAAGATTGGCTCCCGAGAGATGGCTGAGCGCCGCAGATGCCACCGCCATCACCACAAGACAGAGGATGGGCAGAGTGCGGAACCAGCGCCAAAAGCGGAGTCTCTTGGCAGCCGAAGGCTCTCGTTGCCGAAAAACGCTTCCCCTCGCGATCCCATAGCCCTCATAGGCGCTGGCACTCTTAGGCGGCCTGCCAAAAGGGCCGTGCACGCTGGTTTGGGATGCCTGTTGGCCAAAGGCGTCGCGGTTGTCCAGAGCATTGCGCGCCACCTCTGCTCGAGCAACATCCACCGCTGGGGACGCCTGATGAGAGATGGGCGTTGACGGATCTACGTGAGGGCGGCCATGAGATGCAGCCCCATAGCCCATGAGGGAAGCATCCACTACCGTGGCATCGGTTGGAGCGGGAGGGCTCCCCGCGTTGATCATAGAAGTGGCATCCAAGGCTTCCGGCGCGCGTACCAGCTGGGTGGCATCGGCATCGGCAAGAACAGTAGGCTGCTCTGACATCATTCGAGTGGTGTCATCGTTCTCTTGCGGGTGAGATGGCGGCGCTTCTCGGCGAGGAAGGTCTTCCCAGCCGTCCACCTCTTTTGAGAGATAGGGGTTTTCTCCTTGAGGAGTCCAAGGGTGGGTGGTGTGTGGCTGGTCGCTCATCCCTGAGATTCCTCCTTTGCCGCGTCTTTTCTTACGCAAGAAATTGTAACCTCTCCCCCGCTGGATGCCTCCTTAAGGCGGGCGTCGCCGGATGATTCTTGAGGCTTTGTAAGCTTTGCTGTGAGCACATCCCCCTGAAGCCAGTGCTCGTACCACTGGGTGACTCGAGATTCCAGCTGAGAGGCAGTGCCGTCGTTTTCGATGATGTCTGTGGCCGCAGAGACGCACCACTCGTCTGTGGGTTGATGGGCAATTCGCTCATCGAAGTCCTTGGGATCCATGCCGCGAGCCTGAGCCAGCTGGCGGCGGCGTTCAAGGGGCGTGCGCACATAGACGATGGCGTCGGCCAGCGGCATGAGGTCCCGAAGCCTGTCTGGCAGCGGCACCTCCACCACCATGACGTCAGGTCCTGGGACCGAGCAGCTCACTGGCGTCAAAAGATCGGCCAAATGGGCCTTGATATAGGGCATCTCGATGGATTCCAGGCGCTGGGTGTCCTCTGAGCTGCCAAAGGCACAGCGAGCCAGTGCCGCCCGGTTGATGGAGGGCACTAAGTCTTGTGAGCCCTCTCCTCTCCAGGAGGCTGGATCATCCAAAATCTGCGGGCCAAAAGCCTCTACCAGCTCTGCCACACAATTGGGCTCTCTGGAGAGCACCGCGCGAGAGACCTGGTCCAAGTCGATGCGCTCTGCCCCCAAAGCAGCCAATGTGGCGCCTGCCAGCGATTTTCCAGAAGCCGTTCCTCCTATTAAGAATAGAACTTTCATCTAAGCCTTGCCTTCGAAAGTGGTATGGCAGCGACGGCAACGCACCCGCACCTTACCTTTGCCGCGAGGCACGCGGGCTTTCTGGCCGCAGGAAGGGCAGGTGAGATAGGCAAAGGCCCTGCGGTCCTTGAAGGTAGCCACCGGAGCCGACACCCAGGGGCGCAAAGGCCCCAGCTTGCTCATGAAGGCCTCGTTTTCCCGCGCCCGAGCCGCCACATCTTTAGAGGCAATACGGTACCAGGCGTAGCCAATAAGCACGAGGGCAATCAACGAGATCCACCAATGCGGCCAAATCACGTAGATCACGATGAGAATCAGCGCCGCGTTGGAGCAAAGCCGCGCAATATCGTCTGTGCCGTTGCGCCCCGCCATCCACTGAGTAAGCCTGTCTTGCCACGAACCGTTCGCCATGAACCCTCCTTGCATCATCTGTTGCTCTCAAGGGTTCATGCCCAACTCGCCAGAAAGACTAGCAGCCCTCCCTGCTCCCCCATAAAAAGACGAGCCTTTGGCTTTTAAGCCTCTAGCTCGTCCTTTGCACTTGCTCGTCGTTCCTGCCGAGAAACCCCTGCCTTCCAGGCCGCATCATCCAGGTGAGCCTGGAAGGCTCTTAGGGGCTAGCAGGACATGATGAAGGCCTCGGTGACCTTCTGGAGCTTCTCCATGGCATCGATATGGGTGATCTCGCGGCCGTGGCTGTTGCGCGTCAAGGGACCCATGGCCGCCGCAGCCACATTGTTGGAGGCAATGGTAGATCCCATGGCATCGGTGGAATACCTAAGGCATGCCTGGACCTCAGGACGCTCGCCCAAGGCCGTCACGCCTGCGTGGATGAGCGCGTTGGTGAGATCCCAGTCATAGGGACCATGATAGTCGTCTGCGATAACCGCCACGTCATGCTCGGTGCCCGGATAGTCCGGGCCCATAAGGGCGATGTCCAGGGATATGTAGCTCTCGACGTCATCAGGCAGGTAGGTGCCCCCAAAGCCCACCTCCTCGTAATAGGGGAACGCGAAGAGGATGTCGCAGGCAGGAGCGACGGGTTTCTCGGCAAGCCATTTGAGAACCCCTAAGAGCACTGCGACACAGGCTTTGTCGTCTATGAAGCGGCTTAGGATGAAGCCGTTGTCGTGAATCTCCAGATGGGGATCGAAGGCCACCACGGCGCCGGGGGTGATGTCTAGGGCACGCGCCTCATCGGCATTGGTGACGTCTTCCAACAGGTGGACACGGATGGTTTCGTCATCGCGCTGGCGCTTCTTGGCGTCTGCCCAGGCATGGACCGAATGGTGGTCAAGCTCGATGACGCCTTCCACCATGGTGTCGAAGCGCGTGTAGACGCGGCAGCTCACACCCTCTAGAGCTGCGTAATTGAGCCCACCGAGCTGTCGCACACGCAGGGTGCCATCGTCCTCGATGCCAGAGATCGCCATGCCGATGGTATCCAGATGCGCCCCCAAACATACGGTGCGGGAGCGGTCCTTGCCTGCTACGCGCACATAGAAGGTATGCTTGCGGTCATGGAAGCCATGATATCCCATGGCTTCCACCAGCTCCTCCATCACCGGCTGCATGAGCTTGTAGTAGCCCACCGGCGAGTCGCAAGCGATGAGCTTAGCCATAGTCTCAAGCAGATAGTCTTTGTCGGCTTCAAAATTCACAGCGGATCCCCCATCTCTCACTAGCCGGGTCTTCGTCTAACCCAAAGCCTTTTTACAAAGCCTGTTGTGCAAAACGCCTGCCCAGAGCCTCCAGCACGTCTACCATGGCGCGAAGATCGTGCACCGGCACAAACTCCAGCGGGCCGTGGGCATTGTAATAACCGCTGGATATATTGGGGCAAGGAAGGCCCCTGAAGGTGAGCTGCGAGCCATCGGTACCGCCGCGCATGGCGATGACATGAGGCGTCACCCCGCAGTCCTCATAGGCTTGAAGCATCACGTCTACAAGCTCAGGGGTCTGCTCGATCTCTTCTCCCATATTGCGGTAGACATCCTCGAAGGCGAGCTTGAGCGTGCCTTCTCCTAAGAGCTCGTCGATATAGGCGGCAGCTGCCTCCATCTGATGCTTTCTCTTCTCAAACTTGGCCGGGTCATGGTCGCGCACCCCATAGGTCGCCTGGGCGTGCTCGACATTCCCCTGGCAAGAGACCAGCAAGAAGAAGCCCTCGCGCCCCTCGGTATACTCCGGGCGCTCAGATGCAGGCAAAAGCCTATGAAACGCCACGAGCACCTCCAGGGCGTTCACCAGGCGGCCCTTGGCCGTTCCCGGATGCACCGAGCACCCGGTCGCAGTCACCGTGGCAGTGGCTGCATTGAAGGTCTCATAGGCGCATTCCCCCAACGGGCCAGCGTCCAAGGTATATCCATAGGCAGCCCCAAAAGACTCCAAGTCAAGCAGGGCCGCGCCATGGCCTATCTCCTCATCGGGAACGAACGCCACCGCCAACGGCGGATGCGGAATGTCTGGATGCTCCTTGAGCCTCTCCAGATACCCAAAGATCTCTGCGACGCCTGCTTTGTCGTCGCCTCCTAGAAGGGAGGTGCCGTCGCTGGTGACGATCTCCTGGCCGACAAACGCCTCCAACTCCGGGTTGAACTCAGATGTGAGCTGGACTTTTTTATCTCCCTGCTCACAGAGCACCAACGGCTTTCCCTCATAGAGGCGCAATTGAGGATGGACCGGGTCGCCTTTGGCCTGCCAGGCGGTGTCCAGATGGGCGATCAGGCCTAAGCAGGGGGCTTGCTCAAGGCCGGGGCTAGAGGGCCAATGGGCGATGACGTAGGCATGCTCGTCCCGGCACACATCAAGCGCCCCTAGGGCCAAAAGATCCTCCTCAAGCACCCGTGCCATGATGTGCTGGGCAGGAGTAGAGGGCACCTTGTCTGAGGAAGCGGGATTCGATTGCGACGGGATAGCGCAATACCGCATAAAACGCTCTGTTATGTCCTCAGCCATGAAGGCGCGCCCCTTTCGAAGAAAGCCATTGCTCCAAAAATCATTATGGTCGCCTTGAGCTGAACGGTCTCTGACTCCCCCACTTTGTCACCTCGATGAAATGAGCGTTTCTTATGAGTTGCATCATTGACTAGTTATCCAGGTCTCCTTGAAAGAATAAAAAGTCGCCAATGAGGTAGGTTTATAGGGATCTCTATCGATTGCCAAGGATGCGAAAGGGCCGTCGACCAGATCGCGCCTCTGACCAACGGCCCCCTGTGGCTTTGAAAGGAGCCTTATGTCCCTAACTACTACTCGTCGCGGCTTTATCAAGGGCGGCGCAGGTCTCTCGTTGGCCGCGGCAGCCAGTCTCTATATGGCCGGGTGCTCCGGCCCCGCAGGCGAAGGCAAGGTGCTTCGCTATGGCTGCGCCAATCCCAAGGTGTCGCTGGACTTGCAAACCAACACTTCCAATGAGATCGGCGTGGCAGAGTCCATCTGCGAGCCCCTCATTCGCTTCAACGAGAAGCTCGAGATGGAGCCGGTGTTGCTCACCAAGATGCCGGAAATCTCTGCGGACGGCCTCACCTATACCTTTGAGCTCAAAGACAGGCTTCCGGTCCATGATGGCTCCAACCTCACCGCCAATGACGTGAAGTTCACCTTCACCCGCATGTTCTTGCCTTCTACCAAAAACCCCTCCACCAACGTCTATGACACCATTGTGGGAGCCAAAGACGTCATGGAGGGCAAGACAGAGGAGCTTGCGGGCCTCACTGTCCAAGACGACACCCACTTCACCATTGTGCTGGAGAGCGTTCAGGCCATCTTCCTGCCCATGCTCACCGAGTTTTACGCCCTTATCTACCCTGAGGCCGCCTGCAAAGCCGCTGGCGACTCCTGGGGAACCGGCACCAATTTTGTGGGCACTGGCCCCTTCAAGCTCACTGCCGAGAGCCCTACCGGCCTTACCTTGGAGACCTTCGCCGACTACCACGACGGCCCGGCCAAGATCGACGGCATCGAAGTGAGCTATGTAGACGATCCTAACACTTTGGTGATGAACTACAAAGCCGGACAGATCGACCTGTGCAACCTCGCTCCCTCCCTCTACGACCAGTACGTGGACGACGAGGAGGTCGCTGGCTCCATCGTAGCCTACACCCCGGCTAGCACCCGCTTTGTGAACCTCAACCTTCATGAGGACATGTTTAAGGATCCCCGCGTGCGCCAGGCCCTCTCCTTGGCCATCAATCGCGACGAATTGGTAAACACCGTGCTCCAAGGCGCATCCACTGCCTGCTCGCAGTTTTGCGCGCCTGGCGAGGAGGGCCATGACGACTCGCTTGAGACCCTTGCCTTCGATCCCGATAAGGCCAAAGCGCTGCTGGCTGATGCCGGTGTGTCAGGCCTGGCCTTTGACTTCCCTGTACGCTCTCGCGACGAAGCGGTAGCCACTGCCCTGCAGGAGTACTGGCGAAACATCGGGGTCGCTGCCAACATCTCCATCATGGATGACGGCATGTGGGTTGACCAGCGCGCTGCCGGCGCCCTCCCCTGCACACTCATCACTTGGACCACCCTCTGCTGGATTGGCGCCGAGCACATGCGCTCGTTCTTCTACTCATCCAAGGCCTCCCAGCGAAGCTCTTTCTACGATTCTCCCACCTTTGATTCGCTGGTGGATGAGGCCGAGGCCACCATGGACGCCGCCAAGCGCACCGATCTTACGCTGCAGGCAGACAACCAGTTGGTAAACGTCGACTTTGGCACCATCCCTGTGGACTGGCCGCAGACCCCTTATCTCAAAGATGAGGACTTCTCTGGCATCTACCGCGTCTACGACTTCAAGTTCACCAATCAGCTGGCCTAGAAGTCCAGCTCCACTACCCAGATACAGCTACAGGGGCCTTTCCTTTGAGGGAAAGGCCCCTGTTTTTATGGAAGGGTTTCTCGGCAAGCCTCATGAGCGCTTCTGAAAAAGCTCGAGGGACTATGTCTTAGAGCTGGGCGGCCTCTGCAGAGTTGATGGCCACGGGCTCCTTTTGGTCGGCGGCAAGGTCCTTGTCGAAGAGGTGGCAGGCGACGATATGGCCGGGCTCGGCTTCGAGCTCTTGGGGCTCTTGGGTGAGGCATACCTTCATGCACTGAGGGCAGCGGGTATGGAAGCAGCAGCCCTTAGGAGGATTGGCAGGGCTTGGCACGTCGCCCTGAAGGATGCGTTTATCCTGGATGCGACCAGGTCCGATTTTGGGAACCACGTCCAGGAGCGCCTGAGTATAGGGATGGAGCGGTTTTGCAAAAAGCTGGTCTTTGGAGGCCTTTTCCATCATATGGCCCAGGTACATGACCATGACGTTGTCGGAGATGTGCTTTACCACCGAGAGATCATGGGAGATGAAGATGTAAGCCAAGCCCAGGCGGTCTTGGAGCTCCTCAAGCAAGTTGATAACTTTGGCTTGGACGGAGACGTCCAAGGCCGAGACGGGCTCGTCGCAGATGACAATCTCGGGCTCTAGGACAATGGCACGGGCAATGCCGATGCGCTGGCGCTGGCCGCCAGAAAACTCGTGGGGATAGCGGGAGCGATAGGAAAGGTCGAGACCCACCGCCTCCATGATCTCGTCCACGCGGCGGTTGCGCTCCTCTTTGGTCTTGTAGGTCTTGGCGATGTCGATGGGCTCGGCAATGATGTCTGCCACCGTCATGCGAGGATTCAAAGAGCTATAGGGGTCCTGGAAGATGAGCTTGAGCTTTTTGCGAGCTTCTGTGAGCTCATTGCCTTTGAGCTGGGTGAACTCCTGGCCATCCAGCATCACAGAGCCAGAGGTGGGCTCGGTGAGACGTAAGACGCACTTGCCGCAAGTGGATTTGCCGCAGCCGGATTCGCCCACAATGGCGAAGGTCTCGCCGCGATGAACGTCGAAGGAAACGTTTTCCAATGCGTGGACCACAGACTCAGAAGTGCCAAAGACGCCCTTCTTGATGGGATAGTGCTTGGTCAAGCCGCGCACTTTTAAAACTATGTCTTTCTCGTCAAAGGAAGCCATGGCTGTTTACGCCTCCTTCCAGGCATCGGTGTACATCCAACAAGCTACCTGGTGGTTCTCGTCGCCCTCAACCGGAGTGAAGCGGGGGCACTGCTTGGTGCAGATGCCTTTGGCAAAGGGGCAGCGAGGATGGAAAAGACATCCCGAAGGAAGGTCTGAGAGCATAGGCACATTGCCAGGTATGGCATAGAGCTGGCCACCAGAGGATTCCATAGAGGGGATGGAGTCGATGAGGCCTTGGGTATAGGGATGCGCCGGATGCTTGAAGAGCACTGGGGAACGGGTGTATTCCACTTGACGGCCTGCATACATGACCAGAACCCAGTCAGCCATCTCGGAGACTACACCCATGTCGTGGGTGATGAGCATGACGGCAGTGTTTGTCTCCTCGCGCATCTTGTCGATGAGCTGGAGCACCTGAGCCTGAATGGTGACGTCCAAGGCGGTGGTGGGCTCGTCGCAGATAAGCATGGCAGGGCTGCAAGCCAGCGCCATTGCGATCATGATGCGCTGGCGCATACCGCCGGAAAGCTCAAAGGGATAGCTGTGGGCGACCTTCTCGGGAGCAGGAATGCCCACGAATTTGATCATCTCAAGAGCGCGCTCATCAGCCTCTTGCTTGGACATCTCCTTGTTGTGCACCAGGAGTCCCTCGGCGATCTGCTTGCCACAGAGCATCACGGGGTTAAGCGAGGTCATAGGCTCTTGGAAGATCATGGAGATGGCGTTGCCGCGATAGCTGCGCATCTGCTCTTCGCTGAGCTGCACTAAATCGGTGCCCTCGAAGCGTATGGCGCCACCCACGATCTTTGCAGGAGGCTTGGGGATAAGATTCATGATGGAGAGGGCGGTCATAGATTTGCCGCAACCAGACTCCCCCACCACGGCCAACGTCTCTCCACGGCGCATCACAAAGGAGAGGTTCTGGATGCAGGGAAGCTCGCCTGCATCGGTGAAAAGAGTGACGCAGAGGTCATCAACCTCTAAGAGGTTCTCGCCCTGCGCGCCTCGCAAAGTGCTTTCTGCCACAGACCCTCCCTCCTTAGGAACGCAGCTTGGGGTCAAGGGCGTCACGCATGGCGTCGCCCAACAGATTGAAGGCCATTACCGTGATGATGATGGCAATGCCAGGAATGACGGAGAAATAGGTAGAGCTTTGAATATAGGGCTGAGAAGCGCTGATCATCTGTCCCCAGCTCGACATAGGAGGCTGCACGCCCAGGCCTAAGAAGGAAAGGGAGGCTTCGCTCATAATGGCGCCGGGAATGCCCAGGGTAGCCATCACGATGATGGTGGAAACGCAGTTAGGCAACAGATGGCGCATGATGATGCGCAGAGGCTTTCCTCCAGAGATGATGCACGCCTGGATATACTCTGACCCTTTGAGGCGCTTAACGTCGCCACGCACCAATCGTGCCATAGAAGTCCAGCCCAAAAGACCCAATGCTACATAGAGGTTGGCAAGGCCCGGACCCATAACGAACATGACGATAATGGCGAAGAGCAGGAAGGGGAAGCTGGAAAAGACTTGGATGATAAAGGAGATCACCGAGTCGACTTTTCCGCCAAAGTAACCTGCGGCCACACCGGCGAAGAAGCCGATGGCCAATGCCAGAAGCTGAGAGACCACGCCTACAGAAAGAGATACGCGGCATCCGTAGATCACACGGGAGAACAGGTCGCGCCCGTAATTGTCGGTGCCAAACCAGTGCTCCGCCGAGGGCGGCTGCAACATGGCTTGGAGGTTTTGGGTGTCTGGATCATAGGGTGCCAGAAGAGGGGCGCAGAGGGCAATGAGCACCAGCAGGCATACCACCACGAGACATACCATGCCCAGCTTGTCCTTGCGGAAGATATTCCAGGAGACAGCCCAGTAGTTTTGAGCGATTTTCTTCTTTTTGCCTTGGGCCTCTGCCTTGAGAGAGGCGTCTAGGTTTTGGCGCGAGATTTCTGCTGAAAGCTTCTCGGCTTTTTGACGCTTGGTCTCAGGCACCCGATCGATATCGGGGTTAGCGTCATCAAGCATCTCAGGATAGCTTTCGCTATTGATGGGATTGGTCTCAGAGTTATAGCCATCGAACGAGCTAGGGGGCACGGCAACACCGTTATCCTCTAGCACTTCTTTATCTATGGCCTCTTCGAACTTCTTTGGATCATTGACGCTCATCAGTTTGCTCCCTCCTCTCCCAGACGAATACGGGGATCGACCACGGCATAGAGCACGTCTACTACGAAATAGACCACCACGCAGATAAGAGCGATGTACATCACGCCGCCCTGAATGAGAGGAAGGTCGCGAGCATTGATGGCATCCAGCATCATCTTGCCCATGCCCGGCATCGAGAAGATAGACTCGATGAGGATGGAGCCAGTGAAGATATCGCCGAGCTGGGTGCCGGCAATGGTAATGATGGGAATCAATGCGTTGCGCATGGCATGGCGGATCACGATGACCCAGTAGGCCAGACCTTTGGCCTCCGCCGTCCTCATGAAGTCTTGGGAGAGCACCTCCAGCATAGAGGTGCGGGTCACGCGAGCGATGGACGCCGCATAGCGCACTCCCAATGCCACGGTGGGTAGCACAAAGTAGACAGGCGTTTTGATGCCTGAAAGCGGGAACAGGTGTAGATGTAGGGCAAAGATGATCTGCAAAATGATGGCCACCCAGAACACCGGCGCCGAGATGCCAAAGATGGAAAGGCTCATGAGGGTTTTATCCACCCAGGTACCGCGTTTGGCGGCAGACACCACGCCTATGATGAGGCCCAACACAAGGGCGAACACATAGGCAGCAAGTGCCAAGGCTGCCGTCACTTGGAAAGCCTGGCCCATGAGCATGCCCACAGGTTTGCGCTGGGTATAGGAGCTTCCAAAATCTCCGGTGAGCATTCCTCCAAGCCAGGAGAAGTACTGCTCCACTACGGGACGATCAAGACCCATATTATGACGTACAGTCTCGATGGTAGCCTCATCCGCCATATCGCCCATCATGATGCGCACTGGGTCGCCAGGCACAATGTTGAGCATAAAGAAGGTAATGGCGGAGATGCACAGGATAATGCCAATGGCCTGCAGCAGGCGCTTGACCAAGTAATCCCGCATGGTTCTCCTTCCCCCATGGAAAACAAGCCGGGCGCCGAAACCTGTGGGATCGACGCCCGGCCTGCAACGTTGGAGCTCAGGCCTCAGCCCTTATCACTTTGGCCTTACTGCTCAACATCCATATCGATATCACGGAAGTGATAGATCAGATTACCAAGCTTAGCATTCTTTACGTTGGGCTTGGTCACAAACATGAGTTGTGGGTAGAACAGCGGCAAGCAAGCGTAATCGGTACGAGACATGATGTTGTCAGCCTCGCGATAGAGCTCTGCGCGGTGCTTCTCGTCAGCAGAGCGACGAGCCTCATCCATGAGCGCGTCAAACTCTGGATTGTTGTAGAAGCTGCCCTTGCCAGAAGCATTGGAGCTGTGGAAGTAGGTGTACATCTGGTTGTCGGCATCGGCATAGAGGGGATACCATGCCAGAGCAGTGACCTCATACTCGCCGGCCACCCAGTCGCTGGCCCACACGCCGTTGTCCACCGTCTGAACGTCCATGTCGATGCCTACCTCTTTGAGATAGTTCTGGACAGCCACCATGATGGACTCGTACTGGCCAGTGCGCACGACACAGGAAAGCTTGACATTGGAGGCACCGGCCTCAGCCAGCAATGCCTTGGCCTTATCGGGGTCATAGGGGAACGCCTGGGCAGAGGAGTCAAAGCCGGGCACGCCTTGGTTAAGGAAGCCAGAGGCAGGCACGCCGGCACCGGAGAGCATGTTGTCGATGATGGCCTGACGATCGATGGCCAAGCTCATGGCCTGACGCACGCGCACATCCTGGAGAGCAGGGGTATTGAGGTTGAGGTTTACAAACCAAGTGCCTAATCCGGTGGAATAATTGATGCAATCCTTCACATCGGGGTCCTGCTGATAAGTAGGCAGAAGGTCGATGGTGAGATCGCACATGTCGATGTCACCGTTCTTGAACTTCATGAGCTTGGTGTTGTTGTCATCCTCAAAGGTGACGTCGATTCCGTCCAGATGGATCTCGTCGGCCAGGTGATACTCAGGGAAACGCTCGAAGACCATGTGGGTGGAATCGTCGTTCTCAACCAGCTTGAAGGGGCCGGAACCTACATAGTTGAGCTCATAACCCCACTTGTCGCCAGCCTCCTCGCAGGCCTTCTGAGGGAAGACATTGGCATAGTTGATGCCAAGGTTCTTCACGAAAGTAGCCATGGGATATTGCAGGGTGATGGTGAAGTGGGTGTCATCCTCAACCGTCACACCGGTGAGATCGGTAGTGGTGCCGTCCATGACCTCCTGAGCACCCACGATCATGTCATACATATAAGTGGAAAGGCCAGCAGTCTGAGGCAGGAACATACGGGTGAAGGAATACTTCACGTCATTGGCAGTGAGGGTGGAGCCATCGTGGCACTTGATGCCCTCTTTAAGGGTGCAGTGATAGGTCACCCCGTCATCCTCGACGGTAGGGATCTCGGTAAGCAGGCAAGGCACCAGCTCGTTGTCCTCGGTGAAGCGCAGAAGGGCCTCGACCACAGGGTCGGACACCGCGCTCATGCCGGAGTTGGTGTTCTTTTGCATGTCCAAGCCCTGCTTGGCGTTGGACTGGGCCCAGCGAAGGACCTTTTTGACCTCGTCTGCCTCTGCAGCCGGTGCTCCCCCGCAACCAGCCAAAACCGCAGAAGCAGCAGCACCGCAGGATAGCAGCCCGGCGCCCTTAACAAAGGAACGACGGGAAAGGTTGGTGAATGCCATGAGTTTCTCCTTGTCTCTCCCCTTCGGGTGATGCAAAAACTATGCTTGAAGCCACCTGAATATGGGGCCTTTCACTCCACTGCGTTACAGAGGATTAACAGCTTATAAGTACCTGAGAAATCTCTGGCCTAAAAAATGCTATTTTGCCTTCTACCTGCGTTGCATTGCTGAAATTTACGGTCATTCCCATTGATAGATGCAGATGAGTTCGCATTCATTACAGCAAAAGGCTCCAGAGATACAGATCTCTGGAGCCTTTGAAAGCTCGCTTAGCTATGCAGATGTCGACAAGAGCTACTCGGCGTCCTCAGAGGTTTCAGGAACATCCTCGACCTCTACAACCTCGGCCTCTTTGGCCTCAGGAGTGTCGAGAGGAGTGACCTCTACGTCGAAGCCCAGCGTCTCTGCAGCAGCCTTCATGGAGAGGGAGATGCGGCGGCGGTCCAGATCGATCTCCATAACCTTGACCTGCACCTCATTGCCCACAGAAGTGACCTGTGCGGGAGCGTCGACGTGCTGGCGCGCCATCTCGGAGATGTGCACCAGGCCCTCGATGCCGTCGCCCAGATCCACGAAGGCGCCAAAGGGAACCAGCTTGGTTACGCGACCCTCGACGATAGCGCCCACAGGGTACTTCTTGACCAGGGTGCGCCAAGGATCCTCGGTGGTCTGCTTGAGGCCCAGGGAGATGCGCTCGCGGTTGAGATCGACGTCGAGCACCAGCACCTCGACCTCCTGACCCACCTTGACCACCTCAGAGGGATGGTTGACGTGGTTCCAAGAGAGCTCGGAGATGTGGATGAGGCCGTCGATGCCGCCCAGGTCCACGAAGGCGCCAAAGTCCACGATGGAGGAGACGGTGCCCTTGAGGCGCATGCCAGGCTGCAGCTTGGAGAGGATCTCGGAGCGCTCGGCCTTGCGGGCCTCCTCGAGCACTACGCGGCGAGAGAGCACCACGTTGTTGCGGTTGCGATCCATCTCGATGACGCGGGCCTCGATGCGGGTGCCCAGGTAGGCATTGAGATCCTTGACGCGACGGAGGTCGACCAAGGATGCGGGCAAAAAGCCGCGCAGGCCGATGTCCAGGATCAGGCCGCCCTTAACGACCTCGATGACCTCACCCTCGACGTTCTGGCCATTGTTGAAGTCTTCCTCAACACGGTTCCAGGCACGCTCGTACTCGGCGCGCTTCTTGGAGAGGATGAGACGGCCGTCCTTGTCCTCCTTCTGGAGCACCAAAGCCTCGATGGTCTCGCCCATCACCACGATATCGGAAGGATTGGCATCCTTGCGGATGGACAGCTCGCGCACAGGGATGACGCCCTCAGACTTGAATCCGATGTCGAGCAGCACCTCATCGCGCTCGATCTTAACGACGGTACCAGTGACCAGGTCGCCCTCGTCGAAGTCGGTGATGGTGCCGTCGATGAGGCTGTTCATTTCCTCATCAGAGACATCATCGAAGGAAAAGACGGACGAGTTTTGAATCTCACTCAAGAGTGGACCCCTTTCAGAACACGGGGCCCCGATGGTCATGGTCATCGAATTGCAAAGCTCACGGGGTGGGATGCGCCCATAGCTCGACGTCTGAATTGCATGCTCGGGGGCCGACAGATACTATGCATGAGCATCCGGCTCATGCACTCACTAGATTATCGTTACTCCCCACAGATTTTCAAGCCCAGATCAACAATCATGTATTGAATTCACGGTCTTGTCGGCACTATTGGCGGTGCCAGCGGGTTTCTTGACCTTCAAGGCCAAAAGCTCGCCTAAAATAACAGGGGAATTGAACCGATTCTACCGAGAAGAGACCCCATGGCCACCATTCAGCAGGTTGCTGCCCTGGCAGGCGTGTCGACAGGCACAGTGTCGCGCTACCTCAACGGAGCGAAAATCAAAGAGAGCAACCGCCAGCGCATCGATGCCGCCGTAGCCGAGCTGGGTTATCACCGCAATCTTTTGGCCGGAAGCCTGAGGAGTCGAAAGAGCCGCTCGGTAGGCTTGCTGGTCAACAACATGCTCAACCACTTCGCCACTAGCGCCATCGCTGCCATCGAGCGCGAGATGGAGCTGGACAACTACATCATCTTGCTGGCTGGTTTTCGAAACGACCCTGAGGTCTTCGAGCAAAAGTTGGAGTTGCTCTTGGATCGCCAGGTAGATGGGCTGGTGCTTTTTGAAGGCGATGCTTCCTGGTCACCCTCTAAAATCCTCGAGCGCTCAGGGGTGCCGGTGGTCTCGGTCTCTGCGCTCTACGACTCCCCTTGCGTCGACTCTGTGTTGGCCGACAGCCGCACCAGCGCCAAACGCGTAGCCACCGAAATGCTTCGCGCAGGCCATGAGCGCCTGGGCGTCATTGCAGGCCCCCAGCATGAGCATGTGTCCCGCGAGCGCTTGGAGGGCATACGCGAAGCGGTGGCAGAGGCAGGCCTTGCCGAGAATAGCCTCACTGTCTACCTGGGAGATTACTCTCGCGAGAGCGGTTATGCCGGCCTGGTGGACCTGGTAGAGGGCCATGGCTTGGACACGGTGTTTTGTTGCAACTACGGCATGGGCCAAGGGGCCCTTCAAGCCGTCGCCGAGCGCGGCCTGGTCATTGGCGAGGACTTCAACTACGCCAGCTATGACTACTTTGACCTGGCATCCCTATTCTATCCTCGCATCACCACCATCTGCCCGCCCACCGGGGCCATTGGCACCTATGCAGCCTCGCATCTGCTTGAGCTGATCGAGGCCGGAACCCCTGCTTCGGGACAGGTGACCGCCTTCCCCGATCTCATCACTTGGCAGCCCTCTTTTACCGGCCTCGATCCAAGGCTGTTGGGAGAGAGCGAAAAAGCCTAGTGCTTGGCGCAGGCGTGTCGTGCCAGGTTGATGAAGCGCTCGGTCAAAATCTTGAAGTCCTCGGCGCTCATGAGCTGATCCTCTGCGTGCACTAACAGGATGTCTACTGGCACCGGCTCGCCTTGAGCTGCCCGGGTGATCAGTTGGGCATGAACCGTATGGCCTGCCGAGAAGAACCCGTCCCCTTCTGCAGCTTTTGTTCGAGCCTGCTCGATATCTCCTGCAGAGGCCAAGTCCATGGCCTCTATGTAGCAACTTCTGGCCATTCCCACTTGAGAGATGATCTCGAAACAGGACAAATGCAGCTGTTCGTTTTCTTCCATGGAGAGCTTTCCAATCTTTTGCGGCAGGGTTTCTTGGCACCCAGGCGATGAGGCAGAGGGCACGGGATGCAGCTCTCTTAGGAGCGCTGGGACGATGTGAGCTGAGCTTCGAGCGCATCCAGTTGAGCACGCATGCGCTTCTTGGAGCTTCGAGCCAGTAGGCCTTGCATGAGCTTTTGATTGAGCGAGCCCAGCGTCGAGGGGGTTTGGAAACGTTCTTCGTAAGCCACGAGCGACCCTTGGGGGCAAGGAGCAATCTCGTAACGCACGATGTTGGTGCCCTCGGAGCTTTTGAAGGAGGCTTCATAGAGCGAGGGGGGCTCGAAGGCGTGTATGCAGACGGTTACGCTGCGAGGCGCGCCGAGCTTGGTGCGCAGGGTTTTGGTGTAGCGGTCGCCTGACTTGAGACCGGACGCCTTGGAGGCATGGCCAGATTGAGCCATGTCGGCCAAGACGGAGCGCTCGATGCACGCAAAGACTGCCTGAGGCGTGGCAGCCATGGTCTTCTCTACTCGCATGACTTCCTCCCCGGATGAGCGTGAGCCCTATGGGCATTGCGGATCATAGCCACAAGACCTGCAGCGGCAATAGCGAGGCCGCCCACAAGCAAGGGTGCATCCACAGTGCCTGCAGTAGCCACTGCTTGAGAGGCCATCACGAAGAGCAGGCCCACCACTACCACAAAGGCAGGCCAGGAACGCATAGCCATAGAAGACTCCTTCACAACGCAGGGGCGGACGCGAGGGCCCACCCCTCATGAGGTGCGTATCTATCGATTACTGGTCGAACTTCTTATCAGCAGCAACTTCAGAGGCAATCTCACGGTTGGCCAGGATCACGAAGGGAGTCCAGATGGCGAAGGAGATTGTTAGGTTGAGCAGGGCCACCAGGGCCGCCAACACATTGCCGCCGGTAGCAAAGAAGGCGTAGAGGCCCACAGGCATGATCCATGGCACCTGGATGAATACCGGAGGAATGAGGCCGGAGGCCGTAAAGAGCAGCGCCACGACGGTGGCTACTACAGGCACCAGCAGCCAGGGGATAAGGTAGAGAGGATTGAGCACGACGGGCATGCCAAAGACCACCGGCTCGTTGATGTTGAATACGCCCATGGGGGCAGAGAGCTTGGCGATGGTGCGGGAGTCTTCACGACGGGAGAACAGGAAGATGGCGATGAGCAGGCCAAGGGTGATGCCGGAGCCGCCCATCATGGTGTAGGCGTCGAAGGAGCCGCGGGTCCAGATATAGGGCATCTGGGAGACGTCGTGGGTGGCGTTCCATACCTGGAGGTTCTCCAACAGCGCAGGGGTGTAGATGCCCTCGGTCACAGGGGCCATGACGTTGGAGCCGTGGATGCCGAAGAACCAGAAGAACTGCATCAAGAAGTTGGTGAGGATGACGGCAAAGAAGCTCTGGCTCATGCCCAGCAGGGGCTTTTGGATGAGCTCGCTGATAAGGGCGTTGGGGTATTGGCCTGTAGCGGTGACGCAGATCTGGGTGATTATGGCGCAGGCGTAGATGGCCACACAGCCTGGGATGATGGCGGTGAATGCATTGGAGACTGAAGGGGGCACGCCATCGGGGAGTTTGATGGTGATCTTCTTCTGGGTGAGCTTCACATAGATCATGGTGGAAATCATGCCAAAGATCAGGCAGGTGAAAAGGCCGGTGGCACTGGTAAGCTCAGTGGAGATCATGCCACCGCCGGTCACCGCCAAACTCACCGCGCCGTCGGCCTCGGTGACTACAAGGCCTGCGGCCTGGAGCGCGGGCAAGGCGTCGGGAGTCACTTCGGGCAGCACATAGGAGAATGCCGGTGCCAGATTCATGGTGCACACCACCGCAGACAGGGCGATGACGCCGCCTGCCACTGCATTGACCTCGTAGGATTTGGACAAGCAATAGCCCAGCGCAAAGGTGAAGCAGAGGCCGAGGATTGCCAGCGACCCGTTCCATACCAGGCCGTTTATGGCGATGAGCTGGGAGCACGCCTCAGTGAAGCCGTTGCCCTCGCCCCACCACATGGTGGGAAGGTCGCGGAAGAACACGTTGAGCAGCACGGCGATGGAGCCCACCATGGTAACGGGCATGATGGAGATGAAGCCGTCGCGGATAGCCACCAGATGTCGCTGGTTGCCAATGCGGGTGGCCACGGGCATGAACTTGGTTTCCATCCAGTCCATGAACCCCTTCATGGGTGATGCCATAGGTCTACCTCCTAAGAAATCCTACTGTCCAATGAGCGCGAGGGCTTGATCGAGGGCAGCCGCGCCGTTCATGGCGCCATAGACGCGCATGTCGATGACGTCCACGGGCGTGTCGCCTGCCAACGCCCGCATCTTGTCGAGCATGAAGCGCACCTGAGGTCCCAGCAGCATCACGTCTGCCTCCCCCACGTTCTCAGCGGCCTTGGCGTCAGCCACCGCCCAGATGCGAGTATCCAGGCCGCGTTTCTTGGCTTCTTGCTCCATCTTCTGCACAAGCATGCTGGTGGACATGCCTGCCGAGCACACTAAAAGGATGTTGGTCATGATGGATCCTTTCTGTGAGGGGCGTATCTGCCCTCTAGGGTTCGACCTAACTCATCAGGTCTTTGATACCGAGAAGAACAATCGCTGCTAGCAGCAAAACTGGGGGAGATAGGCAGCGTGGGCGCGCAGAAGCTCGTCAATGACGGCCGCCGCCACCGACTCTGTGGGGCAAAGGGGGTTTTGGGCTAGGGCAGCTATGGCGAGGTCGCGATCTCCCGTGACCGCCGCTTCCACCACCATGCGCTCGAAGCCTTTGATCATGTGGATGGATCCGGCTATCCGGGGGTTGAGGCGGCCAGTGGCGAGTGGCTCGGCGCCCCCGGCAGTGATGCGGCAGGCCGCTTCCACGGCGCTGTCATAGGGCAAGTCGCAGATGGCGCCGCGGTTTTTCACATCCACATACTGGATGTCGCCCGCGTCGCTATGGATGGACGCCAAAAGATTGCAGGCAGCATCGCTATAGCGGGCGCCGCCTCGCTGGGCCAGCTCGGGCGGCTTCACGTCCAGACGCTCGTCGCGATAGGTCTCGAAGAGCGTTTCCTCCAGCCGGCCCACTACCTCCCCCCTCACGTTGCCAGTGGCGTATTCATCCAGCTCTTCTGCCAATTGCTCGGCGGTATGGAAGTAGTAATCGTGGTAGGGGCAGGGAATGGCACGGATGCCGCGAATGAACTCTGGCGAATAGGGCTTGGCCACAAAGTTGTTCATAGCCAGCGTCTCGTCGGAGGCAATGGTGGCGTAGCGCTCCACTGCCTCATCCATGACGGAGATGCCGTCTACCAAGACATCGGTGGCAAAGACAAAGTGGTTGACTCCTTGAAGCCTTAGCTCCAGCCTGTCTTCGGCCACCCCCATGATGACCGCGATGCCGGCATGCATGTTCACAGGCACATTGCACAGGCCAATGGCGCGATCGAAGCCGCTGTAGGCAAGGACAGCCTCCTCGATCATGCCTGAGGGATTGGAGAAGTTGACCATCCACGCGTCTGGGCACAGCTCTTGGATATCGCGGACAAAGTCGAGGATCACAGGGATGGTGCGAAAGGCCTTGAACATGCCGCCGGCACCGTTGGTCTCTTGCCCCATAAGCCCATGGGAGAGCGGGATGCGCTCATCCAAAATACGCGCCGGAAGCCTGCCCACGCGAATCTGCGTGGTGACATAGTCTGCACCGTCGAGGGCACGGCGGCGATCCAGGGTGGTGGTGATTTTCATGGGCACGCCTGCATGATCAACCATGCGTTTTGCCAAAGCGCCCACAATCTCGAGCTTCTCCTGGCCTTCTGGCACATCCACCAGCACCAACTCAGACACCGGCATAGAGTCGTAACGCTTGATGAAACCCTCGACCAACTCAGGGGTATAGCTAGAACCGCCCCCGATGGTGACTACTTTGATGCCCGATTCCCTATCGACCATCTTTTTAGACCTCCTCAATGAATGCGAACGATGTCCACGAGTCCAGACAATCCAAAATGGGTGCTTCTCTGGCAGGGATGTGTGCCACCTTGTTGCGCGTGCCATCATTGGGGACAGGCTGGCGCACGATTTGAAGCTCCCCTTTATAGCGCCCTCCCCGCTCGTTGATCACCACCACGTCGCCGGCCACTAGATCGCAGGTGTCATGTGCCGGGAAATCCTCCTGGGCAAAGGCCACTCGCGAGGCAGTGCTGCGGAAGAGATAGGTTGAGAGGTCTCCTCGCACCCTATGGTCGAACTGAAGCACCTCTCGTTCCTGACCAGTGATTGAAGGAGCGAGCTCCGCTGCCAACGTCACCCTTCCTGAGCAGGCATCAGACAAGGCCTCCAGCTCTTCTTGCGTGGCGAAGTCATTGGAGATGAGAATGTCGTCCACCAGGCCAAGCGCCCGAAGGTGGCGTGCCTGGAATGACACCGATCTATGACGGTGCATCTCCAGCGTAGGCAACCCGTCAGATCCGGGCCAGGGGCCAAACGCATCAGGCACTTGGCTGGACACAAAAGCCGCAAGCCTCACTCCTGCCTGCTGGATCTTGGTGCTCTCCCGGCAAAAGAAGCCCAGATCCAAGCCGGTATAGCTTTGAGGGAAAAAGTTGTGGCAGGCCAGGAGGCGGTTCTTGTCGGCACCTGAGGCAAGCGCTGACTCTAGGGTGCCGTCGGCCGTCGAGGCGTTGAGCTCCACTGCCAGCCCATAGGGATTGGCAGTCATTGCAGCCACCTGAGAGCCGGTGAAACCCTCGTCTAGACGGATGCCGTCTGCGCCGGCTTCAAAGAAGAAGGAAAGATCGTCGGGACGCGCCTCTACCTGGGAAAAGACGGCAGGAGCCACATCCAGCACCACTTCCATCCGATGCTTATGGCACAGCTGGGTAAGTGCCGAGAATTCCGCCACCAACGACGCACGGTCCCCCTTTGCGGAAAGCAGGCAGCTAAAGACGCGTGTATAGCCCAAACCTGCAGCTTGTTCTATATAGGCAGCGTTTCGCTCGAGGGAAGCATGCTCGGGATAGAGAGAGATGCCCAGTGCCATGAGGCCTTCTTTCGAGAGTTGGTCAGAAAAGGATGTGAGCAATATTGAATCGGTTCAAGTTCTACGGCATGAATGTACCTCAGATTCCATCACTCGTATTGAACCGTTTCATTTATCGCGGCAAGTGGGGGATTTTAAGAGGTGAACGGTACATTGGCCCAGCGTAAGGACAAAATAAGCCACCTGATACTACAGGTGGCTTTAAGAATAGCTGTCTGTACCATTGTCTAGGGAATCCCTGCTCTACGGGCACCAGCTCTCGCAGACAACTGGGCGCTAGGAGCTAAACCCCGCATCTTCTGCGAGACGGCCTCCCAGGGCTGCCTCAACTGCCAGCTCATCGCAGCGCTCGTTGAGCTCTTCTCCCGCATGGCCCTTGACCCAAACATAGTGCACATCGTGCGGGGCTTCGGCAGCTATAAGCCGCTGCCAGAGATCGGTGTTTTTCACCGGCTGCTTGGAAGCGGTCTTCCAGCCGTTCCTTTGCCAGCCCTTGATCCAGCCCTTCTCATGAGCGTTGACCAGATACTGCGAATCGCTGTGAAGCTCTACCTTGCAAGGACGCTTGAGCGCTTCGAGCGCCACGGCGGCAGCCATCATCTCCATACGATTGTTGGTGGTGCAGCGAAACCCCTGGGACAGCTCCAGACGATGTTCATGGCCTGTCGCATCCACAAAGAGCAACACGGCGCCATAGCCGCCAGGGCCAGGGTTTCCACGGCTGGAGCCGTCTGTGTATATGGTCACCAGGTCCACTAGTCATCGCCTTTCTCGTCCAGGAATGCGCCGGTTTGCCGATCCCACAATTTCTCATAGGGGCCGCCTGCCGTCACCAGCTGGCTATGGGTGCCATCCTCCACAATGGCGCCGTCTTGGAGCACCACGATGCGATCGAGGCTCGCCACCGTAGAAAGCCTGTGAGCGATCACGATAGCAGTACGCCCCTCCATAAGCGAGGCCAGCGCTTCCTGGATAAGCCGCTCGCTCTCTGAGTCCAGTGCGCTGGTCGCCTCGTCCAGCACCAAGATAGGGGCGTTGGCGAGGATAGCGCGAGCAATGGCCACACGTTGGCGCTGACCTCCCGAGAGCTTGACCCCTCGCTCCCCCACCATGGTGTCAAATCCCTGAGGCAGCTGCTGGATGAACTCCAGCGCGTTGGCCTTTTTGGCTGCCTCGATAATCTCTTGCTCTGTGGCCTCAGGCCTGCCGTAAGCTATATTGTCCCTGATAGACCTATGGAACAGTAGCGGCTCTTGAGGCACATAGGCGATGGAGCGCCGCAAGCTCTTTTGAGCGGCATCGGCGATGTTTTGCCCATCCACCAAGATCTCGCCGGCTTGCAGGTCTGCCAAACGCAAAAGCAACGTGGTAAGGGTGGTTTTGCCCGATCCACTCCTGCCCACCAGGCCCACTCGCTGCCCAGCAGGTACCGAGAAGTTCAATCCCTCAAATACCCTCTCGTTATCCTGGGCGTCAGGGTAATGAAAGGACACGTCCTTGAACTCCAGGGCGCCGCCGTCCACTTGCAAGTCTGGGGCGTTGGGTTTATCGGCAACCAACAGCGGCTCTCCTAAGGCAACCGTGAGGTCGTAGGCGTCGCCAAAGGATCGGTTGAGTGTGGAGAAAGTCGAGGAAAGCCGGTTGAACTGCATGGTGAGGCTATAGGTGTAGTTGAACATCATCACCAGCACGCCGGGCGTGACCCCAAACCAGGCGTTCCCGCCAGCCACAAAGATGGTGCATGCGCTCATGATGAGCACGATGATGGAGCTGGTGGCTGCTCCGCAGCGGATGTTGGCGCGCATGCGCTCGGAGTCGGCGGAGCGCACCTCTTGACTCGCTTTATCAAATCGAGCACGTTCAAAATCCTCGCGGCCGGTGGTCTTGACTGCCAGGATGTTGGTGATGGAGTCTGCCAGCTGACCTGAGAGTCTATTGCCCGCCGCTGCAGCCTTGGCGTTAGCCGGAAGGATTTTGCTGTAGAGCTTATAGACCACTACCACATAGATCACCAAAAAGATGGAGAGCACTGCTACGTAGACAGGTACTTGAGCAGCCAAAAGGGTGATGGTGAAGATGACCGAGGAGCAAATGGGGATCACGGCGTACTGCACGCAATCCATCAAGGTGGAGTAGGCGCCGCAAAAGCGCTGCACCTGGGATACCAGCAAACCACCGAACCTATTGGCGTAGAAGGTCATGGATTGGCAGGACAGCGTGTCGAAAGCCTGGGTCGTGAGGTCGTAGGTGGTAAGGATCTCGATCTTTGCAGTGAAGTAGTCCTGGAGCTTCGAGCAGACCTGCCCTAGCGCATTGACCACCACCAGAGCCACAATAATGGGCCCGAATACGGCCATGACTTGGTTGGCTGCGGTGCTCCTGTCGCTCACCCGGTCGACGACCAACCCCATGAGGTAGGGGTTCATATAGGACAGGAAGAAGACGAATCCCAAGCTGGAGAGCACTGCCCCTAAAAACCACGGCCAATGTCTCTTGGTGGCCGCCCAGTAATAGCGAAGCGTCTGCACCGTCACCTTCGCCGAACCTTTTTGATTTGAAGACACTCCGCGCACTGGCGCCTCCTTTGCTCAAACCATTGCCAAGCCCTCTTCACAAGGACTCTTCCTATACCCTTGCCTGCCGAGAAAAGACCTCATTGGCCAGGGCGGCCAATGAGGTCTTGCCAATTTCTTGTAACTGTAAAGTCTTTAGGCCTCAGGAGAGTTCAAGAAGGCCTTGTAGCCCTTGAAGGCCTCGAAGACATCGGCCTTGTTCACCACTTCCCAGAGGGAGTGCATGGAAAGCACCGCTACGCCGGAATCGATGACCTTCATGCCGTAGCGGGCGAGAATGAAGGCGATGGTGCCGCCACCGCCGACGTTCACGCGGCCCAACTCACAGGTTTGAAAGGCTACCTGGGCGTTGTCCATGATGGCGCGAATCTGTGCAACGTACTCGGCGTCAGCATCGTTTGAACCGGTCTTGCCGCGTGAGCCGGTGAATTTGTTGAAACACAGGCCGCGACCCAAGAAAGCCGAGTTTTTCTCCTCGAAGCGATCTGCATAGGCAGGGTCGAAGCCTGCAGAGACGTCGCTTGAGAGCATACGAGAATTAGCCAGGGCACGGTGCAGCTTGAGAGAGCCGCCCTCCCCCGCCAGCTCCATGAGCTCTGCCAGAGCGTTTTCAAAATAGAGTGCCTGCATGCCGGTGGCGCCCACAGAACCGATCTCCTCTTTGTCTACCAGCAAGCAGGCACTGGTGCGTGAAGGAGCCTCCACTGCCAGCATAGCTTCCAGCGAGGTGTAGGCACATACGCGGTCGTCCTGGCCATAGCCTAGGATCATGGAGCGGTCGAAGCCCATTTCGCGTGCCGGGCCAGCAGGAACCACTTCGAGCTCTGCAGAGAGAAGATCCTCTTCTGCGATGTCGTAGCGCTCCCCGAGGATGGAAAGCAGCAGGTTTTTGACGGCTTCGCCCTTCTCGGCATCTTTGTCGCCCTCTTCCACCAGAGGACGGCCTCCTACGATGATGTCGAGGTTCTCGTGATCCACAGCTTCGGCATGGGTCTTTTTCATTTGATCTTGGGCTAGATGGATAAGGATGTCGGAGATGCAAAAGACCGGGTCCTGCGGATCCTCTCCCACGCACACATTCACTACCGAGCCATCTTTTTTGGCCACCACGCCATGGATGGCCAGAGGAGTTGCCACCCAAAGGCTGCTCTTGAGGCCACCGTAGTAGTGGGTGTCCAGAAAGGCTAGGTCTGCCTTCTCGTAGACGGGATTTTGCTTGATGTCCAAGCGGGGGGAATCCACATGGGCGCCCAGTATGTTGAGGCCCGCCTCCAGAGGCTCTGTGCCCACACAAAAGAGGGTAAGGGCTTTGCCTCGGGTGTTCACATAGAACTTGTCTCCGGCTGCTACTGGCTGGCCTGCTGCTACCGCCTCAGCCAAATCTTTATAACCGGCATCCTTGGCCATTTTTACTGCAGCAGCAACACACTCACGCTCGGTCTTGTTTTCAGAGATAAACCTGCGATAGCGCTCGTTAAGAGCCTCGAGACACGCAAGGCTATCTGTGTCGTAGGAATTCCACGCGCAAGGACGTTCCATAGGATGGTTCCTTTCTCTGGAATCATGCTCACAAAAGCAATGGGACGGCCCTAGGATAAGGGCCGTCCCTTAAAGGTACCTCACTTAGCTGGCCAGGTGATGGGCTTCTTTTGCCGTGATCCGACGCGGCTGCTCAAGGCCATCCACTGCCTCTTTGGTCACCACTACCTTGATCACGTTGTCCTCTGAAGGAATGTCGAACATGGTTTGCTCTAACGTGGCCTCCAGAATGGCGCGAAGGCCACGGGCTCCAGTGTCTCGTTCGAGGGTCTTGGCCGCAATCTCTCGCAGCGCGTCCTCCTCGAACTCCAGCTCCACACCCTCCAGCTCGAACATGCGCTTGTACTGCTTGATCAAGGCATTCTTGGGGCGTGTGAGGATATCGATGAGGTCGTCTTCTGTGAGCTCCTTGGTGGAAGTGATCACAGGGATGCGGCCAATGAACTCAGGGATGAGGCCAAACTTGTGCAAGTCTTGAGGGGCTACCTGGCTCATCAGTTCATCTTCGGAGTCCTCGATGCGGGCGCCAAGGTCATTGCCAAAGCCAATGCCCTTCTTGCCAATGCGGTCGGCGATGATCTTATCGAGCCCCACAAAGGCGCCGCCGCAAATGAAGAGGATGTTGGTGGTGTCTATATGGATAAGCTCCTGTTGAGGATGCTTGCGGCCACCCTGCTGAGGCACTGCGGCATCGGTGCCCTCGAGAATCTTCAAGAGGGCTTGCTGCACGCCTTCGCCTGAGACGTCACGGGTAATAGAGACGTTCTCTGCTTTGCGGGCGATCTTGTCGATCTCGTCCACATAGATGATGCCGGTTTGGGCACGTTCCACATCACCGTCTGCCGCATTGATAAGCTTAAGCAGGATGTTTTCCACATCCTCGCCCACATAGCCAGCTTCAGTAAGCGTGGTGGCGTCTGCGATAGCAAAGGGCACCTGCAAGAAACGCGCCAGCGTTTGAGCCAAAAGCGTCTTGCCGGTACCCGTGGGGCCTAAAAGCAGAATGTTGCTCTTGGCAAGCTCCACGTCGTCAGTGTCATCCCCCGAAGGCTCCTGAGGCATCTGCAGCTCGTGGATGTCATTGTCGTCACTGTCGTTTTGACATTGGACGCGGCGATAGTGGTTGTAGACCGCCACTGACATGGCACGTTTGGCCGCCTCTTGCCCCATGACATACTGGCCCAGCTCCTCATAGATCTCATGGGGAGTAGGCAGCTCGTCAAAGATTGGATTGTTCCCAGAAGGGTCTTCAGACTTCTCCGCCTCATTGATGATGTCTGCGCAGGTCTCTACGCACTCATCGCAGATGTAGATGTCATCGGGTCCTTGGATCAGTTTGTTCACCTGATCGCGCGTCTTCCCACAGAAGGAGCAGCGCAGATCGTCAGAGTGAATATCGTCGAATCGGCTCATAGCATTAGGCCTCGTTGACGTTGGCGCGGGCAGAGATGACCTTGTCTACCAAGCCGTACTCCAGAGCCTCCTGGGCACGCATGTAGTTGTCGCGCTCGGTGTCTTGCTGGATGCGATCGAAGGATTGCCCAGTGGCATCTGCGAGCATCTGATTGAGGTGCTCACGCAGGTAGGTGGTCTCTTTGGCTACGATGTTGATGTCTGTTTGCTGACCTTGGACGCCGCTCGAGGGCTGATGGATAAGCACCATGGAGTTAGGCAGCGCCAAACGCTTGCCCTTGGCGCCCGAGGCCAAGATCATGGCGCCCATGGAGGCTGCCATACCCACGCAGATGGTGGAGACATCGGGCTTGATGTAGTTCATGGTGTCGATGATGCCCAGGCCAGAATAGACATCGCCTCCGGGTGAGTTGATGTAAAGGGAGATGTCCTTATCGGGATCCTGGCTCTCCAAGTGCAGCAGCTGGGCGATGACCAGGTTGGCAGAGTTGGAATCCACTTGCTCGCCCAGAAAGACGATGCGGTCATTGAGCAGACGGCTATAAATGTCGTAGGAACGCTCGCCGCGAGGGGTCTGCTCGATGACGTAGGGAATATTAGGGATGTTAGTGGGATTGTGCATGCCCACTCCTTTCGTGCTTAAGAAAATGGCCGGATGTTTGATGTCCGGCCATTTCCATCAAAGGTTACTCAGCGGAGTCGTTTTTCTCCGCCACTTCGTCGACCTCGGTGACCTGAGCGTTATCCAGCAGCCATTGAAGCGCCTTGGTGCGCTTGACCGTCTCGCGCACGGCAGGCATTTGGCCGGACTCTGTAAACTCTTTAAGCGCCTTGTCGAGATGCTTCTCGTCGTAGACGTTCTCGAACTCAGCACGCACGTCCTCCTGTGTGGCCTCGACGTTGAGGTGGCGTGCGAGGGCATCCAGAGCGATGGACTGACGAGCGTGCTCCACAGCCTGTGCCTGGAGGTCAGCCAGAAGCTGATCCATGGTGACACGACGGGCTTTGAGGAAGGAATCCACTGTCTGGCCGGAAGCCTGGAGGTCTTGGAGGAAAGAACGGGTGATCTCGCCGTTGATCTGCTTGACGTAGTCCTCAGGAACGGTCTCAAGCTCCAGGCGCTTCTCCAGCGCAGCCACAGCGCGATCCTCTTTGAGGGCAGGGAGATTCTGATCCTTGTCCTGCTGGATCTCCTTCTTGAGGGCTTCCTTCAAGGCATCGATGTTGTCGAAGCCAAAGACGTCGCTCACATACTCATCGGTGAGCTCGGGCACGGTCTTGACTTTGATGTCGTTGACCTTGACCTTCATCTTGATCTGGCTGCCGTCGGCGCCCTCGTACTCCACCTCTTTCTCGTCACCGGGCTTCATGCCCGCCAAGGCCTCTTCGAGAGCCTGGGGAAGCATGCTGGAACCAGTGGGGAGCATGCGGCCTTCGCCTGCCAACTCAGAGGCGTTTTCGATATCCTCAATGTCGACGTTCACAAAGTCGCCAGAGGCAACCTGGGTGTTCTCGTCGCCGTCCTCAAAACGAGCCTGGTAGCTCATGAGAAGATCCAGCTGAGAGGCCACCTCTGCATCCGTAACCTCTGCAGGAGGCATCTGGATGTCTACGGGATCATAGGAGGAGAGCTCAGCGGTGGGAATGAGGGTGACGGTGACCTCTACTTCATAGTCTTGCTTGTCGACCACAGGCTGAAGATCCTCGCCAAAGTCCAGCTCGCCCACAGGCACAACGCCCAGCTCATTGATGATGAAGGGCTCAGTCTTGGACAGAAGCTCATTGGTGGCATCTGCCATCACGGCCTCTTTACCCACAGCAGAGTCGATAACAGGACGAGGGGCGCGACCCTTGCGGAAGCCAGGGAAATTGTAGCGACCGGCAATCTCCTTATAGGTGGCAGCCACGGCCTTCTTAACCTCGTCTGCAGGGACAGTGACACGGGCAACCAGCTTAGAATCCGCGGGCTCACCAGCGGTAACGGTGATATCCAACATTCCTCCTGATAATCTATGAGCCGCCCCTATGGCGGCGCTAGGGAGCACAAGGCACCTAACTTTACGAACGTACATTCTGATACTAAAGCGCGCTCAGGTCAAAGCAAAGTTGCTCAATGCGTGCACGCATCGTGTAGCTACCGAGAAACCCTTCCATCGCACTGCTCAATAACGTCTTGCGTCCCGACTTTTACCCTTTTCACAATGTATTGCTTCTTGGGATACCTCCACCGGCTACGGCACAGTGACGGGTCTGGCAGGCGCCAACTGCCGCCACACCATGACGCCCTACGTGCCCGGCCTCTCCAATCTCCCACGCACCGACTTCTCGGAAGAAGAGAGGCTCTTCGGCAAGACCTCCGACGAATACTACGAGGCCACCCAGGTGCAGCGCCGCCTGGAGCGCCAGGTGAGAAAGTACAAGCGCCGCATAGCTTGCGGCGAGGAGCGGGGTCTCGACATGACAGGCGACCGGGCCCGTCTCGGCCAGGCCCAGAAGCGTGTGCGCCAGTGGTGCAAGCAGAACACGCTCCCCCGCCAGTATGAGCGGGAGAAGGCCTACGGCGTGGCCAAGCAGCCGAGAGCACTAGGCCCACAGAGGATCTACAAGGCCTCTCAGATCAAAACAAGGGAGAAGTTCTTGGAAGCACGCTGGAGGGGAGATCTGGCAGACGAGTGGGGTGGAGTCTTCGATAGCCAGGGAAACCTTGTGGGCAAGATCGAGCGAGGCCATGGTGGAACCGTTACATTCATCTGCCCAGATGGATATGAGTGGAAAGATCTCAGGCCGGTACACACGCACCCTGGAGCCATCGGAGGGACATTCTCTGTGGGTAGCCGCGAGGAGGGTGGCGACATCTTCCATCTGACAGACGCCAATTGTCTTGGATATGACGCCCGGTGCAACGAGGGCACTTATTCCATCTCGAGGACCCCAGCATCGAGGCCAAAAGAGTTCTATCTGGCTGCCAGGGAAGCAGAGTTGGATGCGAGAGATGCTGCATACAACGCTGTGTGTGACAGGTGGGAGCGACAAGGCATGTCGTTTTTAGCGGGACCTGGTCAGCAACAGTTTATCAGCGAAAACAAGGAAGCTATGAGCGATATAATGCATAAGTGGTTCAAGGATAATGCTGTACAATACGGTTATAAGTACAGTTTTAATCGGAGGGAGTAGGGATGCAAAGGGAGTATACAGTGCATAGCTACACCTTCCCATTTGGGAAGCCAGGAACTGACGAATGCACTTTAAAGATGGTGGCAGCCCGAGCAAAGAGTAAGGGAATTAGCGAAGAGCAGGCCGCGAAAACCATGCTCGGTGGCGAGCTGTTTAAACAGTGGAAGAAGGCAAAAGAGTCGGCCACCGTATAGCCCCCTCAAATCAACGCTTAAAAATTAACCAGATCCCAAAGGCATCGGAATCGATGCCTTTTCTTTTGGCGTTACAGCTCCCCCATCTTTTGCACCATCAAGACGGAAGGAGCCGACCGATGAAACCTGAAGATGCCATCAACGAAGCCCTGCGACAGGCAGGTCTGGCCATAGCCGCAGATCCCGAAGCCCTCACCTGCAACACGACCCATACCCATCGGTGCATGGACGATGACGATAACGGGACGCTTTGCATGCGTATGGAGATCCTGGCCTATCAGAGCGGCTACTGCGAGATCCGCACCAACTCTCGCTGGGGGTTCCTGGTAGAGGAAGACTAAGGCGTTACAGCTCCCCCATCATCTCGGCTCAGAAGGGCACAGGATAGGCCCGTGCCCCAAACGGTCGGGAGGTATCCATGACTCTGAACGGTGCGCAACAGCAGACCCTAGGCGAGAGCGGCCAGCTCCAAGACCCTAAGGGCGGCGAGGGCAGCAAGCCCCAGGACCCGAATGCCGGCAGCACTGCACCCCAAGACCCAGGCCAAGGCGAGGGTGATTCCTAAGAGCCCAAGGTCGACCACAAGCTGGAGGTCGACAACCGACGCCTGCTAAGTTTTCTACATTCGAATATTTATGTTGTAAAGCAAAAGATCCGACACCATCCGACACAGGATGCCAAAATGCATAATAAAAAAGGCAAACGACACAAGGTCGTTTGCCCAGCTAGATGACTGGTGCGGGCAAGAGGGCTCGAACCTCCACGGACAAAAGTCCACAAGAACCTAAATCTTGCGCGTCTGCCAATTCCGCCATGCCCGCGTCAAGAGTTTCTATCTTAGCGCTTGAACGCCTTCAAGAAAACCCATCCCTCCCAGAAGGAAGGATGGGTTTCTCGGCAGACAAAAGGATTAGACGATGCCCTGGGCATACATGGCCTCAGCCACCTTGGCAAATCCGGCGATGTTGGCGCCCACTACCAGGTTGCCCTCAAAGCCTGCAGAGGCGGCAGCGCTGGAAGCAGCAGTGTAGATATTTTCCATGATGGTCTTCAGGCGAGCATCGACCTCGTCAAAGGTCCAAGAGAGGCGCTCGGAGTTCTGACTCATCTCAAGGCCAGAGACGGCCACGCCGCCTGCGTTGGCAGCCTTGCCGGGGCAGAAGGCCACCTTTTGATCGATGAGGTACTCGGTGGCGTCGCGGGTGGTGGGCATGTTGGCGCCCTCGGCCACCACCTTGCAGCCGTTCTCCACCAACGCCTTGGCGTCGTCCAAGAAGAGCTCGTTTTGGGTGGCACAGGGCAGCGCGACGTCGCAGGGCACAGACCAAACGCCGCGGCCTTCGTGATATTGAGCAGAAGGACGAGCCTCGGCATAGGCGGTAAGGCGAGCGCGCTTGACCTCTTTGACCTCTTTGAGCAGAGCGACGTCGATGCCCTCGGGGTCATAGACCCAGCCGGTGGAATCAGAGCAGGTAACCGCCTTGGCGCCCAGCTGCTGGGCTTTTTCGATGGCGTAGATAGCCACGTTGCCGGCGCCAGAGACCACCACGGTCTTGCCTTCTAGGGAATCCTTATGATCCTCCAGCAGGGTGGCCACAAAGTAGACTAAGCCATAGCCCGTGGCCTGAGTGCGGCAAAGGGAGCCGCCAAAGGAGAGGCCCTTTCCAGTGAGGACGCCGGTGAACTCATCGCGCAGACGCTTGTACTGGCCAAACATATAGCCAATCTCGCGACCACCTACGCCAATATCGCCAGCGGGAACGTCAGTGTCCGGTCCAATGTAGCGCTGGAGCTCGGTCATGAAAGATTGGCAGAAGGCCATTACCTCGCGGTCGCTCTTGCCCTTGGGGTCGAAGTCGCTGCCACCCTTGCCGCCGCCCATAGGCAGGCCGGTCAAGGAGTTCTTAAAGATCTGCTCGAAGCCCAAGAATTTGAGGATGCCCAGATTTACCGAGGGATGGAAGCGCAAGCCTCCCTTGTAGGGGCCTATGGCACTGTTGTACTCCACGCGATAGCCGCGGTTTACCTGTACCTGGCCTTTGTCATCCACCCAAGGCACGCGGAACATGACGATACGCTCGGGCTCTACCAAGCGCTCCAGCAAGCCAGCAGCCTCATATTCAGGATGGGCGGCCAAAGCGGGCTCGATGGAATCCAGAACCTCAGTGGCAGCCTGCACAAACTCCGGTTGGTCTGCATAGCGAGCCTTGAGCTCCTCTGCCACTCGTTGGGTGTAACTCATAGCGCTCCTCTCAAAAAACCAAGCTTACCTTGGCAAAACTCTGACAGTGTGCCTTTAGGCCAAAGCGTTTTCATAGACGCTTAAGCTCGTCGAGCACCAGTCTATAAAGCGTGCGCGAAGAGCTTTTGCTTGAGAGGTGGGCGGTAACAATATGGACACCGGGAATGACACCAATCGTACTATCAATCAAAATTGGCTTGTGGCTTTTGCACACAAGGGTAGATATGTCGTCAGATTTCGCTATACTTTCTACCTACCTCGGGGCGTAGCGCAGCTTGGTAGCGCATCTGCTTTGGGAGCAGAGGGTCGCTGGTTCGAATCCAGTCGCCCCGACCAGGGTCTTGCGGGTGTAGTTCATCGGTAGAACCACAGCCTTCCAAGCTGTTGAGGCGGGTTCGACTCCCGTCACCCGCTCCATCACACGTAAAGGGCCCAGGCCTCAGTGCCTGGGCTTTTTTCGGCCGATTTTTGGGTATCTTCGCACCGTCGGCACATCTTCAGAAGGAGCCACATGGCTACAAGCAAGTTGGGGCGCACGCTGGTGGTTTGCAATCCCGCCGCCCAGAGTGGCAAGGGTGCGCAAGGCGGCGCCTTTGTACAGCGCACGCTGGATGCCTATTCCAGTGCCGTATCTGGTTACAGCTATTATGAAACCACCTCGCCCGGCGACGGCCTGCGTAAAGCCAAGGCTGCCAAAAACTACGACACCGTGATCGCTGTGGGCGGCGACGGCCTCATCCACGAGATCGTCAACGGCTTGATGGCCATCCCTGCCGAGAAACGCCCTCGCCTAGGCTTGGTGCCTATGGGTTCTGGCAACGACTATGCGCGCACCTTGCATCTGGCATTGAACGACCCCATGGCAAGCCTGGGTCAGACCATCAACGGCACTCCCGTAAAGCTTGACTTGGGCCTTGTAAACGGCGTCTATTTTTGTGAGACCTGCTCTTTTGGCCTGGATGCCGCCATTGCCCTCGACACCATGAAAACCCGTGTTCCCGGAGGCCCCCACGGCACCCGCCTCTTCGCTCAAAGCGGCTACCGCATCTTCAAGAACTTCACTCACGGCTACAAATATAAGGCCACGGTGGATGGAACGTCCTTCTCGGGTGAAGAGATCGCGTTCGCCTGTCAAGTGGGCCCCACCTATGGGGGCGGTTACCATATCTGCCCCAAGGCCTCCCCGGTAGATGGACTACTGAACCTGTGCTACAACACCAAGATTCCTTCCAAACCAGCCATTTTGGCGCTTTTCACAGGTGCGCGCATGGGTCTCCACGCCAAGAGCTCGGTTATCGCCTTCAAGCAGTTCAAGAAGCTCAAGGTCACCTTTGAAAAACAGCCGCCTTGCCAGGTAGACGGCGAGCCGCTTGAGGGCAGCACCTTTGAGATCACCTCGGTGCCTGCCGCCCTCGAAGTGCTGGTGCCAAATTCCAGCCAATGGAATCCCAACCCCACCAAGGTGGATCGTCCTTCTGTGACAGACGGTCTTTTGGGCACCAAGCTTGCCGATAAACTCCGCAACTCCAGCCAGAAATAACCATTGGGCCCATAGCCTTATTTGGCTGCAACGAGCGCATCTTCGCAGTAACGCCTAAATACTTCCCTCTCAGGATAGGCCACCTGAGCAACTCCAGGCTCAGGTGGCGTTTTTCTTAAGAGCTATGTCTTAAAGATTAGCGTCCAGTTTTATTTTTGAACATGACGCCAAAGGTGGCCAGAAAGATCTCCACGTCAACCTTTAAACTGGCATGCTCTGCATAGCCAAGCTCTGCCAGCTGACGTTGGCCATTTTGGAACGTAGCCTCATTGCGAGGTCCCACCTGCCAAGCCCCGGTTATCCCCTGAGGCACCGAAAGCAGCTTGTAGACATCGCTGCCAAAGTTGGGGAGCTCTTCTCGGGTGATAGCGCGAGGTCCAATAACGCTTATCTGCCCCAGCAGCACATTCACGAATTGAGGGATCTCATCCAGGCTAGTCTTGTGGAGCACGCTGCCCAACCGAGTGATGCGAGGATCGCTGGTAACCTTATGCTCGAGGCGCCATTCCTCCAACTGCTCTTGGTTGAGATATTTCTCTACATCGTCAGCGTCTGCCACCATGGTGCGAAATTTATAAAACGGCAGCGACTTGCCCAGGCGTCCGACTCGTTCTTGGGAGTAGATAGGAAACCCCTTGGTATCTACAGCAATTACAATTGCGAGGAGTATGCATGGAACCAGGGCTACAGCGATCACAATGAGACTGAACACAATATCAAAGGCACGCTTGACGGCTCGATAGCCCAAGTTGCGAGTATCCTGCGCCTTGCAGGCCTCAGCAAGCTCCGGTGTATCGATCTCATCCACGATGCTCTTAGTCACAGGGAGCGCTGTGACCTCCAGGGATGCTGGCCTAATTGGGTCCCCCATTGTGTTCTCGAACAATCTCCAGTCTCCTTGGGTGAGTCTCAAGCGCATACTCTCGAATCAGGGCCAAGTTGCAAGTTAACCCGCCTGCATACCTAAATTAGACATGCAGTGCTATCAATTCATTATTGATAATAACACCACCGTAAGGTACTTCTTACGTTAAGCCTAGTTTTATTTTGCTGAAACTATCAAAGGGGCAATCATCCATACACCAGCCATCCCTAAGTCTTTCTTGCCGATAAGAACCTGCACCCACTTTATGGGCTCACCCTCGTAAAATATCGATTTTCTTTCATATGTAAGGCATCATCTTTGATGCCTCTTGATCTTTCATCTATGTGCAGATTGTCTTGTGCTCTTTAATAGATGCAGGAGCTAATAGGTACAGAACCTATCCCTCATAAAAAAGAGGTCCCTGCTTTTGATGCAAGGACCTCTTGAACTCAATGCGTAAATGCGAAGGAAAAAGACTTACTTGGCAGCCTTTGCCAGTGCATCTTTTACCTCGCCGGCAGTCTTGAGTTTCATGACCTTCTCGGTCAGCTCGTCTGCCTCAGCTTTGGACCACTCGGAGATGATCTTGCGGGTACGTAGCACCGAGGGGGCGGACACGGAGTACTCGCCCAAGCCAAAGGAGATCAGCAGAGGGATGAGCAGGGGGTCGGCAGCAGCCTCGCCGCACATACCCACCATGATGCCAGCCTCGTTGCCGCACTCGATGACGCGCTTGATGGAGCGAAGCACGGCAGGATTGTAGACGCTGTAGAGGTAAGCGATGCGGTCGTTGCCACGGTCGGCGCACATGGTGTAGCCGATAAGGTCGTTGGTGCCAATAGAGAAGAAGTCGCACTCAGCGGCCAGATCGTCAGCGATAAGGGAGGCAGCGGGGGTCTCGATCATAGTGCCAACCTCAATGTTGGGGTTGTACTTGATGCCCTCGGCGTCCAGCTCCTTCTTGCACTCCTCCACCAAAGCCTTGACGTCGCGAATCTCCTCCAGGGAGGTGACCAGCGGCACCATGATCTTGATGTCGCCAAAGGCGCTGGCGCGAAGGAGGGCGCGCAGCTGTACCTTGTACTGGTCGGGGTTGGCTAGGCAGTAGCGCACAGCGCGATAGCCCATGAAGGGATTCTCTTCCTTCTGCAGGTCGAGATAGGGGATCTCCTTGTCGCCGCCCACATCCAGGGTGCGAATGATGACAGGTTGATCCTTCATGCGCAGAGCCACCTTCTGATAGGCAGCGAACTGCTCCTCCTCAGAGGGAAGCTCCTTGGAGTCCATGAACAGGAACTCGGAGCGGAACAGGCCTACGCCCTCGGCGTCATGCTCGATGGCGGAAGTCGCATCATCGGGGTTGCCAATGTTGGCCACCAGCAGCACTTTGTCGCCGTCAGCAGTCTCGGTGGGCTTGCCGCGATAGGCGTTAAGGGCAGCCTTGGCCTCAGCAGCGGCCTTGGCCTCTGCCTCGAAGCGGGCCAGATCCTCCTCGCTGGGGTTCACAAAGACCTCGCCGCGGGTGCCGTCTACCACCACGGTGTCGCCGGAGCGGCAGATGGTGCAGGCATTGGGCACGGAGAGCACGGCGGGGATCTCCAGAGCGCGGGCGATAATGGCAGAGTGAGAAGTACGGCCACCGGTCTCGGTCACGATGCCGGCCACGTTCTCCTTGTCGATGTCAGCGGTCATCGAGGGAGTAAGGTCCTTTACCACCACAATGGAACCCGCGGGCAATACAGAGAGGTCGACGACCTCTTTACCCAGTAGGTTGGCCAGAAGGCCCACGCGGATGTCCTGGACGTCTGCAGCGCGCTCGCGCATGAGAGGATCGTCCATGCCGTCGAACATGCCATAGAACATGTCGCAAACCTCATCCACGGCCTGCTCGGCGCTCATGCCGTTGTTGATGCGGTTGGTGATCTCGTCGATCATGAAGGGGTCGCGGGCCATGTTGATGTGGCCGATCATGATTTGCGACTCTTCCTCGCCCACGGTCACGGCCATGCGATCGGCCTGAGCCTGGGTGTGGTCGCAGAATGCGTCAAGAGCGCTGTTGTAGCGCTCGCGCTCTGCTTCAGGGTTATTGTGGGCCGTGGGGGTATAGCTCAGGTCAGGCTCGATAGCAACCTGCGCCTGGCCGATACCAATGCCATCGGACCCGTTAATGCCCTGGAACATGTAAGCCTCCTCTTAAGAGGGAACCTTGCCCCTCTAAATAAAAAGGGCGCGCCCAGCCTTGGCTTTCTGCGCACGCCCTTATGGTCATAAACTCTATTTATGGCACTAAAGAAACCAGGCGCCGTTTACTCGCCAAGACCAGACTCAACCAGGTCCACGGCGGCCTTCAGGGCCTCTTCCTCGTCAGCGCCGTCGCACACGATCTCGATCTCAGTGCCAGCACCAAGGCCACCGGCCATGATGGCCATGGGGGATTTGCCGTTGATCTCCTTGCCATTGCCCTTGATGGTGACGTTGGAGGAGAACTTGCCCATGGTAGAGGCAAAGAGCCCGGCGGGACGCATGTGCAGGCCGGTGGGGTTAATGATCGTAACAGTCTGAGAAACCATAATCTTCTCCTTTGGGCGAGGGGCCTTGGGACAAGGCCCCGGTTTTCTATGCCTTGGGAGCAAGCTCCCTAAAAGCCGTAATGATTGTACCAGTTAGCTTACAGGTGACTTAAGACTCCTGGTCGTCCTCATCGTTCTCATCGAGAGTCTCCACGACCTCGACAACTTCCTGACCCACCTTGGTCTTCTCGTCTGCCAGCAGGTGGTTGAGCGCGGCGTAGAAGCGCTCGATGGTAGATCGGTTGGCCAAGCCGTTGGAAGCGGCAGTGGCAGAGCCGCAGGCAGAGGCAAAGTTCAAAGCCTCCCCGTAGCTCATGCCGCGATCCAGAGCGGCCAAAAAGCCAGCAACCATTGAGTCGCCAGCACCGGTAGCATTGACCAGACGGCAAGGCGGGACCTTGGTGGTGTGCTCGTTGCCCTCAGCATCTACCAAAGCAGCGCCGTAACCGCCACAGGACACCAGCACGTTTTGAGCGCCCTGCTCGTGGAGCTTGCGAGCGTAGGGCAACACTTCTTCCGGAGTCTCGGGATTGGCGCCAAAAATGCGGCCCACCTCGTGGTTGTTGGGCTTGATGAAGAAGGGGTGCGCTGCCAGCGCGTTCATGAGCAGGTTGCCGGGAGCGTCCACCACGAAGCGGATGCCGCGGTTCTCGAAGCGGCTCATCATGATGTCGTACATATCCTCAGGCAGGCAGCTAGGGATGGAACCGGTGAGCACCAGGGTGCTCCCCTCTTGAATGCGGTCGATACGACGGAACAGCTCATCCACCTTGGAGATGGGGATATTGGGACCCATGCCATTGATGATGGTCATGATGATGCCGTTGAGCTTCACGTTGATACGGGTATTGCCCTTGTCCAAGAACACAAAGTTGGTGTTGATGCCCTGAGACTGCAGAGTCTGCAGCACAAACTCACCGGTGAATCCGCCAAGGATGCCCATGGCCACGTTGTCGATGTCAAGCTCGGTAAGAATGGTAGACACATTGATGCCGTTGCCGCCAGCGTAGACTTCCTCGCTGGTAGAACGGTTGGTGTAGCCCATGTCCAAAGTAGACGGATGCATCACATAGTCCACGGACGGATTGAAAGTGACGGTGTAGATCAACGGGCTCCCCTTTCCCTAGGGTGGCTCATACTGCAAGGGGCCTCAAGACCCCAGGATTCCTAATACAGCGACTAAAGACGTTCGTCGATGGTGTTTGCGATCTTCTCGGCATCATCGCCGGTGAGAAGCACCTCACAAAAGTCAGAGGACATGAGAGCCACCGCGAGCTTGGAGAGCAGGCGCAGATAAGGCTCTCCGGCGCTGGAGTCGGGGATGAGCAAAGCGATGGCACAGATGACCGGCTGCTTATCCATGGTCTCCCAGTCGATGGGGTGGGTAAAGCGGAGCACCATGACCAGCGGCTTCTGCACTACCGAAGACTTGGCATGAGGAATGGCGATGCCGCTCACCATGCCCGTGGAACCCTCGGCTTCGCGGGTGTTGAGCGCCTGCACAAGCAGCGGGGCATCGGTGGCATAGCCCAGCGAAACGGCCTCTCGAGCAATGAACTCCATAACCTCTTCCTGCGTGGTCGCAGGGTTATGAAGAAAGACGTGATCTGCCGTAATGAAGTCGCTCATGCCCGAATGCATCCCTTCTTAGCGTGGCTCAAGAGGGAGCCACTCCAACTCACTCCTCCTATCCTACTCGCCACAAACTTTTAATCCGACCAAGATGGGACCCGCCAAGCCAAGCGGCGCAAATATCCCAAAATCTGTGAATAAATGGCCAGTAATGCGTAGTCATGTTTGGAGATTGCGCCAATGCTCGCAGGGCCTTCTCAGTGCAACCCTGCTGCCGATAAAACCCACGCCTTCATGGAGGCAAGAGATCGCAGTCACCGGCCGCCCGATCTGGCTGTCGTCGCTCGTTGCGGGTCTTGGGGCATCACATGGCATCAGGAGGGGTGCTTATGCATAAAAAAGGTCACCCAGTTTAACTGGCTGACCTCGAAGTTTCATGGTGGACCGGCAGGGGTTCGAACCCTGGACCTTGGGATTAAGAGTCCCCTGCTCTACCAGCTGAGCTACCGGTCCGTGCTATGTCATGGCACCAAAAAGAATGGGGTGGGCGAAGGGGCTCGAACCCTCGACCTACGGAGCCACAGTCCGTCGCTCTGCCAACTGAGCTACACCCACCGTCTCCCACCTCGCGGTGCGTTGAATATTGTGCAACGAGCGCCCCCGGGATGCAAGACCCAATTTTGGACAGGTTGTTTACAGGTATCCCAGAGAGGTCGTCGCACTATGCAAGGGGCGCTTGCACTTGGCTTCACTTGGCTTCGGCCCAAGTGTTGCCCCAAGAGACGTCGGCTACCAAAGGAACCCGCAGGTCAACCACCGATTCCATAGTGGCTTTCACCAATGCCGCAACCTCCTTGAGCTCTGTCTCGGGCACCTGCAAATCCAGCTCGTCGTGGATTTGCATAATGAGTTCGCTTTGATAATTGCCCTGGTTAAGCGCCTGTTCCACGCGACTCATAGCTATTTTGATGATATCGGCGGCACTTCCCTGCATAGGATGGTTCATAGCAGTGCGTTCGGCGGCCGATCTCACCATGGCATTGCGCGCCCCAATGTCCGGCACCAGGCGCCTACGACCCCACATGGTGCTTACAAACCCCAGCTTACGAGCCTCTTCCACCGTTTCATCCAAATAAGCGCGAACCCCTGGGTAGGCACGGTAATAGGAGTCGATGATCTCCTGAGCTTCCTTCTGAGGAATGTGAAGGGTTTGTGCCAAGCCATAGCCCTGCTGCCCGTAGACAATGCCAAAGTTCACTGCTTTGGCCCTAGACCGCAGCGCAGGAGTCACCTCAGACACAGGCACGCCAAAGACGCGAGCTGCAGTCTCTGCGTGGAAATCCTCCCCTTCCACAAAAGCCTTTATGAGATGCTCGTCGCCCGAGAGATGCGCCAGCAGACGCAGCTCGATTTGCGAGTAGTCCACCGCCAGGAACTTCCAGCCCTGAGGCACGGTGAAGGCGGACCGCACGCGTCGGCCCTCTTCAGACTTCACGGGAATGTTCTGCAAGTTGGGATCTGAGCTGGAGATGCGGCCTGTAGCAGTCACCGTCTGGTTGAAGGTGGTATGGATGCGTCCGTCAGCCCGAATCTCTTGGGGCAATGCCGCCAGATACGTGCGTGCGATCTTGGATTTCTCGCGCCACTGGATGACCTGAGCCACCACCGGATAGGTTTGCGCCAGCTCCTCAAGCACTTTGGCATTGGTGGAATAGTAACCGCGCTTGGTCTTCTTAAGCCCTGCCGTAGGCAGTCCCAGGCCATCAAACAAAACATTAGACAACTGCGAGGGAGAGCCGATGTTGAACTCTTGACCCGCAGTCTCGTAAATCTGCTGAGCCAGGATTGATAGTTGGGCCTGCAGTTGTGCGTCCTGCTCGGCAAAGACGGAAGCGTCTGCGTGCATGCCCGTACGCTCCATTTGTGCCAAGACGGGCAACAGAGGCATCTCGATCTCAAAGAAGCAGGGCTTGGATCCCGTTTTGTCCAAAGCCGCCGATAAGGGCTCCACGCAGCGCTGGGCCACCAATGCCGAGAAGGGCGCCTCCTTCACGTCCTGAGGGCGGGAGAGCTCCAGCCACTCTTGGGCGAGGTCGTCGGGGGTGTATTCGGTCTTGGTGGAGTCCAGCAGGTACGCAGCCACCCCGCAGTCGAAGATGGCATCGGGAGCCACCTGATCGATGTCTAGAGCGGCTGGCTGCGAGGAGTCCACAGGATAGACCTGGTGGATGAGATCTTTCAGGGCGCAGGAAGCCACCCGGTGGGAGCTCAGGGCATCCACCAGGCGATCGGCGGCCTCGGCGCCCTCGAAGCGCAACAGATGAGTGGGCGTAGCCACCCAGAGGCGCGAAGAAGGCTCAAAGAGACTCTGGGTCTCTGGCACTTCCAGCGCACAGCCCAACCAGGCGCCCTCAGCTATCGCCTTTTGCCACGCATCCTGGGCAGCCTCGCCCTCCAGGGTCTCAGGGACCTCCAAAGTCAGGGAGACCTCAGAGGTCTGCTCGCCGTCGGCCAAGCTCAGAAGGCGTGTGGCAATGGAGGTGAAGCCCAAGGCAGTCAGCGCTTCTTTGGCAGTAGGCACGTCGAAGGTAGGAAATCTTGTCTCTGCAAGATCTACGTCCAGCGGGGCATCGGTACGGATGGTTGCCACCTTGCGCGAGAGCAACGCGTCCTCTTTGTGGGCTCTCAAGTTCTCGCCCATCTTGCCCTTGACCTCGTCTGCATGAGCCAGAACCTCGTCAAGAGTGCCATAGGTGGCCAGCAGCTGCTGGGCCTTCTTGGGACCAATGCCGGGTACGCCCGGGATATTGTCTGAGCTGTCTCCCTTAAGGCCGTAGAAGTCAGGCACCAGCTCTGGTGTCACGCCACCGTACAAGTCTTCTACCGCGGCGGGAGTCATTATCTGCACGTCACTCATGCCCTTGCGGGTGGAGACTATCTGCACGTGCTCATTGGAGAGCTGGTACATGTCGCGGTCGCCGGTGACCAGAAGCATGTCATAACCTTCGGCAGCCCCTTGGCGAGCCAGTGTGCCCAGAAGGTCGTCGCCCTCCCAGCCTTCCAGCTCGAAGACCGGCACGCTCAATGCGGCCAGCACATCTTTGATCTCGCCAAACTGAGGCGCCAGATCGGGGTCCATGGGCGGTCTCTGGGCTTTATAGCTGGGGAGCATCTCCATACGCACTTTGGGCTTGCCCTTGTCAAAGCACACCGCGACGCCCCAGGGTTTGAAGTCCTCCACCAGCTTGAGAAACATGGAGAGAAAGCCAAAGACGGCGTTGGTGGGCACCCCTTGAGGAGAAGTCATCTGGGCAGATATGGCGTGAAAGGCCCTATGCATAAGGGAGTTGCCGTCTACCACCGCCACTTTGGGGCGACCGTCTTGAGGAAGCGAAGAAGAGCCTGCAGGAGATGCGTGGCTTGAAGTCTGAGTAGAGCTGGTGCTACCCGTGTTTGATCCAGTCATCAGGGCACCTTTCTTGTGAGAAGGTGTGTAGGTGCAAGCTTCATGCTATCAGGGCCTGCAAGAGTTTGGTGCTCTTTTGGCAAGCTATTGGTGTTAATTCGGCAAGCTTCCGTTGCCAATTTGGCAAGCTGTTGGTGCGTTTATGGCCCCAAAAACGTGCTCAGTTGGAAAACGAGGGGAAACAGAGGGTGCGTAGGCTTCTTAACTATGAGTTGTGCCTAACCCCTAAAACCTCCTAAGAGAAACGAGGGAATCCCATGGCATCTAAGGTGAGTCAAGAATACGGGACCTTGGTGTTTAACGACGCCGTCATGCGCGAGCGTTTGCCCAGGCCTACGTATAAGGAACTGGAGAAGGTAATCAAAGAGGGCCGTCGCCTCGATCTGGATATCGCCAACGAGGTGGCCCATGCCATGAAAGAGTGGGCTTTGGAGCAGGGTGCGACCCACTATGCCCACTGGTTCCAACCCCTTACGGGCATCACCTCCGAGAAGCACGACTCCTTCCTGGCGCCCCAAAAAGACGGCACTGCGCTCATGACCTTCTCGGGCAAAGAGCTGGTCCAGGGCGAGCCTGATGCCTCCAGCTTCCCCAACGGCGGCCTACGCGCCACCTTCGAAGCCCGCGGCTACACCGCCTGGGACCCCACAAGCCCTGCATTCATCAAAGACGAGGTTTTGTGCATCCCCACCGCCTTCATCGCCTACACCGGCGAGGCCTTGGACAAAAAGACCCCCTTCCTGCGCTCCACGGTGGCCTTGAACGACCAAGCCAAGCGCGTGTTGGCGCTCTTTGGCAAGCGCCCCAAGTCCGTCGAGTGCACCGTAGGCCCCGAGCAGGAGTACTTCCTCATTCAGGAGAAGGACTTCGCCTCTCGTCCCGACCTCATCATGTGCGGCCGCACGCTCTTTGGCTGCGAGCCGGTGAAGGGCCAGGAGCTCGAGGAGCACTACTTCGGCGCCATCCGCCCCACGGTCAATGAGTACATGAAAGAGCTGGATGACGAGCTCTGGAAGCTGGGCATCCCTGCCACCACCAAGCACAACGAGGTGGCTCCCTGCCAGCACGAGCTGGCACCGGTGTTCGAGCGTGCCTCCATGGCCATCGACCACAACCTTCTCACCATGGAGAAGATGAAGGTCATCGCCAGCCACCATGGCCTCACCTGCCTGCAGCATGAGAAGCCCTTCGACTACGTGAACGGCTCTGGCAAGCATGACAACTGGTCCATCGCCGCAGACGGCAAAAACCTGCTGGACCCCTCGGACACCCCTGAGGAAAACCTCCAGTTCCTGGTCTTTTTGACTGCCGTCATCGCTGCGGTGGACAAGCATCAAGACCTCATGCGCTGCTCGGTGGCTTCTGCGGGCAACGACCACCGTCTGGGCGCCAACGAGGCTCCTCCCGCCATCATCTCCATCTTCCTGGGCGACGATCTGGCCGGCGTGGTGAACGCCCTTATCAACGGCGAGTCCTACACCAGCCATGGCCATGAGATCTTTGATGTTGGCGTGCCGCAGCTGGCAGACGTGGTGCTCGACACCACCGACCGCAACCGCACCTCCCCCTTCGCCTTCACCGGCAACAAGTTCGAGTTCCGCATGTGCGGCTCCCAGCAAAACCTCTCCGACCCCAACATGGTGCTCAACACCGCCGTGGCCGAGATGCTCGATGAGTTTGCCACCCTCATGGAGAAGGTGCCAGAGGAGGAGTTTGCCAGCAGCGCCTTGGCCTGGATCAAAGACACCCTCACCGCCCACCAGCGCATCATCTTCAACGGCAACGGCTACTCTGAGGAATGGCCCCAGGAAGCCGAGAAACGCGGCCTCCTCAACCTGCGTACCACCGCTGACGCCCTGCCTGCCATCACCAAGCCTGAGAACCTGGCTTTCTTTAGCAAGTACGGCGTGCTCGACGAGGCAGAGTCCACAGCCCGCTATGTAGCCAAGGCCGAGCAGTATGCCAAGCTCTTGAACATCGAGGCAAACACCATGGTCTACATGGTGCGCCACTACTACCTGCCCGCTCTCTACGACTACTCCGGAGACCTGGCTCAGACGGTGGCCACCAAGGAAGCCATTGGAATCCAATCCCCGGCAGAGCGCGAGCTTTTGGCTGAGCTTACCGATGGCATCACCCTCATCACCCAGCTTGCCGACAGCCTGGAAGTCAAGAACAAGGAGGCTCAGGCCATCAAGGATCCCGGCCTTCTGGACGACGCCTATCGCGACGTGGTGATTCCCGCCATGGAAGCCCTGCGTGCTCCCGTGGACGCCATGGAGCAAGTGGTAGGTCATGAGTATTGGCCCTTCCCCAGCTACAACCGCATGCTCTTTTACGTCTAAGGTTTCTCGCATCCTGCAGTCCCTTCATTGGTTTATATGCCAAGGCCAATGAGGGGGCTTTTTCATTTATCCCTTAATTATCTTTTATTAAGGCGACGTGACAGATGTAGCAATGTTGGCGGCAACCAGGCGTCGGTGCTGTAAAAAAACTGAATATGTATACGTTCCCTTTTCAAGGGACACACCATTAGGGGGACCTATGAAACCCATCAAGACCCTTGGCGCCACCTTGGTGGCTGGCGTCTTGGCACTCACCTTGGGTGCCTGCGGCTCGCAGCCTGCCGCCACTCCTGAAGCAGAGGCTTCTCAAGCCCATAGCGGCTCTTACAAGATCGGTGTTATCCAGCTTACCGAGCACCCGGCGCTGGACGCCGCCAACGAGGGCTTTGTGGCTGCTCTTAATGATTCTGGCTTGGACTACACCATCGACCAGCAAAATGCTCAGGGCGACCAGTCTGCCTGCCAGACTATCGCCTCCAAGCTGGTAAACGACCACGACGATCTCATCCTGGCCATCGCCACCCCCGCTGCCCAGGCAGTGGCCGGCTCCACCACCGATATCCCCATCATAGGCACCGCCATTACCGACTTTGCCGAGGCGGGCCTGGTAGAGTCCAACGATGCCCCTGGCGGCAACCTCACCGGATCCAGCGATCTCAATCCTGTCGACGAGCAGATCGACTTGCTCAAACAGCTGGTCCCCGATACCAAGACCGTGGGCATCCTCTTCTGTTCTGCTGAGGCCAACTCCGAGATCCAGGCTCGCATGGCAGAGGAGGCCTGCAAGAAGGCCGGCCTGACCACCGAGCGCTACACCGTCTCCAGCTCCAACGAGATCCAGCAGGTAGTGGAATCCATGGCGGGCAAGGTGGACGCCGTCTATGCCCCCACCGACAACGTCATTGCCGCAGGCATCGCCACCGTCTCCATGGTGGCCAACGAGAACGACCTGCCGGTGATCTGCGGCGAGGAGAACATGGTGACCGGAGGCGGTCTGGCTACCTACAGCCTCAACTACTACGACCTGGGCTACCGCGCCGGCGAGATGGCAGTGAAGATCCTCAAGGGCGAGGCCAAGCCGGCCGACATGCCTATCGAGTACCTCTCCGGCGACGATCTCAAGCTGGTCGTGAATGAGGAGACCGCCAAGACCTTGGGCATCGACGTCTCTGGCCTTCAGAGCTAAAGGCCTAAAGGCCCAAGCGCGTTTCATTTTGACCGTAGTTTTGGGCGCCTTGACCTCTTGCGTCGAGGCGCCCATTTACCATGAAAGGGGCTCTATGGCCGCCGCTCTTTTCAGCGCCATCAACCAGGGCGTACTCTGGGGCGTAATGGTGTTAGGTGTCTATATCACCTATAAGTTGTTAAACATCGCCGACCTCTCTGTTGACGGCACCTTCGCCCTAGGCGGCTGCGTCGCGGCAACAGCCATGGTGACCGGCGGCGTGGATCCCTGGTTGGCTGTGCTTTTGGCCTTTTTGGCAGGAGCCGTAGCCGGTGGCTGCACTGGCCTCATGCATGCGCTGCTCAACATCCCAGCTATCCTGGCGGGCATTCTCACCATGATTGGCCTTTGGTCTGTGAACCTGCGCATCATGGGCAAGTCCAACACTCCCCTGCTCAACACCCGCACAATCTATAGCGACGTGGCAGACCTCACCGGCCTTCCCCGCGACGTGGTGGTGCTCCTGGTGGCTTTGGCCATCGCCGCCGCTCTGGTAGGCCTTCTCTACTGGTTCTTTGGCACCGAGATTGGCAGCTCTCTGCGCGCGACCGGCGACAATCCCGACATGGCCAAAGCCCTCGGCGTGGACACCCGCTTCACCATCCTTTTGGCCCTCATGCTCTCCAATGGCCTGGTCTCCATGTCTGGCGCCCTGGTATGCCAGAGCCAAAAGTACGCAGACGTAGGCATGGGCACCGGCGCCATCGTCATTGGCCTTGCCGCCATTGTCATAGGCGAAGCCCTGGGGCGTCTCACCCCTGGCAAGCTGCGCTCCTTTGGCAGCCGCCTCATCGCGGCAGTGGTAGGCTCTGCCGCCTACTTCCTCATTCGCGCCATCGTGCTCCAGCTTGGCCTGGACGCCAACGACATGAAGCTGCTCACCGCCCTCATCGTGGTCATCGCCCTAGGAGTCCCTTATCTGGCTGGCCGAGTCAAGCAGCGCAGCTCCTACCAGCGGGAAGGAGTAGATGACTAATGACCGCTCAAAACCAACCCATGCTTCAGCTCAAGAACGTCTCCAAGACCTTCAACCGCCATACGGTGACCGAGAAACGCGCCCTCCACAAATGCAACCTCACCGTGGATCGCGGCGACTTCATCACCATCATCGGCGGCAACGGCGCCGGCAAGTCCACGCTCCTCAACATCATTGCCGGCATGTTCTTGCCCGACGGCGGCACCATCACGCTGGACGGCCAAGACGTCACCTTGCTCTCAGAGCCCCAACGCGCCAAGTACCTGGGTCGCGTCTTCCAAGACCCCATGCGCGGCACCGCAGCCGACATGCAGATCGCCGAGAACCTGGCCATGGCCTACCGCCGCGGCAAGCGCCGCACCCTGGCTTGGGGCGTCACCAAAAGCGAGCGCGCCCTCTTCCAGGAGCGCCTGGCCGGTTTGGGTCTGGGACTAGAGAGCCGCCTCAGCGACAAGGCGGGGCTCTTGTCGGGAGGCCAACGTCAGGCCTTGACCCTGCTTATGGCCACTCTTCAGAAGCCTGACCTGTTGCTTCTCGACGAGCCCACCGCCGCTCTAGACCCCTCCACTGCCACCAAGGTGCTGGGGCTCATCCGTACCATCGTGGACTCAGAGCAGCTCACCACCTTCATGGTGACCCACAACATGGCCGACGCCCTCTCTATGGGCAACCGCCTCATCATGATGTGGGAAGGCAGGATCATCTACGACGTCAAAGGCGCCGAGAAGGACGCCCTCACCGTGGAGGATCTGCTCAAGAAGTTCGAAGAGGAATCCGGCAGCGCCTTGGACAACGACCGCATGCTTTTGGGCTAGCGAAGCTTGAGGACCTATAGCACCCATCCCTAAAGCCGGCCCTCGATGAATTCCTGCAGCTATTCCATCAAGTATATAAGAGCTTACGGGACCTCCGAGAGCCTCGACGCGGGCTTGCGCGTACTACAATTCCCTAGGCGAGCAGCGCGAATCATCATCACAAGCACTCCAATGGCTTGCTGTCATTGGAGTGCTTTTTTGAGCTTCGCACCTACCTTGGGAGATGGTTACGATTTTTGGAATGTTCCTTCTGGCGCTTCTGCCCATCATCGTGCTCATAGTGGCGCTCACTGCCCTTAAATGGGAGGCCTATGCCGCATCCTTGAGCGCGCTGGCCGTGACGATTGTAGAAGCGCTCTTCATCTGGCACATGCCGGCGCTTTATGCGGCCACCGCTGCTGCCGAAGGCTTTGCCATGGCCCTCTGGCCCATTTCCATCGTCATCATCGCGGCGGTGTGGGTCTACAACCTCACCGTGCATTCGGGCGCCATGGAAGTCATCAAGGCCCAGCTCATGGGCGTGTCTTCTGACAAGCGCGTGCTGGTGATCCTCATCGCCTGGTGCTTTGGCGGCTTCTTGGAGGGCATGGCCGGCTTTGGCTCGGCAGTGGCTATTCCTGCATCCATGCTGGTGGCGCTGGGACTCAATCCTGTCACCGCCATCCTGGCCTGCTTGCTTTCCAATGGCGTGCCTACCATGTTTGGCTCTATTGGCATCCCCACCAATACCTTGGCTTCCATCACCGGGCTCGATGTGATTCAGCTCTCTCAAGTCCAGGTGATCCAGGTGGCGCCCTTTGTGATTCTCACCCCCTTCCTGGTGTGCATCGTAGCCGGTGGCGGCCCCAAAGCTCTCAAGGGGATGGTGCCTCTGCTGCTGGTGACCTCCCTCTCTTTCCTAGGCGCCGAGTTTGTCACCGCCTCTTTCATCGGCGCCGACTTAGCGGTAGTGGTGGGTGCGGTGGCTGCCCTTATCTGCACCATTGGCTATGCGCTCTCCCAAAAGAAGAAGCCTGTGCCTGAGGACTATGCTATCGACGCACTCCCCCAGGGAGACGATGGCGAGCCAATCGATGCCACCAGCGCCCTTATCGCCTGGTCTCCCTTTGTGCTGATCTTTGTGGTGCTGCTGCTCACCTCACCGCTCTTCCCGGGGATCTCGGCGCCTTTAAGCTCGCTATCCTCCACTGTGAACATTTATGCAGGCGATCCGGAAGCCACCCTCACCTTCAAGTGGCTCAACACTCCCGGCGTCCTCATCTTCTTCTGCGGAATTGCAGGCGGCCTGATTCAAAAAGTAAGTTTCAAAGACATGATGGGCGTCCTTGGCGCCACCGCAAAGCAGATGAGCAAGACCGTGGTCACCATGCTCTCTGTGCTGGCAGTGGCAAAACTCATGGGTTATTCGGGCATGACCAGCGCCATCTCTGCCTTCTTTGTGGGCACGTTGGGCGGCCTCTATCCGCTCATCGCCCCTGTGCTGGGCGCCCTGGGCACCTTTGTCACCGGCTCCGGAACCAGCTCCTCCACGCTCTTTGGCAACGTGCAGCTGGAAGCCGCCCAAGCCATTGGCGCCAACCCCTATTGGCTGGCTGCCGCCAACTCCGTAGGCGTGTCTGCCGGCAAGATGCTCGCCCCGCAATCCATCGCCATTGGCTCTGCCGCCTGCGACTGCAACGGAGAAGACTCCACTATCTTCTCCCGCATCCTTCCCTACTTTGTCCTCTACGTGGTGCTCATGATGGTCTGGTGCTATCTGGGATCGTTCCTGTTCCCTGCTGCCTAGCGGCCCCACAGATACCCTGGCCTGCAAGCCCCAGCGCCTCCTTCATCGCCCACTTCGCTGGGGCTTTTTGCTGCCGAGAATACCGTGCCCCAAGGCTTCTAGCGTATACCTAGTGCCCGCGGGTAGCCGAGCCGGGAAACATAGGGAGCCAGGACTGGGGGACCCAGCTTCCTTGGGCAATTGCATCACAAAAGCGCCGGAGCTCCTCGTTTCTTAGAGGAGCTCCGGCGCTTTGCATTGACAAGGGCGCCTGCCGTCCTTTATGCCTGCCGCTCAGAACTTGCCGGTTGGAGGGGCAAGGGTTTCTCGGCAAGGAAGGTTAAAGGGCGATGCCCAGGCAGATCTCGGTGACGCCGTCGAAGATCAGGCAGATGCCGCCAACGAGCATGATGGCCTCGGCCATGGAGAACGGGGTGATGAAGGTGAGGATGCCGCAAAAGACGGTAAGGATGCCAAGCACCAGCCAGAGGCCCCAGCGAGAACCCTCGATGTGACGGATGCTGAAGGCGTCGAAGATGTCCCACACGCCGGTCATGAAGATGACGCAGCCCAGAAGGATGACCAGGTACATCATGGACCAGCCGGGCCAGACCATGATGAAGATGCCCAACACGATCTCGACCACGGCAAGGACGATGTTGGCAGCCCCGCGATCGGCCGGGTCATGACGGAAATAGCCCACAATGGTGCCGATGCCGGCGAAGATGAATGCCCACCCGCATACGTAGACGAGGAAGAGAGCCGAGGCGGCTGGAGCAATAAAGAAGCCCATGCCCAGCAGGGTAAGAGCTACGCCCAAAATGATGATGGACGCTTTGGTGCGCTTGAAAAGCGACTGATTCATGGTTACCTCCCATGGAATAAAGCCATTGATGTCTTCACTTGTGCCCATTAGGGACATACATCAATACCCATAATTCATGACTGAGGTACCAGTGGCATCCAAACGCCCTTTTCGCGTTGTCCAGTCTCCTTGCCGATAAGCCCTGCCGCCTATTCTGCAAGCCGTCCTTAAGCTCGAGCCCCCCTCTAACCGGGGAAAAAGCAGGCCTTAAGGCCGATGCAAATAAGCACGATGCCGCCTAGGACCTCGGCCTTGTCGCCCATGGCAGAGCCTACGCGCTTGCCCAACGCAAGTCCAACGATGCACACGCCAAAGGTGGAGAAGGCAATGACCAGCGACGAGACCCAGATGTTGGCCCCCATGGCACGCAGCGACACACCCACTGCAAATGCGTCGATGGCGGTAGCCACCGCCTCGAAGAGCAGCTGGGTCACGCTCAAGTGCTCGGTGGCAGGCTTCGCCTGGTCGGGCTCGCCCCCTCTGAGGGCTGCGACCCCTTCGCGCACCATGTTGCCGCCGATGATGCCAAGGATGATGAGGGCCACAATGCCCGAGTAAGTCTCGATGAGATCGCTGCAGACGCCGCCCAAGAAGTAGCCCAGCAATGGCATGAGCCCCTGGAAGAGGCCAAAGAGCACGGGCATCATGAAGAGGCGCCGCCTAGATTCATTCGCAAAGGCGATGGAGTTGGAGATGGTCACCGCAAAGGCATCCATGGCAAGCGCGATGCCCAATACCAGCATGGCCGATACATTCATGCATTCCCCCTGCTCTCTACCTAAGTGCTCAATAACTCTGACTCACAACCGCAAAGCGCAACCCGCCTGGGCGCCCTCAGGCGTCAGGCAGGCTGCGCAATGTCACAGTCCTATAAAGATAACCGCTATTGGCGAGCAGCAGTCACCGGGTGTTCAGGCTCGCCCTTGGGCATGATGAGAAGCATCACCAGGCCCACTACCAGCAAGATGCCAATGGAAAGCACTCCCAAGTTGGCATTGCCGGTCATAGTGGTGATGACCGACACCAACAGGGTGCCCATTACGCTGGCATAGCGGCCAAATATGTCGTAGAAGCCAAAATACTCGTTCGAGCGGTCTTTGGGGATGATCTTTCCAAAATAGGAGCGAGAAAGCGCTTGGATTCCACCTTGGAAGAGGCCTACCAAAATGGCCAGGATCCAAAACTCGGTAGCGGTGCGAAGAGCTGCGGCCGCAAAGAGCACGATGCCGCAATAGGCCACCACCGCCACAATGATCATGGTGAGGGTGCCAAAGCGGTCGGCCAGCTTGCCGTAGATGATGGCCGAGGGAAACGCCACAAACTGCGTCACCAGCAACGCCATGATGAGGTGCGTATTGTCGATACCCAGGGCGCTGCCATAGCTCGTAGCCATGGAGATGACGGTATGCACGCCGTCGATGTAGAAGAAGAACGCCACCAAAAAGAAGAACAGGCGTCTATCGCGAACAATGTCTTTCAGGGTGCGACCCAGGTTGGTAAAGGTGGCAGCTATCTCGGCACGGGCGTCATGGGACTCCTTGTAGTACTTCTGCTTGTAGGAGCGCACCAAGGGGACAGTGAACGCCAGCCACCAGATGCCAGTGATCACGAAGGCGATCTGAGTGCAAAGGCCCGTAGGCAACCCCAAAAGCACAGGGCCGCCAAAGATCAGCGCAATGCAGGCGATGAAGGGAATGGTGGAGCCAATATATCCCCAAGCAAAACCTGCCGAGGACACGTCGTCCATCCGCGCGTCCTCGGTGACGTCGATAAGCATGGCGTCATAGAACGTCATCGACGAGTTAAGGCCTACCGTGGCCACCACATAGATGCCAAGAAACACCGCCGCCGACACCGGCAATGCCTGAGCGAAGCAGGCTACCAAACCAGTAAGGAAGAATCCCAAGAAGAACTTGATCTTGTTGCCCTTGAAGTCTGCCAGAGACCCCAAGATAGGCATGAGCAGCGCCACAATGAGCGAAGCGACGGTCTGAGCCATGCCCCATTGAGCCACCAGCCCTGCGGCATCGGTGGTCTCTGCTGCCAGCGCATTGAAATAGATGGGCGTTACCGTGGTGCTCAGCAGGACCAAGGCCGAGTTTCCCACGTCGTACATGATCCAATCGCGTTCTTGCCGGGTATGGCCGCCGATGAGCTTCACGCGGTCTCCTTTCGAGGAGGATAGCGAACATCAAGGTAGATGATGCTTCGTAAGATTGCTGACGATAACCTTAGAGCACCAAGCCACCAATATTTGTTCTATCTGTGAACCATCACCTAATTCCCCTATGACCACACATTCTTAAAAAGTTGTCCTTTATTTCTTACATGGATGAAAGGGGTAGGTACCTGCTGTTGTGCGCTACACTTTTATCTCACCGAGAAACCATTGCCATCGGTACTCGTCTATCTAATGTGACAGTTGAACCTCTTTGTTCGACGGGTCTTCTTCTAAAAAGGAGTCAGCCATGCCCGCTCTCATCACCCACCATTTGTTTGGGGAGAAATGCGTCTCTGAGCTCCCCGATTCCATTATCGAAGATCAAGAGCAGCTCTTGGCCTTTCTGCTGGGAAACCAGGGGCCCGATCCCTTCTTCTTCCGCTTCCGCGGCCTGCCTCAAGACCTCTCTGCCTGCCACGAGCTGGCCAAGCGCATGCATGGCGAGCGTGTGGCGCTGGCCTTCAACTCTCTACGCGACTCTGTAGGCCGTCTGCCTTTGCCAGACCAAAAGGTAGGCCGCGCCTTTGCCCTAGGCATGCTGGGCCATTACACGCTCGACCGCACTACGCACCCCTTCATCTTTGCCGAGCAAAAAGAGATCATCGCTCAGTCCCATGGCGAACTTGACGGCCTTGGCAGCCAGGTCCACGCCATCATCGAGGGCCGCCTGGACTCCTGGCTCCTCTGGCGCGAGCGTCACTCCACCGTCCTCGACTGCCCTCCCGCCTACGAGCTCTGCCGCACCCCCCGCATCGACCGCGTCGCCGGCGCCCTCTTCTCCCAGATCGCCTGGCAAATCTACGGCATCTCCCTTCCTGTTGAGGCCTACGGCGCCTGTGTCAACGACATGCAGACGGTCTACAAGCTCATCGAGCCCGCCGGCTCCCCCAAGGGCGAAGTCCTCGCCGTCATCGAGGAGTCCCTGCGCGGCACCACCTCACAAATCCAGGCCATGGCCCACGAGGTGCTCCAGACAGACGACTGCCCCCTGGCCAACCCCAATCACCTGCCTTGGAAGAGTCCCGCCACCGGCAAAGAATCCACCGCGAGCTTCCTGGACCTCTTCAACCTGGCCATCACCGATTACGGCGTCCTTGCCCAGGCCTTCGTCAAGGGCGGCGACGACATGGAAGCCGCCATCGGCCGCCTCAACTACAGCGGAGAGACCTACTGACCCTTCAACTCTCCCCACTCATTTCCTTGCCGAGAAGATCGCGCAACCAAAGGGCCCCGCACATCCCTCATTGGGATATGTACGGGGTCCTCGCTTGTATCACTGCATCCTGTAATGGCCTACCAGGTCAGAGCGCGCAGTAAGGATGTCTTCTTCAAATGCCCTTTGAAGAGGGCCTTCATGATGGATGAGGTAAGGCACTCCATCAGGGCGCCGCACATCCGAGATTACTGCCACATGATCTTTGAATACCGCTATGTCACCTGCACGCCAGGCGGCCGCATCATGAGGATCCAGCGATAGCGAAGTGGCATGCCTCTCAAGGTACACCGCCACATTGCGCACCCGACGATAGTCGATATTGGGATCTGGCACATCTACTTCATAAGCTTCTGGAGCGGCTTTAATATCCTCATCTATAAGGATTTGCAGATCCCACCCAGCTCCCTTAAGCGCAGCAGCAAGAAGATCAGTGCGCACTCCTCGACCATCTGTAGGCACGCCCCCCTTCATAGTAGGCACTCCCATAACGAGGGCGAGCAGCAGTATAAGCCCGAGCCGAAGCCACAATGTCCTGACCATCAGGGACACCATCTTCATCTTGATCAGGCATTGCCTCAGGAGGTTCTATAAATGCAGATTCCGGCAGCCCTTGAGCAGGGGAAGGATCTGGGCCGAAGATCAGGGGCCAAACAGCCAAACTGCCATCACAAGCACGTATGCGGCGGCAACTGCCACCGCAAGCACTCGCCTTTTATGGGTGTTTTGGGTCTCCCTCATGACTACCTCGATTTCCTACATGCAAAAGATGAACTAACGCCTGCACGCCTCCTACTAAGGTTGCATTGTGCTTGATCTTTTAACTACTTCTCATAGATCTGAACCCTCCTTACCAAACTTCATTTTCATCGTAACAAGACGCCCAACGGTCTTTCATAGAGACACAATGGTCTCTAGAGTTATGCGATTTAGAGTTTATTGGAATAGTAGAGACCAGGGATTAATAATGAAACGTCTTGTAGTTGAAGATTCTTTTTGGGAGCTTTACCCCACTGCACAAATAGCCTTTGCGGTTGGCTGCGACATGAAAACTGCCTCAGAAGTGTCCCCTGAAGATGCCGCGGAGATTGCCGCACTCCTTGAAGAGGCGAGTGCCTTGGCAAAGAACCGCTATCAAGATGAGATTTTTGCCACAATCCCTGAGATTGCCATCTGGAGGCAAGCCTTCAGCAAGTTCAAGCGCAAAAAAGGTGTCCGAAGCACTGTGGAAAACCTTATCAAACGAGCAATCAAAGGAAACCCAGTCCCCTCTATCGAACCTCTAGTAGACATCTCTAACACTATTGGCATCAAGTACGCCATGCCTGTGGGCGCTGAAGTCATTGACGCTATCGAGGGCGACCTGCACCTGGGCGTAGATTTGGAAGGCGGTAAAGAATATATAGGCATCGGATCAGACAAGAACGACCCCACCCTGCCTGGCGAGGTGTGCTATTGGGACGACTGTGGAGCAATTTCTCGCTGCTGGAACTGGCGCGATGCACAGCGGATCATGGTGGGAAGCGAGACGAGGGCCTCCACCCTATCTATTGAGAACCTTGATCCCACTCGCGCTAAAGAACTCGAGGCTGCCTTCCAGGAGTTTTGCTATCTGGCAGAGCGCTATCTAGACGCCAAGATCGTCTCCTGTGATATCGCCACCAAGGACCATCCAGTAATCCCATTGGGACGTTGATGTTATTATAAATTGCGCGGATGAGGGTACCTGTGCAAGAATAGCCAATTTGCACGTTATTTATTTGCACACAGCCAGCACACATAAGAAAAAAAGGTCAACCAGAAATTCTGATTGACCTCGTCATATGTGGTGGGCGTTACAAGATTTGAACTTGTGACCTCTTCCGTGTCAGGGAAGCGCTCTCCCCCTGAGCTAAACGCCCATAGGCTGCTCGGTTGCCCGTGCAACGAAGAATTACTATAGCGGTGAGTTGGGCTAGATGCAAGGGTTGCGACCAATCTCATTTGCTCCACCGGTCCTCCACGAGTTCATGGCCGCCAAAGGCAACCCTATGTGCTAATAGCAAGCACCAAAGCCCCAGCTACTCAGCTACAATCGTCCTGAAATAGGTATCTACCTGCATCTATTTCCACCAGGATTCTCAGCGGTGATCGATGGGTATCTCGCTGGTTTTGCTCTGGTGTCAAAGACGCAAATAGATGAGAACGGCTTTTCTCGCTCCCCGCTCAGAAGGACACACTGGCTTTAGTGACCACGCGACCCGGGATGCAAGGGTTTCTCGGCAAGGAGAGAGATTGTTGCAGCTGGGGATAGGGATCAAGGAGTAGCGTCTATGGCTTCTGAGATGAGCTTTGTGGCAGAGCGCAATATGCTTGATGACGAATTGGCAGAGATGATTGCGGCAGGAGATGCTCAGAAGCCGGCGGATACCATCGATTTGGCCATCGGGGATCCGGATTTGGCGACCGATCAGCGCATCATTGACGCCGCCTTTGCCGATGCCAGCTGCGGGTTCACGCATTATGCGAGTCCCTATGGGGATTCGGAGCTTCTGGCTGCCATCAGGCGCGTGTGGCAAGAAGATTATGACGTTGAAGTGGCTCGGGATGAAGTGATGGTTACTGCCAGTGCCACCCATGCTATGTATCTGCTGCTAGACACTGTGGTGGATCCTGGTGACGAGGTGGTGCTCTTCTCCCCTTACTTCACGCCTTATAAAGCACAGGTAGAACATGCGGGCGGTGTTCCGGTGGTCATTGATTGCGATCCTGATGCGGGCTTTAGGCCCAGTGCTCAAGCGTTGGAGGCAGCGGTGACTTCTCGCACCAAGGCGGTCATTGTGAATACGCCCAACAATCCTACCGGAGTATGCCTGAGCTTGGAGGAGCTGCAGGGCTTGGTGGATGTATGCAGGGCCCATCATCTGCTGCTTATCGCCGACGAGATCTACACCTCCTTCTCGTTCATGCGACCCTTTGCTCCCGCGCTTTGGTGTGAGGGAGCACAGGAAGTATGCGCGACCATCCGATCCTTCTCCAAAAACTACTGCATGAGCGGCTGGCGGCTGGGCTACGTCATCGCTCCAGCCGACGTCATCGAAGCCATGCGCTGCATCAACGAGTCGCAAGTCTATACGGCCCCCACCCTGTCGCAGCGAGCAGCCATCAGGGCTCTGGAGCTGCGCCAAGACATCCGAGAGCGCGTCCATGAGATCTACGGCGACAGGCTGCGCTTTGGCATGAGGCGGGCCTGTCAACTGCCAGGCGTGAGCGTGCCCACCACCCAAGGAAGCCTCTACCTGTTCTTGGACGTGCGCGGCACCGGTATGGACGGCGCCCAGTTCTGCCAGCTCATGCACGAAGAAGCCCATGTGCTCATGCTCTCGGGAGCCAGCTTTGGCGCGGCAGGCGCGGGTTTTGTGCGCCTGGCGCTGCGTGTGGAAATACCGCAGCTGACCGAGGCCTTCGACCGCATGAAACGCGTCCTCGATGCCCACAACGCCGCACCCGTGGTGATGTTTAACGAGGCCCAAAGCATTTCTGCCTAGGATCGCCTGGACAGCCTCAGCCGCCAAATCCAATGAGACTCCCCCTGCCTGCCCCGCGAAGCGCTCGCGGGGCGGACGCATTTAGGGACGCACCAGATAGGCGGCCCGCAGTTGCGCGATCTTCTCGGCATCGAGATCGAGCTCCTGCTCGCAGTAGGCGTAAAACGAGCCCCACTCCTGCTCGATGGCATCGAAAGCGGCCACGATGCTCTGCTCCTCCACGGTATAGAGCAGATGCAGCAAATTGTAGGGGGCCGAGGGAAGCATCCCGTTGCGGCCCAACGCCAAAAGCGCCTTGGACCAGCCTGGTTGGATATAGCGGTTGGACGCCAGATAGTCCTCCAACACCAACGCTGGCGACACTCCTAACGCCAGCTCCAAGAAGGCCGCCGCGATGCCCGTGCGGTCCTTCCCTGCCGAGCAGTGCCACAGCACGCATCCTGGACGCTTCTGTGGCTCCTGGGGCACTTGAGCCGCCTGGGCCGATGCTCCTTGCGCCAGGGCTCCAGCGGGCTCCTGGATGAACAGCGGCACGAAGGTCTTGGGATTGGTGGCCTGCTCCAGCAGGATCTCAAAGAAGCGGCGATAGCCCTGGCGGCCCAGCTCGCTGGTGACGATGGTGGCATAGAGGCCGGAGATCTTGTCCTCGCCGCCCAGGTCGTAGGACTTGGCCTCGGCGATGAGGGAGCGCAGCGACTTGTCCTGGGTGATGCCCGCAGTAGACTGGCGAATCACCGGCACGAACTCCATGGAGGCCTCGGGCAAAAGGTGCATGGGCTCTGGCGACCTAGCCCGCTCAGACTGGGTGCGAAAATCCACTACTACCGATAAACCCATTCCTCGCAAGCGCGCCGCATCGGTCGCAGTGGCCTTTCCCAACTGACCTGTGCGCAGCAGCACCCCGTGGCGGATGATATGGCCGTCCTGAGTAGGCATGCCGCCCAGATCGCGAGCGTTGCGGACACCAGAGAGCCCCATAAAGCCATAGCCTGACTCAATGAAGGCATTCTCCAGCTGAGCCACCTGAGGTGACACCGGACGATCCTTTACGCGGGGATCTTTTCGAAGTGCTGCTTCACGTGCATCTTGGGTCATAGAGACGATTCCTTAGAAGTCGAAGTGTCTTGCTCGAGCGGCGTCGTCTGCGGGCGATGGCCGCAGCCTGCTCTCACGGCGCTGCGCCTCGCTAGGCGTTTGGCGCCAGCTGGCTTCCTACCACCAGGTTTTGGAACCTGTCTTGGATAAAGTCGTTGCTAAAGTGAGAGTCCACGTAGACATCCACCGCGTTTTGGGGTGGTATGCCCAAAGCACGCTGCTCCATGCGGTAGAAGCAGTAGGCTGTGGCCAATAAATCTATAGTAATAAATGCCACAAGCACACCAACCAGAACCGCTTGAGTTTTGCTGGACGGCTCCCCTATGAACCATACGAACTCCGGTAGCACCACCTTAGTGAAGATCACGCCCAGCACCGCCCAAAGGACGATGGAGCGCCAGCACACCCACTGAGTGATGGCATCCGGAAGACCCAAGTACGTCCAGCTCTGCGCATGCCAGAAGAACTCCATGCACATGCCGGTAGCCTGCTCGATAGCCGCTCCCGCTCCCATGGACACCAGCAAGATCTCGTACCACTTGCTATCGCGGAAGTTCCACAGCACGATAGCGAACATGAGCCCGCCAAACCCATAGAGCGGCGAGAATGGGCCCCACACCACGCCCACTCGACTTTGGGTAAGTCCCTGCGAATGCCACATCCAGATCTCTTCGCCCACAAGGCCCAGCAGGCTGCAGACCAAAAAGATCGTGATGTAATGGGTGATCCCCAAGCTCGCCTGCTCCAAATACTGATGCTTCGCCATGCGCTCCGCTTTAATCGTCGCCTTGCGCTGCTCTTTGGATATGGGACGCCCTGTGCGAGTTCTCAGCTCATAGTAAGCCGGATCATGCCGAGAAACCCCCACCCTCTTGCGAAAGCGCTCCTGTCGCTGAGACTCCTTGCGCGCCAAGCGGGAAGCGATCCGCGCCTTTAGGCTGTCAGAGCTTGAAGTCTTATAACTAAGCGTCGATGCATCCACTACATCGTCTGCCTCGAAGCGCTCCTGGCCCATGGCCTCTGAGTAACTTCTGCCGCTCATGAAGCGCCAGCTCACCTCTGAGATGGCCCAGGAGGTAAGCAGGCACACAAACACGAAGAGCAAGATGAGAAGCAAGGTGTTGATCAAGAGAAACCTCAGGATGTGCGAGAGGGCTTATAAGACAAGGGGCAGTGCAAAGTCTTTGCTGCAAGCTTGCGGTGCTGCGCCCGAGCGCACCGCAGCCTATTGTCGCCTGCACAGGAATACCCTATGAACTGCATAGACTACCACCTATTTACCCTACTCCAGGGATACATGCCCTTTGAGCTGGAAATCATGAGTTGAGGTAGCGAGGATCGACAGCTTCTGCCGACTAGAGCCTAAGAGCAGATATAAAGGGATAGCATGTAGGTGTAGCTACAAAGGACATGAATACGGCACGCAAGAAAGTACGAGTAAGAATATAGGGTATTTCTGCCCTCTATTTTTATACTGCATTAGCAACATTAGAGTGTAGCTAATGCAAATGTGTGTAGATATCTACTTAGGAAGCTAGATCATGCTGTAGCTATCGTAGATCATTTTTAGAGTGCCGCAGCTCCAACATTCCAGATGCCACACAACTGTCCTAATGTTCCTATCTTTTTATATTTTGTACATTCGCTCTTCCTCATCGATATGAAAAAAGCCACCCATAAAGAGTGGCTTGAAAAGTTCTGGAGCGGACAACGGGATTCGAACCCGCGACCCTCACCTTGGCAAGGTGATGCTCTACCAACTGAGCCATGTCCGCGTCAACGGAGAATACTATACCCAGAGCCTCTTGTTGACGCAAGGGGTTATTTTCGAAGCCCGATAGTTTTGAATGCCTGATGAATCCAAGGGACACATCAAAATGGGGCACCCCATGTCACCTGGGACTCGATCTCCACAGCTGCCGCTCGCACTTTCATATCCCCCACCTGCATCTCAGCCCAAACAAAAAGCCGGCTCCTAAAGGAGCCGGCTTGAATGGGCTGGAGGCGACGCCCAGATTCGAACTGGGGGTAAAGGCTTTGCAGGCCTCTGCCTTACCACTTGGCCACGTCGCCAGTAATTGAAAAGGCCGGTATGGGGCCGGCCTTTGGAAAATCGCTGGAGCGGACAACGGGATTCGAACCCGCGACCCTCACCTTGGCAAGGTGATGCTCTACCAACTGAGCCATGTCCGCGTGCGGTAGCTACTATAAACCAGCGAGCAACTGGGTGCAAGTCTCAATTTTTGAGACTTGCACCCCTTGAGGGCCGCGAGCCCAAAGACGGTGGCAAGCCTTAACGCTCCTCGATGTAGACCGCGGGCTTCTCGTCATCCTTAGGATGGCCAGGAGCCGCAGGAAGCACCAGGTTCATGATGATGCCCACAATAGCCGAGAGAGCCATACCGGGGATGGTGTAGTCGCCCAGAGGCAGCGAGAAGCCGCCGCACTCCATGCCTACCCCCAAGATGATGACCACGGCGGCAATCATAAGGTTGCGATTCTCGCCAAAGTCGATGTTGTTGGTCACCAGCATGCGTAGGCCGTTGGAAGCGATAAGACCAAAGAGCAGCAGACTTACGCCGCCCATCACAGGAGTGGGGATGCTCATGATGAGCGCCTCGAGCTTGGGGCAGAAGCCGCCTACGATGAAGGCGAAGCCGGCGGCATACCAGAATACCTGGGTGGAATAGACGCGGGTCACGCTCATGACGCCGATGTTCTCGGCATAGGTGGTGGCAGGAGGGCTACCCAAAAAGCCGGCGATGCAAGTGGCGATGCCGTCGCCTGCCAGCGAGCGCGGCAGCATGGGGACGAAATCCTCGCCTACCACCTCAGAGACCACCAGCAGGTGGCCGATGTGCTCGATGACCACTACCAGTGCCACAGGAGCGATGAGTGCGATGGCCACAGGGTCGAACTCTGGGAACTGCAGGTGTGGCAAACCGATCCAAGCAGCCTCGGCCACAGGGGCAAGATCCACCAGTCCGCAGAAAGCCGCGACGATATAACCCACAATAATGGCCAAGAGCACAGGTATAGTGCCGATAAGGCCCTTCATCGAGGAGAAGATCACTGCCGCGAACAGAGTGATGCCCGCAACCAGAGTCGCAATGCCGTTGAATTCTCCCGTTGAGCCCGTGAGCGCCATGTTTACTGCAGTAGCAGAAAGGCCCACACCAATGACGATAATGATGGAGGCGATGAGCACCGGAGGCAGAATGCGATCGATCCAGCCGGTACCAATGAGCTTGATGATGCCAGCTACTGCCAGAAAGACCAGTCCGGCCACTACCACGCCGGAGAGCGCCGCTGCAGTGCCCTGTGTAGCACCGACCGCAATGATGGGGCTGATAAAGGCGAACGAGCTTCCCAGATAGCTAGGAATCTTGTTCTTGGTCATAAGCAGGTAGCACACCGTGCCGATACCTGAACACATGATGGCAGCGCTGGGGTGCAAACCCGTGAGCATGGGCACCAGAACGGTGGACCCAAACATCGACATCATGTGCTGGATGCCAAGAGGGATCGCTTTGCCCACCGACACGCGGTCGGAAACTCCAATCACTTCTCTTTCTGCCATGAAACTCCTTTCTCAAAAATGCAGGCCCTCGCCCTCTGGTGGCGGGACCTGCATCATTAACAACAAAGCTGGTGAAAAGAGGGTGCAGCCCTTATCGGTAGTTATGAGATGAGGAAAGACACCAAGAAGGCGACTGCAGCCACCCACATGAGGAGCTTGACCTTTTTCGCATTGCCGGTGGCGCAGGCAACCACCACGTAAGTGATGAAGCCTAGGCCAATGCCGGTGGAGATGGAATAGGTCAAGGGGATGCCGGCCAGAGTGATGAAGGCGGGCAGGCCATCGAGCTTGGAGTTCCAGTCGATGTCTTGGACCTGGTCCATCATGAGGAAGCCCACAAGCACCAGGGCGCCGGTGGTGGCAGGAGAGCTCACCACAGCGATGAGAGGTGCGAAGAAGGCGGCCAGGACGAACAGCACGCCGGTGGTGATGGAAGTGAGGCCGGTGCGGCCGCCGTCGGCTGCGCCGGAAGCAGACTCCACGAAGGTGGTGATGGAGGAAGCGCCCACCAGACCGCCTACGGCAGCTGCGCAGGAGTCGACGATGAGGATGGGGCGGATGTCTTCCACTTTGCCGTCGGCGGTGAGGAAGTCGCCCTGCTTGGCCACTGCAAAGGCGGTGCCCATGGTGTCGAAGAAGTCAGACATCATGAGGGAGAACACGAACATGAGAAGGACGGGGCTCACCACAACCTTGGCGATACCCATGACACCGGATTCGTCGGTGAGGAAGGGGGCGCCAAAGGTGGAGAAGTCCAGCGAGGACACGATGCCGGTGGGAGTAGCGGTGACACCCAGAGGAATGCCCACGATCACGGCGATGACAATGCCGATGAGGATCTCGCCGGGCACATTCATGCAGTAGAGCACAAAGGTGGAGAAGATGGCGATCATGGCCACGATGTAGTTGGGGTCGCTCAGTGCGCCCATGGTGATGAGGGTAGAGTCATCGTTCACCACAATGGAACCATTGATGAGGCCGATGAGGCAGATGAACAGACCCAGACCAGCAGCGATGGCGTGGCGCTGAGATGCGGGGATGGCATCCATGATAGCCTCGCGCAATCCGCACAGCACAAGAATAAGAATGGCAATACCTTCAATGAAGATAACTGCCATGGCGGCGTGCCAGTCGCCGTCGCACAAGCCGGTGAGGGTGAACGCCACCACCGCGTTGATGCCCATGCCCGAGGCGCATGCCAGAGGGCGGTTGGCAAAGATGCCCATAAGGATGGTCATGATGCCGGCGCCTATACAAGTGGCGGTCACTGCTGCCCCCGAAGGAATGCCCGCAGCCTCCAGCAGGGACGGGTTGACGGCGATGATGTAGGCCATCGCCAGGAATGTTGTGAGACCAGCACGTATCTCCTGGCCCACAGACGATCCACGGGCGCTCATATGGAAGAAGTTTTCCAGCGCGCCTCCTTGGGCTTGATTTGCCATAGACAAATTCCTCTCATGTATTCTCTCGCTTTGGGAGGGTGACCCTCCCCCACTCCGACGCGCCAGTCTCACCTACAAGACGACTCGCACGTCTATCCCAGGCATTCTAAGAAACGCCGCTGGAACCAAATCCCCCTGTGCCGCGATCGGTCTCATCCAGTTGGTCCACCTCTAGGAGAGTCACCTGAGGAACTGGAAGAATAACCAGCTGGGCGATGCGGTCACCCCGGGTAATGGTGATGGGCTTCTCGTCATCCAGATTGATGGCGCAGACTTTGAGCTCGCCACGATAATGGGAGTCCACAAGGCCGGGCGTATTGGCCATTGAGAGCCCTTGTTTGAGCGCCATGCCGCTGCGTGGCTGGACAAAACCGGCGTAACCCTCAGGTATAGCGATGGCCAACCCAGTGGAAATCAGGCGGCGTTCATGAGGAGCCAATACCACGTCTTCTGCCGAGCGAAGATCCAACCCCGCATCACCCAGATAGGCATAGGAGGGAAGCTCCACTGCAGGATCTAACCGCTGAATGGGAAGGGTAACGCCGTTATTCATTGGCAAGCCTCCGGAGCTCTTCAGAAAACTCATCAAGGTTTTTAAACTCGCGATAGACTGAAGCAAACCGCACATAGGCCACGTCATCTATGTCGCGCAGATGTAAAAGGACCATCTCGCCCAGACGTTTGCTGGGAACTTCTGTGACGCCGCCGTCGCGAAGCTCGTTTTCTACCGAGTCGATGAGAGCGTCCAGTTGAGCCACATCCAAGTCGCGCTTGACAGTAGCAGCCACGAGACCGCGCATGATCTTTTGCCGATCGAAAGGCTCGCGGCGGCCGTCGCTCTTAACGACTACCAGGGGCAGCTCTTCTCGGCGTTCATAGGTGGTAAAACGGCAACCGCAGGCAGTGCACACGCGCCTGCGACGGATAGCTTCGTGGGATTCAGAAGGCCTGGAATCAATGACCTTGGAATCGTCACACCCACAATTGGGACAGCGCATCGACCAATCTCTCCTGTCGCTAGGATTTATAGAGCTTCAGAGTCCTATGCAAAAGACGTCGCGGATTTACCGGATACGTAGGGCGTCGAACCTTGAGACAGGCTAATGCCCAACGCCATGGATGCCAACCGGTCAAGCCAAAAAAGCTGCCGATCAACCTGTGCGGCGCTACATTACCACAGATTCTTCCAAAGTGTTTCACATAGTCTCCACTATTTCGCTTATCGGAAACAACTTGCCTATTTTCTGCGAACATCTGTTTGCGCCCGAACGTTCGTTTGGCTATGATAGGGACACAGGAGCAAGACCTACTGGCAGGAGTGCCCATGTCACGGCCACAACTGAGTCATCGCGTTCAACAGATCTATGACTTTCTGGTTACCTATAGCCAAGAGCATGGGTATCCGCCCTCTGTGCGCGAGATTGGCGCTGCGGTAGGCCTCAAATCTCCAAGCACCGTGCATATGCACCTGCAAACCTTGGAAGATCTCAACCTCATTAGGCGCACCGCCAATAAATCCAGGACTATCGAGATCATCAACGGTGCCGAGAAGAGCGCACCTCAACCGGTTGCACCTCATTCTTCCCATGCACAGGTAACGGTGGAACACGATCCCAATGATGGAGTCATTAGACTTCCAGTGGTGGGTCGTGTAGCCGCAGGCATGCCCATCCTGGCTGAGCAAAACGTCGAGGACGTGCTGCAGCTTCCCACCAGCGTAGTGGGCGATTCCAGCTCCTTTGTGCTGCGTGTGCGCGGAGAGTCCATGATCAATGCCGGCATCTTTGACGGCGACTATCTGGTGGTCTCTGAGGCGCATGACGCAGTGAACGGCGAGATCGTTGTGGCTCTTATCGATGATGGCGCTACCGTAAAGACGTTCTATCGCGAGAAGGACCGCTGTCGCCTGCAACCTGAGAACGACTCTATGGATCCCATCTATGTGCGCGAGCCCCATATCATTGGCCGTGTCACGGCTCTCATGCGCTCCATTGTCTAATGGCCCCTCAGGATCATGCCTTAAAAACAAAGAAAGCTCTAAACCTAACACCTTCATCTAGCCCTACCCATGAAGGCTGGTCACACCCCTCTAGCCGTGTTGGCCTCTTTGACGCGGTGAGGGGTTTTTCTGTGGCCTCCATGGTGCTCTTTCACCTTTGCTATGACTTGGTAGTGCTTACCTCGGTCTCCTTGCTCTGGTTCAAGCCGCCCTTTGAAGATATTTGGCGCTCCTCTATCAGCTGGACCTTCCTTTTGGTCTCTGGATGGATGTGCTCTTTTTCCAAGAACAATCTCACTCGCTCGCTGCGATACCTGGCGGTAGCAGCTGTCATCTTTACAGTGACTTCTCTGGCTGCAGTAGATGACCCCATCAACTTTGGCATCATCTTCTGCATAGGTGGAGCTACCTTGGTAGACGCACTGTTAGAACGGTTAGACCTAGAGCCTTCTGGGCCTCTAGCTGCCATCCTGCTATTTGCGCTCTTCCTTGCTTGCCTCCATGTGCCTCAGGGTAGCCTTGGACTCCTTGGCTTCACAGTAGAGCTTCCCGCAAGTCTTTATGCCACCCCTTGGTTTTCTTGGGCAGGGTTTCCGGGTCCTGGCTTTATCTCTGGCGATTACTATCCGCTTATCCCTTATGCCTTGATCTATGGCGCAGGCATTGCGTTGGGTCGCACATTCTTGCGCACAGGATATCCAGCATGGTTCTTACGAGCACAATGCCGCCCTCTCCAATGGATTGGACGGCATGCGCTCGCTATCTATGTAGCGCACCAGCCACTTATTCTAGGGTGCCTTATGCTCGCGGGACTGTTGTAGCTCCCTAGACAACGGGGGACTCTGAAGATGACACTGATCCAGGGTTTTCTCCAAGCTCTGAATCATCACCATCTATGCGATAGGGCGCCAACGTGCCTGCAAGGCGTACGGGCACCTTCGCGGTGATAAGCAATCCCCCATCCTCATAGGTTTCACGAAGTACTTGCCCTCGCTCATGAACCATCTTCATGAGCAAACCCTTTTCGTAAGGGATGCGCGCAGTTACCGTGCAGTCATTCTCAGAGGCAATTGTCGCAATCTCATGGAGTAGCCCTGGGAGTCCTTGGCCGGTAAGTGCAGAAACCTGCAGTGCTTGAGGGTGCATGATGCGAAGGGTGTCCTTCTCGGCAGCAGACAACTCGTCGATCTTATTAAGGCACAGAAGGCTTGTGATGGATCCTGCATCGATTTGCTCGAGAGTATCGCGCACAGAAGCCACCTGGGCAGGCCAATGGGGATCAGAGGCATCGGCGACAATGACGATGAGGTCTGCAGCAGCCACTTCGGCAAGTGTGGACTTAAAGGCTTCTACCAGCGTGGTAGGAAGCTTTTGGATGAACCCAACTGTGTCAGTGATGGTGATCTTGCGACCTTCTGCCAGATCGAGGGCTCGTGTGGTGGGATCAAGGGTGGCGAATAACTCGTCTTTGGCGTAGACATCCGAGTCTGTGAGAGCATTGAGCAGCGTTGATTTACCCGCATTGGTGTAGCCAGCAAGGGCCACTCGATAGATGCCAGAGTCCCAACGTGCTTTGGATTGCACTTCTCGGCGCTGAGCCAAGCGCTTGAGCTCCTCGCGCAGTTTTGAGATGCGATCGCGCACCAGTCGGCGGTCTACCTCTAGCTGGGATTCGCCTTGGCCAAATCGGCTTCCGATGCCGCCGCGGGTTTGCTCCCCCATCAAGTGGCTCCACATACCGCGAAGACGCGGCAGTACATACTGGAGCTGGGCCAATTGCACCTGCAGGCGTCCTTCACGGGTTTTGGCGTGATTGCCAAAAATATCTAGGATGAGGGCCGTGCGATCAATGACCTTGACGGGCTCGCCCACCGCTTTTTCGATATTGGACTGCTGCGAAGGCGTGAGCTCGTCATCAAAGATGACCACGTCTACGTCCAATGCGTGGACTAGGTCGACCAACTCCTGGGTTTTGCCCGACCCAATGAAGGTCTTTGGCACTGGCTTATCCAAACGCTGGGTGAGCTCGCCCACTACCTGGGCTCCGTCGGTGTGCGCCAGTCGCGCAAGCTCTGCCATGGAGTCTGCCATGGCCCAATGGTTGGCGCCTGTCAGATCGACTCCAACGAGAAGCGCTCTTTCTTGGGGAAGAGCCGTAGGTTGAGGCGTTTTACGTGCCATGAAAACCTGCTTCCTTAAGCTCTGATATGTATGACGTACTGAGTAGTGCGAGACCTTAGGAAGTCTCATTCACATTATGATAGGTTGCCAATATTAAGTCACGTGCCTGGGGAATAGAAAGTTGCTCGAGATCGAGTGTTGCGGCTCGCCCATCTCGCCTGAGCCAGGAGAGTTGACGCTTGGCATACCTGCGGGTATTGCGCTTGATGAGGTCTCTGGCCTCATCCATGGTGATTTGACCCTCTAGTGCGGAGAGCACCTCTTTGTAACCTATAGCCTGTCGCGCAGTGAGGTTTTGCTGGATTCCTTGAGTTTTAAGGGTCTGTACCTCGTCTACCAGACCTTGGTCAAACATCTGATCCACACGGGTGTCTATGCGCGAGTAGAGCGTTTCTCGGTCGCGGACTACGGCATAGATGCGACACTGATAGTGTGGGTCGCGATGTCTGAGATGCTGCGTGCGCTCCCCATAGCTCTCCCCCTTTTCGTGGAGCTCCAGCGCACGGATGACCCGTCGCGTGTTGTGAGGGTGAATGAGCTGGGCACTTTTGGGGTCGACAGCATTCAAGAGATTCCAGAGGTGGTCTTCGCCGCTTTGAGCCAGAAGGGCCTCGTATTTTTGGCGCTCAGAAGAGACCGAGCCCCCCTCAGGAAAGTCCATCTCGTCGATTACGGCATCCAGATAGAGTCCGGTGCCCCCACAGAGCACCGGGGTAAGGCCAGCAGCCAATTGCCGATCTATCTCACACCGGGCATCCTTTTGGAAGAGTGCCACCGAATATTCCTCATAGGGCTCCACCACGTCTACCATCTTGAGGGGCACTTTGCGCTCTACTTCAGGAGTTTTGGCAGTGCCTATGTCCATCCCTCGATAGACCTGCATGGCATCGATGGAAGTGACGCAAGTGTCGAGAACCTGCGCCACCTCATCGGCTAGCGCCGACTTTCCCGAAGCCGTAGGCCCCACGATGGCAATCATTGGCTGCGAGGTTACAGGGGCTTGTGGCAAGATGGCACTATCCATCAGCGAGGCTCGCTGGCCACAGTGCCGCGCAAATACCAGGTGCGCGCATCGTCTACATGGACGTCCACAATGGAGCCGATGTAGTCGCTGGCACTACGCCCTTGAGGAATGGGGAAATGCACCGTGACGTTTTCTGGGCTATGGCCCACCAGTACGTCCGCCGACTTCTTAGAGGGACCTTCTACGAGCACCGCCACATCGCGACCTGCTTGCGCCTGGTTATACTGCCAGCTCATCTCTTGCACCAGCTTGGCCAGCCGGTCGAAGCGCTCCTGAATCACCTCGCGAGGCGTAGGATCATCAATCTTTGCAGCCGGCGTGCCTGGACGTTTGGAGTAGATGAAGGTATAGGCGCTAGAGAACCCTGCCTCACGCACAAGCGAGAGGGTATCCTCAAAATCCTGGTCGGTCTCCAGAGGAAATCCCACGATGAGATCTGTGGAGAGGGCGATATCTGGCATAGCCTTCTTGATGCGGCCCACCAAGCCGAGAAACTCTTCCCTCGTATACTTGCGATTCATACGCCGCAGCACGTCAGTGGATCCCGATTGAGCAGCAAGATGAAGCTGAGGCATCACTGCGGGGGTTTCAGCCATGGCGGCAATAGTTTCGTCGGTAAGGTCTTTAGGATGGGAGCTTGTGAAGCGGATGCGATCGATGCCGGTCTTGCCCACTGCCCTTAATAGCTCTGCAAAGCGAGGCTCGCCGTAGAGATCACGCCCGTAGGAGTTGACGTTTTGACCCAACAAAGTCACTTCGCGCACGCCATCGGCTACCAGAGAACGTATCTCGTCCACTACTTCCTCAAAAGCGCGACTGCGCTCTCGTCCGCGCACATAAGGCACGATGCAGTAGCTACAAAAGTTGTTGCAGCCAGTCATGATGGGCACCCAGGCATGGAACTTCTGTGCGCGATGGCTGGGAAGATCAGTAGAGAAAGACTCATAGGGCTCTTCGACGTCCACCTCGAGGTGTTCGCCTTTCTCGGCACGTGAAGCCTCGATGAGGCGAGGAAGCTCAGAGACTGCTTGGGTTCCAAAAACCACGTCTGCATTGGGGGCAAACGACCTCATGGCTTCGCCCTCGCGCTGAGCGATGCATCCACCTACGCACACCGTACGTAAACCCGAGGGAGGCACCGGAGCGCTCACCATAGAAGAGATTTGCCCCTGAAGGTGGGTATCGGCTTTTTCACGCACACAGCAGGTCATGTAGACCACAATATCTGCATCCTCAGGCTCAGAAACCTCCAAGCAGCCGCAGGAATCCAAAAGACCTGAGACGCGCTCGGAATCATGGAAGTTCATCTGGCAGCCAAAAGTGCGCACATGATAGGTAAGGCCGGACAGCGAGCGGTCTAGCAACAAACTAAATGCCTCCCTTAGGCGTTGAGGATGCTCACGCCGGGCTCTGAGAGAGGAGTTTCTTCGGCAGAGATCCTGTGGACAAAGACAGCGATGCGAATAGCAGTGCGCGAGTCTCCGTTGATTTGAATGTCGGAAAACGAGGGAGCAATGGAGATATCGAGGCCTACTGGAATGAGAAACCCTCGTGCGATGGCCACTGCCTTGATGGCCTGATTGACCGCGCCTGCACCTACTGCCTGCAGGTTTACAGGTACGCCGTCCTTGACCATACCGGCGATGGCGCCGGCCACCGAGGCCGGGGAAGATTTACTGGAGACCTTGAGAAAATCCATGTCGATGGCTCCTGGATGTTGTAGTGCGGATGTCGTTCGTTGGTCGTGTGAACCGTATCTCTTAAGCATGGTACCCGAGCGCAAGACCCAAAGGAGACAGTCCTGGCAGCTCCCGTCAAATATACGCAGGAGCCAGAGGACGCGCTTATCCCTCGTCCTCTTTTGCGATATGGAAGGTGACTGTAATCCTATCCTTGCCGCATCGCACTGTAGGCTCGTCTTCCAGAGCTACATAGTAGCGATCAGAGATAAACGAGAAAGCCCTCTCCATACGCCGCGAGAACTCTTTGGAATCCCCTTCGTCGAGCTTGAGTCCCCGATGATCCTTGGAGAGGTCCACCGGAGAGGAAGCTTGGCCCTTGTCAGTGCCATGAGTGAGCCTTGCCATCACAGAGCGTACGGGGCGAATGGCTCCAGAAAGAATGCGATGGGCAGTACGCTCTGAGAGCTCCAGGCCGAGAGTGGATGCAACCTCCACCAGCTCTTTTGCGTCCACTGCTGCATAGAGACGCTCCAGCAGCGGAAGTGAGTCGATGCTGTCAAGGAAGAGCAGCGAGGCATCATCCATGGCGCTGGCCATACGGCTCCGAATAGTTGCCACGACCTCTGCAGGAGAACCTAGGAACACCGTGACACGATGACGCTCTTCGAAGGCAAACTCGCAGCAGGTACGAGGGACGTTATGAGGTCCCCGAGCTACAGTGGTCTCATCGTCCTCTGTGGTAGAAAGCGTTGGCCACGTAGACTGATCTGCTCGTTCAGGAAGTTCTGGGCCTGTGATCACCTCGATTGAAGTACCCATGCGCTCGCCGGAAGCCCTTACACGGGCGATACGGGCATTCTGCCGAATGGAGAAAAGCGCCATGCCGCGACCGTGCACACCCCATCGATCCTCGTGAATCGAGTCTAGCTTGGAGGTCACACGAGCTTCAAAGATGCGTTCCTGCATAGACAAGGGCACACCGGAACCGTCATCGATCATAGTGAGATGGCGCTCGTCACCTTGCTTAGTGGTGGCGAGATAGATCTGGGTGGCGCCAGCATCACGGGCGTTGCGCAGAAGCTCCACTACCACGTCTTCCACACAGCGGATATCATGACGTGCTTGACGACGCTCGGCCTCGTCTACTACCAGGCGCACGTAGCCCGCACCAAAGTTTTCTTCGACGCGGGCTACAGACTCCCCTGTGACGTCTGCGATGAAATCGCTGAGATCTCCCATGGGCTACTTGGCAACGTCGATTGCGCGAGATTCGCGGATGACGACCACGCGCACCTGGCCGGGATACTCCATCTCGTCCTCGATCTGCTTGGCGATGTCATGGGCAAGCACTACTGCCTCGGCATCGGAGATCTTCTCAGGCTCAACCATGACGTGAAGCTCACGGCCTGCCTGCATGGCGTAAGTGCGCTCAACGCCCTCGTGGGCATTGGAGATTTCCTCGAGCTTCTCAAGGCGCTTGATATAGGCCTCGGCAGATTCGCGCCGCGCGCCAGGACGAGCAGCACTGATGGCATCTGCAGCCTGCACCAACACATCCAGCACGGTCTCAGGCTCAATATCTGCATGGTGAGCCTCGATAGCATGGACGATCTCAGGCTTCTCGCCATATTTGCGCGCAAGGTCAGCGCCAATTACGGCATGAGGGCCTTCCACTTCACGATCGATGGCCTTGCCGATGTCATGAAGCAGACCAGCACGCTTCGCCATTGCAGGATCGCTGCCAAGCTCGGCTGCCATAAGCGAGCAGAGCTCAGCCACCTGCTTGGAGTGCTGAAGCACGTTCTGCCCATAGGAAGTGCGATAGCGCAAAGCACCCAAGGTACGAACAAGCTCAGGATGGAGATCATGGATACCTAGGTCGAAAGCAGCTTGCTCGCCGGCGTCCAAGACACGCTGGTTTACCAGCTTCTCCGCCTTGGCATACATCTCCTCGATGCGCGCAGGATGAATGCGGCCATCTGCTACCAGGTTTTCCAGCGCCACACGGGCAGTTTCGCGACGCACGGGATCATAGCTAGAAAGGCCAACGCTCTCTGGAGTGTCATCGATGACCAGCGTTACGCCAGAGATCTGCTCAAAGGAGCGGATGTTGCGGCCTTCGCGGCCAATGATGCGACCTTTGAGATCATCGGAAGGAATGTGCACCGTGGTCACGGTGATCTCAGAGGCTTGATCTGCTGCACAGCGTTGAATGGCTGTAGAGATGATCTCTCGAGCAGTTTTTTCTGCGGTAGCACGAGTGCGCTGCTCGCTCTCACGAAGGATTTGCGCCTCTTCACGCACTGTATCCTTGCGAACGCGCTCCAGAAGCTCATCATGCGCCTCGTCTTTGGTGAGGGCAGCAATGCGCTCGAGCTCAGTGGACTGCTGGGCTACCAGTTTTTCCACGTCATTGCGGCGACGATCCAGCTGGCTCTGACTCTCAGAAAGCTGATGCTCTTTGCGATCCAATGCATCGTTTCTGCGGTCCAGCGACTCCTCACGCTGCATAATGCGAGATTCGAGGTCACGAAGCTCGCCTTTGCGTGCGCGATTCTCAGCCTCTTGGGCCTGCTTTAATTTGAGAATCTCTTCTTTTGCAGAGAGAATGGACTCTTTCTTTTGGGTCTCTGCATTTCGGGATGCCTCGGCTTCAATTTGAGTAGCACGACTCTCTGCATCGCGCACTTTTTGATTAGCCTCGATCACCTTGGCATTGGTCTTGCCATTAGCAAGATTCCAGGCCACCAGGGCGCCTACAACGATCCCGACGATGCAGAGTACCACGGTGAGTACGATGTCCATGGTATCTTCCTCGTCTTCTCTAATCAGTGCTCTTATCGTTTGATAGCTGCCACCTAAATTTCAGGTGGCCACCGTAAGAGCGACCGTGTGCCCCCAAGGGGGTCCTCGGAAGCAAGGAGGGTCATGACCTCGATAAATAGCGACATAACCTGAGTTTGAGGTTGGGTCGTAGGTGGTCTATGAAAACCTAGGGCAAAAGCCTAGGGGGGACGCTCTGCGGCTCTTGCATTTTAGTTTATGTAGGCTGACTCGTAAAGCTAAGGAGCGCGCCTTGATGCATCAATCAGAGGAATCTTTGAGATGGCTGACTATTCCTCTGATTCTTCTTCCACGCGACGAGAGGCGCACTGGCGAGCGATTCCATAATCAAATCCTCGAGAGACTAAGAATCTCACAAGCTTTTGATAGCCGTTCTTCTCTGAGACAGGCTTTCTAGCCACCAATTCCCAGGCCCGCTCAAGCTCTTCCCCTTGAGCAAAGTACTCTTCTGGCCACCCCGAAACAGACTCTGCTGAGATGCCTCGACGGGCAAGCTCGCGCTTGATGCGCCCCCGGCCCCAACCGATAGAGATCTTGGTGCGAATGAAGGTCTCTGCAAAACGATCGTCATCTAGCAGACGACCCCGTGTGGCACGCTCCACTACATCTTCTATGGCAGAAGCAGAATACCCTGCTCTTTGGAGTCGCTCCTGAGCTTCTTTTGTTGCGTAATCGCGACGGTTCACAAGATCTGTGAGCCGTTTAGCCGCACAGGAGATCTGGAGGCCCTCAAGGACTGTCTCCATGGCATGAGGACCAGTAGGGACCCCATCTTCCTTCACTTGCTTGAGAAGAGCCTTGGCTACATCCTTAGGCACGTTAAAACGGCATGTACTCTGAGTGCCTTCTACATCCTCCCCCACCACAGAGACAAGCGGGGCCCTAGAAAAGCTCACGGCCTCTTTGGGGGGAAAGTATAGGGTCCAGCTGGCCCCAGAGCTCGAGAGACGCTCGATTCTCTCTGCTTTCGCGGTCTCTGCGCTCTGGGAGCTCCCTGTGCCATAACGCATGGATTACTCGTCTGCCTTTGCTTGGGCATCCTTGGAATCAGAAGCCGCAGGAGCCTCTTCGTCATCAAACTCCAGGTCACAAGCTATACGGACCTTGTGATCGATCTCATCGAACAGATCCGGGTTAGTGCGCAGGAACTCCTTGGCTGCCTCGCGACCTTGACCCAGACGCTCACCTTCATAGGTGTACCAGGCACCGGATTTGTTGACCACATCATAGTCAACTGCCATGTCCAGAGTGGAGCCTTCTTTGGAGATGCCGGTGCCATACATGATGTCAAATTCGGCAGTTTGGAAGGGAGGAGCCACCTTGTTCTTGACTACCTTGACGCGCACGCGATTGCCCACTACCTCGCCATCTTTTTTGATGGAGTCGATCTTGCGGATGTCCATGCGCACCGAGGAGAAGAACTTGAGCGCACGACCACCGGTGGTGGTCTCAGGGTTGCCAAACATCACGCCGATCTTCTCGCGCAGCTGGTTGATGAAGATGCAAGTGGTGTTGGACTTGCTTAGAGAGCCGGCGAGCTTGCGTAAAGCCTGGCTCATAAGTCGAGCCTGAAGGCCCACCGTAGTCTCGCCAATCTCGCCCTCGATCTCTGCGCGAGGCACCAGGGCTGCCACAGAGTCGATGACGATGACATCCACAGCGCTAGAGCGTACCAGCATGTCGCAGATCTCCAATGCCTGCTCGCCGGTATCTGGCTGAGAAATGAGCACTTCATCGATATCCACGCCAATGCGAGCGGCATACCCGGGATCCAACGCATGCTCAGCATCGATAAAGGCCACTACGCCGCCTTGGGCTTGGGCCTCTGCCAGAATCTCCAGCGACAGGGTGGTCTTACCGGAGGACTCCGGACCATAAATCTCTACGATACGGCCACGGGGAACACCGCCAATACCCAGAGCGGCATCCAGAGCGATGCAGCCGGTAGGAATAGCCTCTACCTCTAAATCATTGCCTGAATCGCCAAATTTCATGATGGCGCCGGCGCCAAAGCGCTTGCGGATCTCAGCCGTAGTAGCCTCAATAGCGTGATCGCGCTCTTCGCCCGTAGTACGCTCTGCCACTGTCTTGCTGAGAGCGGTTTTGTTTTTAGCCATGAGGCTCCTTCCCTGGTGTTCTTATCGTCGAACATACTACGCGAACACCTGTTCGTAGTCAATACTCACGACCTATAAAACCACCGGGGTCTGACCGTTTTCTGTCACGTTTTTGGCACTTTTCTGTCAATTGGTTCGACTATTTTTGTCACTTTTCTATACTGCCAGCTTCTGACGTTAAGAGCTATGAAGGAGTCTCCATAGAAGCTCTTGCATGCCTCTCAGCCTCACAGCTTCTTCAAACAAGGGCAGCCTCAGTCTCTAAACGCCACCGCTGTCCTTAGAAGAACCCTTTAAGACAGGCGCTGGAGCGTGAGTGATGGAGCATCCTTGCCAGCTAGAGACAGGCCTTTGTCAAAAGCGCCAGAGCCGTGGCTACCGACTTTGTGCGCACCTGGGCCCGATCGCCAGAGAAGTGCCGAACAAGCGACCTGCACTGAGGATCAGATTCTCCCGCGGTGTTGCAGGCGCAAAACCATACAGTGCCTACGGGTTTGCCAGGAACGGCGCCTCCAGGGCCGGCAATGCCAGAGATGGCCACAGAAACATCGCATCCCAACACGCGGCAGGCTCCCAGCGACATGGCGATGACACAGGGCTCGGAAACAGCCCCCACCGTATCCAAAATGGCAGAGTCGACGCCTAGCACATGCTCCTTTACCGAGCAGGCATAGCTCGTCACCCCTCCCATGACCACGTCTGAGGATCCGGGCACTTCTGTGAGTGCCCCAGACACCAAGCCTCCCGTGCACGATTCTGCGGTTCCCAAGCTATGGCGGGTGCGCCTGGCCACCTCAAGAGCGTCAGCTGCAAAAGCGTAGATCTTCTCGGCAGAAGGGGTAGGACCTGTCTCAAAAGAAGGATCCAACACCTGGTCGCACCAGGACACCAAAGGCTCAAGATCCTTATCCATGTGCGTCTCCTAGCGAATATAGGCCCAGCATTTCATGAAGTAATCGGCTCCAGACCAAAGAGTGAGCACGACAGCGGCGGCCATGGCGATCCAAGAAGCTCCGTAGAGAAGCGAGGCGAACGGGCCTGCAGGCAGCGCCATAGCCACCAGATAGCCGGCGATGGCGCCCATAGTAGTGGCCGTCTTCCATTTGCCCAGCCGGCTTGCAGCCACCACTACGCCTTTAGAGGCCACCACCATACGCAAGCCGGACACCAAAAACTCTCGGGCCACAATGACCACGATGACCCACAAAGACACCAGCGAAGCATCCATAAGGTAGAGAAGGGCAGCCACTACCACCAGCTTGTCGGCTATGGGGTCCAAGAACTTGCCAAAGTCGGTGACCTCGTTGCGGGAGCGAGCCAGATAGCCGTCCAGAGAATCGGTGCCGGCAATGAGTCCGTAGAAGGCAGCCAGGCCCAGATGCGCCCAGGAGACCTCAGTGGTTGCCGCAGGGCCGCATAGACCTGCGAGGAGCAGCCATACAAAGATGCAGGCTACACGCACTAAGGTCACAATGTTGGCCGCAGTCATGAGCGTGGAGGGCTTTTGCGGCCCAGGCTGCCGAGAAGATGCCGCCATAGCTACCGGCTCTCTTTGGGGCGGTCTAGGGGCTCTCCCACCAGCTCATAGCAGAAGGCGTCAACCAGCTTCACGGGCACGACGTCGCCAATGGCATACTCGCCCTCGGGGATGTGCACGGCGCCGTCGCTGTCGGGTGCTTGGAACCAGGCGTGGCCAATGAACTCAGCCATGTCGCCCTCTTCCTCGATGCCGTCGATGATGACGTCCACCGTCTCGCCCACATGGGCTGCAGTGGCGGCAAAGCCTAGGTCTTCTGCCGTATCCACCAGGCGTTGAGTGCGCTCCAGCTTGGTGTTGGTGGTGATTTGGTCATCCATCTTGGCGGCTAGCGTGCCTTCTTCGGGCGAATAGGCAAAGACGGACACATAGTCGAAGCCCACTTCGCGCAAGAACTCATCCAGCTCGTCGAATTGCTCGTCGGTCTCTCCAGGAAAACCCACAAGCCCCGTGGTCCTAAGCACCATATTGGGGATCTCCTGGCGCAGGCGGCCAAAGAGCTCTCGCAGCTCCTGAGCGTTGCCCTGACGCCTCATGGCCTTGAGCACCGGCTCGGAGACATGCTGGATAGGGATGTCGATATAGGGCAACACTGAAGGGTTGTCGCGAATGGCAGCCACCAGCTCGTCTGTCATGCCCTCCGGCTGCAGATAGAGCACACGAAGCCAGGCGCCCTTCTTGGCAACGACGGGATCCAGCTCGTTCAGAAGGTCTGCCAGCGTGGAGGGTTTGTCGAAGTCTGAGCCCCAGACGCCCGTGTCCTGGCCGATAAGCACGATCTCCTTGACCCCGCCGTCGAGAAGCCCCTGGATCTCTTGTTTGATCTCTGCGGCAGGCCGTGAGGCATAACGACCGCGAATATTGGGGATGGCGCAGAAGGAGCAGTAGCGGTCGCAGCCGTCGGAGATCTTCACATAGGCGCTGGCAGACTCCACCGTGCGAAGCACCTGGCCAGCCTCCTCCATCTGAGCAGCCTCTGGCACAGGGGAAACATCCTGTCTGCCCAGCACCTCGTCTACCACCTCGACGATGCGGTCTTCCTCGTCGGTGCGCACAAAGGCGGCCACCTCCGGAAGCTCGGTGGGGAGTCCGTCGCCGTAGCGGGAAGGCACGCAGCCGCACATGATGATGGGCAGATCCAGCGATGCCTGCTCGCGTTCTTCGGCCAGCTCCAAGGTGGCCTCGATGGACTCCGAGGTGGCGCTAGCCAAAAAAGAGCAGGTGTTGATGAGGGCCACATCCGCCTCTGCGACCTCTGCCGCCTCCCTGTAACCCGCACGCTCCAGAAGGGACTTCATCCGATTGGTGTCCACCTCGTTTTTGGCGCACCCCAAGGTGATGTAAAGCACAGCAGGGGCTTGAGTATCAAGAGCTTTTGCAACCGTGTCTTGCTCTTCGCTTGCCATCGGGAAATCGTCGAGTGAGGCTCGCTCATCTTGAGACTGAGACATATCTACTGCTTTCAAATTAGCGGCCATAGATTAGCGATAGTTGGTGAACTGCAGCGGCACACCGTAATCTGCGTCGCGCATCATGCCGATGACCTGCTGCAACACGTCTTTGGAAGGACTGGAGACACGCACCTTGTCGTCTTCCACCGCGGCCTTGCATTTGAGCTTGGCGTCGCGGATGTCCTTGGCAATGCGCTTGGCGGTCTCTTTGTCTATGCCGGTCACAATGCGGCCCACGACGCGCACCGAGCCGCCGCTGGCGGCTTGGGGAGCATCCCACTGCACTGCCTTGAGGTCGATGCCGCGCTTGACCAAGCGGCCACCCAACACATCGATCACCTGACGGGCCACGAAGTCTGCCGGAGCCACGATGGTAACGGTGCCCTCGCTTTTGGCAAGATCGATAGTGGCGCCGGAATTCTTGAGGTCGTAGCGCTGAGTCAGCTCGCGGGCAGTCTGCTGGTAAGCATTGTCTACCTCTTGCATGTCCACCTGGGACACGATGTCAAACGATGAGTCCTTAGCCATGATGCTCCTTACAAAATCTAGTTGGTGGTGCCAGTGGAGGTGCCGGTGGACGCAGCAGAAGAGCCTGATCCTGCGCTTCCAGCGCCAGAGGCGGTGCCACCAGAACCCGCGCTGCTCGAACCGTCATTACCCGCAGCGGCAGTGCCGCTATCAGAAGTTGAGCCCTCCCCGCTCTGGGCCGTGCCCTGAGAAGCAGATTCGTCCACTTTGGGACCGTCGATGGTGGCAGTGCCCACGCCTGCAGCGGAGGTGTTGAAGGGCACCGTTTGCCCATTGGCCGTGACGGTCACCTGGGCAGGATCTGCAGTGCGAACCACCAGCTGGCCGTTGGACACCACATTGAACGTCTTGGTCCAAGGGCCGGTGACGGTTTGTGCCACCTCGTTGGTATCGCCGTTCTTGACCTCCACCCACACGGCAGCGCCGTCAGGCACCGAGACCTCCACCACCACCGGTTCCGCGGCTTTTTGGGCGGCTGCGGCTGCCGCTGCTGCCGCAGCATCGGCAGAGCTGTCGTTGGCAGGGGCGCCAGAAGCATCATTGGTGGAAGCGTCTGAAGAACTGTCAGAACCGCTGTTGGCAGCAGTTTGGGTCTGCTGCGTCTCAGAAGTCTTGGGGGCAGGGTCTGCAGTGCAGCTCCTCACACCAATGACGATGATGACGATGAGGGCGATGGCGACCGCCACAAAGATGGTGGCCATGGTGCGTCGCTGGTCAGAGAACCAGGCGCGAATGACGTCTCCTATGCTGGCGCTTCCTTGGCTCTGGCCGCGAGAGCGAAGATTGGCCTGGGCTTGGCTGGAAGGGCGCCTGCGCACGTTGGGGCGCTGCGCCGCGCTTCCCATAGAGCGTGCCGCCTGGCGCACCTCGCTGGACGTGGCTTGCCGATAGCTGTCAGAAGCCAGCCCATAGCGTAGGTCGTCCTCATAGGCATCCTGAGACACCCTGCGCGTTTGGATGGCGCCTTCCCCTACATACCTGCGAGCATCGCTTGCAGCTCGAGAGCTTCTTTGCTGCCGAGAAGCTCGAGGCGCCGGCAACGCAGCTCGTGTGCTGTTGGAGCGGGGCGCACGGGCAGTGTAGGGGCGCCCCTGGGGGTAGCCCTCTTGGGTGTTTTGCAAGTCGCCGGTGTATTGGCGCAGGTAGCGCTCAGAGTACCCGGCGTTGCGCCCGTTGGTGATGGCCTCGGAGCGTCGAGTGGAACCATTTCGCAAGCTATGTCCTAATGCTGTGCCTGTAAGAATCGATCCAGCTGGGCCGGCAGAGCCATAGAGGTCGATGTCTGCGCCCTGGCCCCTGCGAGAGCGTCCATGGGCGGGAGCAGCTCCTGCCTCGTAGGGCGCGGTTTTATCGGCAGGAGACACATGCCCATGGGTGTAGGCGTCCAGGTCGTCCTGGAACATGTCGATGACCTCTCGGGGATTGAGCCCCAGATAGCGCGCATAGCTGGAGAGCATGCCCAGCGCGTAGCCCGAGCGGGGGATGCGCTGCCAGTCGCCCTCCTCAAAGGCCACAATGACCTGCTCTTTGAGTCTCAGGACTCGGGCAGCCTGAGGGACGGTGAGGTTGAGCTGGCGCCTACGCTGGGCCAGATACTCGCTAAAACGCGGCTTTGCCACCTGCTATACCTCCCTGTAAAGAGCTTCGGCCTGACGGAGCTCCTCCAGCCCCTCCGGCTGAAGCAGCACGTCACGAGGCTTGGAGCCATTGGGGGGACCCACAATGCCCTTGTGCTCGAGCATGTCCATGATGCGGCCAGCTCTAGCGTAGCCCACCTTGAGGCGCCTCTGGAGGGTGGAGGTGGAACCTAGCTGGGAATCCACGACGATCTGAGCCGCCTCCCATACCAAAGGATCGTCCTCCTCGTCTAGGTCGCTGGCTTCAGAGGAGCCTTCTAGCTCGGCGGGAGCCACGGCAGAGAGCACTTCCTCGTGGTAATCGGGCTCGCCCTGGTCTGCCCAGTAGCTCACCACATTCTCCACCTCGTCGTCAGAAACGTAGCAGCCCAGGATGCGGCGGGGCTTTAAGCCGCCAGACTTGAAGAGCATGTCGCCGTTGCCCAAAAGGCGGTCGGCGCCCTTCTCGTCCAGGATGATGCGTGAGTCGTTCTTTTGAGCCACCGTGAGGGCGATACGGCTCTCGATGTTGGCCTTGATGAGGCCGGTGACCACATCGGTGGTGGGGCGCTGGGTGGCCAGCACCAGATGGATGCCAGCGGCACGGGCCAGCTGGGCAATGCGCACAATGGAGGCCTCCACCTCCTTGCCCGAGACCATCATGAGGTCGGAGAGCTCGTCCACCACCACTACCAAATAAGGCATGGGATCTGGCGAGGCACCCTCGTCATCGCCCAAGGCCCCCGATTTCACCTTCTTGTTGTAGCCGGCGATGTTGCGCACGCCCGCCTTGGCGAAGATCTTGAGTCGCCGCTCCATCTCGGTGGTGGCCCATTGAAGCGCGCTCGCGGCCTGCTTGGGCTCGGTGACCACCGGCACATAGAGGTGAGGCAAGCCTTCGTAGAAAGTGAATTCCACGCGCTTGGGGTCCACCATGATGAGGCGCAGCTGGTCGGGGGTCGCGCGCATGAGCATGGACATGATGATGGTGTTGATCATGACGGACTTACCGGAGCCCGTGGTACCGGCGATAAGCAGGTGGGGCATCTTGGCCAGGTCTGCCACCACAGGCTTGCCCTCGGAGTCGCGGCCAATGGCAAACTCCAGCGCGCCCCCTTTGGCAAAGGGCACCACATCGCCCAGATAGACATTGCGGCGCTTGCTGTTGGGAATCTCGATGCCCAGGTAGGTAGAGCCTGGAATCACGAAGATACGCACCGACTTTGCGGCCAGCGACAAAGCGATGTCGTCCTCCAGATTCATGATCTTGCTTACGCGCTCGCCCTCGCCCATCTGGATCTTGAAGGTGGTGACGATGGGGCCAGCCACCCAGCCCACCACCTGGCTGGTAGAGCCAAACTCGATGAGCTTGGCTTGCAGGCGGTCAGCCGTGGCTTGGAGCTCTTCCTCTGAACTTGCCGTGACCGAGTTGTCCTTGGAAGTATCCAAGAGCGAAAGGGGAGGCAACTCGTATTGCGCGGAATCCTCCCCCGGACGCTTGGGTTTGGCAGGGGCTTTGGCCATGGCGGCCTTGGAGATGCCCCCGGAAGGAGCGGTGGGTTTCTCGGCAGCAGAAGCCTTGGCGTCCTTGGCGCCCTTGGGCTTCGGAGCGGCAGGCGCCTCTTCCCAGGGGGCTGAGAGATCCAGCTGGGGAGTGTCAGGGCCGTCCCACTGGTCGACGTCGCGGGCATCTGCAGCCTCCTCGTTGCCGAGAAGATCTCCATCCTCTACCAGCGCGTCTTGAGCCTCTTGGGACTTTGTGCGACGGCGGCGCTGCGGACGCTTCTTGTCGTGGGATGCCGGAGTCACCGGCAGCGGCGCGGTGACTGTCTGACCCTCCAGATCCTCCACGGTGTCATGGAGGGCGCCGGGAGCCTCATCGGCAGCCATACGGGGATGATGGTAGGGCTTCTGGGCTTTGTCGCCTCGACGCAGCACCGAGGTCTTGCGATTGCCCAGGAAGGTGGTGGCAGGCTCGCCGGACTTGGAGCGGCCGCGGCGAGGCAGAGCGGTAGTGGGGTTTGCGGCCAAGACAGCGGTCCCCTCCCCTGCCGCAGCCCTGGCGGCCCGTGCCTGGGCACGGCTGGTAGCGCGCTCGCTCGCGCGCTCGGCCAGGTGCTCATGGGCAGCGCTGGAGGCGTTGCGGATCTTTGCCACCAGGCCCGAGATGGAGAAGCCGCAAATCACAATGCCGGCGATCATAAGGCCCACCAACACGATGAGCGATATGGTGCGGCCCAAAAGGGTGAGCAGCACCCAGGCCACAGCTCCGCCTAGCCATCCGCCGGATATCTGGGCAATGGCATCGGCAAAGACCATATCCGCATTGGCAGAGGCCAGGCCATCTGGGGTGGCCAGCACAGAGAGCATTGCCAAAAGAGCCGCCACAATGAGCGTGAGCCCCAAGGCGATGCGCAGGGAGAAGGGGCCGTCTTGTGGCACAAAGTAAGTGATGGCATAAAGCAACAGGGCACAGGGAACCAGCGGGGCGCCCGCTCCAAAGCCCATCACCAGACCAGTGCGAAAGGCCTGGGCCACCAGGGCGTCGCTAGGGCTCATCAACGCCACCAGCAGCGCCACTGCCAGCACGATCAACGCCACTCCGGCGATGTCGTGCCAGGCAGAGGGAGCCACCACCGCCTGATGGGCGGCGGGCTTTTGGTTGTGGGTGTTTGTCGGTGCCTTGCGCTTGGGTGCGTTGGATTTGCGTTGCGACGGCATCGAGTTAGACCTCCATCACGACCGGGATGATCATTGGGCGGGTGCGGGTTTGCGACCAGAGATAGTTAGACAGGGCGCTGCGAACAGCCTTGCGAATAGAGTCTGTGGTGGCCCCAGCCTTCTCGGCAGTACGGTCTACCGTAGCAAATACCGTGCTCTGAGCGCCATCCAGGGTCTCAGGCTCGTCGGCAAAGGAGACGCCACGGCTGGAGATGTCTACCTCCAGGGCCTTATGAGTGCGGCTGCCCACTGTGACCACGCAGGTCACAATGCCGTCGTTGGAGAGCTTCTGGCGGTCGCGCATGACGCCGGTGTCTGCCCCCTGGATGCACATGCCGTCCACGTAGACCACGCCAGACTCCACCGGAGTTCCCAGCTTCACCTGGTGGTTTCGCATCTCCAGAGTGTCGCCGTTGTCTAGCAAGAAGATATGGTCTGGTTCCAAGCCCATGGACTCTGCCAGGGAGGCGTGGGCGCGCAGGTGCACCGCCTCGCCGTGCACCGGTGCGAAATAGCGGGGATGCACCATGGCCAACATGAGCTTGAGCTCTTCTTGGCTTCCGTGACCAGAGACGTGCACCAAGGCGTTGGACTTGTCAAAGACCGCGCAGCCGATCTTGGAAAGCGAGTTGATGATGGACTGCACCGACTTCTCGTTGCCGGGAACCGGCGTGGCGCTGATGATCACCGTGTCGTTGGGACCAATGGACAGGGAGCGGTGCTCGCCGTTGGCCATGCGGGCCAGAGCGCTCAGAGGCTCGCCTTGGCTGCCGGTGCAAAGCACCACCACCTTGTCATCGGGCAGCTCGTCGATGTCGAAGGCATCCAGGATGTCGTCTGCAGGAATGTTGAGGTAGCCCAGCTCCCGGGCGATCTTGGTGTTGGTGACCATGGAGCGGCCTGTGACCACCACCTTGCGGCCCACTGCCACCGCAGCGTCGCAGACCTGCTGCAGGCGGTGGATGTGGCTGGAGAAGGAGGCCACAAAGACGCGGCCGGGCGCGTTCTTGATGATATGGCGCAGGCTGGCCCCTACCGAGGCCTCAGAGCCCGTGAAGCCCGGGCGAGTGGCATTGGTGGAGTCAGACAGCAGCAGGTCGACGCCCTTGGCGCCGTAGGCGTTGATTGCGTGATAGTCAGGGCACACGCCGTCGATGGGCGTCTGGTCCAGCTTGAAGTCGCCGGTGTGCAGCACCGTGCCCTGCGGGGTCTCGATGTAGATGCCCAAGGCGCCAGGGATGGAGTGGGTCATGGCGAAGAAGTTGACACCAAAAGCCCCCATGTCCACATGCTGGCCCGATTGCACTTCGATGAGCTTCTCGTTTTGCAGCTTGTGCTCGTTGAGCTTGCCCTCGATGAGACCCAGCGTCATGCGCGAGGCATAGATGGGCACGCGGCGGGTCAGGTCGCGCAGCAGATAGGGCAGCGCGCCGGTATGGTCTTCATGACCGTGGGTGATGACGATGCCACGCAGCTTGTGCTCGTTTTCCAACAGGTAGGTGTAATCAGGAAGCACCAGGTCGATGCCGGGCTGATCGTCATCGGGGAACATAAGGCCTGCATCTACCAGCACCATATCGTTGCCGTATTCGAAGGCGGTCATGTTCTTGCCAATGCCGTCCAGTCCGCCTAGGGGAATTATCTTGAGAGGCGGTTTTTTCTTAGGCATGGAATCAATAGTTCCTTTCTTAATCGCAACCAATGCGATTCTATAAATACGGCCTCTAGGGCCGTTACGTCACAAATCAATAGCTTCTTATGATAGCCGGGGCCTATGGATTCTCTGTTAACGCCAAAAGCCCCTCGCACAGATACACAAAAACAGACACCCGCCTGCGCCGGGCAGGCAGGTGTCTTGTCTATGCAGCTTGAAGCCTCGGCGCCCTAAAGGCTGCCGAGAAACCCTCGCCCTCGAGGGTTGCACCTGTGAGGCTAGCCCTCGTGATGGCGGCGGAGCTTGCGGGCCGGAGCCTCGTCTTGCCCCTTGGCGCCGTGATCGCCAGGCTTGCGGGTGCGGGGCTTGGGCTTGGAGTCGCCCTTGCGGCCGGCGTGGTCAGGCCCCTTGTGTCCGTTGCCTGCCGGCGCCTCGGGCTTGTCCAGACGATCCAGGGAGATCTTGCCCTTCTCGTCCACCTCGAGCACCTTGACCTTGACTTCGTCGCCCACGTTGAGGACATCTTCCACCTTGTCCACGCGGCCCTGGGCCACACGGGAGATGTGCAGCAGGCCGTCCTTGCCAGGCAGCAGCTCCACGAAGGCGCCAAAGGGCTGGATGCCCACTACGCGGCCCACGTACTCCTCGCCTACCTCGGGAACCTTGACGATGGCCCGGATGCGATCGGCGGCCTCTTCACCGGCAGCGCCTACGCCGGCGATGAAGACAGTGCCGTCTTCCTGGATGTCGATGGTGGCGCCGGTGTCGTCTTGAATGCCGCGGATGACCTTGCCGCCAGAGCCAATGACGTCGCGGATCTTATCGGGAGCGATGTTGAGGGTGATGATGTGAGGAGCGTTGTCCTTCACCTCTTCACGGGGCTGAGGGATAGCCTCGAGCATAGCGGCCAAGATGTGGGCACGGCCCTCTTTGGCCTGATGTAGAGCCTGCTCCAGGATCGCAGGGGTAAGGCCGGTGGCCTTGTTGTCCATCTGCATGGCAGTGATGCCGCGCTCGGTGCCGGTGACCTTGAAGTCCATGTCGCCTAAGAAGTCCTCGAGGCCCTGGATGTCAGAGAGCACCACGGTCTTGCCGTTCTCCTGGATAAGGCCCATGGCGATGCCGGAAACCGGGCGCTTGAGAGGCACGCCGGCATCCATAAGGGCCAAGGTGGAGCCGCAGGTAGACGCCATAGAGCTAGAGCCGTTGGATTCCATGACCTCAGAGACCACGCGAATGGTGTAGGGGAACTCTTCCTCAGAAGGGATCACAGGAAGAAGGGCGCGCTCGGCCAGGTTGCCATGGCCAATCTCGCGGCGCTTGGGAGCGCCCATGCGACCGGTCTCGCCGGTGCAGAAGGGCGGGAAGTTGTAGTGGTGGATGTAGCGCTTGCCATCCACGGGCTCGATGGTATCCAGGCGCTGCCACTCGTTGAGCATGCCCAGGGTGCACACCGAGAGCACCTGGGTCTGGCCACGCTGGAAGAGGCCGGAGCCATGCACCAGCGGCAGATAGTCGCCCTTGACCATCAGGGGGCGAATCTGAGTGGCAGTGCGGCCGTCCACACGCTCGCCGGTCTCTACCACCATCTCGCGCATGGCATGCTTCTCGAGGCTCTTGAGCTCGACGGCGATGGAGCGATGCTCGCTCTCGCGCTCCTCCTCGCTAAACTCGGAGACGATGAGGTCCTTGAGCTCTGCCACCTTGGCCATACGGGACTGCTTGTCCGGGTCTTTGAGGGCTGCGGACATCTCGTTGAAATGAGCGAAGACCTTCTCGTGCACAGCGGCGTTAGGCTCGTCCAGCACATACTCTTTAGGCTGGATGGGGCCGTTGACCTCGACCCACTTGGCGATGAAGGCCTCTTGCTCCGCGCAGAAGGCGGCAATGGCGTCCTGGCCAAAGGCCATGGCTTCCAGCATGTCTGCCTCGCTCACCTCGTCGCCGGAAGCCTCCAGCATAGAGATGAAGGTGGAGGTGCCGGCAAGCTCCAGGTCGAGGTCGGAGTTGTCGCGCTCCTCATAGGTGGGGTTCACCAGGTACTCGCCGGTGTCGCGGTCGCGACCCACGCGCACGCACGCCAAAGGCCCCTCGAAGGGCACGCCGCCGATGGTAAGGGCGGCGCTGGCTGCCATGACGCAGATGGTGTCCACAGGATCTACCTGGTCTGCGACGAGAGGCATGGCCACTACCTGGACCTCGTTGCGGAAGCCGTCAGGGAAGCTGGGGCGCAAAGGACGGTCGATCATGCGGGCGGTGAGGGTGGCCTTCTCGGAAGGGCGAGCCTCGCGCTTGAGGTATCCGCCGGGAATGCGGCCCACGGCGTACATCTTCTCGATGTAATCCACCGTAAGGGGGAAGAAATCAAAATCTTTGCGCTCCTTGGACACCACGGCGGTCACGAGGACCTCAGAATCGCCTTGACGCACAATGCACGCACCGGTGGCCTGCTTGGCGAGCTCGCCGGACTCCAGCGCATAGTGTTTGCCATAGAGGTCAAACTCGTGGGTGACTTTGGTCATGTACTACCTCTCGATCTCCGCCTGCCCCTTGCAGGCGGTTCCGCTTTGGCCGCTCGCAGGCGGCTCAGGACACTTGTATGCAAGTACCCTTCCATATAAAAAGGAGCGCCTTGAAAGCGCCCCTTGATTCCCGCTTCTTACTGGATATTGTCGCGAATACCCAGGCGACCAATAAGCTCACGGTACTCGTCGATGTTGTTGCTCTTGATGTAAGAGAGCAGACGACGACGCTTACCAACGAGCATCAGCAGGCCACGACGAGTGTGGAAGTCCTTCTTGTGGGACTTCATGTGCTCGGTGAGCTCGCGGATGCGGTCGGTCATGATGGCGACCTGCACGGGAGCAGAGCCGGAGTCCTGGTCGTTCTTGCCAAACTCACGGATGAGCTCTGCTTTGCGCTCCTTAGAGATGGTCATAGGAATCACCTTTCTTGAGAAAGATTCGCCTCGAACTGGGACGCTCGCCGGTGACGCGAAGCGCCAAGTAGGAGGTAGGGACCCAAAGAGAGTACCACGTTTAGTGCCGCGCATCTCGCAGCGGCTAAATCCCCACATCCTCTGGGAGTTAACTGAAGTACTGGGGAGAGGCGGCAGCAAAAGGTCGACAGCACGCAAGAACGTTGCCGACCGTCTCGCGCGCACCTTCTAGGCCGCGCCTAGACTCCCCGCAAAAACTCGAAGGCCTTGAGGCGAGCGTCCAGATGGGTAGCAGCCCAAAGATGCGCCTGCTCCAGCAGCAGACACGCGGTGTCCAAGCTGGCCGGCTGAGCCAAAAGATCGTCGAACGTGAGGCTCACCAGCGCCTCGATCCAGCCCAAAAGCGCAGGGTCTGCCACTTGGGCTCCGGCCACGTCGCGTGCACACGGCTCGCAGAGGGCGCCTCCGGCGGCTACCGAGAAACGCGTCACCTGCTCGTCGCCGCATTCGATGCAGTTGGAAGTCTCCGGTCGCCATCCCTCATGGGAGAGCGCCTTGAAGGTGTAGGCAGCCACCACCTCGAACAAGAGCGCCTGCCGCTCCCCCTCCCCTTCCAGCTCTTGAATCTGAGCAAGCGCCAGCAGGCTCCGCACAAAGAGGCCATAGAGATAAGGGTCTGGCGACTCCTCGAAACTCACCAGGCGCGCAACCGAGCAAATTGCCGCAGCTGCCTCCGAGGCATCCGGGTCATAGGCGATCTTTGCCCGGGCATCGGTAAGGGAGGCCTCGCACACCACATCCAGCGTGCGCCCCTTGGCGATGAGGTACTTTCCTTCCGAGAAAAGCTGCGTGCGGCCTGCCAGCTTTCCCGTGGGCTTGCGCGCCCCCTTGGCTACGGCGCGCACCAGGGAGCCGTCCGAGGAAAGCAGCGTCAGGATAAGGTCTGCCTCCCCGAGCTTCACTCGGCCGATGACGGTGGCCACCACCGGATAGGTGCGTGCCCTCGCCACCTAGGCCTCCGCGTTGTAGCCAAAGCGGCGGATGGCTTCCTCGTCTTTGCGCCAGGAGGGCTTCACCCGCACCTCCAGGTCCAAAAAGACCTGGGCGCCCAGCCATTGCTCGATCTGTTTGCGGGCTTGGGTGCCTATGCGCTTGATCATGGAACCGCCTTTGCCCACCAAGATTCCCTTTTGGCTGTCGCGTTCCACAAAGATGGTGGCTTTGATGGAGGCATGGCCCTCGTCTCGCCACTGGATGGAGTCGCAGAGCACGCCTACCGCATGGGGCACTTCCTGGCGGCAGTTGAGCAGCACCTTTTCGCGCACGAACTCAGACACCTGCTCGGAGTCTGTGGCGTCCACCGGCATATCCTCCGGAAACCAGCGTGGCCCGTAGGGCAGATGCTCGATGACCAGCTGGATGAACGCTTCGGTATTGAAGCCCTCGCGCGCCGAGGTCACCAACACATCGTCAAAGGCAGCCATGGCTTGCGCAGCCTCGATTTGAGCCTGCACTTGTTCCGGCGTGGCGAGATCTGCCTTGGTGATCACCAGTAAGCGTACCGCCGAGCTGGCATTCACATGGGAGGCTACCCACCCATCTCCGGTGCCGGCAGGTTTGGTGGCATCCAAAAGCATGGCCACCACGTCCACATCTGCCAGCTCCCCCAAGGCGGACTTGTTGAGCTCCTCGCCCAAGGCATCCTTGGGCTTATGCAGGCCGGGGGTATCCACGATGACCACTTGGGCGCCTGGCCTGTTGACGACCGCCCTCATGCGCCGGCGCGTGGTTTGAGCCACCGGGCTTGTGATGGCAGCGTGCGCCCCCAGGCAGGCATTGAGCAGCGTGGATTTGCCTGCATTGGGACGACCCACCAGGGCCACGAAGCCGCTGCGAAAATCATCAGGCACGCTCGCCGTGGGAGCCGGAGCCCCAAACTGCTGCATCAGCAGCAGCTCTTCCTCGTCCAGATCCAGGTCTTCGTCAGCCTCTAGCTCCACATCGTCTAAGGAGGCGGCATCGTCTGTGCCAGCCTCCAAGCCCTGCTCAATGGCCCTGGCGGCTGCAGCCACCTGAGGGCCGTCCTTCTCGGCAGCGGCAGTTTCTAAATCAAAATCTTTTGAGGACGAGGGAGCTGTCACCGCGTCGCTCCTTTCTGCGAGATGGATGGGGGTAAAGCCGGGCTCATGCTAAGAAACCCGGCCATGGGCGGCTGCCATAGCTGTCTTGTGCCCTACCCAAAGAGGCGCAGGGCGGCGTTTACAAAAATCACGACTCCCATGATGCCCACCAGGGTGCTCAGGATGTAGACGGCTGCAGCTGCCACGTCCTTGGCGTGGCCGGCCAGGGTGTTGTACTCAGGGGACACCAGGTCGACGATGGTCTCGATGGCGGTATTCATGAGCTCGGCAGAGAGCACGGCGCCGCAGCCCAAAAGCAGGCAGCCCCATTCGCCGGGAGTGCATTGGAGCACAAAGCCCATGACCACGCAGAAGGCAAAGCCGCCCACCATGATTTTGATGTTGCGCTCGGTGGTGAAGGCGAAGACGAAGCCCTGGATCGCAAAGGCGAAGCTTTTGAACAGCGTGGGGTGGTTCTTGTCTGAGCCGGGAATCATGGGGAGACCCTCCCCTCCTGGAATGGGGCGCCCTGAGGCTCTGGGCCTGCCGCCACCTGCGGGTCATGGCGATGGCGCGTAGTGGGGGCAGAGATCGCCGGCTGCCCCGACACCTGTGCCAGCAGGGCGTCTTCCAAAGGCTCCATGACGGCAGCGCCTTCATCGGTCACATGGTCGTAACCCAAAAGATGCAAAAGGCCGTGGATAAGCAGAAGACGGGTCTCCTGAGCTGGACTGTTGTTGAAATGAGGCGCCTGTGCGGCGATGAAAGCCGGCGCCAGCGCGATGTCTCCCAAAGAGCATGGCTCGTCGGGGGCCAGGTCTGGATCGTCAGGGCGCTCGCACTCTACCGAGATGACGTCCGTGGGTCCTTCGACCCCGCGCCACTGGGCGTTGAGGTCTGCCATGGCATCGTCGCCTGCCACGGTCACGTCCACCAAACACAGGCGTTCCACCTGCTCATGAGCAAGCACCGCCTCGAAGATAGAAGCGACTTCATCCCAGCTCACCGCCAAAGGCGCTGCATCGGGCAGCTGGTTGACAGAGATCTCCACAGCCATTGCGGCTTCACGCTCCCTGACGTTCGTAGGCATCCACGATGCGGCCCACCAGGCTATGGCGCACCACGTCGGTGCGATCGAGATCGCAAAAGGCGATGCCCTCGATGCCTTCGAGCACGCGGCGCGCACTCTCAAGACCGCTTTTACCCAAGAGGTCCCGCTGGGTCGAGTCTCCGGTGATCACAAAGGTGGACCCAAAGCCCAGTCGGGTGAGAAACATCTTCATCTGCTCGGGCGTGGTGTTTTGTGCCTCGTCCAAGATGACGAAGGCGTCGTTTAGGGTGCGCCCGCGCATGAAGGCTAAAGGAGCAATCTCCACTACCCCTTGCTCGATGAGGGTGTGGCTCTTCTCGGCATCCAACATATCAAAGAGCGCATCATAGAGCGGGCGCACATAAGGGTCGAGCTTCTCCTCCAGCGTGCCCGGCAGATAGCCCAACGACTCGCCGGCCTCCACCACCGGGCGGGTGAGCACGATATGGGAGACCTCGCGACGCTTGAGCGCTGCCACGGCACAGGCCATGGCCAGGTAGGTCTTTCCTGTACCCGCAGGACCCTGCACAAAAGTGATGGTATGGGAGAGCAGCGCGTCCACATAGCTCTGCTGGCCTGCGGTTTTGGGGCGCACAGGCTTGCCGCGCTGGGTGGTGAGGATGTCGTTTGCCCCGGCGCGCGGCGCAGGCGTTCCCAAAGACGCCTGGTCCAAGATGATGTCAACGTCGGAAATGTCTGGCGTCTCGCCCGAGAGCACGGCGTCTATCAAGCGCGTGAACACACGCACCATGGCGTCCACCTCGTCGGGCTCGCCCACCAGGGTGATATGGTTGCCCCGCACCGCCACCGAGGCGCTGGTCTTCTCTTCGATATGTCGCAGCAGGCTGTCAGCCGGCCCCATGAGCCGGCACACATCCACCGATTCCGGAATGCTCAAACGCAGCGTAGTGGGCTCCACGTTCCTCCCCTGAATGCGCAGATGCGCAATGGCTACAAATATCGGACGCTCAAGGGCGCCCTTGGGGCTTCTATGGTAGGTCAAAGCGGCCTTAAGCGCTTGCGCTGTCTTTGTAGGCCCCAGGCCCTCCTTGCCGAGAAACCCATGCCTCAGAAGCTGTCTTTGCCGGCTTTTGCCCCAGCATCGGCCGAGCTAGAGGCTTCTAGGCTGTGGCGCTGCGGCCGTCCAGCTGACCTGAGGGCAGAAGGCTGTGGGGCGCCACCTTCACAAAGGAACCAGGGGCAAAGCCTGCGCCTGAATCCACCAGCACCTCTGCAAGGCCGCCAGTGATGGCGCGGCCCGGACGCTCGATAAACGCCAGCTCCTGCCGGCCAATGCGGCTCGTGAGGTAGGCGGTGCGGCTTTGGCGGGCCATCTGGCGCATGAGGCGCGAGCGCTCATGGGCCACCTGAGGATCCACTTGATCTGGGGCAGCGGCGGCGGGAGTTCCCGGTCGTTTGGAATAGCGGAAGACATGCATGTTGGCATAGTCCATGGAACGGCAAAACTCCAGGCTTTGGTTGAACTCCTGGGCCGTCTCCCCAGGGAAGCCCACGATAAGGTCGCAGGCCAAGGCAAGGTCTGGCACCAGCTCGCGCGCCCGCTCAACGATGGCGCGATAGCGAGCCGTGTCGTAAGGCCTGCCCATGCGAGCCAATGTGGCGTCGCAACCAGACTGCAGGGGCAGATGCAAGAAGGGCGCCACGCGCCCGCTGGAGTCGCCCATAAGGCGCAACAGGTCGTCAGAGAGCTCCACCGGCTCCACGGAGGAGAGGCGGATGCGTCCTACCTGGGTTTTAACAAGCAGCTGATCTAGCAGGCCCGCAAGGCCAATGCCCCCGTCGTAACGGCCAAGATCGATGCCGGTGAGCACCACCTCGCCGGCGCCTTGCTCCACAGCCCGACTCACCGCAGCCACCGCCTCCTGCGGCGACAGCGAGCGCGCAGGCCCGCGCGCTTTCCATACGATGCAATAGGTGCACCGATTGTCGCAGCCATCTTGGATTTTGATGCCCGGCCGCATGCGGCCGGTAGGCGTCACCGTGCCCTGAGCTTCTGGGGCCACCGGGAGCAACGAGCTGTCCACGGCGATTTGAGAAGCGCTGGCAGGAGGTGCAGATTCGTGCACCTCCAAGCTGCTCCCAGGCGTACCCTGCGAACCCTTTCCTGCCCCTGCAACGGCATTAGCCAGACCCAAACGTCCTGCCTCTGCCAAGACACAGGGTGCCACCTGCGTCTTGAGAACCTCGACTTGCACCTTGTCTCCCAAAGATGCCACTTCGTCTGCAAAGAGCGTGGCCATGCAGCCGGTAGCCACCACGCTCTGCACCTGAGGCAGCGACGCATAGTGGCGTAGAGACTTGCGGGCCTTGGCCTCGGCCTCGCCGGTGACCGCGCAAGTGTTCACTACCACGATGGAGGCTTCGTCCTCGCCCGCCAGCTCGCAGCCTGCCTGCTCCAGAGAGGCAGCGATGGCATCGAGCTCCGCGCGGTTCACCCGGCAGCCCAGGTTTTTGAGGGCTACCTTGAGCGGAGCTGCTCCGCTCTCGCGCGCCGCCGTCACGAGCGCTTCTTCTTACGCTTGCCAAAGGGCTTGGGGCGCGGCTTCTTGCGAGGCTTTTTGCGGCCAGAGGCGCCATCTCCCCCAAAGAGCGAACCCTGTTCCTCATCGCCAAAGAACGACGAGGGCTCAGAATCTGCCTGATGGGAAGGCCGGGGCTTCTCGGCAGCAGGGGCAGTAGAAGCACCTGTAGCCTGCTGATCTTGGGCGAAAGTCTCGTCCAGCAGCGACTGGGCGGTGTCGCTGGTGGAAAGGCGGCTGCCGCGCTCCAGGGCCACAGCCTCCAGCTGCTGGGTTTGCGCAGGCGTGAGGTCCTTTGGCACCGTGAGGTTCACGATGCACACCAGGCTTCCGCGCTGCGAGGGATTGTAGAGGTTGGGCATGCCATAGCCAGGCACCCGCACGTGGTCTCCGGGCTGAGTGCCTGCGGGTATGTTGACCTCCACTTGCTCGTGGGGCATGATGCCCTCCATAGTGAAGGTGGCGCCCAACATGGCCTCGAAGCAATCGATGCCAACTGCGCAGATAAGGTCGTCGCCTTGGCGCACCAGGTCTGGCTGCTGGGCCACCTCGATGCGCACGATGAGGTCGCCCGCCCTGTCGCCGCGCACGCCAGCCTCGCCGGCGCCTTCGATGGAGAGCTGCATACCGGAGGACACGCCCGCCGGAATATGCACCGTCACCTTTTCATGGGACGGCGTGCGGCCCTGGCCGTCGCAAGTCTCGCAGGGATGCTCGATGACCTGGCCGGTGCCGTGGCACTCCGGGCAGGTGGACTGGGTTTGCATGCGACCCAAAATGGTGTGCTGCCAGCTGGTGACCACGCCGGTGCCTCCGCATTCGGGACAGGCGATGGGGGCAGAGCCGTCGGCAGAGCCGGTGCCGCCGCAGTCCTCGCAAGGCGCCAGCCGATCGTAGGTAATGGTGCGGTCTAGGCCGGTGGCCGCCTCTTGCAGCGTGATGGTAAGCGTCACCGACATATCGCGGCCTCGCGTGCGCACCCGCCCGGCTCCCGCAGCTCCTCCCCCAAAGAACTGGGAGAACAGGTCGCTCATGTCGAAGCCGCCGCCAAAGAAGTCATCCATGCCGCCAAAGCCCGCCGGGCCGTCGGCAGTGCCATAACGATCGTAGTTGGCGCGCTTGGTCTCATCGGACAGCACCGAGTAGGCCTCATTGAGCTCTTTGAACTTCGCCTCGGCATCGGGATCATCCGACACGTCCGGATGCAGCACGCGCGCCTTCTTCAAAAACGCCCGCTTGATAGTCTTGGCATCGGCATCGCGCTCGACGCCGAGCACCTCGTAGAAATCCCTTTGCGACTCTGCCACGGTAGACCTCAGACCTTTCATCCCTCGAGGTAAACCCTACATTGTTGGCAGCCATTCCCGCTGCCGAGAAACCCTCGCCCCAGGCGCTTGACCCCTTTGGGCAGGATGCAAGCGAACCTGGGGCGAAAGGCGTGCGTTACGTGCTAGAAGCGCATGGCCGCCCGGCCCGCGCCTTGGGCGCAGCTGATCATGAGCGTCATGAAGAGCGCCAGCATGAAGCCGTTGGAAAGGCCGGCCACCACATGATTGCCGGCGTTCTTCCACCAGACGGAGTTGTGCTTGGTAAGGCCTCCGCGGGCCACCATGAAGAGACCCATGACAAGTGGCACAGCGATGATGAGGCTCACTGCGCCCAGCACCTGGAAGAAGAGTCCCATGGCGATGAAGGGCAGCGCAAAGCCGATGAGCTGGAAGCCCATGGCACTCTCTGGCGCCAGGCGCTCTGCGGGAATGCCTACACGCACCAACAGATCGCCTGTCTTGCCGCCATTGGTGCCTGCATTGCCCATGCCGGGCACGCGGATCATGTCGCCATCGTGGGAGTCGGCAGGAATGTCTACCACGGCCTCGCTGGCAGAAAGGATGCGGCCGGTGCCCTTGCATCGATGGCAAGGATCCGCCACCACTTTGCCGGTGCCCTCGCACTCAGGGCATTGCACGCGCATGGCGCCAAAGCCCATGCCGCCAAAGACTGCCGAGAGATCGACGTCGATAGAGCCCTTGCCATGGCAGGTGGGGCACACCTTGGCGTGCTCTGACTCTTCCGAGCCGGTGCCATGGCAGACGTCGCAGACTACGTAGCGGTCGTAGGTGATGCCGCGGCGAGTGCCCGTAGCAGCAGTTTTGCTGTCCAGCTCGATGTCATAGACGACGTCTGCGCCAGAGCGGGGGTTATAGGCAGTGGCCCTGCCGCGCTGGGCGCCAAAGCCGCCAAACCCGCCGAAGCCGCCAAAGGGCATGCCGCCATAGCCGCCAAAGCCCCCGCCAAAAGGAGACTGAGGAGCACCGGATGTCGAAGAGCCCATGAAAGGCGCGCCCGATCGCATGGCATCGTAGCGGCGCCGCTTGTCCTCGTCTGAAAGCACTGCGTAGGCCTCGGAGACTTCTTTGAACTTCTCCTCTGCACCCGGCGCCTTGTTCACGTCTGGATGGAGGGTGCGGGCCTTCTTTTGAAATGCTTTACGAATCTCCTCTGTTGTGGCATCTGAGGAGACGCCAAGGATTTCGTAGTAGTTCTTATCGGTCATCGCAGACATGCGGTGAGAACTCCTGTCGTCGAGTCAAGCCACGGTATTATTCCGTGGCACAAACGTTCGCAATCTCATATCTTAGCGCGAACGACGCAGATTTCTCTGGGCATCATGGTATGTGCGCAAACGTGAAGCGCCCGAGCTCCAAGGAGCCCGAGCGCCAAGAGATGCATTAGCAGCTGTCGATGTTAGAGAGCTTCTTTGACTGCCTCTTCTACCAGCGCCATGTCAACCGTGGGCTCGAAGCGGGCCACCACGTTGCCGTCGCGATCTACGAGGAACTTGGTGAAGTTCCACTTGATGTCGTCGTTGTCTGCGTAGTTGGGGTCGACGTTCTCCTTGAGGTAGTTGTCCATGAAGTCGGCCTTCTCGCCAGTGAAGCCCTCGAAGCCCTTCTGCTCTTTGAGGAAGGCATAGAGGGGGAGCTGGTTGTCCCCGTTGACCTCGGACTTCTTGTACTGCTGGTAGGGCGTGCCAAAGGTCATGGTGCAGAACTCGTGGATCTCGTCGTCCGAGCCGGGCGCCTGGTGGCCAAACTGATCGCAAGGGATGTCGATGATCTCGAGACCCTGCTCGTGATAGTTGTTGTAAAGGTTTTTGAGGTCCTCGTACTGCGGGGTGAAGCCGCAGCCCGTAGCGGAGTTGACGATAAGCATAGGCTTGCCCTCTAACTCGGACAGACTTACTTGAGTGCCATCCGGCTTCTCAAGAGTGAAATCATAAACGGTAGGCATAGGTTGCTCCTTTGTCGGAGTGTCTTGTAGTCTGCGCCTATTCCTACCCATGCAGTGGGAATTTAGCCTCGAGATCCTGCATACGTGGTACTGGTGTGATGGGAAGTACGGAACCTTTGACTGACCAGAAACATCTGGAACCCGCGATTGCGAACGCGCGGCTTACCCGGCTCGGTGAGCCCTCGATGCGTGGCCTCAAAGCCAAGGAGTTATGTCGAGCTCCTCAGCTACGCGTCGATATTCAACAATACTTGAGCTATTTGTTTTAATTCCAATCTCATCAAACACGCCAACGAATCTGTAGGCTTTGCGCCCCAACTCGTCAAGGCCTTGAGCGAACGTGATGCGTGCTATGTCATCACCCGCGCTACTTAATTCATACTCATATTGAGAATACAGCGTCTTTCCATCCTGCGAAATAACATTTGTAATTCCGAACGCTGCGGAGGAAAAGGATCCATCGGACATCTCGATGCCCAGCTTCGGACACCAAAGGTAATAGTTGTTATGGTGAAGCGAGAAAAAGCACTTCTGCATACGTTTCGTGTCATGACCAAAGCAGCGATAGACATCAGAGATCGTGCGGAAGGCTAAACCATCTGAGATTCTAATAGCACCTCGTTCCCTGCACTTCTCCCAAGGAGGAATACCTGGCATCCAAGGTTCGGGTTGCAGTTTTTTCATACGCTGGCGAATGAGCCTCACTGCTCGGTCGATGTCGTGCTCCATTTGCTCGTAGGAGCCAAATGCTCTGATGTGTACAGCTTCATACCCTGCATCCTCGCTCACAGCATTGAGACAGGCCGCAATATCCCTCTCCCGCGTCCTATCACTGAGTTGTTGGGCCTTGTTGAGATGGTAGGCTTCGTCGCACTCAATGCCCACATTCACGGCAGGAAAGTATAGGTCGATAAGCGCATAGCCGTTGTCGCGCCGCACGTAGCGTTGCGTTTCCGGCTGCAAGGTAGGTTCTGCCAGCCGTTGCCATACAGCATTGATAACATAGTTCTCATAATCCTTGCGCTTAGTACGAGATAAAACATGTACTAAATAATCCCGCCTCTCATCAACTACATAAGCTCTTCTGTTCATATATATTCTTTCTAATAGTGGATAAAAACATAAGGGTAAACCGTTCTTTGACTCAGGCTACTTCCGCAGAAGTGACAATTAGCGTGTGCTTCCCCTTCAATACATCAATCTCCTCGCCGTATACAATGCCCTTTTCAAATAGACGTTGAGCAATGCGGTTGTGCAACTCCCAATTCTGCAGGAGCATTGAGCGCACTTCACCGATCTCCCGATTAATTCTGTCCACTGCTGCAGTTTCACGGCGAGCCACATTTTCAGAAGACGGCACAAAACGCCTATACCTCCCCCCTATGACATTTAGATACAGCAAACCTCCAATGCCATAGATAAGCTACTCATGGACAATCTTGGTAACACGGCCTAGGCCACCACCAGAACGCATGGACCATTTAACAGAGGCGATTTTTTCAGCCACAAGGACACCTAATGTATTTTTTCAATTATAGATCTTCTGGAGTAGCACCTAGGACAAAGGGCTATGGTCCCTGCGACTCATGGAAATACCCTGGACTCGATGAGTTCCGGAATCCAATAAAGCCGCAATATTGCACTGCCTGGATCCAAGAGCTCTATCACTGAAAGATGCCCTGCTTCATGACAAGCGCTATGAGCGCAACGTATGTAGTCCCACGCACATGCGCTCTCTCGCTAATCTATTACCTTTTCGCAAGCAGACCAAGTTGTTCCTTCAGCATGATCCTGGAGCGTCTTCAAGAGTTCCTCGGTAGTAGTGAGCTTGTGTCATTGAAGCGGCTACAGGTGAACCACCGGCTACACAGCAGAGACATCAGGAGCAAATCATCGTGATTCAACCCTCGATATCATGCCGATTTGCTCCAAGGTTGCTCTTCTAGAGGACGTTTTGTCTGAGCCAATACCTTGAATAGGAAACAACAGAATCTAGAAGGAGGTTGGCAATGGATAGTACAACATATGGTTATGCTCGCGTTTCGGCTAAAGATCAGTATCTCGACAGGCAGATCATCGCCCTCGAGGAATTTCCGGTGCGAAAGGACAAGATATACGCCGATAAGGCAAGCGGCAAGAATTTCGATCGCCCGGCATATAAGCAGCTGGTCTCCAAGATCAATCCAGGGGATGTGATTGTTGTTAAGAGCATTGACAGACTCGGGAGAAACTACAACGAGATACTCGAGGAGTGGCGCTTTATCACAAAGGAGAAGCAGTGCGCGATAGTGATCATCGACATGCCTCTTCTCGACACACGGGTGATATCAGGCGGATTGACCGGGGTTTTCATAGCCGACCTCGTCCTTCAGATACTCAGCTACGTTGCGCAGGTCGAACGTGATAACACCAAACAAAGGCAAGCCGAAGGCATAGCAGCGGCAAAGGCTCGAGGGGTCCGTTTCGGTAGACCCCCTAAGAAGCGGCCAAAGAATTACATGGAAGTCAAGAAAGCCTTTCTTACGGGAGTATTAACGCGAAAAGAGGCGGCGGCCAAGTTGCAGGTCGGAACAACAACGCTTTCAAAGTGGATCAAAGAAGACGGAAACCAACATGTTTACCGATAGTCAACTTGTTGGTTTCTGTCGTTCCACCGATAAGGCATTATGCTCTATCCGATAAGTCAAACTCCCATGGGCAATCGATGCCATTCTCTACATACATAGACCCAGGTCGAGCGGCGTTGGTTGGGATGCAGATGCGACGGCTCCCGAAGCGATATTGTCCTGCTTTTGTGCGGCGATTCGGTAATAACTACACGTGTGCCTAGCTTTCAGAAGATTCTCGGCAAACGTAAAAGTAGACATTTTCGTCTATCCGAAATAAAACGGAAATGGTTAACGATCGATCTAAAAACTCTAGTTAAGGATTGTAGCAGATAATTAAGGTACTCCCTTCCGCAAATGTCTACCTTTACGGAAGGGGTGAGAAGAGTGACTACACCATACAAAGTTTCTAAATATATCATTAGCCAGCCGCTCGATGAACATTCTATGCTGGTCTACAGCACACTCACCTCATCCCTTGTGTTATTGGAAAATGATCTGTACACAACCTATTTCGAAAACGCCTCTTTTGAAGACGAATCCCTATGCCGACAGCTTGAAGAGATGGGCTTTTTGGCCGATGCTCAGCAGCCATCTCAGCTGTCTCAGCTATTGGACATAAGGAAGAGCGTCGTTGAGACCGATGGCATTACGAGCATTACGATCGCACCGACGATGGAATGCAATGCAAGGTGCTATTACTGTTTCGAACGCGGCGCAAGGCGCGGGACGATGAGCCTTGAAACCGCCGATGCCCTCGTTGATTTCCTTGATAAAAACTGCCTGTCGCGAGAGTTGTATATCGCTTGGTTTGGCGGCGAGCCTCTGCTTGCTACTGATGTGATAGACCACATAGTCGATGGTCTTCTCGATCGAGATATCTATGTCGAATCAACAATCACAACCAACGGGATACTGACCAACGAGAAACTTCTTCAGAAGTTCAAAAAGTGGAATGTCTCGCGAGTGCAGATCTCTCTTGACGGTATCGGCGATGCGTATGGAAGGATAAAGCGCTTCGAGAACATCGAGGGTGACCCTTTCGAGCTAATCGTTGGGATAATCTCGATGCTGCTCGATTCGGGGATGAGTGTCCATATCCGACTCAACTACAAGAGCACCGATGAAAGCGAAGTCAAGGAAGCTTTCGACTATTTCCACCGACGCTACGGTAGCCATGAAAACCTTTACCTGTATGGAGCGCCTCTCGACCTCCCTGAGATCAAGGGGTACTCAGAGTTCGATCGTGAAGAAGGCGACATCTTTCATAACGTGCTTCGAATGTCGCTCGATCACGGATACGAAAATGACGAGCTGAATTATCGCGACGGTGTGAACATCTCGGAAGATTACAACGTTGCCCTTGGTGAACTTATGTTATCGCCTTTCCCCGCTTCGTGCCTCATGGCAGACAGGTGGAGGTTCGTCGTAGACGACCAAGGCATCCTGTACAAATGCCAAAAGCACCTCGGAAAGCCCAAATACTCCTGCGGTGACGTATTCGGTGGCTTGAAGGAGAACGCATATTTCAAGTACTACGCAACCAGCGAACTTCATGACGAGTCATGCGCCGACTGCCCGATTTTCCCAATCTGCCAAGGCGGATGCAATGCGAATCGACTTCTGTACGGCGACAAATTCGCATGCCCGCCGTCAAAGACAATCATGAAAAAGCTTGTCATGGACTACTACAGGCTTCTGTCCGACGACCATCGGGACGGAGAGGATATGGCAATCGAGATGCCACTGGAAGGAGGACAAAATGAGGATTATCTCTAAGGTAACGAAGGAGAACGCCCTTAAGGAGCTCAAAACCCGGGCAATGGCTTGCTCGCCACACTCCATGTGCCCCAAGTGTCTCCGTGGACGTGGTTAGATGCCAGGAAGGGCGCACGTGCGCCCTTCCATCTCAATCCTCGCTTTAAACATTTAACGCAATCGGGGCCGCATCCGCTCCGAAACGATATCGAGCATATCCCTAAGGAGGAACGATGATATACGCCCCTTATATTCGCCTCGCATCGAATGCCGATGCCGCAGCGGCAAAACGGAAAGAGATCGCGGAACGCCTTCGTAAGGGAGAAGAGGTCCGCATCACGAACTCTGGGCAGGTTGTTGAGCCGACAAATCCCGAAGCAGTCGGCGGCAAGACCCTCAAAGCCCCTGAAGGCAAGCTAGCTTAGGGGCGAGAAATGAGCGGATTCTACTGGTATCAAAGAAACCCGCAGCTCTTCGAAGCGGAAAAGCTTGCCATGCGTGAGAACTTTCCTAACTTCACACTGGAAAGACTCGAAGACGGAAGAATTTGCTGGGTGGGCGATCTGAACCCACGCGGAGACACTGGTGGGGTTTGGACCCTTATGGTCGTGTACGACCATAACCACCCTCACAACAACACGTATGGAGGCTCCCTCAGGGTCTACTCGGTCAAGCCAGACCTGAACGACCTCTACAGGGCCGCAGGATCCTTGCCTCATGTGCTGCGCGATGCTAATGGCGATTTATACATGTGCACCGCCAGACCCGAGGACGTCGACTCGGGAAACGTTGCGACCTCTGCTGCGAAAGCACTCGGATGGGCTGCGAAATGGATATTCATTGTTGAAGAGTGGCTAGAAGGAGACCTTGGAGATGAAGTCTTCAAGCATACTTACTAATATCGGAAGCCGCCTAGCATCCGACAGATGCAAACCAAAGGTCGTTTTCTCGGCTCGTGCATATGCGACGTTGCTCTCGGAGGTACTGGACGAGGTTAAAACCGAAACGGGCGGTGTGCTGCTCGGTTATTGGGACAATGGTGTCTGCCAAGTGGTCGAGAGCATCGATCCCGGTCCTTCCTCGCGTTTCGAGGTCGCCTATTTCGAATACGATCAGGACTACGTCAACCATCTCATAAACAAGGTGTCGAGAATATACGATAGGCAACTGGACCTCGTAGGGTTGTGGCATCGTCATCCTGGTTCATTTGACAGGTTTTCAGCAACCGATGACGAAACAAACCTGAAGTACGCGTCTTTGAGCGATCATGGCGCTATCTCTGCGCTGGTGAACATTGACCCTCATTTCAGACTGACGGTCTATCACGCCATGGCACACCCCCTCCGTTACGAAAGAATCCCCTATGAGGTGTTGGAGCGCTGCAATGACAGCATTCAGGCACCCTATTCGAATGCCCCAAAGCGAGTGCTCCAGATTGAAAGGGCGCTAAACAAATCGTCGGCCTCCCACGAAACCAAAGGCCAACCTAATACACTTCATTCGAAATCTGTTCGTGAAGCACTGGAAGCCTTCTTAGCGAAACGTGCGACGTCAGAGATGGCCAACGTTCAAATTGGGACGGTTGAGACATGGGCAGATGAGGATTTCATCCTTCTTCTTTCTGCATTAGAGAGTGATTTGGGCGAGCTCGAGAAAAAGGGCATCGGTACTACCCTGCAGCCGGATGGATGCAGACAGCTCACCTTGGTTGCGGAAGACGGATATGGGGATTCGTCAAGAGTCATCGAGGGATTCCAAATTTTTGATGATGGGAAGATACTCTTCTTGATTGAGGGTCAGACCTACTTCTACAAACCGGGACTGCTCTCTCTGGCATGTAAGGACGCCTCGCTATGATGCTTTCCTCTGACGCCAGAAGACAGATAAACAAGGCCCTTGTGCCCGAAGCGGTATTTGAAGATGGTTACGCCGGGGAGTTGAGGGCGAGCTTCCATGCCTCATCGGGCATTCTCAACATATATCCATGCGATGTTCCCATAGCAGAAGAAGGCTTACTTAGGGGATGCTGTGACTTCCCGGACCGCAACTTGGAAGATGGGACGGATTACGATTTCCGCATCGTTCTTGATGAGGAATGTAAGAGGTCGGTTCTCTTCCGGGGCGAGAAGTACGAGGTGCAACCGTATGACTTGGTTCAAAACGTGTTCTCAAGGAACGGCGGCCTGATAGAGTCGGAAATAATGGCGGATAAAGCCGTGGCGATCTTTGGCTGTGGTTCTGTAGGGAGTCTGATTGCACTGGCGCTTGCACGCGTTGGAGTGGGCAACTTCCTGCTTGTCGACAATGACGTGCTTGAGTATCACAACATCTGCAGGCATCAATGTGGCATTCACGAGGTCGGTGAGTATAAGGTCGACGCAGTGAAAGCCCGAATCCTAGACATCAACCCAACAGCCCATGTGGAAGTGTGCGCAACGCTGGCAGAATACGCTCCGAAGGCGCTGTGGGATCGATGGGTCGGCGAAAAGCGAGCCTTGTGCGTCGGATGTGCGGACAACCGCGAGGCTGACGTATATGTGAATGGACTGTGCCTGTACTACTCGTCACCGTTTGTCAGCATCGGCTTCTGGGAGAGGGCGTTTGCCGGAGAGATTTTCTACTGGCTTCCTGATTCGCAGATGACTTGCTACAAGTGCGCCCTGGGCGACGGCTCGCTTACCAGCAGAAACTCCGCTAGAAGGAGACTCTACACGACTCAAGAAAAACTAAAAGACGTCCATTTCGAGCCGGGAATCGCTGTCGATATCGATTTTGTCACAAATATTGGGGCAAAAGTCGCCATAGACATCCTCAATATCGGCAATGACCGCTTCACGCAAAGGCTACTCCCAGAGCTCCAGCAATATACGCTTGTCTGTAACACCAACAATCCTGCCATAGGTGGGAAGATGGCAGAGATATTTAGCTATCCATTGCAGGTGACCACTTCCTTAAAAGTCACTCCTCTACCTGGCTGCGATTGCTGCAAAGAAGATGGAAGACATGAGTGACTCATATGCATGCGAAGAGCTCCAAAGCCTCTGCGCCGAAATGGGCTATGCCCTTGTCAGCTTGAGATCCAAATGGGAACCCCTGCTGGCAGATGCTCCCGATGATCCGAAAATCCAAGAGATTGACGAAAAGTGCATGAGGCCACTGAAGATCGACTGTCTTCAACTAATCAGATCCCTACTTAATCTCGCGAACGCACTGAACGATCCTCTCATGAGCAAGGTGGTTTCCTAACATGGCAGTGTTCAGTTACGAGAAGGCCCCAGAACTAATCGGCTCGATCAATGAGCTTATCGCGCGATGCGAGGCGGAGATCAACGATGCGTTTACCTATTACGCCGGCATGCGGACAGAAGTCGAACAATCCGTGGATGAGAGCCGTCGGAGCGTCGAGACCGATTTGGGCAAACGCCAAAGCATTAGAAATGCGGGCCTGGACCAAATGCTCGCAAAATGCCATGAGTACGCCAATTATATTAAGAATCTTAACGATGAGGTCCGTCGTGACTCGAAGGCCTATCAGAAAGCCTGCGCAGAGATCGAGTGCTCAGAAATCCATCAGCCTCAGTATTCAATAGAGACCCTCGATCAGTGCCAGCAGAAGCTTCACGAGCTGTCTGAGCAGGCCAAGTATTCACATGGACAAATTGTTAACACTTCTGGAATTGGCGGTCTTATCGGCACGGTTAGCGGTGAGTCGAAAAGGAATCACACTGCGTTGATCGATGCCTACAAAAGTAGCAAGGATGTACTCCTACGCGCGACAGCCCTTGTTGCCGACATCAAAAGAACCGAAACCGAAACGAACAGAGTATTGGCTGACTCGAAAGTCGAAGCCGCAGAAAGGGAGGGTGCCGATCTGCTGGAGCAGATTGAACGGCAGGAAAAGATCGCTATAGATACAAGCCTCGACCTTCTAAGCAGGCAGCTTGACGAGCTGATACCTTCCGCCACGATTGATGATCTGGGTGAGCTTGCCGAGCTCGCAGCTCCTGCAGCCAGCAATGTGCCCCAGGGACTATGCCAGCAACTTTTTCTGGGCAGCTATTCGTATGCGATTCATGGCTGGCCGTTTACAGATCACAGGTCAGGGATAGATCATATTCTCGAAAGCCACTTTGGTTCTTGGTATAGGTCGGGGCGTATTTACGCCCCTGCACTGTTGGACAGAGCCGAATCGTCCAGCATCATACTGTGCGGAGATGTCGAGGTAACTAATCCCGCACTCAATTGGCTCATCGTCTCTGAGCTAGAGACCAATCAGGCTCTTGACCAGACTTTCGTCTTCATAAATCCGAGCGGCGACAGAACAGTATTCGAGCCATTCCTTGCTGCCGTGAAGGAATGCCACGAGGTGTTCGGGGAGAGGGTGATAACGGAGAGCGAATCTGCATCGGCAGTCCTAGCAAAAGCCGTACGTGCAATTGACGACAGGAACCAAAGACTGCTGATCGGTTATAGGAACGTATTCGCGTTCAACGAAGACGACAATACAGCAGAGCTACCCCTTATAACCATATGCATGTCTGCGAATCTTAAAGAGATTGCCAAACGGGATGCGGAGGCGATAAAAAACATAGTTCGCAACGGGTCGTTCTGCGGCGTCAACATCCTGCTGGCTCTCGATGTGAATAGCTCGAATACCGACGAGGCCACTGATTTCCTGGCCGATTGCGGCAGGGCGACGATCGGGTGGCCGAACAAGGGAGAGCTCACATTCGATGTTGGCAATGACGTAGAAGTCAGATATAAGCTCGTCGATTCCAAGAGGCTGGCGTCCGATCTCTCCCGTGTTCAGGAGCAGGTCAAGAACAAGCTCTCGCAGAGCGTGAGCATCGAGTCGGTATTCCCTGCAAACACGTGGCATGAGGGCAGCACGTTACGAGGGCTCGCCATACCAATGGGCAAATCCCCCGATGGCAGCTGCGTCTCGCTTGAGTTCGGACCCGAGGTGAGCAACGGGATATCTCATTTTGGCCTAATGATAGGCGCCACTGGATCGGGCAAATCCTCCCTCCTGCATTCTCTAATCATCTCAGCCCTGTTGAAGTACGGGCCAGATGAGCTTCAGCTGTATTTACTTGATTTTAAGAGTGGTGTCGAATTCGAGCTCTACTCAAAATATAGAATTCCTCAGCTCAAACTCCTTGCCCTCGATGCCATGCAGGCATTCGGCCTAAGTGTGCTCAAGGAGCTCATGCAACAGATGGACGAGAGAAACCGGCTGTTCAAAGACGCAGGGGTTGGCAATATCGAGGAGTATCGTATCAGCACGGACTATGCAATGCCTAGGATCCTTGTGCTCATGGATGAATTCCAAACCCTCTTCAACGAGGATCACGATAGGCGAGCCGCGAGAGAGGCGTCAGTTCTGCTGGCGGACTTTATATCCTTGGCTAGAAACTGCGGAATACACTTCCTTTTATCGACGCAGACCCTCAGCAGACTCCGTACGGGAAATTTCAGCGTAAGCCAATCGACGCTAGACGAGATGCACGTAAGAATAGGATTACAGTGCGCACTAAGCGAAACGGAGAAGATCTTCGGGGATATTTTTGGGAAGCAGGCCTACGATTTGATGGGTTCCCAAAAGGGCAGTGGCGTAATGACCGAAAACGACCTCAAGCTGCCCCCGCACGCTTTTCGAGCAATCTTTTGCGACAAAGAAGAGCGCGCTGAGCTCCTGAAGATTGTCGAGAGCCGTTATTCGGCTATCAATCTGCTCGCGAGCACACGGGTCTTCAGAAGCGACACGGTTCCCGATATCAGGGACGGGATGAAGACTCATATGGCCTCGTCCGCGAACTTGTCAAGAAGCATCCCTGTTTTTCTGGGAGAGCCAATAAGGATCGGCCCGCCGATTGTCCTCAATATCAACCGACGCATGCGCTCAACCTTGCTCATTGCAGGCAGCGATGGGAACATGCTTGACTCGTTGGTGGCAAATTACCTGTTCTCGGCCTTCTCCGCAAAAGAAAAACAAGATTCAGAAGAAGTCACGCATGCCCCATATCCAACGGTGTACCTATGTGATGGCCACGCCATAGTAGGAGAACCGGTGAGTGACCTTCTAGCTAGAGTCTGCGCGGGCAAGGACGAGAACGTCAAAATCGCAAGAACCAACGTCGAGGTGCTCCACTTCATCGACGAGCTATACAGAATAATGACGGAAAGGCAGAGCAGCAGAGACGCCACGTCCCAAACAATTCATTTCGTGATAAGCGAATATCAGTGGATGGATTCGTTTCTCGCCATCTATGAAAGACGAGATAGCCAATATGACGAAGACTCTAGGGTGACACACGCTGAAGGCGATCCAGATGCGATGCTCAACGAATTGGTGAGCAGCCTTTCGCGTCCCGCTTCTGGGAACGACGTAAGAAGACTCGAAAAGCTCGAGCGTCTCATTCAGCGTGGCTATACATACGGGATCAATGTCGTCGTGGGAACCACGGACTTCGCATCTCTGCGAGAGAGGTTGTACGACCTTGTACCCAACATGCAGAACAGGATCGTCTTCTCGCTGAGCGAGGACGATGCCGAGAGGATAGTACGCGGCTCATTGGGCCTTGTGGAAACGCTCAGGCCAAACATGGCGATTTTCACTGACGGACGCGGTAGTGAGCCCGTGGTGTTCAAACCTTATCGCATTTCAACGATCTAGAGAGAAAGGGACGTAACAGTATGTCCAATTCAACATCAGCCGAAGCAATGACCAGGATGATTACAAGCATTACGAAAACCATTCAGGCAGAACAAGCAGTAGTCAATTCGCTCAGGCAAGAGTACCAGGTGATCGGGCAGGAATGGAACGACGCACAATACGAGAACCTTGGTCCGGTAATTGACGATGCCGTGAGGGAGCTGAGTGGGAATCAAGCGAAACTCAGCGAATGCATAACCAAGCTACAGCTTCTCAGGGCGAAGCTCGAAGAATACCTGAACACGAGTCTGTGATAGGTCACTATGGCGGAATCAAGAAACATAGCTGCCGAGTTGTACGAGCTAGGAAGGGCCATATCTGACTATGGGGCAACCCTGACCCAAATCGTCACGAAGGCGTATCGGATAGTCGAAGACATTGACGCGGAGCTCGATAGAGCCATGAAGTCCGCTGCTGACATGGCAAACGGCTGGGGACTTGACCGGGAATCGGCAGACTATCAGGTCCAGAGACAAGCCATGGCGGAATTATACAGGCAGTTAGAGGCAGCGTCCCAAAAGTACCGGGAAGCAAGGTACGAGTTTCTCTCAGCTACTTCCAATGGAGCTGGAGCACACGACTGCTTTAAGGCGCGTTCATCGTTGGAGAGGCTTGCTAGTGCGCTGGAGGCATATTTCGGAGTACAGCTCCTTGAAGATTCTGACGCAGGGAAACCTCCGTCTCAAAAGTTATATAAAAATGTTTACTCAAAATGTCGATTATAAGGGAAGATTCAGCAGAAATGTCAATTAGGATCAGCGAAGATGGAAGCATCATCTCTTCAGAAGGGGAGATTCAACAGGGACAGAACCCCCTGATTGGGGAAGACGGAAGCATCAGGCTCGGAGAGCAGTCTGCTCCTGCCAGTCGATCGACGTACAATGGGATAAGAAGACCCCCGTCTTCACCGTTATCGAATTCGGCCGATGATCAGCAGGCAATCCCATCTTCTGAGACGAACGCCAACACTCTGCCGTCGAGACATGTCACGTCATGCGGAAGCTCTCGGCAGGCAAGTACGATCGAATTCGAACTCCAAGTCAAAAAAGCCGAATTGGGCACGTGCGTTCGCCCTGCTCCTATCGTGGTTTGTGTGATTTTCATCCTACTTTCGATACTGCTGTCCTCCTTTTACCCGGCAATCGTCTCCGCATGTGCCGCTGTGTTCGTGGTCAAGGATCTAGTAAGAAGGAGCCAGGTTGCCGCTGAGGTGCAACATCTTGAAAGCGAGCTGAGTATGGCGCGGAGCGGAGGCACGCAATGAGCGAGTTTGATTCCATATCTGTCGAACAACTTATTAAGACAGCAGAAAACTGCCTCGAGAAGAATTCTGAGGCTTATGATCCAGTCAAGGCCGCCGATTTGCTTCAAAAGGGAGCCAATCTCGGAAGTATGGCTTCTCTCGAGAAGCTTGGCGACTGCTACTTCTACGGTACGGGGAGAGACGAGGATAACAGGGCAGCTTTTGAGGCTTACACAAAGGTATTTGAAGCTACGGGCAACAGCTACAGTGCATACCAGCTCGGGCGTATGCATACGTTCGGATGGGGTGTTGAATCTAACCCCGACAAAGCGAGGGACTATTTAGAGAAGTCATGGGCCGATGGTTATGCAGCCGCAGCGGGGATTCTCGGTGTCATCTGTTTGGATCGTGCAAAACTGACGCATGACGAGAAAGACGTCGAGGAGGGTTTGAAGTGGCTCCAAAGGGGATCAAACCAAGGAGATCCGTATAGCATCTTCCGTATGGCACTTGTTTTCTCAATCGGTGACTGTGGCATTCGAGAAGACAAGAAGAGGGCATACGACCTTCTCATGAAGGTGCCTGACTATCCCCGTGCTCTCGGATACCTCTTAATCAGCAATGGTCTGGACATTTGCAGCAACGACCAGTACTCCGAACTTCTCAATCGCGCCTTAGATCTCGCAGAGTCCACCAACAAAGGCATGCTGTTCAGAAGTCTCGGCAGAGTATATGAGGGTAATACACGCCTGCCCGCAGATCCGAAAAAGTCCGAAGAGTATTTCATGAGAGCATTGGATGCTGGAGATGGCTATTCGGGTTATATCCTCGGAAACAACTATGCATATGGATGGAACGGATACCAGCGCGATGTCGACAAGGCAGAGACGATATACCTCAAAGGAGCAAATCTAGGTTCCGAGGAAGCAATGTCCTCTCTTGGCGATCTGTACAAAAAGAGAGCAGAAGTTGTTTGGCCTCGGGACCCTGAGATCATGAGACTCTCCTTTGAATGGTATGAGAAGGCATATAAAGCCGGCGGCGGGGCATCGGACGCTCTGCATGCCGGGCAGGCAGCCCTGGAAGCGCAGGATCCTTCTCTGGAAGAACGGGCTGCAGAATGCTTCAAGGTTGCCATGGAGGACGATATTCCTTGGGCGTATGTTCCGCTAGCAAAGCTCTCAATTAAAGAAGGAACCCCAACGTATTGTCCGAAGCTTGCAAGACAGGCTTTGGAGAAGGCGCGCGCTGAGGAAACCGACGATTACATGACCGGCGAAGTTGACTACCTAATTGGTTTCATGTTCGAACGAGGACTTGGCCTGCCCGCCTCAGCAAATCAGGCTGTCGAGTCTTACATCAAAGCTTCAGACAAAGGGTGCGAGGAGGCAAAAGAGGCCCTCAAGGGCTTCAGGAAGGGTCTCTTTGGATGGAAAAGGATCTAATCAGAGAAGGGGATCGATATGGGAATGAGTTCTTTCGATGCGCTGCTTGAGGAAGTCGTCGCAACGATGGATATGAAGGGTCCATATGCGGCAATCGAAAAACTTGAAGCGCTGAAGGCAGAAGGTAACGTTGAAGCAACTGCTTGTCTCGGGCGGTTTTATCTCCAAGGAATTGGTGTAATTGAAGATGTTGAGACGGGCGTCGACCTTCTTGAAGAAGCAGCCAACGCCGGGTGCCCTCAAGCAGACGTTTCACTTGGAAGGCTCTTCTTATTCGGTGAGTCCCTTGTGTCACAAGACGCTTCAAAGGGGCTTCTCCACCTTGAGAAGGCCGCAAATGCCGGCCTTTCTGAAGCAATGGGGATTCTTGGCGACATCTACTTTTACGGCTACGAAGGCCTTGAGACAGATCCGGAGAAGGGTCTCGAGTGGGGTATGCGCGCTGCAAAACTGGGTGACATTACTGGGCACCTGATTTGCGGCGATGCCTATTTTTACGGAACGGCTACTGCGGAGAACATTCCGCTCGCCACCTATCATTACAGGGAAGTTCTTAACGCGGAGCCCGAAAACACCAACGTGATGTGCAACCTCGCCGTGTGTCTTGCTGATCCGACCGACGATCAATGGGTAATGCCGACGCAAGCCGATCTGGTAGAAGCGCTCGGTTTGCTAAGCCGTGCGGTCGAGCTGGGTGATGTCAGGGCTCATTTCAACCTAGGAATCCACTACGCAAACGGCGTCGGAGTCGATCAGGATTACGACCTCGCCCACCACTATATCGAGCTTGCTGCCAACAACGGCTACGAGCCTGCGCAAGAAGCACTTGGGTCATTCAGGCGAACCATGAGAGGCAAATGGACGCTCTAACTGGTTATTTCCGCATGAGGCGGAGTAAATAACATCGTTCGAGAAAGGAAACACAAATGATCAAGCTCAAAGACTTAGAACAGATGGGCAACGTCACTTTCGGAGACGCAGGCGATGTCACCCTTCAAAACATCAAGGAAGCCATAACCGACCTCGCCCAGCAAAACGGTGTACCTGTAGCTTTCTATACCGATGACGCGAAAGACGGTGGGCTTTTTGGCAATACCTACACTGCATTGGTGGCATATCATCCGGAGCATCGAAACGACTACTTCAACATGGCAATGCTCCTTACTAAGCAGGGAAACTTCGGAACTGTTACCGTGTATGCAGCAGGCAAGTCCAAGCAGATGAATAAGTTTGCACGGTCCGAGACGGCGAGGGAAATGCGCCGGGGTCAGTCCATGTCTTACCAGATTGGCAACATGATCTCGAGCGGACTCATGAACATGGGAAAGAGCAAGCAGAAGCTTCAAGAAGAGCAGGCATATTACGAAATCATCCTGAACGTAATCGACGCCGCCCTCAACTAGTAAAATACGGTTCGTGTGTTACGGCTCAAGATTTTTCTGCCGGTAGGCAATAGATTGTACTAGGAGCTGCCCCTCGGGAGTGATTTTTCCGAAGGGCAGCTTAGTTTTCTGGCATTATGCATTTCCCTCGGCACACTCGGCGGATGTCTCTCAGCAAATTCTTTATTATGCAGGTGACGCAGTATTGGACGAACCTTCTGGAGGTCTCTGTTACGGCCTTCCTCCGCTTCGAGCTGAGCATGCAGTATCCCCCCGCCCCACTTGTTCCATAATTCCCACCGCACTCCCCCATGCAGCAGAACCTTTTGATGTATCACGGGAATCCTATTGCGCTGGACACCTTCCCGACAGCACGACATCATAAGAACTTGTGAGAAAGGATTGAAGAAGCTGCGCCTAAGATCTCATGTCGTTTGTTGCCGTATCTTTCTCACAGGTTCAGATGCGACCGTCCGAGGGCGGGGCAACAGGAGGACCGCCTGACCACAAACGCCTCGCTGTGCGCACCGGGGCCCTCGAGGCAACTCCTGAGGATCGATGCGGTCGGCTGTGGACATAGACCACCAATGCACCTGTCCTATTGTGCGTTACCGTGACAGGTCCGTCTCTTGACCTCACTAACTCGGTAGACTTCACTGTATTATTCACGCATCGAAACGCACTTTGGCATTATTACCTTCTTAGTGGTCAAATCGCACTACATAGAGGCAAAGCTCGATTTAGTTATCAGAGGCCAAATCCCAGAGCGCCCCATAGACCTCGTTACCCAAGAGCCAGCCCTGCTGAGTGGGCACATAGGCGCCAGAAGCCACTTGCTTTAGCAATCCACGCTCGCACAGATCATCAATCGTTGCATCTACTGCCTCTCGCCCAATGGCTTCATAGGCACGTTCCTGCAGTTCGCGCCCAATGCCAAAAGTAGTCCGAGCCGCAAGCATAAGATCTTCTGCCGCAGCCTCACGAGCAGTCAGCGATTCTATCTCGAACTTCAACGCTTCCACGTCGCCGTAAGCCTCAGCGATTTCTGTGGCAGAAGAAGTGCAGCTAAGGCGCAGGCGCGCTGCGGCGGAGGCGTTTCTCGGCAGCTGGGGCATGAGCTGGCGTAGCACCTCATAGCCTGCAGCATCAACCATGGAAGCAGCAGCCACACCAAATCCCAGGTAGGGGGTGCCGTTCCAGTAGGCTAAGTTGTGCAGGCACACCTCACCGGGCCGAGAATAACTGGCAACCTCATAGCGTGAGAACCCCTGAGCCGTGAGGATGCGCTGGGCGGCGAGCATGGCATCAGCCTCGGAGTCTTCTGAGGGTTGGGCCATATGCCCCGATTCCACCGCAGCATAGAAAGGCGTTCCCTCCTCGATGATGAGGGGGTAAATGCTCAAGTGACCCACGCCCAGCCATATCGCCTGCTCGATGGAATAGGCAAAACTTTGAGGGGTTTGACGAGGTGTAGCGCCCATGAGGTCGCAGGATACTCGTAGGCCAGATGCCACTGAAGCCTGCAACGCCTCCCGGGCTTTTTGCCCGGTGTGTACGCGGCCAAGCACGCGAAGCTCCTCGTCGATGAACGATTGGACGCCTAGAGAGATTCGTGTGGCTCCCCCATCGCGCAGCGCGGCGAGGTGGTCAGGAGTGAGCGACTCAGGGTTGGCCTCGCAGCTGAGCTCCCGGATAGCACCGTAACGCTGGACAGCAGCAGCAAGATTGCCCAGATCGTGGGGCGCGAGCATGGTGGGCGTGCCGCCTCCAATGTAGGCGGTGGCAAGGCTGTCAAGCAGGCCATACTCCCCCACCTGACGCACCATCGCGTGCAGGCTCCGAGCATAGTCGTGCATAAGCGGCGCCTGATGAGGCGTGGCGCAAGAGGCAAAGTCGCAATAGGCGCACTTGCGCAGGCAAAAGGGAACGTGCAGGTAGAGGGCGCCCACAGGGCCAGAAGTCCAAGAGCGCCAGAACTCCTGGGCGTCTGCGGGCACAAGGTAGAGGGCGCTAGGCATGGTGGGAGTGTTTCTCGGCATCAGGGGTGGCAGATGCAGCCTGAGCGAGCTGAAGCGCATCGCCTACCAGCACAGATGCGGGATCCAGCGAGTTGGCTTGAGCGACCTGGGCGATGAGGTGCAGGTAGTCAGAGACTCCCACGCAATGCATGGCGCGTTCGCGCCAAGAGGCAGCCTCGGGCATACCCTTGAGGTACCAGCCGGCCAAAGATCGGGCGCGGGCGATATGAGCGCCGGTAGCAGACAGCAGTTGCACGTGGAGGGCGAAGGCAGCCAAGCGCTGGGCGGTAGTATGAGCTGCGGGAGTGTGGCCGGCGGCAAGGGCGCGAGCATCGGCGAAGATCCAGGGATTGCCGTAAGTGCCTCGGGCGCAAAAGACTGCCGCGGCGTCGGTGGACTCCTTGAGCTGGACCGCCTGAGCTGCGGTAAGGGCGTCGCCCGAAGCGATCACGGGAATGTCGACAGCGCGAACCACCCGGGCTATGGCGTTGGCGTCCGAGGTACCCGTATAGAACTGATTGGCATAGCGTCCGTGAACCGCCACCGAGGAGACCCCCGCCCGCTCCAACGCTTGGGCGAATGCAGGCGCCACGTAATCATGCTGCTTGCGCCCAATGCGAATTTTGGCGGTCACCGGCAGGCTGTAGTCTGAGCCCTCGCGCACCGAGCGCACGATGTCTGCAGCGCGAGCCGGGTCGTCCAGCAGCGCCGAGCCCTCCCCTTTGCGCACTACCTTGGGCACCGGGCAAGCCATATTGATGTCGATAGCCACCAACTTATGCAGCTGGCCTTTGGATTCATAACGGTCGATAACGCGCTTGGCAGCCTCATAGAACTGCTCAGGGTCGCTGCCAAAGAGCTGGACGACGAGATCAGGCTCTGCAGGATTGGGATCCACCAGCTGCCAGGTCTTCTCGTTGGCATAGTGGATCCCTGCCACGCTCACCATCTCGCTCACGGCGCAGGCAGCGCCTCCGGCACGGGCCATAAGCCGATAGGCCTGGTCAGACACCCCCGCCATAGGCGCCATGAGATAGGGGTTGGCGGCCAAGCGCTGCTCCCAGCTTCCCTCTGCCGAGAAGGGCGCCAACGTCGCAGAAAGCCCTGCGGCGGCTGCACCCTGGGCAAGGAGCTGGGAGGTAGAAGGCTCGTCCTGGGCGAGATGGAAGTGTTTCTCGGCAGATTGAGCATGCACAGCCACTATTCGTCCACCTTGAGGATGGCCAGGAAAGCCTCTTGGGGCACCTCGACACGGCCGATGGACTTCATGCGCTTCTTGCCCTCTTTTTGCTTTTCCAGCAGCTTGCGCTTGCGGGAGATGTCGCCGCCATAGCACTTGGCCAGCACGTCTTTGCGGTGCGCCTTGACGGTGGAGCGGGCGATGATCTTGTTGCCGATGGCGCCCTGGATGGGCACCTCGAACTGCTGGCGCGGGATGATCTCTTTGAGCTTGTCGCAGAGGGCGCGTGCCATGGCGTAGGCCTTGTCGCGATGGACGATGAACGAGAGGGCGTCCACGTCGTCGCCGGAGAGCAGGATGTCCAGTTTGACCAGGTCGCTGGGGCGGTACTCGGAGAACTCGTAGTCCAACGACGCATAGCCCTTGGTGCGGCTCTTGAGCTGGTCGAAGAAGTCTAGGATGAGCTCGGCCAAAGGGATCTCGAAGTGCATCTCCACGGACTTGTCGGTGAGGTAGACCATGTCGGCCATGATGCCGCGATGTTCCACCGCCAGCTGCATCACGGCGCCGGTGTATTCGGGCGGCACGATGACCTTGGCTTTGAGGTAGGGCTCTTCGATGCGCTCGATGCGCGTGGCGTCAGGCAAGTCCTGAGGGCTGCGCACCTCGCGCATATCGCCGTCGGTGAGGTAGACGTGGTAGTCCACCGAAGGGCTCGTGGCAATAAGGTCCAGGTCGAACTCGCGCTCCAGGCGCTCCTTGATGACCTCCATGTGCAGCAAGCCCAAGAAGCCCACGCGAAAGCCAAAGCCCAGAGCCACCGAGGTCTCTGGCTCCCAGGTGAGCGACGGATCGTTCACATGGAGCTTTTCCAACGCATCGCGCAGGTCCTCGTAGTCTTTGTTGTCTATGGGAAAGATGCCGGTGTAGACCATGGGCTTGGCCTCGCGATAGCCTGGCAGCTCCTCCCTGCAGGGATTGTCACGGTAAGTGAGCGTGTCGCCTACGCGCACGGACTCTGGGTCTTTGAGGCCCGTGACCACAAAGCCCACCTCGCCCACGGTAAGCTCATCGAGCAGCACTTCAGAGGGACGCTTGACGCCCACGCCGTCTGCCAAAAAGTCCTGACCCGTCATCATCATGGTGAGCTCGTCGCCTTTTTTGATGGAGCCGTCAAAGACGCGCACCATGGCCACCACGCCGCGGTACTCGTCAAAGTAGGAGTCCAACACCAATGCCTTGAGCGGAGCGATGGCATCCCCTTCTGGCGGCGGGACAAGAAACACGATGGCTTCCAGCAAGTCATGGATGCCCTCGCCGGTCTTTCCCGAGACGCACACCGCATCGTCTGCAGGGATTGCCAGCTCATCCTCGATCTCCTGCTTGACCTCCTCTGGATGAGCGCTGGGCAGGTCGATCTTGTTGATAGCCGGCACGATCTCCAGGTTGGCGTTCATGGCCAGATTGGCGTTGGACACCGTCTGAGCCTCCACACCTTGGGTGGCATCCACCACCAGCACTGCGCCTTCGCAGGCGGCCAGCGAACGGGACACCTCGTAGGTGAAGTCCACGTGGCCCGGAGTGTCGATAAGGTTGAATTGGTAAGTCTCGCCGTCGTCCGCGTCATACATCACGCGCACGGCATTGGACTTGATGGTGATGCCGCGCTCCCGCTCGATGTCCATAGAGTCGAGCAGCTGCGACTCCATGTCGCGCTCTTCGACGGTGTTGGTCATCTCGAGGATGCGGTCTGAGATGGTGGACTTGCCATGGTCGATGTGGGCGACGATGGAGAAGTTCCTGATGTGGGAAAGGTCTGTGGTATTCATAGGTGACATTGTATAGCCTACCGATGGGTTCTGTGGAATGTACGCCCTCCATGGAGAGATTTCTTCATAGCTGTAGCACGGTACCCTAGCACGGGTTTCCTATGTTAGTATTTGGAAGTTGCCTCACCGTGTCTCACCGAAGAGGCCTCATAGATCGCATTGAAAGGAATTGCACGTGGCTAACATCAAGTCGCAGAAGAAGCGCATTAAGACCGCCGAGAAGGCACGCATCCGCAACAAGGCCGTCCGCTCTGAGCTGAAGACGGCTGTCAAGCACGTTCGCGAGGCTGTTGAGGCCGGCGACGCCCAGCTCGCTCAGGAGAAGTGCAACAAGGCTTGCCGTCTTCTGGACAAGGCTGCCAGCAAGGGCATCATTCACAAGAACCAGGCTGCCGAGCGCAAGAGCGGCTGTCAGAAGCTGGTGAACACCCTTAACTAATTCGAGACAGTTACCTCTCTTTACTTGTAGCCTATGCTCCAGGCCTCATTCTAGGGAGTCTCTGTAATCCTTGAATCCTTGCTCCCCGTGGCACCAATGGGTTGCCACGGGGATTTTTTTATCGTGCTGCACCACAGAGATTGCCAGTTGAGGAGGGCAAGACCTTATCGGCTCACTAGACCCTCCCCTGTCTTTAGACCACGCTGCAAAAGGCGCATCCCTTCATAGGTTCGAGCGCCTAGAGAATCACCCTACATTTTTATTGATAAATTATCGATGTATCTCCATATTTATATACTCATAAGCGCAGCAAGGGTTTAGAGCATAGAGGAGCACAGATGCAAAAAGAACCTTGATGGCCCTGAGTTTTACTGCGGTTTTGGCGTTGGCCGGATGTAGCTCACTCTTGGTTGCGCCAGCGCAAAACTCCTCCGACCAGATACAGAACGCAAGCGCTCGGGCGCAGGAAGCTATCTTGTTTCTGCCCTCGGGAATGATGAGAACACAGAGGATCTGAGCAATTGCCAAAAAGCCCTTGATGATGCTTTGGATGATTATGCGCGCTGGGATGGCGCCGTCCAGGCTGCACTGTACTGATAATTAATAACTGTACTATCGAGATACTCTTAAGGACCTCCCATGAAAAAGAATATCGTCTTAGCTGTCGCCTTCACTGGCATGCTCGTTTTGGGCGGCTGCTCGCTTCAGCCCACTGGTGCTTGGCAAGGCACCGACCTGAAAGATCAAGGCCAATCTCAGCAGGATGCAACAGAACAGGATCAAACCCCTGACCAACAGGATCAGGGTACCTCCCAGGACTCCTCCGGAAAGGAAGGTGCCACCAAGGATTATGGAGGCTATGACACCAATACCATCTCGACCAACGTCCAAAATATGTACAACACAAACCGGACGATGCTCAACCTGCTCCATGACTTTGCCTATGAAGGGGGATCGAAAGAGGAAGTGCAAGCTCAGTTTCAGCAGTTAACCAATGAGCTGGACTCCTACGCGCAGACGATGCTCTCTGTCGATGTCACCAATGCGCCCAAGGGTTTTATTGTCGCGCAGGGTTATTTGAAAGAATGCGCCGACAGCTATAAGCAGGCCGCCAGCGATCTTGCGACGGCCTTAGACCAGGAAGACTACCAAGATCCCCTTGACAACTACGACACTCATCTAAGCGAAGCTGCCTACGCCTATTACCGCTGGTATGGCGCCACAGAAGCCACCATAGAATCCCTTAAGCAGTAAGGAGGTTCGAGGACGCAGGGCAGATGAGGTTTGGACTGGGCGCCATTTCATGCCTACTAAGTACCACTTCGCGCCTACTAAGTACTTAGTAGGCCGATTTTGCCCAAAATCTGCGTCATTTTTTATTTAAGTACTACATCACCCGTGCTCACAGAGTTGGTTTCATATTAAATTGTACTTAGTAGGCGCGTGCCGGAGGAAATGTACGGAGGAAATGTACTTAGTAGGCGCGAGCGCTGTCGCTCTTCTGCATCTTGGCCCCGCAGATCGCCTCTTAGGCAATTTCACGTTAATCTTCGGCACAAGTGTGTCACGACACAAAAAAAGGTAGGCGGCAAAGCCGTCTACCTTGTGTTTTGTGGTGGGCGATGCTGGATTTGAACCAGCGACCCCATCCGTGTGAAGGATGTGCTCTACCCCTGAGCCAATCGCCCGTAGATGATTCTCTGCGAATCACAGGAATTCATACTACCAGAGCCTGTCATCATTGCAAGACCCCAATAGGAATTCATTTGCCGTGCATGACTCATAATGCCATGCACAACTTCACAGAGGCTTCCTATTTAGGCCTCCTATTTCTTGGAAGCCTCAAAGACGCGTCGGCCAAGGATCCAGCCAGCGATGCAAACGATCAAAGGCACCACAGTAAGCACCAAGCTGGGGATGTCGGAGCCTAGAGGGCGCCCGCCAAAATCAGCCTGCACCACGATGGTGTAGATAAGCGAGACAAGCTCATAGATGCCCAGGATAGCAGCTTGAACGTTGTAGGTGTTGGCGCGAGATGGCGTATTGGCGCCGCGAACACCGGCCATGCCACAGCTGATGCCAAAGAAGCCCTGGAAGCTGTAGAGAGCTACCAACACGATGCCCTGCCACTGCCAGCCATTCTGAGCCACGACGGTGATGCAGATGGCGTCGTATATAAAGATCAGTAGAGCCCAAAACAGAAGAATGATGCTCATGACCTTCATGAGTTTGCGATCTTGGGACATGACCCTCCCCTTTCAATCATTGCGCAAGTGGCAATGCATGCTTTGAGTAACAACGCTTCCTAAATAGCGCGAGCACGCACAGGACGTGCAAGATGGGATGCCCTGGAAAGGAGAAGTCCCATCGGCAATTCACAGTTCTTACTAGTGTGCCACGTCTTTCTCGGTAGAGTGAGCAGAGTTACCGCTTCTATGAACGTTGAATGACCCTCGTCTCAACTGTTACGCAAGTTGGGCGGGATTTGCGCAGGATGTGCCCGGCATGCGGCGATCTATTTTACTGGAGCTCGCTGGCAAGACGCAGGACGCGCAGGCGACGATCGGTGCAGCTATAGACTACCCCTAGAAGCCCGCAGCTCAAGACGGAGCAAAAGACCTGCTCGACGCCATCGGGAGAGCCCATAAGTAGCCCGATGGAAACCAGCAGCAGCACCGAGACGCTTAGGAAGAGGCCAGCGATGCATAGGCCAACGCCAATGCGTCGACAAGATCGATCGGTGGCGCCTTTCACTGTGAGCACGGTGAGAAGTATGAAGAAGGCGCCCTGGATGGCCAAGAGGGCTCCAGTGACGATGGCAGAACCCATGATGGTGACGAAGTTGGACATATGGGTGTCCATAGAGGTGATGCGCGCCAGATAGGTCATGGCCATGAGCAGCTCTAACGACCCCCAGATTGCCATGAGCTGGCTGTATCCGGTGATACGGCGCTGAAGGAGCACCCAACCGTCGCGGCTCAAAGAGACTGGCGCGTCTTCGTCGACGGTAGGCTCGATCACTGCATCGATGAATGCTTCGCCCATGGAGGCGAGGCTATTCTCGGCATCGGGGTCATTGGCAGCGGCAGCGTCCTCGAGATAGGCATCGGGGGCAGTGCCATAGCGATCCACCACCCAGCGAAGGGCGAAAACCATGAGGGCAGAGACCATAAAAACCAGCAACACCACGGCGTCGCCCTGAGAGAATGCCCAGAGGATGCCTGCGGCGGAGAGATAAAGAAGGGCGGTGGCCACTCGGCGAACGGCGGGGCGTCGGCGAGCTTTGGGGCCGCGGAGCACCGCGATACCCACCAAATAGCCACCCGCGCCCACCGCAGCAGTGAGGAGACCTAAGAATACGAGACCCGTCCACAGCGGGATGGAAAAACCCAGCACAGGGATGGCCGCATAGCCGTTGCCAGAAGCGCGGCTGGCGATGGCCGCACAGGTGAGCACGTAAGTCATGAAAAGGCACATGACCGTGTTCCAGATGATATAGGCAATGGCGCTCACTCGGACGGCGCTGGTTTGGCGCACGTTGAGAGGATCTTTAAGACGGGAAGGAAGTTCCATAGAGCGAAGGGACCTTTCTGTGAAGCGCAAGATGTCTCTAATAGGCATGCCTAGGGCAATTTGCAACAAACGCCGCCATCGATTCTAAGGGCTTTTGGACGATGGGCTATTGCACCAAATAAGTGTTCTTCTTATACATAGTCACCGTGGCAGTGGGGCTGTTGCCCGCATATTGGACGGCTTCCACCATGTGATAGCCAGAGGTGATCTGCGAGCCCGAGAGGGTGATGACGGTCTTGTCTTGAGGTTGCTGAGAAGCGACCACCGTGCTGCCGTCTACATAGATATAAACGGCCCGCGAAGTTGAGAAATCCTGGGTAAGCACCGTGACATCATAGTGGGCGTTGGGATCGTCTGCCGTGATTTTGAGCGGGGTGTCCTCGGAAGAGACGGAGCTGTCAGTACGCATGACAAGGGCAGAGTCGCTGTCTGGCAGGCGTCCATGGGTGATGCCGCCTAAGGTGACATGGGATTTGTCAGAGCCAAAGGCCGCGGGGCCGCCGGCGGTCACCATTGCGATGCACACTATCACCGAGACCACAATAGCGGCGCAAGCCACCAAAATGGTGGCGGCTTTGCGCGAGAGGCGATGGGAGTCTGCCGAGGCTCGATCGGCGGCGGAGCTGGCTTTTGGAGCCGTGGCTGCTTTTGGAGCTTCAGCATCCATCTTGGAGGAGCCAGACGACGATGGTTGATGGCGCCTTGAATCGAGGTGTCCCATAGAGCCCCTCCTAGGGTTTGAGGGGCGCTCAAGATGCCCCGCCTGCTACTGGTACTGGGCGAGGCAGCCGGAAAGCTTGAGATACTGGCCTTGGGCCACGTCTATCTGCTGGGCAGCGGTGACATCCAAGGTGGCAATGGGCTGCGCGCCGGGGGCGTCGGAGTCGTAGACCGTGCATGCACCCGAGCTTTGAGTGGGGCTCACAAGGTAGGAGCCCTCAGGTGCGTCGACGCCTATTAAGTAGGTACCCCCATCCTTAAGATCAGTGACCAGCTTCGATGTGATATCTGCGGCAGAAACAAAAGTCGCGCCATCTACCGCCAATTGCTCCCCATCAGAGAGGGTGAGCCAGCAGGTTTGGGTAAACTGATCGACCACCTCGCCATCGACCTTGAGGACGGCAGGATTGGAAGGATCTTGGCGATCTTGGGTGGCCAAGAACTTATATTGGCCGGCATTGAGGTTGGTGCCCACCGCATACTCCCCGCCCTTGTAGACGAGCGTAGTGCCTTTGGCAGCCCGAGCAGGCACATCCTCGCTTTGGGCTACAGGAGTCTTGCCCAAGGGGCTTGTGGGAGAGCCCCAGGTAAGCTTGAAGATCACCGAGCCCACAAACAAGATGGCCAGCACCACGATGAAGGCGACAGACTGCTTCCGCGTAGGCGTGGGAAAGAGCTTGCGGCCTCCCTGGCGCGCGGCGATGCGACGTTGACGGGCCTTCTCCTCTTTCTCGGCCTTCTGACGGGCTTTGCGCTGGGCTCGAGTCTCTTTTTTGGGCTCCTCAGCTTGAGACTTGCCCTTGGCGACGGCTTTTCCCTTAGTAGCATGGGCGGCGTCTTGGGAAGCGGCCTCCTGATGGGAGGGCGTGGGTTTATCGGCAGCAGAATCTGAGGCAACCTGAGGGTTGTCCTGCGAAGAAGAGGTTGCAGTCAAGGAAGGTCCTTTCGATGAGTTATGAGTGCAGGGCCTCGAGGGCGTCGGCTGCAATTTGTGCGGCCGTGAGGCGTGCCTGCGAAATGCGGTCCTGGGGATCCACTCGGTCAGCATAGGTGGACTCGAAGGCGCGCACGAGCACCCGCGTAGGGGTAGCCGCCAGCGCGCAGGCCACCTTGGCCCCATAGCCGCCGGCTATCATGCCGTCTTCGAGCGTCACGACCACCTTATGCGCTGTGAGCGTCTCTGCAAGCTGGGGCGACACGTTGGAGATCACTTGAGGGTTGATGAGCGACACCTGAATGCCCTGAGCCTGGAGCGCCTGTGCGGCCTCTTTGGCTACCGAGAAGAACGTGCCCACGCCCACCAGCGCTACCTGGGCGCCTGGGACTACCCTGCTGGAGACGTCTCCTTGATAAGGCTCGCCACCAGGGATCTTGATAGCCACAGGGCCTTGGGTATAGTCTACCGCCCAATCCATCATGGACACGTATTCCTGGGGATTGGCAGGCGCCAGATAGAGCATGTTGGGCAGGTTGCCTAAGAGCGACATGTCTTGAAGGCCCAGATGGGAGACGGGGCCAGACCCATAGACCGAGCCTTTGTCCACCAGAATCACCGCAGGCAGCGAGTTTACGCAGAGCTCCTGGATAAGCTGGTCGGCCGCGCGGGGCAAGAAGGTGGAGTAGATGCAGAGCACCGGTTTGGCGCCCCGCTTGGCAAGGCCCGCGCAAAAGGTGACGGCGGTTTGCTCGGCAATGCCCACGTCCACAAATTGACCAGCAGGAATAGCCTCGCGCTTGTCCTGAGTAAAACCCAGGCCAGTGGGAGTAGCCGCGCATACAGTGACTACCTGCGAGTCGCGCTCCATAAGTTTTGTGAGATGGGACACGGTGAGATCGCTCCAGCTCACGGCCTGCGTTTGCGGTTCGCCAGAAGCGGTGAGCCCGCGCACGTGGTGGTAACGCTCGGGGTCCTTCTCGGCAGCCTCAAGGCCCAAGCCCTTGGTGGTATGGATATGCACCACCACTGGATGAGTGGTGTCTTTGACCTGGTTGAAGGTATCGATGAGCGGCGCGAGGGAGTTGCCCTCCTCCACGTAGCGATAGTCCAGTCCCAAGCTTTTGAAGTAATTGTTAGCCGAGGCGCCTTGGGTTTTTCTAAGTTCTGCCAGGTTTTGGTAGAGCCCCCCATGGTTGGGGGCGATGGACATCTCGTTGTCGTTCACCACGATGACGAGGTTGCCGCCAAGCTCGGCCGCCAGATCCAGGCCCTCGAAGGCCTCCCCGCCCGAGAGCGATCCGTCGCCGATAAACGCCACTACCCTACCCGTGCCCTGTGCCAGATCTCGAGCGTGAGCGATGCCTGCAGCCAGCGATACCGAAGTAGACGTATGTCCCACAATAAAGGGGTCGTGAACAGATTCAGCCGGGCTCGCGAAGGCCGACACATCGTCATAATGGGCCGGATCCAAGAAAGCCTCTTTGCGCCCGGTGAGCATCTTGTGGGCATAGGTTTGATGAGAGACGTCAAACACCAAGGCGTCCCGAGGCGAGTCAAACACGTAATGCAGCGCAATGGTGGCCTCTACCACGCCCAAATTGGCGCTCAGATGCTCATCTTGCGTCTTAGCTCGAGAAATCAGCGCCTGGCGAATCTCTTGGGCCAGCGCCTCAAGCTCGTCTATAGACATCGCTTTGAGGTCTGCTGGAGAATCGATGGTCTCGATGTACATGCGCCGTTCCTTAAAAGTTCAATAGAGTCTATGTGTGCAGCAGCCTCTAGGGTTTGCTGCCGATAAGAACTACACCCTCACACTCAAGGATATCCACCCTTGGGCCCTTTTGATCCATCAGGCCCACCCAGTGGCACATCCTCACTAAAAAAGGCGACTGCATGGAGAGCCTATGTCCAAGGCTTTGAGGGGCCCAGTGCCTTTGAATCTAGACAATAAAAAAGGCGACGGCATTGAGCCGTCGCCTGCAATGGGTGGTGGAGATAAGGGGGATCGAACCCCTGACCTCATGACTGCCAGTCATGCGCTCTCCCAGCTGAGCTATATCCCCGTGGGTTGGTGCGGAAATCACTATACCAAAGATTGGCTCAGATGCACCAAAAACTTTGGCACCCTGCCAATTGATCCCTTCTTTAGACGCTTCCTTCACAATTGGTCTTTTGGGAACCAGAAAAGAGGTTCCCGACTGCTCGTCCCGATGTTCTTGCTAAGAAGAGTTGACGCTCACTGGGTTAACCCCGCTGAAGCGCCCCCCCCCCCGCATTTTTTGCCATGTCCTGACGAATGAGGTCTTTGATATACCCCGCCTTGTTGGGTTGCTGGTTGACCCATGCCAGGATCTTGGCATCGGGAGGATAGAACGCCACGACGACGCGCTTCGTCTTCTCCTTGGCATACTTTGCCTTTGCTCTTTTGGAAGCCTCTGAAATCATGGTTATGCCTTCTTCACTTCGATGGTGCCTATATGCCGGCGCAGACTGCTGAAGGAGCCAGCCCCGTAGTAGACGCATGAAAAAGAACAGTGCTCACTCTCACTCCTTCAAGATCCAAGCTAGAGACATCATTAGGAAGAAATACCTTAAGCTCTTGCTCTATTTGTATATGTATATCTTGCACATTTCATGATAATAGTAAATCATACAGAATATATGACTACCCCCTAATTTTCATACAGAGGGTTCATTTTGACTACCAGTGGCATTTTTTATATTTAATTTAGTGATATTACGTCATTTCTGCTTATATGATGGCCTATATGCTCAGAGCAGCTCATGCGCATAAAAAAGCGCCCCGCAGGGCGCTTCATATATCATAGGAATAAGCGCCGCTTCCAGCCGCCAGCGCCTTACCTCCCACGCTCACAGTGATTCTCAACGGCAACAGGCGGCCATTGGTTGCAGTCAACGTGGTGGAGTAATCTGTCCCCTGAGTGATATAGCCAGTCCCATTATCGGCCGTGATATTGGTGAAGTTTTTTTGTAACCTTGCAGAGAATGGTGCCGTTGTTGATGATGGCGCCGTCTTTGATGACAATGCCGTTGTCGCGTATGGTCCCCTCATTGATAAGGGACACTCCTTCCGGCACGGTAAAGCGCGTGTTCTCCGGAATAGTTAGAGTCTTGCCTCTGTCGATAGTCAATTTTTTTGTCAACGTCTGATCTTTGTAGACGGTTCCAGAATTACCAATGAAGATGATCCCACCCCATTGATTCTTCCTCGTTTGATCTCGGATGCACTGGCAAAGATAACAGCACTGCCGTTTTCCCCAGTTGAGAAGCTGCCGTGACTGTTTGAGGAACCACCGGCGCCGATAGATGGCGCACTGCCGCCACCAGTTGCGGTCACAGTGCCACCTCGAATAACAACATCGGCGCCGTTGCCGCCATAAGGTCCTTTGGTATAGCTCTGATCCTAGCCTCCACCGCCTATACCGGTGCCGTTCTCTGCTTCTCCGACAGCGGTAACCGTTCCACCGTATATTTTGACTGTGCCCCCATGGCTGCATGAAGCGCTTCCACCTATTCCTGCACCTTCCTTTCCACCTTGGGCATAAACGATTCCACCATATAAATTGATGCTCCCACCGTTTTTATAGCGTCCCCCACCAATGCCAGGGGCAGTATTATGTGACAACCTTGCCGTAAGCGAGCCGGTGCCACCACTTTGACCGTACACCGAGAAGGTGTTACCCTCGTTTACGCAAATGTTCTTGGTGGTCAACTGCACTCCGTCGCATAGGATAAGTTTCACATCACCCTCGACGGTTATCGTGTCGGTAATTTCGACTGAGCCGTCCGCTACGTACCAGCCGTCCTTCCAGATGGTTGCCGAAGCTGCATTGACAACGGCTGTATAGGGCTCTATCAGGGTAACTAGCTTATTGTTTTCATCAACATAGGAAATATCCGTGTGAGCCAAAAGCCTGGTATTCTCAGCCGAGGTGCTGTTATAGCTTTCGCTCATGCTCATTTCCAAAGCTTGTGCCCTGGTGCCTGCTGGCAGGATGCCTATGCAAAGGACAATGCAGATAAGCAAGAACGTCAGCCTTCTGTTCATAAGCAAACCCCCAGCGCATATACGTATAGGTCATACCGGGCCTTCAAAGCTTTGCGTTGCATATGGGCCGCCTCTCCTATAGGGAGACACCCTTGACTTGCTGGAAATTGTCGTTCCAAACTTTGATAATGTTCGAATTCTAATTTGTCTCTGAGTGCTTCATTAATGAAAGAGCTTTATAATTAAGAGTACCTATTTGTTAGTCAGTTTGGTTTCAGCTTTTTAAACTATACCTGAGTTTCTAGTTAGCACTCTCCAACTCACTTCACAAACTCTCTCGATAATGCGTTGTCTACGCATTTTTATGCCTTCTCATCCTCCAAAGCAGCTTGGTCTCTAGGAGACATTTAAACGAGGAGTTCTTATCCTCGATCCAAACAAAAGCAGATTCGGGTTTGCATGAGCGCGCGCTTCTGTTAATATAGCTCTCGCACCAACCCACGGGGATATAGCTCAGCTGGGAGAGCGCATGACTGGCAGTCATGAGGTCAGGGGTTCGATCCCCCTTATCTCCACCACGCATTGCAGGCGGCGGTTTGACCGTCGCCTTTTTTCGTATAAGGGCCTATAGCACAGCGGTCAGTGCAGAGGACTCATAATCCTTTGGTCGTAGGTTCGAATCCTACTGGGCCCACCACAAAATTCAGCCTCCTAGCTGCGGATATAGCAACTAGGGGGCTTTTCTCTCACAAGTTCCTGGGCTTATAGGACAAAAAGCGTGCTGTGAATTGGGACGTTGACGCAGGTCAACGTCCCTTTTTTGGGCGTTTAAATCTGGAAGGCGCATTTGAACATGGGAACCCGGACAGAAAGTGCGCTGTCCAATGCAGTGGTGCCCCAGCTAAAGGCAGCAGAACCGAGTCGTTACATCCAGGATTTGCAGGGCTCGATGAAGAAGGCGATCTGTGGGGCCTGCGGGACCAAGATGCAGAAGAGTGACAAGGCTCGCGCCTACTAAGTACATTTCCTCCGGCACGCGCCTACTAAGTACAATTTAATATGCAACCAACTCTGTGAGCTTGGGTGATGTAGTACTTAAATAAAATAAGACGCAGATTTTGGGCGAAATCGGCCTACTAAGTACTTAGTAGGCGCGAAATGGTACTTAGTAGGCATGAAGCGGTGCCCAGTCCAAACCTCATCTGCCCTGGGTCCCCATCTCACAGGCAGGTCTACTTTTGACCTTCCATGATTTAGCCGGGGTTTTGCAGTGTGAAAGCAGCCCTGCTTTCACACTGCCCCCCTTTTGAGCGCAAAGAGTACTTGTAAACAATGAAGGTCAATTTGGTCTACAGGTTAAGGGGTGTTGGCGCAGGTCTGACGCAGGTCAACACACCTAATCACAGCACGCTATCTGTCCAAAAAGCCAGTTCCTGCTTCTTGGTTCGAGGCCTCACTCCTCATAGCGCCACCGAGAAGCCCCTACCCTGTAAGGCAGGAGCTTCTCGGTAGCAAGAAAGCTAAAAGGCTGCGCCGGCAGGCTTGTGGGCAAAGAGTTTAGGCGCGCTGAGGGATCACCAGGGATGCCACATGGGTCGCGATGTCGGCGATGGGGAGCTCGGTGCGCTCGCCAGTGGCGCGATCCTTGAGCTCGCAGACGCCGTTGGCCACCGCGCGCTTGCCAAAGATGATCTGGTAAGGCAAGCCCAAAAGGTCGGCATCGTTGAACTTGACGCCCGGACGCTCCTTGCGATCGTCCAGCAGGGTTTGGATGCCGGCGTCTACCAGCTGGTCGCACACGCCCATGGCGGCGGGCCACACCACATCGTCGTTGATGTCGAGTGCGATCACCTCTACCTCGAAAGGCGCCACCGATACCGGCCATGCGATGCCGGAGTCGTCATGATGCTGCTCGACGATGGCAGCCAGCGTGCGACTCACGCCAATGCCGTAGCAGCCCATCTGGAAGTACTGTTCTTTGCCGTCCTTGTCCAGGAAGGTGGCGTTGAGGGCGCGGCTGTACTTGTCGCCCAGCTGGAAGATCTGGCCCATCTCGATACCGCGGGCTGCCGATAAGGGCTTCCCGCATACCGGGCAGCCGTCCCCGGCTTGGGCGCTGGCCAAATCTTCCCAAGCGTCTGGAGTGAAGTCGCGCTCAGGACGGGCGCCAAGATAGTGGGACTCAGGCTTGTTGGCGCCCACCACCCAGTTAAGGGATTCCTTGAGGGAGATGTCGCAGATGCAGCGAATGCCCTCAGGCAGCCCCACAGGGCCAATGCAACCCTTGTAAAGGCCAAAGCTCTCCAGCTCCTCGTCGGTCATGAGGTGATATGAGCCAAAGGCGTGCTCGGCCTTGATCTCGTTGAGCTCATGATCGCCAGGGATGATGCACACCACAGGATCGCCCTCGCCATCTACCAGCGCGATGGCCTTGCGGGTGCTCGAAGCCGGGACATCGAGGAATGCTGCCAGCTCGTCAATGGTGTGGACATTGGGGGTGTCCAAGAGCTCCAACTCGTGGTTGTGGGTCTCCGGGCCGTCGGTGACGGTGATGAGCGCGGTGGCCGCTTCCTCATCGGCAGCATAGCCGCATTCGCAGTAGACCAGCGACGCCTCGCCAGACTCAGAAAGGGCCATGAACTCGATGGAGCCCGAGCCGCCGATCTGGCCGGAATCCGCATCCACAGGCACTGCCTGGATGCGGCAGCGGTCGCACACGCCGGAGTAGGCGTCGTACATCTGGTTGTAGGTGCGCTTCATGCCCTCGACGTCTGCGTCGAAGGAGTAGGCGTCCTTCATGATGAACTCGCGGCCACGCATAAGCCCAAAGCGAGGACGAAGCTCGTCGCGGAATTTATCCTGGATTTGATAGAGGTTCACCGGTAGCTGCTTGTAGCTGCGAAGCTCCCCTTTTACCAGATCGGTGATGGTCTCCTCATGGGTGGGGCCCAAAGCAAAGGCGCGCTCATGGCGATCGGAGATGCGCATAAGCTCAGGGCCATAGACATCCCAGCGCCCCGACTCTTCCCAAAGCTCTGCGGGTGTGAGGATGGGCATGAGCAGCTCTTGGGCGCCGTGGGTATCCATCTCGTCGCGCACGATGGCCTCGATCTTTTGCAGGGAGCGCCAGGCCAGCGGCAGATAGCTGTAGAGGCCGGCCGCGGTCTTGCGAATCATGCCGGCGCGAAGCAGCAAGCGATGGCTTGCCAAGTCTGCATCCGCAGGATCCTCTTTTAAAGTGGGCGCATAGAGGGCGCTCATTCGCTGAAAGGTGTTCACAGCTTTCTCCTATCGCGCATGACCTGCGCATCCAGCGGCTGAAGTCTATCTCCAACCGGCACTTATCCTACCCGGTAGAGCCTAGGATTGATCGGTGGCAGGAAAACGCGCCTCGATCTCTTCCATCAGGGCATCCACGATGCGATCTTCTGGCACCTTGCCCACCACCTCGCCGCCGGCGATGAGCAGGCCTTGGCCTCGACCTCCGGCGATGCCTATATCGGCTGCCTTGGCTTCGCCCGGGCCATTGACCACGCAACCCATGACCGCCACCGATATGGGGGCTTTCACGCCCTTGAGACGCTCCTCTACCTCAGAGGCCAAGCCGATAAGATCGATCTGACAACGCCCGCAGGTAGGGCAGCTCACGATCTCTGGCGACCGGCGCCTAAGGCCGAGCGCCTGGAGGATGGACCAGGCAACGCCTATCTCTTCCAGCGGGTCTGCAGTGAGCGAGACGCGAATGGTGTCCCCAATGCCCTCTGCCAAAAGCACTGACAGAGCACTGGTGTTTTTGATGGCGCCCGCTTGCAGCGTGCCTGCCTCGGTAACGCCTAGATGCAAAGGGATATGGGGCAGGACACGGGCCAGTTCGCGATTGGCTTTGATGGTGGAGGGCACCGAGTGGGTCTTGGCCGAAAGAACGATGGAGGTAAACCCGCGCTCTTCAAAGTGGCGGACAAAAGACACCGCACTCTGGATGAGCTTTTGGGGTTGAGTGAGGTCTTCACGGGCATCGATGGCAGGATCGAGCGAGCCGGCATTCACACCTATGCGAATGGGGACAGATGCACTGCCGGCTGCATCGATTACCGCATCCACTTTGTCCCAGGAGCCAATGTTTCCAGGATTGATGCGAATGGCAGAAGCGCCACGGGTGATGGCCTCGATGGCCAGGCGGTGGTCAAAATGGATGTCTGCCACTACCGGTAGCGGACTCTGAGCGCAGATTTCGCCAAAGCCTTCTAGGGCATCTTTGGCAGGCACCGCCACACGGATAATCTCGCAGCCCGCCTCTGCCAGGGCATGGATTTGCGCCAGCGTAGCCTGGGGATCCTGGGTTTTGGTGTTGGTCATGGACTGCACCGCCACCGGCGCTCCCCCGCCCACTTGCACCCCGCCCACAAATACCGGGCGCGTGAGGTCGCGGCAGAAAGGGGCCTCTGCCGCTTGTTGAGATGCAGAAGGCTGAGGCGCGGGCTTCTCGGCAAGGGCAGGATGGGCGATGATTGCTGCCTGAGCAGGTGTGGGACGCAGGTCTTCCACGTTAGCCTCCAAAGACAAAGCGGATGATGTCTTGGCGCAAGAGCACGAAGAACAGCAGCATGAAGAGGGCGATGCCCACCATAGAGACGGTGCTTTGGACCTTGAGGGACACCGGCTTCTTGCGGATGGCCTGGATGGCCTCGATGACGATCTTGCCACCATCCAGCGGGGGGATGGGCAAGAGGTTCATGAAGCCCAGGCTTAAAGAGACGGCAGCGGCCAAAATGGCGAAGGAAGCCAATCCTTGGCTCGCCGCTTGGCTGGCCATGACCGAGATGCCTACCACCGAGGAAGAATTCTCGATGACCTGGGAGAAGTGAGCCGGTTGGAAGAGCTGGGAGATGTAGACCGCGGTAGTGGCCACATAGTTGGCAGCGTAAGAGAGCGCCTCGCCAATGCCTAGGCGCACTTGCTGGGTTTGGGCTTGGACGCCAATGCGCTGAGTCTCAGGATCTGCCGCCACTGTCACAGAGTGCTGCTGGCCATCGTGCTCAAAGGTGATGTCCATGGAGCTTCCCTGATCGATAGCCTCCTGCAATTGGAGGGCAAAGGCTTCCCATGTGTCTGTAGGGGTGCCGTTGACAGAGACCATGCGATCCCCTGCCACAAGCCCTGCCTGTGCCGCCGGCGACCCTTCCACCACTGCGCCCAGCACAGGCTCGTTGGTAGAGATGGTCACGCCCCAAAGGGTTAGCACCAGCACCACCAGCAGCAGTCCGCATAATATATTGATGGCTACACCGCTCACCAGCACAAAGGTGCGGCCCCAAAAGCCATGGGCCAGATAGGTATGTGCGCGCTCGTGAGCCAGAAAAGCCGCCGGATCATCGATGGGATGAGGCTCGCCTGCCTGGGTGGTGCCAGAAGCGTCAAAGTCGTGGCCCTTGTCGTAGCAGGTGAGGAGCCGAGGATCGCGGGCCAGGGTTTGGAAGAAGTCCTTCTCGGCAGCAGCGGCATCGGAGTCTTCAGAGCTGGCAGATGCTGGAAGCGTATCGTCCTGTTGAGGCTCGAAGGGCTCGATGGAACCCCAGTCTGTGAGGGTCATAAGGGCGTCGCCCGCCTCTGCGGGAGTGCAGCCCACCTCGCGGGCCACCTGAGCCACCGAGACGCGCCCATGCTTCATGACGCAGGCCAGCGCCTGAGCCAGATAGGGGCTCTCTTCGCCCTCCATGCCGCACACCATGGTGTAGCCGCCCAGCAGGATGGGGGTCACGCCATAGACGGTGCCGTAGCGCTTGGAAGCCTTGGCCAGCCTAAAACGGCAGGGCATGCCCAAGAAGAATTCCTTGACGCGGATGCCCAGGATGCGCGCAGCCAGAAAATGGCCGCCTTCATGGACAAACACCAGCACAGAAAGGAGCAGCAGGCCCCAGATGATCGCAGAGGCGGCTCCTCCCAATCCCGCTAGCATGAGAGACCTCCGATGACCTTGCGGGCTTGCTGGCGTGCAGCGGCGTCCACTTGCGAGATTTGCTCCAGTGAGACTACCGGCTCTACCTGGGTGGCATCCATGACGGACTCCACGACCGAGGCGATGTTGGTAAAGCTGATGACGCCATTTCTAAATGCGCTGTTAGCCACTTCGTTGGCCGCATTCATAGCACAAGGCAGCGTGCCTCCAGCATGGCCCGCCTCAAGCGCCAAAGCCAGGCAGCGAAATGCGCCAGTATCGGGCGAGCCAAAGGTAAGGGGGCCGGCATTGCGCCAATCCACGTCAGGGCAGGGCGCATCCCAGCGATCTGGATAGGAAAAGGCGTACTGAATGGCAATGCGCATGTCCGAGGGGCCCAACTGAGCGATGGTGGAGCCGTCGCAAAACTCCACCATAGAATGAATCTTTGATTGAGGATGGATAAGTACTTGGATGTCATCCACCGGCACGTCAAAGAGGTGATGGGCCTCGATGACCTCTAAGCCCTTGTTCATGAGAGTGGCCGAATCGATGGTGATCTTTGGCCCCATCGACCAGGTGGGATGGGCCAGCGTCCTCTGAGCGGTGACTTCTGCGAGCTTTTGGGCATCCCAGCCATAGAATGGACCGCCCGAGCAGGTGAGCCAGATACGGGCAAGCTCTTTAGAATAAGCGCCTTGGAGACACTGGAAGATGGCCGAGTGCTCAGAGTCTACCGGGATGAGCTTGCCGGGGGCAGCCATGGGCATGAGCAGGTCGCCGCCTGCCACCAAGGACTCTTTGTTGGCCAAAGCCACAATTTTGTGTGCCGCCAGTGCTGCATAGGCTGCATAAATGCCGGCTTCGCCCACAACAGAGACGAGCACGCAATCCACGTCGTCGCGCTGGCATAGCTCGGTAACCCCGTCAGGCCCCGACAGCAGATCGCAGCCGGAGGGCAAGTTGTCCAGCACGCCGTCTTGTGCATGGGCGCTGTCTGCCACCGCAACAACCTGAGGATGGAACTTGCAAGATTGATCTACCAACTCTGCGGTGCGTGTGGCAGCGGAAAGGGCCACTACCTGCACTTTATCCGAATGCTGAGCACAGACATCCAGGGCCTGGGTTCCAATGGACCCGGTGCTTCCCAGGATGGCAACGCGCAGAGGCTTCTTAGGGCTCACAGGTGCGCGGTCATCGATGATATTCACGCGAGGCCTCCCAAACGAAGAATGAAATAAGCAGTCATTACGCCAAAAAGAATGGAATCGGTGCGATCGAGCATGCCGCCATGGCCAGGGATGAAATTGCCTGAATCTTTGACGCCTGCCGAGCGCTTGAGCCTGGACTCAAAGAGGTCGCCGATGACGCCGATGGTTCCTACACCCACACCCCCCAACAGGGCGACAGGGAGGCTCATTCCAGGCAAATGGATGACATACATAAGGAGCCATACCCCAATGGAACCCACGATGCCGCCGGCAAAGCCTTCCCAGGTTTTGTGAGGGCTGATCTTTGGAGCCATACGATGACGGCCCCAGCGAGATCCCACGAGATAGGCCACCGCATCGTTCATCCAGATAGAGGCGATGACGCCAAAGCAAAGCACCGCCTCGGCACTCAAGCCAAAGTAGGTGGCGCCGTCATGCATCAGGCGAATACTGGTGACCGCACTCAGCAGATAGCCCGTATAAATGGGAGCAAAGACGGTGACTGCCGCATCGGATACCGAAGCCCTCGCCGTCCACACGTACCACACGCCCGTGGCCAACACCAACACCGAGAAGATGGCGGTGAGCGTAAGCGGCGGGAACAGCGGCGAAAGCGCGAAAGCCACTGCAGCCGCCAGACCGATAAGCTCGTTGGGCATACGGCCCATCATGCGCGACATACGGAAGAACTCCGAGCAGCAAAGCCAGGCCATTGCCGAGAAGAGCAATGCCGTGGGTATGGCGCCCCAAAAGAGGCAGATGATCACCACGATGGAGTAGAGAATGCCCGAGAGAGTGCGGGCGAGCATCTTTTCTGAAAGCCTGCGAACCTTGCTGGAGCGGGTGGCGCCCTCAAGCCTCAGAGTCTCCCGACGCTCGCGATTTTGCTCATAGCGATGAATGGCAGTATCGAGGCCTTCGGTCTTCTCGGCATCTGGAGTATCCGGCTTTGGTTGAGAATGGGAATCAGAGGGATCGATCACGCCTCTTCCACTCCCCCGAAGCGCCGGTCTCGGCCCTGGAAGGATGCTATGGCGCGCAAGAGATCCCAGCGATCGAAGTCAGGCCAGAGCACGGGCGTGATATAAAACTCTGAATAGGCTAGCTGGAACAGCAGATAGTTGGAGAGTCGCAGCTCGCCGGAGGTGCGAATGAGCAGATCCGGATCTGGAAGCCCTGTGGTATAGAGATGAGAGGCAATGGCATCCGGATCGATGGAGTTGGCATCGCGCTCGCCATTGACAACCTCTAAGGCAAGCTCGCGGGCAGCGCGGGCAATCTCTGCACGCGAGCCGTAGTTCACCGCCAGGGCCAGCACCATGCCTGTGTGATCGCTGGTGTGGTCGAGCCCCTCTTGGAACACATCGCGAGTCTCTTGCGGCAGCGAGGTGAGGTCGCCCAAAAAGACGAGCTTGACGTTTTCCTGGTCAAAGAGCGGCAACTCGTTGATGAGCGTGGTGGCAAAGAGGTGCATGAGCATATCCACCTCTTCTTGAGGCCTATGCCAGTTCTCAGTGGAAAACGCATAGGCGCTCAGCACGTCGACGCCCAAACGCACGCACGAGGTGATGATCTCACGCAACGCATCGACGCCTGCCATATGGCCAGCTGCGCGCTTGAGTCCTTGGTTGGTAGCCCAGCGCCCATTGCCATCCATAATGATAGAAATATGAGCTGGCAGATGATCGAGATCGATATCTGCCAGCGAAATGTCTTGGGGAGCCCCTGCGTAGTGAAGCTCCAGCTCTTCTGCCTTAGGCTGCACCCTTAGATCTCCATGACCTCGGCTTCTTTGGTCTTAAGCAGCTCGTCGATCTTCTTGATGTAGGAATCGGTGAGCTTTTGGACGGCCGCCTGCTCGCGGCGCACATCGTCCTCAGAGTTTTCCTCGTCGCGCTCGATCTTTGCATTGGCATCGCGGCGCACATTGCGCACTGCCACACGAGCTTCCTCTGCGTAGCCCTTGCAGGCCTTAACCAGCTCGCGACGGCGCTCCTCGGTGGGAGCCGGGAAAGGCAGGCGGATGGCCACGCCGTCATTGCTGGGGTTGATGCCCAGGTCTGAATTACGAATGGCCTTCTCGATGGCATTGAGCACGGACTTATCCCAGGGTTCCACCAAAAGCATGGTGGCCTCAGGCACCTTGACGCCAGCCAGCTGGGTCACAGGGGTCTCTACGCCATAGTAGTCCACCATGATGCTATCGAGCACATGGGGGTTGGCACGGCCTGTGCGCTCTTTGGCGAAGTTGGCCTTGAGGGCATCTAGGCACTTGTCCATCTTGGACTCGGTCACAGACATAATGTCGCTCATTAGAGGGTCTCCTCCCCCACCACGGTGGTTCCTACCATCTCACCCAACAGGGCCTTTTTGAAGACATGCTCGTCATCGATGTTGAAGACAATGATAGGCATATCGTTGTCTTGGCTCAAAGCGGTTGCGGTGGCATCCATCACCTTGAGGTTTTTAGCGAGCACGTCCCTATAGCTAATCTCATCGAAGCGCACGGCATCTTGATGCTTCATTGGGTCTTTGTCGTAGATGCCGTCTACCTTGGTAGCCTTCATGAGGCAATCGGCATCGATCTCGCAGGCGCGCAGGGCAGCTGCGGTATCGGTGGTGAAATAGGGATTGCCAGTACCGGCGGCAAAGATCACCACGCGGCCCTTCTCTAGATGCCTGATGGCGCGACGGCGAATGTAGGTCTCTGCCACCTCATGCATCTCGATGGCGCTCATGACGCGAGTGGTCATGCCGGCTTTCTCAAAGGCATCTTGCAAGGCCAGAGCATTCATCACTGTGGCCAGCATGCCCATATAGTCTGCCTGGGCGCGATCCATGCCGGAGGCGGCGCCGGCCATTCCGCGGAAGATGTTGCCTCCGCCTACGACTATGCCGATTTGGATGCCGTCGTCATAGATAGACTTGATCTCTTGAGCAAGGTGCTCGAGCATAGCCGGGTCGATGCCGTAGTCGCCTTGGCCCATAAGGGCCTCGCCAGAGAGTTTAAGAAGCACGCGATGGTATTTGTAGCGATCGTCTTTTTGAGTCGAAAGAGCAGTGGTATCCACAAGTAGCTCCCCTAGGTATTGGGATAGGCACATTCCGCCCTATTCTAGCCCAGATGAGAAAGCGGGACCGACGGATGCCGGTCCCGCTTGCTAAAACCATGGAATGAGACTCTTGAATCTAAGAGCCCAATCTAAAGAGATGCCCTACGAGCTACTCGCCAAAGGCAAAACGATCGAAGGCGACGATCTCGATGGTGTCGCCCACCTCTTTGGAGGTCTTCTCTGCATATTGGCGAATGCTCATGTCGCCGTCCTTGATGAAGGCCTGCTCAGTGAGGACGTTCTCCTTGTAGTACTTATTGAGGCGGCCCTCAGCCATGCGCTCTTGGATGGCCTCAGGCTTGCCGGACTCAGCGGCCTGCTTCTTATAGATAGACATCTCATGCTCGATGGTCTCGGCAGGGACGTCCTCGATGCGGGCAGCCACGGGCTGAGCAGCAGCCACCTGCATGGCTACGTCGTGAGCGAAGGTCTTGAAAGCCTGGGTATCGAAGGTGTCAGGCTTGGTGAAGGAGAACTCCACCAGGTCGGCCAGCTTGCCGCCGTGGACATAGCCAGCCAGAGCGCCGTCAGCAATCTCGCGACGAACGATGCGGGCGATCTTCATGTTCTCGCCCATGGTGTGGATGAGCTCGGTGAGAGCGGCGTCTACCGTCTCGTTCTCGTTCATGGGTAGAGCCTTGAGAGCCTCGACGTCTGCGGGGTTCTTCTCGGCAACGACCTGGGCCAGCTGAGCCGCAAAGCCGGTGAACTTGGGGTTAGAGCCCACGAAGTCGGTCTCGCAAGAAACCTCGACCAGCGCGCCAGCGTGGCCATCGGGGGTGACATAGGCGCCCACGGTGCCCTCGTTGGTGTCGCGGCCAGCTTTCTTCACGGCCTTGGCGATGCCCATGGTGCGCAGCACGTCTACAGCCTTCTCCAGGTCGCCCTCGGCCTCAACCAGGGCCTTCTTGCACTCCATCATGGGCGAATCAGTCATCTCGCGCAGGGTCTTAACCATCTGAGCGGTGATCTTGGTTGCCATAGGGCAGACCGCCTTTCTTTAGGTGATAAGAAGATGCCTTATGAAGTACATCTTCTAGGGGATATGAAGGATGCCGATGCATCCAGGGGGGGCTGCAGTCGCAGGAATCCTTATTAAGAAGACCTGCCGTGGCTGCAGCCCGCAAAGCCTGGCAGATTGCCAAGCCACACTAACGGGTTAGTTGCCGGCGGGAGCCTCAGCAACGTCAGGGGTGCTCACAGACTCGATGGTCTGGCCCTCGACCTCAACAGGGGCCTTGTCGGCAGAGATCTCAGGCTGCACGTCGAGGATCTGATCCTCCACAGCGTTGGTGACGGCAGGAGCAGCCATCTCCTCAGCGGTGATCTGCTCTTGGCCCTTGCCAGCCAGAATGGCGTCAGCGATGAGCTCGCACATGAGGGAGACAGAGCGGATGGCATCGTCGTTGGCGGGGATGCCGTAATCCACCACGTCGGGATCAGAGTTGGTGTCCAGCAGGGCCACTACGGGGATCTTCAGGCGACGAGCCTCGCGGATGGCGATCTCTTCGCGCTTGGTGTCCACCACAAAGAGGGCCTGGGGCAGAGCCTTCATGTCGCGCACGCCGCCCAGGTTGCGCTGAAGCTTGTCCAGCTCCTTGTTGAGCAGGGCCTGCTCCTTCTTGGGCAGCAGGGCCATGCGGCCATCCTCGATCATGGCCTCGAGCTCCATCATACGATCGATGCGGGAGCGCATGGTGACGAAGTTGGTGAGCACACCGCCCAGCCAACGGTTGTTGATATAGGGCATACCGCAGCGCTCAGCCTGAGTAGCCACGGGCTCCTGAGCCTGCTTCTTGGTGCCCACGAAAAGGACGTTGCCGCCCTTGGAGGCCAGGTTCTTGAGGAAGGTGTAGGCCTGGTCAGCATCGATCACGGTCTGCTTGAGATCGAGGATGTAGATGCCATTGCGCTCGCCGAAGATGTAGGGTTTCATCTTGGGGTTCCAGCGGCGGGTCTGGTGACCATAGTGGCAGCCGGCGTCGAGCAGGGTCTTAATGTTAATCTTGACAGCCATTGTTCTCCTTCGGTTGTTCCTCCGCGTGACGTCATCCCCGACCCACCACTCATACCCTGGCTTAAAGGTGTGAGCACCGCGGTGGCCAAGTGGTCACGCGTGTGATGTATCGCCGTACTTTTGCACAGCAAGATCACAGTATAAGCCATCTTTTGCACCGGAGGCTCAAAACTTTCAGACCACCCACTTTTCGCAGACGCCCCACAACCATAAAGAAGCATCTGGGTGAGAGGGCTGTGTTTCTCGGCAGCTTTGAGCATCCCTGCTCGCTCAAGAATGGCTTGCGAGGTTGTTAATCATTCTTGCCCGACCGAGGATTGGCCTGCTTTGCCGCCTCTTTTATGGCGTCCATGGAAAGATGCGTGTAGATCTGAGTGGTGGAGATCGATGCATGGCCCAAGAGCTCCTGGACGCTTCTGAGGTCTGCGCCGCCGTCAAGAAGCGATGTGGCAAACCCATGACGAAGCGAGTGCGGGGTAAGCGTAGGCGAAAGCCCGGCTGCCGCCACAGCGTCTTCCATGCGAAGGCGCAGGCTGTCGGCGCTCATGGGCTTGCCTCGAGAAGACAGAAAAAGCTGCGAGCTGGGTCTCTTTGCCTGCGCAGCCAAGAGAGGTCGACCTCTGTCCAGGTAGGCTTCCAACGCCTGCAATGCCCGATCATGCAGGGGCACCAGGCGTTCTTTGGACCCCTTCCCAAAGAGGCGCACCTGTCGCTGAGATCTATCGATGTCTGTCATTTTAAGGGCAGCAACCTCGGCAATTCGGGCGCCACAGGCAAACATGAGCTCTATCTGGGCAGCATCGCGAAGCCCCTCGGGTGTCGAGGTATCAATGACCGCGAGCATGGCCACAACGTCATCCACATTGGCTGCCACCGGCAGCTGCCTGTGGGTCTTGGCTCCAGCTACCGCATCCATGGCATCGGAGCAGGAAAGCCCTTCTCGGCGAAGCCACCCGTAAAACGTTCGAAGCGACGAGAGTTTGCGTGCACGGGTGCGCTCCGCATAGCGGGCTTGCCTAAGGTTGGCCAAATAAGCCCTTGCTTGTCTGTGAGCAAGGACGGCAGGATCCACCTCTTCATGCACACACCAACGGGAGAAGGCTTCCACATCGCTCCTATAAGCCTTCACCGTTTGAGGCGACAGGTTTCTCACCAGGGAAAGATGGCGCAAGAAACCCTCGATCCAGACGGAGGGAACCGCAAAAGGGCTTTCCTGAGCATCTGGTGCTTTCGATGCCGAGAAACCCTTCCCCTTAGCCGTTGAGCTTTCGTTGTGAGATGCGCGCTTAGGATCCATAGGACTATATACGCCTATAAGAAGAGGTCCGGCCGTGACTGGATATAGCTTTTCATATCTTTAAGGGCTCTCGCCGAGTAGGCTTGATAGCGCTCCTTCTTCTTGAGGCGGGAACCTTCCAGCGGGGGCACCAGACCAAAATTCACATGCATAGGCTGGTAATCCACGGTATTTGGGTTGGTGGCATAGGCTACCAAAGAGCCCAGCGCGCCCGTAGCGGGAAGCTCTACTTTTGGTGCTCCGGTCAAGGCGGCATAGGTGTTGAGCGCCGCCAAAAGGCCCGAAGCAATGGCCTCTGTATAGCCTTCTGTGCCACAGATCTGACCTGCAAAACGCACCCGTGGATGAGCTGGCACTGCAAAGGTGCTATCCAGGGCTTTTGGTGAGTCAATAAAGGTATTCCTATGCATCACCCCATAACGGTAGAACTCCGCCCGATTGAGTCCGGGGATCATCGAAAAAACCCGGCGCTGTTCAGGCCAGGTGAGGTTGGTTTGAAAGCCCACAAGATTGTAGGCAGTGCCTTCATCATTCTCTGCCCGAAGCTGGACGGCGGCCCAAGGGCGTCTTCCGGTACGTGGGTCGGTAAGCCCCACTGGCTTCAGGGCGCCAAAGCGAAGGGAATCTTGACCCGTTCGAGCCACCTCTTCTACAGGCTGGCAAGCCCTAAAGAGATCTTTTTGTTCAAAGTCTTTTTGCACTACACGTTTGGCATTCACCAGCTCATGGATAAAGGCTTCGTATTCCTCCTGATTCATGGGGCAATTGAGATAGTCGCCTGCATCGGCTTCTCCATAGCGCGACTGGGTGAACACCACTTCACGATCTATTGTGGATGCATCCACAATGGGAGCTGCCGCATCAAAAAACGAGAGAGCCTCGGCGGCACCAGACTCTGCCAACAGCGCTTGCACCGAAGCAAACAGGTCGTCAGAGCAGAGTGGGCCAGCTGCGATTACCACCGGGCCTTGGGGGATTTCTACAACCTCTTGGCGCACGAGCTCTATCAAGGGGTTTTCTTCCACAGCTTGGGTCGCTGCCTGGGCAAAAGCCTCGCGATCTACCGCCAATGCACCGCCAGCAGGCACTGCTGTGGCCTTTGCCAGAGGCAAGAGCTTTGAGCCCATAAGATCGAGCTCCGCCTTGAGAAGCCCTGCCGCCGAATCAACCCGGGTGGATTTAAGCGAGTTGGAGCATACAAGCTCAGCCAAATCGCCTGTGTTATGAGCAGGAGAAGTGCGCACAGGCCGCATCTCTATGAGTTTTACAGGGACCCCTCTAGCCGCCAGCGACAATGCGCATTCGCTTCCTGCAAGACCACCGCCAACTACTGTGACTTGCTCAAATGTCTGCTGTTGATCCATGGAACCCCCAGTCCAAACTGCCTCTCGAAGTCATCCCATTGTAGACCGGGGCCAAGAAAGGCCAAAGATTCCTGCGATCAAGCCATAATCCCTAGGCGATCTTGGCAGTCTTCAACGTTTTCTCTGTAGGGGCATAGCAACCGTCAGGCAATCGAGTCACATAACCCGCCAGCTCGTAATCTCCCAGAGAAGACATGATGGCAAGCACGCGCTCGCCAAGAGAAGCCGCCAAGTCGTCGGGGCGCATGGGCTGTGCCACCAATGCCGATAAAATCCTTCCCCTATCAGGCATTTCTTGAAATATTGGATGCCTTAACTTGCCATAGCAGGTGGAGAAGAGTTGCTCTAAATCCTCTTCGTCTTGGATGATCTGAGCACCGTTTGCAATCAAGTAATTCGTACCTTTGGAATAGGGCGAGAAGATCGATCCTGGAGCGGCGCAGATGGTCTTATCAAAAGCAGCGGCTGCATCTGCAGTGGAAAAAGTCCCCGAAGGTTTGCCGGCTTCTGTCACCACCAAAAGAGGAGAAAGCGCCGCAATGAGGCGATTTCTCCTGGGAAACGCCCACTTAGTAGGGCCAGAGCCCCAAGGAGACAAAGATATCACGGCTCCTCCGCCCTCCATGGCCCTCTCGAAGACATCTTTGCTCGTTGCGGGATAGGTGCGATCGGCTCCAGTGCCGGCACAGACAATGGTTTTTCCTTTGGCATCCAAGCAAGCCCGTGCTGCTGCCACGTCAGCGCCCATGGCTCCGCCAGATACCACAGTGATGCCGCTCTCTGCAGCCAAACGCCCGGCCATAGAGGCTACGGCTATGCCATAAGGAGTGCCTCTGCGGGCGCCAATGATAGAGACGCAGGGGCTATTGAGGATCGCGGGGTCTCCCAACCCATAGATCTTGGTTATCTCGCTGCCCTCGACCACCGTCTCCGGCCAGCGAGGATCATCTGGAGTCAGCTCAAATCTTTGAACAGCCATTTCACACCTCCCGAGGACGATAGAGCGCAGCCTCGGCCACATCGCCTGCCTCTACCTGTTCGCGCTCTTCGAGATCTGCAAGCGTGCGTGCGACACGAGCGATGCGCACCACCGCACGACCGCCTAACGCAAAGGCATGAGAGATGTGCTCCAGCTGATTTTGCGCCTCTTCATCAAAGTTCAGGCCAGCTACCGCCCCCTTGGATACAGCAGCGACAAGCGCTCGCTCATCGGTGGCTTGCGCCTGGCGCCAACTGGCAAAGCTACGCGCCCTATTCACAAGCTGGCGCATCTCGCGAGAGCTCATGCCTTCTTGACCTCGCACCATGGAAGTGGCGCTTGGCCGTGCCACATCTACCACCAAGTCAATGCGGTCCAAAAGAGGGCCGCCTATTTTGCTCTGGTATTTGCGAACCCTATCCGGCAAACAGGTACATTCATGGCCAGGATCGCCCAAGTGGCCACAAGGGCAGGGATTTGCGGCAGCAACCAGCTGGAAGTGAGCAGGAAACCGGTAGGATCCATCGGCACGCACCAAATTGACTTCGCCATCTTCTATAGGCTGGCGAAGGGCTTGGAGTACAGGGTTTTGAAACTCAGGAAGCTCATCTAAGAACAGCACGCCGTTATGTGCCAGAGAGACCTCGCCAGGAGTGACGGGCCTGCCTCCACCAATAAGGCCTGCCATGGAGACAGAATGATGGGGTGCCCTAAAAGGCCTTTGGCCCGCGAGGATGCGGGAAGGATCTAAACCTGCCACAGAATGCAGCACTGCAGATTCCACTCGTTCCTTCAAACTCAACTCTGGCAAGATTCCTGCAAGTCTTCGGCTAAGCATGGTTTTGCCAGCTCCCGGAGGACCAATCATCAACAACCCATGACCTCCGGCTGCCGCGATCACACAGGCGCGCTTGGGCATTTCCTGATCAACCACATCGCTAAAGTCCTCACTATCCCCTACGCCCGCTGGAGATTTCTCTAAAATTGGCTGTCTTTGCGCGCCCGTGCCAAGGCCAGCTTTGAGCTGCGTCAACGAAGTGAGGCGTAGAGGCGGTTTTCCTAAGAAGAACTGATTGTGCGCTCCACAACAACCCACCAAGGTAAGACCTTGCTTTTTAGCTAAAGCCTCATAGGCCAACAGGCCTCGCACGGGGTTAATCTCGCCAGAGAGGCCCAACTCTCCTACAAAAAGATGCTTATCCAGCTCCCTCACAGAGATTTGGCCACTTGCTGCCAAAAGGCCCACCGCAATAGGCAAGTCTAGACCGGTCCCAGTCTTTCTAAGATCTGCAGGCGCCAGATTCACGGTGGCCAGAAGCCTAGGAATCGTAAATCCTGCAGCTCGAAATGCGCACCTTACACGAGCCCTCGCTTCAAGTACCGCCACATCAGGCATGCCTATGATATTGATACCGGGTATTCCACCAGAAAGCTCCACTTCCACCGATACCGGCAACGCCTCACAGCCATGGATCACCCCGGCTTGCACACGTACGGCTGTCATTAGCCCTCATCCCAGCTAAAGGCGCCTACCAGATGTCGCAAACGCGCCATGCGCTCCTGAATGATCACGATGGCAATCACATCGAATCGCACCGAGCTAAACTCTGGATGCTGCCCCAAGTAAGCCAGAGCGAGCTTGTGGTAACGGGCGCGTTTATCGGCATCTACTGCCAGCTCGGGCATCACGGGATCTTTTTCCCCTAGCGCCAATCGAGTCTTTACCTCGACCAGTACGGCTTCTTGGCCATCCTCGGTGGCAACGATGTCCACCTCGCCAGACTTGATGCGCCAATTGGTTTCACAAATATCGTAGCCGCGCCTCATGAGATAGACCTGTGCCAGATGCTCACCTTCTTGACCCACTTCTTGGGCGCTGTACTGAGCCACTGGCTTTTGAGGGCGAGGGAATGTGTCCCAGGGAGGCACTGTGGCATCCTGAGCATTTGCCTTTTGACCGTCCTCTAAGAGAGCGGTCCCTTTCTGAGCTGGATTCATAGCGTCTCCCCTAGTCGTGACCGCGGCGCCTCTTTGGCGCCGGGTTCTTAAGAGGGAGCATCTATGAGACCTCTGTCAAAAATCTGTCCCGGTTCTAGCAGATTTCTGACCAAGAGGCCTCTGCTTGCCACTATCGAAGATATAACTATCCCCAAAGCCTTGGTCCTGCTGGTAATTCCTATCAACGACCGTATGAATACGGGATGGAGCCAAACCGGGCGCTAATATACCCCACCAGATCTCACAGAAAATGGCCACAAAAGGAGCGGCGGTGAAGAGGTGTGAGGCCCATCTGCTTAATGGCTTCAATGTGGTCTGCTGACCCATACCCTTTGTTATGGGCAAACCCATAACCGGGATATTGCTGGTCGTAGACCGCCATAAGAGCGTCGCGCTCAACCTTTGCCACAATGGAGGCCGCAGCAATGGCTGCCACGCGCCCGTCACCCTTTACGATGGAGGTCTCTAGGGGGTGCACATGAACCGGATTGCCGTCGACAAGCACCGCAGCAGCCCGATCTCCATAGCCGGTAGCAGCAATTGCCCCTGCCATGGCGTCCTTGAGCGCACGGCCGATACCCACCTCGTCGATCACTTGAGGCTCCTTATAGACCACCGTCCAACTCAGGGCTATCTCTTTGATTTGGGAGGCAAGTTCTTCTCGGCGAGAAGAGGAGAGCTTTTTTGAGTCGTTGAGTCCTAAGAGCTGCGGCTCTGGCGGAAGCACCACTGCGCCCACGGCCAAAGGTCCTGCAAGGGGACCTCGGCCTACCTCATCTACGCCAATAGCAGGCTCTCCAAAAGATGCTTGATACCGATAAAGGCCTGCCACCCGCTCCCGCTCTTTTATATAAGCCTCGTAGCGTTTGACGGCCCGAGTCACGGTAGCTTGCACTGATTTTCGAGGGTCGGCAATGTGGGTCTCGATAAGCTCTGGAAGTTGTTCGAGCGGCGCTGCCGCGAATACCTTTGCGATGGACGCAGCCGTCGTTTGAGCCATCAAACCCCCCGTGAGTCTAAAAGAAAACGGCACCCACCTTCTGGCAGGCGCCGTTTTGGCTTCGTAGGATAAAAGCTTAGCGCTTCTCGCGGATGCGAGCGGCCTTGCCCACGCGATCGCGCAGGTAGTAAAGCTTGGCGCGATGCACGTCACCGTGACGCACGACCTCGAGCTTGGCGATCTTGGGGCTGTAGAGCGGGAAAGTGCGCTCAACGCCTACGCCAAAGGAGATCTTACGAACGGTGAAGGTCTCGCGAGCGCCCTCGCCGGACATGCGGATGACATCGCCCTGGAAGACCTGAATACGCTCACGGTCGCCTTCCTTGATGCGATAGTGCACCTTGACGTTGTCGCCAGGGATGACCGTGGGGATATCCTCACGGAGCTGCTGGCGCTCGATGGCACGAATGTAGTCCATGGTTCCTCTTCCTAGAGGTGCCGCCGCACCTGCGAACGACACATAGCTTTGCACACGATGGAATATAGTAGCTCTGCTTTGCATATCCTACAAGCACAAGCTTGCAATTCACGGGAGATGCAAAGAAGCGGCCATTCCACTTTGGCAGAATGGCCGCTTGAAGTGCAAGAGCTCAGAGAATGCTCACTTAAGGCTACTTGTCCTGGTGACCCATGTTGCCTGCAGCCTTGATCTTGGCCTGGGCAGCGGTGAGGCGTGCGATGGGCACACGGTAAGGCGAGCAGGAGACGTAGTCAAGACCCAGGTCATAGTAGGTCATGATGGAGTCGGGATCGCCACCGGTCTCGCCGCAGACACCGCAGGTGATGTCGGCGTGAGCAGCGTGGCCACCGGCGACGCCCATGCCCACGAGTTTGGCCACAGCTGGATCCAAGGTCTCGAAGGGGTTGGTAGGCAGCAGCTTCTTGCGCAGGTAAGTGGGGATGAAGGCGCTCTCCACGTCGTCGCGCGAGAAACCAAAGGTGGTCTGAGTGAGGTCGTTGGTGCCAAAGGAGAAGAAGTCGGCGAACTTGCCAATCTCCTCGGCCTCAACGGCGGCACGAGGCAGCTCGATCATGGTGCCGATGGGGATCTCCAGAGACACGCCGGTCTCCTTCTCCACCTGGGCGATGGTGTTCTCCACCTGGTGGCGCACCACGGCCAGCTCGGCAGCAGTGGAAACCAGAGGGATCATGATCTCGGGCTGAGGATCGAGGCCCTTCTGCTTGAGCTCGGCGGTGGCAGTGGCGATGGCGTGCACCTGAAGCTCGTTGAGCTCGGGATACATGATGCCCAGACGGCAGCCGCGCAGGCCCAGCATGGGGTTGGCCTCAGCCATGGCGTCGATGCGGGCGAGGAGGGCGGTCTTCTCGGCAATGAGGGCCGGGTCGGCCTGAGCAGCCTCGAGCTTGGCGATCTCGACGGCCAGCTCGCGAGGGCTGTCCAAGAACTCGTGCAGAGGGGGATCCAAAAGACGGATGATCATGGGGTGGCCGCTCATGGTCTCGAGCATCTGGAGGAAGTCGCCCTCCTGAGCCTCGGTCAGAGCCTTGACGGCGCGATCCTTGACATCCTTGTCCTCAGAGAGGATGTAGTCCTGGATGATCTGCTTGCGGTCGCCCAGGAACATGTGCTCGGTGCGGCAAAGGCCGATGCCCTCAGCGCCAAAGTCAAGGGACAGCTTGGCGTCGTCGGGGTTGTCGGCGTTGGCGCGCACGCCCATGACGCGACCGGTGGTGCCGTCGAGACGGATCTCGTCGGCCCACTCCAGGATGGTTTCCAGGTCGCCGGCGAGCTCAGGCTTGACCAGCTCCACAGCGCCCAGCACTACGCGACCGGTGGTGCCGTCGATGGTGATGACATCGCCCTCGTGGAGCACCACGTTAGTACCGGAGATCTTGACCTCCTTGTTGGCGGCGTCGATCTTCAGGGCCTCAGCGCCGCAGACGCAGGGGGCGCCCATGCCACGGGCGATAACGGCGGCGTGAGAGGTCTTGCCGCCGTGAGAGGTGAGGATGCCCTCCGCGGCAACCATGCCCTTGAGGTCGTCTGGGTTGGTCTCCCAACGCACCAGAATGCAGGGGCGGCCCTGCTCGGCGAAGTCCACAGCGTCAGCGCTGGAGAAGACGACCTCGCCCACCGCGGCGCCGGGACTGGCGTTGAGGCCGGTGGCCAGCACGTCCAGCTGGGCGCTGGGGTCGATCTGCGGGTGCAGGAGCTGATCGAGCTGCTGGGGATTCACGCGAGTGACAGCCTGCTCCTTGGTGATGTGGCCTTCCTTCTCCATCTCGATGGCGATGTGGAGGGCGGCCAGCGCGGTACGCTTGCCCACGCGGGTCTGGAGCATCCAGAGCTTGCCGTTCTCGATGGTGAACTCGATGTCCATCATGTCGTGGTAGTGGTTCTCCAGAAGCTCAAAGATGTCGTCCAGCTGCTTGCCGGCCTCCTCGAGACCCTCCATCTCCTTGAGCTCGGCGATGGGCTGGGTGTTGCGGATGCCCGCCACGACATCCTCGCCCTGGGCGTTTACCAAGAAGTCGCCGTAGTACTCGCGGGTGCCATCGGCAGGGTTGCGGGTGAAGGCGACGCCGGTGGCGGAGTCGTTGCCCTTGTTGCCGTAGGCCATGATCTGCACGTTGACGGCGGTGCCCAGGTCGTCGGGGATCTTGTTTTGCTGGCGATAGAGGATGGCGCGCTCGTTCATCCAAGAGCCAAAGACGGCCTCGATGGCAAGCTTGAGCTGCAGGTAGGGATCCTGGGGGAAGGTGGCGACTCCGTCTACCACGATCTCGGGGTGAGCGGCGGTATCCACGTTCTCGGAGAAGATCTTCTTGAACTGGGCCACCAGCTCCTGGAGGTCCTCAGCAGTGAGGTCGGTGTCGCTCTTGACGCCCTTGGCCAGCTTGCGCTGGGTGATGGCATTCTCGAAGAGATCGGCGTCGACGCCCATAACCACGTTGGAGAACATCTGGATGAAGCGGCGGTAGGAGTCCCAGCCAAAGCGGGGGTTGTCGGTCTGCTCGATGATGCCCTGGACAGACTCGTCGTTGAGGCCCAGGTTGAGCACGGTGTCCATCATGCCAGGCATGGAGAAGGGAGCGCCGGAGCGCACGGATACCAACAGGGGATCCTTGGGATCGCCCAGCTTCTTGCCCATGCGATTCTCGAGGTCCTCGCGAGCCTCGTCGATCTCTGCATAGACGCCCTCGGGCCAGGTGTTCTCATTGCCGGAATAGGCAACGCAGGTCTGGCAGGTGATGGAGAATCCTGGAGGCACAGGCAGGCCAATCTTTGCCATCTCGGCCAAGTTGGCGCCCTTGCCGCCGACCACGTAATTCATCGAGGCGTCTGCCTCAGTGATGTCGTTGCCGTTGGCATCGATGCCCCAGCGGTAGACGTGCTTATTTGGATCAGCCATAAGTCTCCTTCGATTCTTACGGACGCTTATAGCGCCCCACGGCGGCCTTCAGATTGAAGGCAGTCAACTGAACACGTTCAATAAGGTAACACTGAAATGACAGTAATCACAGAGGGAAATTCAACCCAGAATACATAATATTTTAACGGACAGCCATCCACCTGCGGCGATATTGTTCGAGGTGGTCGATACTTTTAGTATTCAGAGGGCTTAAATGACTGTGAAGCGGTCTAGAAACAAGATTATCAGCCGTTTTCATGAGGAATCTACGGCTGGCCTTGTGGAGGGGACACAAAAGCGCCTCAGTCCCCTCCTTTTTCAACGTATTGATTTCTCTAGTTATTTATTGGCAGCTTCACGAGCGGCATACTCGGCGCGGATGCGCTTGAGCTCTTCTATTTGATTAATGATATCATTGGCGGTTTCTTCCACCGCTTTGCCGCTGGTGTTGATTATCATGCAGCCCAAGTGGCGCATGAGCTTGCGAGCCTCGGCCTGCTCGGCCACCACTTCTGCAGGATCCGCATAGGAGGCGGCGTAATCCGAGGCGCCGTCTTTAGACAGGCGCCTGGTGCGGATGGACACCAGCGTGTCGGTGGTGGACATAAGGCCGAAGATGCGGGAGGGATCCACATTCTCCAGCTCGATGGGCGGCTCGACTCCCAACGCCAGAGGCACATTGGCCACTTTGTAACCCATGAAGGCCAAATACATGGAAAGCGGTGTTTTAGAGGTACGGGACACGCCGATAAGAACGATGTCTGCCAGATCGAGCTCTTGAGGGTTGCGGCCGTCGTCATGCTCCACGAAGAACTCCATGGACTCGATGCGGCGGAAGTAGCGATCGTCTGCCTCGTGGTTGATGCCCGGCACGCCTGCAGGCTCCTTGCCGGTAAGCGAAGACAGGATAGCGATGCCCGGTCCCAGCAAATCTACCGAGGGGATCTCCAACCTATCGAGCTCGCGGCGCACTTCTCGGCGAAGCGATGGATCGACAATGGTATGGAATACGGCAGTGGGATGGTTTTTGGCGTCATCGCTCAGGCTGTCGAAGTAATCGATCACCTGACGGACATGGGTGAGCTTGGGCAGGCGCTTGATATGCACATCGCCCAGGGGGAACTGCGCAGCCGCAGCGGTCACCACAGAAGAGGCGGTCTCGCCCAAAGAATCTGAAATAACATGGATAACGGCACAATCGCGGGCGTAGTCGATGGACTCGCCCTCAAAGCTGTACTTAGGCACTGAGCCTCCTGAAAGGTCGGGGTTAGGACCAAACCATTCATAGAGTCTACATTTATAGCAAGGCTCCCGACAACCTAAAGCTGTCAGGAGCCTTAAAAAGTTGAGTTGTCGGCAGCCTGCCTGCAGCAAGAAGCTCCAGGTACTCCCCTCTATTTAGTACCGAGAAGCCCTCGGCTTCCCGGGTTGGGGCTAACGCTTGGCCAGCTCGGAGAAGTCTGCCACGTTGGTAAAGATGGCAGCAAAGGCATTGAGGAGCTTCAGGCGGTTGGCACGGATGGCGGGGTCGTCGTCCATGACCATGACGTCCTCGAAGAAGCCGTCGATGGGACTGCGCAGCGCACCCAGGGCAGAGAGCGCTGCCGGGTAATCCCCTGCCGCCAATGCCTGAGAGACCTGCTCCTTGCCAGCAACGCAGGCATCCAGCAGACGCCGCTCGGCGTCACCCAGCATGGACTCGTCCACGTCTTCGCCCAGCTCGCGATCGGCGAGGTTGGCAGCACGGGCATAGGCAGTGGCAAGGTCCTCAAAGAGCTCTGCCTCTTGGGAGCGCGCTTGCTCCAGCGCTTGGGTGCGAGAGAAGAACTCGGCAGGATCGATGACCGACACTGCAGAGACCGCCGCGACGGTATCGGGCGAAATGCCTTGCTCTTTTGCCATGACCGCCAAACGGCCCAGGAAGAACCCGCGCACCGCTTGGGCCACCTGGCCATGGTCAAAGTCCAGTCCCTGATTAGCGTAGCCATCCAAGGCGGCATCGATGAGGTCTGACAGGGAGACCTGAGGGAGGTCTTCGAGCATATGAATGATGCCGATGGCGCTGCGGCGCTGAGCGAAGGGGTCGGAAGAACCGGTGGGCGGCTCGTCGATGGCGAACATGCCAGCGATGGTGTCGAGCTTATCGGCAATGGCTACAGAAGCACCAACCAGCGAAGAAGGACCCTCGTCTCCGGCGAAGCGAGGACGATAGTGCTCGGTGATGGCGGTGGCCACAGCCTCGGGCTCGCCGGCGGCAGAGGCATAGTAGCCGCCCATGACGCCCTGCTGGCTGGTGAACTCCACCACTGCTTGAGTCACCAGGTCTGCCTTGGCCAGATGGGCGGCACGCTGGGCCCAGGCAACCTCGTCTGAAGTGCCGCCTGCCTCGGCAGCCACTACGGGTGCCAGGGCCTCCATGCGCTCGACCTTTTGGCGCAAAGTGCCCAGCTTCTCCTGGAAGGTGACCTTCTCCAGCTGAGGCAGATAGAAGTCCAAGGGATGCTTAAGGTCTTCCTCGTAGAAGAACTTGGCGTCATCCAAGCGGGCACGCACCACACGCTCGTTGCCGTCGACGATGGTCTCCGAGCAAGCAGGGTCGCCATTGCCCACCACGATGAAGTCGCGAGTCAGGTTGCCGTCCTTATCGTAGGTGGGGAAATAGCGCTGGTGGGAGAGCATGGATTCGCAGATGATCTCGTGAGGTACGTCTAAGAACTCCTCGTCGAAGCGGCCCACCAAGACCGTGGGCCACTCGCAAAGGTTCACCACCTCGCTGAAGACCTTCTTGGGCGTGTCCACCTTAAGGCCCAAACGCTCCTCTTGCTGGGCAATACCCTCGCGGATAGCCTCCTCGCGCTCCTTTTGCGTGAGCACATAGGCGTCGCGAAGGACGTTGAGGTAATCGCTAGGACGTGGCACCTTATGCTCGCCGGGACCCAGCACACGATGGCCGCGGGTGGTAGTGCCGCTTGCCACGTCTGCATAGGAGACTTCCAAAGGCTCTTCGCCATAGAGGGCCAAGATCCAGCGCACCGGGCGCCCATAGCGCTCATGGGTGGAGCCCCAGCGCTGGGAGCGCGGCCAATCCAGCTCGCCAATAACCTTGGAGGAAAGCGCTTCCAAAAGGGGCTTGGCGGGTTTGGCGGGGATGTCGATTTGTGCAAAGACGTATTCTTTGCCGCCCTCTTCACGCACCACAAGATCTTCCGGAGCTACGCCTGCGCCTCGAGCGAATCCCATGGCAGCCTTGGTGGGCTTGCCCTCTGCATCGAAGGCGATGGAAGCCGCGGGGCCGCGTTTGACAGTGGAGATGGCCTGGGTCTCTGAAGGCACATCGTGCACGATCACGGCCAGACGGCGAGGGGTGGAGTAGACCTCAGCCTCATGGGTGCCAAGGCCCGCTTGGGCCAGGCCGTCTGCAACCAATTGTCCCAGTTGCTTTTGAGCATGGTCGAGCGGGGCCGAAGGCAGCTCCTCTGAACCGATCTCAAGCAGATAATCGCTCGTGTAAGGCATAGGTTATGCCACCTCCTTGGAGGCTACGCAGGCCAGATAGCACTCACAGGCAGCCTTGGCCAGGGTGCGGACGCGCAGGATGTAATTGGTGCGCTCAGTGGCCGAGAGGGCCCCACGGCTGTCCAGCAAGTTGAACGCATGGCTGCACTTGAGCACGCAATCGTAGCCCGGCAACGGCAGGTTGGCCTCAAGGCACGAGCGGCACTCCCGCTCATAGTCGTCGAACTTCTGACGCATCATCTCGACGTTGGCCACCTCGAAGTTATAGGCAGAGAACTCACGCTCGTTCTCCAGGAACACGTCGCCGTAGGTCATGGCCGAGCCATCGGGCAGATAGCTCCAGATGAGGTCGTAGACAGAGTCGACGCCCTGGGCGTACATGGCGATGCGCTCCAGTCCATAGGTGATCTCCACAGGCACCGGATCGCACTCGATGCCGCCTACTTGCTGAAAGTAGGTGAACTGAGTGACCTCCATGCCGTTGAGCCACACTTCCCAGCCCAGGCCCCAGGCGCCAAGCGTGGGGCTCTCCCAGTCATCTTCCACGAAACGCACGTCGTGCTTGGCGGGATCAAGGCCTATGGCCTCAAGGCTTCCCAGGTAGAGCTCCTGAGCGTTCACCGGACTGGGCTTGATGAGCACCTGGAATTGGTAGTAATGCTGCATGCGGTTGGGGTTCTCGCCATAGCGGCCGTCGGCAGGGCGGCGGCAAGGCTGCGGATAGCAGCACGCCCAGGGCTTTGGCCCTAAAGAGCGCAGCAGCGTGGCGGTATGAAACGTACCAGCACCCACCTCTGAGTCATAAGGCTGCATCACCGTGCAGCCCTGATCTGCCCAGTAATGCTCTAGAGCCAGGATCATATCCTGAAATGTTAATGCGTCACGATTCATGAAGGGATTCCTCCCCCTGCTTGTGCACCTACAAAGACGAGGTCCTCCTCTTTGCCCAGTGCGCCGTCATAGATGAAATGCCTTAGTTAGTCTACGCTCAAGAAGCCTTCCCGGGAGCGTCAGTCAACGTTCCAATATCGTTAAGAGGCCAGAAGATGAACCAGCCCCTCGAGGTAATGGCTTGACGTTTGATGGGACCAAAATAGCGGGAATCCAACGAGTTGGTGCGGTTGTCCCCCATCATCCAGTACTCGTCTTGTCCCAGCGTGTAGGGATAGGTGATGTCTGAGGACAGAAAGTCTGCGTGGCGCTCGATGGGATTGGTGGGCTTTCCCTGGGTATAGGGTTCGTCGAGCTTGACGCCATCCACGTAGACCGCGCCGTCTTCAAGGTCGATGGTCTGCCCAGGCGTTGCAATGACTCGCTTGATAAGGGTGGTGGAAGGATTCTCTGGATCCGAGAAGGTCACCACGTCGCCCGTCTGAGGGTCGTGAGCCAGATAGCTGATCTTCTCTCCCAAAAGCCGATCCCCCACCTGAATAGTGGAGATCATGGACTCGGTAGGCACCTCGAAGGGCTCGACGATAAACGCCCTTACCGCCATGGCGCAGGCTACCGCCAGCGCAATGATGAAGACCCATTCCAACACCGAGCGCCAAGGGCGGTTTTGCGGGACGCCTTTTGTAGGTTCAGGCATAAAAGACTCCTTGCTACAGGTCCTGAGCAGAGCGGGCTTTGAGCTTCTGCACAAATTCCTGCTCGTCAGGGCTTAAGGCTGCGGCATCTAAAAGGTCGGGGCGCAGCAGAAACGTTCGCTCGATGGCATTGCGGCGACGCCATTGATCCACTTTAGCGTGATCGCCGGAAAGCAGCACGGCAGGCACTTCTCGGCCTTCGAAAGAGGCAGGCCTGGTGTATTGGGCGTATTCCAAAAGACCGTCCGAGAAGGACTCGGACACCGATGAGGCATCGTCGCCCAAAGCTCCAGGCAGAAGGCGCACCACCGCATCGGTCACCGCCATCGCGGCCACTTCGCCACCTGTGAGCACATAGTCGCCCAAGGAGATGCACTCGTCTGCCAGCTCATAGACGCGGTCGTCCATGCCCTCGTAGCGGCCACACACCATAAGCAGGCGATCGTAGGTAGCCAGACGCATTGCGGTAGCCTGAGTAAAAGGGGCGCCTGTAGGCGTGAAGAATATGCAGCGAGCATGGGACTGCTCTTGCGCTTGCACCGATCGCACGGCTTCGAAAAGCGGCTCAGGCTTCATAAGCATGCCAGGACCGCCCCCAAAGGGCGCATCGTCTACGGTTCTATGGCGGTCATGAGTCCAGTCGCGCAGGTCATGGGCGCGAAACTCAAAAATATGGCGAGCCTGGGCGCGCCCCAATATGGAAGCCTCCATATAGGGGCCAAAGACCTCAGGGATGACCGATATAGCTTCGATGATCATCTGGAAGCCTCCACCAAGCCCGAGGGAAGATCCATAGTGATGAGGCCCTCGTCTACCTGCACCAAAAACTCTGGCACTGCCGGCACCAACACCGTGCCGTAGGGCCCTTGGATCTCCCAGACGTCCTGGGCAGGGCTGCTCATGACCGCGCTGATGGCGCCCAAGTCCCCCAGAGACACATCGGCTACCTTGAGCCCCACCAGGGCTTGGGGGTCATGAAGCAGCAGATCGCCAGGGAGATCTGCTTCGCGAGCCAACAGGTAGCGGCCGGCGACCTTCTCGGCAGCGGAAAGATCGTCTATCCCAGATAGGCGCACTTGTTGGCCACGAGGGCCGTCCTTGGTAGAGCGCACTTCTACCTGGCGGGGCCCGCGCAGGGTGGGCGGCACGATCCAGAGGGTCATACCGGGTTGTAAAAGAAGGGGAAGGCCGTCCACCGGACAGCAGACGACCTCCCCTTTGGCTCCGCGGGGCTTGTCCACGGAGGCTATGATGCGATAGCGATCCATGCCTAACCTAGCACGTCAACCTCGACAGAAGTGCCCAGGCGCGAACCCAAGGCACGAGCCAAGGTGCGAATGGCTTTAATGGTGCGACCACGCCTGCCGATGATCTTGCCGGCGTCTTCTTGGGCGCAGCTCACCTCGATGAGGGTGCCGTCCATAGAATCCGTGACGTCCAAGGACACGGCGTCGATGTCATCTACCAGGCCACAGACGATGAGCTCTACCAGGTCGCAGACCTGATCAGAAGGCAGTTCCTGAGGAATGGCCTCCACCTGAGAGGTCTCCTGAGCCATGTTACTCGGCATCCTCAGCAGCGGCAGCAGCTTCCTCAGCAGCCACGCGATCCTTCTCCTGCTGCTTCTTAGACTTCTTCTGAGGCTTCACGGGAGCAGGCTTGTCGCCCTCGCGAGCGATGTCGATGAGGTGAGACACAGAATCACTGGGCTTGGCGCCCTTGGCCATCCAAGCATCGATCTTCTCGAGGTCGAGATCGATCACATGGGGATGGGTGAGGGGGTTGTAGACGCCCACCTGCTCGATGAAGCGGCCATCACGGGGCATGCGCTCATCAGCGACGACTACACGGTAGAACGGACGCTTCTTGGCGCCGTGACGGGCCAGACGAATCTTGACTGCCAATGGAAACTCCTCCAGACGAATGCACCCCAAGACCTTCCTTAAGGCGCAGACAACACACAAGCATGGTCAATCATAGCGCAATGAGGGCACCTAGGCTACGAAAGGGCAGCAAAGGCACAGAGAGAGCGCCATAACTCTCACACTATAAGCCTCTCTCCTTGCTCTGAGAAGCCAGGAGTTTCATACCCAAGGACCCTCCATAGGTTGCAGTCCTGAAGATTTGGCCCCTGGCTGCCCAAGAGGCCTGCTGCCACACAAAAGGGCACGCTTACCGACCTTTTTATGGTATTTGAAAAAAATCTCCCGCGAGACTGTCTTGATTTCAGATTTCGTGTACATCCTTGAAACCACAAGACAGTACCCACGTCTGCCTGCACGCCTGCGCGCGTCTTGCCAAAAGGAGGATCTATGAACATCTTGGTTGTGGAAGACGAGAAAAACCTCAACGACGCCATGTGCCACATTTTGAATGAGGATGGCTATCACACCAAGGCCGCCTATGACGGCAAAACCGGCTATGAGCTGGCTCGCACCGATGAGTACGACGTCATCATCTTGGACGTCATGCTGCCTGCCATGGACGGTTTTGAGGTGGTCCACCAGCTGCGCCGCGACGGCAATGCCACCCCGGTGATCATCGTCACCGCCAAGACCTCTACCACCGATAAGATCGAGGGCCTAGACTGCGGCGCCGACGACTATATGACCAAGCCCATCGACACCGATGAGCTTTTGGCGCGCATCCGCGCCATCTCACGCCGCAAGGGCGAGGTGCCCATCGACGAGATGAAGTTTGGCGACCTCACCTTGGACCTGCACACCCACGACCTTTGCTGCGGCGGCCGAGAAGTGCACCTCTCCCAAAAGGAGTACGAGGTCATGCGCATGCTTATGAGCTCCACCGGCCGCGTGATCTCCAAACACGACCTTCTCACCTCCATCTGGGGCACCGAGGGCGACACCTCCGAGAACTCGGCCGAGGCCTACATCTCGTTCCTGCGCAAGAAGCTCTCTCACCTGAACTCCGAGGTCCAGATCACCACGCTTCGCATGCTGGGCTATCGCTTGGAGGAGCTGGGATAAGCGCACCTTAGGCAACCTTTAGCGACAATAGACGCATCACGTCGCCCAGGCCTTTCCTGGGCGACGTTTTTTAGCCTGCCTTGAGCTAAGTGAGGCGCCGCTGAGCGTTACCATAAGAGCGACTGGAAAGGAGTGGGTATCGCCCATGCTCAAATCGCTACAGCGCAACTTCCTCATTCTTACTATGACGCTTTTGGCCATTGTGCTTTTTGGCGCCTACGCCTTCAGCTACACCATGACGCAGCAGCAGCTCAGCCGCTTTGTGACCGCCTCGCTCGACCGCGTGCTCGACACCACCACCCCCACCCGCCCCTACATAGGCGTGCTCACCGCTTCTTCTGACGGCTCCGACCAGCATTCCTATGGCCAGATGGCCGTGTTTTGGGTGGATATCGATAGCTCCGGCAAATATTCCAGCAACGACACTGCCGCCATCATTGGCCCCCGTGCGCTCTCGGCTGTGCTCAATGTGGCCCGAGACTCCACCGAGGACATGGGATACCTGCCCGATTACGACATCGTATGGAAGCGTGGGGCGCTCCCCCACGGCACCCGCATCGTCATCGCCAACACCACTGGCGTTGGCGCAGCCTCCTCTGCCCAGCTCAACGTCAACATCATGGTGGGTCTGGGAGCCTTGGCGGTGCTTGCAGTGATCATGTGGCGCATCTCCTGTTGGATCGTGCGGCCGGTGCAGCTCTCTTGGCAGGCCCAGCGCCAGTTCACCGCCGACGCCTCCCATGAGCTCAAGACCCCTCTCGCGGTCATTTTGGCCAACAGCCGCATCCTCAAAGGCGATCTGCCCAAGATCCCCGAAGAAGACCATCGCTGGATCCTTTCCACAGACACAGAGGCCGAGCGTATGCGCGGTCTTGTCATCAACCTCCTTGAACTGTCCCGCGCCGACGAGAACCACTTCACCGGCGGATCCATCTACAGGCATGAGGATATGGACCTTTCTGAGCTGGTAGAAGGCATGACCATGCAGTTCGACGTAGTGGCTTTCGAGTCCGGCTGCATGATCGACGAGCACATAGACCCCGATATCCATGTGATTGGCGACGCCCAAGAGACCGAGAAGGTCGTCAAGATCCTGCTAGACAATGCGGTAAAGTACTCCCACAAAGGCAACTCGGTAGATGTGACGGTGGCAAAGGATGGCTCGCGAAACCGCGCTCGGGTCTCGGTGCGCAACTTTGGCGAAGCGCTCGACCCCAACGACGTTGCCCATATCTTTGACCGCTTCTTCCGTACCGATAAAGCCCGCAGCCGCTCCACCGGCGGTTATGGACTAGGTCTCCCCATCGCCAAGGCCATCATCGAAGGCCAGGGCGGAACCATCAAATGCGAAAGCTCAGCCGAGGGGGGCACGGTCTTCTCGTTTACCCTGCCTCTCGCTTGAGAAGGAGGCGCCCATGGTCTTTGACGAGTCCTCAAGCTCTACCTTTGACCACGACTTCGCCTCCCTGGCAGCCGCCCAAGAGCTACCCCGGTTCGCCTGGCGAGGCCCTGCCATTGGCCTGTTGGACTTGGATGCCTTCTTTGCCTCGGTGGAACAGCTGGACCACCCTCAATGGCGCGACAAGCCGGTCATTGTGGGCGGCGATTCGAACAGGCGCGGCGTGGTATCTACCGCCAGCTACGAGGCACGCGCCTTTGGAGTGCACTCGGCCATGGCCAGCGCTCAAGCTGAGCGCCTATGCCCCCAGGCCATTTGGACCCCGGGGCGCCACGGGCGCTACCGGGAAGTGAGCCGTCAGGTGATGGCCCTCATCGAAGCCGAGACTCCCCTGGTGGAGCAGGTCTCTGTGGACGAGGCGTTCTTCGACATCACCCCTGGCCGCTATTCCAACGAACATCCGATGGCCATCGCTCGGCGCATTCAGGAAGCAGTGGCAGCCTTGGGCGTCACCTGCTCCATTGGCCTTGGAACCACAAAGTCGGTAGCCAAGATCGCCTCGGAGCGCGAGAAGCCCCGAGGCCTCACCTGCGTGCCTCCGGGCACCGAGCATCTCTTTTTGGATCCCCTTCCCGTGCGCGCGCTCTCTGGCGTGGGCGCTGCTACCGAGAAAACCCTCCATTCCGAGGGGATCTTCACCTTAGGGCAGCTCGCCCGTGCCAACACAGACATGCTGCGCCGCCTTTTGGGGGTCCAAGGGCCTATGCTACAAGCACGGGCCCAAGGCACCGAGGTGAGCCCTGTGGTGCCCCCAGATCGTAAGGAGCCTGCCAAATCGGTGAGCAACGAGCGCACCTTCGCCACAGACCTCCATAGCGCCAAAGACGTAGAAGCTGCAGTGCGCTCGGTGGCCTCCATGGTGGGCAGCCGATTGCGCACGGCGCATCTGGCAGGCTCTGAGGTCACGCTCAAGCTCAAGTTTGATTTTGGCCAGGGGCGCACCGCCCAAAAGCGGCTGGCCTGTTGCACCGATGACGAGGCGGTCTTTGGCGCCGCCGCCATCGAGCTGCTTCACGAGTCCTGGCATCCCGGCATCGCGGTGCGGCTTGTGGGGGTGGGCGTTTCTCGGTTTGGAGAGATCCCTGCACCTGAAGCCCAACCGTCCCTCTTTGATGTGGCGAGCCTGGAGGGCGCGTCCTTATCGGCAGCCCAGAAGTCTGAAGCTGCGTCCAAGATAGAGGCTGCAGAGACCCGGGCCCAAGATATGGAGGCACAGCGAAAGCTCCATGTGGCAGCGGATTCCATCAGGCAGCGCTTTGGGGATGACGCCATCGCCTATGGACGCGACCTGCGCCTGAGGGAGCAGACGGTCAAAGGGACAGACCCTCGTCCTCAAGACGAAGGTCTGCTATAGATTCGCTCTATTGATACTCATACCTTCTCGGCAGCAGGCTGAGCGAGGCGAATGGCCTTAAGACGCCGGAATGCGCAGGGCTGTGCCGCTTCTAAAACTGGACCTGAGGCGCGTCGCCCCAGAGCTTTTCCAGGCGATAGTAGTCGCGCAGGTCCTGCTGGAAGATGTGGACAATGACCGCGCCGTAATCCAGCAAGATCCAGTGGCCAGACTCGCGGCCCTCGATGGAGAAGGGCTTCTCGGAGAGCTGGGCAGACACCTGGTCTTTGACCTCCTCCAGCACCGCCTGGGTTTGCGGGTTGGAGGCAGTGGTGCAAATGACCAGATAATCGCTCATGTCGGAGAGCTCGGTGACATCCAAGACCACTATGTCTTGGGCCTTCTTGCTGTCGGCGGCGCGGGCGGCCGCCTGGGCCACCGAGAGCGCCTCGACCGCTCCGCCATAGGCGGCCTCGTAACGAGGGGCCTGATCGTTGGAAGAATCGCTCATTTAGACTCCTTCGACGCCTGGATGAGGGCGTTGTAGATATCCACGGTACCCGGCCAGAGGTAGCGCCGAGTAGCAATAACGTAAACCATGCCGTCGCAAAAGCTGGTGAGATAAAGCTCTGTCAAGCTTGCCTTTCCCACCAGGCAACGCTGGGCGTCCAGCGGGCCCTTGGAGCCCCTGAGAGGCTCGATGCCGTCGGCCACGAAGAGCACTTGAGAAAGGGGGCTGGGATCTTTGGCGCCCGTGGTGTGGCACGCAATGGCATCAAGGGTCTCCTGATCGAGCCAGGGGTAGCGATCCGGAAGACGCCGAGCCGCCAGCACTCCATGAATCAGAGGCTTGACTTTATGAAGGTCTACCCCAAAGTCGATCTGGGCCTCGCTGGCCTCCTCGGCCAACTTGTCGTCTGTCTGAACCTTCTCCCAGTCATGAAGTATGCCGGCCACCCGCGCCTTGTAGGGATCTGCCCCATAGAGTTGCGCCAGCGCCTCTGCCGTGTGCCCCACAGAAAGCGAATGGGCCAGGCGCCTAGGCTTTGAGGCCATATGCTCGGACAAGTCTGCCTCGAGTTGGGCCACCCGGGCTTGCTGGGCTTCATCAAGCCGAGAAGGGGCTGCCACCAGCGCTTGGAAGTAATCCAGCGTCCCCGGCTCTTCACAAGCGTGCTGGGTCTCTTTGGAATGATTCGTGGTCAATGGGGCTCCTTACCTCTCCTGGACAGGGGAGCTTTCCGGTAAGACCGTAAGATCTAGAGGGGATTGAGGCAAGATGGCAGAGATCTTTTGGCTTGGCATGGTCTCGCCGGTGACTTGTTCCCAACCATAGAGGTGGTGCTTGCGAATGTAGCCGCATACGGTGTCAGGGGTCAGATAGCGAAGCGACTGGCCGGCGGCGCAACGACGGCGCAGGTAAGAGGAGCTTATGGCCAGAGCCGGCACCTCTAGATAGATCACCTGAAAGTCGATGGGCGACTCGTTGATAGCCTGTCGTGCGCGATCCAGGTCGTAGCCGGGCCGAGTGGCGCCCACCAATGTGGCCAACGAGGCAATGCGCGCTGCATCGTGCCAGTGGACGATGTCCACCACCGCATCGGCGCCGGTGATGAAGAAGAGCTCCACTGAGGAGGGGTAAGCCGCAGCGATCTGAGCCAGCGTATCTGCGGTATAGGTGATGCCTGGACGCTCGATCTCCAAGCGCGAGGCCACAAAACGGGGGTTGTCTGCAGTAGCCAGAAGGGTCATGGCAAAGCGGTCCTCAGGACTCGAGACCCTCCGATCTTGCTTGAAGGCAGGAGACCCCGCCGCCATGAAGATCACTACGTCGAGCTCCAGGTCTTCTGCCGCCTGCTCTGCGGCTACCAGGTGTCCGTAGTGAATAGGGTCGAAGGTGCCGCCCATGATGCCCACACGACAGGGATCCCCCTCTTTATATGGCAGCGCAGGAAGATCGATGCCGTTGAGATCCACCGGTTTTGGAACGCCAGCGGCCTCCTTGGCAGAAGCCACCAGATAAGCGGGAGTTGAGGAAGGTGCGGTCATGGGCGCACCTGGCCGGCGCCTCGCAGCAGGTACTTGGTGGTGGTGAGTGCCGAGGCGCCCATTGGCCCTCTCACGCCAATCTTTTGGGTGGAGATGCCGATCTCTGTACCCAGCCCAAACATGCCGCCGTCGGTGAAGCGCGTAGAGGCGTTCACATACACGCAAGCCGCATCGACCTGGGCCAAGAAGACCTGAGAAGCCTCGTAATCGCTGGTGACAATGCACTCGGAGTGCCCAGTGCCGTAACGGTTGATATGAGCGATGGCTTCCGAGACGCCTTCCACCACCTTGACCGACATCTTGAGGTCCAGATACTCGGTGCCCCAGTCGTCGGCAGTGGCGGCTTCCATGGGGATGCCGGAGGCCTCTGCCGCCGCACAGGCTCGAGCGTCACCCACGAGCTCGACTCCTTGCTCATGAAGGGCCGCCAGCACGGGAGGCAACAGCAGCGTAGCGGCCTCGCGATCTACCAGAAGGCTCTCGGCCGCATTGCACACGCCGGGACGGCTGCACTTGGCATTAAGCACGATGGAGGTGGCCATGGGCACCGAGGCAGTGCGTTCCAAGTAGATATGGCAATTGCCGGTGCCGGTCTCGATGGTGGGCACCGTGGACTCCTGCACGCAGGTGCGGATAAGAGAAGCCCCGCCGCGAGGGATCAAAAGATCGACAAGGCCAGTGGCATGCATGAGATCCACCGAGCTCTGACGATCGGTGGAATCCACAAACTGGATCACATTGGGATCTACCTGGACATTCTCCAATCCTTGGCGCGCAGCCTCTACAATGGCCCGGCAGGTATTGATGGCAGCCGACCCCGACCGCAGCACGCAAGCGTTGCCGGAACGCAGGCAGAGAGCAATGGCGTCGCCGGTGACGTTGGGGCGGGCTTCATAGATCATGGCTACGACCCCCAGAGGCACCGTAACCTGTTCCATTGCCACTCCGCTGGGAAGCCTGCGGCCTCCTACCACTTGGTCGAGAGGGTCAGCGGCTGCCGCCACCTCTTCCATAGAGGCGCAAAGTGCCTGGATGCGATCTGTGCCCAAACGCAGCCTGTCTTGTAGGGGCAGCGCCATGAAAGCCGCTTGGGCCGCTTTCATGTCCTGCTCGTTAGCAGCAGAGATGGTGTCTTGGGCCCGGCGAATGGCCTCGGCGCAGGCTTGGATAGCCCGTGAGCGGCCAGTGGCTCCAAGAGCCGCCAGCGCATCCTTAGCCTCCCGAGCACGGGCAGCGCACAGGATGGCAGCCGAGGGTTTCTCGGCAGTGGAAGCGAAACTGTCATCGAAGGCCATAGGGCCTCCCTTCGAGTAGGCAGCAAAGGCGCTGCTAGAAGACTAAAAGCTCGTCTCTGTGGATGGCGGGCTGGTCTGACATTTGAGGAAGGAAGCGAGCGACGATGTCCAAGGTGAGGCCTCGGCAACGACCTAGGTCCTCGGCACTGTAGCGAGTGATGCCGCGCGCTACCAGCGAGCCCTCAGGACCCACCACGCTTACTACGTCGCCGGGCTCAAAGGCGCCTTCCACCGCCACAACGCCCACGGGCAACAGCGAGGCTCCCTCGTCGCGCAGAGCCCTCACGCAACCTTCATCCACCTCCACTGTACCAGCTGCCTTGTTGGCAACGCCAATCCAGAGCTTGCGCGCCTGCTCGCGGGGAGCGCCAGGGGCGCCAAACTCGGTGCGCCTGCCGCGGCCGAGAACCGCATCCACCAGCGAATGGGGGCGCTTTCCTTGAGTGATGGTCATGGGGATGCCGGCCGCCAAAAGCGCACGGGCTGCCCGAAGCTTGGTGACCATTCCACCGGTACCCACCTGCGACCCGGCGCCTCCGGCAGTGGCCATGAGCTCTGGAGTGATGGCAGCCACCTTCTCTACAAGCCTCGCCTCTGGATGGGTCTGAGGATTGGCATCGTAGAGCCCATCGATGTCTGAGAGGATCACATAGCGCTCTGCGTTTACCAGCGACGCCACGATGGCTCCCAACATGTCATTGTCGCCAAAGACAAACTCGTAGGCTGCCACGGTGTCGTTCTCGTTCACCACGGGAATGGCGCCCAAAGTAAGCAAATAATCAAAGGTGTTGCGAGCATTGAGATAACCGCGGCGGTCGGTCACATCGCGTCGAGTAAGCAGCACCTGCCCGCAGGGGATGCCCTGTTGTGCAAGCTTTTCTGCATAGACCTCGGTAAGCGCTGCCTGGCCCGCAGAAGCGCAGGCTTGAAGAGCCGGGATCTCTTGCGGCCGAGAAGCGATGCCCAAGCGCTCCATGCCTACGGCCACGGCTCCGGAGCTCACAAGCACCGGCCGGTACCCCCGCCGCGCAAGCTCTGCCAGCTGGTCCACTAGGCTAGACAGATAGTCTTGGTCTATGGCGCCCTGACCGTTTACCAAGGTCGAGGAGCCCACCTTGGCCACTATGACATGATCGAGCTGGTCGGGAGCCTTCATTACGCCTCCTGCTCTGAGTCGTCGACCTCAAAACACAGAGCCTCAGCCTCGTCCTCTGAAGCCGTTTCTTCATCGTCCTCTGGGGCGCCCTCGTATTCGAAGGCGTAATCGAGGACGCGCACCTCGTCGCCTCCCTTGACGCCGGCCTTGGCCAGTAGGTCGTCGAAACCCATGCGGCCAAAACGATGCTGCAGGTAGGTCACCGCCTCCTCGTTGTCCCAGTCGGTTTGCACCACCATGCGCTCCAGGTTGGTGCCCGAAGCTCGCCATACACCACCGCCCAAATTGGTGATGCGGATTTGGCGATCGTGCTTTTGGCGACGCTCTTCCCAGATAGGGGTGAAGCTGCGAGGCTCAGGCGCTCCCACAATGGCGGAGCGCAACTCGCGCACCTGACGGGCAGCCCCATGCTCGAGCTCGCGAATGCCGGCGCCAGTCACTGCTGACACCGCATAGAACTCGTGGCCGTCTGCCAGGGCGCGCTCGCGTAGGCGAGCCACTGCCTCTGAGGTATTGGGCATATCCACCTTGTTGGCCACCACAATCATGGGGCGATCTGCCAGCTCGGGGCCATGGGCTGCCAGCTCGCCGTTGATGATCTCGTAGTCCTCCACAGGATCGCGGCCCTCAAAGCCGCCAGTGACGTCCACCACGTGAAGGATAAGGGCGGTGCGCTCGATATGGCGCAAGAACTCATGGCCCAAACCCTTGCCTTGGCTGGCGCCTTCAATCAGTCCAGGGACGTCTGCCACCACGAAGGAGTCGTCCCCTACCGACACCACGCCCAGATTGGGCACGAGGGTGGTAAAGGGATAGTCGGCGATTTTGGGGCGAGCAGCGCTCATATGCGCAATGAGGGAGCTCTTGCCCACGGAAGGCATGCCCACCAGCGCGGCATCGGCCATGAGCTTCATTTCCAGCTCGATCCAATGGTCCCTGGCAGGCTCGCCCTTCTCGGCAAACGCAGGTGCACGGCGCACCGAGGTCACAAAATGGATGTTGCCCCGACCACCCTTGCCGCCCGGGGCCACTACCACCCTATCGCCAGGCTGGGTGAGGTCTGCGATCTCATAGAGGGGCTCCATGGTCTCAGGGTCGAGCTCGCGCACCTGGGTACCCAGGGGAACTCGCAAGAAGAGGTCGTCGCCATTGGCGCCATGCTTGCGCGCGCCTTGGCCATGGGTGCCGCGGATAGCCCGAAAGTGATGCTTGTAGCGATAATCGATGAGCGAGGAGAGCTGAGGGTCGGCCACGAGGATGACGTCGCCGCCGTCGCCGCCGTCGCCGCCGTCGGGACCGCCCTTGGGCACGTGGGCTTCACGACGGAAGCTCATGCAGCCGGCACCGCCGTTGCCGCCGCAGACGTTGATTCGAGAAACATCGGTAAATTGAGGCATGAGGCCCTCCAAAAGACCGGGAGCTAAAGGTCTCTACCCGCTCTAGCCATCCTCAAGCGGCGAGCCTGAACAGGAATAAAAAAAGACCCCCGTGCGTGCGGAGGTCCCGGATGCGTGCTGGATTGAAGATCCGAGGCCTTAGGCCTCGACGGGGCGCACGTGCACCTTGTGCTTGTCGCCCTGGGTGAACTCTACCACGCCGTCTTTGAGAGCGAAGAGAGTGTCATCGCGGCCAATGCCCACGTTCTCACCGGGGTGGATGTGGGTGCCACGCTGACGGACGATGATCTGGCCGGTCTTGATGGACTGGCCGCCAAAGATCTTGGTGCCCAGACGCTGGGCGTTGGAGTCGCGGCCGTTACGGGAAGAACCGAGACCTTTCTTATGTGCCATGGTGCTACCTGCCTATCTGGTGAGGGTTCTCAAAGTTACTCTGCTGTGGAGGCGGAAACCGGAGCCTCGACGTCACCGGGGACCTCGACGATCTCGAGGGTGGTGAGCTGCTGACGATGACCGCGAGTGCGCTGATAGCGCTTGCGCTTGTGGAACTTGAACACAGTGACCTTGGGGGCCTTGTGCTGGTCTACCACCTTGGCAACGACCTTCTCGGAGGCCAGGGCCTCAGGGTCAGAGGTGGTGGTGGAGCCATCAGCGAGCAGGAGGACGTCCAGGGAGACCTGGTCGCCAGGCTGCGCGTCGAGCTTCTCGACGTCGATGACGTCGCCCTTGGCAACCTTATACTGCTTGCCGCCAGTGGAAACGATTGCGTACATGTGATCGAACCCTTCATTGCGAGGTGAGTGCAACAGTTGACCATAATAGGACCGAACGGGGGCACAGTCAATGAAACCGGCAAGGATTACTCCGGTTTCACAGGACTTTCCCACAGGCAGTCTCCTACTTGTCTATCTGGACCATTCTAGCCCGGAATCTGGCTCTCACAGAGCTTTCACAAGGCTGCCGTCTTTTTCTTCATGCCATTGGCCTAAACGCTCTACGTGGCAGGCTTCGAGAGTCTTGCCGGCCAACGCCGCATCGTCGAAGGCAGCACGCACCAGCACCTCAGGACGCAATGCCCCCTCATTGGAGGAGCGGGTGCCTACCGCCGCTCTCAGCCAACCAGGCTGCCAAGGCTCCACCGTCCAACTTACCAGAGTGGACGTCAGGTCTACTTTCTTCTCCTTGCGACCTCGCAGGTAGGCAAGCTGTCCCTTCTCGGCCAGGGCAGCGAGAGCCTCTGCAAGGGCGCGGGCAGGAGCCTGGGTAGCCAGATCAAGCTGCCATAGGCTGCGATTGAGCCAGGCGCCCAGCGCCGGGGAGCGGGGGTCCACGTAGGCAGCCGCGATGGGTGCCAGGTCCTGGGGGGTGGAGCGCTGAAGCCTGGCCAGGGCCTCCTCGGGCTCCAGGTAGCTGGAGAGGGAGAGGTCGAAATACTCGTGCTCCGAAGCCGCCCCTACCGGCAGCGCCGCCGAATAAGCACACTTCATGCGAGGCGAATAGCCCCGAGTAAGGCAGAACGGCAGCGACGCCCGACGAATGGAGCGCTCCAGTGCCCTCAGAAGGTCGAGGTGGCCCAGATGGCGCAGGCGACCGGTCTTTTTATAGTTGACACGCAGGACAAAACGAGTGGGCTCTTCCATCAACGCTCCTGTGCCAGTGAGTTGCCTACCTTCAAAGTGGGGCACACGCCGCACCCAGCGCAGCTGTCGCGAGTGCAATCCTGGGTGGTTTTGCCCTCCAGCGCCCGACGCCATTCGCGCTTGAGGAAGCCCTTGGCCTCGCCGGGGCTGGTGTGGTCCCAGGGCAGCCGCGCGTCTAAAGAAAGCTCAGTCTGTGCGATCTCGTCGAGGTCGAAGCCGCAGGCAGAAGCCGCCGCACACCAGGCTTCAAAGTCAAACTGGTCGCTCCAGGCATCGAAGCGGCAGCCCCTCTTCCACGCGCTGTAGATGAGATCGAAGCCCTCGCGACCCATCTTTGAGAGGGCCGACTCCAACACCGCCGCATCCGAGTCGAAGGTATTGACCTTGATGGCACGGTCCAGGACCGAGGAGAGCAACAACTGCTGGCGCCTTTTGACCTCGGCCTGGGAGAGCTGACCCACCCACTGGAAGGGCGTGTGGGCTTTGGGCACGAAGACGCCCACCGAGATGGTGACGCCCAAGCCGCCGCGCCTTCCCTTGGGAAGGATCTCGCGGCCAATGTCTATCACCCTTTGGGCCAGCTGGGCGATGGCCACGATATCCTCGTCGGTCTCGCCGGGAAGGCCCATCATGAAGTAGAGCTTCATGCGCTGCCAGCCATTCTCGAAGGCGTTGGTGGCAGCCCGCTCCAAGTCTTCTTGGGTGACGTTCTTATTGATTATGTCGCGGAGCCGCTGGCTTCCGGCCTCGGGAGCGAAGGTGAGTCCTCCGCGCTTGGCGCCGGCCACCTCCAAGGCCATCTCCACGCCAAAGGAATCCAGGCGCTGGGAGGGAATGGATACACGCACGCCCTCGCCGGCAAGCCGCTGATTCAAGCGGTGGAGAATCTGAGCGCACTGGGAATGGTCGGTAGTTGAGAGGCTCATGAGCGAAACCTCTTCATACCCGGTCTTTTGAAGCCCCTCTACGCAAGCCGCCACAACGCTGTCTGCCGAGCGCTCCCTCACCGGCCGGTAGGTGATGCCCGCCTGGCAAAAGCGACAGCCACGAGCGCAGCCCCGCAGCACCTCTACCGAGAGCTTGTCTTGCACCGTCTCCATAGCCGGCACAATGGCTCCGCAGGTGGCGTCGCTGGCCGCAAAATCATTGGCCACACGCTTATAGACCACCTCGGGAGCGCCAGAACCCTCCTTGGGAACCGCATAGCCAAACCTCGTACCCGCCCCGTCATAACGATAGTCATAGAGCGAAGGCACATAGGTGCCTGGCACGTCTTTCAAGCTTGCAATGATCTCTTGCCGAGAAAGACCGGCCTCGCGGCCAGCCTTTACCTTCTTGGTCACCTCGACAATAGACTCCTCGCCCTCCCCAAGGAGGAAGGCGTCGATCATAGGCGCCAGAGGCTCGGCATTCCAGATGCCGGGACCGCCCGCAATGATGATGGGGGCGTCCTGCGCTCGATGGGAGGCCAGAATAGGGATGTGGGCGAGGTCCAGGGCTTCCATCACGTTGGTGCCTGCCAGCTCATGGGCAACGGAGAAGCCCACCACGTCGAAGGAAGCTACCGGGTAGGCGTTCTCCAAAGACATAAGGGGCACGTCATGCTCACGCATGAGGTCTGCCATGTCAGGCCAAGGCAGGTAGCAGCGCTCGCAGGCGAGGCCGGGAACCGAGTTCACCGCCCTATAGAGAATGGCCACGCCAAGATTTGGCAAGCCGATCTCATAGACGTCGGGAAACACCATGCACAGAGAGAAGGCCTCTGGCTCTATCTCTTCGAGACCCCATTCGTGGCCAAGGTAGCGAGCAGGCTTGCTCACATGCTCTAGCAAAGGCTCGATCTGGGCAAAGCTGTTGGTTTTGGGGAGACGCATTAGGCGTTGCCTTCCTGTCCAATCTCAAACCATTGGGTAGGCTCGGGAGCCGCCACCACATCGATCACATCTGTGAAGCGGGCCAAAGAAGACCCCTGCGACCCGTCAGAATAAAGGGCGCCAGGCTCGACCTCCACCAGCGAGCCGGTAAGAGTGCGCGCACGCTGGCCCATCTCATAGGCCGCCTCTTTAAGGCGCTCCAAACCCCAGGCCAGCTTCTCGTCAAAGGCCTCACCTGCCTCATAGCGCGCCAAAAGCAGCTGGCCTGTGAGGTAAGTGCCTCCCCAACCAATGAAGCCTTTGAGGGCCCAGGAGATCTTGGGGAAGCTATGGGTGGCAACGCGCGCCACCGAACGCATGAGCAGGCCCCCTACCACCACGCAGGCGATCTCTGGGGTGCGTGCCAGACCAGGGGCATAGCCGTAAAGCGCAGCGATGCGCAGCGCCATCGAAGACTCAGTGGCGCACATTACCGGAAAGTCCGCGCCCTTGATAAAGTCCACCGCGCCCACTCCAGCATTGGCAGCGGCGCAGGAGAGGATGTCGGAGTTTGCCTGGGCCTTTCTGCAAAAGGGAAATGCCATGGCTAGGGAGGGGCCCTTCTCGGTAGCCCTTACCATCCATTGGGACAGCAATGCCAGCGCGCGATTGGGGTCTGTGGCAACAGCGCAGGCAGGCTCAACGCCAGCCGAAATGCCGGTCTCTGGGACGTCCAGCGAGCTCTCTGCCAGAAGGCACACAGGGACGCCCGCCTTGGCCCAACCCCTGGCGCAGGCCCTAGTGAGGGAGGTTTCAGAGCCACAGAGGATGATGCAAAGATCAGCCTCGGGGTTCACTAGGATGGCCTCGTTTGGAGCCAGCGCGCCCACATGGATCATAGCCTGAGCCGTCTGGGGAACCAGCGCGTCTTTTAGGGCGAAGACCAACGAATCAGGAGCGCCGGGCGAGAGCTCCACGGCGATGCGCACGGCTTCTTTGCGGGCTGCCTCAGCCTGCTTGCCGGCATCAAACACCTCTTTAATCCTGTCGAACGACATGCCACGAGAGGCCATAGACAACTCCTTCAGACGTCAACCGTCCTAGAAAACGGGCCGGAATCTATGAATCATAGCGCAGCCGGTTGCCAATACCCACCTAGGCTGCCTTGGTACGATGGCGGTAGACTGACTGCACCATTCCTACTGCTGAGAGCTGCACCACCATGGAGGAGGCACCGTAGCTGATAAAGGGCAAAGGAATGCCGGTGATGGGCATTATCCCTAGGCACATGCCCACATTTTCCAGCAGCTGGAAAGCCCACATGGCCACCACGCCCACCAACACGAGCTTGCCGAAGGGCAGCTCGATGGTTTGGGCCAGGCGCACTACCGAGAACATGAGCCAGCCAAAGAGACCTAACAATACCATGGCGCCCACAAAACCAAACTCCTCTGCCAGAAGGGCAAAGACAAAGTCGGTATGGGCCTCAGGCAGAAAACCCTGCCCTGCCTGAGAGGCATGGCCTATGCCTTTGCCTAAAAAGCCGCCGGAACCTACGGCGATCTTTGCCTGCTGGAGGTTGTAGCCATCGCCCGAAGGGTCCACCGAGGGGTCCACGAAGACGATGAGGCGCTTGAGCTGATACTCCTTGAGGATATTTGGGAGCCCCGGGGTAAGCGAGCAGAAGATCACCAGTGCCGCCACTGCCACAATGAGGATGATGGTGGGGATCACCCATTCTTTTTTGGCCCCCGCACAGATGATGATGGAGGCTCCTGCCACCAACACGATTAGAGAAGTGCCCAAATCCTGAGTGAGCAGCAAGAGAAAGGGGATGAGCAGCGTGCCGCAAAGCTTGCAGTAGTCAGAGAATGCTTTGATCTTGCCGTTGTACTGGGCCGCCACAGAAGCGATGAGGAAGATGGTGATCAGCTTCATGAGCTCCGAGGGCTGGAAGCGCAAGCCAATGCCGGGTATCTGGATCCAGCCGGCCATGCCTTTGGCCGAGTAGCTCAAGCCTGGGACCATGGGCAGGATGAACAAAATGACGTCTGCTATGAGCAGCGCAGTAGTGTAATTGGCCAGATTGCGATAGTCGTAGTGCCAGATGACGACAGCTGCCACAAGGCCCAGCGCGACACCCACCAGCTGGCGAGGCAAAGATGCCTCTGCGATGGTGAGGGAGGCAGACCATACCACCAACAGGCCATAGGCCACCAAGGCCAACGAGCTAAAGAGCGCTGGGCGATAAATTTCTGAAAGGACCCCCTTGGCTCGAGGCATACGGGCTTTGGCGCCTCCAGGACGCTTGCCCGCCTCGCCGCCAAAGAGGCTGGAGACCATCTCTGAAAAACCAGGGTCTTGAACGCCGGTGCCGTGACGCGGCGTCTTTTTTTGCCGCACTGAAGCCATAAGCTCGCCTCCCCTACCTCACGCTGGCCGACGAAGTCACTGTGGCATCGTCGGGACTGTTATAGATGGCGCCCAAAGTGTCACGCACGGCATACATGGCGCTGGTAGAGCCAAAGCCGCCCTCTTCTATGACGGCACAGATAACATACTTGGGATCGTCAGCCGGAGCATAGGCGCAGAACCAGGCGGTAGGGTCTTTGCCGGCTTTCTCGCCCGTGCCGGTCTTGCCGGCAACCCTTACCGGCAGGTTGGAGAAGTGCGCAGTGACCGCTGGGTCCTCTTCGTAGATCACGCCTTCCAGGGCGCTTTGCACGTAGGCAAGATACTCTGCGTCCTCCTCCACCTCACGGAGTTTGGAAGGCTGGTAGTCCACCAAGGTGCCGTTGCCTTCTTTGGAACCCACCGCTTTGAGCACATGGGGGGTCCACATGGTGCCTCCATTGGCGATGCCCATATAGACGCAGGCCATCTGCAGCGGGGTCACCAAGATGTCGCCTTGACCGATAGCCAGGTTGGTGGTGTCGCCGCCTCGCCAAGCGCGATCCTCGGCGGAGTAGTCTTTGAAGTAGTCCTGCTTCCACTGAGCCGTAGGCACGCGGCCTACGGCTTCGCCTGGAAGGTCGATGCCGGTGCCTTCTCCCAAACCCCAACGGCTGTAGGTCTTCTGAAGGCCCTCTTTGTCATCTGACTCGAAGAAGGCTTTGCCTATCTCGTAAAACACGGTGTCGCAGGAGAACACGATGCCGTTTCGCACGTCCATGATCCCATGGCCATTGTGATCCCAGCAATACTGGCCGTAGGCTTCGCCGAAGCCCGTCCAAAAGCCCGTGCAGTCATAGGTAGACCCTTCTGAGGCCACCCCTGCATTGAGCGCTGCAAGAGCAGAGAGCGGTTTGATGGTCGAGGCAGAGGCGTAGGTGCCGGTAACTGCGCGGTCCATAAGAGGATAGCCGGAAGCCTCGTCAGAGAGGGCCTGCCAATCGTCATTGGAGATGCCGCCCACAAAGATGGAGGGGTCGAACTCCGGATAGCTGGCCATGGCCAGCACGTCGCCGTTGGTGGCATCTAGCACCACCACGGAGCCTGCCGTAGCCTTGTTGTTCAGAGCATGGGCCTTGTCGATGGCATGGAGCAAGCCTTCCTCGGCCGCCTTTTGAATGTTTATGTCGATAGTCAGCTCAACATCTGAGCCTGCAGTGGCAGGCACCGAGGTGGCATAACCGGTGACATCGCCATTGGCGTCCACAAAGACCTGTTGCTCGCCGCGGATGCCCTGCAGCACAGACTCGTATTGATACTCGACGCCTGCCTGGCCGGTAATGTCGCCCGACTCGTACTGAATGGCCCCCTCGTCATCATCGGGAGCTTTTAGTTGATCCGGGCTTACAGTGCCGGTGTAGCCCAGCACATGGGCCGCCACCGTGCCGTAGGGGTAATAGCGCTGAGTGCGCTGCTGCACGGTGACCCCAGGGAACAGGTCTGGATGCGCCTCCAGATAGGCCACCACGCGACGGGGCACGTCCACCGCCACCGTGCGTGCGCTTTGGGCACCTTCGGTGGTGTCTTGGATCTTGCGCTTCACCGCCATGGCCGGCATGCCCAAAAGATCGCCCAGAAGCACGATCTCCCGCTCTTCATCGGCCACATCTGCCTGGGCCACCACGGTGAGCGAAGGGCGATTGGTCACCAGCTCATTGCCGTTGCGATCCAGAATGCGGCCGCGAGGGGCAGCGGTGGTCACCGTGCGGGTGCGGTTATTCTCGGCTTGTTTCACATACTCGTCGCCGCTCATGAGCTGCATGGCCCAGATGCGCCCCGCCAGCACGGCGAGCACGCCTCCAGCCGCCAAACCCAATCCAGCGATGCGGCCTTTGAAACCGGTTTCCGAGGAAGTGTCGTTCCCGCCGGCAGCACGCGGGGTCTGGCCACCGATGTCTACCTTGAAACGGCCGTTTTTAGCAGACACCACCACAAGTACCGCCACAATGGCTGCCAGGGCGATGATGGCAATAATGACAATAGTAAGAGTACCGAGCTCCATAAACCAATCCCTTGAGGGGTGCGGGCTCTACGTCCCTAAAGACCCCGGGTAGAAATCTTGCTGCGCTTAAGGCCGCCTGTCTTCTTTTTCCCGAGTTGAGGCGAGCGCGAGCCGGTGCGGGACAAGAACAGCAAAAAGGGCAGAAAGAAAACCATGTCGAGCACCGAGGCCGGAAGCCAGCGGAGGCCCAGCGTATCCAAGAGCGCGCCGCCCTGCCCAATGGCCATGAGCACCAGCTGAGCGGCCAGTTCCACCGCAGGCGCCGCCAAGCAGAAGATGCGTAGGGCCTGAGGGGTGGCGTCAGCTATGACGTTGCGGTCTTCTCGGCCAATGACGGCCGCCATCAGCGTGAGCAAAAAGGCCATCAGGCCCACGGGGCCCGAGCTCACGATGTCAAAGAAGAGCCCCGCTCCAAAGGAGGCCAGAATGCCGAACGTGCCTCCGTAGCAGAGAGCCATGGAGCCGGCAAAGATGAGCATGAAGTTGGGGCGCCCATTGGCGAGCGGCAGGTTGGGGGCCAAGATCACTTGGCACGCCGCGCAGATGGCAAAAGCGATAAGCGCCACCTTGCGACGCGCATTGGCGTCGTTGACGATCATGATCCCTCCTAACCTTGGGTCTGCGATCCACCGGAGCTCGGGTGAGCGCCATCTTTTCCCTCGCCAGACGTTCCGCCTTGAGCTTGAGCTGCACTCTGGGCGCCCTCTTGAGAAGCCCCTGCAGCAGGGGTTGAGCCTCCAGCAGAGGCAGGGGCGTTGCTTTGTGCCGGGGCCCTCCCGGCCTCTTGGGCGTCGGCGGCGGCCACATCGCTGGCAGAGGCCGTCTGGTCGTCAGTCAGAGAGGTGATGACCAGCACTTCCTCAAGGTTGGACACCGAGGCCGCCGGTTTTACCAAGATGCTGTAGTACAGGGCGCCAGAAGGCTTGTCGGCAGAGGTGACGGTGCCTATAAGCAGTCCTTTGGGAAAGACGCCGTCAAGGCCGCTGGTGACCACCAGGTCGCCGACCGACACCGATTGGTCGGCGCGCACCAGATTGAGCTGGAGCATGTCGGTCCCCTGGCCCTGCGCCTGCCCTTGGGCACGGCTCTCTTGCACCATGGCCGAAACCGAGGAACGATCGTCGGTGATCAGGCGCACTTGCGAAGAGGTGGGGCCCACCGCCGACACTTGCCCTATGACGCCCATGGAATCTGTCACAGGCATGCCCACCGCGATGCCTTGCAAAGACCCCTTGTCTATGGTGATGGTGGAGCTAAGGGAATCTAGCGAGCCCGAGATGACCCTGGCGCCGGTGGACTTGAGGTTGTAGTTGTCCTGGAGCTCCAACAGGCCCTCCAGCCTACTGGCCGCCTGTGCCGACTCTTTGAGCTGGGCATTCTCTGCCAGCAGCTTCTCGTTTTGAGCTTTGAGCTCAGAGAGCGTCTCTGAGTCTGCCGTAAGGTTGGCGCCCAGGTTAGAGAGGCCGGTGAAGGGCGAGCAAATGACTGCTCCCATATAGCGCAAGGGCGTGCATACCACTTGCACCGCTCCCTCCACGGTAGAGATAGGCCCAGTGCCGCCTTCTCGCACCGAAAGCGTGAAAAGCACCAGTGAAATGCCGAGAAGCGCGGCCACTAGGCGCACAGGCGATGAAGGCTCCCGCTTTGCGCCGGGAGCCTGGGGCATTCTAGAAGCCATGCTGCCGCCTACTGAGCCGAGCTTTGCACAAAGCCGCCGGACAATGCGTTGGCCTCGAGGACCTTGGCGCAGCCGTTAACCACGTTTTCCAGGGCGGTAGGGCTCACGTTTACCGGCACACCGGTCTCTTCGCGCAGGCGCTGGTCGAGACCGCGCAGCATGCCGCCGCCACCGGTGAGCATAATGCCGTAATACATCAAGTCACTGGCAAGGTCTGGCGGGGTTACATCCAATGCGTCTTTCACTGCCTTGGTAACCTCATCGAGCGGACGGTTGAGCGCACGGCGGATCTCCTCAGACTCGATACGCACGGTCTTGGGCAGGCCGTTCATCACGTCGCGGCCATTGACCTCGACGTCGAGTTCTTCTTTAAGAGGCGCTGCAGAGCCCACCTTGATCTTGATGTCTTCTGCAGTGCGTTCGCCAATGGAAAGGTTATAGGCATTGCGCACGTGCTCGAGGATGGTCTGATCAAACTCGTCACCGGCAGTGCGGATGGATTGGGACACCACGATGCCGCCCATGGCGATGACAGCCACCTCGGTAGTGCCGCCGCCAATGTCCACCACCATGGATCCGGTGGGGTCTTCGATAGGCAGGTCTGCGCCAATGGCGGCTGCCATTGGCTCTTCGATGAGGTAGGCCTGACGAGCCCCTGCCTGAATGGTGGCCTCGAACACGGCACGCTTCTCCACCGAAGTGACGCCCGAAGGAACGCAAACCACCACGCGCGGCCTAGGGGACCAAGGGTAGCGGCGCTCCCGGGCCTTCTCGATGAAATAGCGAAGCATGACCTCTGTGACATCGAAGTCTGCAATGACGCCGTCTTTGAGTGGGCGGATAGCGGTGATGGAGCCGGGAGTACGTCCCACCATGCGCTTGGCGTCTACGCCAACGGCAAGCACGCGCTCCTCATTGCGATCGATGGCGACCACAGAAGGCTCATTGAGCACGATGCCTTCGCCGCGTACTGCCACCAACGTGTTGGCAGTACCCAAGTCTATGGCGAGATCGCCACCGTATTCGCCGAAGATGTTGTCGAGAATCGACATAGCACCAATCCCTTGGGAACATGCATTAGGAAGAGATCCTAATAGGAAGTTACAACGTGGATGAGGTAGCTTGCTGCGTGCCAGATAAGCGCCTGATAAGCTACCTGCTAGTTCGTGGGTGTCGCAGCGTTGGATCCAGCGGTGGAGGTGTCGCTGGTGCCTGTGGAGCCAGTGTCGCTGGATGCATCAGAGCCAGTGGACACCGTGCCCGTAGTAGTGGTGGTACCGGAAGTCGCAGAGGACTGAGAATCAAAGGATAGCTGCACGTCGGAGACCTTCCAGCCCAAACCGTCGCGCACCAGCGTGATGGTGTAGGCCTGAGAGCCGCCTTCGGGCAGTGTGGCAGTGCAGGCCACCGTGGTGGAGTTGGTGGAGCGGTCAATGCCATCGATCTTGAGCTGGGCATTGCTGGGCAGGATAGCCTCGATGGACTTCTTTTGATCGTCAGAGAGCGAAGGGGCCAAGTAGGCGGCGGCATCAGTGCCGTCGGTCTTGGCATAGAACAGCTCGTTCACCGTGTCTTCTGCCATAGGCCAGCCATAGCCCCTCCAATAGGCAAAGCCCAGGCCGCCACCCACAACTGCCAACACGACCAAGATGATGATGGCCACCTTGAGACCCGTGTGCTTCTTTTTGCGGGACTGCTCGGCCTGCTTCTTCTCGGCAGCCACCAAGTCTTGTTCGGAGACCTCAAAGAAACCGGTATCTTCAGGTGAAGGAATGAACTCGCCAGACTTGCCCAGAGGATCCAAGGGGTCGATGGCGCCGCTGCCGCCATAGCCGGCTGCGGCCAGCATGGCATCAGTCTCGCCGCCGCGCTGCCCCGTAAGGGCAGCCACTGCATTTTGGGCCGCCGTATAAGAAGCGCGCTGGGCAGGAGTGAGGTTATAGGAGCCGTCCTGAGTAGCATGGTTGAAAGCATCCAATGCCTCTTGCATGCGGCTCGCGGCTACAAAGGCCTCGCCCAGAAGCGCATAGATCTGAGCCTGGGAGGTTTGCGGAGCAGAGAAATCCAGGGCGGTGCGATAGGCTTCCACGGCATCTACCGGGCGCCCCAGCTCCATAAAGCAACGGCCCAAGGAGAGCAGCGCCACTGCGGGATCCGGATTGTTCTCGTCGATGGCGGCAGCACGATAGGCTGCACCGGCTTCGCGCATCTGCCCTTGGCGCTCGTAGATCTTGCCCAGGGCGATCTTGGTCTTGTACTGGTTCGCGTAGGAAGAGTCTGCCATGGCAGCGGTGAGGGCTGCGATGGCAGCGCCATCCTGACCTGCAGCAGCCAAGGCACGGCCGCGGTTAGTGTTGAGGGCGCCGGCCTTGCCGTAGGAATGGTCCTCCAAGGCGGAGGCATAAGCCTCAGCAGCCTCCTCGTAGCGACCCAGCTTCATCAAGGCGTTGCCGCGCATATGGTCTGCGGCGCCATAGATCTCGCCGGGGTTTTTAGCTGCCGAAAGCATGGTGACCGCCATGGCATAGTCGCCATTCATATAGGCGGTGCGTCCTGCTTGATAGGCTTGCTGATCCACTCTAATCTCCTCTGGGATAGTTCTCGCTACATTTGGTGGTTAGAGCACAGGCTCGCCCGAGATGCCATGGGTTACCCGTACTGACTCGATGATGTCACCCGCACGCAAGGCGCCGATGGTATCTTTGCCTTCGATGGTTTGGCCAAAGACTGTATACCCGCTGTCCAAGCCATGCTGGGGACCCAGGCAAAAATAGAACTGGGAACCCGCAGAGTCTGGCATGGCCGAGCGCGCCATGGCCAACGCGCCGTCCTCATGGCTGTTGCGGGGGTTGCGATCATATTCATGCACGATGCAATAGCCGGGACCGCCAGTGCCAGGCATGCCATCTGGACCAGGACGGCCAGCGGCCACATCTGAAGGATCCATCTCGCGAGTGTTGGGGTCACCACCCTGAATCACAAAACCAGGAACATAGCGATGAAACTTCACATCATCGTAAAAACCGCTGTTGGCAAGCTCGGCAAAGTTACCCACATGCACAGGTGCACCCTGGCCGTCGAGCTCGACTACGATGGCGCCCTTATTGGTGGTGAAGGTAGCTACTTCATCGCCCGCAGGCGTATAGGCAGGCTGGTATAGCGACATAGAAATCAACTCCTCAAGGCAGTCTCTGTGAGATTTTACCAAGCGAGGATGGGGTTCACAGGAATGGCATTACCCGAGGGAGTCCACCACAAAGCCTAAATATGTTAGGAGTTGGCCTGAGCCGCAGGTTCCGGCAGCGAGAAATTGGCGTAGGCGCTCTCAAACATCGTGCTCCAGGAAGCAGCCTCACCACGAATGGAGCTCAAGGCCTGTTCGCGCACCGACTGCGGGTTCTCGCTCTGAGCCGCCTGCTTCCAGGCAGCCGTCACCGCATCCGAACGGTTGCGCAGCCAGTTGGCCATCTGCAAAAGCTCGTCTTTGGAATCTTGATAGGAGCCAGAGGTAGTGTCCACCTCTTGGATCTTATTGATGGTGTTGGAGATCTCGACGCCCAAAGTAGAAGCATTGGAAAAGCCTTCGGAACGCTCCTCAGAAGTGCCCGAGAAACCCCTGGATTCCAGGGTTGTCACCGAATCGTCGAGCTGCTTTGCGTAGGCGCCTAGGTTCTCATAGGCCTCTTGCAGAATGTCATGCGAGGTCTCGTCGCCGCTTTTGACCTCCCCTGTCGACCCTTTGGTGTCTTGGCCGGTGAGCGAGTCGATGGCCCCGGGAAACCCCGCCTTGGAAGTGTCTGCCGGCTGGGTGGCTGCACCCAGATCTGCCCCCGGGTTCCAGGGGTGGGTGATAAGCAGGATGGCCCCGCCTACGATGGCAAGGCACGCGATGGCAGCCACGATCACGGTACGCATGCGAATGGGACGCTCCCGCAGATAGGGGTCGCGCAGGTCGTGCTCTGAGGGAACGGCCGACTCGATGCGAGGCAGCTGATTGGTCTCATCGGGAGCAGGAGCCGCACTTGCCTGACGATCGCCTGGCAGAGGATCGGCAAGGGAGATATTGGCAGGCACGCGCATGGGCTCCCGCTTTCCCACCCACATGCCGCATTTGGGGCAGGTCTCTGCACCTTCGGGTATGAGCGCGCCGCAGCTGGGGCAATAGGAGCCCGTAAGCCTGGGAAGCGCCGCGGTGAGATCTAGCTCGGCATGGCAGGCGGGGCAGACGCAGGCTGTATCTGACACCAACGCATGACAATGAGGACATTGTTTCACTCTTTAGGCACCTCCCTTACCTACCTATCAATGGCTATAGATCTCGCAAGGATAGAGAGCTTCGTCCAAGATTTCAAGGCGCATAACCGAGGCCCCACACATCTAAAAGACTCCCCTGCCCTCCTTCTCTCAAAGAAATGCTGAGGGCAGAGGGGGCCAACGTTGCAATGCCCGCGGCCTAGCTCAAAGACTTCAGCACAAAAGGAAGAATACCGCCCTGGGCCATGTAGGCGCCCTCGGTAGGGGTATCCACACGAACCCGGCATGCGAAGGTGGCAGTCTCCCCTGCCTTGTTCAGCGCAGTGACCTCGACTATGGCGGGGTTGGGCAGCCCGCAAGAGAAGTCTACGGGCGCTACCGAGAAAAGCTCCGATCCGTCCAGCCCCAGCTCCTGCACCGTGGTGTCCACAAACTCCAGCGGCAAAATGCCCATGCCCACCAGGTTTGAGCGGTGGATGCGCTCGAAGGACTCAGCGATGACGGCACGCACCCCTTGGAGCAGCGGGCCTTTGGCGGCCCAGTCGCGGCTGGAGCCGCTGCCATACATGGCGCCGGCAAGCACCACCAGGTCGATCCCCGCCTCCTCATAGGAGCGGCTGGCATCCCAGACGCTCTTGAGGGCGCCGTCGGTAAAGTCGCGGGTCACGCAGCCCTTCTCGCCCTCGGCCAAGCGATTCTCGAGCTTGACGTTGCCAAAGGTGCCCCGCTCCATGACTTCGTGGTTGCCTCGGCGCGCACCATAGGTATTGAACTGAGCCGGCTCTACCCCATGGGCCTCAAGATAAGCAGCCGCAGGCGAGGCAAGCGCGATGGCGCCCGCAGGAGAGATGTGGTCAGTGGTGACAAAATCGCCCAGAGACACCAGGCAGCGAGCCTTATCGAGCTCAATGGCATCTTGCGCCTCGGCGATCTCAAAATAGGGAGGACGGCGGATATAGGTGGAGCTTGGATCCCAGTGGTAGGTGGCAGAAGGCGATGCCTCGATGAGCTTCCAGGCAGCCGAGCCCTCCATCAGATGCGCAGCGCCCTCCTCGTAGAGCGACTCATCCACCACTTGCGACAAGATTTGATCCACTTCCTCCGTGGAGGGCAACAGGTCGCTCAGCATCACCGGCTCCCCTGCTGCCGAGAAGCCCACAGGCTCCGTGGCCAGATCCACATCCATGGTGCCCGCCAACGAATAGGCCACCACCAACGCGGGAGACGCCAGATAGTTTTGCGCCACATCGGGAGAGATGCGCCCATCAAAGTTGCGATTGCCCGAGAGCACGCTGGTAAGCTCGGCCTCAGAAGCCCACTGGCGCAGGCAAGGCAGAATGTCTCCCGAGTTGCCGATGCAGCTCATGCAACCAAAGCCGCAGGTATAGAAGCCCAAAGACTCCAGGGGCTCTCGCAGGCCAGCCCGCTCAAGCAGAAGCGAAGTGGCCTGGGAGCCGGGAGCCAGCACCTTCTTGACCCAGGGCTTGGGAGCCAACCCAAGCTCAGAGGCCTTCTTGGCCACCAGGCCGGCGCCGATGACCATGGCGGCGTCGGTAGCTGTGGTGCAGCTGGTGATGGCGGCGATGGCCAGAGCCCCATGGCCCAGCTCAAAGGTGCCCTGAGGGGTCTCAGCCGTGAACTTCTCCGTCAGGTCGCCATGGCCATTTTTCTCGGCAGCGGATTCGAAGCGAGCCTTGAGATCTGCCGGGGTCACTCTGTTGTGGGGCCGAGAAGGGCCTGCCAAGCAGGTGACCACATCGGCGAGGTCGAGAGTGAGGGTGCGCGAGTAGACGCGGCCTTGCGGGGCGCCCAACAGCCCCTGGGCCTCCACGTAGTCGTGGGCGAAGGCTACCTGGGCGGGGTCGCGGCCGGTGAGGCGCAGGTAGTCGAAGAGGCGCTCGTCGGTGGGGAACAGCACGGCGGTGGAGCCGTACTCGGGGCACATGTTGGCCACGCAGGCGCGTTGGGTGACTGAGAGAGACTCGACACCGGGACCGGTGACCTCGACAATGGCGCCCACGACCTTGGCCTCGCGCAACAGCTGGGCCACGGTGAGCGCCAGATCCATGGCGGTGACGCCTGAAGCCAGCTGGCCGGTGAGGCGGAGCTCCACAACGGCGGGCACGCGCATGGGGATGGGCTGGCCGAGCGCCGCGGCCTCGGCCTCGATGCCACCTACACCCCAGCCCATCACGCCCAGGCCGTTGGCGGTGGTGGTGTGGGAGTCTGTGCCCACCAGAGTGTCGAAGCAGGCCATGGCGCCCGGGCCATCCCAGAGGGTGTCGGTGCCCACCACCGAGCTGAAGCGCTCCACGTTGAGCTGATGGCAGATGCCCTGGCCGGGCGGCACGATCTCCACGTTGTCAAAGGAGGCGCCTGCCCACTTGAGAAAGGCGAAGCGCTCGGCGTTGCGGGCGGCCTCGATGGCCAGGTTCTCCTGGGCTGCTTCAGAGGTGCCGGCAACGTCTGCACAGACCGAGTGGTCCACCACCAGCACGCAGGGGATCTGGGGATTCACGCGCGCAGGGTCGCCGCCCGCAGCCGCCATGGCGTCGCGCATGGCGGCGAAGTCCACAAACACGGGCACGCCGGTGAAGTCCTGGAAGAGCACCCGAGAAGGCATGAAGTCCACCTGGTCGCCCGCCTCGCCTGCCAGGCCGGCAGTGAGGATGGCGCGGGCCTGCGCAAGGGCGATCTCATCGGTGGCGGCTCTGCGCACCACGTTTTCCAGCAGGCGCACCAGGACATGAGGCAGACGCAGCGCCCCGGGAATGCGCCCCACATCGATGAAAGAGCGGCTCAGGCCTCCTGACGTGAGCGTCTTAGGCACACGGGCGGCGCGCACCGCACTCTCGAACTCGCCGGTCTCATGAAACGCCATGATCTGCCTCCTGAATCTTTTTTGCCAGCTCGACATAGGGGCCAGAGCCATTCTCGGTGATGCCTACTCCTCGGTTATAGAGGACCCAGAACACAAAGACGGCGAAAGCCAGCGCAATGGCAAGGAATAGCAACATAACCACCGTGAACTGCGCGATCTCAAAGACCCAGCCAAAGAGGAGGATGCCTGCGGCGCAAAGCCCGCAGATCACAACGATGAGGGCGAAGCGCAGTGGCGTGAGCGGCTGGGAGATGCGCCACACCAGCAACGCCCCCATCACCGCCACCAGGCAGGTGGCGATGGTGAACGCTTGGCCGTCTGTGAAGCCTAGAAGATCGCGCAACAGCACCAAGGCGGCCAACCCTAAGGCGATGCCCGCAGAGGCAGGCACCGAGCGTGCCAGCACGTTGGCCAAGAAATGGCCTTTGACTCGGTCGCGGTTGGGCTCGAGCGCCAGCACGAAGGAGGGGATGCCTGTCATGGTGCCCGAGACCAAGGTGAGCTGGATGGGCAACAAGGGATAGGGCGGGAAGAAGATGCAGAGCACCGCCACCGCCATGGAGAACACCGTCTTTACCAGGAAGAGCGAGGCGGAGCGCTGAAGGTTGTTGATGGAGCGGCGCCCCTCTGCCAACACATGGGGCATCGAGGAGAAGTCATTGTCTACCAGCACGATCTCTGCCACTGTGTGCGCGGCGTCAGAGCCTGAAGCCATGGCCACCGAGCAATCGGCCTCCCGCAGGGCCAGCACGTCGTTGACACCATCGCCGGTCATGGCCACCGTATGGCCCTGAGACTTCAAAGCCTTCACCAAGTCGCGCTTCTGCTCGGGAGTCACGCGGCCAAAGACCCTATAGGTCTTGGCCGCCTTCGCGATGGATTCCGGTGAGACAAGGGTAGTGGCGTCCACATACTCAGAGGCATCCGGAACTCCGGCTTGGCCTGCGATGGAGGCCACGGTGGCAGGATCGTCGCCAGAGATCACCAGCAGCTTGACTCCCTGCTCCATAAAGTAGCGAAGGGTTTCCGGCGCAGTGGCACGTATCTCGTCTGCCAACGCCATGACTCCCAAGGCCACCACCGAGCCCTGGACCTCGTCTTTGTCAGAGAAGCCGTCCACCCGGCACACCACCAGCTTGCGGGCGTCTTTGGGAAGCTGCGCCAAAGCAGCTTCTACCTGGGCCTCGTTGGCAGGCTTCAAAAACTGGCGGGCGCCTACGGCAAAGGCGCCGTGCTCGGTCACGCAGCCCGAGTATTTGCGCTGACTTGAGAAAGGGATCTCCCTCACAATCTTGCCAGGAGAGACCTGGCGCTTTGCCAGATAGTCCAATGCCGCCTTGGCTGTCTCATTGGCATCCTGGGCATTGGCCCCCATGACGTCTGCCAAGGCCTGCAAGACCTCAGAGAGTCCTGGCTCAGAAGGGGAATGGGCGTCCTCTGCCGATAAGGACGCAGCCCCAGAGAGTGTCACTGGCGAGGGGGGCGCGGGTTTCTCGGCAGCAGAGGCGTCCGGAGCCAGGGGGATGAGGTGGGTGACCTTCATGGCGCCCGAGGTGATGGTGCCGGTCTTGTCGAGGCACAAGACGTCCACTCGGGCCAGGGTCTCGATGCAGTAGAGCTGCTGGACGAGCACCTGGCGCTGGGCCAGGCGGAAGGTGGCTATGGCCAACACTGTTGAGGTAAGCAGGATGAGGCCCTGGGGAATCATGCCCACCACCGCCGCCACGGTGGACAGGATGGAGGCGTCGTAGGTCTCGCCGGAGAAGAAGGAGCGGGCGAAGAGGATGAGGCCCACTGGCACCAACACATAGGTGCCCAGTTTCACGATGAAGCGGAGGGTGGCCATGATCTCGGAGCGGACGGGCTTGGCCTGCTTGGCCTCGGCCCCTAGGCGGCCGGCGTAGGACTTCTCCCCTACGGCAACCGCAGCGGCCTCCACCGCGCCGGAGATCACAAAGGAACCTGAGAGCAAAAGGTCGCCGGGGCCCTTGGCCACCGCGTCAGACTCTCCGGTGAGCAGCGACTCGTTCATGAAGCAGGTACCCTTTTGCACCTTGAGGTCCGCGGGCACCTGGGCTCCATGAGAGAGGCGCACCAGATCGCCCAAGACGATGGCGTCCACAGGAATCTGCACCTCTTTGCCGTCTCGGATCACCGTGACGGGGCGGGCGGCGATGAGCGCCAGTTTGTCCAAGGCTCGCTTAGAGCGCACTTCTTGGTAGATGCCGATGGCGGCGTTGGCCGCCACGATGAGCATGAAGAGCATGTTGCGGTAGGAGCCGGTAGTGAAGACCAGTGCCGCCAAGAGCAGGTTGACGGCGTTGAAGAGAGTGCACAGGTTGTCGCGCACAATCTGGCCCACCGTGCGGGTCTTGGGGGATGGATCAACGTTGACGTTGCCTTGCGCTACCTGGGCCTCCACCTGAGCTGCGGTGAGCCCTGCTAAGGGACGGTCCATCAAAACACCTCTCAGAAGATGTGCCGTGCATCTACTTGTATAAAAAAGGACGGCGCCGCCCACTGCGAAGCCGTCCTCTGTGTGAGAGCTGGTGCCGACTATGGGGCTCGAACCCATGACCTTTCGCTCCGGAGGCGAACGCTCTGATCCACTGAGCTAAGTCGGCGTGCCAGCCCATGATAGCAGAGCGCACCGGCAGGTGCGCGACAGAGAGGCCAAGAAGCGTTTCCATGGCGCAACAGAAGTCCCCAAAACGAAAGATCGCAAGGTGGCTGTGTTAGGCTTTCTTGAATGCTTGCGCAAACTTTAAAATTGGCCGCATCGCCATACAATAGGCCGCTCGATAAGACCCGTGAGGAGCTACTTTGATGATAGCCATAGTCAAACAGTCCGCCACGCCAGAGCAGCTGGACCATTTTGTGTCCTGGCTGGAGGGCAAAGGCTTTTCTACCAACGTGAGCCAAGGCGACCATGAGACCGTGGTGGGCCTCATCGGCGACACCACCACCATCGACCCCTTCCTTTTGGAGTCCATGGACATCATCGAGCGGGTGGCGCGCGTCTCCGAGCCCTTCAAGCAGGCCAACCGCAAGTTTCACCCGGAGGACTCCGTGGTGGATTGCGGCCACGGCGTGCTCCTTGGCGGAGGCCACTTCCAAGTGATGGCGGGTCCCTGCTCGGTGGAGGGCGACGGCCTGTTCACCATCGCCCGCCAGGTGAAGGAAGCCGGCGCCACCATGCTTCGCGGAGGCGCCTTCAAACCCCGCACCTCGCCCTATGCCAACCAGGGCATGGGCGCCGAGGGCCTGCGCCTGCTGCGCGAGGCCGCAGACGAGCTGGACATGCCGGTGGTTTCAGAAATCATGGATGCCCGCGACATCGAGCTATTCGAAGACCTGAACATCGAAGTCTTGCAAGTGGGCGCCCGCAACATGCAAAACTTCACCCTCCTAAAAGAGCTGGGCAAGCTTCGCCGCCCCATCTTGCTCAAGCGCGGCATGGCAGCCACCATCGACGAGTGGCTCATGAGCGCCGAGTACATCATGGCCGGCGGCAACGAGAACGTGATCTTGTGCGAGCGCGGCATCCGCACCTTCGAGACCCGCACCCGCAACACCTTTGACACCAACGCCATCGCCGTAGCCCACCATCTGTCCCACCTGCCTGTGGTGGGCGACCCCAGCCACGCCACCGGCTACACCCGCTACGTGGTTTCCGCGGCTCTGGCAGCCACTGCCGCCGGCGCCGACGGCCTGGAGATCGAAGTGCACGACCAGCCCTCCCAAGCCTGGTCAGATGGCGCCCAAGCTCTCACGCCCCACCAATTCAGAAACGCCATGCGCCGCATCCAGCTGGTGCGCGAGGCCGTGACCATGGAGGACGAGTGATAGAGCCAGGACGCATCGGCATCGTAGGCCTCGGCCTCATTGGCGGTTCCTTTGCCCGGGCGCTCTATCGCGGCCCCGGCGAGATCTATGCCTGGAACCGCAATCGCGATGTGCTTGAGATGGCCTCCATCGACGCCATCGACGGCGAGCTCACAGACGAGATCGTTGGCACCTGCGAGCTCATCATCCTCACCACCTACCCAGCCCATTCCCTGGCCTGGTTCAAAGAGCACGCCCATCTCGTCTCCCCTGAGGCCATCACTATCGACGCCTGCGGCACCAAGCGAAAGCTCTGCCGGGAGGCTCAAGAGATCGCAGCCTCCCATAACCTCACTTTTGTGGGCGCGCACCCCATGGCAGGCACCCAATACTCGGGCTTTGCCCATGCCAAGGCCACGCTCTTCGAAGGGGCCCCTTTGGTGCTCTGCCCGCCGGAGCTGGAAGACCTGGAAAAGCTGGATCTGCTCCATCGCATCCGAGACCTTTTGGCCCCCTGCGGCTTTGCCTCGGCGACTGTCACCACCCCCGAGGAGCACGACCGCATCATCGCCTACACCTCCCAGCTGGCCCATGTGGTAAGCAGCGCCTACGTCAAAAGCCCTACGGCTCTGGAGCAGAAGGGCTTCTCGGCAGGCTCTTGGCGCGACCTCACACGGGTGGCCCGCCTCAACGCCCCCATGTGGTCCGAGCTCTTCTTGGAGAACGCCGACTATCTGGTGGCAGAGGTAGACGAGGTCATCGCCCATTTGCAGGAGTATCGAGACGTGCTGGCCGCAGGCGATCGCGCCAAGCTGGAGGCCCTCTTAGACGCCGGCACCGCTCAAAAACAGAAGGCGGACGCTCAATGAGTGACGTGGCTTGCATCCCTGTGAACACCCCCTCCCGCTCCTATGAGGTGGCGGTGGGCATCGGTCTTTTGGACTCCTTGGGAGAGCGCGTACGCCAGGCATTGCCCCGCTGCCCTCACGCCCACATCATTACCGACACCCATGTGGGCCCCCTCTACCTGAAGCCTGCCCAGCGAGCATTGGAGCAGGCCGGCTTTGAGGTGACCTGGGACAATTTTGAGGCCGGAGAGGCCTCCAAAACCCCTGCCACGCTGGCCCGCCTGCTGGAAGGCATGGCCCTTGCGGGCTGCGATCGCGACACCTGCGTCGTGGCGCTGGGCGGTGGCGTCACGGGGGACATGGCCGGGCTTTCTGCCGCCCTTTACATGCGCGGATGCCCGGTGGTCCAGGTGCCCACCAGCCTTTTGGCCATGGTGGACTCGTCTGTGGGCGGCAAGACCGCAGTAGACCTTCCCCAAGGCAAGAACCTCATGGGAGCCTTTTGGCAGCCCTGGCTGGTAGTGGCAGACATCGCCTGCCTTAAGACCGTGCCGCCAGAGCTCTTGGTGGACTCGGTAGGAGAGGTCATCAAGCACGGCATTCTCGCAGACCCCGCCCTCTTTGAAGACGTCGCCTCCTCCCCCATTAGCGCCCAGCCCCTGGACCTGGAGCGTTTGGCCCGCATCGTGGTGCGAAACGTGGAGATCAAACGCGACGTGGTGGCCGCAGACGAGAAGGAGCGCGGCCTGCGCCAGACCCTCAACCTGGGCCACACCCTGGGCCACGCCATCGAGGCGGCCTCGGACTTCACCCTGGGCCACGGCTCCTCTGTGGCTGCCGGCCTCTGCTGCGTCGCCCGGGCTTCTGCGGCTCGCGGCTGGTGCGCCGGCGAGCTGGCGTCCCAAATCGAGGCTTGTGTGGCCAGCTACGGGCTTCCCACCACCACCGATGCCCCGCTGCCCCGGCTGTTGGAGCTGTCCTTTGCCGATAAAAAACGCCACGGCGACCTGGTGAACGTGGTGATCCCTCAAGCCTTAGGACAGGTGGCGGTACACCCCATGGACCTGGACGACTATGCCCGCTTCTTCCAAGCCGGCCTTGAGGGCACCCCGTCTACCGGGATTCCAACGTCCCTGTCGCCCACCACTACTCACTCGGTTTCCTAAAGGAGGCCAGACGCCGTCTTATGGATATCACCCTTTTCCCCAGGCTTCTCAAAGGCACCGTCCAGGCGCCTTCCAGCAAATCGGTGGCACACCGTGCGTTGATCTTGGCTGCCTTGGCAGATGAGCCCACCACCATTGGGTGCACTTCCACCTCCCAAGACATCGACGCCACCGTCGGATGTTTGAACGCCCTAGGAGCAACCATTTCCCATGATGAGGGGCAGGGCTTCTCGGTAGCGCCTTTGCCTCGAGCAGAGAACGGCGCTCCCGTGCCTGTCCGCGACGCCGCGCTCTGGTGCGGCGAGAGCGGGAGCACCTTGCGCTTCATGATGCCGCTGGTAGCAGCCCTAGGAGGCGGGGCGTTGCTGCAAGGGGCCCCACGCCTTTTGGAGCGGCCGCTGTCCCCGTTGGACGCCCAGCTCACGGCCCACGGGGTGACCTGCGAGCTTACCCCGGAAGGCGTGGCCGTCTCCGGGCAGATGAGCGGCGGCACGTTTAGCCTGCCGGGCAATGTGAGCTCGCAGTTTGTCTCGGGACTGCTGCTGGCCACCAGCGCTTTGAAAGAGCCGGTGTCCATCCAGGTGGAAGAGCCGGTGGCCTCAGTGCCCTACATCGATCTGACCTGTGATGGGCTGGCTGCCTTTGGCAGCGACGTCGCCTTCACCGCCTCGCTGGAGCAGGAGGGCGTGCTCTACAGCCTCTACCAGGCAGATCCTTTCGTGCCGCATCTGGCAGAGCCCCGCTTTCGGGTAGAGGGCGACTGGTCCGGCGCGGCCTTCTGGCTAGCGGCAGGGGCTCTGGGTTCCCAAGTGGAAGTCCAGGGGCTCTCCCTTACCTCCGACCAGGGAGATCGCGCAGTCCTAGGAGCGCTGGCGCTTCTCGGCAGCCGCATCACCCGCAACAGCGCCTCTGTCAAAGCGGAGGCAGACGCGCCTCAAGGCCATGACCTCTCCATGGAGCAAATCCCCGACCTGGTGCCCCCTATCGCTGCGGTGGCAGCCCTTTGTCCAGGCACCACTCGGCTCTGCGGGCTGTCGCGGCTGCGCATCAAGGAGTCCGACCGCGTCGAGACCGTGCGCGCAGGCCTGAGCGCGCTGGGAGCCTCGGTGAGCGTGGAGGGCGACGACCTGGTGATCTGTGGTGTGGAAGAGCTTTCTGGCGGCGTGGTGGATGCAGCCAACGACCACCGCATCGCCATGATGGCCGCCATCGCCGCCACCCGAGCCACAGGGCCCGTCACCATCTGCGGCGCCCAATGCGTGGCCAAAAGCTATCCTGCCTTCTTCGAGTCTTACAAGGCTCTGGGAGGCTCATTGGAGGTGCGCCCATGAGCTCCACCATTGGCACCAGCCTACGCTGCACCGTGTTTGGACAGTCGCACTCAGAGGCCATCGGCTGCGTGATCGAAGGCTTTCCCGCCGGCTTCAAACCCGACTTCGACGAACTTCGTGCTTTTATGGCCCGTCGCGCCCCCGGGCACGCCGCCTGGTCCACGCCCCGCAAAGAGGCCGACGAGTTTCGCGTGCTCGCAGGCTTGAATCCCGACGGCGTCACCTGCGGGGCGCCCATCGCCTGCAGCATCGAGAACACCAACACGCGCAGCCAGGATTACGACCAGCTGCGCCGCGTCCCGCGCCCCGGACATGCCGACTACACCGCACAGCTGCGCTATGGCGGACACCAAGACGTGGCAGGGGGCGGCCATTTCTCTGGCCGGCTCACCGCGCCCCTCTGCTTTGCCGGAGGCCTCTGCGCCCAGCTTTTGGCTGCCCACGGCGTGGCCATCGGGGCCCATCTGGCAGAAGTGGCCTCCATTGCCGATAAACCCTTGCCCTCCTGGGACGGCACCCGCGCCTCTCAAGAGCAGCTCGCAGAAGCCCTGGCCTCTGTGGCACGCAAGCCCTTCCCCACCATCGACGACGAGGCAGGTCGCGCCATGCAGCGGGCCATCGAAGACGCCCGGACGAGCCTGGACTCGGTGGGCGGCATCATTGGCTGTGCGGTCACAGGCTTTGAAGCCGGCGTAGGCTCTCCCATGTTCGACGGGCTAGAGAACCTCTTAGCCCGAGCCCTCTTTGGCATCCCCGCGGTCAAGGGCCTCTCCTTTGGCGACGGGTTCGAAGCCGCCAGAAGCCGCGGCAGCCTCAACAACGACCCCTATGGCCTGGTAGGCGGTGCGTGCGCTCCCCTTACCAACCATGCGGGAGGCATCTTGGGAGGCATCAGCACCGGAGCCCCCCTCACCTTCTCGGTAGCCATCAAGCCCACCGCCTCCATAGGGCAAGAGCAGGCTTCGGTGGATCTAGAAGCCGGATGCCCTCAATCCCTTATTATTAAGGGCCGTCATGATCCTTGCATCGCCCCGCGCGCCGTGCCGGCTGTAGAGGCGGTTACCGCCCTGGTATGCCTTGACGCGCTCATCACTTGGCCGCCCACCCACCTTTAGGAGGACCTATGGCAGATTTGACCGACATCCGAGACCGCATCGACTCGGTAGACACAGAGATCCTCAAGCTCTTTATCGACCGCATGGCCCTCACCGACGAGGTGGCTGCCTACAAGCAGGCCAACGGCCTGCCCGTGCTCGACCGCAGCCGCGAGCGGGCCAAGCTGGCTTCTGTGCTTGATGAGACCCCCGATGAGCTCAAAGACTATGCCACGGTCCTCTTCAACCTGCTCTTCGAGGTATCCCGTGCCAATCAGTCTGCCTCCATCGCCAGCCAGGCACACCTGGTGGCCTCCATTAAAGAGGCTCTCGAAACCACCCCCGACCTCTTTCCCCGCCAGGCCTACGTCGCCTGCCAGGGTGTGGAGGGCGCCTTCTCCCAGATCGCGGCCGACAAGCTCTTCAAGCACGCCAACCTCTCCTTCTTCTCCACTTTCGAAGGGGTCTTCCGCGCAGTGGAGCAAGGCTTTTGCAGCTATGGCGTGCTGCCCTTCGAAAACTCCTCGGCAGGCACCGTCAACCAAGTCTACGACCTCATGAGCCAGTACGACTTTCATATCGTGCGCACCGTGCGCCTGAAGATCGATCACAATCTGCTCGTCAAAGAGGGTGTCGAGCTGGACCGCATCACCGACATCTACTCCCACCAGCAAGCCATCGACCAATGCGCCGACTTCTTGGCAAGCCTCGAGGGCGTCACCGTGCATATGGTGGAGAACACCGCGGTGGCCGCGAAACTGGTGGCCGAGTCCGAGGACCCCGGCACCGCCGCCCTGGGCAGCCGCAGCGCCGCAGAGACCTATGGCCTCGATATCTGCCGCCGCGCCGTCCAAGACACCGCTAACAACTACACCCGCTTTGCCTGCATCTCCAAGAACCTGGAGATCTACCCCGGAGCCAACCGCTCCTCGCTCTCTGTGGTAGTTGCCGACAAGCCCGGCGCCCTCTACAAGGTCTTGGCTCGGTTCTATTCGCTGGATATCAACCTGGTGAAGCTGGAGAGCCGCCCCATCGCCGACCGCAACTTCGAATACCTCTTCTATTTTGATGTGGACTGCCCGGTGGCCGCCCCTGAGTTCTTGCGCCTCATCGGCTCTTTGGACGACGTCTGCGAGGAGTTTCGCTACCTGGGCTCCTACAACGAGGTGGTCTAGATGGACAAGTGGGAAGACATCGCCCCGGCAGCCGACGCGGTGGCCCGCGAACTGGCGTCAGAGCACGACGACCATAGGCAGGCCGCCCAAGGCGCCCCAGAAAGCCCCCTGTGCAACCCTGCCCCCGAAACCCAGGCCCCCTTTGGCCTGGTAGGTGCCTCGCTGGCCCACTCCTGGTCCCCGCGCATCCACAACACCTTAGGCTCTTCTCCCTACGGCCTCTTTAGCTTTTCTCACCCTGAGGACGCTGCAGACTTTTTTATGAACGGCGACTGGCAAGGCTTGAACGTCACCATCCCCTACAAACGCCTGGCAGCCTCCTGCGCCCAAAAGCGCACTCCCCTGGTGGAGGAGCTGGGAGCCGCCAATACCCTGGTGCGCTTGGGCGACGGCACCCTTTTAGCCGAGAATACCGACCTTTGGGGCTTCGATTATCTGCTGCACCGGTTTTGCGAGACCAAGCTGGTAGGCGGCATAGAGCCTTTGGCAGGCCGCAAGGCATTGGTCCTGGGAAGCGGAGGCGCGAGCCAAGCGATCCAGGCCGCCCTGCGCCTGGCAGGCCTTTCGCCGGCAGTCATCAGCCGCAGCGGAGGGCCTCAGAACTCCTACGAGGGTCTTGCCACCTATCACCAGGATGCCTGTTTGCTTGTAAACACCACCCCGGTAGGGATGTATCCAGAGTGCCAGGCTGCTCCAGTGGCCAAAGAGACCCTCTCTCGCATGCCCGGGCTTCTCGGCGTCCTCGACCTTGTCTACAACCCTGCTAAAACCCAACTCATGCTGGACGCTGAAGCCTTAGGGCTGCCTGCCATGGGTGGCTTACTGATGCTGGTGGCCCAGGCGTTTAGATCCAGCGAGATTTGGCAGGGCGCCTCGCTTGACCTCACGCTCATCGACCGCATTGCGGCTCAAATCACCGCTGAGACACGCTCTGTCTACTTCATCGGCATGCCTGGTTGCGGCAAGACCGGCTGCGCCCGTCGCCTGGCTCGCATGGCCAATCGCCCCTTCGTCGACCTTGACGACGCCTTTGAGATCGATTGGGAGATGACCCCCGGCCAATGCATCGCCCAAGAGGGCGAAAAGGCCTTTCGCACCAAGGAGACCCATACGCTGGCTGTCACCGCCAAAGAGCCGGGTCTCATTGTGGCCTGCGGAGGAGGCATAGTGTGCCGTGAGGCCAATCTGAACCTCATGCGTCACAACGGCATCGTGATCATGCTGGATAGGCCTTTAGACCAGCTCTCTTTGAACGACCGCCCACTCACGGCCTCCAAGGGGGTGGAAGCCATCGCTGCCGAGCGCATGGAGCTCTATCGCCAGTGGGCAGACATTCAGGTGCCCTGTACGGGCACCGCCGAAGGAGATGCCATTTTGGTCAAGGGCATGCTGGGCCTGTAAGGCCTATGCCCACCTCTCACGATGCCCGTTCGGGGAGGTCCAAGCTTTTTTGCATCCTTCTCTGCCTATCACTTGTTTAGCGAATTTCTCAGGGGCAATCCATTGATCGCTTTCGATTTGTGGACTGCCCCTTTTCTTGAGGCGAGCTTAAGGGCATACCAAAAGTCAGTTGGCTACCACTCATCCTATTTGTCAGCGCACTCATGGAGTACAAGGCTCAAAAGAGTGCCATTCAGTGGCATTGTTTGCTGTTAGAGAAATCATGCCTAATGGGAACATTATGCAGAGCGCCATGCCTTAATAAGCAACGCGCTTCCATTAGATAGGATAGTGAACTCGTACTGGCATAGGCCAATAAGGAAGGGTCTCATGGATACGGCAGCCACAGCCCAGGAGGTGCTTGAGGCATGCGGAGGCAAGGACAACATCCTGTCCACCTCGGTGTGCATGACTCGCTTGCGCCTGGAGCTTGCCAATCCAGATGAGGTGGACGAAGATCGCCTCAAGACCCTCCATGGCGTGCTAGGCCTTAGAGGCCGCAACGACCATGGCCTCGAAGTGGTTTTTGGCCCTGCCATCATCGACTCCATTGCCACAGAGTTCAGCGATCTTATCGAGCGTCCCTTGGTGCGCAAGGCGGCCAAGGCCATCACGCGCATGGCTCCCACCCTTCCCAGCCAGCCTCAGGACGCGCGCAATCTACGCGGCGACAACCCCAGCCGCAAGGCCAGCTACGCCGCTCAGCGCAAGGCCAACCGCTCTCAGGCTCAAGCCAAACAGGGCACCTGGGACCAGGAAGCGTCAGAAGATGCAGACCTCGATGAGCTTCGTCGCCTTCTGGAGGGCCCCGGCGCCTTACTCAATAATCTTGAGAACGATTTGGAAGCTCCTGCGGCCCCCGATCGCCGCCTGCTCGTCATCAATGGCCCTAACCTCAACATGCTAGGTGTGCGCGAGCCTGACATCTATGGACATGAGACCTATAGCGATCTGGTAGACCTCTGCCATTTGGAAGGCGCCAGAGCCGGTTTCTCTGAGGTGCGCTGCTTTCAGAGCAACCACGAGGGCGCCATTGTAGACGTCATCCAAGATGCGTTGAACGTCTACGATGCCATCGTGATCAATCCAGCCGCCTACACCCATACTTCCGTGGCCATTTTAGATGCCCTCAAAGCAGTGGCCATCCCTGCCGTCGAGGTGCATATCTCGGATGTTTCCGAGCGCGAAGACTTTCGCCAAGTCAGCTATGTGCGCCCTGCCTGCATCGCCACAGTGATGGGCGAAGGCTTTGCGGGATACGGCCACGCCATGCGCATCCTTGCACGTTGCCTAGACGAGAGCGCCTAGGCGCCCCTCTTCCCTCCTGCAAAAAAATGCCCCAGCTCCTAGGGAGCCGGGGCATCCGAGTCATCCGGATACTTGTCTAGGTTGCCTTGCGCCTAGGCGTTCCTTGCCTCAGCGCACTGCCGCGTAGGGGACTTCAAGGCCAAAGGCCTCATAGCCATTGCGACACACATCTCCTTCTAGCACACTTTTGATAGCAAAGATACCCTCCGAGATGGATATGCCGCATCCAGCGGGAATCCAGAATCGCTCGCCGAAGCGCTCCTCGTAGATATCGCACAGGTCATAGTAGCGCTGTAGTTCCGTGGATTTAGTGCCCATGGAGCTCGCCTGCCCTTCTGCCGCTTGCCCGCACTACGTTCCTTAAAGGAACCTAATAACAAGATAGAATATCCCGTCAAAATCTTCTCTAATCCACTAAAGAGATAAGGCAGACGGTAGCCATTGACCTGCCACCGTAGATGGTTCCTTATTTCTTCATATATCTGCAGAATCATGCATCGCATCTGTTAGATATCAACTTTATATCTTATAGATAGCTATGAATTTTCTTCCCTATTTCAGTCTCATTTAAGCGTTTGGATTAGCAACCTCTGTCTGCACTTAACGTCCCATCCCTTGAATAAGTGCCAGTTCGTCACTGATTGTCTTTGTTGCTACACCACACTACAGTACCTATACTTATATGTATATTTAGCTATATTGAGCCAAGTAGTCTCAAAATCTATCGCGATAGTTTGTTCTGATAATTTAGCCCAACGATCAGTTATTTCCCTATAATTATTCAATATTGCGATTTGCTCACAGATATTTTTTAACTGTGTGCTATTACCATAATATCCATCATAGTAAATACTAATTGTCTTCTTACTCATCACTATCTTAAATGTGAGCCCGTGCCTATGCCTTCTGCCAAAAGCTACGTGTTTGATCTTAACGGCCTGCCAGTGCACATCACCCGCCGACATACCTCCCACCTCACCCTGCGTGTCCTTCCCGACCGCACGCTATCTCTGTCTGCTCCCCTCTCTGCCACCAAGCGTTCACTGGCAGAGTTTCTCTACTCCCATGAGCGCCGCGCAAACGACCTGCTGCAAGACTACGCAGACCGCCACGATCCCGCGCTTCCCCGCCTTCAACACGCCTTCTCGCACCTGGAGCCCCAAGAAGAGGTCGTGTGGTGGGGTGAGCCCTTATCGGTAGTTTGGAGCCCAACCCCTGTGCCCACCCTTCGCAGCAGCGCTCCTCCTACCGAGAAACCCTTCTCCCTAGGCCATGAAAACCCCTCGGGAGCAGGGATTTCTGTGGACGAGCTGCGAGGCCAGGTGATCTTTTGGGGCCCAGCCGCCCAAGAAGGCTCGGAGGCCTGCGTCCTGAGACAAAAGCTATTGCGAGCAGAGCTTTCAGCGGCGCTCAGCTCTGCTGCATCGAGGCGGCTCTTCCAGGTTGAAAGCGCGCTGGGAGTGACCGTCGAGTCCCTAAGCTTCAGGGCCATGACCAGTCGCTGGGGATCATGCCGCTACAAGAAAGGTCGCATCTCGCTCAACCTGGATCTGGCTACCCATGAGCTCTCGGCGCTAGAGATGGTGCTTTGGCATGAGGCTTGCCATCTGCGAGCACCCAATCATGGGCGGGAATTCAAAGATCTTTTGAGCTCGGTGTATCCGCGGTGGAAGGCGGTCTCTGACCAGCTGGACTACGAGGGCATGCGCCTCCCCAAGTCCATTGCGAGATAGCGCGGAAGTAGCTGACCCTAAGAGCGCTGGGAGAGCGGCCGAGTATCTTGGCGCCCCATGGAGTGCTGGGCAAAGAGAGGATCGTCTTCCCAAAGGCAGCCTCTGCCGGCCTTGAGTGACGCAGGCACGTCTAGAAGACGCTGGTTTTGAGAACCCCTAAAGCGCAGAGTGATGTCTTTGAGCTCTTGAATAAAGGGGCCATCCACCAGCACGTCTATGGAGGAAAGCAGGTCAGAGGTGGCCTCGGTATGGCGGGGGCTTTGAGGGTCTATCAAGTCTTCGAAGATGTCGCCGGTATAGACCCAGATGGTCTTCTTGGGATAGACGCGCTTCACGCGCTTCAAGAAGGGTGCCAGCGCCCGCTGGTTGGCAGGCTCCATAGGCTCCCCACCCAGCACGCTTAAGCCGGCAATGTAGCCGGGGGCCAACGAGTCAATGATGGCTTGCTGCTCCTCTTCATCAAAGGTGTTGCCATAGTGGAAGTTCCAGGCCACTTCATTAAAGCATTCGGGGCAGGCATGGGTGCAGCCTGATACAAAGAGGCTGGTACGCACACCGGTGCCGTTGGCGATATCACAGTATTTTATGGTTGCGTAGTTCATAGAATGCTCCAGGGTTCAAAAAGGCACCCCGCCCCCGCTTTGGGAGTGGGGTGCCTCGTCAACGACTCAAGGTTGCAAGGGATTCCTAGAGGTGCAGCACGCGGTCGCGGATCTCTTCGGTACGGCCCTGATTCCAGAACTGAGTGCCAATGTAGCCGCAGGTGCGACGGGCGACATTGAGGGTGTTCTGGTCGCGATTGCCGCAGTGGGGGCATTCCCATACCAGCTTGCCGTCGTCTTCGACGATCTGGATCTCGCCGTCGTAGCCACACTTCTGACAGTAGTCACTCTTGGTGTTGAGCTCGGCATACATGATGTTGTCGTAGATGAAGCGCAGCACGCTCATCACGGCCTCCAGGTTGTCCTGCATATCGGGCACCTCCACATAGGAGATGGCGCCGCCGGGAGACAAACGCTGGAACTCGCTCTCGAACTTAAGCTTGGTAAAGGCGTCGATCTCCTCCGACACATGGACGTGATAGCTGTTGGTGATGTAGCCCTTATCGGTAATGCCGGGAATGATGCCAAAGCGGCGCTGGAGGCAGCGTGCGAACTTGTAGGTAGTGGACTCCAACGGCGTGCCGTAGAGGGAGAAGTCGATGTTGCTCTCCTCTTTCCACTGAGCGCACTTGTCGTTCATGTGTTGCATGACAGCCAAGGCGAAGGGGGTCGCAGCCTCGTCGGTGTGGGAATGGCCGGTCATGTAGCGCACGCACTCGTAGAGGCCGGCATAGCCCAGCGAGATGGTGGAGTAGCCGCCATAGAGCAGGGGGTCGATGGTGGCTCCCTTGGGAAGGCGCGCCAAAGCGCCGTACTGCCAGAGGATTGGCGCCGCGTCGGAGACAGTGCCCTTGAGGCGGTTGTGGCGGCAGAGCAGCGCGCGATGGCAAAGCTCCAGGCGCTCGTCGAAGATCTCCCAGAAGCGATCCATATCTCCACCGCTGGAGAGGGCTACGTCAGGCAGGTTGATGGTGACCACGCCCTGGTTGAAGCGGCCGTAGTACTTGGGCTTGCCCGGCTCGTAGTTGCCTGCATTGGCCACGTTGTCGTAGCCGTTGCCAGAGCGGTCAGGGGTGAGGAAGCTGCGGCAGCCCATGCAGGTGTACACATCGCCCTCGCCCGGCTGCTCGCCGCGGGAGAGCTTGAGCTGGCGCATGATCTTCTCGGAGATGTAGTCGGGCACCATGCGCTTGGCGGTGCACTTGGCAGCCAGCTGGGTGAGGTAGTAATACTTTTGGCCAGGCTCGATGTTGTCGTCCTCGAGCACGTAGATGAGCTTGGGGAAGGCCGGGGTCACCCAGACGCCGGCCTCGTTCTTGACGCCCTCGAAGCGCTGGCGCAACGTCTCCTCGATCACCAGCGCCAGATCGTGTTTCTCTTGCGCGTTGCGGGCCTCGTTGAGGTACATGAAGACCGTCACGAAGGGGGCCTGGCCGTTGGTGGTCATAAGGGTGACCACCTGATACTGGATGGTTTGCACGCCGCGGCGAATCTCGTCGAGCAGGCGTTCCTCCACAATGCGGTCCACCTGCTCTTGGGTGGGCTCAAAGCCCAGCTCGTCGAGCTCTTGGGCGACCTCGCGGCGAATGCGCTTGCGGCTTACATCTACAAAGGGAGCCAGATGGGTGAGGGAGATGGACTGGCCGCCATACTGGCTGGAAGCCACCTGGGCGATGATCTGCGTGGCAATGTTGCAAGCGGTGGAGAAGGAGTGGGGCTTCTCGATGAGGGTGCCAGAGATGACGGTGCCGTTTTGCAGCATGTCTTCCAGGTTCACCAGGTCGCAGTTGTGCATGTGCTGCGCATAGTAGTCTGCGTCGTGGAAGTGGATGATGCCTTCTTTGTGGGCGTCGACGATCTCCTGAGGCAACAGCAGGCGGTTGGTGAGGTCTTTGGACACCTCGCCCGCCATGTAGTCGCGTTGGACGGAGTTGACCGTGGGATTCTTATTGGAATTCTCTTGCTTGACGTCCTCGTTGTTGCACTCGATGAGCGACAGGATGCGGTCATCGGTGGTGTTGGAGGTGCGCTTGAGGTTCTGGATGTAACGATAGGTGATGTAGTTGCGAGCCACCGAGAAGGCGCCCTTGGCCATGATCTGATCCTCGACCATGTCTTGGACTTCTTCTACGGTGACGGTGTGGCCGCAGACCTCGCACTCAGCCTCCACCGCGGTGGCCGCGTCATCTATTTGGGCGGCGGTCAAACGAAGATCCTGGGGCACGGTGATGTTGGCTTTGGTTATAGCATTGATGATCTTGGTGACATCGAAGGTGACCTCTGAGCCGTTACGCTTGGTGATCTTCATGGGCGATCTCTTCTCATTGGTTGCAGGAATAGTGTCGAAAACTTAGGCAGAATGCCAAGTACTAAATATTGTGGTAGCCGCCGGATGCACCCCAGGTGGTGACGGGAGCAAATGTCGCAGCGCACATCCCACTATAGGAAGGAAAAAAGTCGAGATTAAGCCTTGACTTTTGCAGGCGGTAGTTTTTCTTTCCTCCACCTGCATACCATTTATAGAATGCTATCAGGCTTGATACCACTATATGTTGTATCCACCTGTATCACTTCTATTCCTCGGGAACGTAAAGTCCTGCGAGGTCGCACAGGGCCGCTGGTTGAGAAAGCCCTGCATAGCCCCACCAAACGGCCACCTATAGCCAGGTGAGTCCGGCTTGAGACAACCACAAGATATAGGGGTGATAAAGGACGCATATTATTAGGGGGCCACGCATCGTATTCGATGTTTATAGATATATAGAATCTGCTCATAGAGCTGGGTCATCCATGAAAAAAGAGGACATGGCCGAGTGAACGGCATGTCCTCTTACGCACACGTGAAGATAGTATCAACGGGGCGCGTCAGTACACCATTCCCATGGCCTCGCGCACCTGGGCCAGCGTCTCGTTGGCGATGGCATTGGCGCGACGATTGCCCTCGCTTAGGACCTCTTTCACAAGATCGGGGTTCTGGGCAAGCTCGGCGCGGCGCTCGCGGACAGGCTCCAGATAGCCGTTGACCGCCTCGGTCACATAGCGCTTGAGGGCGCCTGAGCCGTCATTGCCAATGGACTCGGCGATCTCTTGAGGGTCGCGGCCGGTGACTGTGGCCGCAGTGGTGATAAGGGCAGAGACGCCTGGACGGTTCTCGGGATCGAAGGTGATCAAGCGCTCCGAGTCGGTCTTGGATTTCTTGATGAGGCGGGCGGTCTCCTCGGCAGTCATAGAGATGGCAATGGCATTGCCATAGCTCTTGGACATCTTGCGGCCATCGAGACCCGGCAAAAGGGGCGTCTCCGATAGCAAGCCTACAGGCATGGGAAACACCTGGCCATAGCGCTCGTTGAAGCGACGGGCGATGTTTCTGGTTTGCTCGATGTGCGGCAGCTGGTCACGGCCTACAGGCACCACATTGGCTTTGCAAAAGAGGATGTCGCAGGCTTGGTGTACCGGATAGGTGAGCAGCAGGCCGGTCAGCGCATGACCGGAGGCTTCCTGCTCGGCCTTAACGGTTGGATTGCGCAAAAGCTCGGACTCGGTGACCAGCGACAAGAAGGGCAGCATCAGCTGGTTGAGCGCGGGTACCGCCGAGTGGGTGAAGATCATGGTCTTCTCTGGGTTGACTCCCAGCGCCAGGTAATCCAGCACCATGTCATAGGTGTACTGACGGATATGCTCGGTATTGTCGCGATCGGTGATCACCTGATAGTCGGCGATCAAGATGTTGGTGTGCACGCCCATATCCTGCATGCGGATGCGCTCGCGTATAGTGCCAAAAAAATGGCCCAGATGCAGATGGCCCGTGGGACGGTCGCCGGATAGCATAGTGAAGCTTTGAGGGTCTGCCTTGAGCTTCTCCCAGGTAGCCTCAGAGCGCCTATGGGCCTCTGCGTAGCTGTCCTCGTTTGCCATGGGTCATCCGCTCCTTAATGCGTGTGGGTCTCTAACCCGTCAATAATACCCCGTATCTTACAGACAGAAACCCCGCAAAGCGCTTGCCGAGAAACCCGGGCCACCCAGGCTCACAGCCCATCCCTCATACCCTAAGAAAAAAGGAGCTGCAACCCTCACGAGTTGCAGCTCCTTCATAGATTCGTACCTAGGCTACCCAGCGGTAGTAATAGCCTCTGTCTGCGAGCGCTCCCTTAGGCAGCAGCCGGCACGATGAACATGCATGCCAGGGTCACGATGACCACAAGCACGATGAAGAGCACCACCAAGAGCTTGGTGGCGAACTTGAGCCAGGTGGAGTACTCCACGCGTGCCAGTGCCAGGCCGCCCATAATGGCGCCGGAGGTGGGGGTGAACAGGTTCACAAATCCGTTGGCGGAGGAGTAAATCTGCACCATGACCTCGGGGGAGAAGCCCAGATCCACAGCCAGGGGCCCCATGATGGGCATGGAGACGGTGGCCATGCCGGAGCTGGAGGGGATCAGGAAGGACAGCAGCACGTAGAGGATGAAGGACAGCGGCGCGAAGACGATGGCGCTCATGCCCTTGAGGCCTTCGGCGGCAGTGGCCAAGATCCAGTCGGACAGACCGGTGACGCCCATGAGGACGGAGACGCCACGGGCCAGAGCAATGACGAGCACAACGCCCATCATGTCGCCGGCGCCGGCGATGAAGCCGTCCACCAGCTCGCGCTCGGAAAGGCCGGCCACGATGCCGATGATGATAGCCATCAGCAAGAACCAGGCAGTAGCCTCGGCGAAGTACCACTGGCCCAGAGGGGTGCCGGTGAGGAATGCAGACCAGCCGTTGGAGGTGGTGGTCTCAGTGGTGATCACCGCGTCAGGCTCGGTGTTGAAGGCCAGCACGCCGTCGGCGCCAGCGTCAGACCAGCCAGCCACGATGTCGTCGCCGGTGATGGGGGCCATGGCCTCCTCGGAAGCATAGCCTACGTTGAAGGCGTTGACGCCCAGGTCCTCCCAGGGGATGAAGCCGATGATCATGACCAAGAAGGTGACGGCGAAGAGCACCAGAACGGCCTTCTGACGGCCAGTGACCTCAGTGGTGGTGGAAACGGCGGCGGCAGCCTCGCCGTACTCCTTCTCAGCAGCCTCGATCTCGTGGCCGGTGAGGATGGACTTGCCGGTGTCGGCCTTGACCTTCTTCGCGTACTTGTAGACATACACGATGGAGATGGCGTTGGACACCACCATGAGGATGAGGCCCAGCACGATGATGATGGTCTGATTCACCGGAATGCCGATGGAGGTAAGCGTGGCAGAGGCAACGCCGGTGGCGAAGGGGTTGACGGTGGAGCCAAGCACACCGCAACCAGCGCCCAGAAGTACCATGGCGGCGCCTACGAGCACGTCGGTGCCTGCAGCCATCATGGTGGCAGCCAAAAGCGCGTAGAAGCCCACGGACTCCTCGCAGAAGCCGTAGGTGGTGCCCATAATGGAGAAGATGATCATGAGGATGGGGATGAGGCGCAGCTCATTGCCGCCCATGGCACGCACCAGAGCAGAGATGCCCGCATTCAGCGCGCCGGACTTCTCGACCATAGCCAGAAAGCCGCCGAGCACCATGACGAAGAGGCATACGTCGACGGCGTCGACGAAGCCCTCGGCGGGAGCCATGACCACATCGCCCAGAGTAGCGGCGGTGATGTCAGGGATGCCGGCAGCCATGGCAACGGAGATGAGAGCCACGATAATCAACATAATGATGAGAATCGTGTAAGAAGTAAGCATCTCCCGCTTCTTCTTAGGCTTTGTCACATCTGACATGCCTGGTTCTCCTTTCTTTTTCATAGGCCGCTTGTGTCCTATGAATACGGAAGTTACAAACCGCTGTTTTCAAGCTGTTTGAGATTAACAAAAAGATAGCTATATGTGATGCAAAAAAGCCCTGTTATTACACGCTTTTACGCTGAACGGTCTATGTTTACCAACTATTCGGGGAGTTTTTATACATAAATATAGTTGGTTATGCAACTTGAGACATAGTACGACACCCATAGTTCTGATGAGTGTATATACACGCCTTTTAGGCCAGCGGAAACCTTGCGGCAATCAAAGACTGTCCGCCGAAATCTTCTTGCAATCGACCCTCATCAGGGTTATGGAAAGACAAGCTGTGAGAAGGAGGCGTTTTGTCGGCAAGGCAAGACCCGGCGACGCCTGCGCCCTTGCCGCATCTCCCCTGCTGCCGACAAACGCAACCAGGGCACCCAAAATCTCTTCTGAGTGCCCTGGTGTGAGGTGCATTGGAAAAGCTTAAATAGCTCTTTAGAGTGCTGCGAGAGCCTGGCCCAAAAGATCCAAGCCCTTGTGGAGCTCCTCTTCGGGGCAGCAGTAACCCAGACGGGCGCCCCCTGGCAAATCGAAGCAGCTGCCAGGAATCAACAGCAAGCCATAATTATCCAGCAGATTCAGGCAGAATTGCTTGTCGTCCAGGCCTTCCGGCAAGTCCAGCGACAGATAGGAAACGGGCACTCCATGAGGCGCGCACCAATGGGCCTTGGGGGTCTTGGACAACCACTCCTCCACCACCTGCGCGCGGTCGGAGATGATCGCGCGGTTGCGAGCAAGCACTTCCTGGGCATGGTCGAGCACCAAGGTGCCCAGCAGATCGTTTTCCACGCCGGCACAAATGAGCGTGTAGTCGCGCAGGGTGCGAATGCGGTCTGCCACAGGCTGCGGAGCCACAACCCACCCCATGCGCAATCCCGGTGCCGAAAAGGACTTGGAAAGCGAATTGGTAACCACTGCTTTCTCGTACACATCCAGCATGGAGACGTAACCCTGGTCTTGGGCCACCGGTAGATAGACCTCGTCGGACAACACATAGGCATCGACGCTGCGAGCGATCTCGGCAATGGCCTCCAAGTCCTCTTTACTAAAGATGGCGCCAGTGGGATTGGCGGCATTGTTGATGCAGATGAGCTTGGTTGAAGGTTTCACCAGCTTCTCAAGCTGCTCGATGGGTGCCATCCAGCGAGTGCCGTCGCAAGCAAGTTCCCAATAGTCTACATGCGCCCCCAACATGCGTGGGATCTCCCAGAGGGGCTGGTAGGTAGGCCATTCACAGACCACATGATCGCCGGCGTCGATCAGCGCCACCAGTGCGTCGCGGTTGGCGCCGGTAGCGCCATTTTCCTGAAGAATGAGGGAAGGATCGATCTCTTTCTCGTAAAGACGGGCTACGCCGGCCTTGAACTCTGCAGACCCCTCGATCCATCCATAGTCTTGACGCGCACCGTCGATGGCGGCGCCAATGGCTTTGCCGCCCTCGCCATCCAATGCGATGAGCTCTTCATATCCCATGGCAGAGACAGAGGACTGAGCGATATCGGTGGTGGCGCGCTTCTCGTATAAGTTGAGCCATACTTCATTGGCAATAGGCAGTATATTCATGGCTACCTCGCCCTCTTAATATCAAGTTATTATTTATTACCTCATATGCCGTGGCGCTGGGGCGTTACTGGTTGCGCCTCCCCGACAGATAGCACGGCAGAAGGCGACCTCCACAAGGAGACCGCCTTCCAAAGAACGCCAGCGATGCTAGAAGGAAATGATCCCCATCGCCACCAGGACAAGAGCCACGATACCGGCTCCCACGATGACGCCCATCACACCCATCTCTGCACCGGAGAAAGGTTTCTTCCCAGCCTCTTTTCGGCCCGCGATGTATACGAAGACGCCGGGAATGTAGCCTACGCAAGTGAGCAGCAGGAAGCTCATGCCGTTAAGAACGACGCCCACCACTAAAAAGACCGTGGCAATTAGACCGCAGATGCCCTGCCCTGTCTTGCCAGCGCTAAAAGAGACCTTCATGTTATAAGCCGAGGCCATAGCCCAGGTAATAACGATAGCCACAGTGCACATGGAGAATGCGAAGTTATAAGCATCCTCGGTGAAGATCAAAGTCAGCATGAAGATCTGGGTGCAAAGGCCCACGATGATGAGGGAGAACTGAGGTGCGCCTTTCTCGTTGAGCTCGCCCCATTTGGCAGGGATGAGCTGATGATCGGCCATGAGCTGGGTGGTCTCTGCAGGCAGGATGGTGAAGGACAACCAAGATCCGGCCACAGACACGATCATGGCGATGGTGATGAAGGCGCCGCCCCAACCGGGAGCCATATAGTCCATGACATAGGTCATGGCAGGATAATCCATGGCTGCGATCTCATTGAAGGGCAGTACGCCAAAGGGCAGCACTGACACGCCTACATAGATGACGAGCAATGCGACTAGGCCAATGACGGTGGCTTGACCGGCTTCGCTCTTGGATTTGGCGCGGCTCGAGACCACCGAGGCGCCTTCGATGCCGATGAAGCACCAGAACATGATCATCATGCAGTTGATGATCTGATCCGACACGGAGCCTAAAGACACTGCATCTGCGCCCATCTGGCCCATTGCCACTGCGTTGTCGTAGAGAGTGCCCCAGAAGTCAGCGGTGAAGACACCGGCATTAAAAGAGACCAGCGCAAAGACCACAAAGAGTGCAAGAGCCGCCACTTTAGCGACCATGACGATGGCATTGATGAACGAAGCGCTCTCTACGCCGCGGATCACCAAGATGGTGATGCCCCACATGACTATCGAAGCAACGGCGATGCATGCCACCGTATTGCCTGGCAAGAAGGGTTCATAGAAAAAGCCGACGGCGCTCATCATGATGGTGGCAAAGGCCACGTTGCCCAGCCAAGCAGAGAGCCAGTAGCCCCAACCGGAAATGAATCCTGCAAAAGGACCGAAGCCCTGGGTGGCATAGTTGAAGATGCCGTCGAGATCAGGCCTCACCTCTGCCAGGTTCTTCAACGACAGTGCCAAGCAGAGGAACCCTGCACCCACGATAAGCCACGCGATGAGTGCGGGGCCAGGAGCAGCCACGCTGCCGAGCTGCCCTGTGAGCGCAAATGCGCCCGACCCTATACAGGAACTCACTACCATGCCGATGAGACTGAAAAGCCCCAAACCGCCAGGCGTCCCTCCCTTGGTGCCTGATTCGCGAACTACCTGCGCCTCCTGTGCCATAACGCCTCCTCTTTATATGCACACTAGCGTAAGAGCCCCACCGTACCGGGTTGCCTAAGGCTGCAGCACTCCCCCATTGGGTCTGCAGTAGACTACGATGAAGCTATATGCATTTGATAGTAGTTTTCTTACGCTTGGAATAAAGAGACTTCTCGGTACAAGGTAGTTCTTACAGTGTGTACGCACTTGTTATTCAATATGAGCCAGTAATATCAGGTATGCCATATTCACTGCTGTATACATTAACCCCTATTTTATACTTCTTTCAGTTTCGGTGAACGGCATGAAAAAAGGCGCTGTCTCCCCTAAGGATTACAGTACCTTTTTTTATTTTTAATAACCTATGCCGTTACAGTGCTTCTAGAAGGTGATGAGGCCAGTGGCCACCATGATCAGGGCAAGGACGCCTGCGGCCACGACGAGGGCCATGATCACCCTCTCGGCCGAAGTGAAGACCGTCTTCTTATTCTCCTTGCGACCGGCCACATAGACAAAGATGCCGGGGATGTAGCCTACACAAGTGAGCAGCAGATAGCTCCAGCCATTGAGCAGGGTGCCGACAATCAGGAAGAGTGTGGCCACAAGGCCTGCAATGCCCTGTCCCATCTGGCCAGAGGCGAAGGACTCCTTCATGTTGAAGGCAGAAGCCAAAGCCCAGGTCACCACGATAGCGACAGTGCACAGGGAGAAGGCGAAGTTATAGGCGTCCTCGGTGAAGATCAAAGTCAGCATGAACAGCTGTGTGCAGACGCCCACTACGATCAGGGAGAACTGTGGAGCACCCTTCTTGTTGAGCTCGCCCCACTTCGCGGGAATGAGATGATGGTCTGCCATCTGCTGGGTGGTCTCTGCAGGCAGGATGGTGAAGGACAACCAAGATCCGGCCACAGACACGATCATGGCGATGGTGATGAAGGCGCCGCCCCAACCGGGAGCCATGGAGTCAAAGACGTAGATCATGGCAGGCTTGGGAAGCTGGGCGATCTCGGTGTAAGGCATATAGCCAAAGGGCAGTACCGATACGCCGATATAAATGACCAGCAATGCGATAAGGCCGATGACGGTGGCTTGGCCGGCCTCCGCCTTAGACTTTGCGCGACTGGAAATGACAGAGGCGCCTTCGATGCCGATGAAGCACCAGAACATGATCATCATGCAGTTGACGATCTGGTCAGGGATTCCACCTAAGGCTTGGGCATCTCCGCCAGCTTGCCCTAAAGCCACCATGTTGTCGTAGACAGTGCCCCAGAAGTCAGCAGTGAAGACGCCTGCGTTGAACATAACGAGGGCGAAAATGATGAACAAGCCAAGGGCTGCCACCTTTGCCACCATGACGATGGCGTTGATGAACGAAGCACTTTCCACGCCGTTCATGACCAGGATGGTGATGCCCCACAGAATTACAGAGGCGATGGCGATGCAGGGAATAGTGTTGCCAGCCTCAAAAGGAGGATAGAAATAGCCGATTGCGCTCATCATGATGGTGGCGAAGGCAACATTGCCAAGCCAAGCGCTCAACCAGTAGCCCCAGCCAGAGAGGAATCCGGCAAACGGGCCAAAGCCCTCGGTAGCATAGTCGAAGATGGAATCGAGATCCGGGCGCTTGTCAGCAAGGTTCTTCAAAGACAGGGCCAGGCAAAGAAAGCCGATTCCCACAATGAGCCACGCAATGAGTGCTGCGCCAGGCGAAGCCACCTGGGCAATCTGACCCGTAAGCGCAAAGGCGCCCGAGCCGATACAAGAACTTACAACGATGCCGATAAGGCCAAACAGCCCAATCTTGGCAGCGCCGCTAGGTTTCTCCGGCTTTTCAGCCGAAACGGTGGTGTCACTCACAAAATCCCCCTTAACGAGTTAGCTCCGAGGCTCTTTTGTGAGCCTCCCATCAAGGAGGTACCTGCCCATCACCCTTTATCCTCAAATTTAAGAATAGGATTATTCTGGACATGAATTGCTATACATATTTTTTCTTCTATCGGCATTTAATTATCGATGACATCGTGGTCGTCTTTGTTTTTATACAGTTTACCTTATGCGAAATAGGCAGGTTGTTTTCAACATTATTTAAATGGATCTCGGGATACGAAAGAAGCCGGGCAAGATCTTTCGACCTTGTCCGGCTTCTGACTACCTAAATAAGAGCGCTCTTGGAGGCTCTTGCTTCTTTTACGGGAAAAGAAGTTACTTCAAGGTTGCGTACATAACCGCCTTGATGGTGTGCATGCGGTTCTCAGCCTCATCGAAGACCTTGGACTGGCTGGACTCGAAGACCTCGTCCGTGACCTCCATCTCCTTGATGCCAAACTTCTCAGCGACATCCTCGCCAATGGTGGTCTTGGTGTCGTGGAAGGAAGGCAGGCAGTGCATGAAGATGGCGTCCTTGTGAGCCAGACCCATGAGCTCGCTGTTGACCTGGAAGGGCTTGAGCTCCTTGATGCGCTCTGCCCAGAGCTCAGCAGGCTCGCCCATGGATACCCAAATGTCGGTGTAGAGGACGTCGGCATCCTTGGCAGCAGCCTTAGGATCGTCGGTGAACTCGATGGTGGCGCCGGTCTCCTTGGCGATCTCCTCGCACTTGGCGATGAGCTCGTCAGCAGGACGCAGCTCCTTGGGGCCAGCACCTACGAAATGCATGCCCATCTTGGCGCAGAGCACCATGAGGGAGTTGCCCATGTTGTTACGGGTGTCACCAAAGAAGACGAACTTCAGGCCCTTGACACCCATGGGGAAATTCTCCTCGATGGTGAGCAGGTCTGCGATCATCTGAGTGGGATGGAACTCGTCGGTAAGGCCGTTCCACACGGGCACGCCTGCCTTCTCAGCGAGCTCCTCCACGAGCTCCTGAGAGAAGCCGCGATACTCGATGCCGTCATACATACGGCCGAGGACGCGAGCGGTATCCTCGATGGACTCCTTCTTGCCCATCTGAGAGCTGCCGGGATCCAGGTAGGTGACGCCCATGCCCAGGTCGTTGCCGGCTACCTCGAAGGAGCAGCGGGTACGAGTGGAGGTCTTCTCGAACAGAAGCACGATGTTCTTACCGGTGAGGTACTTGTGAGGCACACCATTGCGCTTCATGTCTTTGAAGGTCTTGGCGACGTCCACGAGATACTGGATCTCGGCAGGAGTGTAATCAAGGATCTTGGTGAAGCTGCGGCCAGCAATATTCACGCCCATAGCAGATTCCTTTCGATAGAGTCGCATTGCATAGGGTGAGCGACTCTGATGAATAGATGAAAACAATGCTGTGCAACCTAGAGTGTCGCACCTAGGTTGCAACCGCGTCGACCGCGGCCAGGACAAGTCCTGGCCGCGGAGGAGGCCAAATAACTTAGAGGATTAGAGATCCTCACGCCAGAAGGGCATGCTCATGCAGCGGGGGCCGCCACGGCCACGAGAGAGCTCGGCGCTGGGGATAACCAGCAGCTCCATACCGGCCTTGTAGAGAATGTCGTTGGTGACGTTGTTGCGCTGATAGACGCAGATGGTGCCAGGGCGCACGCAAAGCGTGTTGGAGCCGTCGTTCCACTGCTCACGAGCAGCTGCGATAGGATCGCCGCCGCCGCAGGGGATCAGCGTGACCTGATCGAGACCCAGGATCTTGGCGAGGGTGTGCTCAAGGGTGTCGTTCATTTCCTCGATCTTGACCTCGTTCTCATGAGCGCCCGGGGTCATCTTGAAGACCTGAAGCGTGCCCATGATGGCTGGGTGAATGGTGAACTTGTCGACGTCGATCTGAGTGAACACGGTGTCCAGGTGCATGAAGGCACGAGAGACAGGGATGTTGAAGGCATAGATCTCGTCGATGGGGCAATCCTCGCCGTGGCTCCAGAACATGTGGTTGGCCATGACGTCGATTGCGGCAGCCTCGGTGCGCTGGGAGATGCCCACCGCAATGGCGTGGCTGTTGAGGTTCAGCACGTCGCCGCCCTCGGTGTGATAGGCGGAGTTGCGGCGATACCACAAGGGGCTGTCCTTGTAGTCAGGGTGATACTTGAAGATGTACTTGCCGTACAGGGTCTCGCGGTTGCGGGTTACCGAGTACATGCGGTTGAGGTTGACGCCATTGCCCACTACTGCGAAGGGATCGCGAGTGAAGTAGAGGTTGGGCATGGGGTCAACGAGCAGATCGCTTTCAGTGTCGCCATCGGTGCCCACGATAGAGCGCAGGGTCTCAGACGACTTTACGGGGAGCTGGACCTCCTGCTTGGTCACACCAGCCATGGTGTGGAGGACCATCTCGTAGTTGTCCTTGAACGAATCGATGTACTCGCGAATGATCGCAGGAGCGTGCTTGCCAGAGATGCCAGCCTCTTCGATCCACTGATCCAGGAACTCGTCACGAGCCTGGGGAGCGGCATCCAGAGCCTCAGCCATGAGCTTCTCGAGATAGAGCACCTCGACGCCCTGATCACGCAGGGTCTGTGCGAAGGTGTCATGCTCCTCCTGGGCCACGGGCAGGAAGGGAACGTCGTCAAACAGCAGACGCTCCAACTCGTCCGGGGGCAGGTTCAGCAGCTCGTCACCGGGGCGGTGCAGCATGACCTTCTTGAGGTTGCCGATTTCGCTCGGGACATGAAGTCCTTTGGACATTGTGCCTCCTTCTTCGACGGCACCCCGTTGTCCGGCAGGGTGCGTACCAGGACAGAAAAGCCTAACGGGACTGCGGCCGGGTTTTAGGATTCGCAGATCCCCAAGCGATGCCCTTTGGGCCTCGCTGCTTTCACGGCCCCATTATGCTTCCCGTCGGTGCATATTGTTTCCTGTAACCCCCCAACGGTTACATTTCAACCGCCACCGGATGACGTCCCCACATATTATCGCCATTAGTGTAGGTTCAGTGTGGTTCCCATTGATTTCCTGCGCTTTTACCTTGGATAACCTGTTGCCTTCGTTCACTTTTTTACAAATACTCTCCGTTTTTATACGTATTTAACTGAAAGCAACCGGAAATAAACCACGCCCAAATCGAGAGAGTAATGCATAAATACATAGTATTCTTGTATATTATTGCAACATCCACTAGGTGTCATACCCGCCGCCGGTCGGCTCAAACCCACAAATGCAAAACTATCTAATTAAGAGACTTTTAACCATCTTCTCTGCACGGCCCTGCAGGCGGTCCCTTTAGTGATTCACCGATTTGTTACCGGATGGACCTTGATACCAACGATAATGGGAAAGCGACATCAGCTGCCGCCTGCACAGGCGGCCTACCCATAGAGGCCTTGCCCCCGAGGGCCGCCTCAGCCAGAAAGGCTTCCTCATGGCTAAGAAGAAACACAGCAAGAAAGACGGCAAGAAAAAGAAGCGCCACGCTGGGACAGAAGCGGCTCCTGGGACACCCGCCCTCAAGGCTGCCGAGAAACGCGGCCGCCCCCACAAGAAAGAAGGCGCTAAAGCGCAGCTTTCTGAGGCCCAGCGCAAGGCAGCTAAACAGGCAGCCCGCAAGGCCATAGGGACAAAAGCCACCAAAGACTACGCTGCCACCTCTGTGAAAGCCGGCCATATCTCGTCTGAGAAGGTACGTGCCCATAGCTCTCACAAGTCCAAAAGGGACTACTCCTACACGCAAAACCGCGAGGTCAGCTGGCTGCGCTTTGATGACCGTGTCCTCACAGAGGCACTCACTCCTGAGGTCCCCCTCTTCGAGCGCCTCAAGTTTTGCGCCATCTTCCAGAGCAATCTGGACGAGTGGTTCATGATTCGCGTGGGCGGCCTCTCCACACTGGAGTACGTCAAGAACCCCCCGCGCGACAATAAAAGCGACATGACTCCCAAAGAGCAGCTAGAAGTGCTTTTTGACATGATCCCTAACTATCTGGGGCGCCAACAGGAGGCTTTCCATGCTATCGAGCGCCAGCTTATGCGCTTTGGCCTCACTCGCGTGGACACCGCCCACTTCGACGATCGCGACAATGTGGCGGTAGGGCGCTACTTTGATCGTGCAGTGGCCCCGGTGCTCTCTCCCCTCGTGGTAGACCCACGCCACCCTTTCCCCAACCTTCGCAACGGCCAACTCTATGTCATGTGCGCACTGGATGCAGGGGCCGAGGGTGAGCTTCTCGGCATGGTAGAAGTGCCCCCCAATGCGCCGAGAGTGGTGCCGCTGCCTTCGGATTCAAACAATTTTCGCTACACGCTTATTGAAGATGTCATCGCGCAGGGTCTTTCGCACTCAGACCTCTTCAACACCTATGTGCCGGCGAAGACCTGTGTCGTGCGAGTCACCAGGAACGCCGACATCGATCCCGACGGCGAAGGCGTGGAGGAAGAGGAGGATTACCGCCAGCACATGAAAAAGATCCTCAGGCGCCGCATGCGACTGGATCCTGTGCGTGTGGAGCTCCAGGGAACGCTCGGCGAGCATCTGGAGGAGTTTGTCCGCGAAGAGCTAGGCCTTTCTCCCGAGCGTGTAAGCCGCCTGGACATCCCGCTGGACCTCTCCTATGTCTATGGCCTCGAAGGCAAGCTGCCGGCACGCCATCGCTCCGCGCTGCTCTTCGAGCCGTTCGAGCCTCAACAATCGGCCATGGTAGACCCTGCGCGACCCATGCGCGAGCAGGTCATGGACCACGATGTGCTGCTCTACTACCCCTATGAGTCCATGAAGCCGCTTTTGGACCTGGTGCACCAGGCAGCCACCGATGACGATTGCATTTCTATTCGCATTACCTTATACCGCGTAGCCACTCGCTCCCGTTTGTGCGAGAGCCTCATCACCGCTGCCGAAAACGGCAAAGAGGTCACAGTATTGATGGAGCTTCGCGCCCGCTTCGACGAGAAGAACAACATCGAGTGGGCCGAGCGCCTCTCCCAGGCCGGCTGCACGGTGATCTATGGCTCCGAGGGTTATAAGTGCCACTCCAAGATCTGCCAGATCGCCTATCACGACAAGGACGGCATCAGCCGCATCACCTGCCTGGGCACCGGCAACTTCAACGAGAAGACCGCCCGCCTCTATTCTGACTTCATGCTCATGACCGCCCACAAGGGCATCGGCGAGGACGGCAACGCCTTCTTCCGCAACCTCACCCTGGGCAACCTTCATGGCACCTATAAGTACTTGGGTGTGGCGCCGGTAGGCCTCAAGCCTCTCATCATGCGCGGCATCGATCGCGAGATCAGTCGCGTCAAGGCCGGGAGCCCCGGCCGCATCTTCATGAAGATGAACTCCCTCACCGACCGCGACGTCATCGACAAGATCGCCGAGGCCACCCAAGCCGGCGTCTCTGTGACCCTCATAGTCCGCGGCATCTGCTGCATCCGCCCCGCAATCCCCGGTAAAACCCAGGGCCTGGAGGTGCGCCAGATCGTAGGCCGCCTGCTGGAGCACTCCCGCGTCTACGCCTTTGGCGAGCACGTGGACACCCTCTACCTCTCCAGCGCCGACATGATGACCCGCAACACTGAGCGACGTGTGGAGATCGCCTACCCGGTGCTGGACGACACCTGCCGCGAGCTGGTCATCGAGTATATGGACCTCCAGCTCTCGGACAACGTCAAGGCTCGCCGCCTCTCCCCCGAGGGCACCTGGGAGGCCATCCCTGTCGAGCCCGACGAGCCGCTGGTCAACAGCCAGGAAGTGCTCATCGCTTTGGCGTACCACCATGCCCAGCTCAAGCAAGCCCCAGGCGGCACCCCGGCTCCCCTCTCGCCCGAGCTCGCCTCGCTGCCGCCCGATGTCATCCGCCGCCTTATCTCCATATTCAGCGACTATCCGCTCAAACTGGAGCCCGAAGTCACCGCAGTGGCTGCGCCCACTCAGGCCGATGACCTCCATGATTTGGAGACCGCAGGCGACTTAGTGCCGCCAGAGATATTCGAGAGCCATCCGGTGGCCATCCCCGATCGCCCGGCCAACGAGCGCCCTCAAGACATCGCCCAAGATCAGGCAGCCCTGGCCGCTGCAGCTCAGGCGCCTGTCCCGGCTCCTCAGACAGCAGATACCCCATCCCCTGCCGAGAAGCCCGCTCCTCAGGAAGCTGCAAGCACTCCAGAGATCCCGGAGAATCCCGTCACTGCCAACGTGGTAGACGACGGCACGCCTCAAGCCAAGCCCGACGCCTTTATCGTCAAACGTGCCCCCGGCAGGATCGCCACCGCATTCTCCCTCATTAGACTTGGGCTTCGCACCCTTATCGCAGGCCCTGAGGCTGCCCTGGCAGCTCAATCCAAGGCTGACGAGCGCAATGCCAAGGAGGAGCGCCGCCGTGCCGAGCGTCGTGCCCGTCGTTCCCAAAAAGGCTCCAAGCCCTCCCAGAATTCTGGAGACCAGGCATGAGACTCGAGGTAGAGCGCTTTTCCTACGGCCCCGACTCCATCGCCCACGCCCCCGACGGCCGCGTGGTCTTTGTGTCGGGCGCCGTCCCTGGAGACATCGTAGAGGCGCAGGTGACCAAAGAAACAACCCGCAGCCTTAAGGCCGCATGCACCCAGGTGCTCGAGCCTTCCCCTTATCGGGTGAAGTCGCGCTGCCCCTATTCGGAGGTCTGCGGAGGCTGCCCTTGGGCTTCGGCATCCTATGACTTCCAGCTCTCAGCCAAGCGCAAAAACGTGGTCTCATCCCTCGTGCGCATTGGGCGCTTTGGCCAAGAGCATGCCCAGCGGCTGGCAGCCCCCGCTCAATCCTGCGGCGACAGCTGGGGCTATCGCAACAAGATCGAGCTGGCCGTGGGCCACCAAGGCCAGCGCACCATTGTGGGCATGCATCCCGCCAAAGGAACCGCCCCCATCAAAGTGGACCGCTGCCTGCTGTTGGACCCTGTGGCAGAAAAGCTCGTCAAGGGAGTCTCCGGCGCCCTATCCTATGTGGCCTCCAGCCATCAATTGGAGCTGGAGCGCGTGGGGATTAGGGCTTCTCGGCGCACCCGCGACATCGAAGTGGCCCTCTGGACCTCCCCCGGCGCTTTTCCCCGAGCCCATATGGCCAAAGTGCTGGGAGATGCCGCCAAGCCCACCTCGGTGGTGCGCGTGCTGTCCAAAGGCCCCCAGAAGGCCCGCAAGGTCTCCGGAGTCGAAGTGCTCTCAGGAACAGGCTCTTGGTCTGAACGCATCTTAGATGAGACGCTCCGGGTAAGTGCTCCGTCGTTTTTCCAGGTCAACACCAAAGGTGCCGATAAACTCGTCAACCTGGTACTGGAAGGTTTGAATCCTTGCGAAGACGATCTGGCCATGGATCTTTATAGCGGCGCCGGAACCTTCACGATACCGCTGGCTCGCAGATGCGCCTTTGTGGATGCGGTCGAGTCCTACGGCCCCGCTGTGCGCGACCTGCGCCGCAATCTGGAGATGAACTCCATCGACAATGGCGATCCTGTGGGCGGCGATGCAGACCGCGAATTCCCGGATTCAGAGGCAGACGTCATCGTGGTAGACCCCCCCCGAGCAGGTCTGGCCGCCTCTGTGGTAGAAAAGCTATCTCGCCAACCCGCCCGAGCCATCGCCTATGTCTCCTGCGACCCGGCGACGTTGGCGCGCGATCTGGAGCGCTTTGGAGCCCAAGGAGTCTTCGAGCCGGTCTCGGTCACGCCTGTGGATCTCTTCCCTCAAACGTTCCACATAGAAACTGTCACCATCTTGAAGCGGCGCGGCTAAGCCGCGAGGCAATCTTTTCACTCTCTTGGTATACAGTCAGGCGGTCTCCCCTCCTTGGGCAGGCCGCCTGACTGCTCGATTAGAGAGGCGCCACAGGCTAGCGGCCCGCAGCTCCGGGGAAGCCAAAGGCATCATGGGCAGCAGCGCAACCTCGAGCGATAGCCTGAGCCAGCGCCTTTTGGGCCAAGACGCCCACCACGTCTACCGGGCAGTCCACTTTGCCTGTGGCCAGCACAAAGACCGAATCGCCGTCGTTGGTGGTGTGGGTGGGCACAATGGCGTGGGCATAGCCGTCAGAGGCCATCTGAGCCACCTTGGTGGCTTGTGCTTTAGTCAAGCGGGCGTTGGCCACCACGCAGGAGATGGTGGTATTGGTGCGCGGAGCATCTGCTGAGAGCACGTCGAGGGGCATAGAAGCCATTTTCGCCACTACATCGAGGGGCTTGTCGGCAATGACCTCGGAGTCAGGAGCCACACGGGCTCCCGCAATAGGATTGCCTGTAGCAGGATCAAAGACGCTGCCTACGGCATTCACTGCTGCCACTGCAGTGCAGGTAACAGCTCCCGCGGTCTCTGTGGCCCAGCCCAGGCCGCCCTTCATGGCGCAGTCGGGACCCAAGAACTTACCTACCGTGCAGCCCATGCCTGCTCCCAGATTGCCCATGAGAGGCTCTGTGAGCGCCAGGTGGTCTAGGGCATCTGCCACAGCCTCTTGGCCGCTATGGGCATCTGGGCGCACATGGGGATTGCTCACAGCCAGATCGAAGAGACAGGCTCCTGTCACGATGGGCACCCGCGCGATGCCCAAGTCCAAACCAATGGAGCGGCGCTCCAGCTCCTCTGCAGCCCCTGAAGAGGCGGCGAGGCCAAAGGCCGATCCACCGGACAGCATGACGGCATGGACTTGATCCACAGTCTCCTCGGGACGCAGCAGATCGGTCTCGCGGGTAGCAGGAGCGCCGCCAGCCACATCTACCGCTCCAATAGCCCCTTGGGGCGCCACGATCACCGTGCACCCGGTTCCTGCCTCCACCTGGGTCCAATTTCCCAGATACACATCGTCAAAACCCGGCAGCAGCATAGCTTCTCTCCCTCTCAGGTCATCTCTTTTGCTAGAGGCCCACAACAGGCCCGAAGGCGTGAGGGGCAAAAGCTCGTAGCTCCCGCACCACCTGGGCCACCGGCAACCCCACTACCGTATCGTAATTTCCCTGAATCTCCTTCACCAAGAGCCGACCTAATCCCTGAATGCCGTAGGCCCCCGCTTTGTCCGCAGGCTCCCCCGTCGCCACATAGGCTTGGATCTCTTGGGAATTAAGCTCGTAGAACTTCACTGCGCAGGTGTTGGAGAAGGTGAGATGGCGCCAGTCTTTAGGCGCCGGCGCTCCTTCTTGCGGGCGCTCTATGAGCGCGCAGCCGGTAGAGACATGGTGGGTCTTGCCTGAGAGTTCTCCCAGCATGGAGCGGGCATCCTCAGGTGACGTCGGCTTTCCCAATACGACGCCGTCGAGCCATACCAAGGTATCGGCAGCCAGCACCACCTCGCCGGGCTCAGCCGCCTGAGCCACTGCCAGAGCTTTGGTGCGTGCCAAACGCTCTACCAGCGACACGGGGTCTTCGCCCAGCAGGGGCGTCTCATCGATATTGGCAGGAATGACGCGAAACTCGATTCCCACCTCAGAAAGCAGCTGAGAGCGACGAGGTGACGCGGACGCCAAGATCATAGGTGCATCCTTTTTCTAGGGTAGCCAGGGACAATGAGCTAAAAGCTTGAAGACTAATCCACAAGCATGGCGCTGGCAACGCTCTGTGCCGCCTCAGGGCCAAGGAGCGCCGTGGTAAGCGCCAGGCCAAAAGGCACGGCGAAGGCAGGACCCGAGCCGGTGATGAGGTTTTTATCGGTATAGACGCCGTTTTTCTCTGGGCGCACGCCGGCAGGAAAATCAACGTCGCACCCGGGATAGCAGGTGGCAGTGCGGCCGTCGAGCAGATGCTGCTCGGCCAGGAGCATGGGGCCTGCGCAAATGGCGCCCAAAAGCTCGCCTGCGTTCATGCGGCGGGCGATCTCGTCTGTCACCAGGGGGCATTGGCGCAGATTGTCGACCCCGCCCATGCCGCCTGGGATGACCACCAAATCGTAGGCGGACAGGTCGCGCGTGCCCAGCTGAGCGGTACAGGAGACGAGCACGCCATTGGAGGTGGCGACCTGCCCGGTGTCGCCGGTGCAAGCGATGGTGTCGACCTCGACGCCAGCACGCGTCATGACGTCCAGGGGAGCCAGGCCTTCGATGGTCTCAAAGCCGTCGGCCATACAGATTGCACAGGTTTTCTTTGATGCCATAGCTCTATCCTCTCCAAGAGATTTGTTATTTGTGCAGCTAAAAGGTCAAAGGGCGCCCTTGGCGCATCTGGACCCCCTGATAAGTAATCTATCAGTGAGCCCCGCTGGCCCTGAAGCCATTGTGGCCTCATGTACCCAAACTAGCTGGCCTATCATGGAAACCACAGACACCCACGCACACCTTTGAGGAGCTCGCCTATGTATCGTATCGTCGCCAGCGATATGGATGAAACCTTTTTGAATTATGACGCCGCGATCCCCGAGGCCAATCTTGAGGCCGTACACCAGATGCGCCAGCTGGGCGTGCATTTTGTGATCGCAACCGGCCGCCCCTATTTCTCCATCGCCAAAGATCTGGAGGCGTTGGGCCTCGCCGGCAACCCCGACGAGTTTGCCATCACCATCAACGGCGCGCTGGTCAAAGCCTGCGACGGCACCGTGGTGGGCAGCCATCCTCTGGACCACTCCATCGTGAGGCGCCTTATCGACTTTGCGGTGGACCATGACCTCTGCCTGCATCTTTACGGCCCTGAGGCCACCTATGTATGGAACATGAATCCCAACGAGTGGGACTTTTTGAGCGGCCGCATGGAGGTCGTCGAGCTCACCTTGGACCAGATGCGTGCTCTGGAATGCCCCATCTACAAGGTGCTGGTGGAAAACGAGGATACCCAAGTCCTCCACGATATCCGTGACCAGGCATTTGCCCAGATGCCCGACCTGGCCTCCAAAGTGGAGACGGTCTTTTCTTCCGACCGCTACGTGGAGTTCAACACTGCAGGGGTCTCCAAAGGCGCAGGCCTCAAGGATGTCGCCGATCGTCTGGGCGTGCCCATGCAAGACACCATCGCCGTAGGCGACGCGGTCAACGACCTGGCCATGCTCAAGGCTGCAGGCGCAGGCTGCGTGGTGGCCAACGTGAGCGACCTTCTGCGCCCCCTCCTGCCCCAAGACACCTGCTACCTCCACTCCAACTGCGCCGAGGGCTGCATGTCAGAGGTCTTGAACGACCTCATCATTCCTTCGATGGATAAGTAGCGTAGCTTTCCAGCCGAGAAACGCCTCCATCCTGATGGGGCGCCCTTCTCGGCTGCACTTCAATGGATGAACTAAAACGAGACCTGCAGCCAATGGGTTGCAGGTCTCGTTTTAGTTACGGCTATAAAGCGCCAGGAGCGCGTAGCTAGTTGAACTTAACCACCTTTGAGATGACTTTGTAGAGGCCGATGGAGGTCTTCTCGCCCATCTTGGTGGGCAGGTTGGAGCCGATGCCGATGAGGCCCTTGCGGCAGTAGTTATACATCTTTTTATCATACTGCTTGAAGTACTCCCAGAGGGCGTCGCAGTTAAGGCGGGCATCGGGAACCTCGGACATCCGGGCGAAGATGGAGCACACGGCCATCATGATGTTCATATAGTCCAACATATAGGTGCGCAGCTTGGAACTGTCAACGTCCTCGTAGAGATGGTAGGCGTCCATCATGATGCGGGTCACACGCAGCTGCTGGTCGATGCGGCTGGCCATGACCTTCTCGTTGACTGACTGGTCCTCGCGGCCAATGAAATAGCGGTAAAGGTCCACGTCCAGGTAGTAGAGGGTCTTGCAGCGAGGCAGGGGCACATACGCATAGATGTTGTCTACGTAGAAGGTGTGGGCAGGCATGGGGATGCCGCCGGAGCGCAGTACGTCAGTGCGATAGCACAGGGCATGCATGAGCAGATTTTGGTCGTAGCCAAAGTGGCCGATCTTATCCCAGGTGAGCACCTTGTTGCGGCGCAGGGCGAACTTGTAGTCGATGACGTTCTGCTTGCCATCTTCCACATGCTCATAGACGTAGTTGGTGACCACCAAGTCAACGCGCACGTCGTAGTTGATAAAGCTGCGCAACGTTTTCAAGAGCTTTGAGAGGGCGGGGCCGTCGTACCAGTCGTCAGAGTCGCACACCTTGAAGTAAACGCCGTCTGCCTCATTGAGCGCTGCCAGCACAGCAATGCCATGGCCGCCGTTCTCCTGATGAATGGCCTTGACCAAGTTGGGATACCTGCGTTCCCAGTCTTGAGCCTTCTCAAAGGTGTTGTCTTTGGTCGAGCCATCGTCGACGATGATCACTTGGATGTCATCTGCGTAGTCTGCCCCTTCGAGGATGGATGAGATGGCGTGATCCATATACTCGGCGGAGTTGTAGCAGGGAATGCCAACGGATAGTGTCTTCATCATGGGCGAGTAATCCATTTCGTCTTTTGCCGTGCATAGCTCAAGGATGCGCGCCTCGCCAGGAGACGTGCACGCCTGGGGGGGCCTGAGGTTAGTTGTGGGCGGCCATAAGGTCGTCGGAGAGCGCCAAGGCCGAAGCGGTGACGCCATCCATATCGTAATAGCGATACTCGGCTAGGCGGCCCACGGGATGGAAGTTGGCCAGGTGGCTCACGCGATCGCGATAAGCCTTATAAAGCTCCTGGTTTTGAGGCTCCAGGATGGCGTAGTAGGGGGTCATGCCCTCGCCGCGCACATAGGGCTGGGGATACTCGCGCATGATAGTGGTGATGCCGGGCATCTCTTGGCCGGTCATGTTTTTGAACTCGGTGATGCGGGTGAAGTCCTCGCTGGTGGTGTAGTTGACGGTGCCCACTGGCTGGAAGCGGTCCATATCCAGAGTCTCAAAGCGCATGTCCAGGCTGCGATAAGGCAGATCGCCCAGATCGCACCCAAAGAGCTCGTCCAGAGGACCGGTGTAGATGACTTCGCCGCCGTAGGGCTTGCCCTGCACCATCACATGCTCTGGGGTGACCTCTAAGATGTCGCGGGCGTCCACGTTCACAAAGACGTCGATGAGGTCGTGGTCCAGCATGCGCTCGAACATGCGGGTGTAGCCCTCCTCGGGCATGCCCTGGAATGGCTGTGCCGGGAAGTAGCGGTCGTCATCGCCAATGAAGATGGGCACGCGACCGGTGATGGACGGATCGATCTCATCAGGCGTCTTGCCCCACTGCTTCATGGTGTAGTAAAGGAAGACGTTCTCGTAGACGTAGTCTGCCACCTCTTGCAGGTCAGGGTCGTTCTTCTCGCGCAGATCCATGATGGGCACCTTTTTGTTCTCGCCAAAGGTGGCCACCAGCTTGCGGTAGAGCTCTTCTCCGCGCTCCTCGCCAAAGGCCAGTTTGAGGCTGGCGTGGTTGAAGGGCACCGGCATGAGAGTGCCGTGGATGTCTGCCAAGACACGATGCTGGTAGTCTGTCCAGCCGGTGAAGCGCGACAAGAACTCGTTCACACGCTCATTGAAGGTGTGATAGATGTGCGGGCCATAGACATGGACCAGGATGCCTGCCTCGTCGTAGGCATCGTAGGCATTGCCGGCAATGTGATCGCGGCGCTCGAGAACGGCCACCTTGAAACCGCAGCCTTCAGCCAGGCGGCGGGCACAGACGGCCCCCGCATAGCCGGCGCCAACCACGAGCATGTCGTAGTCAGCAGCATTAAAGGTGTTTGGCAGTCCGCAGGACAGCTCCATCATGAATTACCCCTCTGTTCGTGTGGAAGTTTGGGCCAAAAGGTATACCTACGACCGCAAACCCAGGTGAGCCAAAGGATAAGCCCTAGGTAGAAGGACTTCTTTCCGTAGTTGGTCCCTGTTCTGTTCGAAATGGTATCACGGGTATCTATAATGGTCGCCATAGGCAACGGCTCGCCACGATATAGGCACGTCCTCGAAAATGCGGGCCCTGCCCACAAGAGAGCATCTCACACGTAGAGAGGGAGTTGGAATGCAGGACTTTTTGGGCACGATGAAGGCCAAGGCGGCCGCCAACAAGAAGACCATCGTGCTTCCTGAGGGCGAAGACCCTCGCACCCTGGAGGCAGCCGCGCAAATCATCGACGAGGATCTGGCCAACCTGGTCATCCTCAACAACACCGGCGTGCCCATCGACATGCCCGGCGCCACCATCATCGATCCGCGCACCTCGCCCAAGCACGAGGTCTATGCCCAGGAGCTCAGGCGCCTGCGCGCCAAGAAGGGCATGACCATCGAGCAGGCTCGCGAATTGGTGAACGACTGCACCTACTTTGGCACCATGATGGTCAAGATGGGCGATGCTGACGGCCTGGTCTCCGGCGCATGCCACTCCACCGCCAACACCCTGCGCCCCGCGCTGCAGATCCTAAAGACCGCCCCCGGGACCAAGCTGGTATCCAGCTTCATGGTCATGTGCGTGCCTGACTGCGAGTATGGCGACCACGGCACCTTCATCTTCTCCGACATTGGACTCAACGAGTACCCCGATGCCGACGCCCTCTCTGAGATCGCCATCTCCTCTGCCCAGTCCTGGCGCGCCCTCATGGGCACCGAGCCCCACGTGGCCATGCTCTCCTACTCCAGCCATGGCTCTGCCAACTCCGACTACGTGGACAAAGTGGCCGAGGCCACCTCTCTTGTGCACGAGAAGGAGCCTGAGCTCGTCTGCGACGGCGAACTGCAAACCGATGCCGCCCTGGATGAGACCGTAGGCGCCCTGAAAGCCCCCACCTCCCAGGTGGCCGGCCATGCCGACGTCCTCATCTTCCCCAACTTAGACGCTGGCAACATTGGCTACAAGCTGGTGCAACGCCTTGCCAAGGCCAACGCCTACGGCCCGCTGCTCCAAGGCATCGCCCGCCCGGTGAACGATCTCTCCCGCGGCTGCTCCGCCACAGACATCGTCGCCGTAGTGGCCATCACCGCCGTGCAGGCTCAGCTCCAGGACTAACGGCGCCCTCTGCCCTTTTCCTTGCCAAGAAACCCTTCCAACCTTTGGCGGCACGGGTTTCTCGGCATCGGGCGCAAGGTGATCGCACTATTAAAAAAGGACGGCTTCCTCGAGGGGAAGCTGTCCTTTTTGCGAGCCAGCCACTATCAGGATTAGGCGTTGGGCATCTCAGGCAGCTGGGGGCCGCCGGCCTTTGCCAGATCCTCCAGGTCGCCAAAGCGCTCTTGGAAGTTCTCGATGAACATGATGGCCAGATCCTGGGCGCAGCGGTCGTAGGCGCAGCCGTCGACCCAGGTGGCGCGAGGGTCGAGGATGCGGGAGTCTACGCCCGGGCAGGTGGTGGGCACATCCAGGTTGAAGAGGTCGTTGTGCACAAAGGTGCTCTCCTCGATGGAACCGTCGAGCACTGCGTCCACGATGGCGCGGGTGGCGCCCAGGTCGATGCGATGGCCGGTGCCGTAGGGACCGCCCGTCCAACCGGTGTTCACCAGATAGCAGCGCACGTTGTGGCGGCCGATCTTCTCGCCCAGCTTGCGGGCGTAGACCTGGGGGCGGAGGGGCATGAAAGGCTCGCCAAACATGGAGGAGAAGGTTGGTTGAGGCTCTTCGATGCCTTCCTCGGTGCCGGCCACCTTAGAGGTGAAGCCGGTGAGGAAGTGGTACTTGGCCCCTTCCGGCGTGAGGCGGGAGACCGGCGGCAGCACGCCAAAGGCATCGGCCGTGAGGAAGATGACCACGTCGGGGATGCCGTCCACACCGGTAAGCAGGGCGTTGTCCACGTACTCTACCGGATAGGAGACGCGGGTGTTCTCGGTGATGGAGTCGTCCATGTAGTCTGGCTTGCGAGTCTGGGGGTTGAGCACCACGTTTTCGCAGAGAGAGCCAAAGCGAATGGCGTCGAAGATCTCCGGCTCGCGGTTGCGGGTGAGGCCAATGGTCTTGGCGTAGCAGCCGCCCTCCAGGTTGAAGACGCCCTCGCGGCACCAGGCATGCTCGTCGTCGCCAATGAGCTGACGGGAAGGATCGGCAGAAAGGGTGGTCTTGCCGGTGCCCGAAAGGCCGAAGAAGACCGCGGAGGAGTTGGTCGCTGGGTCCACATTGGCCGAGCAGTGCATGGTAAGCACGTCGTCTTCTATAGGCAGCAGGTAGTTCATGGCCGAGAAGATGCTCTTTTTGATCTCTCCGGAATAGCCGGTGCCCGCCACCAGAATCACGCGCTCCTGGAAGTTGATGACCACCGCTACCTCGGAGTTGGTGCCATGGGCCGCCGGTGAGCATTTGAAGCTGGGAGCTGCCAGCACCACGAAGTCTGGGTCACCATAGCGCCAGAGCTCAAAGCGGTTGGGGCGCACCAGCATCTGCTTGGCGAAGAGCGCTTGATGAGCTTCCTCGGCCACCACCATGAACTTGCGGCTGTGAGGACGGCGGGCGCCTGCCAGACCTTGGATCACAAAGGGGTCTCGCTCGGAGAGGCGCTCGCACACGCCGCGCTTGATGCGGCGATAGTATTCCTCAGAGATGGGCTTGTTGGTGGCGCCCCAGGCAATGCGGGAATGGACGTCGGGGGTGTCCACGATAAAGCGGTCGTGAGGAGAGCGGCCGGTGCGCTCCCCGGTGGTCACCACTAGCGAGCCATTGGACGCCAGCTGACCTTCCTTGCGCACCAGAGCCTGCTCTACCAGCTCTGTCACAGAAAGATTCCAATGGACGTCCTCTTCTTGGACGCGAATGCCGTAGGCCGAGAGACGCTCGTCAAACATAGGAACACCTCCGATAAGATCCAGGCAAGCTATGCCCGCTACTATTAGGGGGAGATAAGCATTAAAGTCTGGCGCCGCTCTGCTCTGCAGCAGGCGCCGTCAACTCTCTATGATGAAGGAACCTGAAGAGCGATTCATATCCTTACTGTTAAATCTCAGGTTCTTCGTAAGCATTCGAAAGGTGGCTGAAGGCATGAAAATTGATAGATGTGTGGCCCTCGCCTTCTCCCCCTGCAAGTCCACCTTTAAAGTCGCCACCCAAGTGGCCCTGGGCGCCTCTCGCGCGCTGGATGCAGAGCTTGCCGCCGCCAACCTCACGGTAAAGCGCGATGCCCCCGAGCTTGGCCCCACAGATTTGGTGTGTGTTGGGGTGCCGGTCTTTGCAGGCCGGATGCCTCCGCTGGCAAAAAAGGCCTTTGCCCAGGTACAAGGCCTCTTTTGCCCCACCATCCTCGTGGCAGCCTATGGCAATCGCAGCTGCGGGGCCTGCCTGCCCGAACTTGACCTGTGGTGCGCGTCCCACGGTCTCATATCCCAAGCCGCCATCGAAGCTCCTTGCCAGCACACCATTGTGACCTCGGTGGCAGCAGGCCGTCCCACAAAAGAGGACCTCGCCTGCTATCGCGAGATCGGCGCGTCACTAGCTCAGAAGATCTTCCAAGCAGCCAGCGTGTTTGATGCAGGGCCTCTTCCCTTTTCTCAGGAGGTGCCCACCACACCGCCGCTCGCACCAGCCTTCAAGGCCGTCTGCGACCCAGCTCGCTGCGTAGGCTGCGGGGCTTGTGTAGCAGCCTGCCCCGCTGATGCCATCGACCCTCTCGAGCCCTACCTCACCGATGCCTCTCGATGCATAGGCTGCATGGGCTGCATTCCTGTGTGTCCCACGGCAGCCCGCTCAGTAGACGATGCCGAGAAACTCGCCCGCCTCACCCCGGAGTTCGAACGCGCTTACGGCGCATGCCAGCCAATCCGGGTCTTCGACGACAGCCTCGCCAAAGCAGTGCGAGATCAGACGCCCACCTCGAGCAACGAGGCACCTAAGGCTTGAACATCCGCCTCCTCATGGACCGCCACCACCAGAGGACGCTGGTTTTGGTGGGCAAGGATGAATCCGTAGGCAAGCTGGCGAGCCTGCTCGTCTAAACCGTAGAACGGCTCGTCAAGAATGACCGCTGCGCCCGGCGCCATGAGGGCGCGCACAAGCTCTACTCGGCGTCGCTGGCCCCCTGAAAGCTGGGCTACCGAACGAGACGCCACTGCGCCCAATCCCACCTCTGCCAATGCCTCTTGGGCCGCCTGGGCAGAACAGCGAGCCACAAGCCTCACGTTGTCGATGGCAGAGCGAGATTCTATGAGCGTGGGCTCTTGCCCCATATAACCCATTTGGGCCGGCACTTCGAGGCTTCCGCCACCGGGGCGCACCAGGCCCAGAAGCGTCTTTATAAGCGTGGTCTTGCCAGCTCCCGAGACCCCGCGCACACAAAGGACCTGGCCCGGAGCCACTTCAAAGCTCAAATCCTCTGCCAGGGGGGTGCCGCCATAGGTCACCTGCAGGTGCGAGGCAGCCAAAGGTGCAGGGGTTGGAGGCACGGGCTTCTCGGCAGCTTGAGAGCCAGAAGCCCCTGGAGTCTGTTGGCCTGTGCCAGCCCGGGCATCTGAGGCCAACACCCAGGCAAAGCTGGCTTGAGCGGAGGCGTCCAGCAGCGCCAAAAAAAGGCGCTCGGAGAGGTAGGCGCACGCCACGATGGTGATGGTCCACGCCATGAGCTGGCTGGTTTCCAAGAGTAATTTTGCCTGGTAGACCTGTGCGCCAAGAGTGATGCCTGAAAGGGCGATGAGCTCGGCGGCGACTCCCGCCTTCCAGGCCATGCCTACGCACACTTTCGAAGTGGCAGAAAGATAGCCGATCATCTGGGGCCACAGGAGCGCCAACGCTTTGCGGCTCCCGCGAAGCCCCTGTACAGAAAGGGCGTCTTCTAGAGTTTTGTTGCGGGACTGAAGCGCTCCCAAGGCAGAGAAGTAATACGCCGGCAGCACCACGATAAAAGTGCAGGCCACACCTACCCCTGCAGACCCTACCCAGAGCAAGAGGATGACCACCAAGCAGGCCACGGGCACAGCCTTGAGTGCCAGAAGGGGCGGCTCCAAGAAGGCTCCCAGGGCAGGATGGGCGGCAGCCGGCACTGCAAGCCCTAACCCTAGGAGCAGCCCTGCAAAAAAGCCCAGCGCGATATGGAGCGCCGAGAGCCCTGCAGAGGCCCAATAGCCAGGCGTCACCACCAGTTGGCTCAGAGCGCCAAGGGTCTCCAGCGGGCCTGCTAAAAGCAGGGGCCTATTCACCGTCCAGGCGACTGCTTGCCAGGCTATCAACCAAAAGAGCACCGCCAGCACTCGGCGACAAGTCGAGGAGCGCTGGCGGGATACTGCTTGAGTTGCCATTTAGTCAAGCCAATAGAAGTCTTCTGTGGGCATGCCGCCGCCCACAGAAGCAGGATTGGCTTCAAAGAGCACGGAGAGGTAGCCTTCGAGAGCCGACTTCATATCTTGGCCGGTCACACAGGCAAGGCCACAGGAAGGAATGGCCTTGGCCGCCACCGCCTCGTTGTCGACGATGCCGTAGCTCACCACCAGAGTGGCAGCCTTATCAGGATCTGCCAACACCGACTTGACCGAGGCATCTTGCTCTTTGATGAATGTTTGCACAGCCTCGGGATGGGCGGCCAAAAAGTCTGCGCTCACAATGGTGACGCCTGTGACCAGCTGAGACCCTTGAGGGGCGTACTGTTTCCACACATCGCCGAGGTTAGCCACTGCAGTTGCGCCTTCCACCTTGCTTAAGGCAGCAGTGGCAAAAGGCTGGGGAAGGACCGCCGCAGCGGTTGGGTCCTGCGCCAGGGCTGCCACCGCCTCTGGGGCCTCGCTCTTGTACTCCAGGGTCACCGAGTCGCTTATGCCTGCCTGGGAGAGCAGATACTCCAGCACATATTGAGGGCTTGCCCCCTTGCCGGTCAGGTAGACCGTTTTGCCGGCAAGATCGGTAAAGTCTTTCACCTGGCTGTTGGCGCTCACGAGGGAAAGCGTGGAGAGCGTATTGATATCGATGGCTTGCACTTTGCCGTCGGTCTTGTTATAAAGCACCGAGGCCACATTGGCAGGGACCAGCGCGATGTCCACATCGCCGTTCACCACCTTTTGCACCACCTCGTCGGGAGTGCCCACAATGTCAAAGGTGTAGCTGTTGGCCGTCGAGCCCGCTTTGGCGTCTTCCATAAGGTTCACAAGGCCAATGGAAGTGAGGCCTTTGAGGGAGGCGACGCGCACCTCGGTCGCCTGGGCAGTCTTGGGCGCCTCTGAGCTGTCGTTCGCCTCTTGGGCAGGCTGGGCCGCCTGGCCGCATCCCAAAAGCACCAAGCATAGGCTGGCTGCGCACAGGCCACCGAGCACCTTTGCAATCTTTGATCCTGTCATAAAGGGGGCTCCTTTTAGCAATTTATGTTATGGCAAGTTGAGGATAGCGCAGGCTATTCTTTCTCGTCATGGGGAAAGACAATGCCCTCGCGAAGGCGGATGGTGTCCATAATGCCCAAAGACACCAGCGTATTGCCGGTAAAGCGCTCCAGATCCAACCTGCCTGCCGCTGCGTCGACAAAATCTTGAATCTCAAACTCCAGGTTTGAGACCTCATGGGCGGTAGGGTTCTTGCGCTGAGGCCAGGAGAGTTCTTCTTTGGTCCCGTCACCATAGACGACCTCGACCTTTGAGGGGGACGACATGTCATGGATGAGCATGGTGCCCTTCTCGCCCTCGATCTGGGCAGGCAAGAGATCGTTTGTGGCCTTGGAGTAGCTCACCTCGCCAATCATGGATGGATAATCGAAGATAGCGGTGCCGCAGATATCGATAAGATCGTCGTCCCCAGTAACATCCACCGTGTCCGCGAAGGCCATCAGGTCGTCAGGCTCGCCAAAGAGCAGCACCAGGGCATTGATGGCATAGACTCCCAGATCCATCAAAGCGCCTGTGGCCATGGCGGGGTCGAAGATGTTGGTTTGCGTGCCCTCAAGCACCAATCCATAGCGGCTGGAGTACTTGCCGTAGGCAAAACGGGCACGACGGATGGCGCCCAGCTTGGGCAACGCCTGATAGATAGCCTCATAGGCTGGGTCGTGAGCGAGGCGCATGGCCTCCATGCAGCACACGCCTTTAGCCTTCGCGGCGGCAAAAAGCTTCTCAGCCTCTGCCAAGGTGGAACATAGCGGCTTTTCTACCAGCACGTGCTTGCCAGCCTTCACCATTTGCATGGCCTGCTCGAAATGGCAGATATTGGGGCTTGCGATGTAGACTGCATCCACCTGCGGGTCGCGAGCCAGCTCATCCAGCGAATCCCACCAAGCCGAAGCGCCATGGGAGCTGGAGTAGTCCTTGGCCTTCTGGGCGGAACGTGAATAGGCGCCGGCAAAGGTGGCGCCTTCCACATAGGGCAATGCCTTGAGCAGCTGATCTGTAATCATTGAGGTGCCGATAGTGGCCAGGCGTAGAGATGCCATGGACATCCTTTCTTGAAGGGCGCTCAGCCGAGCGCGGGTCTGTACCAGGCTGGCGTTGGATCTTTTAGGCTTCTTGCCCCAATCCCAGCTTTGAGGCCGCAAGACTTACATCGCGCCTCTGCAAATCCTAAAGTAAAGCCAACTGTGCTCATTGTAGAGCCGGAGACGAGAGGAGAGCCCCATGGCCCAAACCGTCACAACCATTTCGTCCCCCAAACTCAGCGCTGCCGTGAGTTCTGAAGGAGCCCAACTCATGAGCCTTGTCCACGATGGGGTGGAATACCTTTGGCAAGGCGACGAGCGTTGGTGGCCCCGGAGAGCACCCATCCTTTTCCCCATTGTGGGCGCCCTTAGAAACGACCGCTGCACCACTGCCCACGGCGAGGCAGCCATGCCGCAGCACGGAGTAGCCCGCAGGTTCACCCACCAAGTCAAAGCAGCTACCGATAAAAGCGCAACCTTCCGGCTCGAATCCTCAGAGGAGACGAAGGAGCTCTTCCCCTACGACTTTGTGCTGGAAATGACCTATGAAATCACCGACGAGGGGGCGCTGGCCCAAACTTTCAAGGTCATCAATACCGACAGCCTGCCGCTCCCCTTCCAGCTGGGTGGCCATCCGGCTTTCAACGTGCCTCTAGAACCTGAAAGCGGCGAGCGCTTCGAAGATTATCAACTTGCTTTCAGCCGCCCCTGGACCTATGCCTCTCCCCAGCTCGACGACGGCCACCTGCTGGACTGGGAAGCAAAGGTCCCCGTCGTCGAAGACAGCGACACGCTGCCGCTTCGCCACGAGCTCTTTGCTCATGACGCGCTGGTGCTCGCCGACGTCCCAGATTCTCATGTGACCCTCAAGAGCGCCCAGGGCGACCGCGGCATCGCCGTGGACTTCCCCGGCTTTGACTATTGCGGCATTTGGAGCTGCGGCGATGCGCCCTTCTGCGCTATCGAGCCCTGGACAGGCACTGCTACCGGCACCACTGAAGACGACGAGCTTGCCCACAAACGCGGCGCCGTGATGCTTGAGCCTGGCAAGACCTTTGAGCGCACCTTCACTATGCGCCCCTTCTAGGCAACCTCTGTGCCAGAAGGGCCTTAAAGCTCACCGGTAGAGATGGGGGTTTCTCGGCACGCCGAGAAACCCCTCCTGCGCGATAGGCACCCTGTGAGACCTTGCTTGCTTTAGACCATCCAAATCAAGCTATAAGGCCTACTGGTGGCTCACAATGAGGCGCATGGCGCCGTCGAGGTCCAGCTCCTCCACGGTTGCCGGCACAATGAAGCTGGCGCCCTTGGCAACCGCATGACCGTTGGCGGCGCCTGCCCCATCGATGACAGTGGCGCAGAGGTAGGGGGCGTCCTGGGGGATGGCAACCGGGCCATCCACCTCGACCAGAGCCACGGTGTAGTCCTTGTTGGACTCCAAAACCGCTACACCGTCATCGCTAAACTCCAGCTCCACATAGCCAGAAGTGGGTGCCGTCACGCTGTAGTCAACCACGTCGCAGGACTTGTCGATGTGCAGCTCGCGCTTGGTGCCGTCGTCTTGCAAGCGGTCGTAATCATAGAGACGATAGGTCACGTCGCTGGACTGCTGGGTCTCCAATATGAGAGTGCCGTGCTTGATGGCATGCACCGTGCCGGCATCGATCTGGAAGAAATCGCCCTTATGGATGGGCATCTCATTGAGCAGTTGATCCCAAGCGCCCTTATCGACCAACTCACGGAACTCCTCAGGGCTCTTAGCGTTTTGCCCCACGATGATGGTGGCGCCAGGATCGCAATCCAGCACGTACCAGCACTCGCGCTTGCCCAGGCTGCCGTTCTCATGCTCTGCAGCGTACTCGTCGTTGGGGTGGATCTGCACCGAGAGGTCGTCATGGGCATCGAGGATCTTTACCAGCAGCGGAAAACGGTCGCCTCCAACGTTGCCAAAGAGCTCCGGATTCTCATCCCAGAGTTCCGAGAGACGCTTGCCTGCAAACTCGCCGCCCTCTACAGTGCAGTCACCATGGGGATGGGCGCCGATGGCCCAGCATTCACCCACGGGACCGTCGGGAATATCAAAGCCAAACTCGGTTGCCAGCCTGCGGCCTCCCCAGATCTTCTCGTGAAACACCGGTTTTAAGAAAATGAGATCCGCCATGGTGAAGTGCTCCTTTTTTAAGCTCGCGCCGCTAATGGACCAGACAAAGGCCGATAAATCGAAGCGATTTGCCTTGGGACCAAACCCGCTTCTTTTGACTTCACAATACAACGGAGAGGACCAAAAACCAGTGATATCTCTGACAGCCATCACACCCTCATGGTTCTTTCAGCGGACTCCTTTTATCCTTTAAGAAAGACTACACTGAAAGACAAATAACGTTTGATGGGAAGGTGAGACCGTGTCATTTAAGTATTCGGAGGTCGCCAAAGACATTGCGCAAAAGATTCGCAATGGCCAATATGCCCCTCAATCCAAGCTTCCCACCACCGACATGCTCTGCTCTGCCTACGACGTGTCGCGCATTACCATTCGCAAGGCCATGGACGTGCTCTCAGACCAGGGCCTCATCATCAAGCGCCGTGGCTCCGGCACCTATGTGAAAGACGTCGATCCTACAGACTCTGCGGGCATCAGCCAGATCGTAGAGAGTTACTCTGAGTCCGCCAAGACTCAGGGCGGCGAGGTAGAGACCCAGATGCTCACCTTTGAGATCGTAGAGGCTACCGACAAGGTCGCCCATCGCCTCCGCGTCCCTGTGGGCACCCAGGTCTATCATATTGAGCGCATTCGTTCTGTGAACAACTCTCAGGGCGCAGTCACCTACACCTGGATCCCCGTATCCATCGTGCCAAACCTCACACGCGCCCAGGCGCAGATCTCTATCTACCATCATATAGAAGTGGGTCTGGGCCTCACCGTATCCTCCACGCACCGCTCCATTCGTGCAGTCATGCCCACCTTGAACGAGCGTATCTGGCTCTCCTTGCCCAAAGAGACGCCGCTCTTAGAGATCGACCAGGTGACCTTCTTATCTGACGGGCGCCTCTTCGAGTATTCCGTCCTCCATCGCGATACGCGCGACTGGAGCTTCCGCTGCGTGGACACTCACACTTCCTAAGCAACCTGTCCGCATCTCCACAGATCACTTTCTTCTTTGATATCACACCCCCTCCCCCACCTTCCTTTTTGTTAGGAAATTGGCTTGCCAGCAAAAGAGCGCCGCTCCTCTGGGGAAGCGACGCTCTTTTATCTTGCAAAATCCTTTTGACGCTTGTGGACGCCTTTAAGCCTTAGCTCAAAAGCTCCTGCACGTCCATGGCAATCATAAGCTCCTCGTTGGTAGGCACAACCAACACGCGGATCTTGGAATCATCTGCCGAGATGTCGCGGACTTCGTCCGAGCGCACAGCGTTCTTCTGAGCATCGATCTTGACACCCATCCAACCCAGCTTCTCGCAGACACGCGCACGCATGTCGTCGGAGTTCTCGCCAATGCCGGCGGAGAAGGCCATTGTATCGAAGCCCTCCATGGCCTGAGCCATCTCCAGCACCAGCTGAGCGCAACGATAGGCGAACATGTCCAGAGCCAGCTCTGCGTTGGCATCGCCCTTCTCGGCAGCCTCCTCGATGTCACGGGAGTCGCTAGAGATTGCAGAGAGGGCCGCTAGGCCGGACTGCTTGTTCATCATGGTGTCGACCTCATCCACGGTATAACCTCCAACGCGTTGGAGGTAGAAGACCGTAGCAGGATCGAGCGTGCCGGTACGGGTGCCCATGATCAGGCCGTCCAGAGGGGTGAGGCCCATGGTGGTGTCCATGGAGCGACCATCCTCGATAGCGCACAGCGAGGCACCGGAACCCAGGTGGCATGAGACGAGCTTATGAGCTTTGCCCTCGGTGAACTTGTTGACAGCGCGCCAAATAAAACGATGAGAGGTGCCGTGGGCGCCATATTTGCGGATATGCAGCTTGTCTACCACGTCGCGGGGCAGCGCATAACGCCAAGCGCGCTCAGGCATGTCGTAATGGAAAGCGGTGTCAGGCACAATGACATTGCCCAGCTCAGGATAGAGCTCGCGGCAAATCTGCACCACATCAGCCTCTGCATAGTTATGCAGCGGAGCCAGAGGAGCCACCTCGCGCACCTGGGCCAGCGCCACATCGTCAACCACAGCAGAGCTGGGGAAGTACCACCCACCCTGCACCACACGGTGACCAATGCCATCAACCTGTACACCCAGACCATCGATGATCTCGAAGATGTGCTTAATAGCGGTCTTGTGATCAGGCAGCTCCACCACGAGCTTCTCTTTATCGCCGCCCTTTTCCTGGTGGCCGATAAAAGAACCGTCAATACCGATACGCTCTGCATTACCCTTGGCAAATACCTCTCCGGTATCTACGTTGAGCAGCTGATACTTAAGCGAAGAGCTGCCGGCATTGATCACCAGTACGTTCATAGACTTCCTCTCTTCTAATGGCGCGAGACGCCCATTGGCGCCGCTGGATTAGCGACTAATCCATGATACAGAGTAGTGCTAAGACCCTAAAGACTATTTACCGCTATACAACTTTGGACCAAGACAAGGGTGAGAGGCCATTGAGTATGACTTTTTTAGAAGTGCGCCTCTCGAATGCCTACCCCACCAGTTTGAGAATCCAAATGTCTCATGCACGCTATTGATTTTGTGGAGCCACCAGGATGTCATAGGCAATGCCGGCAGCCGTACGTACACATTCATGGCAAGGCATAAGGATGGGGCCACCCGTACGACCTTTGATAACCGCACAGGTCACAGAGCCCACTTGCTCGTCGTAGGCGTCCATCAACTTGCGGCAAATCGCATAGGTGGACTTCTTTGTGGTGGGATTGTCTGGGTCGCCACAGGAATTCATGCAGCCAGCCACGATGCAAGCGCCAGAAATTGCACCGCAGGTGCCGGCCATGGAGCCCATGCCCAGTCCCAAGCCCTCGGTGGCGCTGAAGAGCTGATCTACTGTTAGATCTGTAAGAGGCGCCAGCGCACAAGCAACCGATTGAGCGCAATTGCTGCCTGACAGATGGCGGTTGGAAGCATCTTCGACGACCTCTTCGCGGGTAGGAGTCCAAATCATGGTGTGATCCTCTCTTCACTTCTGGTTTGTCATGAAGCCAAAAGCATCCCTCTTTACCTTAGGCCCCATCGATAGGCCTAACCCTTTAGGCAAGAAGCCCTTCGCCCAAATCCTTGCCACCCAACACATGAATGTGTACGTGATGAACCGTTTGACCAGCATCTTTTCCCGTATTGGCGATGCAGCGAAAACCGCTCTTGGCAATGCCTTCAGACTCAGCCACCTTGGCCACTGCAGAAACCATAGCCTCAAGAGTCTCAGCAGGAATGTTGTCGATCAGCGATTCGTAGTGCTTCTTTGGCACTACAAGCACATGGATCGGTGCTTGAGGCGAAAGGTCGCGAAAGGCAGTCACCAGCTCATCCTGGTAGACCACGTCTGCATCGATCTCACCGTTAGCGATTTTGCAAAAGATGCAATCTTCCATGTCTCTCCCCCATCAACGTCTACAACCGCAGGCTTTCATGCATGCGGTTCACTGCCAACGAATACCATTTGAATAGAACCACGATTAGCCTTGATTGGAAGCCGAAGCATCATAGAGCACCTGCACCTGCTGCTCTGCAGTGGCAAGACGCTCGCGTAGGCTCGAGAGAAGCTCTACGCCCCTGCGATAATAATCGAGTGCGGCCTCCAACTCCAATGAGCCATTCTCTAGAGCAGACACAATGTGTTCCAGCTCAATGGAGGCTTGCTTGAACGACAGCTCTTCCACGGGAGCGGCATTCAGCTCATAGGCGTCGCTAGAGTTACTATTTTGATAGGACATTGAAGTATCCATATCCTCCCCATTCCTTTGAGACCTATTGAAAGATCATTCTTCTTCAGGCTGACCTTCTGTAACCGGCATAACCGAAACCACTTGGGCCCCAATCTGCCCCCGAGCCATTTGCACGTTGATTGCTGCGCCGGGAAGCACCGTCATGGGGTCTTCGATCACGTGTCCCTGAGCATCTTGCACTATGGCATATCCGCGCTCTAATACACGCTCGGGAGAGAGTGCATCTAGCGATGCCTGTGCCTGTCTCAAAAACGCCTCATGCCCCACAAAGAGCGTCTTCTCGACCAGCTGAAGACGAGTGGCCAATGAAGTGCAGGGGGTTGCAAATTGAGAAACCAGATTGACCGACGAACGATCCAGTTCTGTTGCCTGCCGAGAAACGCTCTCCCTGGTTTTGTGGAAGTATGCTTGAACAGCCACGTCAAAGGAATGCGACAGTACATCCACTTGAGACTTTTGCACCTGCACAAGACCTTGTGGGGCAACGAGCACAGGCTTTGCCGCCCAGCTATTGATCCGGGCTTCTATGGTTGCCAAAAACCTGTCGATCGCCCGATCCAAATTATGGGCCTGATCGTCTTGGCGCACAGAAGCACGCTCAAGCATAAGATTCATCGCACGACAGAGACGCCCATCGCGCTCATCGATCTTATCGGTGAGCTGTCCTAAAGAGGGTGCGACAGAAGCTGCGGCTGCCGTGGGCGTCAACTCTCGTCGATCAGCCACATCATCCGCAATGGTGACATCTGGCTCATGGCCTATGCCTGTCACCACGGGGACAGGGCAGGCAGCGATGGCTCGCGCCACATGCTCATCATTGAAGGTCATCAGGTCTTCGTAGGAGCCACCACCACGCACCAAAAGAATAGCGTCGGGTTTGGAGGCAGCCGCCTTTTCCAGGGCATCCACAATGCACTCAGGAGCGTCCACACCCTGTACCATGGTTCCAAACACGTCGATGGCTACTAATGGGTTGCGATCCGCAAGCGTGCGCTTCACGTCTTCTATCACGGATCCTGTAAGCGAAGTGACCACTGCCACACGTTCACAGAATACCGGAACCCGCCGCTTGCGCGAGGGGCTTGTAAGCCCCTCTGCATCAAGCTTGGCTTTGAGCAGGCGCACCTTTTGGCGCAGCAGCCCATCGCCTCGAAGAGCCACCTGACTCACAATGAAGTCGAATGAGCCGCGGTTGGGATAGATCGAAAATTTTCCCCGTACAACGATCTCAAGGCCGTCTTCAAGAGGTACGGGCAGTGAGCGATAGATACTTGCCCATACCACCACATTCATAGAGCAAAGACCATCTTTGATCTGAAAATAGCAATGGCCTCGATTGGTGGGACCCCGGAAGGAGGTAACCTCGCCTATCACCGTAAGCGTAGGAACCGTCTCGAGGACAGCTTTTGCCTTATTGAGTGCCTCAGATACAGAGATGGGCTCCGCCATGGCTAATCCCTATTGTTGGTCTGGCCCAAGAGATACAGCAGCTGCAAGCAAGAGACCAATGCTGCCGCTACATAGGTAAGCGCGGCTGCAAACAACACTTGTCGAGAACCAGTGACCACCTCTTGGCTAAAGCCAGCCTGAGAAATGTAAGAGAGCGCCCTGCGGGATGCGTCGAACTCGACAGGCAGCGTTACAAGTTGGAAGAGCACCGAAGCGGCAAAAAGTATAATTGCCAGATTGATAAGTCCGCTCACAGCCATCGAGACGCCGATAATAAAGACGATCATCCAGATATTGCTCGCGAAGTTCACAACAGGGACCAAGGCGGTGCGGATGCGCCCTGGGACATAGCCCTTATCAAACTGCACTGCATGCCCTGCCTCGTGGCAGGCAACGGCCACCGAAGCCACAGAGCTCCCCTGAATATTTGCAGGGGACAGATGAAGAGAATTATCGCGAGGATCGAAGTGGTCTGTGAGCTCGCCAGCAACAGGCTCGATGCCTACACCATCAACGCCATTGGCTGCAAGCATGGTACGAGCAACATCAGCACCTGTCCTCGAGGTGCCCAAAGGGACCCGAGACCACTTGCGATAGGTGCTGTTGATGTACCACTGGGTGAGGCCACCCAGCACAAGAGAGACGATGACAAGCAAAATGTAAGAGCTGTTATAGCCCATATAAAAATACGGCATGACTACCTCCGCCTGCAGGGGATACGGTTAGAGACCCTGTCATTGAAGTCACATTCTACACCAGTGGGCTTTTAGAACATGTGTTCGTGTTGCGATTTTAGAAGCACGCTTCTAAAGGATGCGTCAGCTATGGTTTGCTAAAGAAGCTCCACGTGGTTGTCCTTTACGGTAAGCCCCACGTGGCCCACCAAAAGATTCCGCAGTGGCTTGCCTAGGACCTCTTCCCTCCACCCCTCAGAGAGCTTGGTGCTCTCTGGGTCTTTCATGAAGTCGTGCAAGTCGTCTCGGCTAGCCATAAGCGGACCTGCAATGCCTGTGTGCTCAGAAATCACCCTCATGTAGGCATGCATGAGATCTACCACGCATTCTTCCTCGGGAGTCGAACGCCTATGCTTGGGAATCGGCGGTAGATCTGCAGGTTTGCACTTTTTGCCAAGCCCTACAGCCACGATCACCGCATGGGCATCCTTTTCGCTTAGGCCCACTGCCCCTCGAATGCTTCGAAGCCGCTCAACGGTAGCGGGCATTAGTTTGGAAATCTCTACCACTACTTCGTCAGACAAAAGCCATTTTCGAGGGATGTCACGTTTTGCAGCTTTGCGTTCGCGCCAGGCTGCGACTTCCCTTGCGACCGCGAGCTGTGGACGAGTGAGCGTACCAATGCGCTTAACATGCAGGTATGCGCTCGCGGGATCATGGCCATCAATCACATTGACACTCAAAGCCTGCATTTCTGGCAATACCCAGCTCAATCGATCCATCTCAACGAGCTTGTCCATCAAGCGGTTGTAGACAGCCGGCAGATACCGCACGTCGTCTTCTGCATACCCCACCTGCATAGAATCCAGGGGACGCCTTGACCAATCTGTAAGGCTTTGACTTTTTGGGAGGTGAATTCCGCAAATGGCTTCCACTAAAGGACCGTAGCCTATTTGCATGCGATAGCCGGCATAGGCAGCAGCCACCTGCGTATCAAAGATAGGTTCTGGGATCTTCCCAAATAGCCGGACAAACACCTCAAGGTCCTGACTGCAAGCATGGATGACCTTGGGAACCGTACGGTTGAACAGCAGCTCTTCTAAAAGATCAAGGCCTTTTAGACGAATGACATCAATGGCCGCTTGCTCTTCAGCGGTACCCACTTGCAACAAACAGGGTTTGGGATAGTAGGTTTTCTCTCGCAAGAACTCAGTGTCTACCGCAAGAATTGGAGAGGAAGCTGCGCGCTCGCAGAACAAGGCAAGCTGCTGAGGTGTATCGATTAACAAAATGCGACTCCCAAAAGAAGTGGGGCTTTAGGTGACGGTCACGCTGGGCGGCCCTTGCTAACCCCTCTATAATCGGTCAAGACACGACGGGCAGAAAAGCGAAGGTGAGGGCTCTCTATGAGATCCCTGATTCTACATAATGAAAAAGCCGGATTCAGTTCCGATGCTATCTATATGTTTGTGCGAAGCATCACTCATCCTGGAGACTCGTGCGAATTCCGCTCTTTGAGCGATGGGTGGAATGCAAAAGATGCGTTTGAGGGCGCGAAGGAGTTCGACCAAGTGGTCATCTCAGGAGGGGACGGCACCACTGCCTCTCTCCTTTACGCTGCAAAAGACAAGGACTTGAATGTCTGCATCTTTCCCTCGGGCACAGCCAACCTGTTCTTCTCCAATCTAGGTAATTCGCCCGAGCCTGCTGCAGTGGCACGAGCGTGCCGCATCGGTCGCACGTTCGACTGTGATTTAGGAGAGATAAGCTGGGCAGATCCTCAAGGACAAGAACACCATTGCGGCTTTACTTTGATGACGGGCTCTGGTTTTGACGCAAGCCTTATGCGCGCGGCCGTGCCCAATAAAAAGGTCATGGGTGAAAGCGCCTACTTCCTCGCAGCCTTTGACAACAGCCACCCACCAGTAGTGACCTTTACCATAGAGCTGGACGACCAGACAGTGGTACGCGAAGGCATTGCCTGCATCGTAGCCAATTGCGCCATGATTCAAGGAGACATAGAGATCATGCCCGATTGCAGGCTGGATGACGGGCTGCTCGACGTCATCGTGCTGGAAACCAATGATGCTGTAGGGCTGTTGCGTCCTTTGCTCTTTGGTCTGATCGATCACCATGGAGCCAATCTAGGGCGTCCTCGTCTGGAGCGCTTCCGCACCAAACAAGTGCATGTAAGCTCCGACAAGCCCATTCCTCTACAGATAGATGGCGATGCTCTCGACTATGAGATCTCGCAATTCTCAGCGAGGGTCCTTCCAGAGCGCGTACCGGTTATTGTGGACTCCTTCTCCCCCTACTATCCCCAAGATCACGACGACCTTGAGCCTCGATTCCCCGGCTCGGAAATCGAGGCGTTCCCCCATTCTTAGAGCTTCGCATCTTATGTCTTGCCAGCAAAAAGCCCTGAAGCTCCCAATCAAGCTTCAGGGCTTTGTTTTAGCGTTTTTGGCGCTAAGCCAAGCTTCTAACGACGAGTGGACAAGGCGATCTTCTCAAGATAGCGGCCGTATTCGGTCTTCTTGAGACCGTCCGCCAGCTTAAGCAGTTGAGCTCGCCTGATCCAGCCAGCGTCGTAGACGATCTCTTCAAGCGCAGCCACTTTGACGCCGGTAGCCTCTTGCACCACTCGGATGTACTCGCCCACTGCAAACAGAGAGTCAACGGTGCCAGTATCAAACCAGGCAAAACCGCGGTCCAGCTGCTCGACCTTGAGTTTTTTATCCTCAAGATACATACGGTTGAGATCGGTGATCTCAAGCTCGCCACGAGTGGAGGGCTGCAGGCGGCTTACATAGTCGCTCACACCCTTGTCATAGAAGTAGAGGCCTGTGACGCAATAATTGGAGCGAGGCTCAACAGGCTTCTCCTCCAAAGAGATGGCATTGCCTGCATCGTCAAAGTCCACCACACCAAAATGCTGAGGGTCATCGACACGGTAGCCAAAGATGGTGGCATAGCCGGCCTTGGCATTGTCGATGGCACGGGCGAGCTTCTTTGTAAAGCCAGAGCCATAGAAGACGTTGTCACCCAGGACCAAAGCCACCTCATCCCCTGCGATGAAGTCAGAAGCTATCACCAATGCCTCTGCAATGCCGCCACGGGTGGGCTGGGGCTTATAGGAAAGATTGATGCCAAGCTGGCTGCCGTCACCAAATAGCTCTTGGAACGCGCCCAGATGCTCTGGCTTGGAGATGATGAGAATGTCGCGGATACCAGCTTCGAGCAGCACCGACATGGAGTAGTAGATCAGCGGCTTGTCATACACAGGCAACAGCTGCTTAGAGGTGGCTCGAGTGATGGGATACATGCGCTTGCCATGGCCGCCCGCCAGAACGATACCTTTCATTACAGAAGGACCTCCCTTTCCCGGGTCAGAGGTTCTACAAACAATTATGTATGACGAATCGGAAGAATCGTCATGGGCGCGAATAGAAGAAACCCATTGATGCTCCAAACAAAGCATCCTGTACAAGTATAGCGGTTGATAATGGGGGGACTTACCAGCCTATCCCTCAAAACCATCTGCCATTTCAGCCAGCAGGCCGATCGACATATAGCCATACCTTCTTGTTCTCATCAGGCTTTTAGTCTAATGCAGAAAGATCAAGCTCCTCGCTGCCAGAACTATCAAAATCTGCAAGATATACTCCTACTGACCGGGTCATTTCCCGCGAGAAGTCGGAATTGTATTTGCGTGCGCAAAACGCTTGCACCCAGGATTCGAAATCTTGGGAGCCCCTGCGCACCTCCACGATCTCGTGAAGATCCTCTGGCGACCTGTCCTGATAGCCATCCACCATCACCATGACGCGCCTGGAAGAGCGCGACGGCTTCCGACGCTCCAACTGTTTCTGAGTAGGATAGCCAAATACCACCAGAGCGGCGGGAAACACATAGGATGGCAGATGGAGCAACTCGCGCATAGCCTCAGCGTTTTCCATAAAGTCGCCTATATAGCAAGATCCCACCCCTAGCGACCATGCAGCACTCACGGCATTTTGTGCTGCTATCAAACTATCATCTACAGCCAGCAAAAGGTCCCCTACACCCGGGCGCCGGATCTTCTTGGCACCGGCAGCCCTGTAAATCTGCGGCCAATAGCGGCAGTCGGCCACAAAAGCCAGCACCAACGGGGCAGTGGCGATAAAGGGTTGATCATCGCAGAGAAGTGCAAGCTTTTGCAGGGTCTTCTCGTTTTTGATTTCGATGATTGAATAGAGCTGCTGATTGCCTGCAGTGGGCGCCTCAAAAGCGGCCTCTAAGACAGTTTCGCGCACCTGAGGGCTCAGTGGCTCAGGCCTAAAGACGCGCACCGATTTTCTCTCTTGCAGCTCCCGGGTGGTGACAGTGGACGCCGGTACAGAATCGGGCAATGGGTTTTTAGGCTCTTCCGTGGTCATGGAGCTCTCCTCTCTCGCTTTGAGAAGTCTTACCTGACCGCCCAAAGCCTCCTATGGCTCGCACTAAATCTGGGTACTCTGGCGCTCGGCAGCAGAAACCACATGCTCCGCCAAGACCGCTGTAGTCACCGCGCCCACTCCTCCAGGAACCGGCGTTGCCGCAGCTATGTCACCCAGGCGATCCCACACTGCATCGCCTGCCATCGATCCGTCTTCACGGCTGTTGCACGACACGTCTACAAGCCAGCAATCAGAAGGGAGCACCTCCCGATCCAATGCCCCCAAAACGCCCATCGCGCTTACCACAAGATCGGCCTGTGAGCAGGCATCCTTGAGACTTGGCGTCTTTGAGTGGGCTTGGGTCACCGTAGCGTCGCGCGCCAGCAGCAAAGAGGCCACAGGACGCCCCACCACTGCCGAGCGACCCAGCACGCTGGCTCGGCTCCCTCTATATTCAAAACCGTAATGGTTAAGAAGCCGAATGACAGCATCTGCAGTGCAGGGGGCGAAGGCACCCGGATTACCGAGAAACACCCCCGCCAAGCTCGCATCACTCATGCCGTCGACATCTTTGAGCACAGAGGTGTGATCGGCAGCCTCTTGCTCATTGAGATGCGCGGGCAGAGGCCTGAGCAGCAGGATGCCATGGACCTGGTCATCGGCTGAGAGGCGCTCCAGGGTCTCATTGAGCTCTGGCTGGGTGATCTTGTCGCTCAAAGAGATCACCGCCGCCTCGCAATGGGCGGCTTCGATCCGGCGGACAGCAGCCTGCCGATACCAGCGATTCGCCATGTCATTCCCCACCTCAACGATGGCGAGCTGTGGGGTGACCCCTCTGTCCGCAAGAGCCTGCACGCGGACAGACAGGGCGCTCATCAGCGCATCGGCCACAGGCTTACCCTTAAGTTCAATCACGGCGGAGTCCTTTCTCGGCAAGGTCCATGGCGTTTCTGGCCTCATCGTCTCCCTGCTTGCGTAGTTGGTCGAGCTGCCGGTTGATTTGTTGGGCCAGCGAGCGATCCTGCATCCAACAGGTGTTGGCCAGCGTGGTGGCAGCGGCGCCATCGATTGCTGAGCGTAAAAGAGCTGCGGCTACCGTGACGTCGGAGGCTGCCATCGACGTGCCCTCCGCGGCAATCTTTTGGCACAGGAAAAGCGCTTGGACAGCCAGCTCCATAATGGCCAAGGGCGCCTGAGTAGCAGCATAAAGATTTGCCTCTAAGACGGCCGTGCGCTTCTGGGCAAGCTCTGGGGTATTGCGCGGGAGTTTAAGCGCAGCGGCCACGGCCTGGTAGCCTTGGGCGTCCTCATCGGCAAGCTCCAAAAAGCGCTTGCGCAGAGCTTGAAGATGGCTTGTATGCTCCTCCATTTGAGGCCATGCCTGCTGGTATCGGGAGTTTTGCAGCGTAAGCTCCACCACCATTTGCAGCTGGGCGGCGCCAATGGCTGCCGCCAAGGCGCTCGAAGCGCCCCCGCCAGGCGCAGGAGAGGGAGAGCCCAACTCTTCCAAATAGTCGTTGATGGATCTATCCCAGCTCATGGACACCCCTTTTGGTAGTAAGAAACTAAGGTGAGGGTCGCAGAAACGCTGCCGCAGCAACCACGCACCTTTTTCTGTGCCATCTAAGGGTACCCCAGAGACTGGGCGCACTCGATAAGGTTCGATATAAGAAAAGCGACCCGGCTTGAGCCGAGCCGCCTATTAGGGGGCACAAGGCGAAAGCACTCTTGCTCCTTGGGTTGCGCGTTGCCCAAGAAGCCTTGTGAAGCTAGATCATGCCATAGAAACGCACCGTCTCGAGGGCGTCTTCAAACTCCATGCCGTGAGGCAGGATCACGCGCTCAGTGCCGCCACGATAGCCGGCGCGCACGCGCTCGTCGAAAGATGCGAACTGCACGCCACGATTGGAGCTACGGGTAAGCGGATCATCGCACACGGTATATTCATCGTCGGTGATGCCGGTGGTTTGCAGCGCCCGGCGCACGATGGTTTTGGTGGATGAGTTCGCAGCGTAGTTCTCATTTAGAACAACCCAGGACATATATTCCTCCCCTTAGGTAGTGATGCCTTCATTTTGAAATGGGAGGACACAAGGTTTATGAAGGGACTATACACAATTGCCAACGGCAAGGATGAGTCCGTGAACGGCCAATATACGTTCAGCTTTATCGCAATTTTTCTGAAATATATGGCCCTAGGAGCCTATCTCGAAGGTTACGCAGGAAAAAGGACCCCGCCTTCTCAAGGAAGACGAGGTCCTTTAGATGCCTTTTCGCGTGGAATGTATCCAGCGGCAAGGTTAGTCTAGGTCGTCCATGTTGGCCGGCGCTACAGGAGCATAGACAGTGGCATTTACATCCACCGACTCTGCAGTGACAGGAGCGTCGTAGCGAGGGGCGGATCCGGCAGGAGTGGTAAGCATCTGCGAGGGGAAGACAGACTCTGCATCGTCCATGAAGTGCTGGAGAAGCTGCTTGTACTCGGTGCGGAACTCCTCGCGAGAAGCCTTGAGACGGTCGATCTCGTCCAGCTCGTTCTGCTTCTCTGCCAGTGCCTGTCGAATGACCTCGCGGGCTTTTTGATCTGCGTCATTCTTGATCTTGTCTGCATTGTCGCGGGCCTCAGAGATCATGCGGTCTGCAGCCTGCTGGGCAACGATGAGGGCCTGGGAGATCTGACGCTCGGAAGCCATGGAGCCACTGGGCTGAGCGACCGCCAAAAGCGAGGGCGAAGAGGACTGGCCCTGCTCCTGAAGCTCCTGCTGAAGTTGAGCGATTTGAGAGCGAGCAGCGTCAAGAGCCTGATCTGAAGCGGTGAGGCGACCCTTGAGGTCTGCGATTTTTTGGAGCATAGCGTCTACCTCGACAGCCAGCTCCTCCAAGAAGGCGTCGACCTCCTTGGTGTCATAACCGTGCTTGGACGGCGTAAAGGCAAGCTGCTCGATGTCTGCGGGTGTGATTGCCATTCTGGTTCCCTTCCCTGAGGATGGCCTGGTGTGATCGAACATACGAACTAAAGAATACTACCTCAGGACCAGCCTCGAGATACCCCTGAGCACTAAGAATGCAAGGTAAACCCGCAAAAGCGTGAGATAAGCGGTATCTTGCCCGCTGCTGAGGAGACTTTATTAGAACATCAAGAGCAGACGCACTACCAGGTTTTGGATGAGTCCCAACGCCAAGATGGCGACGACGGGCGAGAAGTCGATGCCTCCCAAAGGCGGGATAAAGCGTCTGAAGATGTTCATATAGGGGGCGACGATACGGTTGATGGCAGTGCTCAGATCATCGACGAACCCACCGGGCCTGCGAGGAATCCAAGACAGGATGCACCAAGCCAAGATAATGAACTCATAGATATCGATGAAAGTGCTGAGTGCACGAATAAGTTGCAAACGAAGCATGAGGTTCCTAGCCGTTTTGAGAAAGCTTGCACGCACGAGCCAGTGCTGCCTCCACAGCCTTGAAGCTGCCCTCGGCCATGAGGGGCTCAAGCTCCCGGAGAGCTGCAGAGGTAGTGCCTCCAGGGGACGTCACCCGTTCCATATAAGCACGGGGATGCTCCTGGGATTGAGAGAGCATCGAGGATACACCGCCCATGGTGGTGTTGAGAAGATCGCGGGCTTGGGCAGCCGGAAGACCAGCATCGATTGCCGCCCGGGTAAGAGTGTCGACCAGCAAGGCAAAGAATGCGGGTGCGCAGCCTACTACCGCGCCCTCGACTTCCAGGCGCTCCTCTGTCATGGCAGCAGCAGATCCTAGAGCCCCAAAGAGCTCCAGGCACAGTTGCACGTCATTCTCGGTAGCCCATAGACCAGGGGCCACCGCCGAGGCACCCTGGCGCACTGCCACGGGCAGATTGGGCATTACGCGTATGATGCGCTCTCCTTCGCCCAGTGCCTCTTGAAGGGTGGCCAAGGTGACCCCTGCCGCGATAGAAACGATAAGAGAGCCAGAAAGGGCATCCCCCACCTCATCGATGAGGTTGTTGAGCACCTGCGGCTTCACCGCCAGGATGCACAGGTCGGGAGAGGCCTCGAGGACGTCTTTGGCCTTTGGCGAGATGGCGACACCCACCTCGGAGCGAAGGGCCTCCAGCTTGGAGGGGTTGTGGTCAGCCACAGAGATATGGCTGGCAGGGCAGAGACCGGAGGCCACCAGACCACGGGCGATGGCAGAACCCATGGAACCGCCGCCGAGAATGGCGATGGCGACCTGGGAAGCTTTCGAAGTTGAGGAAGAAGTCATAGGGTTTAGGCCTCGATGATTCGATCGGATACAAGCTTGTCGAGATCGGCTTGAGAGAGCTCGATGCCCGCTGGAAGCACCACGAAGACGCGGTCGCCCAGCTCTTCTACCGAGCCGTTGACGCCGCAGGAGAGGCCAAAGCAGAAGTCCAAAATGCGCTTGGCGATCTCGATCTGGGTGTTTTTAAAGGACAGCACCACAGGTTGGTTGGTGCGCACGCGGCGGATGACCATCTGCACGTCATCGTAGCTGGTGGGCTTCAAGACGTAGGGAGGCAGCTTCCCGGAGTTCACGCGAGGCACCGGGGTAAGGCCGATGTCGCCGGGAGTCACGGTGGATTGGCCGCCCAACACCGAGGTGGAGGGGCGGTCATCAAGAGCGCGATGAGTGCTCCCTACGCCCCAGCTCTCCTCGCTCATACGCTGAGAGGTGGAGAACCCTCCAGCAGAAGGAGAAGGCACGCCCTCGTCTACCGGACGGCCAGAGCGTGTGTAAACCGAGACGCTCTCTGCCTCGGGGCGAGAGGTATTGCCTAACACGCCGCTGGTAGGATGGTCGTTTGCGGGGTAGTCGTCGTAGGGCTGATCATATCCGTCGTAGGACTCATCGTAGTCATCGTAATCATTGTAGTTTTGCGACTGGCCCATAAGGCGGTCGCGAAGGTTGTCCAGAATGCTCATGAGTCTCTCCTCGCCTGCGGTAGTGGTGTGTTTACTCTAGATCGATAGCTGTGCCCGCAGCCTAAGAAGACCGAGCAGTGCCAGCAACCGGTAACAGAAGGGGTGTCTGAGTGCCCCTTGCTGATGCTAGTCGCTCGCTGGCGTGTACTGAGGATCGAAGACGATGCGACCTAGGCGAACCAGTGTCGCGCCCTCCTCGATGGCCATCTCGAAGTCATCGCTCATGCCACAGGACAGAACCGGCAGCGAAGCTGCAGTGTTAGTTTCAAGACTATCACGAAGCTCCCTTAAACCGCGGAAGGTCACACGATCCTCTGCAGGCTCGTGGGCAGGCGCCATAGTCATGAGGCCCTGCGGCTCGATGCCCTCCAGATCTAACAGGTGCTCCATCCACTGGGCCAGCTCCTCTGGGGCAAAGCCGCTCTTAGTGGGCTCGCCGCTCACATTGACCTCGAAGAGCACAGGCACGACCAGGTTTTTCTCGGTAGCGCGGGCGCTAATGGCCTCCGCCAGATGCACCGAGCTCACCGACTGGATGCGCCTGGCAGCCCCAAGCACTGCATTGATCTTGTTCTTTTGCAGGTTGCCGATCATCTCGAAGGGTGGCGGGGTGATGCCCCGCTCTTGGAACTCGGAGAGTTTGCGCACCAGCTCCTGGGGGCGATTCTCGGCAAAGTGGGTGTAGCCCACCTCCATGGCTTGGATCACCTGAGGGACATCTACGGTCTTAGATACGGCATAGATGTCCACATCCTGGGCGCTGCGGCCCGAGCGCTGACAGGCATCGTTTACCTTTTGGCAGATCTCTTGGCGGCGCTGGGCCAAAAACTCTTTATAGCTGTTGGGATCCATCGTGATTGCGGACGTGGGACTGGGCGTCATGAGGCATCATCGGCTTTCTGGGATTTGCGGCGAGCCTTCTCTTCTTTGGCACGGGCGGCAGCGTTGGCGGCCATCTCCAATGCCTGGGCCAGGTTTCCGGCGATCTCCTCGTCGTCGAGAATGGGGTTGGCAGAGGTGCCCACCTCGATCTCGGGGATCTGGTTTACCACGGTCTCGATCTTGTCTGCACCCATGGTGAAGGCGGCATTCTGGGAGGCATAAAGGTCTTCCAGCTCTTCCTCGTCCATGTCTGCCAGCACCGCAAGCTCTGCGCGGCTGCCGGTGAGCAAGAAGACCAGGCGCTCGCCCACCTCTACAGAGTTGTCGGAGATGCGCTCCAACATGCGCGCGGCCATCATGACGCGGCTTACGGCATCGATGTCGTCGTCGGGGCCCAGGTGCGAGAAGCTTGAGTAGAAGCTCTTGTAGAGGTCGTCCACCGGGCGGTCGAACTCAGGGAGCTCTGCGGCCTCGGCGATGTCGTTGTCCACGATGGCCTCGACGGTGGTTCCCAGCACGCGATAGACCAGGTGGGCCTGGCTGGCAAGAAGGTCCAGCATTTGGCGGGGGATCTCGCGGCCGGCGCAGCGCTTGGTGGTCTTGGCGATGTTGCGCACGTGGTTGCTCATGCGAGCCAGATTGAAGTTGACGTAGATCACAAACTGCAGCAGGCGCATGTCTGAAGCCACCGGATTTTGCAGCACGATGAGGTTGTAGGCGCGATCCTCCAGGTCCGCGCAGCGGCTGTCGATGGCGCGTGTAGCCTTCTTCACCCCGCGGGCCTTGGCCTTGTCGCCCTCCACCAGCGAATCCACCGCCTTGTGGAGCTGAAGATCGATCTCTGTGTAAATGGCGACCAGCTCCTGGCGGAGACGGGCGAGCTGCTTGTCAAATTGCTCTCTCATCTAGAGATCCTTTCTTGTGGGAGGTGCAGGAGTTGCTGCCGAGAAAGGCTCCCTCAAAGGAAGGGAGGGGTTTCTCGGCAGGAAGGGCAGTGCGGGCCCCGGGCCAGCCAGGCGTGGAGGTTAGCCAAAGCGGCCGGTGATGTAGTCCTCGGTGCGCTGGTCGCGCGGGGAGGAGAAGATCTCGCTGGTAACGCCGTACTCGATGAGGGTGGCGGGCTCGCCGGCATGCTCTTGCAGGAAGAAGGCCATGTAATCGGAGACGCGGGCGGCCTGCTGCATGTTGTGGGTGACGATGATGATGGTCATCTCGGGAGCGAGCTCGTACATGAGGTCCTCGACCTTTTGGACCGAGGTGGGGTCGATGGCGCTGCAGGGCTCGTCCATGAGCAAGACGTCGGGTTGCACTGCCAGCACGCGGGCGATGCAGAGACGCTGCTGCTGGCCGCCGGAGAGCGCCAGGCCGTTCTTGTTGAGCTGGTTGGAGACTTCCTTCCAGAGATTGGCGCGCTTCAACGACTCCTCGACGATGCCATCCAGATCGCTCTTGGAGGTCACGCCCTGGAGCCTGGGGCCAAAGGCCACGTTGTCGTAGATGGACTTGGGGAAGGGGTTGGGCTGCTGGAAGATCATGCCCACGCGGCGGCGCAGGTCCACAGGGTCTACCCCGGGGCCGTAGATGTCGTTGCCGTCCAGCTCCATGGTGCCTTGGGTGCGCGTGCCTTCGATGAGGTCGTTCATGCGGTTGATGCAGCGCAGGAAGGTGGACTTGCCGCAACCCGAGGGGCCGATGAACGACGTGATCTTGTTTTGGGCGATATCCATGGTTACGCCCGTCAAGGCATGGAAGCTGCCGTACCAAAAGTTGAAGTCCGCCACATGGATGCCGGTCTTCTCGTTCTTGGGGGCGTCGCGATACTCGGTCATGGGCTATTTACCTCCGGTCTTTTTCGCACTCTTGCGCGACAGATAGCGTGCGAAGAGGTTAAACGCGAGAATCATGAGCATGAGCAGCAGGGCGGTGCCGTAGGCAGCCTGCATGTTGATGCCGTCGTTAGCGAGCAGGTACAGATGGATGGTCATGGGGCGACCGGAATCCATGGGCGTGATGGGCAGGTTGATGGCCTGGCCCATGGTGTAGAGCACCACGGCCGTCTCTCCCACGGCGCGGCCGATGGCCAACACGATGCCTGTGGCGATGCGGGGGAACGCGGAGGGAAGCACCACTCTACTTACCACCTGCCATTTGGTAGCTCCCAGGCCATAGGCGCCCCAACGGATGTAGCGAGGCACTGCGCGGATGGCTTCCTCGGTGGTGCGCATGACGATGGGCAGCATCATGAGGGCCAGCGCCAGAGCTGCGGAGAGCATGGAGAGGCCAAAGCCGAAGGCCTCCACAAAGAGGGCGAAGCCAAAGAGGCCCATGACGATGGAGGGTACCGAGGCCAAGGTGTCGGTGGCGTAGCGGATGAAGTTCACCAGACGGCCCTGCTTGGCATACTCAGCCAGATAGACTGCCGCCAACACTGCGATGGGGGTGCAGATGAGCATGGCCAGCACTGTGACATAGAGGGAGGAGACGATGGTGGGGAAAATGCCTCCCTCTGCGTTGACGCCTTGAGGCCAGCCAAAAATGAAGTCCAGGCTCATAACGGGCAGGCCGTTGACCAGCACAAAGAGAATGATCAGCACCAGCACACCGGTGGTGACGGCACCGGTGGCCCTGAAGACGCCCAACATGGTGGCGTTGGTGGCATTCTTGGAAACCTTGGGTTTGGCGCCTGAGGCCAGAAGGCGCTTGATGCGCTGGCGGGAGTGCTCCTGCTCTTTCTCGAGCTCTGGGAGGTTGGAGGGGGCCTTTGCCACGTCTTCTGCCAGCTCATAGTCGGTGGCTTTGGCGCGGTAGTTTTTCTCGGCGCGTTCTTTGACGGCTTTGGCAGTGTCGACCTTGGCCTCGCGAGGACGGCTGATAAGGCGCACGATGCCCACCAAGCCGGCAGAGATGATAAAGAGCACTACGCCCATGCCAAAGAGGGCGGAGCGGTGGAGGCCGGAGGAGTAGCCCATGTCCAGCGCGATCTGGCTGGTGAGGGTGGAGATGGGGCTGGAGATGTTCTCGGGGATGACGGGAGCGTTTCCCACCACCATGAGCACGGCCATGGTCTCGCCGATGGCACGGCCCATGCCCAGCACCACCGCATTGACGATGCCCAGCTTGGCTGCAGGAAGCACCACTTTATAGATGGTCTGCCATTTGGTGGCGCCCATGGAATAGCTCGCTTCGCGCACGCCCATGGGAATGGAGCGCAAGGCGTCCATGGTGAGGGTGGTGATGGTGGGCACGATCATGATGGCCAGCACCAGCCAGGCGGTGAGAGCGCCAAAGCCCAAGCCTCCGGTGAGGTCGGCCAGCCAGGGGCGCAGGATCACCAGGCCAAAGAAGCCGTAGATGACCGAGGGCACGCCAGCCAGCAGGTCCACCGCCGTCGAGACAATATTGGAGAGGCGCTTGTTGGCGATCTCGGTGAGGTAGACGGCACAGCCGATGGCCAGAGGCACGCCAATGACCAAGGCGCCGGCGGTGACGATGACAGAGCCCACCAGAAGCGCCATGATGCCGTAGTGGCCAGAGGAAGGCGCCCAGTCCATGCCAAAGAAGGACAGCAGGCCAATGTCTGAGAGCACAGGCAGCGCCTTGTAGAGCGTGAAGGCGAAGATGAGCAGCACCGCGAGCACCGCCACGCAGGCGCAGGCCAAAAACAGCGCTTCCAGCGCGCGCTCTTTGATCATGGTGGAGCGGCTTACCAACTGAAGCTGACGGCTATGGGCGCCCGAGGTATTGGGGTCGATGTCTTCTAGATGGGGCGGCTTTTGCAGCTTTTTCTCTTTGGCCATGAAGCTACTCCCCTCCCTTTCTCTCGGCAGAAATGGGGATGTAGCCCGCGTCGCGGATGGTCTGGGCCATCTCGTCAGAGACTACCAGTGCGATGTATTCCTTGGCCGTGCCCGAGGGCTCGCCCTTGGTGAAGAAGTACAGGTAGCGGGAGACCGGATAGGCGCCTGCCTCCACCGCCGCCTCACTGGGCTCGACGCTGTTGACCGCCAGCGCCTTGACCTTGGCAGAGGTGAAGGCGGAGTCCACAAAGCCCAGCGAGATGTAGCCGATGGCGCCGGGAGTGCGGCTCACCACGTCGCGCACCTGACCGGTACCAGGCAGCACTGCTGCAGCAGGGTCGAAGCGCGTGTCGCCCATGACGATGGTTTTGAAGGCCTCGCGAGTGCCCGATGCCTCGTCACGGTTGACCACCAAGATTGGCAGGTCCTCTCCGCCCAGCTCTTTCCAGTTGGTGATCTGGCCGGCATAGATGGCTCGCAGCTGATCCATGGTGACGTTGGCCACAGGGTTTTGGGTGTTCACGATCACTGCGATGCCGTCAGTGGCGATCTCTGTGGTGACCAGCTCGCCGGTGCTCTTCTCGGCCTCTGTGAGGTCGCGGCTGGAAGTGGCGATATCTGCCGTGCCGTTGAGCACGCTTTCGATGCCCGCCGACGAGCCCAAGCCACTCACCAGCACGTGGATACCCGTATGTTCGGCAAACTGCTCCGCCGCGATCTCTGCGATGGGCATGACGGTGGTGGAACCCGCCACCGTGAGCTCGCCGACAGAGGCTCCAGAGCCGGCGCATCCGGTGCTGCCGAGAAGGACCGCCAGGGCTACCAGGATACTTAGCAGCCCTGGGACAAAGGCGCGGCGGGAGCCATCCAGGCGACGGCCCCGTGACGGCCGCACAGACCCCCCTCTTGCCGATAGGAGAAAAACCGGTCTGTGTGAGCCGGCGTTGAAATCCCGATGTTGTGTATGTTGCACGGCATAACCCCTGCACTCGTAAGCGATTGTTCGATAGCAGCGGCTAAAGACAGGTGCCTGTCATCAACCTTGACCATGCTACCAAAGCTTGTTTCGAACCGATTAAGTAGTTCCTCCGACACCTCATAGTCACAACCTGCGATATGGGGGCCGATAAAGGCCTCCACTTGAGAGGTTGTATACCCTTTGAGCTCGCAGAGCCGCACCGCCGCTTTGGCAGCGATAGAAGCATAGGTGCCTTTCCACCCGGAATGCACCACTGCAAATCCATCTTGAACGCAGAGCACCACGGGGACGCAGTCGGCAAAGCACAGAAGCACCGGGACATCTGCGACGGTGCAAAGAATGCCATCGGCGCCGGCACGTGCCTCGACCCTAGCGGCACAGAGAGCCTCTGGCGCATTAGAAGTGATTTCTACCAAACGGTCCCCATGGACCTGCGTGGGCACCACAAGGTTCTTCTCGGCAGCCTGAGCGCCCATCGCGCAGAGCACGCGATGGCGGTTCTCCGCCACGCACCCCGGATCGTCGCCCACCGCATCGCCCAAGTTGAGAGAGGCAAAGGGCGCGGCAGAGACTCCCCCATTTCGCTCTGTAAACGCGAACGTGACCCCGTCCGCGCGGTGAAAACCGCCGTTCAGGGTCACGCCATGACAAGTCTTGGTCTCAAAGGGGGCTTGCGCCTTAGCCACGAGAGCGCCTCAAGAAATCGGGGATATCGAACTCTTTGTCTGCAAAGCCCGAGGAGGCAGGCTTGGGAGCCGGCGCCGGGGTGTGGGGTTTGGAAGAAGCGCCAAAGGAGCCCATGGAGAGCTGAGGCTGGACGGAGCCGTCGTTGAAGCCGGTGGCAATGACGGTGACGCGCACTTGATCGCCCAGGCTCTCATCGATGACGGTACCAAAGATGATGTTGGCGTCGGGATCGACGTTTTGAGAGATGACCTCCGCGGCGTCGTTGATCTCCTGAATGCCCAGGTCCTTGTTGCCCGCAATGGAAAGCAGCACGCGGGTGGCGCCATCCACCGAGCTCTCTAGAAGACGGCTGGAGATGGCTTCTTGAGCGGCATCAGAGGCGCGGGAGTCGCCAGAGGCGATGCCGATGCCCATCATGGCAGTGCCGGCGCCGCGCATGATGGTGCAGACGTCTGCAAAGTCCAGGTTGATGAGGCCGGGGACGGTGATGAGATCGGTGATGCCCTGGGTGCCCTGGCAAAGCACGTCGTCTGCGAGACGGAAGGCCTCAAGCATGGTGGTCTTCTTCTCGGCGATGTCCAACAGGCGATCGTTGGGGATCACGATGAGGGTGTCCACGTTCTCTGCCAGCGTATCCACGCCGTTTACCGCCTGCTGGCTGCGCTTGCGGCCCTCGAAGGTGAAGGGACGGGTGACTACGGCCACAGTGAGCGCCTTGATGTCGTTCTTGGCGATGTCTGCCACCACGGGGGCAGCGCCGGTGCCGGTGCCGCCGCCCTCGCCGGCGGTGATGAACACCATGTCGGAGCCGGCCAATGCAGCCTTGATCTCGTCGCGAGAGTCCTCTGCTGCCTGCTGGCCCACCTCAGGGTTGGCACCAGCGCCGAGGCCCTTGGTGAGATCGGTGCCAATATGCACCTTGATGTCTGCATCAGAGAGTGCCAGTGCCTGGGCATCGGTGTTGATGGCGACAAACTCGACGCCGCGGATGCCCTCCTCGATCATGCGGTTAACGGCATTGGTGCCGCCACCGCCCACGCCTACAACCTTGATTACGGCGAGGTAGTTATTGGGCGCGTCGGTGTCGTTCATAGTTCCTCCTCGGGGCTCGGTCCCAACCCGATGCTTGGTGCTGCGTTGATAGTGGTAAGGCATCGCAAGACGCCTTGGGGTGGTGTGGACGTTGAGTCCGCGCCGATGGTGGCTTATGGAAGAGCGCCCCTTAAAACCCTCAAGCTCAAGTAGACGTCTATAAACCATCTAAATCGTCTAATAGTGGCACAAAGCAAAGGAGAGCGTCAACCCCTTTGACGAATCCATGAACGCCCCAGCTCACAGGGGCTGCCTTACAACCTTCACCCTACTCTTGAAGCTTAAGCTTAAGAGCTTCAAGAAACCCTAGGATGTTGTTTGGCCCTTAGGATTATGGGTGCCGGAGCCTCCAGTAGATTCTGAGCTGCCGCTCTCTTGACCTGAGCCTGAGCCCTCAGAGCCTGAGCCCTCAGAGCCGCTTTGGCTGCCCGTCGCCCCTTGGCCTTGAGCTGTCTGGCCGGATGCCGCAGCCTCTTGGCCTTGTGCAGCCTCTCCATCGTTGCTGGCGACCACCCCTGTGCCTGCGCCCACAGACGAGCTGGAGATCTGACGATAGCTGGGCTTTGCGGGATTGCGCACATTGATGTAGGTAAGCTGGTTGGGATGGGCGCCCATGAGCTCATTGATAACCGCCTCTTTGGAAGAGATTTGATTGGGAGCCCCAAGCGAGATCTCCAAACCTGAGGAAAGCACGCAGGAGATGGCTTCCTCGCTGGCGGCGGAATAGGACACGATCTGCGAGGCCAGGCCTTGGGAGAAGGCGGTCTGGTATTGGATGCAGTCCAATATGGGGGCATCGGTGGTTTTGGCGCCGGCTTTAGGATCCACCGTAGAGGGCGTATCGCGAATGAGTAGGCAGCCGTCTTCTTTAGCCTGTGCCAGCGCCACCTGCACCAGGTCTCCCCCATCCAGCGCCTGAGCGGGCATAGGCTCGATCCAGGCGCCGTCCTCGCTCAAGTACCAGGCGCTGTTGCCTGAGGGAATAGTGACGATGGCAAAGACTGTGCGCTCCTCCACAGAGATGGTGAGCTCGCCGGGAAACTGCCGACTCACATGCACCGACTTTACCCAGGGGTTTTTCGCCAGGTTCTCCTCGATCTTGGCAGTGTCCACATTAAGAAGCGTGGCGTTATCGGGCACCGCTGCCAATTTGAGGATGTTCTCCTGAGTCAGATGATTGGTGGCCTCGGCGTTTATCTGCTGCACTGGCAAGATGGGAGTGAGGCTCAAGGCGAACAGGCTGCCGATAAGGACGCCCGCCGCCACCAGCGCCACCAACGCCCAAAGCACAGGACGTGGCAGGCCCCGTTGGGATTTGCTCTGATCGGTAAGGCCCAACCCAGCCACCGAGAGGTGGCCCACACGCTTGGTTTCCCGAGATGTGCCCGCCGCCCGCAAAGGACGGGGCGGCCTGGAGGAGTCGAGGCTCGACGCTTTGGGGGAAGCCGGCCGTGAAGGGCGGCGCGTTGCCCGACGATTGGAGGAAGACGAGGTTCTAGGACGAGAACCCGAGGAACTTGACCTGCGGTCTGAGCGTGACATCGAATCCCTCCTTTACCTGGGTTTGCATCTCGTCTATGAGTCTCAACACGTCTTGGGCAGATGCCCCGCCTTCGTTGACGATGTGGTTGGGATAGGCCTCGGAGATGAGGGCGGCGCCGGAGCGCTCCCCTTTAAGGCCCGCACGACCTATAAGGTTTGCGGCGCTGTCGTGGGCGGTGTCGCAAAAGATGCCGCCACAGGTGGCAACGCCCATGGGCTGCTGCATTTTGCGGCGATAGAGCCTGCGGTCTATGCGCTCGGACACCTGGGCTTTGGTGGAAGGTTCGAGGGCGAGCTCAACCTCGAGCAAGATGGACGTCGCCGGGATTGAGGAGGTGCGATAACCCCACTGGATGTCATGGCCGTCCAACCTGCAAAGCCCCTGGCCCGGCACGTGGCATACCACCCCTCGCACACAGGAGCCGATCCACTGATGGCGAGATCCGGCATTTTGAGAGACCGCGCCTCCCAGTGTGCCGGGAATCCCTGCCAGCATCTCGATGCCCGAGAGCCCGCATTGGAGCGCCACGTTGACCGCCTGGGCGGTGAGCGCGCCTGCGCCCACATGCATCACCGAAGCCTCTTCGTCCACCGCGATGCGAGAGAACTCGCGCCCCAGCAATAGCACACAGCCTTCGTAGCCCCCATCAGCTGCTATGACGTTGGTGCCTTTGCCCAGCACCACCCAAGGCACCGACTCCTCTTGAAGGGTGGTGAGCACGCGGGCCAACGACGGATAGCTATGCGCCTTTGCCACCAAGGCCGCGGGGCCACCCACGCGAAGAGACGTGCGCCGAGAAAGGCGCTCGTCCTTGATGATCTCTGCATCGTAGGCGCCCGAGAGCGCCATATAGGCATTAAAAAGGCTCATGAGGCTCCCTCAAGGCTCCGATAGTTGCTGGCCCTTATTCTCACAGAAAGGCCGAGGCACCTTAAGCACCTGGATGCCCGAGGGTACCTCAGCTCATAAACAATCCTAGCGATTACTCAGAAGCAGCGTCGCGCTCCTGCATGGCCTCGATGAACTCTGGGCCTACCATGGTGACGTCACCCGCACCCATAGTGATCACCAGGTCGCCGGGGCGCACGAGCTCCATCAGGGCAGGCACGATGTCGCTGCGGCCCGCCACGTAGCGGACCTCGCCCACCTGGCCCGACTCCTCCACTGCAGTGGCCACTGTCTTGCCAGAGATGCCGGGAATGGGCATCTCCCCTGCCGAGAAGACATCCATTACCAAAAGGACATCCGCATTGGAAAACGCCTGGCCAAATTGGGGCGCCAGCGCCTGGGTGCGGCTATAGCGGTGAGGCTGGAAGGCTACGACCACGCGATCGAAGTCCAAGCCCGCTGCAGCCTTGAGAGTAGCCTCCACCTCGGTGGGATGGTGGCCGTAGTCGTCCACCACGCAGATGTTGTCGATATCGCCCACATGGGTAAAGCGGCGGCGGACGCCGGAGAAGGTGGAGAGAGCCTCTGCCGCTTTGGCGCAATCAAGGCCCAAAGCCCACGCCACCGCAATGGCGGCAGTGGCGTTGAGCTGGTTGTGAGCGCCGGGGTTGCTCTTGATGGTGACGGCGACCACCTGGCCGTTGGGCAGGGTGATATCCACGGTGCTTGCCAGCTTATGGGTCTGGGCGCGAGGGGCGCAGACAATGTCGTTTTGGCCGCCAAAACCATAGGTGAGGGTAGTGCGACCGGTTTGGCGCGCCAACTCGGGCACATGGGGGTTCTCGCCGCACACGATGACCGTGCCATCAGGGCCCACCGAGCTCATGAACTGGGAGAAGGCCTCCTCGATAGCCTCCAAAGAACCATAGTGGTCCAAGTGGTCTGCCTCGATATTGGTGACCACCACAATGGAGGGATCCAAAAGAAGGAAGGAGGCATCGGACTCGTCAGCCTCTGCCACGTAAAGATCGCCTTCGCCGTTGCGGCCGTTGGTGCGATAGCCCTCCACTATGCCGCCGATGAGGAAGGAGGGGTCTAAGCCCATGGCGTCCAGCATGGTGGCCACCATAGAAGAGGTGGTGGTCTTGCCATGAGTGCCTGCTACCGCCACGGTTTTACGGCCTGCGCCCAGGGCTGCCAGCATCTTGGCTCTAGGCCAAATGGGGATGTCGAGCTCCTTGGCACGGACAACCTCAGGGTTGGTATCGGGGATGGCGGTGGAGGTCACGATGACGTCAGGCTCTTGGCTGTCGATGGTGGCCGCCTCATGGCCAATGGTCACCTCTACGCCCGAGCGGCGCAGGTCGCGCACATAACGCGACTCTTTAAGGTCTGAGCCGGTCACCTGGCAGCCGCGCTCATGCAATACCTTGGCAATGCCGCTCATGCCAGCGCCGCCAATGCCTACGAAATGGGCGTGGTTAAAGGGCAAGCTCGTGTCTGCCATAGAAAAGCTCCTTAGTTGCTGATTTCTGCCAATGCCTGAGGCTTTGGCGCGGTATCGCCTTTGACTCTACCTTCTTCGAGCCCTAATGGCCGCGTTTACCCAGTTTCTCCGTCTCATCGGCTAAACGCTGAGCGGCCCTGTCTTGGGCCAGGTCGGCTGCAGCCTTGTGCATAGCCTCCCGCGTCTGAGGATGATCCAGCAGGTCAAAGAGCACATCGTCGAAGGCAGCGCCGGAAAGCTCGTCGTCTGCCACCAGCTTGGCCGCCTTGGCGCCCACCAAAAACTGCGCATTGACCGTTTGGTGGTCTGCGGTGGCAAAGGGATAGGGCACCAAGATGGAGGGCGCCGCCGCAGCAGAGATCTCAGCGATAGAAGAGGCGCCCGCCCGGGAGACCACGAGATCTGCGGCAGCCAGCAGGTCGCCCATGTTCTCGATATAGGGCACCACGTGGTAGCGCTGCTGTTCTGCCGGGGTGAGGTTGAGGGTGGAGACCACCTGCTCATAGCCGTCGCGGCCGGTAGAATGCACCACATGGAGGCTCTCGCGCGCCATCAAGCTTGGGCGCACCCGTTCCATAGCCTCGTTGATGGAGGCGGCTCCCAAAGACCCGCCAAACACCAGCAGCAGCGTGGCGCCTTCAGGAATATCCAGAGAGGCGCGGCCTTTGGCGCTGTCGCCGTCGATCACCGAGCGTCTCACGGGGTTTCCCGTCACCACAATGGAGGTGCCTGCCCCTGCATGAGCTGCCAAGGCGTGGGTGGCCTGAGGCAAGGCGACTGCGACCACTGAAGCCTTTGAAGCCAATGCCTTGTTAGCCAGCCCTGGCACCGAGTTTTGCTCGTGAAGCATCACCGGCACCCCGTGGCCGGTGCACCAAGACAGCAGGGGCATCTCCACATAGGCGCCGAAGCCCACGGCCACATCGGGCGCACCCGCCATGGCAAAGTGGCGGCTCACCTCATGACGGGCCGAAGCCATGCGCCCCAGAGCGCTCAGGGCCGTCCAAGGGCGGGAGCGATCGAAGCCCGAGACCTTGATGGGCACGAAATCGAAGCCTGCCTGAGGCACCAAAGTACCCTCGAGCTTGGCAGACTGGCCAAAAAAGGTCACATGATGGCCGCGGTCCCTCAGCTCTTCTGCCAGAGCCAGCGCCGGGTTGATATGTCCTGCAGTCCCACCGGCCGCAATGGCCACCTCAAGAGCGTCTGCCATGATTCCTCCTGTTTGGATCTCTCTGACTCCCCCGTCCCGATCCCCTGCGTTCCCTCACCTGGGGACCGGAGTGAGGTCTCAGCCGTTCTGTGGAGCTTGGGCCCAAGTCTATGCGTTCCCAGCCGCCTGAGCCCCGACGAGGCCGAGGTTTTGGCGCCGAGGACGTAGACGTCCTCCTTTTGGCCGAGGGGCGCTTCTCGGCAGCAGGGGCGGCAGAGCCCCGCGCAGGCCCCAAGGTGTTCTGAGGGCGCGCTTCAGGCCCTTGCCGAGAAGAGCCTCCCTCCACCAGGCGCAACGAGCGAGGCTGGGCTTCCCCTGCAGTAGAGCCCTCCACGGCCGAGGCGCGTTTGGCAGGCCCCGTGGCCACCTTGAGAGAGCGGCGGCGCTGATCGTGAACGGTTTCGGGCAGACGGCTGTGGATGGATACCGATAAGATCACGCCCACCTGCATGAGCGTGGCCATAAGAGCCGTGCCGCCATAGGAGATGAAGGGCAGGGCCTTGCCCGATTGAGGGAAGATGCCTATGACGCCCGCCACGTTGAGCACCATGGAGTAAAAGATGAGCAATGTGATGCCCGAGGCCAAGAGGGTGCCCATGAGGTCGGGGGCTTGCTTGGCGATGCGCAGGCCCGCCACCAGCAACACCCCAAAGAGCGCCAAGACCGCCAGGCAGCCCACCAAGCCCAGCTCCTCGCCAATGACGGCGAAGACCATGTCGTTGTGGGCCTCGGGAAGGTAGCCGTACTTCTGGCGTCCCAAGCCGAGCCCTACGCCCAGAAGGCCGCCGGACCCAAAGCCATAGAACCCTTGCGTGAGCTGGTAGCCGGTCTTGTTGCTGTCGGCCCAGGGGTCGAACATCACCAACAGGCGTTGACGGGAGTAGTCGTCTTTGAGCGACAGGGCCAGATAGCCTACCGCACAGACTGCCGCTATCCCCACCACCAGCCGGGTGGGCACGCCCGCCATGAGGGCCAGGCTAAGGATCACCAGGCCAAGCACCAAAGTGGTGCCCTTGTCGGGCTGGAAGAGGATGAGAGCCAGAGGCAGCGCCACCATAAGGCCGCCCTTCCAGGCGAAGTCCTTGAGGTCCCAACGGGCCCGATCGCCCCAGAACTGGGCGAGGATGGCTGCTGCGGCGGCAACCACATAGATTTTGGCGAACTCCGAGGGCTGGAAGGAGATGGGTCCCAGGCGGATCCAGCGGGTGGCGCCATGGGAGTCAAGACCAAAGAGATGCACGCCCAAAAGGAGGCCTACGCTTAAGAGGCAGAGAGCATAGAGAGGCCAGCCGCCCATCCATTTGCGGTAGTCCAGCTTAGCCAAGAAAACGCAGAGCGCCGCTCCCAGCACGCAGCTTCTGAGCTGGGTGTTGAAGAATGAGGCTGGATTCTCTCCGTCTGAGAGCAGCCCTTTGATGGAGGACGCCGAATAGACCATCACCAGGCCTAGGGCCACCAGCACTACCACCGCGAGGATGAAGCAGAGCCGAGGTTCCATGATGCGCGCAGGGACGCCCAGGATGCGGCGATCGGCATCCTCGAGCCAGGCGCCGATGCGCCCCAGAAGCCCCTTCGGGACCGGGGTGCGGCGTCTGGATTCTTGGGGTTGTGAAGAAACGTTGCTCCGTGAGGTCATGGGCATCCTGTCTAGTGGCCAGGCTGGTCTAGGTCAAGTGTAGCCACCAGCTCTTTGAAGCGGCGTCCGCGCTCCTCGAAGCCAGAGAACTCATCGTAGGAAGAGCATGCGGGAGACAAGAGCACCACATCGCCAGGTACGGCAAGATTCTTGGCAATCGTAAGAGCCTCGGCCATGTGGGGAGCCTGCAGAAGCATGGCCAAGCCCTGGCCTGAGAGCGCCTCGAAGAAACGGTCCGAGGCCTCTCCGTAGGTGACCGCCGCTTTGCAGCTGGCCTTGACGGCATCCACAAACTCGTCCAGCTGGCCGCCCTTGTCGTGGCCGCCCGCCAAAAGTATCACCCTGCCCGGCTCGAAGGCCTTGAGGGCCGTCACCACGGCATCGGTATTGGTGGCTTTGGAATCGTTGATGTAGCGCACCCCGTCGATGGTAGCCACCGGCTCGATGCGATGCTCCAACGGGGCGAAGGCCTTGAGCCCTTGGCGTACGCCTTTGGCAGAAGCCCCGGCAAAGAGCGCTGCCGCAGAGGCTGCCAGCCCGTTGGCCACGTTGTGGGGGCCCTCGATACGTAGGTCTGAGACGGCCACGAGCTCATGGCGCTCGCCGGAAAGCTCGGCCACCAAAAGCCCGTCGTCCACATAGGCGCGGCAGGGCGAATCGGGGATCCGGCGCGCCGACACCCGACAGACCACCAGCCCGCGATCATCCAGCCTGTCGGCGATAGCGGCGCAGCGAGGATCGTCCACATCCAAGATGGCCAGGTCTCCCTCGTCCAGATTGGCAAAGATCTTCTCTTTGGCCGCCAGGTAGTTCTCGAAGGTTTTATGCCACTCGCCGTGGTCTGGGGTGACGTTGAGCAGGCACGCCACACGGGGGTGCAGCTTGGAGGCAGTGGCCAGCTGGAAGCTGGAAAGCTCTGCCACAAACCAGGTCTCAGGATCGCGCTCGGCGATTTGGGTCACCACGTTGGTGCCGATGTTTCCGACCGCCACTGCTCCAATGCCCGAGCTCTTGAGCAGCTCGCAGGCGAGCGACGTGGTAGTGGTCTTTCCGTTGGTGCCAGTAATGCCAATCCAGCGCTCCGGGCTCTCCCGCCAGGCAAACTCCGGCTCCCCCACGACCTCATGGGCATGAGCCTTGGCGTTGGCGAAAAAGTCAGAGAACTCCGAGATGCCCGGGCTCGCCACCGCCAAATCATAGGTGTCGAGAAGATCTTCTGTGCCCACCTGCACAAAAGCCCCTGCATCGCGAAGCTCTTGAGCCAGGGGGCCTTCAAGAGACGTTTTGCCTCCCACCACCGTGACTGAACGCACCCGCGTGGGCCCTAGTCCCAGCAGATAGGTGGCTACGGCACGACCTGTGGCGCCCAACCCCAATACGCATACGTCACCTAAATAAGGGGAGGTGGGAGCAGCAGCGGGTCCTGAAGGAGCGATGGCGTTCATGAAACACCCTTTCATAACACCAGAGCCTCGCAGGCCCTCAGGGGTCATAAGGGCAGGGGCTCTGGCAAGCGGGACAAGCAAAAGAACCTATGGGCGCGCACGCAAAAGGGGGCTCAACCCAGTTGGAAGTAGAGCGCAAAGCCCAAGGCAGCAAACGCGGCCGAGATGATCCAGAAGCGAATCACCACCTTGGTCTCGCTCCACCCTTTCTTCTCGAAATGGTGGTGCAAAGGCGCCATTAGAAAGACACGCTTGCCGGTGGCCTTGAAGCTGGCCACCTGAATCATCACCGAGAGGGCTTCGCAAATGAACAAGCCACCCATGATGAGGGAGGTGACCTCGGTCTTGGTAAGCACCGCCAAGGCTGCGAAAGCCGCGCCCAAGGCCAAAGACCCAGTGTCTCCCATAAAGATCTGTGCAGGGTAGCAATTGAACCAAAGGAAGCCCACGCAAGAGCCGCCTACAGCCGCGGCAAAAACAGCCAGGGGAAGCTCGTTGTAGCGGAAGCACACCATGGCCATGAAGATCATGACCACCAGCACCGAGCCTGCGGCCAAGCCGTCCAGGCCGTCGGTGAGGTTTACCGCATTAGAGAGGCCGGCTAGAAGCAGGAAGACGAAGATGACGTAGAGCCAGGGAATGTCAAAGCTACCCCCTTCATAGAGGATAGAGGTGGTGAGCACTCCCAAATCGATGGAGAAGCCGCCAGGAAAAGCCACCACCGGAGCAATGTCTGCCCAGTTCACCGCGGCCAAGCAGAAACCCACAGAGATCGCCGTGAGGCCGATCATCTTTTGTGAAGGAGTGAGGCCCAAAGAGCGCCCATGGGAGACAGACTCGATATCGTCCGCCAAACCCAAAAGCGCCGTGGCATAGGTTGCGATGACCGCCAGCACCAAGTCTGGGGTCCATTGGCCAAAGAGCACCAGCGTCACCAAAATGGCGGCCAACATAGCAGCGCCGCCCATGGTAGGCGTGCCTTGCTTTACCAGATGCGTGTTGGGGCCATCGGCACGCACCTGTTGCCCTACGCCCCGGTTGTGCATGAAGCTGATGAAAGGCGGCAAGAACAGCAGCGAAATCACCACAGCGCAGCCAAAGGTCAGCAGGATGGTGTAGGTAGGATAGGCGTGGACTGCAAGCACTAGGATCGCACCTCCTCGACAAAGGCGTCGAGGCCCACGAAACGCGAGCCCTTGGCCAATACCAGGTCACCAGCCTCAAGGACCGGCCCCACAATGGAAGCCGCTGCAGCAGCCGTGGGGACGCGCACCAGCTTGTCCTCAGAGAAGCCCATGGTTGAAGCAGCCTCTGCCATCGCATCGGCGTCTTTATCGCCCACCAGCACCAGCATGTCTATAGGCTTGGCGGCCAAGTAGGCGCCCATGAAGCCATGGAGGCGCGGGGCCTCGTCACCCAACTCCCCCACCTCGCCAATGACAGCGATACGGCGGCCTTCACAGGGAAGCTCGCACAGCAGGTCTGCCGCCACCGCCAAAGAGGAGGGGCTGGCATTGTAAGTGTCGTCGATGACGCGGAAGCCTCGGGCGGCTCGAATGATGTGAGCGCGCATAGCCTGTGGCTCCAGGCTATCGAGCCCTGAGGCTGCCTGAGTCAAGGTGAGCCCAGCACGCTGGGCCAAGTCAAGCGCCAGAAGATCGTCGATGACGCACTGGCGGCCGGTGAGCTTGAGCTCTTGATGCACGCGATCGCCGCAGAAAGTCACATCAAACGCAGGGCAGCCTTCGGGTGAAAGGGATACTTGAGAAGCGCAGATGCGGTCGTCCGGATGGAAGCCCACGCGGTCCACCAACACTCCGGCGCCCTTAGCAGCCTCGCCAATGGAGCAGGTGAAGTCATCGCCCGAGGCAAGCGCCAACACCGGCTCAAGATCCACACAGCAAGGCAGCGAGGCGTCAGCCGCAAGCCAAGGGATGACCTCGCTCTTTGCGAGGGCGATGTTTTCTCGGCTTCCCAAGATGCCAATGTGGCTGGTGCCGATATTGGTGATGCAGGCCATCTGGGGGCGCGCGCAACGAGCGATGGCGTCGATCTCGCCGGGATGGTTCATGCCCATCTCGCAGACGAAGACCTGGGTGTCATCGGGAGCCGACAGAATAGTGAGAGGCACGCCAATGACCGAGTTGAAGTTGCCCACGTTCTTGTGCACGCGGTAGGTGGTGGCCAGCGCCTGGGCCAAAAGATCCTTGGTGGTGGTCTTGCCCACCGAGCCGGTGACCCCCAGCACCGCCCAGTCCTGCTGGAGGCGGTAGTGCTCGGCCAGATCCAATAGGAAGGCGCCGGCATCGTCGTTGGCGGCGCGGATGAGGCAGCAGTCTTTCTCGGCAGCTTTGGCGCGCTCGGCCTCCGAGGGCTCGCGGGTCATCACCACGCACGCCGCACCGGAGTCCATAGCGGGCAGGGCGTAGTCATTGCCATCTTGGGTCTCGCCCAGAAAGCACACGAAGACAGAGCCTGGGGTCACCAGGCGCGAATCCACCACAAAGCCGGAGACCTGGCGGGAGGGGTCGCCTGCCAAAATGACAGCGCCACAGGTAGACGCCATGGTCTCGACGGAAGCACGATACATAAGAGCTCTAACTCCTTTTTTCAAGGGCGCGCGGGCCCAGCCAGGCGGCTAGGCGGTTGGGTCGACGCCCATGTCCATGAGAGACTCACCCATGATAGCCGAGAAAACCGGGGCCGCAGAATCTGCAGCAAGGTGAGGAACGCCGTTCAAAGCGACGTAGACCAGCACTTTGGCATCTGACGCGGGGGCAAAGCCCACCAAGGACGCAAAATAACTGCCCTGTTTGTACCCGCCAGACTCGTCGGCTTGCTCGCCGGTGCCCGTCTTGGCCGCAATGTCATAGCCCTCCACAGCAGCGTTCTTGGCGGTGCCTTCCACCACGACGGTGCGCATGATGTCGGTCACTGCCTGGGCGGTAGCCTCGGAGCAGGCCTGGGGCCCGGTGGGCCAGTCTACCTGGGTGGTGCCTTCATAGATGAGGAAGTGGGGCGTGGTGAGAGTGCCTTTGTTGGCGATGGCCGACACGGCGCGCATCATCTGCACCGGCGGCAGGGCCACTGCCTGGCCAAAGGACATCGCGCCCAGGGTGGCAGAGGTATAGGCCGAGTAGGGCGTCACGATGCCTGCCACCTCGCCGGGGTAGTCGATGCCCGTAGGGCTGCCGATGCCAAACTTGGAGAGTCCGGAAGAGAAAGCCTCGGCTCCCTCGGAGCGAGCCATGAGCACAGCGCCTACGTTGGAGGAGCGTCGGATGATCTCGCGCACGGTCATGTCCTGGGTCTCCTTGCGGCGATCGTCGTCGTGCACTGCGTCAGAGCCCACCTCGATGCTGCCGGGCACGTTGTAGACGGTGTCTGCGTTGAAGGCCCCGTTCTCGATGCCAATGGCACAGGTGAGCACCTTCATGACCGATCCCGGCTCATAGGAATCGGTCACCGTGCGCAAGGTGAGCTGCTCGGGCGTCACTGTGGAGGTGTCCTCGGGGTTCAAGAACGGCGTGGTGCACATGGCCAGAATCTCGCCGTTGGAAGGGTCGGTCACCGCCGCGAAGCCCGACTCCGCGCTGTACTGGGCAACGCCGTCGGAGATCTGCTTCTCGGCGATCTGCTGAATGTTGATATCCAGCGAGATCACTATGTCCGTGCCGTTTTTTGCTGGAGTCTCGCTGTAGGCGCCATTGGCGATGGGAATGCCGCCAGGGCCGACCTCTGTGACCCGCTCGCCGTTGGTGCCGGAAAGGATGTCGTTATATTGGAGTTCGAGGCCGGTGCGCCCCTCCCCCTCCGAGCCCACAAGGCCAATGACCTGGCCTGCCACGGCGCCGTAAGGATAGACGCGCTTCATGTCCATGAGCGAATAGACGCCGGTAAGCTCCTGCTTGGCCAGCTCTTGGACCACCTCTTGGGCCACCGAGGTGTCCACCTTGCGTTTGAGATAGACGAAGGTGGAGTCTTTTGTAAGGTCTGCCAGGTAATCTTGAGAGGTGCCCCCCAGCTTTTGGGCCAGCACCTGGGCCACCGCCTGAGGGTCGCGCACGTCTTTGGGGTTGGTGTAGAGCGTGCGGCACTCCACCGAGGTGGCCAGCACGTTGCCGTTGCGATCATAGATGGTGCCGCGCTTGGCCTGCAGCACCTGGGTATTGGTATGGAGCGCCTTGGCCTGCTGGGCCCTCGCGGGCCCGTCGACGAGCGTGAGATAGAACAGCCTGGCGCAGGCCACGATGAAAAAGACCGCCACGCAGGCCAGGACCACCTTGATCCCGTGGTCGAAGGAGCCGCCAGAGGGGCGCGACTCATCATAAGATGAACGACCCTCACCAGGCCTGGGGCGCTGGCGAGGGCGAAAGGATTGCTGTCTAGGCACGAAGGCACCTTTCTTAGAGTGCGGGGCAAAAAATCGCCCGATGTCCCAAAGTAGGGACTGCGCCTTGACTCTTGAACGCTTAAGCTACCGATAAAAACGTGCCACCGCACACCGGAGGTCTTCCAGGGGCAGGTGGCACGGGTTTCTCGGCAAGGAGGCGGCGTTAGGAGGCAGCAGGCACACTTACCGTAAGGGCTTCGCCAGCCCCGGCATAGACCATGCCAAGGTTTTGAGTGGCGATAGAGGAGATGCGCGAGTTGTTGGAAAGCACGGCCGATTCAATACGCAGCTCGCGGTTGGCGTCTTCGGCCTGGGAGAGCTGGGTCTTGGTCTCGGCGTTGGCCTGGAGGGTCTGCACAGTGGCGGAGGTAAGCGCCACGCGCGCGCAGCACAGCACGAACATCAGGGCGCAAGCGGCGACAACCAGCTTGCAGATGTGCCAAAAGCGCGGGTTGATCCCCTGGCGTGCCGCGGCATCAAGGCCTCGGCCTTCGACAACGTCGAAAGACGAGGGAGCTTGCTGTGGGGCGGCGGTGCCCAAAGGACGAGCCGCAGATCCCTGATAGATCATGGTGCCTCCAGAAAAGTGTGGTGCGTTGTGGTGCGATGTAGTGTGAGGTGGTGCGTTTAAGCTGCGTTGGTGGTGCGAGTGTGGTGTGAAGGTAGTGCCCGCGCCTTTATCAGGGAGCTTCTTTAGGGGAGAAGCTCGAGATAAAGCAAGAAAGAATGGAGGCGCGCCAAAGGGCTTCTAGAGCTTTTGGGCCACTCGAAGCTTGGCGCTCCGTGCTCGGGGGTTGCGCTCGACCTCATCGGCAGAAGCCTCGATGGGCCGCCGAGTGAGGACATCGAGTACCGGCACGTTCCCGCACACGCATACCGGAAGGTCCGGCGGGCATGTGCACCCTTGGGAATACTTGGCAAAGAGATGTTTTACCAGGCGATCCTCCAAGGAGTGATAGCTGATCACCGCGATGCGGCCGCCGGAGTGAGCCCAGCGTATGGCCGCTTCGAGACCCGTTTCCAGGACCTCGAGCTCGTGGTTCACTTCGATGCGCAGGGCCTGAAAGGTCTTGCGCGCAGGATGCTTGGCGCGGCGGTCTCGCGCTGGATAGGCGCTAGCCACAATGTCTGCCAGATCCAAGGTGGTCTCGATGGGCCTTTGCTCCCTGCGGCGGCAAATGGCCTCTGCAATGCGAGCTGCGTGCTTCTCGTCTCCATAGGCTTGAAGAATCCGGATGAGGTCGCCGCGAGAATAGGTCGCGATGATCTCTGCTGCGGTTTGGGTGTGGGTATCCGGGTCCATCCGCATATCGAGTGGAGCGTCCTCGTGGTAGGAGAAGCCCCGTTCTGGCCTGTCAAGCTGCGGGCTTGATACGCCAATATCGAACAGGAAGCCGTCCACCCCGGGAACCTCGGCTTCGAGCAAAAGCTCGTCGAGCATGCCAAAGTTGCCCTTCAAGAAGAGATGGTCCACTCCCAGAGCGGCCTCATCGAATCGAGCAGAGGCAGCTTCGAGGGCAGAGTCGTCCTGATCGATGCCCAAAGACAGGCCGCCTGGCGCCAGATGAGACGCAAGGGCCAACGTGTGGCCTGCTCCTCCAAGTGTGCAGTCGCAGACCACCTGGCCAGGCTTTGGATCGAGAAGCTCGACCACTTCGTCGAGCAACACGGGTACGTGCCGATATTCGTCTGTCAAAGTCCCACGCTCCTAGTCGAACATCAAAGAATCCAGGTTTTCCTCGAAGGCAGCCTGAGCGGCCTCCCAGCGACCCGTGTTCCAGATCTCGAAGTGATCGACGTTGCCCACGACGGTAACTTCGCCCTCTAGCCCAAGGGCCTTGCGTTTGGATTCATCCACCTTGCCGAGCGCGATGCGTCCGGCCGAGTCGACATCCACCGTGACGGTGCGGCCGGTGAGACCGCCTCGAAGTTTGATGTCGTCGGGATTCCTGGGGTTGTAGCCATTGGGGAAATAGCTTGCAACCCAGGCTTGATGTCCCTCAGGCGTGAAGCCATAGAGCGCATCCTTGAGGGGAACAAGGCAGACCTTGTCGTCGAACTCTCGACGCATGTCAGCAGGGAGCGTGAGGCGCACCTTGGAATCAAGGCTATGCGTTCTGCTGCCTGTCAAATACATTGAGAGTCCCCCGCGTTAGGTCTTAGGGCAACTGGCTCCCCTCGCCGTTGCACATCTGCATTCTAGGGTGAACGCCACACCTAGGCAACACTTCCTCCCACCTTCCCCCACCTCACCCCCACCCCTAGATGTGGCGGTGGAATCCGGTAAAACCCACTCTATCTTGATTTAGAACGGCTGTTCGCGACTTATCAATCAATTAAGTTAAGGCCATCGAAAACCTGTTCTAGAGTGATGAAAAGAGCGGGTCGATTGGTCGCTATCCCCGGGAGTTACTTTCTTTATTTAAGTTCTAGCAACCTGTGGCATTCTCAAAAAAGACGGCCAAACCAGTTTTGAGAAATTTTCTTTTTCCGTTGTGTAAATTCACCTGAATGTAGCCTAAAAAGGGATGAGCGGCGCATTTGGAGCCTTGGCTGAGATCCCTTGCTACCATTGCCTAGCTGGAATTATCAAAAATTGTTGTTATTGGCAAGCTAATCAGTAAGGTTTTGGGCCGCTTTTAGGGCATCCTAAAAGCCGGCAACCTTTATGAAGCGGCTCCATATTTGCGTCAGGTGGGTGGGGCAAAGTGGGGCGCCTTCCCTAGGAGCCCTTTTGGGTGAGGCGAAGTGGGGCGTGAGTCCCTCCCCCACAAAAAGGTGGGGCGAAGTGGGAAGGCGCTTCTTGGCAACAAAAGGTGGGGCGAAGTGGGGCGCCCTTGAGAGTCCTAATGGGCCCTAGGATGAGCGGCAAAGTAGACGCCCTGAAGATGGGTTTTGTCCACATGGGTGTAGAGCTGAGTGGTGGCCACATTGGCATGGCCTAGAATCTCTTGGACCACGCGCAGGTCGGCGCCACCCTGAAGCAGATGGGTGGCCAAGCTGTGACGCAAGGTATGGGGGTGAAGGCCCTGAATGCCTACGTAGGCCCCGTAGCGTTCCACCAGATGGTGCACCCACTGGCGCGACAGGCGGCTCCCCCGCTGGCTCAAAAAGACGGCGCCCTGGCTATAAGCCGTGCGCCCTGCCGCCGAAAAGGGCCGCACCAACTCTTGCCTGCCCTCCTGAATATAGGTCATCAGAGCCTCTTTGGCGCTGCCGAGAAGAGGCACCAACCGCTCCTTGGATCCTTTGCCTACTACCCTTACCAGCTCCTCGGCTGGATAGACGGAGTCCAAGTTGAGCCCGCAAAGCTCAGAGACCCTGAGTCCACAGCCATAGAGCACCTCGAGCAAAGCGCGGTCGCGCTGGCCTGTGGCGTCACAAGCGAAGGGTTGGTCGAGCAGGGCTTCCACCTGCTGAATGGAGAGCACCTGAGGCAGATAGGCCGGCACTTGGGGCGAGACCACATCGGAGGTGGGCAGCGAGTCGGACAGATGGTCGCTGGCGGCAAACTTGTGAAAGCTGCGGATGGCAGAGACCGCTCGCTTCACCGAGGAGGGCGCAGCTCCCCCTTCGCGCAGGCGTGCCACATGGTCCTCGATGACCTGGCGATCTACCTGGGAGAGTTGGGTGATGGAGTGTTCTGCCAGATCGTCCACATAACGATCTAGGTCGCGAGCGTAGGCTGCCACCGTGTTGGCAGCAGCCCCACGCTCGACGGCCAGGTAATCAAGATAATCCGAGACGGCTTGAGAGAGATCCATAGAAGTATGCGGCATCGAATGTATGTAGGCGAGCCTAGCTAAAGCGCTTAGTAGCCCAGGTCTGCCGGCGGCTCAACCTCGTGGCGATCGATGCCGTCGTGATAGGCGATTGCAGCGCGCACGAACTCGCGGAAGAGGGGCTGGGGATGGGTGGGGCGGCTCTTGAACTCCGGATGGAACTGGGAAGCGACGAACCAGGGGTGCACCTCTTCTGGCAACTCGATCATCTCTACCAGGCGGTCGTCAGGAGACACTCCCGAGAAGACCAGCCCCGCACGGCGAAGCTCGTCGCGATAGGCGTTGTTCACCTCATAGCGATGGCGATGGCGCTCGTAGACCAGATCCTCCCCGTAGGCCTCGTGGGCCAATGTACCAGAGGCCACCTTGCAGGGATAGGCGCCAAGGCGCATGGTGCCGCCCTTATCGGTCACGTCTTCTTGATCGGGCATGAGGTCGATGACCGGATAGGCGCAATCGGGCACGAACTCGGTGGAGCTGGCGTCCTCCATTCCCGCCACATGGCGGGCGTACTCGCACACGGCCACCTGAAGGCCCAGGCAAATGCCCAGGAAGGGCACTTTGTGGGTGCGAGCGCGCTCGGCTGCCAAAATCTTTCCCTCCAGGCCGCGGATGCCAAAGCCGCCAGGCACCAAGATGCCGTCTGCAGTGCCAAGGACTTCCTGGACATCCTCTGCGGTAAGGTTCTCGCCGTCGATGAGGTCGATGTCGATATGGCGGCCAAAATAGACGCCGGAGTGATGAAGCGCCTCGATGATGGAGAGGTAGGCATCGGGCAGCTGGGTGTATTTGCCCACCACCGCGATGCGCACGCCCTGAGGCTGCGCGTCTGCCTTGTGCATGGCCCGGGTGAAGGCTGTCCAGCGGCCAATGTTGAGCTCGCCGGGATCTAGCCCCAAACGCTCGCACACCTCGACGTCGAAACCCTGGTTGGCCAGGTGCATAGGCACATCGTAGATGGAGGGGCAATCGGAGTTCTCAAAGACATGGTCTGCCGGCACGTCGCAGAAGTTGGCGATCTTGGCGCGTATGGCCTCGTCCACCTCGTGGTCGCTGCGGCATACGATGAAGTCCGGCTGGATGCCCATGGAGCGCAGCTCCTTGACAGAATGCTGGGTGGGCTTGGTTTTAACCTCGTGAGCTGCAGAGATGTAAGGCACCAGGCTCACATGGATGAAGCAGACGTTCTCTGGCCCGCGCTCGTTTCTGAACTGGCGCATAGCCTCCACGAAAGGCTGGCCCTCGATGTCGCCGATGGTGCCGCCTAGCTCGGTGATGACCACGTCTGCATCGGTATGCTCTTCGATCATGCGGAACTTGTCGCGAATGGCGTTGGTCACATGGGGCACCACCTGGACGGTGCCACCCAAGAAATCCCCCGCGCGCTCGCGGGCGATAAGGGACTGATAAATGAGGCCCGTGGTGAAGTTCGAGGCCCTGGTAAGATTCTCGTCGATGAAGCGCTCGTAGTGGCCCAGGTCCAGGTCTGTCTCTTTGCCGTCTTGAGTCACAAAGACCTCGCCGTGCTGGAAGGGGCTCATGGTGCCGGGATCTACATTCAGGTAGGGATCCGCCTTTTGCATCATGACCTTGTAGCCACGGGATTTAAGCAGGCGTCCCAGCGATGCAGCCGTAATGCCTTTGCCCAGAGAAGAAACGACGCCGCCAGTGACGAAGATATGCTTAGTCATACGCTGGTACCTGCGCTTTCACTGAAAAGTTGCCAAGACCATACGTCTGCCTATTGTAGTACGCCAGCTGTCTCTCATTTAAGGCGGGCACCTAGTTCACAGGATGGAAACTGCGAGACCTTAAGGCTCAAAAAGACCTGTGATTCTCTGAGGGACCTCATGGGTCAAGGTTAGAATGCCTTGGGGGGCATGCTCTGTCTTGCGAAAAAAGAGCGGCTCCAACCCACCGTGTAAGGAGGCTGTGAGTGAAGCAGGGATTTGACAACGACGCCTACGTCACATTGCAGGCAGAGCGCATTCGTCAGCGCATCAGCGAGTTTGGCGGCAAGCTTTACCTGGAGTTTGGCGGCAAATTGGCAGACGACCACCATGCCTCCCGCGTCCTCCCCGGCTTTGCCCCCGATGTGAAGCTGCGCATGTTGCTTACCTTGAAAGAGGAAGCCGAGGTAGTCGTTGTGGTGAATGCCGCAGACATCGCCTCGGGCAAGGTGCGGAGCGATCTGGGCATCTCCTATGACGAAGATGCCCTGCGCCTGGTTCGTTTCTTCTCCTCGCTGGGGCTGCCCGTGGCCGGCGTGGTGCTCACCCGCTACGCCTCCCAACCTGCCGCCGACGCCTTCCGCCGGCGCTTGGATGCCCTAGAGATTCCCTGCGCCCTCACCTATTCCATCGAGGGCTACCCCCACGATGTGGACGCCATCGTCTCTGAGACCGGCTTTGGCGCCAATGAGTTTTTGCCCACCAGCCGCCCTTTGGTGGTAGTCACTGCCCCTGGCCCGGGCTCTGGCAAGCTGGCCACCTGCCTGTCTCAGCTGTACCACGAGCACGCTCATGGCATTCAGGCAGGCTATGCCAAGTACGAGACCTTCCCGGTGTGGAACCTGCCTCTGGTCCATCCGGTCAACGTGGCTTATGAGGCTGCCACCGCCGATCTGGGCGACTCCAACGTCATCGATCCCTTCCACTTGGACGCCTACGGCGTGAGCACGGTGAACTACAACCGCGACGTGGAGTCGTTCCCGGTGGTGCGTGCGCTCATGGAGCGCATCTTGAACCAATGCCCCTACCAAAGCCCCACCGATATGGGCGTCAACATGGTGGCCTCAGGCATCGTGGATGACGAGGTGTGCCGCCAGGCTGCCCGCAGAGAGATCATCCGCCGCTACTTCGCCGCTGCCTGCACCGTCAAACGCACAGGAGCCGGCCAAGCCGCCTTCGATCGCCTCAAGCTGCTGGTGAAGCAGGTAGGCGTAGAGCCTGACACCTATCCTTTGCGCCTCGCCGCCCTCGAGCGTGCCGAGCAGACCGGCGCCCCGGCAGGCGCTCTGGAGCTTCCCGACGGCGCCATTGTGACCGGCAAGACCTCCGACCTCATCGGCGCCGCCAGCTCCACTCTTCTCAATGCCCTCAAAGCCATATCCCGGACCGGCGATGTAGAGGTGCTGGCGGCAGAGATCATCGAACCCATCTGCCGCCTCAAGACCCACTGCCTCGGCGCCCACAACCCCCGCCTCCATACCGACGAGACCCTCATAGCCCTCGCCCAATCCTCTGTGACAGATCCTGTGGCCGCCCAGGTCTTCGCAAGCCTGGAATCGCTCAGGGACTGCGACGCGTTCTTCTCGGTCATGCTTTCGGATGCCGACAAGGACACCCTTCGCAAGCTGGGCATTAGGGTGAGTTGCGAGCCCGTCTCTGACTACCAGATCTAGGCAGCGCCCTCCCCTTTCGCGGGCTTAAAAAAGGCGCCCATGCGCACTCTACGCATGGGCGCCCGTTGCTGTCTGGAAACGCTCAAGAAGCAGGGGCCTGCCCTTAAGCGCCTTGGCGCGCCAGCAGCTCTTTGGCATAGGCGCGGCTGGATTCGGTGCGGTCGCCTGCCAGCATGCGGGCGATCTCGTCTACGCGGTCCTCGTCCTTTACCTGGGTAAGCTGGGTCTCAGGGACCCCGTCCACCTCCACTTTCGACACCACGTAATGGGAGTCGCCCATTACGGCCACCTGCGGCAGATGGGTCACGCAGATCACCTGATGGGTGCGTGCCAGGTCTTTGAGCACCGTGGCCAGCGCCACTGCCGTAGTGCCGCCCACACCTGCATCCACCTCGTCGAATACCAGAGTCTCCACACGGTCCGCCTCGCCCAGCACCACCTTGCAGGCCAGCATCACGCGGCTGATCTCGCCGCCCGAGGCCACTTTGCGAAGCGGCCTCAAGGCCATGCCCTCGCCAGGACGGTACATAAGCTCTACCGAAGTCGGCCCGGCCTGGGTCCATTCCCCGCGATCCAACACCTCCACCGCCAGCTCCACCGAGGCGGCGCCCATAGAGAGCCTCGCCATCTGCTCGGTGATGGCGGCCGCTAAAAGCGGAGCCTTTTGTTGGCGCACTTGAATCAGGCGATTGGCGGCTGAGGCAAGGATCTTCTCGGCAGCCTCCAAGGCCTCTTGGGCCTCGCGCTCGGCAGTGCCGGTGCCCTCCGCGGCATCGATGATCTCTTGGGCGGCCTGGCGCTTCGAAAAGACGTCGTCCATGGTGGGGCCAAAGGTGCGCAGCAACCCCTGGAGAGCGGCCTGGCGGCTTTGCATGGCGCGCAGGGCCGCAGGGTCAAGATCCACCTTGTCGCGATAGGCGCGGAGCTCGGCGGCAGCGTCCTCGGCTTCCAGCTGGGCGGATTCCAGCGCATCGGCCAACTTGGCCAGCGTGTCGTCCACATCGGCCGCCTGGCGCAGGTCGCGCACGGCTGCGCCCAGCCTGTCGCTCACGCCGTCGTCTGCCAAGACGCATTCATAGGCGTCGTTGGCAGCCTCCCGCAGCATCTCGGCATTCTCTGCCACCGGCAGGTCGCGATCCAGCTCTTCGACCTCGCCGGCTACAGGGTTCACCTCGTCGATGCGGTCGCGCTCGAAGCGAGCCTGCTCCAAGCGCTCCGAAGCCACCGACGCCAGATCCTGCAAGCGTTTGAGCTCCTTTGCAGCCGCCCGAGCGCCAGAGAGCGCCTGGCTGTACTGGGCCAGCGCCTCTTGGGCCTGCTGGCCGATCCAGGCATCCAGAAGCTCCACGTGGCTCGCCACCGAAAGCAGCCGCTGATGCTCATGTTGTCCACAGAGATCCACTGTGGCGCCCAAGGTGGCCGCCAACTCCTTCACAGAGGAGATGGATCCGTCCATGGACACGCGCCCGCGGCCTCGCGCGTCCACTTTGCGCAGGGCTATATGACCGTCCTCCTGGCCGTCGTCGGTGAAAAAGCGCCCCTCCACTGCAAGGCCTGGGGCGCCCTCGCGCACCATATCGGCATTGGCGCGCTCGCCTACCAGCAGTTTTAAAGCAGTGAGCAGCGCGGTCTTGCCTGAGCCGCTCTCGCCGGTGATGACGGTGAGCCCATCGGCAAAAGTGATGTCTGCGTCGCGAATGAGGGCGACGTCTTGAGCATGAAGCTCATCGATCATGAGCGGTGACCTCCATAGAAGACACGGGATACGCTGCGATAAAAGCTTTGGGAAGAATCATCCAAAAGCACGATGTCACCTGGACCTTTACGGGAAATAACGCGCATAGCCGAAAGGCCCTCGGGACGCGCCATGAGCCGACCGTCGCAAAAGACCTCGCGCTCCACCGGGCGTTCGGTGGACAAAGCCACCTCCACCACATCCTGGGGGGATGTGAGAAATGCGCGGGCCAGGATGGTGTGCGGGGCCACCGGCACGTTGACCATGCCCTGGAATTCCGGGGTCACAATGGGGCCGCCCGCCGAGAGGGCATAGCCTGTCGATCCGGTCGCCGTAGAGACCACAAAGCCATCGGCGCGAAGCCTGTCGATATGATTGCCCGACACAAACACGTCGAACTCCACCATATTGCCCAGAGCGCCTCGCGTGACCGCCACCTCATTGAGGCAGAAGATGTTCGATCTTATTGCAGGAGGCTCAGGCAGCGGATGCTCGGGGTCGTTGTATTCGATGGTCACCGATAAGGTCGACCGCCGGGAGATGTGCAACTCTCCTTCCAAGGCGCGCTCTACCGCTGAAAGCGCGGTATCTGAGCCGGCGCCGGTGAGAAATCCAAGATGGCCATAGGAAAGCCCTAAGATGGGCACCTCTTCGTAGCCCACCATGCGAGCAGCCCGCAACAGCGTGCCATCGCCTCCCAGCGATACCACCAAGTCGCAGCCAGAGGCGTCTTTGACCCCCTCAGGGAAGTGCAGATCGTCCTGAGCCCACACCGGCTCTACCCCATGGGCCTCAAGCCACTGGGCCACAGTGTGAGCGCCCTCTTGAGCCTGAAGCCGAGAGTAATTGGTGACCAGCAGGACCTTCACGTCTCCTCCAACCATGACAGAACACACTACCCGCAGCGCCTGAGCGCCCTACCTGCAAGGATCGAGCCTCTTTTGGGCCCAGAGCAGATACTCGTGATTGCCCTTGGCGCCGGTGATGGGACTCTCTTTTACCCCGCAGATTCTAAAGCCACGCCCAACCAGGGCCTGAGATACCTTCTCGACAGCTTGGGCGCGAGCTGCCTCATCGGTCACGACACCGCCCTCATCCACCAGCTCTTTAGCTACTTCGAACTGGGGCTTTACCAGCACCACTAGGGCGGAGCGATCACGAAGCATCTCATCGATGGCCCCAAGCACGCTGGTCACCGAGGTGAAGGAGACGTCGCATACTGCCAAGTCGATAGAACCTTTGGGCTTTAAGGTGGGCACCTGCAAGATGTTGGTGCGTTCCAACAGGCAGACGCGAGGATCGTTTCTCAGCCGCCAGTCAAATTGGGCATAGCCCACATCTACCGCCAGCACCGAAGCCGCGCCGCGGTCCAGAAGCACCTCGGTAAACCCCCCGGTAGAACATCCCACGTCCATGCAAGCGAGGCCAGAAGGATCGACAGAGAAGCTGTCTAGCGCCCCTTCAAGTTTGAGAGCGCCTCGCCCCACATGGGCTTTTTGGGCCCGCACATGAAGCTCGCAGCCAGCCTTTACCTGGGTACCCGCAGAGTGATAGCAAAATCCAGGGCCAGACACATCCCCTGCCATCACCGCCCTCATGGCTTCTTGGGGAGTGGCAAAGAACCCCTGGGACACCAACTCTTGATCCAAACGACGCCTTGGTGAGGCCATCGCTAGAGGCCGCCTGCAGATGGGCTCCAAGCACCGTCGTCCTTATCGTCGAGGGCGTCTTGGAGGGCTTCCTCGGCCGCCGTCTCACCTTCCTGATGCTGCGGCGTAGCCATGGTCTCGCCATCGGAGAGAGCCTCTTGGCCCTCCTTGGCCAAGAGCTCAGAGGCCTCTTGGCCGCCTTGAGCCTCTTGGGCTTCTACCAGGTCTTTAGCTGACAGGTCCGCCAGGCGTTCCTTCTCGGCAGGGGAAAAATTGGTGCGATCCACCAGCTCCACCGCCTTTGAGCCAAGGTTGATGGCCTCGTCGAAGAGATCCAACGAGCGCTCTAGCGACGTGTCTTTGGCTTTGACGTCTTTGACGATCTCATCTAGGCGAGCCGTGACCGATTCAAAATCGTTATAGGCGTGATCTTGGTGTGCCATAGGGACCTTCTACGCCTCCGAAATGTCTGGGTCTGCAGCCTCAGCAGAGGCGTCGTCTGCCAGGGCGGCATCTGCGGCCTCGGGCTCTGCCCAGGCATCCTTAGCCCCAGAGGCCTCTGGAGCCGCTGCCTCTTGGCCCTTGCGCAAAATATCTACGCCTTGGGCGCGATCGCGAGCAATGCGGCCCAGAATGCCGTTGACGAAGCTATAGGACTCGTCGCCGCCAAAGTCATGGGCCATCTTGACAGCCTCATTGATGACCACGGAGTCCTCTACGCCCTCCTCGAAGAGCAGCTCATAGAGGGCCAGCCGCAAGATATTGCGATCCACCGAGTGCATGCGCGAGAGCGCCCAGCGCTCAGAGTAGGCAGCAAGCACCGGGTCGATCTGTGCCAAGTGGTCCTCGCAAAGGCACGCAAGCTCTTGGGCGTACTCCTGTGCTGGGCCGTTGGTCACCAGGTATTCGTCTTCAAGCACGCGGCGCACGGGGCGCTTGACGCCCTCTGCCTGGAAGAGCAGCTGAAGCGCCTGGTTGCGCGAGAGCGCGCGGTTGCCTTGAGGAGGTTGGTAAGCCACGAATTACTCCTTGGGGAAGATCAAGTCATCGATGCGGATGTTGACGGCGTTCACACCTACGCCCACTTGGGTCTCGATAGCCTCGCACACCGCCTCGCGGATGTCTTCTGCCACCTCAGGGAAGGTGAAGCCAAAGAAAACCGCCACCGGCAGGGTGATTTCGAGCTTGCCGTCCACCACTTCGCAAGTCACCGTGTCATCGGTGACAGTTGGGCGGGCGGTAAACATAGTGATGAGGCTGGTGGCAACGTTATGGCCGTTCACATAGGCCACGCCGTCCACCTTCTCTGCAGCCACAGTCACGATGGAGGCAAGCACGTTATTAGAGATGGAGAAGCCGTCGATCTGGATATCATCCGCCATGGATGCCCCTTTCTATAGAAGCTGGCGCGATGGCCAGCCACACAAGCCTAAGGATGCTTGTTGCGCTGATAGGCTCAAGTATACGTCTCAAGCCTCTCCTAGAAATGATGCCCTTAGGAATCCCACGGCACACCCCAATCGGCAGCATTTGGTCAAAAAAGAGAAAAGAGGCACCCTCTCCAAGGAGAGCGCCTCTCACTCACGCAACCAACCGGAGCAGACGGCCTTAGACGCGGGACACAAACTTGCCGTCGCGGGTATCCACCTTGATCTTCTCGCCCACATTGAGGTACATGGGCACCTGGATCTGAGCGCCGGTCTCGATGACGGCGGGTTTGGTACCGCCCTGGACGGTGTCGCCCTTGAAGCCGGGATCGGTCTCAGTGATCTCGCACTCGATGAACATGGGAGGAGTCACGCCCAGAAGCTCGTCGTCTGCATAGAGGAGCTGGCAGATGTCGTTTTCCAACAGCCACTTGGCGTTGTCGCCAATGTAGTCTGCAGAGAGAGGCAGCTGCTCATAGGTCTCAGTGTCCATGAAGTAATAGTCCTGGCCGTCATTGTAAAGATACTGATACTCCTTGGTGACCAGCTGAACGTTCTCGAACTTGCTGCCTGCATTGCAGGTCTGGTCGATGACGCGGCCGTTTTTGAGGTCCTTGATCTTATAGCGGACAAAAGCGCCGCCCTTGCCAGGCTTCACATGCTGAAACTCTACGATGGTATAGATCTTGTCCTTGATCTTGAGGCCCATGCCGTTTTTGAAATCTGCGGTGCTAATGGTTGCCACGAGGTACGCTCCTTCGAATGCTCACGGGCGCATCTTCTCCAAAAAGCCGATGCGCCAAAAAATTGCGCGAACAGTATACCCCGTTGGTGTGCATGGTCCATGAAGCCGTACCCTACTGGTACACAGCCCGAAATATTGGGCCGCTCCATGCATGGGCCCCACACGCTTGCCCCCCTCTTTGTTGCAGACTGCTCAAACCTTCTACCGCATCAGATCTATAGATAGGCTAGAGTCGATATCAGTGTCTGCCGATAAGCGCATTCTATGCGTCAGTCAAGCGTTATGCCGCTGTTTTACTCATTATACTTATTATATATATTATAGTATTATATTTAATGACAAACCTGCTGGCTGCAGCCACAAGCAAAACTAGCCAAAATGCAATCCGGTTTGGACTATACATCTATTCCCATAAATCTATCTGAATAGATCTAAGAAAAACCTCTGGGGGAGTTCAGTCTCGAGAACCCCGGGGAAAGAGATTCTTAAACCAACTCCCAATACGCCTGCCTACCGAACGGAAGTTCCCCACATTTTGGTGAAGTTTTTCTCGGCCCAGATGGGAAGCCAGGCAGCGCACAAGATTTTGACCATCGGAAACCACGAATTCAAGGGGATCGGTTTGATCGGTGGCGATGCGAACAGATCGCACATAACGCTTGCCTACGATATCCACTGTGATCGAAGTGATATTGTGCCAGGGGATCTGGATGTAGCCCACCTGGTTGTCGGCCACAAACTCCACGCCCACGTCTCCGCAGACCAGATGACCCGGTTTGGGAAAGAGCATGCCTGCAAAGGTATTGGCACGCACCACCAAATCCACCTCGTGGTTGAGGTCCTGTGAGCGGCGCTCCTGAGTGATGACGTCGTCTTTGGCCAGCGAGCTCACGTCTTGTTTGCGACCAAACATCTTTGCCACTTCCTTTGGAGTTCAAAAAGAAGGTGGGACCTTCCTTGTCGAGAAGGTCCCACCTTGCACTACCCGCGCGTGCGGGAGACGATCTTAGAAGATACCTACCAGAGCGCCCAGGATACCCACGGCGAAGAGGCCGAAGATGATGGCGATGGGGTTGACCTTCTTCTTGAGCAGCCACATGCACAGGAAAGTGAGGGCCAGAGGCAGAAGGCCAGGCAGCAGCTGGTCGAGCACCGACTGCAGGGTGGTGGTGCTCATGAGGCGCCAGGTGCCAGGGTCGGCGGCAGTGGCAGCCTCGGCGTTTTGCACAACCGCATAGCCGCTGGAGGCGATGGACTGGAAGCTGTTGAGGCCGTTGGCCAGGACGTCCTGGGTCACAGGGGCGCCGTTGGCGATGCCGTTCAGAGCATTTACCAGCTCGTCAGCCGCAGGGAAGGAGTTGGCGGTAGAGCCCATGTCTGCCGTGGAGAAGACCACAGAGGACATGTCGATAGAGGTCCAGCGAGGGATGAGCACGCCCATGATGAACATGCCCAAGACGGAAGCGCCGGTGGTCACGCGCTGGAGCAAGCCGCCGCCCAGGTCCTCGGAGATGGAGGCGCCGGCCTTATAGCCAAACTCCTGGGTGTACCAGAGGAAGGCAAGGCGGATGACGTTCCACAGCACGAAGAAGAGGATGGGGCCCAAGATGTTGCCGGTGAGGGCCAGAGAGGCTGCGAAGGCGCCGAGGACGGGACGCAGGGTGCCCCAGAAGATGGGGTCGCCAACGCCGGCCAGGGGGCCCATCATGCCGATCTTGACGCCTTGGATGGCAGCGTCGTCTACGGGAGCGCCGTTGGCACGGGACTCCTCGAGAGACAGCTCGACGCCAAAGACAGGAGCGGCCACATAGGGGTGGGTGTTGAAGAACTCCAGGTGGCGCTTCAAGAAGGCGGCCTGGTCTTCCTTGTTGGGATAGAGCTTTTCCACAACGCCGTTCATGCCGTAGCACCAACCGACGTTCTGCATACGCTCGTAGTTCCAGTTGGCCTGAAGGTACTGGCTCCTCAGGCATACGCGACGGCGATCAGCGACGGAAAGCGTGATCTTGTTATCAGCCATTGGTCTAATCTCCCTTCGGGTTACTCGTAGTCGTTCAGGATGTCGTCCAGAGCGTCGCCGCCGGCAGAGGCAGTGGCAGCAGCAGCGCCGCCATTGCCGCCTCCGTTGAACTCAGGCGACAGGTCCAGATAGACGAGGGCCAGGCAGACGCCGATGATGCCCATGGCGATGAGGCCCAGCTCGGAAAGGGAGGCCAGCGCGAAGCCCAGGAAGAAGAAGGGCCACACTTTGGCATTGGCCATCATGTTCATGACCATCGCGTAGCCTACGACTACGATGAAGCCGCCTGCGGTGGAAAGACCGGTGGTGATCCAGGCGGGAATGGCCTCGAGGGCAGCCTGCACGGCCTCGGTGGGCACAGCCCAGATGAGGGCGGCAGGGATGGCGATACGGAGGCCTTGAAGCATCAAGCCGGCGATGTTCATGGCATCGACGCCCTTGACGTTGCCGGACTCAGCCTGACGGTCGGCAGCGTGGGCGATACCGGTGGTGATGGTACGCACGAAAATGGTAAGCACGGTACCGGCTACTGCCAGAGGAATGGCGATAGCCACTGCCTGCTCCACGTCCATGCCCTGATGGCAGACGAGGATGCCGGCGCCAATAGAGGCGAGAGCGGCGTCAGGGGCGACAGCTGCGCCGATGTTCATCCAACCCAAAGCGATGAGCTGCAAAGAACCGGCGAGCATGATGCCCTCTACAGGGTGGCCAGTGGCCAGGCCAATGAGGGTGCAGGCGACGATGGGCTGGTGGAACTCCCATTGGTCAAGTACAGATTCCATGCCGGCAAGAAATGCGACGACAAGGACCAAAATGAGCGAAAGAACGTCCATTGCTCCTCCTTACGGGCAACTATGAGGACGGTTAGGGCATCATGTGGTTCTTCTCGATGAGGCCAAAGAGATCCTGGCCGCTATCGGAAGGAACCTTCTTGGTGTCGAAGGTGGTGCCGTTGTCGCGCATGGCGATAAAGGCTTGCACGTCTTCCTCAGACACAGCGATGGCCTGAGAGATCATGGTCTTGCCCACAGAGTGCGCGATGGAGCCCACGTTGATGTGCTCGATGGGCACACCGGCCTCCTCCACTGCCAAGGCGTCCTCGGGGTTCTCGAAGAGCACCAAGGCCTTGACCTCGCCAAAGCGAGGATCGTGGTAGCACTTCACAAACTGGGCGATGGTGGTGACGTTGGCCTTGACTCCTGGAGGGGCAGCCTGAGTGATCAGGTTCTTGCGCAGCTTGTCATGAGCCACTGCGTCGGAGACCACGATGATGCGGTTGCAGCCAACGGTACGAGCCCAATTGGTGGCCACCTGACCGTGGAGCAAACGGGAGTCGATGCGCACATGCACCAGCTTCATCTGGCCATCGCCAAGCACGGTCCCCTCGGGGATCGCAGAAGCTGCACCAGAGGCAGCGGCAGCAGAAGCGCCCTTGGGCTTAGGCTGCAGCTCCTCAGGCTTTACGCGCACGCCGCGGCGGCCCTCCACAAAGACCTTGGTAGCGATCTCATGGGCGGTACCCAAAGAGAAGCGGCCAGTGTAGGCCTCAATGAGCATGGGCAAGTTGAGACCCGTCACAATGGCCCACTTGTCATGACCCTCCGAGAAGGCGCTGCACTGATTAAAGGGGGTGCCACCCCAAAGGTCCACAAGGAAGAGCACTTCTTCCTGGGCCTCCTTGTCGAAGCTGGCGACAGCGTCTGCCAGCTTCTGCCTGAAGTCATCGGGTCCTTCGCTGGGCATCAAAGTGACTGCGCACACGTTCTCCTGGTCCCCGAAGACCATGGAGCCGGATTGCTTGATGCCGGTGGCGAACTCGCCGTGGCTTGCCAGGACAATACCTACCATGTCATAACCTCCTAAATGACTGCTAGGAACGGACATGTGCAAAACGCGTTTTCATATTAATGCACGGATTGTGAATGCCGCACCACAATCCCAGCTGAACGGCATGAAATGCCACTCTCGGATTAATCGTTGCAATTAGCTGCGGGTTCTATATAATATCTAACACTATGTCTCTTAGATTAATATGACCTTCACCTGGTAGTCATTCATTCTTTGAATTAGCAGTTTTGCCTTGCTTTTCTTAGGCCGACGCATGCCTACTGAAATTTCGATCGGTAAGACCTTCTACGTTTACCGAATTTTTTCTGGTCTTCCAAAGCAAAATTTTTCTTAAAGCTTCCTTCTTTTTCCTCTTTAGGAGACCTGCCAAGAAAAAACCTCCCCCGCAGAGCAGCAGGAGAGGCTCTTGGAAGTGCGAGCTATAGGGACCGTTTGGCAACCCCGAGACAAATTGAAGGGTGCAGTTTAACGGCCCACAGATACCAGCTCATGGTCAAGCCGCGTGAACGGCTCGTAGCCTTTCTCGGTCACGATGCCGGTGTCTTCGATGCGCACGCCAAACTCGCCGGGCAGATAGACTCCGGGCTCGATGGTGACCACAGATCCTTCAGGCACGGGCTTTTCCCAGGAGAGGCTAAAGCTAGGGCTCTCGTGGATCTCGATACCCACGCCGTGGCCCAGGCCGTGGCCAAAGTAGTCGCCATAGCCCGCGTCGCCAATGACTTTCTGGGCGATGCGATGGATGTCTGCGCCAATGACATCTGGGGCCACTGCCGCAGCAGCCTCTTCATGGGCGCGCTTGACCACTTCGTAGACCTCCCGCTGTTTGGGTGTGGGCTCCCCCACCACTACGGTGCGGGTCATATCGGCATGATAGTCGTGGTAGAGCGCACCGTAGTCCATGGTGATGAAGTCGCCCTCTTTGACAGCATACTCGCCGGGTTGGGCGTGGGGATTGGCGCCGTCGGGGCCTGCGGCGATGATGGATGCAAAGGAGACGGCGTCGGCGCCTTGGGCCAGCATGCAGTTCTCCAGCTCGCTGCGGATCTGCTGCTCGGTCATGCCGGGCTTGATGTAGGCGCAGATATGCTCGAAGGCATCGTCGGTGATCTCTTGGGCGCGGCGCAAAAGCGAAAGCTCCTCGGCGTCTTTCACCATGCGCAGGGCCTGCAGGTCGCCATGGAGCACGGGTGTCAAGCACTGGGTGGACGCCTGCTCGACCTCATGGTCAAAATCCTGGGCAAAACCCAGGCTCACCGTGTCTTCCAAAGCCACCACATGGCAGCGCTGGGCAGCGGCGAGCTTGGCCGCCCAGGCAGGGGCGCCTATGCGCTCCATGTCGATCTGCCAGAAGGTATCAGGTCCCAGGCGCTCCTGGAAGGTGTTGTAATAGCGGGAGTCGGTATGAAACCACGCGCCCTCGCTGGTGATGAAGGCGATATGGGCCACCTCGTCGTCAAAGGTGCGCTCTGCACCGGTGAGCCAGCGAAGATCGGCGTTGTTGCGAAGGATCACGGCGTCGTAGCCGCGCTCTGCCATCAGGCTGCGCAAACGCGCCAGGCGGCCTTCGGTAGATGAAGCCATGGGGAGTCCTTTCTCTCACGGTCCGTTAAAGTCCGTCCCCTAGCTTAGCCATTTCGCCAGCTGCTTGGGCCTAGGAGCTACCCCTCGCTTCGATTCTGTGACAGAAGCGCGCGTCTGGCCTGGCACCAGGCCTCCAGGTGCTCGTCGAGCACCTCGTCAGGGATGGATGCCAAGCGTACGCGGCCGATGTCGTGAGGCACCGCGATCATGGGCTTGCCGGAGAGCCTCACGCTTTCCTGCAGGATGGCTTCCTTGAGTGCGCCGGGATCTACCTGGCAGGCCAGCTCCCCTACGCCCAACCGGTCCAGTAGGGCATCTTGAGCGAATACGAAGTCCACCGATGTGCCCACCGCACCCACTCCCAGGCGAGAGGCAAAGCGCAATCCTTCGCCGCGAAGCGTTGACAGAGGGGCATGAGGCACCAGGCCGGCCAGTGCGCGAGCAAAGACCTCGCCATAGGAAAGCGACTGGCGCACCGCCACAGAGGAAGAGGCGTTCACTCGGCCAAAGCCGCGGGCGGCCTCCAGAGCCTGGGTTTGGGTGATCTCGATATCACCTGCCGCAATGGCCTCCGAGCGCATGACCAGGTCGTTAAAGGCATCTTTGGACTCACAGGCAGCAGCCACCACCATAAGCACCCGGCCATGAAGCGTGGACTCCACCGGAGAAGCCAGCTGGCAGATCTCCGGATCGCTGTAGCACATGGCCATGCGAGTGCGGAAGCTCACCGCAGCAGAGTCGGCGCCTGCAGCCAATGGCTTGGGCCGAGAAGGGCAGCAAATGAGCGCATCGAGCCCAAGGGGAACAGCAGCCAACGACATGCCGCCGCACCAGGTGCTGGAGATAAAGACGTCCTCGGAAACAGAGGCCAGTCCCCCTATAGCCACGCAGATGTCGCCGGGATTGATGCGCTCTCGTGCCAACACCTCGTAGGTGGGGGCCAGGCCCTCCACCAAGCCTGCGTCACGAGCATCGTTTTGAGGCAGGCGCACTACGCGGAAGCCTGCGTCCATGACGATGCGAGAGAGCTCTTCCACCAGCTCCGGGTGAGCCGAGGCTTCTGCCATGAAGACGGCCCGACGGGCGCGACCCGTGCAAATCTTGAGGTCGCGGCCAAAACGGTCCAGCACAGAGGGCCCTAGGCGCAGATCGCAAGAGATGCCGTTGGAAGCCACCGACTGGCGGTGGATGCGGGGAGGCTCTGGCGCAGGCACGTCCACCGCCTGGGCTAAGACTACAGGGCTCAGCCCTGAAGTCGCCTCACTGGGAGCCGCCAAAGAGCTGGAAGCCGCGCCGGCTGCGCCCTTCTCGGCAGCTAAAGGCTCAGAAGTCGCGAGGGTGTCAGGGGCGTCGGCAGCGGATGCAGCAGGTTCCAGGTGGCTCATAGCAGCCCTTCTTCCCAGAGCAGCGCGCCGCAGTCGCAGGCTACCTGCTCGAAGGTTTTTCCGGTGATTGAAACGGTGTAATCGGCCACAGACATATAGAGGGGTCGCCGCTCCTCATAGAGCCAGGCCGCATGGACGCGGTCGCCCAGGTCGGGCCGGCGGTGGGTGGAGCGCATTTGGGCCAGCGAGTCCTCGAAGGTGCCGTCCAGAAAGACCACGTGGCCAAGCTCGCGCAAGAGCTCGCGGTTCTCCTGTGTGGCTACCGTGCCTCCTCCGCAGGCCACCAAAAGCGACTTCTCCTGCTTGAGGCCGAGGAGGGCCTTGTGTTCCTCGGCCCTGAAGGCTTGCTCGCCGTACTCGATCCACACGCCGGGCAGCGTGCCGTGGAGCCTGCGCTCCACCACGCGATCCAGATCTACCGTGCGACGGCGAAACATGCGCCCCAAATTGCGCACCACGGTGGACTTGCCCGAGCCGGAGAATCCCACAAACAGCAGATGGTCGCAATCCTCATGAATTACCAGCCCATCTTCCAGCGTGTGTGCCGGTGCGCTCATAGGTCCTCCTCTCGCTCGTCTCAGGCGCCTCCTACCGATACTAACACCCGCGCCCCGCACCTTCGCAGCTCATCAAAGCCCTGCCTCCGTTGCCCACCACCACACAAGGCCGCAGCCCGCACAGATCCAAGGGCCTGCAGCAAAGTGGGCTCTCTTGCCGATAAGAGCCACTACCCCGCCTGCGCCACAGCCCAAAAGCCCGCCCATGAGGCCTGCCAGCGGGCCGGCTGCAGCCGTCAGGCACGCAAGAAGCTTGATGTCGCCCAGGCCCATGAGGGAGAGGTTGCGGCGGCGGCAGGCCAGCTCCAGCGCTGAGGCTGCCCCTAAAAAGACCAGCGCAGAGCCTATGCAGATTGCAGGATGTGGCGGCACGCCCCAAAGGGCGGCCCCCAAAGGGGCACTGGCAACGGCCAGGGCACGAGGATCTCCCCAAACGCGCGCTCCCTGAAATCCCAAAGCCAGAAGTCCCGAAGCCAAAAGCAAGCCGTTGGGCAGGCGGCGCCATCGAAGATCGCTGAGAGAAGCGGCAACAAGCAACGCCGCCCAGATCCCCCACATGTGAGCCAGTCCTCAGCGGGAGTCCTGGACGGGATAGGCGGGCTTCTCGGCCAAAGAGGCGGCAGAAGCCCCAGGAGTCGAAGGGGTTGCTTGGTGGTAAGCGGCGTCTTTTAAGGCCAGCTTCTCCATCTGGCGGAAGATGCGGGTGTACCAGAGCTCCTTGATGCTTTGGGGATCCACCAGGATAGAACGGACTCCCGCCAGGCGGGCAGCCAGAAGATCGGTAAATACTTGATCACCAATAAGCACTGTCTGGCTGACGGGCACGCCCATCTTCTTGCAGGCATGCCAGAGAGCGAAAGGCGCCGGCTTCATGGCGTGATCCACTCGGGAGATGCCCAGCTCCCGAGCAGAGGCCTCCACACGGGTGCTATGGAAGTTGTTGGACACAAAGCACACGGCGATGGAGGCAGCCTTCGCCTGGTCGATCCAGGCAGCCACCGATGCCGGGGCGCTTGCGGCGTCTCCAGGCACACAGGTATTGTCGCGATCCACCAGCACCAGGCGAATATTGTGATCTATCAGCGTTGATACGGGGATGTCCGAGATGGCGTGAACGCGCATCCAAGGGGTCGCTAATGGCATGGGCTCTAAGCTCCTTGATCGGCTTTGGCCTTGTCGATGGCCGCCAAATGCTCCTCATAGGTCTGCGAGAAGGTGTGGTTGGAGTAGGAGCCGTTCTCGATGATGAGGAAGTAGTAATAGTTGGTGGACGCTGGGGCCAACGCCGCTTGAATGCACTCGATGGAAGGGGTGCAGATGGGCGTAGGCGGAAGCCCCTTGTTGAGATAGCTGTTGTAGGGCGACTCTTTGAGCAGGTCGTCTGCGGTGACTTCGCCCCCGGTGGCATAGCCCATGGTGGCGTCAGACTGCAGCGCCATGCCGTCGCGCAGACGGTTGTAGAGCACCGAGGCCACCAACGGCCTGTCGCTCTCCGAGACCGCCTCGCGCTCGATGATGGACGCCATCTTGAGGATGTCGTAGTCAGTCATGGTGACATTGTAGGTCTGCTGGATGGCCGCCTCGCCGGCAGCGAAATCCACCTTGGACACCGCCTGCTGATAGCGATCCAGCATGGCTTTTATGACGCTTCTGGCATCCACCGTGGAGCCGGAGAAGTCATAGGTGGAGGCCCAGAGGAACCCTTCCAGCGAGTCATCTTGAGCCGCAGACAAAAAGGGATAGGACTCCACCCAAAGGGAGGCCTTGGCCTGGTCCATGAAGTCTTGGGCGGGAATACCCAAGGCAGACTCCACTGCAGCAGCGGTTTTTGCCACCGTGAGGCCCTCGGGAACGGTCACGCGATTGGCCGAGGTATTGGGTCCCTTGGTGAGCTGGTCCACAATGGCCTCCACCGGCGTCCCTGCGGCAAAAACATAGGTGCCCGGCTTCAAGGACTGATCTGCCTTGGCAGCTGCCACCGCCTTGGTGAAGGTGGCAGTGTCGCTTACCAGCCGCGCATCCACAAAGGCCTGGGCGATCACGTCTGTGCCGGCGCCTTCTGGGATCTGCACCTCGATTTGGCCCTCGGTCGCAAGACCCGGGCCCTGTGGCTCCGGAGCGCTTTGGCAACCGCGCACCGCAACCATGATGAGCGCGCCAAGCGCCGCCACGACGACGAGGCCGACAATCAAAATACCTGCGCCCGCGAGCTTCTTGCGCCCAGCAGAAGCGCTATGAGCGCCCGATAGGCGATCACGAGGCTGCCCTGCCCTCCCAGTGCCCGAAAGCGCGCCGCGCGCCTGGGTCTGCCGCATGGTGCGCTCCGATACCCGCCGAGTGGTCGCCCCTGAAGCCACGCGAGGTTCAGGCTGACGCCCCCTTGCTTGCCGAGAAGAGCTCACCCTGGATTGATTGGAGCCCAAGGAGTGGGCAGGCTGTCGTGGCGCAGAAGCTCTTTGAGGCTGGCGGCCGTCGCGAGTGGCCCCTGAATCTTCAGGGCCTACCTGTGATCGCCAGTGATTTGCCATGCCGTCTTACCCTTTGTTCGTCTTGGCGTCGAGGTGGGATTGTAAGAAAAGCGATGCAGCCACCATATCGACCTTGCCGCGCATGGACTTCTCTGAGAGCCCCTGCTCTCTCAAGATACGCTTGGCTTCCCGAGAAGACAGGCGCTCGTCGGCAAACTCCAGGGGAAGTCCGCAGGCCTGTGCAATGGCGCGGGCCTCCTCCTCAATGCGCGCCGCCTGCGGCCCCTCCTCGCCAGACAAAGTGAGGGGGCGGCCGCAGACCAGCACGTCAGGTTCATGGTCTTCCAAAACCCGCTTGAAACTGCGAGCCTGAGCGCGGACTTCCTGAGCAGGAAGCACGCATACCGGCGAGGCAACGGTGCCGGTGGCGTCGCTTGCTGCGATGCCCACCCGCCTCTCGCCAATATCCAAGGCCAGATAGCGCACGTTATTGTTCCTGAGCTAGGCGCTCGCGCACCGCTTCTAGGGCCTGGGCGATGACCGCTGGGCCAGGCAGGCCGCCCTGAGCCATGGCAGGCTTGCCGCCGCCGCGGCCGCCAAAGGCGCCGGTTACCGCCTTTACCAGAGCACCGGCATCAAAGCCGGCAGCCACAGCCTCTTTGGTGCCGGCAGCCAGAAGCGAGGTCTTGCCCTCGTCAGACTGGGAGACCAGGAAGCAGGCGACAGGGCCTTTGGCCTGCCCGCGCAGGGTGTCCCATACACCACGCAGATCATGGGCGTCGCGGCCGTCCATGCGGGCCACCACGGCCTTGTAACCATCGCACTGGATGGCGGCAGCCAGGGCGTCCACCGCGGCGTTGGCGCCTGCGCCAGACAGGGCACGCTTGAGCTTGGCCTTGAGATCGCGCTCGCGGGCGAGCATATCGTCCACGGCGCCTGCCACAGAGGCCGGACGGCTCTTGAGAGCGGCAGCCGCAGCATCCAGCGCATCCAGGCGGCTGTTCACGTAGGAAAGGGCGCCCAAAGAGGTAACCGCCTCGATACGGCGGGCAGCGCTGCCAATGGAACTCTCAGAAGTGATCTTGAAGATGCCCAACTCGGAGGTATTGGAGGCATGAAGGCCGCCGCAAAGCTCTGCAGAGAAGGGCTGCGGGCCCTCACCTGCACGCACCACGCGCACCTCATCGCCGTACTTCTCACCAAAGAGGGCCACCGCACCCGAAGCCTTGGCGTCCTCCAGGCTCATGAGCTGTGTGGTCACCGGCAACGCCAGGAAGATCTGCTGGTTGACCATATCTTCTACCTGGGCTATCTGGGCCTGAGAAAGGGCCTCGAAGTGGGTGAAGTCGAAGCGCAGGCGATCGGGCGCCACAAGCGAGCCTGCCTGATGCACATGGTCGCCCAGCACCTTCTTAAGGGCAGCATCCAACAGGTGGGTGGCGGTGTGGTTGCGACGGATAAGCTCGCGGCGGCGATCATCCACCTCGGCGGTGACGATGTCGCCTACGCGCACGAAGCCGCCTTTGACGGCGCCCTCGTGGGCAATGAGACCGTCATGGGAGACGGCGTTCTCTACCTCCATGCGAAACTCGATGCCCGAGAGCTCGCCGGTATCGCCAACCTCGCCGCCCATCTCGGCGTAGAAGGGGGTGCGGTCAAGCACGACCTCCACCTTGTCGCCGGTCTCTGCACGCAGAACGCTCTCGCCGTCGCGCACGATGGACAGCACAGTGCAGCCGCGAAGCTCGCTCTCCTCATAGCCGCAGAACTCGGTGGCATCCACCGAGTCAGAGAGGGCTGTCCACACATCCACCTGGCTCCAGGCGTCAGAGTCGGTGGCGCCGGCAGCGCGGGCACGGGTGCGCTGAGCCTCCATGTCGGCATCGAATGCAGCTTGATCGATATCATGGCCTGCATTGAGGGCGATCTCACGGGTGAGGTCTACCGGGAAGCCATAGGTGTCGTGAAGGGTGAAGGCCACGTGGCCCGAGAGGGTCTCGCCCTCGCCAAGCTTGTCCAGCTCCTGCTCCAGATAGAGGCGGCCGGTCTCGATAACCGAGGAGAAACGGGCCTCCTCTGCGCGCACGGTGCCCTGGATAAGGGCGGAGTTGTCCACTAGCTCAGGATAGACATCGCCCATAAGGCGCGTGACCTCAGCCACATAGTCGCAGAGGAACGCCTCCTCGATGCCCAGCAGGCGGCCATGGAACACGGCGCGGCGCAGCAAGCGGCGCAGCACATAGCCGCGACCCTCGTTGGAAGGCAGGATGCCGTCTCCAATCATGAAGCTCACAGCGCGGCTGTGATCTGCAATGATGCGCAGCGAGATGTCTGCAGCAGGGTCTTCGCCGTATTTCTTGCCAGAAAGCCTCTCCCCTACCTCGATGAGGGAGTGCATAAGGTCGCCGTCATAATTAGATGACTTATGTTGCATGATAGCCGCCATGCGCTCCAGGCCCATGCCGGTGTCCACGTTTTGGTGGGGCAGGTCTACCAGCGTGCCGTCCTCTTGGCGGTCGAACTGGGTGAACACCAAGTTCCAAAACTCTAGGAAGCGGTCGCAGTCGCAGCCAGGGGCGCAGGTGGGACTGCCGCAGCCCACCTCTTCGCCCTGGTCGAAGTAGATCTCCGAGCAAGGGCCGCAGGGACCGGTGGGGCCGGCGGCCCAGAAGTTGTCCTCCTCGCCCAAGCGCGAGATGTGGTCTTTGGCCACACCCAAAGACTCCCAGATCTCAGCGCAATCGTCGTCGTCCTCAAAGACGGTGAAGTAGAGGCGATCCTGGGGCAGGTGAAGATGGTTGACAATATAGTCGAACGCCCATTCGCAGGCCTGGCGTTTGGAATAGCCGCCAAAGGCAAAGTTGCCAAGCATCTCGAAGAAGGAGAGGTGGCGGCCATCCAAGCCGATGGCGTCGATGTCGTTGGTGCGCAAGCACTTTTGGCAAGAAGTGGCGCCGATGCCCTCTTTCAAGGTCTTGGTGCCCAGATAATACTGCTTGAACTGGTTCATGCCGGCGTTGGCCAAAAGCAGCGACGGGTCGTCGGGCACCAGCGAAGAAGACGGGAACTTCTTGCAGCCGTGCTCTTCAAAAAAATCCAAGAACGACGAGCGAATCTCGGCAGTGGTCATAGTGGGAAAGTCAGAGGTAGACAAGAGATCCTCCTCATAGGGCTGCTAGGGACGCTCCCCCAAGCAGCATTGCTGGGCACAGATTCATTCATTCTAATTCAGAGCCGCCTTCTTGGCAGCGATCGCACCTCTATTGCTACGGCATCGCCATTCTCTTAGCGTTCACCCTTGTCTTTGGAGCCGGGATGCGCGGGTTTCTCGGCAGGAGAATCCTGGGAGCCCTGAGCCTCTTCCTGAGGATCCTGGGGCTCGTCAGAGGTCTCTTCTTGCCGAGAAGATCGCGCTTCAGGGGCTTGGGAGTCGGAGGAGGACCCAGAGTGAGCCTTGGGGTGCTCTACAAAAAGGCGCAGCTCCTCGGCCCGCTCGCGCACGATCTCGCCCACCGAGGACTTAGCGGGCTCGCCGCCGGGGGCAGCGGAGACGTCGCCCTCGTTTTCGTCGGGAATGAGGCGGCTGGTGGTAAAGAAGCTGTCGTCATCGAGGGCGTCGCAGCTGGGGGCGATGGAGCCATCGGCGTGATGGAAGGGCGTGCCCTGGAAGATGGCGCCGTGGTAAGAGACGATCTGGCGACCGGTGCGGGTCTCGAAGTAATAGATGAACACGCCTTTGATGGCTGCAGACACCGGGATGGAGATGGCCATTCCCACCGCGCCGCCAAGGGAGGATCCCAGCACGATGGCCAAAAGGCTCATGGCTGGATGCACCTGGACGGCGGAGCGCATGACTACAGGGCTCACCACGTTGTCGGTGATGTTTTCTGCCACCATAGCCACAATGAGCGTCCAGAACGCGCAGAGGGGGCTCACAAACAGCGCGGTGACGGTGGCAATGGCAGCGGCGATCCAGGGGCCGATGACCGGCACGAAGTGCAAAAGGCCGGTGAGCGTGCCCATGAGGGGCGCGTAAGGCTGCCCTACCACGATGTAGCCCAAGAACGCGAGGCTGCCCCCCACCAGGGAGGTGATCACGATGCCGCGCATGTAGCCGCCCATAGAACGGCTGGCTACCGCCAAGAGCAGCATGAGGTCGTCTTCGTGCGTGGGGCCTGCCACGACGGCAAACTCGCGTACGATGCGGGGGTAATCCCGGGCCAGCCAGTACGCCAGCACCAACCCTAGGAAGAACATGAAGAAGGTGTTCACCAGGTTCATGAGGTTGGGGATGAGGCCGGAAGAGATTTGGGAGGCCATGTCGTTGGCAAAGCGGGTGCCCATGGTGGAAAAGCCATCCACAAGCGCAGAGATGTTGGTTTGGAACTCTGCAGTCTCAGTGGTGCCGTAGCGCTCGAAGAGGCTGCGCAGCCACTCCTGGAGCTCCCGGAAGTAGCCGGGAATGCGCTGGAACAGAGTGTTGAGCTGCTCTAGGGTAAGGGGTCCCAGTATTGCCAGCACCCCTATGGCCACGCCCAGCACGATGAGCAGGGCCAAGATGGCGCCTAGCGCGCGACCCACTCCTTTGGTCTCCAGCCAGTTCACAATGGGGCTGCAAATGAAGCCCACGATGATGCCTACGGCCAAAAACTCGATGGCGGGGGCTATGTAGCCCAACGCCCACACCACGCACACGAAGATGACGATAAAGCCGATGGCCGTCCACACGCGAATCATGCGCAGACGGTCCTCGGCCGAGATATCCTGGGTTGACTGATGAGCAAACGGACGTGCCATAACTAGCCCATCAGTCCTTCGGGATCAATATGATCTTGCACTTTTTTGAGGGTACGGCGCAGGAAGCGGGAGACCTGCACCTGGCTCACTCCCAGACGGTTGGCGATCTCCACCTGGGTCAAGCCGTCTTTGAAGCGCATGGTGAGCACCTCCTGCTCGCGAGGCGAGAAGGAGGAGATGGCCTCTTGGATGACCATGCGATCGTCGCTGGCCACCAGGTCTTTGTCCTCTGTGGCGTAGCGGTCGAGCACCGAGGGGGCATCCTCGTTCTCAGAGCTGCCAGACTCCAGAGGCACCGAGCTATAGGCGCTAGAAGATTCCATGGCTTCCAGGACCTCGTCCACAGAGACATCCAGGTATTTGGCGATCTCATCCACCGATGGCGAGCGCTGCAAGTCGCGGGTGAGTTCGTCTGTAGCCTGATTGACCTTGGCAGAAAGCTCCTGCAGTCGACGAGGCACGCGCACAGACCAGCCTTTGTCGCGGAAGTGGCGCTTGATCTCGCCCATGATGGTGGGTGTGGCGTAGGTAGTGAACTCCAGGCCGCGCTCAGGCTCGAAGCGGTCGATGGCCTTGATGAGGCCGATGGTGCCCACCTGGATGAGATCGTCTAGAGACTCGCCGCGGTTTTTGAACTTGGAGGCCAAAAACCGCACCAGGTTGAGGTGGCTCACGATAAGCTGCTCGCGAGCGTCCTCGTCCCCTTCTTCTTTATATCGTGAGAATAGCTCCCGCGTACGCTCCTTATCCCAGGCGAGCTTGCCCCTGCCTGCACCGGCAGAGACGCGCCTGGCATAGGCGCCGTGGGTGCGGGAGACTTGAGGCTTGCTCTCGGTCACGCAGAAACTCCCCTCGTCTTGACAACGGTGAGGGTGGATGCCTCATCGTCGATGAAGAACTCGTCGGTGACGGCGCCCAAGATGAGTTGGGCATAGCCAAAGGAGCCATCTTCATAGGCGTCTTCCACGTTGGCCTGCGCACCCAGCGTGAAGACCATCTCGATGCGATCTTCATTGATATCGAAGCGAATGCCCACCGACTCTTGCTCGGTGGCAGAGGCATAGACAAAGCCTTCCTCTGCCGCCATACGCACATCCTCGACATCGTCGATAGACAAGCCGCAGACCACCGCGAGGTTTGCGGCCAGCATGCGCACCGAGCGTGCGAATTCAGGCTCAGCAGGCGTTTTTAGCTCAACTGTCTTAGATTCCATGATTAGTTCTCCTCAGAGGCCGTGTCGCCGGTCGCGCTCTCAGTGGGGTAGGTGAAGTAGCCCGCGTCTTGGGAGACCGTCTCAACCGAAGGCTCGATGTCTCCCTGCAGTTGCGCGGCCTTCTCGGCAGCGGAGGCTTCCAGGGCCTCTGCTCCTGCCTTGCCTTTCTTGCCCAGCTTGCCCACGGCTTTGGAAGCGGCGGCAGCAGCCTTGTCCACCACGCCGGTCACCGCGGTGGTGGCGTCGCTGGCAGCACCGGTGAGGGTGCCTACATCATTAAGGATGTTATTGACCTGCAGCAGATCCAGGGAAAGGGCGTCTACCGTGGTCTCCACCTTGCCCATGAGCGGCTTGACCTCCTGTATGGCGGGGTTAAGGTCTTCCACTGCCTGATCGACCTTTTTAATGGTGACATTGACGTCTTGCACCGTCTTGTCAACCTGGCCCATAAGGTCGCCTACCTGGCCGCGCAGCTTGCGCACCGCAAGTGCGACCTCGATGCCCACCCACACGAAGGCGGCCATCAAAACGATAAGAACGATAAGCACTGCGAGGTCCATAGGGGTCCTTTCTTGCTGCATGCACGGGCATTGGCCACGCGCGTGAGCCAGTGTATGCGCCTGAGGGGGCGAGGCCCCCTTTTTTTCGTACCTATATCCTACCCATCCTCGCGCTCGGCGCGATCCCTGGCAGAAGCCTCCACACGCCAAGCCTCCCAACCGCGGGGCGAAGGGGCGTAGAAGCTGCCAGGCTCGAGGCCGTCGGGCAGGTACTGCTGAGAAACCCAACCGCCTGGATAGTTATGGGGGTAGCGGTAGAGGCCGTATTCGTCTGCGCCAGGGCGGTGGCGATCCCTGAGATAGGGGGGCACTTCTCGGCGAGGGCCATGGCGCACTTCATGCAAGGCTGCGTCGATGCCCGCCTCGCAGGCGTTGGACTTGGGGGCCAAAGCCAGATAGGTGGCCGCCTGAGCCAGGTTGATGCGGCATTCGGGATAGCCGATGACCTCGGCGGCTTTGAAGGCAGCCTCGGCTACCAAAAGGGCCTGGGGATCTGCGTTGCCAACGTCTTCCGAGGCGCAGATGAGGATGCGGCGGGCGATGAAGCGGGGGTCTTCGCCGGCGTCGATCATGCGGGCGAGCCAGTAGAGCGCGGCGTCGGGGTCGCTGCCGCGCATGGACTTGATGAAGGCGCTGATGACGTCGTAGTGCATGTCGCCGCCCTTGTCGTAGGGCAGCCCTCGGCGGGGGTTGGCCTCCTCCACCGCATGGACAGAGATCTCGATGGGTCCAGAATCCGGCGCCTCTTGGGGCAGGCGTCCGTCGGGCATGGCCATCTGGGCGGCCAACTCTAAAGTGGTAAGGGCCGAGCGCGCATCTCCCCCCGCCAACGTCACCACCGCTTCCAGAGCGTCATCCGACAGCTCGAAGGCGCCGTTGAGCCCCTGGGGAGCCTCCAGAGCCCGTTTCACGATAGCGGCGACAGCCTCGTTGTCCAGCGCCGTGAGCTCCACCACGCGGCTGCGGGACAAAAGCGCCGAGTTCACCTCGAAATAGGGGTTCTCGGTAGTGGCGCCCACCAACACCACGATGCGATCCTCCACCGCATGAAGCAGGGCGTCTTGCTGGGAGCGATTGAACCTGTGGATCTCGTCCACAAAAAGGATGGTGCGCTGGCCGTCTATGAGCAGGCGCTGCTCGGCGGCATTGATGGCCTCTCGCAGATCCTTCACCGTGCCGGTGACCGCCGACACCTCCACAAACTGTGCTTGGGTGGTAGCTGCGACAATGCGAGCCAGGGTGGTTTTGCCCGTGCCCGCGGGGCCATAAAGGATGAGGGAAGACAGGGTATCGTGATCAATGGCGCGCCTGAGCCACGAGCCCTCGCCCACTGCCTGGGCTTGACCCATGAACTCCTCCAGCGACTGGGGGCGCATCCTGGCCGCCAAAGGCGCGTTCTGCTCTTTTTTAAGCCGCTCTTGAGCGGAAAATAACGTATCCATGGATAAGCATTGTAAGCCTAATACCGATAGGTGAGAATCAAGCTTCAAGCATCTGTCTCACGCGTCCCGGGAGGCCCTATGGACACCCACACCCCTCCTGCACAAAACCGGCCGCTCATCGGCCTGTGCGGCCGCACCGACCCTACCGGCGAGTACCTGCTCTATTTTCGCAGCTATGCCCAGCGCGTCTTCGAAGCCGGAGGCCTCCCCATAGGGCTTCCCTACCACGAAACGGCGGCCACCTGCGCCTCAGAGATCGCCGAGCGTTTCGACGGCATCCTGTTCACCGGTGGCGCCGACATAGACACCGCCTCCTTTGGCGGCAACGCCTACGACGACCGCACCCATCACGCCCTCGGCCAGACCATGCCCCTGCGAGACGAGTTCGAGGGGGCGCTTTTGCAAGCCTGTTGGGACCAAGACGTCCCGTGCCTGGGCGTCTGCCGGGGCGTCCAAGTGATGAACGTGGGCCGCGGGGGCACCTTGGTGCGCGACGTGACCGAGCAGCCCTGGAGCCATGGCGCCACTTTGGACGTGCATCTGCAGCCGGAGCCCTTCGAGGCACCTGTGCACCAGGTCTATATAGAACCCAATAGCCGCTTGGCCCAGATCCTGGGAACGCTGGAGACCTCGGTAAACTCCCTGCACCACCTGGCCATCTCCACCGTGCCCGAGGGCGCCCATGTGACCGCCCGGGCAGACGACGGCACGCCGGAGGCCTTGGAGTTTCCCGACCGCACCTTCTTCTTGGGCGTCCAATGGCACCCCGAGATAATGGGCACCCAGCCCCAGCTCTTCGAAGCGCTGGTGGCTGCCGCCGACGACCGCCGCATCGCCAAGGGCCGCTAGGCCTTCTCGCCTGCCAGCTCGCCGCACCTCGCTTGGCCGAGAAACCCGCACGTCCGCCTGCGCCTTGGGGCTCACTGCCATATCAAATGGAGTAGCCTGCCACTTTCACGCATTCAGGTACCCTAAGTCTGTTTGATAAATTAGGGCACTCCCTGAGCGCGCCTATGCCGGCTTCCTCCCTTCTCGCCTAGCCGCTGCCTCAGCGTTCACGCCCTGCCACTCCCTGCCTCAAAGGAGACGCTCCATGGCCCCTGCCACGCCTCAAGAATCCCGCGCGCTCACGGGCCGCGCCCTTATCATTGGCGCCCTGGGCAGCGCGCTGCTCACTGCCAGCTCGCTCTTCATCGCCCTCAAGATGGGAGCGCTGCCTTGGCCCATCGTCTTTGCGGCCCTAGCATCCATCGTGGCCCTGAGGGCGCTGGGCAGCCACGACCTCCACGAGGCCAACGTGTGCCATGCCGCCATGAGCGCCGGCGCCATGGTGGCCGGCGGCCTGGCTTTCACCATCCCCGGGCTCTGGATGCTTGGCCCCTCCTACCAGGTGACGTTGCCTCAGGTGCTTCTGACCTCGCTCTCCGGCACCCTCTTGGGCCTCTGCGCCTCGGCGGCGCTTCAGGCCTACTTCATTCGCGAACGCCGCCTGGCCTACCCCATTGGCGTCTCTGCCGCAGAGACTCTCAAGGCTGCCGACGACGCCAAAGCCGGCGATGCCCCCGTGCTCTTTGGAGCCATGGGCCTATCGGCCCTCTATGCGCTGGTCCGCGACACCCTGGGGGTGCTGCCCGCCATCATCGGCACCGGCTCGGTGATCCCCGGCGTCACGCTGGGTATCTACAACTCCCCTATGATGGCCGCCATGGGCTTCATGGTGGGCGTCGCCCCTGCGCTGGTATGGTTTTTGGGCGCCCTCATCGGCAACATCGGCATCGCGGGCATCCTGCCGGCTTTAGGGCTCGTCGCCCAAGAAGACGCCTCGGCCATCCAGTCGAGCCTGGGCCTGGGTCTCATGCTGGGCGTAGGCGCAGGAGCCATCGTCTCCGGGCTTTTGCCCATCATCAAGCGCCGCATGGCTTCGGGCGCCCCTGCTGCCAAGAAGATCTCCGATGCCGAGGCTGCGCGTCGCCTCTCGGTCCCCCGCTCTATGGTGGCCCTGGCCATGGTGGTGGTGGCCACCGCGCTCTGCGTGGGGCTCAATCTGGGGCTGGGAGCCTCGGTGATCGTCATCGTGGGCGCCTGGTTTAGCGTGTACCTTTCGGCCTGGCTCACCGGCACCACCGGCGTGAACCCCATGGAGATCTTCGGCGTGCTGGTGCTGCTGCTGGTGCGCCTGTGCTTTGCCCAGATGTCCATGGAGAGCCTCTTCTTGGGAGCCGCCGTGGTGGCGGTGGCCTGCGGCATTGTGGGCGACGTCATGAACGACCTCAAAGCCGGCGACGTGCTTCGCACCAACCCTCGCGACCAGTTCATTGGCATGGCGGTAGGCGGCTTGGTGGGCGCCGTGGTGGCTGCCCTCATGCTCATGGCCCTGCTCACCGCCTACGGCGCCGAGTCCTTTGGCCCCCAGCAATCCTTTGTGGCTGCTCAAGCCTCGGTGGTAGCCACCATGGCCGGCGGCATCCCCCACCTAGAAGTCTTCATGGTAGGCCTTCTGGCAGGTCTTGCGATGGCGCTGGCCAAGCTCCCCGTGATGACTTTAGGCCTGGGCGTGTACCTGCCCTTCCACATGAGCGCCTGCGCGGGGGCCGGCGCCCTGATCCGCATCGTCTTTGATGCGCGCCACAAACACGACGACCCTGAGCGCCGCGCCGCGTTGGAAGCCAAATGGCAGGCAGCGGGCTCCGGCTTGTTGGGCGGAGAGTCTTTGGTGGGCGTGATCAGCGCCTTCGTAGCAGTGGCTATGATGCTGGCCGGCTAAGCCTTATGCGCCTAGAGGCAAAAGGCGGGGACCAGCGCGGCGGGCTCGGTGAGCTGCGGGGTTCCCGAATAGCCCACCAGCGACCCATCCCTGGTCCACCAGGGCTCCGGGACGCCCTTCCAGGTGCGCTCATAGGAAGGGTCATGGGCGAAGCCCTCATAGAGGGTGCCCGTGGCAGGCAAATCGGGACGTGCGTCAAGGCCGATCTCCCCATCCGATAAGAGCCACAACGAGTCCTCGCAGCTCTCCAAGGCTCCCCCATCGCTGCGGTAGGCTTTGCGCACAGAGACTATGAGCTGAGGAAGGCCGTCCGGCAACCCAGGCAGGACGTTCTTTGCAAGGTGGGCGCGCGCCACCGAATCCGCCCAGCTCTCGGCAGACACATCGCCGTAGGAAGAGGTGTCTGCCGCTGCCAGGGCGGCAAAAGTGAGGCCGGCCATGCCGGAGCCATCGGCCTTGGGGTCATGGAGGATCCCCACCAGGCCAAAGGGCACCTCCACGCCATCGATGGCGACCGGCCGAGGGGTGGTCGCCAGGTTCCCCTTCTCGTCTATAAGGCCATAGCCCTGGGCGATGGTGACGGCGCTCTGAGCATCTTTGGCAGCCGAGAGCGCTTGGGCCATGCGGGCCAGCTCCTCCCAGGAGTAGCTGGCAAGGTCTTTCTGCGCCGGCGCGCCCCAAGAGCAGCCGCTCAAAGCCACCGCGCCCAGAAGGCCCAGCGTCCCTGCCAGAAAGCCTTTGCGGGAAACAGGCGCCTGGGCAGCCGGCGCAAGCGAGGGCGCGCTCTTGCGGCGGGCGGTTAGAGGTTTTGGTCCCATGGGCCGGCTCCCTTGCCAAAGAAGTAATCGTGCTGAGGAAACGCCTTTGCGGCGGCGGGATCCAATCGCTCGGCCAGAGCGATGAAATAGTCGTCGGTCATGCCGGCAATGTAGTCCACCACCGTCTGGTCCAGGTCGCGCTCCCAGTCGTAGGTGCGGCCGTAGTAGGAAAGGCCGGCGCGAATAGGATCGATGTGGTGGACGAAGACGGGCGCCTGGGTGTTGCCGGCTGCCAGATCCTGGTACGCAGACTCATACGCCAACTCGAAGAGCCCTGAGAGGATCTGGGCCCCTTGGGTGCCCGCCACCTCGGTAGAGGCATAGATCTTATGGTAGTTCTCCTGCTTGGCGCGGCGCAGCTCCTCGAAGCCCTCCTGGCTCATGGCGATGCGCGGCTGGCCCAGCGAATGCGCCACTACATCAGAGATGAACGCGTCCAGCGCCCAGGAGTTGTAGGCGCCGCCCAGCCCGTCATCGAAAGCGCCTTCGCTCACATGATGGGCGCGAACGGCATCTTGGCGGTCTTTGCCCACGTAGGCGATGATGTCCGAGAGCCTCACCACGCAGCCCTCCAGCGTCATGGGACGCTGGGCGCCCACCGCCTCTGAGTTGCCGGCAGTGCAGGCTGTCACCGCAGCGTCAAACTCATCGAAGGTAGAAATGCCAGAGACTTGAAACTCCCGCTGCTCGTACTCGCCGTTGTGGCAAAGCACCCCGTCCAGCGTCTGCAAGGTGAGATTTCGCCCGTAGATGGCGTCGAGCACCCTCACCGAATGCACGTTATGAAAGAACCGGCGCCCGGTGCGGCGACGGTAGATGCCATCCAAAAAGCGCTCCCCCGCATGGCCGAAAGGGGTGTGCCCGATGTCGTGGCCTAAGGCGATGGCCTCGATGAGGTCGCAGTTAAGGTCCAGCGCGCGCCCGATGTCGCGGGCCACCCGGCTCACCAGCTGCACGTGGAGCCCGCGGCGGGAGAGGTCCTCGTCGGCATGGAAGCTGAACACCTGGGTCTTTCCCGCCAAGCGATTGTAGGCGGGCAGGTGGAGGATCTTCTCGGCGTCGCGCATGAACGCCGGCCGCAGCGGCGTAGGCCTGTCGCGGGGCTCATCGAGCCTGCGCAGCGCGTCCCCGTTCTTGGTGGCGTAGGGGTTTTGGCCGGGATGGGCCACGTTGGCTGCGATGAGAGCCTGCACCTCTGGCGAGAGGGGCTTGGCGAGATCGGGCGCCAAGGGGTTCTTGCGAGCCGTGGCGTTAAGGTCTGACATAGGGAACCTCCTTTCTTCCTTGCCGATAAAAACTACCACCCTTTATTGCTCATTTGGCGGGGTTGCCCTGAGTCTTTAAAGAATCGGAAGCGATGAAGGCCCCCATATTGAGACGGCCGGCAGCCTCGGAGATGGTGGCCGAGGCGCCGCAGCGGGTGAAGACGCCTGCGAAGCGCCCGCCAAAGAGGTAGAGGCCCTCCATAAAGTGAGCCTTGATGCGGCCGGAGGCCTGGATGCCGTCGCCCGATGCCACCGAACCCACGATGACCTCGCCTTCATATTGAGGTGCATAAGCCTGGATGACGGCGCCTGCGGCAGCGCCGTCGCGCAGAGCGTCTTTCCACGCCACCTCGCTCACGTCGAGGCCGGCGATGACGCCTTGGCCGTTGTAGCCCTCGGCAGGCTTTAAGATCCAGGCGTCCTTGTCGGCGAAGGTGGAGAGGTCGCAGCCTTTGGCAAGGATTTGGGTGTAAGGCACGTGCCCCTGGACAAAGGCCAGCTCCGAGGCGTCCAAGACCTTAGAGGCCAGCGGCGAGTGCAGATAGGCAAAGACCGTCTTGGTGGCGCAGGGCCAGGTGCGAAAACCGCCCACCACGCACGCCAGGCCCTCCTCGGCCGCCAGAGCGAGGGCATCGGAGCCGTCGCAGGGCTTTTCCATCATCTCCGAAAGCACTACCCTGCGCCACACCAGGTCGATGGGGCCTTGGTCGTCTTTAAGGCGCCAGTGGCCGTCCACCTCGTCCAACGCCAGCGACCGCAGGTCTGCGATACGCGCTGAGACCCCCAGCTCAGAGAAGAGCTCGCAGAAGTCTTGGGCCTCATCCATAGACAGCGACTCGGTATAGTCCACGATGGCAATGGCGGGCTTCTCGGCAGGATAGGGCTCTTGACCTGCCTTCTCCCAGGAAGCATAGCAGTCCAGGATCTCGCGGGCGCACTTCATGCGGACAGACTCCGGCGCGCGAAGAGGTGTCTGGGCCGCCAGCTCTTTAAAAGTCTCGCTCTTTTGGATAGCGGCAGTCACCTGGTCTGTGGCGGTCATGCCGGCGGAGCCGTCGGTGTTGAGCTCACAGAACCAATAGGCACCGGTGTCCTCGTTCAAGAAGATGTCCACCCGCGCCAAAGGGATCTCGCACTCATAGCCCGGATCGATGCGACAGAGCTCGTCCACCTGGGCCGGCAGGGCAAAGAAGTCGCGCACCTCCTGAGAGCCCTGGTAGGCTCGCGTGACCTTGGTCATGATGGAACCCATGGTCTCGGCAGCTTCCCGGAGCACCTCCCAGCCGGCCTCGCAGTAGATCTTGGGAGTGAATGCCCAGCTCAAGGGCTCGTGATGGTAGAGGCCATGAGTGGTGGCCAGATAGGCCTTGCCGGCTGCGCGGCCCTCCTCGTCATCGGCCGGCAGCGAGGATGCCAGACGGTTGAACCGCCGCTCCAAGTCGCGCCCCTGACGCACGGCCGCTTGGCGCTCAGCCGGCGCGAGCCGAGAAGCCCCTGCCTTTTGAGCGGCAGCCAACTGGGACGGCTCCGGCGTTTGGGCGGCAGGAACCTCAGGCTCTGGGACAGTCGCAGGTTCAGGGAAGGTCGCAGCCTGCGGAGGCTCGCTTATCTGGGCAGCAGCGTTGCGTAGCACGGGAGCCGGGGCGATGGGGTCTAGGTGCTGCGAAGGCGCTGCCGGTGCGAGGGCTGCAAAGTCCAGGGGCTCCATGCCGGTGGTGTCTATGGGATCTGCCTCTTCTGGCGGCGTTTGGCAGCCGCGCTCCTGGCTGGCCTTCTCTTGGAGGGCCTCGCGAATCTTGGCATGGCGGCGCGCCTCGCGGGCAGCCACCGTGTCGATGGGCGGCTCGCCGTCGAGCACGCGCCCGCAACGAAGGCCCATGAGACGGCCGCCGCGACAGGAGGGGTGGTCGGCGTCGGCAAAATAGCGGTCGCGGTTTTCCAGCAGCACGGAGCCGTCTTGAAAGCGCATGGTTGGGTAGCGCCCACAGGCTTCTTGGATAAACCCTGGAACCAGATCATAGGCGGCGCCCTTGGCGGTGGGATAGGCCTCCTCGTCATGGGGCGTGGGGCTTGCCACCACCACCGGAGTGTCGGGCCAGAGGTTGGCAATGCGATGAAAATAGGAAGCTATCTCGCGCTTGACCACCGCGGGGTTCCAGCGCTCGAAGCGGTAGTTGGCCCCCAGCCCCACCCACACGTAGGCCGGCGTGGGTAGCTGCTGCAGGCCCTCCAGGGCGCTCGGTTGAAAGACTTGACCACCCACACCCTGGTTTACCAGGTCTAATGAGCGCTGTCGGGCAACGATGGAGGGCCATGCACAGGCAGGGTCGTCCACCAAAAAGCCCTGGGAGATAGAGTCTCCCAGCACCAACAAGAGGGGCTTGGGCTCCACAGGGGACAGGTAGGTGCCGTCACAGGATAGATTCTTAATCTTGCAACCTCTGAGCATAGGCAGCCAGAAGGTCACCTGCTTGGGCTCCTCCATGCCCGGGAGCACCGGGTCGCGCTGGCTATCCTCCATCTCCACTACCAGCTCCACCGGTTCGAGCCCGGGCATCTGGGGAGGCAGATGAAGCCCGTCTGCAGTTGCCGAGATGCCGTCATGGGGCAGAGCGGAAGGCCCGCCATCTGCCAGCGCGATCTGCGCTGTGGTGCCATGGGGCTCAGGGTCCACCTGGAGCTCCAGCGCCACCCGCTTGGCGTCGGTCAAGCACTCTATGGTAATGCCTGCGCAGGTGAGACCCATGGCATGGTACAAACCTGGATGCCAGGCCATGCAGCTGGAGAGGGCGCGCAGCTGCTGCGGATAAAACCTCAGCGGCCGCATCCAACCATCGGGCTCCTGCTCGAAAGCCACCGCGCCATGGACAAAAGCAGCCGCCCCTTGAGAGTGAGGCCAGAGAGTATCGATCGTCTGCCAGAAGCTCTGGGTCATAGAGATCCCATCGACGGTAATCTATCTTTCTTGAGGCGCCCCAACCGGCTCTATAGGGCGCCAGTCAGGAGCATCTCTGCGTTTAGCCATTGTCGCATAACGGCAAAGCCAAGCCCTCTCTGGGTAAAAAGCCAAGCAGCCAGGCAACAGGCTTGAGGCAATGGTGCGGGTTTCTCGGCAAAGCTTAGGCCCTCGCACCCGGCCATCCTATGGAGCAAGGACACACGCAGGGCAAGGAGCGCATTCGTGGATGTGGTCATCAGGCTCTTTCTGGTGCTAGGGACCCTTTATGTGGTAGGCGACATCATGTACAGCCAGAGCGGCCCTAGGGCTCACTGGCGCATCTTTCGCGTGGTCATGGAGTTTTGCCTCATCATGGTGGCCAACGCTCTCATCATGGCCGGACTAGTTTCTATAATTTATGTCCTGGAGCGGCTGTGCGCCCAGATATTTCCTGGGTTTGACCTCTACCTTACAGAGTCTGGCAAGATCAACGGCTCAAACATCATGGTGCTCATCTTTGTGCTGGTGTTTCTTACGGCCTTCATCCAGCTGTTCCTGCGCAAGCGCTTGGAGGGGCATTGGCTGTGGCTCTCCATGAACGACGAGGAATACCAGATTTTTGAGTACTTTATCCAATGGACCACCATCTTTTGCGTGGTCTACCAGTGCTTCTTTGACGGCTTTGCCACCCTGGCCCAATGGAGCGGCGCCACCAGCGCCCAGGAGGTCTTCCAGATTGCCCTCTCGCCAGACAATCTCAACCTAGTGATCCAGCCCCTGCTTATCTCCAGTTGGATTCTGGTGGTGTTGGAGCGCACCGGCTCAGAGCGTCACGGCGACTCCTAGCCGCTAAAACGCTGTGCAGCGCTGTGACAGGCAGGTTCTCCGCACCGCTGTCCTAACGCTTCTTCTTTTTGGGTGGCACATAGGTGCGCTGCGACTTCACTAGCTTGGGACGATAGGCGGCGATGGCTGCCAGCACCTCGTCCTCTGTGTAGGAGCCCGGAAGGCCGGCCACTCTGATCTCCACCAGCGGCAAGTGTTGCTCCAAGCGCGAGGTCATGGAGGCAGCGGCGCCTTCAGGAGCCCTCTCGATGAAGCCTTCGGGGTCTTTGAGATCCACCACCAGGTAGTAACCCTGGCGCACCTTCCAGCGATAGGCCGCCTTGATGTCGTCCCAGGAAATGAGGCCGGCGCCAAAGGTGGAAGAGGTGTTGTCGGTGATGCCGCGCTCATCCACCTCCAAGGCATAGGTGTGCTCCGGTCGCATCTTAAGGGAGATGAGCGCCGTCGCTGTGCCCACCGCTACACCCGCCAGCGAGGCCCAGGTGCGCCAGGGCGCCGCATCATAGGCACCCAAGCTGGTTGCAAAAATGACGAGCGAGAGCACCGCGATACCTACGCCTATGACAATGAAGAGGTTCTCTCGAGTCTTGTCTTGGGGAATGCGCAGGGGTTCTGGGGCAACGGTGGCCTCTGGGGTGGTGGACATGGAGCTCCTTGGAATGTTGGCTATCAATAACGCAGCGAGCTCGCGCGCAGGCGAGCTTCTTTTTCAAGTATAAGAGAACGCGCAAGCTGTGTCCCCCGTTTCGCCTGAGACGCGCCCGCCCTAGGCATCCCGATGCCTATTTGTTGACAGTTTTAGCCTCGGCACGGCCCTTTCAGACAAATTTGCCCACTATCCACTGGCCAACTTATCCCCCCACAAGCTGGGATTATGGGACTTATTGCAAGAGAGAGGCGATTTGGTATGCCCGCCCTCGCGCCCTGCGTATAATGACCTCAGGGAAATTCATCCGCCTACATCCCAAGGAGATTGACCATGAGCGATTTTGTTAAGGCTTCCCAGGTCTTTGTAGACAATCCTGCCGCCAGCCGCGAAGAGGTGCTGCAGCTTTTGAGCGATGAGGCCGTGGCCCTGGGCATGGCCGAGGATGCCGCTGCCGTGCGCGCCGCCTATGACGCCCGCGAGGAGATGGGCGCCACCGGCATGCAGGACGGCTTCGCCATCCCCCACGCCAAGAGCGACGCCATCAAGGATGCCGGCGTCATCGTGGTGAAGCTGCAGGAGCCCGTCGAGTGGCCCTCCTTTGATGACAAGCCCGTAGACATTGTCATCTCCCTGCTCGTGCCCGACGGCGAGGCTGGCACCACCCACATCAAGCTGCTGTCCAACGTGGCCGTCATGCTTATGCGCGAGGAGTTCCGCGACGCCATGCGCGCCACCAACGACGCCCAGGCCATCGCAGACCTCATCAACTCCAACCTGGACGAGTAACCGCCACTCTGCGATCTCCGCCTTGCACGCCGCCTGAGAGCCTAGGGCTCCCAGGCGGTTTTCCTTTACCTATGCGATAGGCGATCCGCTTTAGCGGGCGTTCTTGTAGACCTCGTAGCGATAGGCGATGCCCTGAGGGGTCTCTTGGAGCGGCCCCTCTACTGAGCGATACCAACCGGGCAACTCGTCTAGGTTGGGAAAGTACGTGTCCGCACCCGGGAGATCCATCTCGTGGCGGGTCACCATGACCTCGGTGCAGTAGGGCAAGAAGGCGCGATAGACGCTTTCGCCGCCAATGACCCACACGGAAGGATCATGCGCCACCAGCGTGAGCACCTGGCTTATGCCATGGGCCACCTCGACGCCTTCGCGCTCAAAGCCGTCATCGCGGGTGAGCACGATGTTGCGACGGCCGGGCAGCGCCCGCCCTCCCGGCAGCGTATCCAAAGTCTTTCGGCCCATGACGACAGTGGAGCCCAATGTGAGCTCTTTGAACCGTTTGAGGTCTTCGCTATTGCGGCACGGCAGCTGGCCCTGCTTTCCTATGGCCCAGGGGCCGGCAATAGATACGATGGCGCGAAGCGGCGGCATAGCCTGATGTCTCCTATCCAAAAGCTGACGCGTGCGGGCAGTGCATGCGGGCTGCCTTAGAGCTGCCCTAAGGCTCTTAAAGGGCGATGGGGATGTTTTTGACCTGCGGGCCATGCTGATAGTCTTCCACAATCAAATCGTCACAGGAAAAATCGTAGAAGTTCGTAATCTCCGGGTTCAGAGAGACCTTGGGGGCGTCAAACTGCGGACGGCTAATAAGCTCTTTTACCACGTCCACATGGCGATCGTAGATATGCGCATCTGCGATGACATGCACGAGCTCGCCGGGAACCATGCCAGAGACCTGGGCCACCATCATAAGCAGCAAGGCATACTGGACCACGTTCCAGTTGTTGGCGGCCAGAATGTCTTGGCTGCGCTGGTTCAAGACCATGTTGAGGGTGAGGGGTTTATCGGCAGCAGTGCGGGTCACGTTGTAGGTCACCGAGTGGGCGCAGGGATAGAGCGCCATCTCGGGCAGCTCGTCAAAGGCGTAGAGGCCGGTCATGATGCGGCGGGAAAAGGGCGTGTGCGAAAGGTCGTAGAGGACCTTGTCCATCTGGTCGAAGTCGCCCTCGGGGTAGTGGGTCACTCGGCCCACCTGATAGCCGTAGGCCTTGCCAATGGAGCCGGTCTCGTTAGCCCAGGCATCCCAAATGTGGGAGTGCAGGTCGTGGATGTTGTTGGACTTCTTTTGGTAGATCCACAGGATCTCGTCCATGGCGCTCTTGAGGGCGGTGCGGCGCAGCGTGATGGCCGGAAACTCTTTTTGCAGGTCGTAGCGGTTTACCACGCCAAAACGTTTGATGGTGTATGCGGGAGAGCCGTCCTCCCAGCGAGTGCGCACCTCTTCGCCAACGTTGGTTGTGCCGTTGTCGATGACGTCTTGGCACATGGCGCAAAACAGCCTGTCGGCGTGACTCATTTCCGCCTCCTTGAAAGAGAGGCGCGACCCGCAAGAGCCGCGCCTTTTGTGTGACAGCTAAGTGTAATAAAGCTTGATGCTAGGACGTGGAGGAATCGGCCAGTGCCTCTAAAAAGTCATCGGCCGCATCGTTGTTGGGGTTCGCTGCGCTCTCGGCCAAAAGGTCGCGCCAGTCGCCCTGGGAGACCTCGTCGCCATCAAGCAGCGCCTGCAGAGCCTGAGCTGCAGTTTCCCAGCGGCCCTGGCAGGCAGCGACGCCCTGGGAGAGCTCGGCTTTCACCGAGGTGGACACGTCGCTGGGCACCTCCAGCGCCTTGATTTGATGAGCGGCGTCCTTGGCAGCCGCCACCGCGCCCCCCAGGTCTTGCGAAGGATCGCCGTTGGCATCCAGCGTGGCCAGCGCCGTGCGCACCAGAGAGGTGACCTGTTCATTGGCAGAATTGTCCAGCGAGCAGACCTTCTTCACGTAATCGCGCACCGAGGCCTGCGCGCCCGCATAGTCAGAAGCCCCCACATAGAGGTCCAGCGACTCATCGCAATAGCCCAGGTAGAGCTCTAGCCCCTCCTGCAGCTGGATAGGGTTTTGCGTGCCCCAGCCAGTGTTGGGCCAGCTGCCGTCTTCATCCAGATAGCCACCCAGGTCATCCAGGTCAAAATCGTCCCAACCCTGGCCATAGCCGTTGTGGCCGTAGTCGTCGTAGCCATAGTCATACATATAGGACGCTGCAGTGACGAGGCTCGAGACACAGCTGGACATGGCGAGGCAGAGCACCACCACCGCGATAGCCCCGCCGATAAGGACGCCCCAAGTGGTTGTGGTGGCGTGGTTGTTTGCATGATCGGTGGTGGCAGAGGCAGACTCCACCACAGGCTCTTGGACCTGCATCTGTTGGTAGTGGGGCTGTTGGTAGGCTTGCTGCTGGTAGGCTGCCTGTGCTGCACCCTGTGGCTGCTGGCAGCCCGCTTGCTGGCGGTCTTGCGGTGGGACGGTCTGAGATTGCGAGGCTGCGCCTTGTGGCCGCGAGGCAGCAGGCTGCGGCTCGCCGCTGGGAGCAGGCTGATTCGCGCCTTGGGCTTGGCGCCAGTAATCCTGATAGCGCTTGTCTTCAGACTGCTGGTCCATGGGATACCTCTCTTTTATGAAACGCGCGCCCGGGCGCACTCGCAGGCTTAAACAGTAGAGCCGCTGCACTACAAGCAGTGTAACCTATCGATCTGGCAACGGAGCCTTGCCCGATGGCCAGAAGCCTAGTGGTCGCCTAGCAAATCGCGCCAGTAGGCAGCCACCAAAGACATGAGCTGGGTGTCTGCCGGAAGCCACTGAACCTCTACCAGCTCTTGGCGGCTAAGCCAGCGAAGCTCTGAGTGCTCTGTCGCCTGGGGCTCAGAACCGGGCGCCAACTCGCAGGCAAAGACTTCCATGGACAGATGGAAGTCTGGGTAGTCGTAGCTCACATGGTCGAGGGGCCACACAGTTGAGAGCTCGCAGCGAAGCTCTTCTCCCACCTCGCGGCGGCAGGCCTTCTCGGCAGACTCATCGTGCTCGATCTTTCCACCTGGCAGCTCGTAGAGCCCTGCAAAGGGCCCTGAAGCTACCCGGCATGCCAACACGGCGTCGTCGCGCCAGATGAGCGCAGCCGCTACCTTCACAGTGTCCATGAGATCCCCTTTGCCCATAGGATGCCCAAACGTTTGTAAGTGTACCCTTGCTCTGCGTGCTCCGATACCCTTGCCAGCGTCTTAGACTCGGTTTGGATGTGCCTCTAGCTCGACATTTGAAATAACGGCCCTAAACTGTCAGCATTGATGTGCAACACAGCGGCTGCCACCTGCGGCCCTCGCGCTGCCCACTACCGTTTGCAGGGGAGACCTCATGGCGACCTACGTGCTTTCCGACATCCATGGTCATCGCGCGGCTTTTGAGAAGGCTCTCGCCCTCATCGAGCCAGATGAGAACGATCGCATCTACCTGCTGGGCGATATGGTGGACCGCGGCCCAGATCCCGTGGGCGTCATGCGCCTCGCCCACAACAACCCTTTTATGACGGTGCTCAAGGGCAACCACGAGGCCATGATGCTCGACTGCCTGGACAATCCCGAGGACGCGCTGCAATGGGGCACCTGGGTGCTCAACGGCGGCGAGACCACCGCCCAAGGCCTCATGGACATGGTGCCCGACGCCATGGAGCATCTGGTCAAATGGGTGCGCGGCCTGCCCCTCTACGAAGTGACGGAGCTAGACGGCAAGCTCTTCTTGCTTACCCATGCCGGCATCAAACCCGTCGCCCCCGAGCAGCGAAAAGACCGCTGGACCGCTTTTGACCTGGAGGATCTGGCTAAATCCCAAGATCCAGAGGATCTGCTGTGGATCCGCGAGGAGTTTTGGAACCATCCCACCGGCCTCAAAAACGCTCAAGGCGAAGGTCCGCTGGTGGTAAGCGGCCACACTCCCACAAGCTACCTGCCCCACTTCGCCGAGCAGGTGGATGCCCGCTGCTATGACGCGAGCGGCCACGCCGTCATGGTGGAGATGGGCGCCACTCCTGAGACAGGTCACGTGGCCGATAAGATCGATATCGACTGCGCTGCCGCCGGCGGGTATCCTGCAGGTCAAATTGGCGTGCTGCGCCTAGACGACGGGTTCAAGTTCTACGTGCCTATCGAAGAGGGCGAATAGCGCCTGCTACAAAAGGCAGCACTCGCCCATCCTCTGTCCTTGGTAGAGATCTGCCAAGGTAAATCTACCTAAGTATTCGGCGATGACCCCGTTAAGCCCCTCCCAGAGCGGCAGCGTCTGGCACTTATCCTTTCGAGGGCACTGGTTGGTTTTCGAGGCCAGGCACGCCACAGGCACCAATGGCCCCTCCATGAGCTCGAGGATGGCTTTTACCTCATAGCCTTCGGGAGCACGGCTGAGCCTGTAGCCTCCGCCCTTGCCCCTAAGCGCGCACAAATACCCAGCCTTCACCAGCTCTTTGACCACTATCTCCAGGTACTTCTCTGAGATCTGCTGGCGCGAAGCGACGTCTTTGAGGGGCACATAGCCCTCGCCTTGATGTTGGGCCACATCTGCCATGAATCTAAGGGCATACCTGCCCTTGGTGGAAATCATCATTCAAACCTCCTACATCCCTACTTTACCACAAGGTTAATAGGTATAGAACCTGCGAGAACAATTACCTACTGTCATAGTAGGTTTATAGGCGAATTGCGGGCAACTTCCTAGGGAGATGGTCTAATATGTGTGCCTATAAATTCGAGACCCTTCAGTTGCATGTGGGCCAAGAGCAGCCTGACCCTGCCACCGATGCCAGGGCAGTGCCCATCTACCAAACCACTTCCTATGTGTTCCGCAACTCTGCCCATGCGGCCGACCGCTTTGGGCTGGCAGACGCCGGAAACATCTATGGAAGGCTCACCAACTCCACCCAAGAGGTCTTTGAGAAGCGCATTGCTGCGCTTGAAGGCGGCGTAGCGGCCCTTGCACTCGCCTCGGGAGCAGCAGCCATCACCTACACGATTTTGGCCTTGGCGCAGGCCGGCGACCACATCGTGGCCCAAAAGACCATCTACGGCGGCAGCTACAACCTTCTTGCCCATACGTTGCCCCACTACGGCATTGAGACCACCTTTGTAGACGCCCACAACCTCCAAGAGCTTGAGGCGGCCATCCAACCCAACACCAAGGCCGTATATCTGGAGACCTTGGGCAACCCCAACAGCGACATCCCCGATCTTGACGCCATCGCGAAAATCGCCCATGCGCAGGGAGTGCCCCTGGTAGTGGACAACACCTTTGGCACCCCCTACCTCATCCGCCCCATAGAGCATGGCGCAGACATCGTGGTGCATTCGGCCACCAAATTCATAGGAGGCCATGGGACCACCCTAGGCGGCGTCATTGTGGACAGCGGCAACTTCGATTGGGCCGCCTCGAGCAACTACGGCCCCATCGCAGACCCTAATCCCAGCTACCATGGCATCTCATTTGTAGATGCCGCCGGGCAGGCGGCCTTCGCCACCTATGTGCGCGCCATCCTCTTGCGCGACACCGGGGCGACGCTCTCCCCCTTTGCAGCTTTTTTGCTGCTGCAAGGCACAGAGACGCTCTCGCTTCGCGTAGAGCGCCATGCCCAGAACACCCGGCGGGTGGTCCAGTATCTGGCCAGCCATCCTCAGGTAGAGAAGGTCAACCATCCCAGCCTCCCTTCCCATCCAGACCACGAGCTCTATGAGCGCTACTTCCCTCAGGGCGGAGCCTCCATCTTCACCTTCGATATCAAAGGCGGCCAAGAGGAGGCCCATGCGTTCATCGACAACCTTGAGATCTTCTCCCTTTTGGCCAACGTGGCCGACGTGAAGTCCTTGGTAATCCATCCCGCCACTACCACTCATGCCCAGCTCACCCCAGAAGAGCTGGAAGACCAGGGCATCAAGCCCACCACCATCCGCCTGTCCATTGGCACCGAGCATATCGACGACATCATCGCCGACCTCGATCGAGGCTTTGCGGCAGCCCAAGCTCTAGCGGACCAGCGCTAAGGAAGGAAACCATTCATGTCCTCTATCTACACCTCTGCCAGCCAGCTTATTGGCCATACGCCATTGCTGGAACTCACCCATATAGAAGAAGAGACCAAGACCCCCGCGCGCATTCTGGCCAAGCTGGAGTACTTCAACCCCGCAGGGTCGGTAAAGGACCGCATCGCCCAGGCGATGATCGACAAAGCCGAGAAAGACGGCCTCCTCGTCCCCGGCTCCACCATCATCGAGCCCACTTCTGGAAACACCGGCATCGGGCTTGCCTCAGTGGCGACAGCCCGCGGCTATCGCGTCATCATCACCATGCCCGAGACCATGAGTGTGGAGCGCCGCCAGCTGATGAAGGCCTACGGCGCTCAACTGGTGCTCACCCCGGGTTCCGAGGGCATGAAAGGCGCCATCGCCAAGGCCCACGAGCTGGCTCAGGAGACACCCCATAGCTTTGTGCCAGGCCAGTTTGAGAACCCCGCCAACCCTGCGGCGCACTACGAAGGCACCGGGCCCGAGATCTGGGAAGACACAGACGGCCACGTAGACGTCTTTGTCGCAGGCGTGGGCACCGGTGGCACCATCACCGGGGCAGGAAGGTATTTGAAAGAGCAAAATCCTCAGGTGCAGGTGGTGGCAGTAGAGCCGGAGGACTCCCCCGTCTTGAGCCAAGGCCGTGCCGGCTCTCATAAAATCCAGGGCATTGGCGCCGGTTTTGTGCCAAAGGTGCTTGACACCCAGATCTACGACGAAGTCATCCCTGTTTCCAACGACGACGCCTTCGCTGCAGGACGACTCCTAGGGCGCACTGAGGGCATCTTGGTGGGCATCTCCTCTGGAGCCGCCCTGGCCGCAGCCCTGCACGTGGCTCAAAGGCCGGAAAACGCAGGAAAGACCGTCGCAGTGCTCTTCCCCGATACCGGCGACCGCTACCTGTCGACTCCCCTATTCGCCGAGGAAGACTAAACCCTCCAGTCTTGGCTTTCCATAGCAAAGGGACCACCTCTATGGGGAGGCGGTCCCTTATTTCATCACTTTCTTTCCGAGTCAAAGAAGAAAGCGACTTGCTAGCTTACCTTAGAAACGCGCTCAAATCGACACTCGTCTAGGAGTGAGATATGAGGCGCCGCCCGCAGTGGCACGGGTTTCTCGGCAGGAGAGATTACTCAGCGGCGTACATGTCGGCAGGGTTCTGGCCGGCGAAGAGCACCTCGGAGATCTGCTGGCTGCTCAGGGGCACCCAGTCGTCGCCGCTCTTGGTGAAGGTCACGGTCACGGGGTTGGCGACGGTGGAGACGTTGTCTGCGTCCAACTCTTCCTGAAGCATGGAGAAGAGCTTCTTCATGACGCCCTCTTGGTCGTTGTTGGCGATGAGCTCCTGAGCCTCTGCCGAGGACGCCCACTCCAAGAACTTGGGCTGCAGCGAGCTGCCCAGAGCGGCAAAATCGATGTTGCTGGCGTCGACCACTGCGTTGGCCTCATCGCCGTCTACGGTAACCTCGTTGATCTTGTAGTCAAAGTGCTTGGTGAGGCTCTTGCCCAGAGCCACGGCGTCGATGCCGTAGGACTCGAAGGTCGAAGCGGTCTCGGCGCCCATGTACCGCTCGAAGTCTTCCTGGGAAAGATCGGGATTCTTAAGCTGATCCAGATAGGAGGTTGCGGCTTTGCGCACGGCGTCCTCGGGCGAGGCGCAGCCGGTGAGCATGGGCGCGCACACCACCAGAGCCAGCGCGCACATAAGCAGGCCCAGCCAGAACTTGCGGGGTTTGGGGGTAGCTGCACAGGTATTCACAGAACAGCTCCTTTCATGCAAACGTCTCATCTCTCTCATCACAACTGATCCATAAATGTGACAGATTCAGCTTAGCAAAAGGAAACCTTAAAGCCCACCATTACTCCCCTTTTCGCATGCCCTTTCTTAGGCCAGCGGCCGCTTAGGCAAAGTTTTTAAATAGTCCTTCACCTCGTCGGATATCTTGTGGCTCTCCCGCGCCTTCTGAATGGCCGCCCGACGAGTCCATTCATCGACCGATCCCGATGGATCCAGATACGGAAGCGTCGCTTTTGGCTGTGCCGCCAGCGCCTCTGCCAACAGCCATGCCCGAGCCTTATCCACGTAGTAGGCCTCCGATCCCGCTTCTGGCGCCTCAGGCGCCCCCGACAACCGCGTCGCTGCCACGTACTCAAGAACCCGCCCGCAAGAGCGCTCGCCCAAAAAGAACCGCATGAGCACCCTGAGCCCAAAGCGCACCACATAACACCGGTCGCTTGTGCACCAACGAGCGAGCGGCTCTGCCAGCTCCTCCTCATGGCCCGAAAAAGGCCCCAGCGGAATCTGATCGCACACCGCCCAATTGTCCACGTAGGGCAACAAGCGCTCTATGGCGGTGAGCGCCTCCTCATAGCTGCCGAGAAACCCCACCGCCAAGGCCTGCACCAGATTCTCCTCAAAGTAAGCATGTGGTAGCTGAGAAAGGAAGCTCTGGGCATCCGTACGTCTCACAAGGCCTTTGGCAATGCGCTTCAGCTCTGGTGTAGGCACGCCTACAATGGTCGCCGCATCCAGGGTAGGCAAGAGCTTTTGATTAAATGCTTTAAGAGACGGCTTCTGAGCTTGGGCGAGAGAGCGGGCCACAAACTCTGAAGCAGTGTCCTCTGGGAAGCCGTCCAGTTTGGCTGCCAACACTTCCTCCAACGGCTTGTGGGCAGCCATTGCCAGCAGCCGATCTTTTTGCGTTCGGGAAAGCTTTTTGAAGTGAGCCTCTGCGCTTAGAGCGCGCCCTTTGGTATAGAAGCGCGCCTGAGCCACCAGGCGCCGAGGCCTGTGCGCCTGCGTGTAGCGAGCTCCCTGCCCCTTCTTGTGGGCAGCCAGGCGCGCTTCTACGTCCGGCGAGTATCCGGTATAGAGGCTGCCATCCTCGCATTCCAGCACGTACATATAGTGGGCGAAAGGCTCTGCCATAGAACTGCTCCTTTAAGGGATTGGGCTCTAATTTAGAATAGGCGCTCGGCGCAGTTTGCTTAGCGGGGCGTACGCCAATCTGCTCACGAGCATGCTCGTGGCCCTTGTACAACGCATCGTACGAGGGCCACGAAGACCTTCATGTGCAGACTACCCCGCACACTGATTGCTTGGTATCAGAAACGCAACCTATGTCATGCGAACATGCGACGTAGCTGTTCGTCGCATTGGGGTTTTGTAAAACCCCAATGCGATCAAGCGCTACATCGCATTATCCACGCGCAACAAGCACACATCCCACCATCTGCACACTCCCCCGAGGCCAAAAAAGACCCAGGCACCCTTACAGGTTGCCTGGGTCTTTCACAAGCAGTCAAAGGCGCGGGCCTACCTGCATGCCATCCAAAGACTTTACTCCATGCTCTCTCATTAGGCTACTGGCGGCCTAACAGCCTAGGCCCCTGGGATGCCCAGTAGGAATTACTGGTAATCCACCACGTCGATCCAGCTCATCATGAAGTCATAGTCCTTCTCGCGACCACGGGACAGCTCGGCAGCAGCCACAATGGACAGCCAGTTATGGACTACCTGTCGAGGGGTATCGGACTTCTTGCAGTAGAGGTCCAGATACTTCTGGGCTAGCTCGTGATCTTCCATCTCGAACAGCATGTAGCTGATAGCAGCGTCTGCAGCAGCGGATCCCTGGGTCGCGTGGGCCCAGTCGCAGGCGTAGAGCTCGCCGTCGTCTCCCACGATGACGTTGGAGGGGTTGAAGTCGCCGTGGCATACGTCGACCTCGTTGGGCATGCCGTCCAGGCGCATGTCCAGCTCGTAGCGGGTAGTGGCGTCCAGCACGTCGGTCAAAGACGCGATCATGCGGGCGTACTTGTCCTTCTGACGCTGGAGCAAGGGGGCGCGATGAGCATGGGTGTCGATCTGGAAGTCCACAAACATCATGAGATACTTGTCGATCTTCTCAGGGTTCTCGTCCATGAGCTCCTGGAGGGTCTTGCCTGGGATACGAGTGGTGGTGAGAGCCCAGGAATCTTCGATCTTGGCTACAGACACGGGCTTGGGCGTGTTGATGCCAGCTTCGTTGGCGCGGGCCAGGTTCAGGGCCTCATTGAAGACGTCAGAGACGGGCTTGGCCTCGTTGAAGACCTTGACGATGGTGTCGCCATCTTGAAAAACCATCTTATTTACTCGCGAAACCAGCTCTTCCATGGTCCTTCCTCTCTCTTTTAGGTAGCGGGCCTTATAGGAAGGTGAGGCCCTGAGGGTCAGAGCCTCACCTATCAAGCCGAAATGCGGTAGTGCGTAAGGATTGTATCTAGTTTAATCCTGATAGTCCTTAGGCTCACGGCCATAGTAGGCATCCAGGTAAAGATTTTTGATCTCGCTCATGAGCGGGTAGCGGGGATTGGCGCCGGTGCACTGGTCGTTGAAGGCCTGCTCGACCATGTCGTCCAGGGTGTCGTTGAAGTAAGTCTCGTCCACGCCGTAATCGGCGATGGTGGGCTTGATGCCCACATGGGCGCCCAGCTCGTCGATGGCCTTGAGGAAGTTCTCAAAGACCTCGTCGTCATCCTTGCCGGTGATGCCCACATAGCGGGCAGCCTCGACATAGCGCTCCTTGGCCTGAGGATAGGCGTACTGCGGGAAGGTGCCCATCTTCACAGGCACGTCGGCAGCGTTGTAGCGCATGACGCGGGTGAGGATCACGGCATTGGCCACACCGTGGGGCAGGTGATGGAAGGCGCCCAGCTTGTGAGCCATGGAGTGGTTCACGCCCAGGAAGGCGTTTGCGAAGGCGATGCCGGCCAGGCAGGAGGCGTTGGCCATGTGCTCGCGGGCCACGGGATCGGCAGCGCCCTTGTCGTAGGCAGCGGGCAGGTTCTCGAAGACCAGCTTGATGGCCTGGAGGGAAGCCGGCTTGGTGTAGTCGCTAGCCATGATGGAGACCAGGGCCTCCAGAGCGTGGGTGAGCACGTCCATGCCAGAGGCGGAGGTGAGGCCCTTGGGCTGGTTCATCATGTTGTCCACGTCGACCACGGCCATGTTGGGCAGCAGCTGGTAGTCAGCCAGAGGCCACTTGATGCCGGTCTCGGCGTCGGTGATGATGGCGAAGGGGGTTACCTCGGAGCCGGTACCAGAAGAGGTGGGGATGGCCACGAAGTAGGCCTTCTGACCCATCTCAGGGAAGGTGTAAATACGCTTGCGGATGTCCATGAAGTCCATGGCCATGTCCTCGAAGCGGGCCTCGGGGTGCTCATACATGAGCCACATGATCTTGGCTGCGTCCATAGCGGAGCCGCCGCCCAAAGCGATGATGCAGTCGGGCTCGAAGGAGCGGATCTGCTTCACGCCCTCCTCGGCGCACTGCAGGGTGGGATCGGGAGCCACGTCCCAGAAGCAGGAGTGCACGATACCCAGCTGATCCAGCTTGTCCTCGATGGCCTTGGAGTAGCCGTTCTTATAGAGGAACTGGTCGGTGACGATGAAGGCGCGCTTCTTGCCCATGGTGCCCAGCTCGTCCAGGGCAACAGGCATGCACCCGCGCTTGAAGTAAATCTTTTCAGGGGTGCGGTACCACAGCATATTGGTCTGCCTCTCTGCCACGACCTTAGTGTTAATGAGGTGCTTCACGCCTACGTTCTCGGAGATGGAGTTGCCGCCCCATGAGCCGCAGCCCAGGGTCATAGAGGGCTTAAGACGGAAGTTGTAGAGGTCACCGATGCCGCCCTGAGAGCTGGGGGTGTTGATGACGATGCGGCAGGTCTTCATGGCCTCAGCGTGCTTGGCCATCTTCTCCTTCTCATTCATGGTGTCGATGTAGAGAGAAGAGGTGTGGCCGTAGCCGCCGTCAGCGATGAGCTGCTCGGCCTTGGCGATAGCGTCGTCGAAGTCCTTGGCGTGGTACATGGCCAGCACAGGGGAGAGCTTCTCGTGAGCGAACTCCTCGGAGAGCTCTACAGAGTCCACCTCGCCAATGAGCACCTTGGTGTTCTTGGGCACGTTCACGCCGGCCATCTCAGCGATGGTGTGGGCAGACTGGCCCACGATCTTGGCGTTCAGGGCGCCGTTGATGATGATGGTCTTGCGCACCTTGTCCAGCTCGTCGCCCTTCAAGAAGTAGGCGCCGCGGCGCTTGAACTCATCCTTGACCTGCTTGTAAATGTCGTCCAGCACGATCACAGACTGCTCAGAAGCGCAGATCATGCCGTTGTCAAAGGTCTTGGAGTGCAGAATAGACATGACGGCCAGCTTGATGTCGGCCGAAGAGTCGATGATGGCAGGAGTGTTGCCTGCGCCTACGCCCAGGGCGGGCTTGCCGGAGCTGTAAGCGGCCTTCACCATGCCGGGGCCGCCGGTGGCCAGGATGATGTCGGCATCACGCATGAGCTCGTTGGTGAGCTCGAGGCTGGGCTCCTCGATCCAGCGGATGAGGCCCTTGGGGGCGCCGGCAGCCTCAGCAGCTTCACGCACAATGCGAGCGGCCTCGATGGTGCTCTTCTTGGCGCGGGGGTGCGGCGAGATGATGATGGCGTTGCGGGTCTTCAAAGAGATGAGAGTCTTGAAGATCGCGGTAGAAGTGGGGTTCGTGGTGGGGATGACCGCAGCCACAATACCAATAGGCTCGGCGATCACCTTGTAGCCGCCGGCTGCATCCTCCTCGATGACGCCGCAGGTCTTGGTGTCCTTGTAGGCGTTGTAGATATACTCGGAGGCATAGTGATTCTTAATTACCTTGTCCTCCACAATGCCCATGCCGGTCTCCTCGACGGCCATCTTGGCCAGAGGGATGCGGGCCTTGTTGGCTGCCATGGCAGCCTGGAAGAAGATCTCGTCGACCTGCTCCTGGGTAAAGGTAGCGAACTCCTCCTGAGCAGTGCGCATCTCGGCGAGAGCCGCCTTCAGGGAGTCGACGCTGTCGATGGTCTCGACGGTATCGAGAACCTGGTCTGGATTAGCCATTCATGACCTCCATCTAACCGTGGATAAGCGCTTGTATCTTGAGCTGTCCAAATGCAGGGCGAACCTTCGCGACGCCCCGCTTCCAGTAAAAACAGCTCGAACCTCTAGGGCAAATAGTAGAGGGCTACGGGGGTTGACTACAACACGAACCACTGGCCGATTTCCTATTGACACCCATATCTAGCTGCGATTCTTCTCAGTAGCTGTCAGCATAAATTTTATTATTTTATTTAATAGGTATAGGTGTGACTAGTCATTTAAGCCCCCTAGCAGATATATCGCTTCTGCGACAGATTGCCCTGGAACTCTAATACCCCAGGTAGCATTGGGTATTACAGCCGGATGCCTTGGGCGTGTTGTGCCAAAGCGAACTCCGTTGCAGGAATCCTCATTCCGCTAGCAGAAAATCTCATTTAAATATCTATGAATTCACAATTTCTTCAGACCTACTCCGTCTAATGTACGAATCCCTTACATTATTTACAGGCCACGGCGCCGCGGCTCCCCCTGCCGAGAAATCCTTCTCCCCGCCTTCGCGCCTTTACCTCATACCCCGCATCGCCCTAGGCAGGATCCAACACCGCTTCCAGCCACATCACAATGGCCAGCGGATCTTCATCGCCCACAACCAGACGCAAGGCCGCCTTATCATCGGGTGCCGAGAAAAGCTCGCTCCGCACCTGAGCTTCTCCCCCAGTTCCTAGCTCTTGGGCCACCTGTAAAGCAGCTTGGGCTTCTGCCACTCCAGCCACGCAAAAAAGCACCCAGGGCCCAAAGCCATGCTCAAAGGTGTGCAGCGCGATCTCGCGGGCAGGATCTCCCACCAATCCTGGGTAGCGCACTTCTCCCACTGCTGGATGGCATGTCAGATCTGCCACTACTGCCTGAGCATTATGGTTGCGTTTCACACATAGCTCGTTATAGCCTGCCATGTCCGGCACTCTTGCAACAGATGCCTTCAGCTGCCCTATTGCCTGCTCCAACGCTGCTCGCGCCTTTGCGTCCTGGCAGATGTCCCTTGAGAGGGACAGGGCACACACTCCTCCAGGGGCCCCAGGGACACTGGACAGGTCATCGATCACCACATCTGCCCCACGCATGATGGCAGGGCTGGTAAAAGAGCCAATGGCAGAGTTGTCCACCAACAGCCAAAAGGGCGTCACAGTGCCAGCAGCAGCCTCATCAGATCCATGCGCTCCACGGCCTTGCTGCCTCCTCGCAGCCATCAGCGCGCCTTTGGCGCCCTTGATGTCTGCCACCGCCAGTGTCACAGGATCCAACGCCGCAAGGCACTCAGAAAGGCTGGGCACCCGACTCTGCAGCCGCTGGCATAGCTCAGAGGCTGCAGTCGCCACGAAATAGGTACCAGCACAGCGCTTTCCCAAATTGGCGCTCATTCGCGCAGCTGCAGCCAGCCCATCGCCAGCCGCAGCGCGCACAGACTCTGCCATAGCCTACTCAGGATCCGGAGTGGTGTCGTCGGCAGGGTCGTCCACATCGTGAGTCTCTTGCAGGGCGCGCTTCTCGTTCTCTGCCACCAACATCTCCAAGCGCTGGTGCTGAGAGGGCATCCACGCCTTATAGACATGGCCTTTCACGTCGCGGCCAAAGTCGTACTCCTTGACGGTATAGCGTTTGGAATCACGGCCACCCACCAGACGAGCCTTGATGAGAGGACCAGGGATGCCAAAGTAGGACATGCCCGAAGCCGGATCAAACAGCGCCAGCAGATTGTCGTCGGGAGTGGCATCCACCACAGCTTTTACCAGCGTCATGGTGTCGTCGTCAAAGCGGTAGTTAGAAGACTTGGGAGTTGATTTGGCCATGAATTGGTCCCTTTCTAAAGATTCACAACGCCTAGTGGGTTGCCTTAGGCTTCTCTGCCAGAAGCTCTGCCAGCACCTCGGCATGGCTCCGGCGCTTATGAGTAGCAGTACCTAGAATAGCGATGTTTTGGTACCGGCCATACTTGGTAGAGAAATCTGCCAACGACCCGCGGGAATCTATCAAGGCCTTATAGCCGCTCGCATACTCGTCAAAGTCAATGTGATGATGCAGATAAGGCTCCAACAAGTCAGTAGTGGGAGCTAGATCCACATCATGAGCATAGGCAGCGCCCACAATGGCCTTCACGAAGTAGGCGAGGTCGCGCTCTTTAGTAAAGCCGCAGAGCTGGTTGGTGTTGTGAAGTCGCACATCCACCAACAGGTCGATTTTTGCATCGATCAACTTGGTAAAGAAGTCCTCGGCGCTGGTCTCATAGGCCGATAGCGTCATAAAGGTTTGACTCATAGGGCACCTCCTCTTGAAGGGTTTCGCACAATACGCGCTATATACCCCACCGCGCAGCCTACTGCCCCAACTAGCCGCAAGCCCGGCTATCTAGGCAGAAACATCCATCTTGTCAGGGATTTGAGTCTTCAAAAGCTCGTAGGAAGAGACTAGCTCCTTATGGGCGTTCCCAAAGTCCTCCCGATAATTCTCCAAGGTTCCCGAAGGCCTTCTCACCATGTCACACAGGACCTTATACTCTTTTTGCATGTCCTTCACGGTGTCATAGGCTTCGTCACAGCCCTCCGGAGGAGAGGCCAGCTGCTTGAACGAATCGCCTATAGAGCATTCTGTGCTCTCCATCTCATCGCAAAGCCCGTTATAGGTATTGGATGTCATCAGCTTGGACAGCGCCTGGTTGGGATCGGTCGCTTTATAGGGTGCAATATCTTCATCCCAGCTGCCGTTGGGATTGTTGATCGCAGAGCTCCAAACGCTTTCCACCAGACCGCCGGCCTCCACTGCTTTGGCTCCCCCATGCAAAAAATGCTCGGCAGTGACATTGAGGTAGTCTACATATTGATTGAATGCCTCGACTTTGGCGCGTGTCGCAGTAGCAGCAACCGCCTTTTGATGGGCATCAAAGAGAGCATAGCCCGTCGCCGCTAAGGCCATAACCACCGCAACCACAATGGCGATAGCGAACGACGCATGCGAGAATGCGCTGCGCCACTTAGCGTCATGCACCTCGGCATTTCCCGCACTTGCATCCCGTGCGTCAGCACCTTGCAAGTGGGCGTTTTCTTTCTTGCCGCCTTTAGTTTCATCAGCTTCGCTCATGACAGCCCCCTCGCCCCTTCTTACAATCTACGCGGCGGATCATCAATTGCGCAGTTAAACTACCCTCATGTCCCAGGAAAGTTTCCTTGAGCTCGGCACTGTTCAGCAATTGTCATTTTTTGAACAGTTCCCATCCATCAAACCGTAGGCTCTCTGCATCGGGAGGCACCCCTCGCAGTTCATCTGTCCCGCACTGGTGCACCCCCATCTCAAGGCGTCCAGCAGCTCAAACTTCAATGCCCATGCCGCAAAAAAGAGTACTATGACTATTCATGGATTTCTGAATGCCACTTGAATAGCCCACTGCCCGCCCGAACCCCCGGAGCCGCCCATGCCCTTTGTCTCCCTCATCAAACGCACGCTGCCCGCTGCGCTGCCGGTGATGTTGGGCTACGTGGTCATTGGCATTCCCGCCGGCATCCTCGAAGCTCAGATGGGCCTCAACGCCCCCATGGCCTTCTTCTTGAGCGCCACCTACTACTCCGGCGCCGGCCAATTCATGCTGGCAAACATGTGGATTGCAGGCCAAAGCCCCCTCTCCATCGCCCTCTCCATCTCGCTGGTCAACCTGCGCCAGCTGCTCTATAGCGCCTCGCTGGCTCCGCGCCTGGCCACCACGCCGGCACCTCTCAAAGCCCTCTGCACCGCCACTGTCACCGACGAGTCCTTTGGCGTCAACACAAGCCGCTTCGCCCAAGATCCCACCTGGTCTGTCGCCGACGCCACCCTCACAAACATCCTCTCCATGCTCGCCTGGGCTTCCGCCAACGCTCTGGGCGCCATCGCCGGCGACATTCTGCCCATCTCCACCGCCGTGGCCTCCTTCGCCATGACCTCCATCTTCATCTGCCTGTTGCTCACCCAGACCTTCACCACCCCTATCCTCCTGGTGGTGACCGTCTCTGCCCTCGTGGTCATTGGTTGCAAACTGGCAGGCCTTGGCTCTATGGCCATTGTCGCCGGAGCCCTCGCGGGAGTAGCTGCAGGCGTAATCTTCGACATCCATCAAAATCCTTCTGCTGCCGAGAAACCCGCGCCCTCCTACCAGGACGCCAACCATCCTTCGCACACCCCAGACGCCCCCTCCACTCCCGGAGGTGACCGCCAATGACCGATCTCGCCTGGTTCTGGCCTGTCTACGCAGTATTGCTGGTCGGAATGCTTCTCTGTCGCTGTGCCCCCGCCTTTGTCCTTGGCAAACGCCAGCTCTCAGTGCGCACCACCCGCGCCCTTGAGCTCATTCCAGCCGCCGCCTTTGCGGCTCTGGTAGCCAACGACCTATGCCAACCCGAACTCTGGGCCCAAAGCCTCTGGACCGGCGCCATGCCCTTAATAGCCTCAGCGGTAGTGGCCCTTTGTGCCGTCAAAACCAAATCTCTAGCCCTCTGCGCCGCCGTGGGCGTAGCCGTCTACCTGGTGCTTTCTTTTATCTAGCTTGGGCGGGCAACTTCCATATTTAATCCCCACCTCCCAGCCCAAATCGAATAACCTCAAATCGGGTAAACGCAACACCTCTAGTCACCCTACCGAGAGGCCCCTTATGCACCATCCCCGCCGCCCCATCGCAATGCTCGTCGCTTTGTTCACCATCACTCTGGCGCTCCTCGCCGGGTGCAGCTCGCCTTCCAATACCCCCAACCAAGACACCACCAGCGATTCGGCGCAGTCCTCTCAGCCCGCAAGCACGCCGGCGCCAAAGCCCCGAGACCCCAGCGACGCCGCCCCCTCCATCACCGGCGCCCTCTCGGTCAAAGGCATGCAGCTCTTAGGCGACGACGACCAACCCGTCCAACTCCGAGGCGTCTCCACCCACGGCCTCGCCTGGTTCCCCCAGTACGTCAACCAGCCCTTCTTCCACCAGCTGCGCCAAGACTGGAACGCCAACGTCGTGCGCCTGGCGCTCTATACCGCAGACTCCGGCGGTTACTGTACCGACGGCGACCGCGCCAAGCTCACCCAACTGATCGAGGATGGCATCGACCAGGCCACCAACGCCGATCTCTACGTCATCGTCGACTGGCACATCCTCTCAGACAACAATCCCCTTGCCCACGTCGACGACGCCAAAACCTTCTTCTCTACCATTGCCGAGAAGTACGCCCACTCCACCAACATAATTTACGAGATCTGCAACGAGCCCAATGGCGATACCACCTGGGACGACGTCAAAAACTATGCCAATCAAGTCATACCGGTCATCCGCCAGCACGCACCCAACGCCGTGATCCTCGTGGGCACCCCCAACTGGTCCCAACGGGTAGATGAAGCAGCCGCCAGCCCTCTCGACTTCGACAACATCATGTACACCCTGCACTTCTACGCTGCCACTCATCAGCAGGATCTTCGCGACACGCTTTCTGCCGCCCACAAAGCCGGCATCCCCATCTTTGTGAGCGAGTTTGGCATCTGTGACGCTTCCGGTTCTGGCACCATCGACTACGCTTCCGCCAACGCCTGGGTCGACCTCATGGACTCTCTCGACATCAGCTACGTCTGCTGGAACCTCTCCAACAAAAATGAAGCCGCGGCTCTCTTCAAGCCCGACTGCACCAAGACCAGCGACTTCACCACAGACGATCTCTCCGCCGAAGGCCTCTGGCTCTGGGAAACCCTCCATGGCCAAAAGAATCCAAAACCGTAAAGCACGCTTTACAGATCGCACTCTTTTCACCCTAAGTGCAAAACGCGTTTTACACTTCCTCATCTAGGATCGCTCTCATGGCAGACCTCCTCCACAAGGCCAAGCTAGGCCGCGAGCAGCCCTTTGCCGTCGATCTTTACTGGGGCATCGAAGCCCTTAAACGCCATGACGAATACAATCACAAAGAATCCGAGTGCATTCTGAAGCGCGATCAGCGCAAATCTTAATCTGCCGATAAGAACTACAACCTCAAATCTGTGATTACAGCTCTGGCAAATTCTTATACACACCTTGCCTATGACCTACTCGCACCACTTCTATAAGCAAGACCTCATCTTTTAGACGTCCAAGAATCCGATAGTTACCAGCTCGCCAACGCCAGCCAGACTGCGTTCCTACCAGTTGCTTTCCTCCAATAACCGTCCGAGGGTTATCGCAGTCTGCTAAGTTCTTTTGAATCCAGGCAAGGATCATTATTCGTTGCTTTTTAGGTATTGCAGCCACTTCTTTAGCGGCTCGCTTTGTGAACTCTACTCTCCGGCTCACTCAGCCTTCATGGCCGCTTCGATGACCTCCTCCAATGAATAGCGAGTGCCGTCATCTTCTGCCAAAGCATCTCGATAAGCCGCCAAATCACAAGCGTCTTCCACCGCTTCCAATGCAGCTTCTCTTACTACCTCGGAGAAAGACTTTCCCTGCATGTCAGCATAAGCTTGTATCCACTGACGCTCTTCAGGCGCAAACCTAATTGCAGTGCTCGTCATGGCCATGGCAAACCTTCCTTAACCACACTCTCTTAGTCAAAACGATTGTACCCCATCGTAGTACAACGTTGGCACAATAGCATTTTCCCTCAAAGTCGTCGCTGACTACTACAACCTCAAGCTGTTCATAGCCTCCGAACCCATCCATGATGCAGAAGACCCCAAAGGTCGACTCGTACAAATCAAGGCAACCCAGGGAACCCGAGTCGCCTTGAACGAAGAGCCCAACTATTTAATTGTCCTTCTGATCCATCCCGACGGATCCTTCGAAGAGATCTACAACGGCCCCGGAAAGCAAGTCTGGGAAGCTTCAGGCAAGCAGCAAAAGACCAGCCAACGACCTATCTCGCTTACCAAACTTCGCACTCTTAACCAATCCATCCCCGTTGCCGAGAAAATCGTGCCCCAAGCTGCAGAAAGATAATCCTTAGAGCTAATCCTTCTCTTCGATGGTTTCCTCTACAACTACATCCTCTTCTTCAATGACTTCCTCAGGCACTGGTTGGGCCTGAGGAAGCTTTTTCAACTGCTCGAGCAGCTTTCCAGATTCAGTCTTCAGTGTCACATAGGTCATGGCGCCGCTTACCACTCCTCCAACAAGGGGTACGACCTTACCAACAGCCTTTCCTACGCCAACCTTGGTCACTTTTACGCCAATTGCCCGTAATACCGATTTCAGAACCGGATACCAGGTTGTCTTGGTAAGAGTGGCTTTGGCCACATTCTTTGCCACTGCTTTGGCAGCGTTATTGGCAAACGCCTTAAGGCCAACAGCTGCTCCTCCAACACCTACCATGCAGCCAAAGAAGAATGCCAGCTTTGCCAGTGTTTCGTCATCTGTCTCGTCAACTTGGTCAAGAAAATTATCCCATCCATAGGTATAGGCGAGCTTCTGCATGATGCGAAATGCATGGACATAATACTGAGTAATATCAGCAGGAATGGTTCCCACCATAGCTAAGCCGCCGGGAAGCCCGGTAGCAAAGGACATCCAGGAAGATTTATTAGTTTCAAGGGCGATGGATTCGCGTGCAATAGCATCGAGAATCTCAGGGTCAACTCCTGCAACTGCAGGACGCTCAGCAATGGCTAGGTCGATCTGTGCTTGAGAAAGGCCTTTCTTTGCCAGCTCCTGCTGCAAGAATACCTCGCGTTCGATCTTAACGCCCCTCAGCCGAATTGCAGAGAGTAAGAATTTCTTAGCAAATGCCTCGGCTTCTTGATCCTGCCGATCCATAGCATCTTGAAGATCTCCATCCACAAAGGATTGGTCAACAAATTCCTCTTCGGAATCCTCAATCTCGATATCCTCGAGAAGATCGGCCATTTCTTCGTTGGCGTCAGAAATATCATCAACGTCGTCTGTATCAAGTTCTTCTTTATTAGGCTTTTCCATTCCAAAACCTTTAGAGAACCCCTCGACAGCTCCATTTACACCAGCACCAACCCTCTCTGCCGTTTCGCCCAAAGCAGAGCCAACTTCTGTGGCAATCTGCGCGGCACCTTCAGCCATTTGTGCAGCCCCATCCATGAGGCCTTGTACATCGACATTCTTCAATGCTCCCCAGAGCGATTTTTTAGGATCTATCATTCAGAATCTCCTTAACCAACCAGATGATTTCTTAATACTACCTGATTGTTTAAGGTGCATTCGCAACCGAAGAGATCAGATCCTATGCACTTGATCAATCGCAGATACTTACACTTGAAAATGTAGTGCCGCTTATATGGCAAATGAGGGGTTTACGGTCACCAATACGCTTCGAGAAGTGCCAAAGGAAGATCCTGAAAAGCCTGAGGACCCAAAGAAGCCCGATGCGCAAAAGCCGAATACAAAGAAAACTCCGCCGGTGCGTACTCGGGGAGTTCCGCTGAAGGCTGCAGCTATTCCTCGTACTGGAGATGAAGACACACTGATGCCAGCTGTGCTTGTGGGGCTGGCAACGCTGGTAGTAGGTGCGTCGGCGGTAGTGATGGTCAGGCAAAAGTAACGTTGTATTTTGAGGAAGAGAAGTCACAGAGGGTGGCCTCTCTCCTTTTATACGCCGTATTGACACTACATTTTACGCCCTATTGGTACTACAGAATACGCCCTTGGGAGGGGTGTGGCATGGGTAGGATCCGAGGAAGTACGAAAGGATGTTATCCATGGGGAAATCGGCGACAGCCCGAGAGACACGTGAGTCCATAGGTCGAGATGCAGGTGCGCTGCAGGGAGTAGTGGCAGACGCCGTGCTGCTGGCGGCGACGATTCTGGTGGAAGGCGGCTGTGAGACTCAGCTGGCAGAAGATACCGCCAGTGCGATGGGAAGCTCTTATCGGCAGGTGGATGAGTGCACTGTCTTTGTAATGCTTACGGGAATCATGGTGAGCGTGGTGGCAAAGGGTGAGACGGTGACTCGGATTGCGCGGCTGGATGGGGTGTCCCATAACATTTGGGCGACCGATCGGGTGATTGCGCTGGAGCAGCAGTGCGAGCAGGGGAAGTTGGAAGCCGGGGAGTTATTGACTAAGTTGCGGGAGGTGCGGGAAGGGCCGCGCTTCTCCCCCGCTGCGTTGGGGGCGGCCGCTGCGGTTGGCTCGGTGGGATTTGCGATTTTCTATGGAACGACCTCGCTGGATGCGCTGGCATGCGTGGCGATCATCGCATTTGTGACGCAGATTTCAGGGCATTATGCATCGAGGCTCCTCCCCAATTCCTCGCTCACTATTTTGGTGCAGGCGCTGCTGGCGACGGGAGCCTGCTGCTTGTGCCAAGCATTGTGGCATTTAGGCATCGATAAGCTGTTGATTCCGGTGTTGATGCTGTTGGTGCCCGGCATGACGCTTGCGACGGGGATTTTGGATACGCTCTCGGGAAACTTTTTGTCTGCGACGGCTCGGTTTGGCAAGGCGCTGCTAGTGGGCATTGCCATTGCTATAGGGTCAGCTGTGGTGCTGCATTATACGGGGGTGCTCTCATGGTCCCTGTCATGATGGCGGCGGTGGGGGCATTTTTGGCCTCGGCTGCCTTTGGGCTGCTCTATAACGTGCGGGATTGGCGCCTGCTGCTGTGCGCCGGTTGTATTGGAGCTTTGGGCACGGCAGTGTACCAGAGCGTGGTGAATCAGGGACTTGAAGAGCCTGCAGCCGCATTTTACGGCGCAGTAGCGTTTACCTGCGCCTCTTGGGTATGCGCACGGGTGGCGAAGGTACCTATCACGACGTTTACTGCGCCGGCGTTGATTCCGTTGGTGCCTGGCGGGGACGTGTACCGCATGATGGTGGCGCTTTTGCAAGGCAAGATGGACTCTGGGTTTGAGTGGGGGCTGCAGGCACTGGCGGTAGCCGGCATGCTGATACTGGGCATGGTACTGGTAAGCGCGGTGCCCTACGCGCTGACACAGGTGAAGACGCGAGCGAAGGATCGGCTGCGGTAGGGAGAGTGGCGCCGATGGGCTGCAATGCATAAGGGTTTTAATTAGCTAGGTTATTGAGAGTATTTTGTCCCTCTGGAAATGTTCTACGTTAGTTGCGCAGAGGGGTTGCTAACGCAGTCATCGTGTTGGTTTTATTAATGATGCATAAATGCAGCCCTTGCGTTTCTCCATGGAGCGACAAGCGGCGAGTCGCTTTGAGGCGTTGGACTAGCCTTGCGATGGTGGGTAGCATAGAAGCAGCGCATAACATGGGATTATGCCGTGGGATAACGCTTGGGGGCCGGCATGCTTGTGACTAAAGATGACCTTGACTATGGGTCAAAGGCGCCGCTCTATAGGCAGCTGGCCGATGCCCTGAGCAAGGCGATTGAGGTTGGGCTGGCTGATGGAACGCTGCAGCCTGGCGATCCCCTACCTACTGAGATGGAGCTTTGTGAAGCGTTGGATTTGAGCCGCTCCACGGTGCGAAAAGCCTATAACGAGCTTATTGAGTGGAAAAGCGTGACTCGGCGGGCTGGTCAGGGAACGTTTGTAAAGAGACGCCGGATCCATCGAAGTTTTGAGGGCGCTCCGAGCTTTCATAGCGAGATGCGTGCTCTGGGCTATGAGCCTTCAAGCAAGATTCTTTCAATTAAAAAGGTGCGGCCTACCACGTTTCAGATGGCGGGATTGGGATTGTCGATACCTGAACCTGTATGGGACATCGTGAGGGCAGATTATGCGGATGGTATTCCGCTGTGTGTCGCCAACGTGGCTGTGCCTGTGGAGCTGATGCCTGAGCTTGATAGCGAGACAGCGGGCAGGTCGTTCTACGAGATGTTCTCAGAGGCAATGGAAGATGCAGGCACATCACTGGAGCGGATTCATGAGGCTTACGGCGTTGCCTCTTTGCCAGAGTGGGTGGCTGAGGTACTGGGAATTGATGCCGGAGCGCCGTGCTTTAGGATTCAGCGGACTACCTATGATGCAGAAGGGCGTGCTTGGGAATCTGCCGTGAGGTATGAGACGGGTGAGAACACGCGCTTTGACATCGACATAAGGCCAGATGAAGTGAGCTATTCCCATAGGTATTAAGCGTCTCTTTGTAAGCCATTTGTATTTTGCTAGTCTTGTGCTGATGCGGAGTTGCGTGGGGATCTTCATCCATACAAAGTGACAATATATCTGTGACTTACCAGCATATATGGGCATTGTAGTGGGCGTTTTCGCTGCGAGAGCGATAGCGCAAAGAGATACAAATCTAAGAATACAATTTGTATGCTATTAGCCCTAGTATGGGGGCATCAAAAGTAATGACTCCAATAAAGGAGATGCCCCCATGATTGTTGATTCTTCCATCGCTTGCAGCCTTGGCATGTCCTCCCCTGTCGCTCTCGCCAAAGTGGTTCATAAAGCTGCTGGGCAAGGTGCCTCGGAAGTGTGCCTTGTTCGTCACGCCACCAGCTGCACCGCCGCAGGAGCCGGTGCCTTGGCGAAGGCCTCCTCTTATGCACCTGCAGGCATGAAAGTGACTCAGGGCATTATGGTGGATGCCCAGGCGCATAGGATCGCTGAAGCCCAAAGGGCCATCGATGAGGCTCACGAAGCCGATGTCGTAATGCTTTACGCGGACAAGATAATGGATGAAGAGGTAGCTGGAAGCTTCACTGTTGAGCGCGATGCGGCAGAGGCTCAACAGCGCTACTACATGGAGCTTTGCGCCGTGGTAGATAGGCTGGAAGGTTGGGATGCTCTGGCTCTGGTGGATCTGGTGCGCCGCTACACTGCGCTGGTGCCTTTTGAGCAGATCAAGCCCTTTGTGGCTCAGATCCTGAAGAGCCTTATCTCTCACAACTGCGCACTTGCCATTGACGGATCTTGCGTGCGCTCTGGTCTGACTCGCGATAAGGCACTCTATGACATTTTGGCTCTCTATCGTGAGCTAGGTGGCTCTCTCATTACCGTGGGCAGCCTGGCCACAGAATCCTGGATGATTGGCCGTGGTGTGGATGAACTTGAAGCAATGCTTCAGGAGCTGGGTTTTGAAGGCGTCTATAGCTATCACGAGCACAAGGCAGTGTTCCACGGGTTTGCCAACGAGGGAGCTGTAGCAATGGCAAGCTAAGCGACTGCGACCGCGCTTACCTATTGACCCTTAATGGGTGCAGGAATGGTTGGTTCTTGTGCAAAACGCACCGCCCTATTTGCCACTTGTGGTGAATAGGGCGGCTTTTGTATATCGCTCGTTTAAACTGGATGAACCCGATGAACGGGGAATAATAAATGAATGTACCAAGTGAAGCCAAGATAGATAGCAACAGTACTTCCAGGGATCATAGGAGAGTAAAAGCAGATCGTTCGATAACCTTGGAATCACTTCTTGCCAATAATGCGCAAAACACTTCTGAGCCATGTGATCCATGGCTTCAAACAACCATGACAGATGTAGAGCGCAAGGTCTGGCAGGACTAATAATCAATAAGGCCTCGAATTTGGAGTCCGAGGCTTTATTGGCTACAGCGAATTGCTGATGGAAAGATTAAGCGAGCTTGCTACTCCCCTAGAGATTAGCTTCTTGGAGGAACTGCTCGAGGCGGGCGTTGAACTGCTGGGGGTACTGATTGGCCATGAGATGGCCGCCAAGCACCTCGGTGGGCGTGTGAGGGCAAAGCTTGTTGAACCAGGGAACGGCGATGTCTGCCCAATGCTCGGCGACGTAGCAGGTTCTTATCGGCATCTTGGGCTTCGGGGCGATAGTCGGAGAGGATGGCATCGCAGAAGAGCTCGTGGCAGGTGGCTCGGGTGCAGCCAGCGCCAAGGCCCATGAAGTAGTCGTACTGCGCCTGGGTGAGAGGGCCCTGCCACATGACGTCGCGCAGGTACTCGTCCCAGAAGCCGGCGGCTGCCTCGTCGTTGGTGAGCACTTGGGTGCCTACGGCGCGGAGCTCGTCGGGGGCGCCCTCGGTCCAAGCGGAAGGATCGCTGTTTAAGGGAAACGGGCTCATGTCCACGGTCACCAGGCCGGCGACCGCGTCCCAGCCGGCTTGGCGCACAAAGCTCCAGGCCTCCAGATTTCCGCAGCTCCAACCCACCAGCACGGGCTTTTGAATGGAAAGCTGGCGGCAGAGCTCGATGAGGTCGGCGCCGTGGGCCATGTAGTTGTTGCCCTCGGGGCAAGTGGTGGAGTCGCCTTGGCCTCGGGGATCTACGAGGACCATGCGGTAGCGGTCCGAGAAGCGATCCAGCTGATGGCAGAATACCGCGCCAGAGAAAGTAAGGCCAGGGATGAAGACGAGAGCCTGGGCGTCTTTGGGACCGGCATCCCAGACATTAAGGGAGACATTGGGGGCGACGGAAATTTTAATGGGCGTGACGTCGGCAAACTTCATGGGACCTCCTGGGAACGCTGGCTGGGAACAGACGGTCTGACAGCGGATACGATCGAGGGTGAGTAAGTCCCTTAAAGTATAGGGTTCGAGCCGCGTTGGTCTGGTTAAAAAGACCATCCCACCCGCCTAAGTGTGGCGAGTGGGATGGCTGGGTTTCTTGGCATGGATATGTGCCAAGGGATGAGATGCGTGGGGAGTGGGAGCGATTAGCGAGCGGACTCCAGGATGGCGACGACGTCGTCGGCGGTGAGGCGGCGGAAGTTGCCCAGGGCGCCTCCGCGGGCGGCTACGGCGCCTTCGGCCAGCTGGCGCATCTGCTCGGGAGTGGGGTCGACGCCCAGCTCGGAAAGGGAGGTGGGCATGCCGATCTCGTGGCACCAGTTGTCCCAGGCTTGGATGCCGCGAAGGCCAGTGCGCACAGGATCGTCGAAATCGTTCTCCACACCAAAGACGTTGACGCCAAACTGGGCGAAGCGGTCGGGTTTGACAGCGAGCACGTACTTGGCCCAGGCGCTCCAGATGGCGGTGAGGCCGGCGCCGTGGGCTACGTCGAACATGGCGCCGATCTCGTGCTCGATGGCGTGACAGGCGAAGTCGCCCACGTTGCCGGTGCCAGTGAGGCCGTTGTGGGAGAGGGAGCCGGCCCAAAGGAGGTTGGAGCGAGCGGCGTAGTCGTTGGGGTTCTCGAGTGCCTCCAGCACGGCGGTCTTGACGGTGCGCATGAGGCCCTCGCTCATGGCGTCGATGAGCTCGGTGTGCTCCACGGTGGTGAAGTAGCGCTCCATGGTGTGCATCATGATGTCGGCGCCGGGGGCTGCGGTTTGGTAGGCCGGCAGCGAGTAGGTGAGCTCGGGGTTCATGATGGCGAAGAGCGGACGGGCGCACTCGTGGTTGTAGGAGCGCTTGAGCATGGGGCCGTCCAAGGTATCGATGTTGATGACCGTGGAGTTGGAGGTCTCGCTGCCGGTGCCGGCCAGGGTGGAGATGGCTGCCAGGGAGGCGATCTTATCGGTAGTCACCTTGCCTAAGAAGAGATCCTCGAGGTCGAAGTCGTTGGCAAGGCCGTAGGCGATGGCCTTGGAGGAGTCGATGGCAGAACCGCCGCCAATGGCCAGCACAAAGTCGACGCCCTCCTGTTTGGCCAGCTGGACGCCCTCCTTAACCAGGGAGAGGCGAGGGTTGGGCACGACGCCGTCCAGCTCCACGTAGGAGAGGCCGGCATCTTTGAGGCCCTGCTCAACACGGTCCAGCAGGCCGGTGGTACGCACGTAGTCGCCGCCCCAGTGGATAAGGACCTTGGAGCCGCCAAGATCTTTGATGAGGCGGCCGGCCTCACGCTCGGTGTCTTTGCCAAAGACCACTTTGGTGGGAACGAGGAATTCGAAGTTCACCATGGCAGTTGCGCTCCTTTGGGGTTGAGGTGACAGGTTCCGGAATTGATGGATGGGGCGGATGGTTGCGCAATTGATGCGACAGTGGTGCAGCGTCGCTAGCGAGCTGACGAGCCGGGCGGTAGCGCGAGGCGGCTACTCGGCGGTGAAGTACATGGAGATGCCCTGGCCGCCGCCGATGCACATGGAGACCAGAGCGTCGCGCTTCTCGGGGTGGCGCTCTGCCAGTTCATAGGCGCACTTGAGGGCCAAGATGGTGCCAGTGGCTCCAATGGGGTGGCCCAGGGAGATGCCGCCGCCATAGATGTTGACCTTATCGGCATCCAGGCCCAGATCGCGGCTTACGGCGAAAGCTTGGGAGGCGAAGGCCTCGTTAATCTCCACGAAGTCGATGCCTGCCAGGTCCAGGTCCAGCTGCTGGGCCAGCTTCTTGGAGGAGAAGTAGGGCGAGTAGCCCATGAGGGAGGCATCGTAGCCAGCCACCGCATAGCCACGGATGGTGACCATTGGAGTGCAGCCCAGCTCAGCGGCCTTGGCGCGGGTCATGAGGACCACGGCGGCTGCGGCGTCGTTGAGCGAGGAGGAGTTGGCGGCGGTCACGGTTCCTGTGCCGTCGAAGACGAAGCAGGGCTTCAAGCGTGCGAGGCTCTCTGCAGTGACGCCGGCGCGGGGGTTCTCGTCCTTGTCAAAGAGGGTGACGGCGCCCTTGCGGCCGGGCACCTCGACGGTGACGATCTCTGAGGCAAAGACGTCGTCCTCCAGCGCCTGGCAGGCGCGCTGCTGGCTGCGGGCGGCGTAAGCGTCCTGGTCCTCGCGGGTGACGTTGAACTTCTTGGCGACGTTCTCGGCCGTGACGCCGTTGTGGGAGTCGTCCAGCGGCCAGGTGAGGATGTCGATGACGCCGTCCTCGAAGCGCTTGTGGCCCATGCGGGCGCCCCAGCGGGCGTCGGTGACGTAGTAGGGCAACTGGGAGAGGTTCTCGGCGCCGCCGGCTACCACTACCTGGGACTGGCCGGTCTTGATCTCCATGACGCCCTCGATGATGGACTGAAGGCCGCTGCCGCACTGGCGGTTCACCGAGTAGGCGCAGGTCCCGCCCGGCAGCCCCGCCTTGAGCGAGATGGCGCGGGCCAAAAAGCCGTTGGGTCCCCAGCCGCCCACGTTGCCAACGACCACCTCGTCTACCAGGGCGGGGTCGATGCCGGCGCGACGGGTGGCCTCCCCCACTACCAGGGCGCCCAGGTCGATGGCAGAGACGTCCTTGAGAGAGCCGCCAAACTTGGCGATGGGCGTGCGGGCGCCGGCCACGATCACAATGTCTTGAGGGTCTTTGGGAAACGCGCGGTTGCTCATAAACTATCAATCCTTTTCTTTGAGGGAGCGAAACGGCGGGAGATGCTGCGGCGTACTACGGCGGGAGAGCATGCAGGTCCGGGAGTTGCCCGGGCAGGCTGCGAGAGTGAGGCCTGTCCGGGCAGGGAGGTAAGGCAGGAAGACCTACTTGGAGTAGTCATAGAAGCCGCGGCCGGTCTTGCGGCCCAGGCGGCCGGCATCCACCATGGTTTGCAGGATGGGCGCCGGACGGTACTTGGAGTCGCCAAACTGCTCGTAGAGGCCGCGCATAGTGGCCAGCACCACGTCGATGCCGGTGAAGTCCATGAGCTCGCAGGGACCCATGGGGTGGTTGCAGCCCAGCTTCATGCCACGGTCTACGTCCTCAGGCTTGACACCCTCCATCACCAGGAAGGCGCCCTCGTTCTCGTAGGGCACGATGAGGCGGTTCACCACAAAGCCCGGCAGCTCGGGGGCATCGATGGTCTCCTTGCCAATGGCGGCCGCAAAGGCTGCGGCGCGCTCATAGGTCTCATCGGTGGTGGCCAGGCCGCGGATGAGCTCCACCAGCTTCATCACCGGCGCCGGATAGAAGAAGTGGGCGCCCATGACAGATCCCGGACGGCCGGTGGCCGCGGCGATGGCAGACACCGAGAGTCCCGAGGTATTGGTAAGCAAGACAGCCTCAGGATCGGCATGTTCATCGATGGTGGCGAAGGTGGACTTCTTGATGTCCAGGCGCTCAGGCACCGCCTCCACTACCACACAAGCGCCTGCGATGTCATCAAAGTCAGTGCTGTAGCTCAGGCGGCCGAGAACCGCATTCATCTCGTCCTGGGTCATCTTGCCCTTGGCCACTTTGCCACCCAGCAGCTTCTCTACCAGGGCGTTAGCCTTGTCTAGAGGCTCCTGCGCAATATCGACGTTCACGGTCTCGAAGCCGCTCTGAGCGCACAGTTGAGCGATGCCTCCGCCCATGAGTCCCGAGCCGATGACTGCCACTTTGTTCTGGTTCATGGTGCACTTCCCTCTCTTAGAAATCTCTCTGGCGGGTGGGTGGGTTTCTCGGCATCCCTTCTTGCCGAGAAACCCTTTCACTTTCGAGTGGGCTTTGGCCCTAGTTGAATGCCTGCGGGGCCTTGGACGGTAAAGAGGCGGCTGTCCATCTCTTTGAGCTGCGGGCTTACGAGCGGCGTGAAGTCCATGAGGTCGAGCACCTGGGTTTGAAGGTCGATGCCCGGGGCGATCTCGATGAGCTCCACGCCCTCGGGCACCAGGCGAAAGACGGCGCGCTCGGTAACGATGAGGACCTCTTGGCCGCGGCGACGGGCAGCGAGGCCGTTGAAGGAGAGCTGCCCTACACGATTCACCATCTTTTTGATGGCGCCCTCTTGCTCGATGGCAAGCTTGCCGTCCTCAAAGGAGTAGCGGCCGCCCTTGGCGGTGAAGGTGCCTAAGAAGACCACCTTTTTGGCGTTCTGGGTGATGTCGATGAAGCCGCCGGCGCCGGCGCAGCGGTCCCCCATCTTGGTGGAGTTCACGTTGCCCTCGCCGTCCAGCTCGCCCAGGCCCATGTAGGTGACGTCCACGCCGGCGCCGTCGTAGTAGTCGAACTGGTCGGGGTGCGAGATCATGGCCAGCAGGTTTTGGCCAATGCCAAAGTCGATGCCGCCCAGCTGCACGCCGCCGTAGATGCCGCTTTCCACGGTGATCATCACGTCGTCGGAGAGGCCCTCCTCGGCAGCTACGCGACCCACCATGTCGTTGGGGATGCCAGTGCCCAGGTTCACCACACAACCGGGATAGAGCTCGGCTACGCCACGGCGGGCGATAAGCTTGCGCTCGTTCATGGGGGCAGGCTCGATAGCCTCTTGAGGCACGCGCTCTTTGCCGCAGAAGGAGCCGTCATAGTAAAAAGACGAGGTCATGCGATGGTCGTTTTCAGGATCTGGGCACACCACCACGTCGTCGATGAAGACGCCGGGCACCACCACGTCTTTGGGGTTCAAGGTGCCGGTCTCCACCACCTCGCGTACCTGGGCCACCACCTTGCCTCCCCAGCGCTTGGTGGCCAGCACCGCAGAGATGACCTCCAATTTCATGGCCTCGTCGGTGGTGGTGAGGTTTCCCTGAGTGTCTGCCTGGGTGCCGCGGATGAGACACCAGTCCAGCGGGATGGCCTTGTAGAACAGATACTCGCGCCCGCCATATTCCATGACGTCGATGATGTCTTCCAACTCCCGGGTGCGCTCGTTCATCTTGCCGCCCTCGATGCGGGGGTCCACAAAGGTGCCCAGACCCACCGTGCTCATTTTGCCGGGAAGGCCGCAGGCCATGGAGCGGTAGAGCTGGGCCATTTGGCCCTGAGGCAGGCAGTAGGCCTCCACCTGATTGTTGGCGATGAGCTCCATCCAGCGAGGCTGCAGTCCCCAGTGGGCGCCAATGATGCGACGCACCATGCCCTCGTGAGCCAAATGCTGGATGCCGCGCTGGCGGTCTGACTGGCCACAGGAGTGCACCAAGGTGAGGTCGCGGGGGTGCCCGGTCTCCAAGAAGCGCTGCTCCAAGGCCTTGAGGTTGGACTCTGAGGCGGACACCAACGTCATGCCAACGGTGCAGAGGGTTTGCCCGTCTTGGATTTGAGCCATGGCCTCTTGGGGCGTCACGAAGCGTGCATCAAGAGCGTGCGCCATGAAGGATCGTCCTTTCTTCTTGAGAGGTGAGCACCGCGCGGCTTACGGCGGCACGATCGGGCTTGGAAGCAGGGGTAAGGGGAAGCTCGTCTACAAAAATCACGTGCTCCGGCACTTCGAAGGAGGCGATGCGCCGCTTGAGCTGCAGTTTTATCTCGTCCTCGGTAAGGGCGGAGCCCGGACGGGTCACTACCGCCGCCACCGGCACTTCGCCGTAATCCTCATGGGGAATGCGGCTCACACAGCTTGCCACCACGCCGTCGACGCCAGCCAGATGCTCTTCGAGCGAGGAGCACCACACTTTCTCGCCTCCGCGGTTGATCATGTCTTTGATACGGTCCACGATCCACACTAGGCCGTCTTCCACACGGGCCACATCCCCCGTGCCCAGCCAGCCACCAGGCTTCAAGGCAGTGGTGGGACGGCGGTAATAGCCGCGGGTCACATTGGTGCCGCGCACCCATAGCTCACCCAAGGCGCCGTTGGGCACCTCGTTGCCCTGCTCATCCACCACCTTGCAGTCCATGCCGGGAAACGGCAGGCCAGTGGCTAGAGGATTCGCAGAGCTGGGAGTGTCTCCCGGGAACAGCAAGGCGGGGCTGGCGGTCTCGGTAAGGCCATAGACCACCCGATACTCCGCCTGAGGCGCCCAGGAGTGCCATTGGGAAAGCGTGGAGAGCGTCTCTTTGGAAGAGCCCGACAAGATCAGGCGCAAAGACGGCAGAAAGGGATGGGCTTCTCGGCAGGAAAGCATCCGGGCAAAGGCTGTAGGAGCCCCATGAAGGTAGGTGATGGACTCCGATTCCACAGCGGCGACGGCGTGCTCGGGGTCAAAGCGGCTGTGGATGTGCATAGTGGCGCCCACATAGACAAACTGGGCCATCAGGGCCACGAGGCCGGTGACGTAGTAGATGGGCAGGCAGATGAGGCAGGAGTCGGCAGGGGTGGTGCCGCACAGGCGCGCATAGGCGATGGCAGCGTGGACCACATTCTCGTTGGTGAGCTCCACGGCCTTGGCGGCAGAGGTGGTGCCCGAGGTAAACATCATCAGCGCCACGCTCTGACTCTGGCCTTGGGGCGCCAGGGCCACCGGAGCCTCAGGGGCGCTCAGAAGCGTCTGGGTCTCGATGATGCGGCTGGCTTCCACCGGCAAGATGGGTTTCCAGGGGTCGAATTCCGGGTCTGCCGCCACATGGGTGACGTCTGCGGCAAAGAGCAGGGTCACCGCCTCGTCACGGCGGCACTTGGTGGGCACGGCCACCGCGGCGGCCCCCAGCTTGTTGGCAGCATAGACCGCCACCACGTAGGCGACGCCAGCATGCAACAGCAGCGCCACGCGATCGCCCTCACCCACAGCCGCCACGTTCTTGAGGTAGGCGGCGGCGTTGTCCACCAGCTCCAGCAGCTCGCGGTAGGTCACCCGGTTGCCGGCGTCGTCAGCCACCGCCAGGTGGTCTGGACGCACAGCAGCCGTGCTCGACAGCTGGTGATAGAGACTCTGGCTCGCGTCTTGGAAGCGGCGCAGGCCGTCTGCGCCTCTCACCATGTCCTCAATGCCCCAGCAAGCCTCACCGGAAAGCATTGCCTACACCTCCTTGTCCAGCCGCGACTGCAACCTGCCGCCCAACGCCACCAGCCCAAAGAGCCTCTTGGCTGCCTGGGTAAACGTGCGCTCGCTTTGGGCCAGCGCCTCATCAAGACTCATAACATCACCCACACAGGGCACCACTGCGTCGATGCCGGCAATGGCAGGCGCCTCGATAGCTGCACCGCCCACAATGGCCACACAGGGCACCTGCAGCCTTTGGCACACCGCTCCAATGCCTGCACACACCTTGCCGTGGGAGGTTTGGGCATCCAGATGGCCCTCGCCGGTGACCACCAGGTCTGCCTGTGCGGCCAACCCCTCAAAGCCGATAAGAGCCAGCACCTGGTCGATGCCGCTCACCAGCTGTGCCCCAAGGCCTGCCATGCAGCCAAAGGCCAGGCCGCCGGCAGCTCCTGCACCCGGGAGGCCTTGGACACGGCGACCCGTAGCTTCCTCCAGCTTGGCCGCATAGTGGGCCATGCCGCGCTCCAAATCCTCCACCTGCGCAAGAGTGGCTCCCTTCTGGGGGCTAAACACCCGAGCGCAGCCCTCAGGCCCCAGTAGCGGGTTATCCACATCGCAGAGCACTTTGATATCCACCTGCCACAGGCGCGGGTCCAAACCAGAGAGATCCACCGTCTCCACCTGTTCCAAAGACGCGCCGCATCCAGGAAGGAGAGCGCCGTCCTTATCGGCAAAAGCGGCGCCCAAAGCGCTCAAGAGCCCCATGCCGCCGTCGTTGGTAGCCGAGCCGCCCACCGCCAAAGTGATGGAGGTGGCCCCGGCGTCCAGTGCGGCCAAGATGAGCTGGCCTGTGCCGTAGGTGGTGGCCGCCAGGACGTTTTTCTCCCCTTCTACCAGCGGCAACCCTGAGGCCGCCGCCATCTCGATGACAGCTTCTAGGGGTGAAGAGGCTGCGGGAGCATCCTGAGCTGGCAGGGCGCCCTGGGCAGATTCCGCCGGATGCACCAGGCCAAAGGAGGCCTGTACGGGAGAGCCCAGAGGGCCTGTGACCTCTACGAACTCCCGGCAGCCTGACAAAGCCTCCACCAGGGCCTCCACAGTGCCCTCGCCGCCGTCTGCCACAGGCAGACGCAGGCAGGTGCAACCAGGGAACTGCGCCTGGGCGGCCTGAGTCAAAAGCTCGGCCACCCGAGCAGACGAGAGCGTGCCCTTGAAGGAGTCCGAGCACAGCAGGAGCACCGGCGGCCTAGTCAAGGTCTTCGCCTGACCCCTCGAAGCTATAGGCGCCCGAGCAGCCGATCATGCGCATGTAGTCGCGAATGAACCCAATGGCCGCCTCTTCGCCCACCATCTGGATGTCCATGTAGTCGATGCCCGGCTCGGCATTCAGGCGCTCATGCATGGCGGCGCGCTGGAACTTGAAGAGGTCGGTGCATACATTGATCTTGTTGATGCCCAGCTCCACGCAGCGGCGGATGTTCTCCTCCCCTGCGCCCGAGCCGCCGTGAAGCACCAGCGGCATCTTGAGAGCGGCCTTGAGCTCGGCCAAGCGGTCGAAGTCCAGGCGAGGAACGAAGTCGTCGGGGTAGGAGCCATGCGCAGTGCCAATGGCCACCGCCAGGCAGTCGCAGTGGGTGCGCTCCACAAACTCTACCGCCTGCTCCACGTTGGTGTACATATCGGCAGAGCGGCCATCCCCTGCAGCTGCCACACCCACATGTCCAAGCTCAGCCTCGCAGGAGGCGCCATGAGCGTGGGCCAGGGAGGCCACCAGCGACGCGCGGCGCACGTTCTCCTCGAAGGGGAAGCTGGAAGAGTCGATCATCACGCTGGAGAACCCGGCGCGCAGGCAGCGGCAGATGTCTTGATACTCGCCGCCGTGGTCCAGGTTCAGGGCCACCGGCACATCCAGCGGATCGGCAATGGCGCGAATCATAGGCACCATCACCTCGGCAGATGCATGGGCCTTCATCTGCCGAGGAGAGATATCGATGATCACCGGCGCATGCTCGGCGGCTGCCGCATAACAAATGGCCCGAGCCTGCTCCATATCGGTGCAGTTGATGGCCATTACCGCATAGGAGTTCTCGCTCGCATGCCAGAGCATCTCTTTCATGGAGGTGTACATCGATGCCTCTCTCCCCCGCCTCGCGGGACCGAAGTCTTGTATCTGCCGCAACCCTTGCGCGCCGCCCATGCCACACGGCGGCTCCAAGCTTTGAATGCGGTCTTTTATCGGCAGCTATGAGGAGGTTCTGGCTTATCCGGCTACCGATAAAAGACGGCGTTCCTGCAGACGACGCATTCCGGCAAAGGACATGCATTTCTGAAAGCGCTTCATCTTACTGAAAGCATGAGCTTCCCGTAGGCGGGGGTGTCCCGTAGAGGCACGCCCCCGCCTCTCATCAAGCGTTCGATACTAGGGTCTGGATTAGACCAGGTTGTCCAGAATGGGGTTGCCGGTGTCTTCCTCGGCAGCGGTGATGGGGGCCTTGACCAGGGCATAGGACACGCCGGTCACCAGGGCGCCCGCCAGCCAGCAGAGCAGGAACATCACGGGGCCGGAGAAGGGAGCGCCGGCGCCAGCGGTCATCAGGGGCACGACGAAGATGCCGCCGTGGGTGGCCATGGACTCCAGGCCAAAGGTCATGGCGAGGCCGCCGGAGACGGCGCCGCCGCACATGCAGCACACCAGCACGCGCACGGGATCCTTGACCAGGAAGGGAATGACGTACTCCTGGATGTAGCAGCAGCCCAGGATGAGGCCGGAGACGATGGTCTGACGCTCGTTCTCGGCAAACTTCTTCTTGCCGCCCAGAAGCATGGCGATGCAGATGCCGATGGGGTTCTGCATGCCGCCGCACATCTTGGAGGCGGTGGGGCCAAAGACGCCGTCGGCATTGAGGCCGTTGGTGAACAGGGCGGTAGCCTTGCCGATGGGGCCGCCCTGGTCGATGGACATCATGGCGCCGATGGCGGCGCCAAAGATGAAGCGGCTTCCGCCCTCAAGGCCGGTGAGGAACGAGGTCAGCGCATCCATGAACCAAGCGATAGGCACGCCTATGACGTACCACATGGCCAGGCACACCAAGGCGGTGGAGAGCACCGGGATGAGCAGGATGGGGAACACCGACTGCAGGTCTTTTGGCGCCTTCTTCATGAGGTCTTTCATCCAATTGACCAAATAGCCGGCGAGGATGCCGCCTACCAAGGCCCCTAAGAAGCCTGTCTTAGTAGTGACGGAGATAAAGCCCACGGCAAAGCCGGGAGCCAAGCCAGGCTTCTCGGCGATGGCATAGGAGCAGTAGGCGCCAATGACGGGCACCGAAAGGTTCATGATGGCGGCGCCGATGGCGTTAAGCACCATGGCGAAGGTGTACTGGGTGTAGGCTAGGTCTGCTGCTTGAGCTGCGATGTCGTAGCCGCCCATGGCCTTGGCGATGCCCTGGAGCACGCCGCCGCCCACGATCATGGGGATCATGTAGGGCACGCCGGTGAAAATGGCTTCCTTGATGACGGCGCCCTGGGACTTCTTGGTGCTCTTGGCACCCTTGCGTGCGAGCTCTGCCATTTAACCAATCGCCTCCAAAAGCTCAGACACTACAGAGGGAGCGTCTTTGATGACTTCCTCGGTGGGACAAGAGATGTAGGGCACCGGCTCGAAGCGCTCCAGACCCTTGATCTTGAGATCCGCTGCGATGATGGCGGCATCGGCACGAGCAAGATCTTCCTCGGTGATGGTGTTCTCGGAACCATCAGCGCCCTGGGTCTCGACCTTGGCCTCGCAGCCGGCGGCTTCGATGGCCCGCTTTAGGGCATCGGCAGCCATGTAGGTATGTGCGATACCTACGATGCACGAGGTGACGCCAACGATGTACTTCTTTGACATGGACCTTCCTTTCCTTGGACCTCAGACCTGATCTTTAGATCTGGATGTGCCTGATTCACAAAGGGCACGAACAACCTCCTGCGCCCGAAGGGATGCCAACGACGCCAAGCTAGTGCCTTGGCCGAGAAGCCCTTGGCCCCTCCGGGCCGCTGGGGCTTCCCGTGTCCCTTCTTTAGCCCGAATAGTACGACCCTCCACAGACCTGACAATCCCCCAAATCCCCTAAATGGCAGCTATTCATATTTCCTTCATATATTGGGGAGGGAAATAGCTGGATTTTTCAGATATCTGAGCAATTTTGGGCCCAATGTTGGCTATTTGTGGAGGTATGCACACACTTGCTCCACATTTATTCGACGTCGTCTGAAATTCCCGGACTCCCCTCCTATACTGTGGCCAAGTTTTACTGCGAAAACAGAGGTGTTCACCGACTGCCCCTTCTAGGCAACACGCTGCCTACCAGCAGAATCGCCATCCAATGCACCTCTCTCGCCAGTCTCGCCCCTCTAATATGTAGGAATTGTGAAGGAGTCCTCATGGCATCACGGAAGGCCCAACGCTCCCTAGTCGTCAAGCGCGATCTGCTTCGCTGTGGACTATTGGCATTCATGGGCGTCTGTTTGACAGTGGCTGGAGCACTGGCTCTCTTTGCACCCCTCCAAGTAGAGGATGCCCTGAGCACTCGCATTTGGATGGGAGGCTTTGGCACCGCCATTGGCATTGGCATCACTGCTTGGAGCATCTATAGACTTCGCGTCCAGCCCTACCTGCTCTCCATTGACGAGCATGGCATTGTGGACAACTCCAATTGGATGAGCCCCGGCCTGATTGAGTGGGACCAGGTGCGCGACGCCTACATCCTGGAGCTGGGCCACAATTCTTATCTCTGCGTCGACCTAGAGGATCCCCATGGCTTCTTGAAGTCTCTTCCTCGCCGCCGCCAAAAGCTCATGGAGGCAAATCTGCAGTCTGGCTTTGCCCCTGTACGCATTCAGCTGGCTGCCGTGCCCGGTGGCTACACCTGCAAAGACGCCCTGGATGTGGTGCACACGCTGCACCCAGGCTTAGTGCGCGGCAAAAAGAAGATCAAAGCACCCAAGTTGGCGTAGCGGCGGCGACTGCGCGTCGCGTACTTGGCAAACGCTAACCGGAGCTCGATCCGCCCCACTCCCTGTCACGCCTGTACCACCACTACCCTAAGGAACCTCATGCTCGCCCTGCGTCTTTCCAATCCCCGACGTGCCCTGCTCTCCATCACTACCCTTCTGCTCTTTTGTCTGGGGCTCATCTATGCCTACTCGGTGGTGCTGGCGCCCCAAAAGGAACTCTGGGGCTGGTCGGTATCCCAAATGACGCTGGTGTTTGCCCTCTCAATCACGGTATTCACACTGGGGGGTCTTCTAGGGGCGCGCCTCAACAGCGCTCTGGGATCTAGAAATTCCCTGCTCATCGCCGGCGTTCTTGTGGCTGCCGGCTTCTGGGGCTGCTCGGTGGCAGACGGCGCCTCCGCCTTTTTCACCACCTGCCTATGCTATTGCGTCATTGGCGGCGCTGGCATTGGCATCGCCTACGACGTGCTCCTCCCCGCCATCACCCGCTGGTTTCCCGACCACACCGGCCTTGCCCAAGGCATCGGCCTCATGGGCTTTGGCATGGGCGGATTTGTCATGGGCCCTGCCCTGGCTGCCTGCTACAGCATCGCCTCTTGGCGGCTGGTGCTCCAGCTCCTGGGAATTGCCTTTTTGGGGCTGTTGATCTTCTCGGCATTTTTCGTTGCCGAGAAACGCTCCCCTTCCTTTCGCCTCTCTGAGGGCGCTTGCGATTCGCAACCATCAGAGCCCCAGGCTGCTGGAACCCGCGAAGCCGCTGCTCAGAAGAGGCCGCTCGCAGCCTTGCTGGCAGACAGGCGTTTCAAGCTGCTGTATCTGTGGCTGTTCACCATTTGTGGGACAGGCATGGGAATCTCTGGATTGGGACGCGAGCTGCCTTTGTCGCTGGGAGCCGACGCCATGGCCGCGGCAGTGATCATTGGATTTGTGAGCGTGGGCTCGGGCCTGGGCCGCTTTGCCGGTGGCTTTTTTGCCGACAAGTTTGGGGCGCCGGTGACCATTAGGGCGACTTCAATGGGTATGGTGGCCGCCCAGGGACTCATGCTGCTGTCTATGGTCTTCCAGAGCCTGCTCATCCAAACCGTCGCGTTGCTTGGCTGCGGATTTTGCTGGGGCGTTGCGGTGATCATGATGACCTATGTGTGCTCGGAGACCTGGGGAGCCCAGGCCATGTCTCGCAACCTGGCAGTAGTCAACACCAACAGCATCTTCTCTTCGCTGGTGGGCAGCTGTGGCGGCGGGCTTTTAGCCCAGGCCTTTGGAACCCAGGCAGCCCTAGGCGCGTTGCTGGGCTTCGCCATTGTGGCCACGGCGCTCTCGGGCGTTTTAGGACGAGCCGTCGCCTCCGCCAAGAGCGCCGCGCAAGCCGTCGCCCCTCTACCAGATCAGCCTCAGGCCGCCTAGGGGTGTGTGCGAAGACCGAATAGCAGAAGCGAGGACACCACAGGCCTAGCGAATGATAGTGCTGCCAGTTGCACGGGCATAGGCCTGCTCGATGGTGAGCTCGGTGGCGTAGGAGAGCTCCCCTTCCACCGTGGCCTTGTAAGCCGAATGAGTCACCGCATAATCCAAGATGTGCTGAGGCTCCCAATTGTGGATCAACCCATGCACGATGGATGAGCTGAAGGCGTCGCCGCAACCAGAGATTTCTGTGGGCGCAACCTCGTGGGACAGCGAACGATGGATGGTCTCGGGGTTTGCCATAAGGCCTGCCACCTGCAGCATGGCACCTGGATTCACAATATGGCGATTCATGGCCACGCAGAAAAGGTTGTAGCGATCCATGAGCGAGACAGCGGCCGACTCGCGCTGGCGGTCAGAGCCATCGAAGCTCTCAGCCTCCCAGATGCTGCTGTAATCTTCCAAAGAGCCGCAGACCACATCGATATAGGGCAGCAGCCTGTCCCAGAGATTGCGCGCAGCAGCGGGGGTGATCATTCCTCGGCGGTAATTAAGATCGCAGAACGTGCGTATGCCACGACCCTTGGAGGCGATGAGGGCGTCTTCGACAATACGACCGGTCTCAGGAGTGATTGAAGCCACCACGCCGGAAAAGTAGAAGCACCAGACGCCATTGAGGAGCGAGTCCCAATCAAACTCTTCGCGAAGCGCCGACTGCATAGCCGAGCCGTCGCGATCGTAGAGAATGCGATCTGGGCGCATGGTGCCACCACGCTCGATGTAATAACCTGCCATACGGGCGTCGACCCTGCGCATGCGCGAGACATCCACGCCAAACTTGCGCATCTCCATGATGGAGCGATCGCCCAAGATATTCGACGATAAGACCGAAGCCATCGCCACGTCGTCACCCTGCAGTGCCAGAGACTTAGCCACCACAACCTCGGAACCCACGAATGCCATCATGAGCTCGTCGGCCTGATGGAGCATCAGAGGCGGACGCGGCGAAAGCCTGAGCACGGGTTCGCCAAAGCAGAGGATCTTCATCAAAGAGGCGACCTTCCTGAGTCCAGAGTGCATAGCGAAGCGCGATTTCGCGCGAAGGGTGAAACGCGACGAAATGGCTTGTTTCACCGTATCAGGTTTCTTGCAGGATTGGTGGCGAAAAGTCGCGAAACTGCGAGTTTTTGAGGGACAGAGCAGAGCGGGTCAGAGGACGGTAAGTGCGCGGACTAATGAAAAGCTGAAGATGTAGGGGTTAACTGCCCTCTGAATTTATACTGCAATAGCTTCATTATAGCGTAGCTAATGTAGCATAGTTATATAATAACCCTTTTATAAAGTAGCGCTTACCTCTTTTGTATAGGCGAACTTGTTCTACTTACACGCAAGCACCGTCTTAACCCACATGAGCGATCTTCTCAAGGATCTCCTTAGGCATCTCCAAACCCTCCTACAACCACATCAAAAAAACTGGGCGCCATTTCATGCCTACTAAGCACTTTCCCATGCATTCATGCCTACTAAGTACTTAGGAGGCCGATTTTACCCAAAATCTGCATCTTATTTTATTTAAGTATTACATCACCCAAGCTCACAGAGTTGGTTTCATATTAAATTGTACTTAGTAGGCGTATGCCGGAGGAAATGTACTTAGTAGGCGCAAGCGTTGTCGACCTTCTGCATCTTTGTCCTGCAGACCCCACAGATCGCCTTTTTCATCGAGCCCTGCAAATCCTGGATGTAACGACTCGATTCTACTGTCTTTAGCTGGGGTTATAGGGCTTCTGACAGCGCACCCTCTGTCTGAGTCCCCGCGTTCAAATGAGCCTTCCGTATTTAAACGCCAAAAAAGGGACGTTGACCTGCGTCAACGTCCCTTTTCACAGCATGTTTTTTGCCCTATAAGCCGAAAAAGAGCCCACAGAGACGTTGCGGCTTCTGTGGGCTCGAGTTTCTTGGCATTGACGCGCTAGGGGTTTTAGGGCACTCGCCGAGGCACAAAGCGCAGGGGCGCAGGAGCTAGACCTGGGCGTCGGCGATGATCTTGGTGAAGTCTTCCACGCTCATGGTGCCCTGGTCGCCCTCGGTGCGCTCGCGGACAGAGACGGTGCCGTCCTCGGCTTCCTTGTCGCCCACTACCAGCATGTAGGGGACCTTTTGCTCCTGGGCGCGGGCGATCTTGGCGCGCATGGGCTCGGAGTGGCTGTCCACCTCGATGCGGCCGCCTACGGCGCGGAGCTTCTTGGCGACGTCCTCGGCGTAATCCAGGTGACGGTCGGCAATGGGGATGACCTCGGCTTGGACCGGAGCCAGCCAGAGAGGCAGGGCACCGGCGTAGTTCTCGATGAGGATGCCCAAGAAGCGCTCGATGGAGCCGAAGATGGCGCGGTGGAGCATCCAGGGGCGCTCGACGGTGTTGTCTGCCGTGCGGTAGGTGAGGTCGAAGCGCTCGGGCAGGTTGAAGTCCACTTGGATGGTGGAGCACTGCCAGGTGCGGCCGATGGAGTCCTTCACCTTGATGTCGATCTTGGGTCCATAGAAGGCGCCGTCGCCCTCGTTGATGTCATAGGGGACGCCGCGCTTCTCCAGGGCCTCCTTGAGGAAGGACTCGGCCTTCTCCCACATCTCGTCAGTGCCGATGGAGTGGGCAGGGCGCGTGGAGATCTCGCACTCGTAGGGCAGGTCGAAGGTGCCCATGATCTGGTCCACCAAATCCATGATGGACTCGACCTCGTCTACCACCTGATCCTCGCGGCAAAAGACGTGGGCGTCATCCTGGGTGAAGCCGCGGGCGCGGAACAGGCCGTTGACGGCGCCCGAGAGCTCGTGGCGATAGACGGTGCCAAACTCGAAGTAGCGCAAAGGCAGGTCGCGGTAGCTGTGGAGGTTGGAGCGATAGAGCAGCACGTGGCCTGGGCAGTTCATGGGCTTCACGCCAAACTCGGACAGGCGAGGATCGTCGTCGGTGCCCTCGTTGACGTTGAAGAAGTACATGTTCTCTTTATAAAAGTCGTAATGGCCCGAGGTCTTCCATACACCGGACTTGTAGACGTGCGGGGTGATGACCTCCTCGTAACCGCGACGATAGAGCTCTTTGCGCAGCCATTCCTGCATGGTGCGCACCACGCGGGCGCCCTTGGGGAAGAACAGCGGCAGACCGGGGCCCACCTCGTCCAGCGTCTCGAAGATGCCCAGCTTGGGGCCCAGAATGCGGTGGTCGCGCTTCTTGGCCTCCTCCATCATATGGTTGTAGTCCTTGAGCTCCTTCTTGGTAGCGAACTCGACGCCGTAGACGCGCTGGAGCATCTCGTTGTTGGCATCGCCGCGCCAGTAGGCGCCAGCCACCTTTTGGAGCTCGAAGGAGTCGGCGGGGATCTTGCCGGCACTGACCACATGCGGCCCGCGGCACAGCTCCATGTGGTCACCGTGGCGATAGATGGTCACGTCCTCCTCGGCAGGAATTTCGTCGAGGAGCTCGAGTTTCAAGGGCTGGTCGGCAAAGATCTCCTGGGCTTGGTCGCGAGAGACCACCTCGCGCATGAAGGGCTCATCCTTGCGGATAATGGCGCGCATACGCTCTTCGATACGTTCGAAGTCGTTGGAAGAGATCTGGTCAGGCGTTTGGAAGTCGTAGTAAAAGCCGTTCTCGACGTCGGGGCCAATGCCCAGCGCCACGTTGGAGAAGAGCTCGCTCACAGCCTCTGCCATGATGTGGGCGCAGGAGTGGCGCAAAATAGGCAGGGCATCCGGGCTCTTGAGCGTGAGAATCTCTACCTGGTCGCCGTCACGAAGGGGCGTTGCCAGATCTACCGGGGCACCGTTGACCTTGGCGGCCAGCGCAGCCTTTGCCAGGCCTGCGCCAATGGAGGCGGCCAGGTCTTGTGCGGTAGCGCCAGCAGGCAACTCACGAGCGGAGCCGTCGGGCAGCTGTACAGAAATCTGATTGGACATGGGTACTTCTCCTTTAATCTCTCGGCCTCACAATGGCCGTTGGACGACGAAATAGGGCTCATGCAGGCATGAGTTGCCCTGGGCCCTGAGAAGACGGCGCTCACCGAACGGCTGCGACCTGTGCAGCCGTACCGTGGCGCCTAGATAGTGTGAGTGGGGATGCCGCACACCGGATGCGCGCAGGCGGCCATGAAACTGTGGCCCAAGCTTGTAAGTATGCCTCGCTGCATTGTGTGCGACCCTTTCCTATAGGCCGGCCCTCTGCCGGCTCCAGGTCATGGTACCCCTCTTGAGAGTTGAATGTCTTAGAGAAGACGCAATGCCCACCTCTCTCACATAGCAGCCTCTAATGCCCTCGCTTCTAACACGCCTCTTCCAAGCCTTCAATTCCTTGATCTGCACCCTCGGCCTCCTGCAGCACCAGTACTTCTGCTTGGGGCTCGGCTTCTGCCTGGGGCTCAGTCGCATTGCTCATAGGCTCTTGTGCTGTCTTCACGCCCTTCACAAAGTACACGATGTGGAACACCCATACACCTGCCAGGATGGCGCAGGGAATCACCAGGCCTTTGCGTGCCATCATGGCGAAGCCAAAACCCATAAGCGCGGTGACCAGGCCAATGACTCGAATCTTTGTGCGACGGGTCATGCCACGTCCGCTCACATAGCCTTCCAAGTTGTTCTTATAGAGCTTGGTGGAGAGGAACCAATCGTTCAAACGCTGGGAACTTCTCGCAAAGAAGTAGGCCGCCAGCAGCAAAAAGGGAAATGCGGAGATCAAAGGCAACACCGCGCCGATGAACCCCAACACCAAGCCCAGGCAGCCCAGGGCGCAAAAGAGAGCTTTCTTGATGTTCATGGCAGTCAATCCTTGTCTTCGGGGCCCGCGCTAACTGGCAGGCTTCAGATTATGGCGAGCGTCAAGGTTGCGGAACAGTTTTGACATCTTGGTAGAGGGAGAGGTGGGAGCAACACACTGGGCCGCAGCGATGTTCAAAGCGCTCGCTTTAGCCTTGGCGACCTTGGCCAGCCGACGGCGCTCGCGCAAACTCTCCCACATATGGCGCAGGACCATCAGCGGACGCACTAAGAGCATGGGAGGGCCGGAGAAGGCCATGACCTCGCGAATACGGGTGCGCATCTCAGGCTTGTAGCAGTGCACCGTGCAGTTGGAGCAAAAGGTCTTGGTCTCCATAAAGGGGCACTTGTCGGAGCGCCGGCAGGCATAGTCAGCCAGCTGGGGCGCACTCCTCACATAGCTCTCCGGGGTGCGCATGGTGATTCTTGGTGCAGTAGAGACCGATCATCTCTCTAACCACATGCTTCTCCCGTTCGCGATTGGCCTCGATGGCTGCCAGCGGCTGGGACGAAGGCGAACCTGCCTTGTGGGGATGGCGGGGTTTCTCGGCAGGGCGATGGAGCATCTTGCGATCAGTGGAGGGGGTAACAGGCATTAGCTGGCTCTTCCTTGGTCGAGGGTCACGATGCCGTCGGCGATGGCGGCAGCCGAGGCCCTGTGCGACACCAGCACCACGGTGCGCCGGCCGCGCTGGCGGCGCAGTGACTGGAGAATGACCGCCTCGTTGAGGCTGTCCAGGTTGGAGGTGGGCTCGTCCAAGAGCAGCAGAGGAGCATCGTGGAGGAAGGCGCGGGCAAGGCCCAGGCGCTGGCGCTCTCCGCCGGAGAGGCTGTCGCCCAGCTCGCCCACCGATTCGTCGCCGTGGTCAAAGGTCACCCCAGAAGCTTCCGCCCCGTCAAAATGCACGATGGGCTGCCCGGACACCTCTTCTACCTGCGGCGTTTCATCCAATATATCCAATACTCGGTTACCGGCGGCCAACGTTTGCTGGAGGGTGGCCCCCAGATTTGCCAGCGCCACGCAGGGGCCAAAGGATCCCAGCAGCGCGAGGGTGCAGAGCGCCGTTGCCGAGAAACCCACCAACCCCTGGCTGAACTTATAAGGTAACCGGGGGTAACTTTTGCTCATGAAATGCCCATGAGTGGGCTGGTTGGGAAACGGCTATGGCGCGCCGCGGGGCTTGTACGATAGGAAAGAGCCCCGCGACTGGAAAGAGGGAGTTTGGCGAGAAGAAGCTTGGCGGCAGCAAAAGAAGGTCTTGCGGCCCTCTGATTTTGTGCTGCATTAGTAACATATATGTAGCTAACGTAGCTAATTATCTACATATTAACGTAGCTAATGTAGGTATTTTTCTGAGGCCTAGAAACCCCATAGTGCACTAGTCAAGCATGCCTGGGCCCATCGCCCCGCCTGCTCTACGCCATTTGAAGAATCAGCAGCACTAGCATGAACACCAGCGAGACAGCCAGTGCGCCTGCAGAGATCATCAGCAGAATGCGTACGGCAGCGAGCACCCGCTCGCGGCGCTCCAAGCGAGCCTCGACCCCTTGGAGGCGGGCCTTCTCGGCATCATAGATGCGCTGAGCCAGCTCAAGCTTGGTATGGGGCGCAGAGTGCTCCAGATCTTCCCTCGCAAAGAGCTTGTCCAGAAAGACCATGGGCTCATCGATGCGTTGGCCGGCAACCGTAGAGGCCACCAGGAACGCGGCGCTCGCAGGGATGAGCGTCAAGGCAAAGAGGGAGAGCATGCACACAGACTGCCAGGTTACGCCCAAGACCATGAGAGAGGGCACGGCAATGAATGCCGCAAGCAGGCCCAGAAGCGGTGAAGCGATCATCAGGTGATGGGCGGTGGAAGTAAGATCGTGAGCCTGATGCTGCTGGGTTGCGGCTGCGGCCTGGGATTGTTGGATGAGATACGCCGCAAGCTCGTTGGAGACGGGTCCAGGGGCAACGGGGTTCTCGGCAGCGGGATAAACAGCCATTTCCTCAGGATCCGTGTTGGCATGGGTGAGCCGGGGATGAGAATCGGCGCCTTGGGCGGCAAGCGCCCCTGCATCCGCCTCTTCTTGTACGGGTAGGTTTTCGGCAAGTTGGGGCTGCGCGATGTCCTGTTCTTCGTCCTTATTCTTATGGGATTTCTTGGCCATGATGCCTCCTGGTAGGTCGCAGTTTATCTTTGGGTTCCTACCCTCGAACCCAGAGCTGAGACCCGCCAGGAGTTGGCGTGGCCGCAAGGTGTGCGGTTAGACGCTGTCCTTCTCCGGGAAGCTGGGGCAGAGATCGGAGATGAAGCACTCAGAGCAGCGAGGCTTTTTAGCGCGGCAGAACTCCCGGCCAAAGTGGACCCACTGGTGGTTTATATAGAGCCACTGGTCGCGCGGGTAGAGGCGCAGCAGAGCGTCTTCCACCTTCTCGGGAGTTTTGGCGGCAGGGCCGCAAAACTTCAGGCGGTGGGCGATCCTGAAGACGTGGGTGTCCACCGCGATGCCCTGAGGGTCGCGGAAGGCCTCGCACATCACGCAGTTGGCGGTCTTGCGGCCCACACCGGGCAGGCGTTGGAGCTCGTCGATGTCATGAGGCACAGAGCCGTCGTATTGAGCCACGCTCATCTGCGCCAAGCCCTTGAGCTTGGCTGCCTTGGCGCGGAAAAAGCCCAGGGGTCTGATGATCCCCTCGATGTCCTCGATGGAGGCGGCGGCAAGATCGGCAGGGGTTGGGAAGCGCTCCCACAGAGCGGGGGTCACTTTGTTCACCGCCGCATCGGTGCATTGGGCCGAGAGCACCACCGCCACCGTGAGCCTAAAGGGGTCGTCATAATCCAGCGAACAGGCGCCTTCCCCGTAGTAGTCGAACATGCGCTCTTCGATGAGCGCGGCGCGCTCGCGTTTTTGGGCCATGGGCTCACGAGGCATAGCTGGTCCTCCTCTATAGAAAGAAGGCCCACTGCGTTCGAGCGGGCCTCCAAATCAAGCATTAGATGAGCAATGCGGCACTGCAGCCTTCCTCTTACTGGATGCGAGTGCGGCAGTAGGGGCACACCTTCCAGTCTGCGTTGAGCGGACGGTGGCAGGTGGGGCAGACGTTGCGCACCTGGGTGTTGCAGATGGGGCACACGATAAAGTCGCGGTCGATGGGCGTACCGCACTTGGGGCAGATTCCATAGTGCGAAAGCTGATGCTCGCGCAGCGCAATGTCCAGGTCTTGCTCCTCGCGATCCACCAGGTAGGAGCTGGGGCGCAGGATCACGTAGGCCAGAAGGCCCACGATGGGCACCACCGAGATAATAGCCCACAGCCACCAGGGCTCTGCCCCGCGGCGCTGGGCATCGCGTATCACGTAGACGATGGAGAGCATATAGAGCATGACCACGCAAGCCAACAGCAGGTACAGCACCATGCGTACCTCGGGCGTGATGAGTTGATCGAGCAAATCTCGCATGAACTAGCTCCTTTTGGTCCAATTAGAGCGCGATGGTAGATCCGTGCAACGCCAGGCCTAAAGACCCGGCGTTTTGCCATTACGGCCCATTGTACCGAATGCCTTCGCCCCTCGCCCCATCGTCACCGTCATTCCACGGCCATCATAGTGACGATTTCGCAAGGTAGCTTTAAGTTCTACTCCTCCTTGCCGAGAAACCCTGCCACCTCGCCTGCCAACGTGATGGAGCCGGTGGCCGCCACGTCGATGGCCGCCGTGGCGTCGAGCGCCTGTTTCACGCTGTCAAATGTCCCCGCTACCTGGGCGCCTGCCTGGCGAAACAGCTGGGCGAGCTCTGGGGCGGGCAGCGCTCGGGGCGAGGAGGTCTGGCATACATAGACGGCAGGAAACTCTGGAGCCAAAAGGCGCGCGATGCCCGAGGTGTCTTTATCGGCAAGGACGGCGCACAAGAGCGCCGGACGTTTGTCTGCCTGGGGCTCTATGGCGCGGACGGCTGCCAAGAACGCCTCGATGGACTGGGGGTTGTGTGCCGCGTCCACCAGTACCAGGGGGTCGCTTCGAAGCACTTGGAAGCGCCCGGGGGTAGGGCAGCTGGCCACCGAGCCCACAAGGGCAGAGGCGTTCAGGGGCTTTTGCAGATAAGCCTCGGCGATGGCGGCAGCGCAGGCGATGTTTTGGGCTTGATAGCCGGGCTTTTGTGCAGCGAGGCCTCGGTAGGCGGCGCGAGGAGTAACAAGATCCAGCTCAAGGGCGTCTGCCAGCGCGGAAGGGGCATGGCGAAGAGTGAAAAGCGCATGAGGAAGCGAAGCTTCTTGGGGAAGCGATTCTGCTGGCGCTGGCGCCGGCGCCTCTCCCCTGCTCACGAAGGCGTCCCAATCCTGGGGAGCTGCCTGCCGCACCAAGGTGGGCGCAACCCCTTGCTCGCGGCAACGATCAAGAAGCACCTCTGCCACCTGAGGCTGCTGGGTTCCGGTCCCTAGGACTGTGGACTGGCCAGACTTGATGATGGCGGCCTTCTCGGCAGCGATCTTTGGCAGGGTGTCACCCAGGATATGGGTGTGATCCAAGCCAATGCCGGTCACCGCGGTGACTTGAGGGTGCGTTGCCGTGGTGGCATCCCAGCGACCGCCAAGACCCACCTCGAGGACCGCAACGTCGACCTCCGCCAGGGCGAAGGCGACGCAGGCGGCGACGGTGAGGGTGTCGAACTCGGTGATGTCGTAGGGGCGCTGGCCGGTAGCCTGGCGGCGGGCGTTGACTCGGCGGCCAGCCTCGCAGGCCGCCGCGATGGAGAGCCCAAAGGCGCCGGGGGCGATGGGGGCGCCGGCGATCTCCATGCGCTCGGTATAATGCACCAGCTCAGGAGAGGTGTAGAGCGCGCAGCGAAAGCCTTCGCCCGCCAGGATTGCCGCCGTGTAGCGGGAAGTGGAGGTCTTGCCGTTGGTGCCCGCGATCTGGAGGATGTCGTAGCAGGCATCCGGGCGCCCCAGCTCATCCAGCATCTCCACCACGGTCTCGAGCATGGGGCAGATTCCCAACCGCACGATATGGGCCAGATGGTCCAGAGCCTCCGAATAGTTCATGGGCTCCACATCGAAGGGGATGCGGTAGGGATAGCTGGGAGCGGTTTCGTGATTCATGAGATCTCCTTGGGATGAGGAGTTATAGAGCAACCGTCAGAGGAGACGACGGCGCGAAGGGGCACGTCGGTAGGCTCTAACAGATTTGATAGGGCAACCAGTTGGCATTTATAGCCAATGCCTACGGTAAACACCTCTGCATCCAGTGAGGAGAGGAAGCGGTCATAATAGCCCCCTCCATAACCTAGCCTGCCTCCGGTATGCGGATCGAGCCCCACTGCGGGCAGGATGATCAGGAGCCTTTGAGGAGATAGCGCCGCAGGGTCCACAAGCAGGCAGCGGACAGGGTCCGGCTCTCCCATGCCGTAGGGATGGATATGCAACCGGTTGCGCCATCCAACATCTACCTGGTGCCAAGCGAGCTTGCGACCAGGGACGCATCGGGGCAACAGCACGCGCTTGCCTGCGGTTAGAGCGCCATCGAGCAGACCGTCACAGGAGACCTCGGCGCCCATGGCAGCATAGCCGCAGATAGTGGAAGCTTGCTGCCATTGGGGCAACGCCTCCAGCTGCTGCTGGACGGCCTGCTGCTCTAAAGCGCGCTCTTGAGGCAACAGCGCTTCTCGTGCACGCAACAGTTCGCGGCGCAGCGAGGCTTTAGCGCAACTGGTTGTCACAGGTGCTACTTGCTGGTTATAGGTGTAAGAGGACGCATCATCTAAAAAAGTCATGGCACAGATGATAGTGGTGCCGGCTGCCCTCGTCGAATCAGGATGAGACGCTCAAAGCCACAGCGCCGCCCTACCTGCAGCCAAAAAGAAGCCCCTACGCCTAAGCGCAAGGGCTTCTCGGCAGCTGATGATGGCGGTATAGCACGAGCGCCATCACCAGGCACAGCAAAAGGGGGTAGCACAGAGGGCAGACGCGAGGTGCTGGGAGCAGGCGCATAAGACCTTGTTAGTCGGTCACGCCGTCCAAGCGCTTATAGAGCGCGATGAACTCGGTGGCCATGATGCGCACGGTCTCTGTGCCGGCCATCTGGTCCTCAGCATGCAGAAGGATCAACGGTGCGTCAGGCTCGCGCTCGCCGGCAGCGTCTGCCTGGAGCAGCTTAAGGTGCACGTCGTGACCCTGGGCAAAGGCCTTGTCGCCCTCGTCTACGAGGCTGGCGGCCTCGTCAAAAGCGCCTTCACGAGCCTTGGCAATAGCGTTCACAAAGCAAGACTTGGCGGTGCCCACGTAGCTGATGATCTCGAAGCAGGTGAGTTGGAGCTCGTTCATATCTTCCATGATGCGGCAGGTCTCCTCATTAGGTGGCAGCAGGTAGCAAATGATGGACTAGATCTCGGCTAGGGCGGCGTCCAGGATCTTGGGGGCATTCATACGGCCATAGTCGACCATGGCGATGACCTCGACGGGCTTGGCGCCGTCCACGGCTTTCTCGAAGTCGCCCTTGGCGTAGCCAATCTGGGGGCCAAGCAGCAGGATGTCAGCGGAGTCGATGTTCTCCATGGCCTCGGCCATGGGACGAGCCTCGATCTCCACGTCCAGGCCACGGTTCTTGGCCTCGGCCTGCATCTTTTGCACCAGCAGGGAGGTGGACATACCGGCATTGCAGACGAGCATGATCTTCTTCATTGAGGTCTCCTTTGGGCTGAGAGGCATCCGCCTCGACTTCTAGGGCCAAAGCCTGTAGCGACAAGCTTTGGGTGACACATCGCAAGGCCTCCTGAATCGGCGTGCCTTAGGCCTTGCCGCAAACCACCTGCTGCAAAGTTATTTAATAGCGCTCAAATAACCTTGCAATCAAAGTACTCCTAGGAGATCGCCCTGTGGACGACTCCCGCAGGGGAGACGGCGTCCGGTCGCCGTCTCCCCTTCCCTAGGAGTGCGAGCGGGATCCAAACACAGAGTTCAAGCGAGGGATAGAGCGGGGTTGGCGCAAGAGATTCCAGCGCAGGGTTTAGGCAGCGTCCTGCATCTCCAGCTGCTTGGCAGCGGTGCGTTCGGAGATGTGCATGAAGGGCAGCCACACCGCCATGCCAATGCCGATCTCGATGACCTGCCAGACGGCGGCACGCCAGTCAAAGGCGGTGGAGAACAGCGCGGAGAGCACGGGAGGGGTGGTCCAGGGGGCCTGGACGACGCAGGGAGAGATCCAGCCCAGGCAGGTGAGGCCATAGGTAGCTGCAATGAAGATGTCGGGCAGCAAGACGAAGGGCACCATCAGCGGGATGTTGTAGACGATGGGGTAACCGTAGATCACAGGCTCGTTGATGTTGAAGATGCCAGGCAGGATAGAGAGCTTGGCGATGTCGCGGGAAGCCTTGTTCTTGGAGAACAGGAAGGTGTCGAGCAGCAGCATGAAGGTGCAGCCAGAGCCTCCGATAAGGGCGAAGGAGTTGACGATCTGCATGTTCATGTAGTGGTCGGCGGGAATGACCTGGCCGGCCTGATACATGGCCATATTCTCGACGATGAGGACGGTGAGGATGGGCTCAGCCAGTACGCCGGAGATGGTGGACTGGTGGATGCCTAGGCAGAAGAGCAGGTTTGCCACGGTGTAGATGATGACGACGGCCAAGGGGCCCGCGTTCATGACGCCCTTGAGCGGCGCAGCCACACCAGTGGCGATGATCTCCATGAGGTTGGTGCCCCAGATGCCGTTCAAGATGGCAGCCACGAGGCCAAAGAGGGAAAGGGTGAGCAGCAGAGGGATGAGCACGTTGAAAGACTTGCCTACTGCAGGGGGGACGCCTTCGCCCAGGTTGATCTTGAGCTTCTCGATGCTAGAAACCTTGATGAACAAGGTGGTGGCCAGAAGGCCCACGATGATGGCGGCGAACAGGCCGTTGGCGCCGGTGTTGGAGGTGGAGATGACGCCAGTGACGGCAGTATCGAAGTTGGTGTCTGCCGCCAGGTTGAGGGTGGTGGCCAGATCAGCGGACTCCAGAGTCTCCACACCTGCCGCAACCTCGCCCGAGCTGGTGGCATAGGTGAGATTGGCGACGGTGGTGGTCACTGACTGAGGGAACATGATCACCAGGCAGCAGATGGACACCACCAGACAGGCGATGGCGTTGCCAAAGCGCTTGTTGTTGGCGAAGCAGTAACCGATAACGCCGCAGAGCAGGATGGCAGCGAAGCTCAGCGTGCCTTGGGTGATGGCGTTTCCCCAATACTGGGCAGCTGCCAGCTCAGCAGAACCATCGGCTAAAAAGAGAGGAAACACAACATTGTTGATGAGCACTGCGATGCCGGCCAGAATATAGATAGGCATGATCGTGGCAAAGCCATCGCGCAGGGAGCGCAGATGCACCTGATTGCCTACCTTGGCAGATACCTCGGCAAATTTGTCGAGGAACGACTGCCCGTTTTCGTTAGCCATGGGTTCTCCTAGTCTCTCTATAATGCACTAACTCTTCAAAGCCCCCAACCCGGATGGCGCCGCCAGGGGCTCAAAAGCCAAACAGACCGCCCTAAAATCTTTCCGACGCGGTTTAGAGCGGGGAGGGCGAGGTGAAGGGCTTCTCGGCAAGAAGGGGGTGCCAAGAAGCCCCTACCTCCTAAGCTCGCAGCCTCTAAGAAATCACGTGGGTCTTTGCGACCTCGCAAAGCCAGGCGGCGGACTTTTTGGGAACTCGCTGGTAGCCTTCCATGAGGTCTACCTCGATGAAGCCGTAGCGGTTTTTGAAGGCGTTGTTCCAGGACCAGTTGTCTATGGCGCCCCAGTAGTGGTAGCCCACGCAATGGGCGCCGTCCTCGATGGCTTTGGCGATCCAGGTGAGGTGCTGGCGTACAAAATCGATGCGGTAGTCATCCTGGATTTGGCCGGCCTCATCGCGATTCTTGTACTCGCCCTCGATGCCCATGCCGTTCTCGGAGACAAACCACTCCAGGTCCGGATAATCGCGGGCGGCAGTCATGCCAAAGTCGTAGATGCCCTTGGGATAGATCTCCCAGCCGCGGCTCTCATTCATGACGGCGTCAGGCCAGACGTACTTGTCTGCAAAGACCGGGCATCCGGCTTCGTCAACGTCGCGGGAAGGCGCCTGCACGCGGGTGGGCTGGTAGTAGTTGACACCCAGCCAATCCACGGTGCCGCGGGCCAAGATCTCATCGTCGCCAGGGCGCACAGGCAACGCACAGCCACGCTCAGAAAGGGTCTCCACCACGTCCTGGGGAAGCCGGCCCTTGGTGACCAGGTCAAGCCACCAGCGGTTGTTGATGCCGTCGGTCATGCGCACCGCCTCGAGGTCTGCCTCAGAGGGGTTCTCCTTGGTATAGGGAGGCATGAAGGCGTTGATAAGGCCGATGCGGGCATCGGGAAGCATGAGACCGGCAGATTGTGCCTCGCGGAAGGCCTGCACGCCTTTGGCATGGGCAATGGAGATGTTGTACTGCACAGTGCGCGCACGGTTGAAGTTCTTGATGAAGGGCCACCAATTGCCTTCCTGGTAGCGCTGCTCGGGCTCCACCGTAGGCTCATTGAAGGTGAACCAGCAGCGCACTTCCTGGCCGAACTCTGCAAAGGCTTTGCGCACGTAGTTCTCGTAGGCATCCACTACCTCGCGGTTCTCCCAGCCGCCGCGGCGGAAGAGGTAGGTGGGCATATCGAAGTGGTAGAGGTTCACGAACATCTCGATACCGGCGGCCTTGGCGGCAGCAAAGAGACGGTGGTACCACTCGGCGCCTGCGGGATTGATCTCGCCGTTCTCATCCAAGAAGCGGCTCCATTGGATGGAGGTGCGCACAGAATCGAGACCCAGCGTCTCTTTATAGAGCTTGAGGTCGCCCTCATACATGGTCATGAAGTCATTGCCCACGTAGGAGCCCACCTTGTTATAAAAATCGTCGATATTCTCTATGGACCAGGTGTCCCAGAGGTTCTCCAATTTACCGTCTTGGGCCCATCGGCCCTCTGTTTGGGGACCCGAGAAGGCCGCACCCAAAAAGAAGTCTTGAGGCAGGGTGGGGTTGCTCATGCGTGCTCCTTGGCGTCGATAAGGCAGGCTAGCGATACTGCACCCGAGGCAAGCAGACAGGACTACCACTTGCAAAGAATAAGTGCACTGCCTGCGCTTATTGGTGATTGCATCTACAGGGATTGATATTTATATCGTTCTTATTATAGATGCGTCCCGTTTCTTGATATGCATTGTAGCGCTCTAATAATTGGCATAGCGATCTTACAGCCCCATTTCTACGGAGCTTCCCGGCGAGCGGTCTCATATCCCCTATAAACGGTATCTATACTCAATTTGTAAGGAACGCGCTCTAATTTCTCATCTATCCTATGATGTGAACGACTGACCGCTATTTATCGAGGTCAAGGTGATGAATCATGTCTAAATACGAAGACATTGCCACAGATATTCAAGGATCTATTTTGGATGGCAGCCTTAAAGCCGGCGACCGCCTTCCCACCGTAGTCGAGCTCTGCGACCTCTATGGTGTGAGCAAAATCACAGTGCGCAAAGCCATTGACATCTTGGCAGAGCAAGGCTTGGTTTCTAGCCGTCGCGGCTCTGGCACCTATGTGAAGACCACCCCAGAAGCGTTGGGTGTAGAAAGCGACCTGCACGCCGGCGACGTCCTCTACACCGGTCGCTCGGATCGATCTGTGGGATTTACCAACGAATATGCGCTCCAAGATAAAAAAGTCAGCTCTGACATCATCGAGTTTTCCATCGTGGTGCCCCCGGAGCAAATCGCCCAACGCCTAGATATGGGCCCCGATGATTTCGCCTATCACGACATTCGCGTACGTCGCCTAGACGACATTCCCATCGTGGTGGAGAACACCTACATGCCCCTGGAGCTCATTCCCGGCCTCAAACGCCATCACTTGGAAGGCTCTATCTATCGCTACCTTACTCAGGATTTAGGATTGCACCTCTCCAGCTTTCACCGGATCATCCGTGCCGTGCCCGCCACTCTCGAAGAAGCCCAATGGCTTGAGATCGAAGAGGACTCTCCCCTCTTGGAGATCGAACAGATCGGCTTTGTGGACACCGGCCTGCCATTCGAGTATTCGATTTCGCGCAATGTGGGATCGCGCGCCGAGCTGCATAACATCAACATTACTTAGGGCGGCGGTGGACCGGAATAGCAGAGGGAACGGCGCCACGCTGCAAAGCCCTATCTTTCCCTCTAAAAATGTGCTGCATCTGCTACTTTTAATGTGCTGCATCTGCTACTTTTTTGCAGCAGATGCAGCACATTCAATCAATGCGACAAACTCATAGACTCATAAATCCACTTATTGCACTTCATTAGATACTTTATTTATGACACTAATGCAGTACTTTTTCAGAGGGCTTCCGGCCCCTTTCTTGCGAGCCTCCCTACTGTTCCAGCGCTGCGACGCCCAGCGCCAAGCATCCCAGGATCCCCTGATCGCCATTGCACCCAGCAGGCACGATATAGCTGTCCACGGCTTTTACCTGCGGGGTTGAGATGTAGTTGTTAAGCAGCTCGGTGAACTTGTTGCGCACCAGGTCAAAGAGTTGTTCTTGCTTCATGACGCCGCCGCCCAAGATGATGCGCTCGGGAGAATAGACCATCACGTAGTCCACCAGTGCCTCAGCGATATAGTCGCTCTCTAGCTCCCAGACTTCGGCCTTGTCGGCAAGCTCGTAACCCTTGGCGCCCCAGCGCTGCTCGATGGAGGGGCCAGAAGCCAGGCCCTCGAAGCAGGAGTCGTGGTAGGCGCACACAGAGGCGCCTGTGTCGTAGGAGCGCTTGCGCAAAAGGATGTGGCCGGCCTCGGGGTGAAGCATGCCATGGAGCAGCTTGCCGCCTGCAAGCACGCCGGCGCCAATGCCGGTGCCAATGGTGATGTAGACCACGGTGTCGAGACCCTTGGCAATGCCATAGGTAGCTTCCCCTAGGCAGGCGGCGTTGACGTCGGTGTCGTAACCCATCGGCACATCAAGGGCGGAGAGGCCGCCCAAAAAGTCGTAGTGGCGCCAGGCAGTCTTGGGGGTCTCCAGGATCCAGCCATAGGTGTCGGAGTTGGGATCGACGCCGGTGGGACCAAAGGCGCCTACGCCCAACGCATCGATGGAGCGCTCAGAAAACCACTGGACAATGGCGGGGACCGTGGTGGCGGGGTCTTTGGTGGGAATCTCCTCACGCTCGAGGATCATGCCCTCAGGGGTAGCCACAGCCATCACCATCTTGGTGCCGCCAGCCTCAAGACAGCCAATGCGAAGGGTGCTTTTCTCGGTCATAGGGCCTCCATTCCTAGGCGGTTCGCAGAGCATCGCTCTTTACGTATCACAGGGGTTCGACGCGGTTGCAGATGCGCTCGTGATATTTGGGAGCGCGTTGCTTAGCAGTTTATAACGATACAATTTCCACAGGGTAGTACAAATCCTATAAATGCCCTGAACGGCGTTGAGAATGCCGCGAATCACAGGAGCCGCTGGTGGGGACTGATTTGCCTTGGGATCAACGGTCTACAGGCCACCCGAAAGCAACGCTGGCGGGCCTTAGACATCCAGCTGCCAGCAGCGGATGGCGGCCTTAGGAGCACTCGCCTGCACCGAATAGCTGCGCGGATAGTAGCGGCTAGAAAAGACCTGGGCTCCCCCATTGCAAAAGACCTCCACAGAAGAGGCGTCCCCCAGGATGCGCAGGGAGGCGAGAGCGGGGGCGGCAAGCCGGCGCTCGCCGCGGCCCCCTCCCAAAGACTCAGCCGACCGGTCTTTAAAACCCACCACGATCTCATGGGAGGTTTGGTCGTAGGAGATTTCGAGGCCACCGGCCACAGTCACCGTGCATTGAGAATCAACGATGCCCGATATCTCCAGATCAAAGCAGGGTACGCCGCTTGCCTGCAGACTCCCCTCCCCCAACCAGAGCGAGCCGCGATACTCGTAGAGCTCGCGCACCGGGCGCTGGAATATTTGTGCGCCATCGGCGACCACCTCGCGAGGCACCGTGAAGCAGTGCTGCCAGCCACAGGAGACGGTGGGGTTGCGGTGCTGGGGGCAGTCGGGCACGCCCATCCATCCAATGAGGATGCGCCGCCCATCCTGGGCCATGAAAGTTTGGGGCGCGTAGAAATCGAACCCGCCGTCCCAGAGATGGAACCGACCCAGCTCATAGGAGCCCACCAAAGACCCCTCAAAGGCCATGTAGCCGCTGGGATAGACATTGGAGCCCGCTTCAGGGCCTTCCAACCCTTGAGGACTCACCGACAGCAGGTTGAGCGGCATCTCTTGGGGACAGCGGTTCTCGGCACTGGTGGCAGGGGTGGCGCCCAGGCCGAGAAAATCCGGGCACTCCCACATGTAGCCCATGGGCTCTGCAGAGACGACCTGGTTTTCCAAGCGCCAGTGGGTGAGGTCGTCCGATCCAAAGACCAGAAGCTCGCCTAGGTCATGGGCACGGTCTGGGCCCTTGGCGCGGGCGCCCAGCAGCATGAGGTAGGCAGGGCCGTGAGCATAGGGGCTGGCAAAGACCTTGGGATCGCGCACGTGGCAGGTGAGGTGAGACGGGTAGTCGGCGGGAGTCAAGAGCAGCTGCTTGGGGCCAAAGCGAGAGCCATCGGCGCTGGTAGCCAACAAGACGTTGGAGTCTCGGCCGCTCGTCACGTAATCGTGGGCGCCATCGCGAGACGCATGCTTGACGTTGCCTGTGTAGAAGGCCCAAATTCGACCGTCGTGGACCTGCGCAGAGCCAGAATAGACGCCCTGGGCATCATAGGGGGTGTCAGGGGACAGCACCACCCCATCTGACTCCCATCGCACCAGATCGCGGCTAGTGGCGTGTGCCCAGTGCTTGAGGCCTCCCTCTACCTGGTCAGGAGAGTTTTGGAAGTAGGCATGAAAGACGCCGTCCTTTTGGCAGAGGCCGTTGGGGTCGTTGAGCCAACCTGCCTGAGGCATGAGATGGAAGTGCTGCGCCCAAGGGCCGTGAGTGCGCGTGGCGATGGGAGTCGGTGAGGTTTGAAGCAACATGGGTGCGCCTTATCCTTTGCGAGCGAGGTCCATGACAGAGCTCTTGCCGGGCTCCACAGAGTCCATGAGCTCGCGGCATTCCACTTCGAAGTCGTCGGCATTGGAGACGATCATCATGGTGGTAGTGGGATAGCCTTCCTGGCGCAGAGCGGCAAAGTCCACGTCTAGCAGCAAGTCCCCGGCAGCCACGCGCTGGCCTTCTGCGACGCGCTTGGAGAAGCCGCGACCTGCCATCTTGACGGTGTCCACACCTACGTGGATGAGGATCTCGGCGCCAGAGTCGCTGGTGATGCCCACGGCGTGCCCCGTATCGAACACTGTGGTGACCACACCGTCGCAGGGGGCCACCACTGCCGAGCGATCGATCTCGCCAGGCTCGATAGCCACCGTGGGCCCCAGGATTTGGGCGGCAAAGGTGGGGTCGGGAATCTCTTGGGCAGCGATGGGCGATCCCGCCAGAGGGGCTACCAGGGTTTCTGCGGCATGCATCTGAGGAGCGGCATCCAACTGAGAGGTACCAGCCGGCTCAGGAGAGCTCTTCTCGGCAGCAGGGGCCACTTTGGCAGCCTGGGGCTCATCGGCATAGAGCATGAAGGAGAGGCCAAAGGCCACAGCAGCGGTGGCAGCGAACATAATGATGTACTGCAAAGGCATGTTGAGGCAGAGCAGGATGCCAAAGAGGCCAGTGACGCCCGTGCCTGCTGCGGCCAGGCCGGTGAGCGAGCAGATGAGGGCGCCCACCGCGCCTCCGATGCAGCCAGCCACAAAGACCTTGAAATAGCGGAGGTTCACGCCAAAGATGGCCGGCTCGGTGATGCCCATGAATCCAGAGAGGGCAGCGGGGAACGCCAGGCCGCGGACCTTGGGGTTCTTGGTCTTGACGGAGACTGCCAGGCAGGCAGCCGCTTGGCCGATGTTTGCGGCGCTGGCAATGGGCAGCCAGTAGGTGACGCCGTAGGAAGCCAGCTGGCCCAGGTCGATGGCGGTATACATCTGATGCAGGCCGGTAACCACCGTAGGCGCGTAGAAGCCGCCCACCACCAAGGCGCCCAAGCCAAAGGGCAGCGTGATGAGCCACTGAACGGCGCCCAGCACCGCGTTTTCAAGCACTACGAAGAGCGGCCCCACAAAGCCCAGGGTGAGATAGGCGCTCACAAAGACGGAGACCAGAGGGGTCACAAAGAGGTCGACAGCCTCGGGAACCACCTTGTGCAGGCGCTTTTCGAGGAAGGCCAGGATGGCGCAGGCGATGACGATGGGGATCACGTGGCCTTGATAACCCATCCAGTCCACCGAAATGAGGCCAAAGAGCATGGGTTGCTGAGGCACCGCCCCCTGAGCCGAGAGCTCGGCCAGATTATAGGCGCTCTCCAGGCTGGGGTGGATCATCAGGGCGCCCATAACCGCGCCGAGGAAGGGGTTGGCGCCAAAGGCTTTGGCAGCCGAGAAGCCAATGAGCACCTGCAAGAAGGTGAATGCGGTGGAAGACACCAGGTTTGCCACCACGTAGAACTCGTTGGTGGCGTCCAGCTGGATGAAGCCGTTGGCCGCCATGAAGTTCACCGTGCTCATGATGCCCAAAAGCAAGCCGGAGGCCACAATGGCCGGGATGATGGGCACAAAGACGTCGCCCAAGAGCTTGATGCCGCGCATAAGGGGATTCTGCTTGGCTGCAGCAGCCTCTTTGGCCTCGGCCTTGGAGGCGCCGGCAATGCCGCCGGCGGTCACGAACTCGTCGTAGACCTTGTTTACCGTGCCGGTGCCAAAGATGATCTGCAGCTGGCCCTGAGCTTCGAATACGCCTTTGACGCCCTCGACGTCCTCGATGGCTTCCTTGTTCACCTTCGAGTTGTCAGCGATGACCAGGCGCAGACGGGTGGCGCAATGAGCGGCCGACGCCACATTGGCAGGCCCTCCCACAAGCTCCAACACCTCTTTGGCGGATTTGGCGTAGTCCATACCCAACCCTTTCTCTCTTAGGGCAACCCCCGATGCTGCCCTGTCTCTTGATTAGGTACTGTAAACGTTTTCATACATAACGACGGCAAGTAGCCTCATTTTTGTCTTTCCGTCCCGCCAACGGTAGTTATTAGAGGACAAACGGTTGATGTCTCTCGCTTGGCGCTTGCACTCGGAAGCATCTTTCGCCCAGGCGCTTCTTTGATATCGCTATTGATGGCTATAGACCTACCACGCGATAGCCCATTATGATGCTCGCTGGCAACACGTCAGGATGTTCTAGCTGCTCAATAAGCATTTCTGCGCTCTTTTTGCCGCTGGTACGATAGGTAAAGTGCACGGTGGGAATGCCGCCGGTAAGCATGGACACCACTTGGTTGTCACCAAACCCCGTCACGATGACGGCTGATTCTCCCTGGTACAAGCCCCGCTCTCCTACCGCACGAAGTGCGCCTGCGGCAATGAGATCGGTGGAGCAGCAGATGTAATCGATATTAGTTTTAGCAGCAACTGCCTCATCCAGCAGCTGCCGGGTGGCCTGAAGACCAGACTCTGAGGAGAACTCGCAGCGCTTGACGAAGGCGGGGTCCAGCGAGGCGCCCCGCTGAGCAAGCCCCTCCATAAAGCCCTGCAGCCGAGAAACGCCTACCGCCTCATCCTGGGGATCCACTGCCAGATAGGCGAAGCGCGCGCCAGGTTTTGCGGCTGCGAGCTTTGCCGCGAGGCTGCGAGCTGCTCCAAAGTCATCCTGGAGGACACAGCTGACCCCCTCATAGCGCTGCCCCACCACTACTGCAGGCACCTGGCAGCGCTCAAAGAAGTCCCTGTGGGCTTGATCTACCGTGGTGCCCACCAAGATGAGGCCATCCACAGGGTAAGCGGCAAAAAGCTCGAGATAATCGAGCTCTAGTCGAGGGTCGTTGTCGGTATTGGCCAGAAGCATCTGGTAGCCGGCAGCAGAAAGCCCTTGCTCTATACCGGCAGTAATGCGGGCCACGCTCTCAGAGTTGATGCGGGGGACCACCACACCCACCAGCTTGGAGCGGCCTCGACGCAGGTTGCGGGCCTGCTGCGACGGTCGATAGCCGCACTCCTTGATGGCTGCAGCGATGAGGGGGCGCTTCTCGGCAGCCACATAGCCATCGTTCAAGTAGCGGGACACCATGGCGCTGCTCACACCGGCGATCTTTGCGACATCTTTGATGGTGGCCATGAGGCTGCCCCCAATCCCAGACAACTCCCTGTGCAATCGTGTACATAATACCTGAACGCCGAAGGGGTTCCCTAGAAAAAGCGCCCTGCAGGCAAGCCTACGAGGCGCTTGGCAGTCTGATGGAGCGCAGTGCTACTGGGAGAGATCCTCCAGCTGTGCAGTAAGGCGGCTTAAAGTGGCCTCCAGCTCAGCCTTGCGGGCCTGCTTGGCCTCGACGATCTCCGGGGCGGCCTTGGCAATGAAGCCGGGGTTTGACAGGGTCTTCTCGATACCCGCCAGCTCGCCGGTGGCCTTCTTTATCTCTTTCTCCAGGCGTTTGGCCTCGGCACCAAAGTCGATAAGCCCTTCGAGCTGCACATAGGCCTCGAAGTCTGGATCTACCAGAGAGACCGAGGAGCCAGGCTTTTCCACATGCTCGCCAACGGTGAGCGAAGTGACAAAGCCCACCTTGGAGATGAAGTCGCGCTGGGCCTCCAGGCGAGCGGACTCTTGAGGGGTTGCCTTCACCACCACATCCACCGCCTCGCGAGGAGACAGACGATAACGGGCGCGGATGGAGCGCAGGCCAGAGATGAGGCGCTTGGCGATGTCGAAATCTGCCTCTGCCTCGTCATTCATGAACTCAGCCACCAGCGAAGGATCGGGCCAGAGGCTCATCATCAAGAATCGGCCCTCATGGGCTGGCTTGAGGGAGGGCGCATCGGCAGCCTCATAGAGGTCCAAGCCAGAGGCGGGCAGGGCGTCCCAAATGGTCTCGGTCACAAAAGGCATGCCCGGGTGCAGCAGGCGCAGCGAGACGTCCAGGGTGTAGACCAGGTTGCGCTGGGCGGCCAGGCGCACCTGAGGATTGTCGGAGTTGAGGCGCCCCTTGCACAGCTCCACGTACCAGTCGCAGAAGTCGTTCCAGAAGAAGGCTTGCAGGTCGCGGGCATAGTCGCCAAAGCGATACTCGTCCAGCGCACGGGTGGCGGAGTCCACGATCTTGGCCAGGCGAGAGAGCATCCAGGCGTCCTCGGCGGTGGCAGCGGTGGGCTGGCCAGGCTCGTAGCCCTCAAGGTTCATGAGCACAAAGCGGCTGGCGTTCCAGATCTTGGTCACAAAGCCGCGGGCCTGCTCGGTGCGAGGGCTGCCGGTAAACTCGCCGGTCTTCTTGTCGAACTCGGCATCGAAGCGCACGTCCTGGTTGTTGGTGATGAGGGTGAGCAGGTTGTGGCGCATGGCGTCTGCGCCATATTTGGCCATGAGGTCCATGGGGTCCACGCCGTTGCCTTTGGACTTGGACATGCGGCTGCCGTCTTTGGCCAGGATGGTGGCGTAGATGACCACGTCTTCGAAGGGAATCTGATCGGTGAAGTAGAGCGAGCTCATCACCATGCGGGCCACCCAGAGCGCGATGATGTCGCGGGCGGTCACCAGGGCCTTGGTGGGATAGTGGCCCTCCATCCCCTCAGGATGCTGCGGCCAGCCCTGGGTGGCGAAGGGGAACAGCTGCGAGGAGAACCAGGTGTCCAGCACGCTGGGGTCCTGGACCACATGATGGCTGCCGCACTTGGGGCATACCTCGATGTCGTCCATGGAAGCGTCTTCCCAGCCACAGTCCTGGCAGGTGAACACCGGGATGCGGTGGCCCCACCACAGCTGGCGGGAGATGCACCAGTCTTTGACATTGTCCATCCAGGTGAGGTAGGTCTGCTCCCAACGGGCGGGATGGAAGGTGATGGCGCCGGAGGTCACAGCCTCTGTGGCCGGGCCCTTGAGCTTGTCCACCGCCACAAACCACTGCTCAGAGAGCCAAGGCTCCAGCGTGGTGTCACAGCGGTAGCAGTGCATGACCGAATGCTCGTGGTCTTCCACGTGATCTAACAGGCCGTGGTTTTCGAACCACGCCAGGATGGCGGTGCGGGCCTCATCGCGATCCATGCCGGAGAATTCGCCGTAGCCTTCCACCACGCGGGCATGCTCGTCAAAGATGTTGATCTTCTCCAAGCCATGAGCCTCGCCCATGGCAAAGTCGTTGGGGTCATGGGCGGGAGTGACCTTCACAAAGCCGGTGCCAAAGCCGGCGTCCACATGCCAATCGGAGAAGATGGGAATCTCGCGGCCCACGATGGGAAGCACCACGGTGGCGCCCACGAACTTGGAGGCCTCAGGGTCGTCCTGAGACACGGCGATGCCGGTGTCTCCCAGCATGGTCTCAGGACGGGTGGTGGCCACCACGATGCAGTCCTTGCCATCCACCGGCTCTTTGAGCGGATAGCGCAGGTACCAGAGGTGGCCCTTCTCGGTCTTGTACTCAGCCTCGTCGTCAGAGATCGCCGTGGTGCAGGAGGGGCACCAGTTCACGATGCGCTTGCCGCGATAGATGAGCCCCGCATGGTACCAGTCGCAAAAGACTTTGCGCACCGCATAGGAAAACTCAGGGCTCATGGTGAACTGCTCGTCCGAGAAGTCCGCCGAACAGCCCATGCGCTTGATCTGCTTGATGATGGTGCCGCCGTAGTCGCGAGTCCAGTCCCAGCAGGCGTCGATGAACTTCTCGCGGCCCAGCTCCAGCCGAGAAATGCCTTCGCTCTTGAGCTTTTTGTCCACCTTGGTCTGGGTAGAGATGCCGGAGTGGTCCAAGCCCACGATCCACCGGGTAGAGACGCCCTTCATGCGGTTGTAGCGGATGAAGGCGTCCTGGATGGTGTCGTCCATGGCATGGCCCATGTGCAGCACGCCGGTCACATTGGGGGGCGGAATCACTACGGTGCAGTCGCCCACACCCTTGTTGCGCTGGTAGCATCCACCGTTGATCCAGGCTTCCACGAGCTGAGGCTCGACAGTTTGCGGGTCATAGTTTTTGGGCAGGTCACACACAGCTGTACCCTTTCGCAAAGTGGCGTTCTCCATAGCCGTCCTTCGAGCCTGCGACTCTGAGAACAGCGTGCCTATTGTAGCCCTTGGCAGGCTCGCTCGCCTATTTCTTGCCGAGAAGCCCCACCCTAAAAAAGTTGCACGCACCGGGTGGCTCAGGGCCCGCCTTAGGGCTGCAACCCTAGTAGATATCGTCCTCATCGGCAGTGGCGGCCTCGATCATCTGGGAGAAGGCCACAGGGTCTGAGGTCTCCTGTTGGGTGAAGACGCCCTGGTGACGCTCGTCGTTGCGCACGTCCTCGATGGCGTCGACGAGGTCGTCGGCCTCGGGGCCGTCCAGGTGCTCGGCAGAGAGCATCACTGCCAGCTCCTCATCATCCATCTCGCTCTCATCGGCAAAACCCAGGTCGCAGAGGCGCTTGGAAGTCACCTCTTCATCCTCATAGGCGGTCTGCGAAAGCGTGGCTTCGCCCCCTGCGACGGCGGCCTTGCACCTCTCGTGGGTGAGCTGGTCCTCGTCCGCATCGTATTCATAGATGTCAAAGGAAATGACGGCCTTCTGGGCCTCCAGCTGCTCCATAAGCTCGCCTGCCTGAGCCACCGAGAGCGAGCCGCAGAGGCAGGCGGCCACCTCGTCGTCGAAGCTGTCAGGGGCAGAGCCGCTGATGGCGTAAACCACCTGGCCATCCTCAGGATCTTGGCCATAGACCGAGGTGATGCCCCACTCCAGCTTGTCCTCGTCATAGCTGTCAAGGGCAGCCTGCCAGATAGGCTTGAACTCCAGGTTGTCTGCCAGATCCTCAGAAATGCTCATCGTGCCGTAAAACGCCGTTGCCATAGCTGCTCCTCAAAACCTTGACTGGAGCCTTGCAACCCCAGTGACCGTCGTATTTGGGCGCCAGGGGTGAAAGCCCCTGGTGCCGCGCCATACCTGCGCTACTAGATACCCACTCCCAGGGCCGCCATTGCCCCTGCGCGAGGCCTCCACCGTTTGCGTGCGCTTCTTGTCACCCGTCCCAGCGCCTCTGGTGCGCCGCCTGCCGGGTTTTTGCGGCCGGTGGACCTCAGTGTTTTTCTACTGGTTGCCCAATAGGGCCATTATCTCTATCTTTTGCCATCTTTCTGGCCAGTCTTAAGACTTAGAATGCCCCCGCTGTGGGATACTCTTACCAACGCTCTACACCCATCTGAAGAAAGGGGGTGGCATGAGCAAAGGCGACGTTTTGGGATTTGATGCCAGTCGAGCTCCCAAAAAAAGTAGCACGCTGCGCGATTTTGGCGCTACCAGCGCAGGCATTCAAGCGGTTTTTGATGCCTGTGACAACCACGATTATTACAACCTCATAGAGGCGCTCGAGCCCTTCTCCCCCTCTGCAGACACGCTGTTGGAGATATCGCTCGCCTTTCGCATGAACAATGACAAGCTTCTGCGCACGGCGGTCAATCAAGCTTTGTTCGAGGACGCCCCCAAAAACAAGGGGTCGCGCCTGCGCCATGAGATGGAAGACAGCGTCATGCTTCAAGAGGTGCTGCCTACCTGCCTGGTCTACATGCTAGATAAGATGCGCGAGAAAGACTACGCCCCGGTCATCGGCACCATCCAGCTGCTGTTGGACGAGTATGGAAACCCCCGCCAGCGCCGTCGCGCCAACACCGTGCGCGATGCCGGGGCCCGCGCCCAGGCAGACCGCGAGATCTCAGAGATCCTCTCTTCCCAATCTGCCGAGAAGAAACCCTCCCCACAAGATCCGCCCGCCTAAGGCTCGAGGCACTCGCGCCCACACAAAAGGCAAGCCGCCTGGACGCATCCAGGCGGCTTTGTTTTTGGCTAGGTTTTGCCCCCAGTTTTGCCCCTATTTGGGACACACTGTGTGTTGCCAGCAAAAAAGGCCAACCAGATTTACTGGCTGACCTCGATAAATACTGGTGCGCCCGGACAGGATCGAACTGTCAACACTCGGTTTAGAAGACCGATGCTCTATCCATTGAGCTACGGGCGCCTATCTGGGAGGCTTTTGGCTCTTGGGCACGTGCACCCTGCCGGGAAACGCCTGCCTGGCCACAGGACGGATTCTAGATCCTCGTAGGTCCTGCAGCACACTCACTTTAAGTCATTTTGACCTGGCCGCCTATCAGAAAATTGCAATTCTTAGCGCTAGGCCACAGGCTCGAAGGTACGCGACGGCTCTGCTCGATGAAGAGCAGCCTGCACTAGAGGTCGAGGAGCAGCTCGGCGATTTGGACAGCGTTGGTGGCAGCGCCCTTGCGGATCTGGTCGCCGCAGCACCAGAAGGTGAGGCCGTGGGTGCCAGGAGCAGCAGAGATGTCCTCGCGGATGCGGCCCACATAGACCAGGTCTTGGTCGGTGGTCTCGAGCGGCATGGGATATTGCTGGGCACCTGGATCGTCCACCACCTTGACCCCAGGGGCTGCGGCGAGAATCTCGCGGGCCTCTGCCGGGGCGAGCGGGCGCTCCAGCTCCACTGTGATGGACTCGGAGTGAGAGCGGGCAACCGGCACGCGCACGCAGGTACAATTCACACGCAGGTTGGGATCGTGCATGATCTTGCGGCCCTCGTTTTGCATCTTCATCTCTTCAGAGGTATAGCCTGCTCCGTCAAAGCCGCCGATCTGGGGGATCAGGTTGTAGGCCAGCTGATAGGCGAAGGCGCGAGGCTCGGGCATGGGCATGCCCTCCACAATGGCTTGATTCTCGGCTTGGAGCTCCTCCATGCCGGGAAGGCCGGCGCCCGAGGCCGCCTGATAGGTAGAGCAAATGATGCGCGTCACGCCGGCGGCTGCAGCCAGCGGGGCCACGCATACCAGGCCAATGATGGTGGCGCAGTTAGGGTTGGCGATGATGCCCTGGTTGAGGGCCACGTCTTGAGGGTTGATCTCGGGGATCACCAGCGGCACGTCAGGGTTCAGGCGAAAGGCGCTGGAATTGTCCACCACGCAGGCGCCTGCAGCCACCGCGTGAGGCAAAAGGGCCTCGGCCACAGGGTTGTCTGCAGCGCCCAACACGATGTCTGCCCCTGCAAAGGAGTCGGGCGTAGCCTCCTCCACTCGCACCAGCCGCCCGTTCCAGGCGATGGTGGCGCCCGCCGAGCGCGCGCTGGCCAAAAGGCGCAGATCGCCTACGGGAAAGTCGCGCTCTTCCAAGCACTGCATCATCTGCTGGCCCACGGCGCCGGTGGCGCCCAGAATGGTCACGTTTTTTAGATCTGCCACGAGATCCCCCTTAAAGATCTTGGGTTTCTACCTATGGTGGGCGGGTTTCTCGGCAGCCACAAGGCCGCCAAGGGCCGCTGCTACTCGATGAAGGCGTCGTAGACCGCCTGGACGGTGCGCTCGAAATCCTCGTTGTTCACGCCAATGATGATGTTGATCTCCTGGGAGCTCTGGGTGATCATGCGCACGTTGATGCCTTCGTTGCCAAGCACGCCCAAAAGCCTGCCCGAGGAACCAGGCCTGGAGCTCATGGACCGGCCAACCACGCTCACGAGAGCCAAGGTGTCGATGACCTTGACGGTGTCCGGTTTTACTTCGCGCTGGATGTCGGCCACGATGGAATAGATGGAGTCCTTCACGTCTTTGCCGTTCACCACTACCGAGAAGGAATCGATCCCCGTGGGTATGTGCTCGATGGAGACGTGATAGCGCTCAAAGATGGAGAGCACCTGGCGCATGGAGCCCACCGCGTCGCTCATGTGGGTCTTGGCGATGTAGACCGAGAGGAAGTCCTTGCGACCGGCGATGCCGGTGATCACCGGATCGTCCGGGGTGGCCTCCACTCGCTCGCGGATGATGGTGCCCCCTTCCTCGGGCGCGTTGGTGTTCAGGATGGCGATGGGGATGTTGGCCTCGCGCACCGGGAAAATGGCCTCCTCATGGAGCACGTTGGCGCCCATGTAGGAGAGCTCGCGCATCTCGTCGAAGGTGATGGACTCGATGGTGCGGGGCTTGTCCACGATGCGGGGGTCGGCAGAGAGGAAGCCCGAGACGTCCGTCCAGTTCTCATAAAGGTCTGCCGAGAGGGCGTTGGCCAAGATGGAGCCGGTGATGTCTCCGCCGCCGCGATCCAAAAGCTTGATCTCGCCGTCGGTGGTGGCGCCGTAGAAGCCCGGCATCACAAAGTGGCCCACCCGTACCACCAGCTCATGGACGCGGTCAGCGGTGCGCTCCAGATCCAGCGACCCGTCGTGGTGAAAGACGATGGCGTCGGCGGCATCCACGAAGGGAAGCCCCAGGTACTCGGCCATGAGGTGGGCGGTGAACCACTCGCCGCGGCTCACGATGTACTCCGGGGAGTCCGAGGCCAAGGCCGCCCTGAAGTCGGCGAACTTCTGAGCCACCGGCCAGCTGAGCCCCAGATCCTCCTTGATGTCGATGAAGCGCTGCTCGATGTCGTCCAGAAGCGCCGTGCAGTCGACGTTGTACTCTCGGTGGGCGTTCACCAGATAGAGCAGGTCGGTGACCTTGTTGTCGCCAGAAAAGCGCTTGCCTGCCGCGGAGACTACCACAAAGCGGCGGGCGTCATCTGCGGCGATGATGGACTTGACTTTGCGAAACTGCTCGGCCGAGGCAACCGAGGAGCCGCCGAACTTTGTGATCTTGAGCATGGGGTCTCCCTCATGTAGGTGGCGCGATGGGATAAGGACGGGGCTGAGGGCAGACAAGCTGCCGAGAAACGCTAACCCTCGAGAGCAGTCACTCTTGGGTGGCGAGCGCAGCCATGAAGGCGGCCGGGTCGTGGGCCAGAAGCCTCTGGCAAAGCCCTGCGGCCTCCACAACCGTAAGGCCCTCCAGCAAGACCAGGCCGCCCTCTTGGGCTTGGGCGCCCTCGGGCAGAAGGTCTTGTGCCTGAGTGCGCACCAGATAGCTGGAGGTGAGCAGCTCAGGCTTCCAGGCCAAGCGCTCCTCGCGGGGGTAGACGGGCTTTTGGCCCGCCGCGCAGTCCAAAAGGTCCTGAACGATGGCGTCGCCGGTAGGCAAGGCCCCTGCGCCCTGGCCAAAGAACTTGAGGGGACCCACGAAGTTTCCCACCAGCGTGGCCAGGTTGAAGTTGTCGGGCACGTTGGCCTCCAGGGAGGCAGCAGGCACCAGCACCGGCTCCACTGCCGCGGCATAGCCTTGGCCGTCTTGGGCAGCCCGAGCCATGAGGCGCACGCCATAACCCAGGGCCGCAAAGGCGGCCAGATCTTCTTTGGCAAGGTTGCGGATGCCCATCACAGGGATGTCGCGGCGGCAGAGGGTATTGAACGCCAAGGTGGTGCTGATGATGCACTTGTTGGCCACGTCGATGCCGTCGATGTCCGCGGAGGGGTCGGCCTCTGCATAACCCAGCGCCTGAGCCTCTTTGAGCACCTCGTCAAAGGAGGCGCCCAGGGTGGCCATGCGGTAGATGATGTAGTTGGAAGTGCCGTTCAGAATGCCGGAGATCTGGGTGATGGTATCGGTGCGGCGGGCCTTCTCGATAGCGGCGATCCAGGGGATGCCGCCTCCCGAGCTCGCCTCTACAAAGAAGCCCACCCCCGCCTTGGAGGCCGCCTGGCTGAACTCCGGCAGATAGGCGGCCACCACGGCCTTGTTGGCGGTGACCACCGACTTGCCTGCGTTCAGGCACTGCATGATGAAGCTATGGGCGGGCTCAAGGCCGCCCATAGCCTCTACCACGCAGTCGATGGTGGGGTCTTCCACAATGTCTGCGATGTCGTAGGTCACTCGAGGGTCTTCGTAGGTATTAGGCAGCGTAAGGATTTTGACGACCTCCAATGAGGGCACGGCGCTGTCTACGATCTCGATGACGCCGCCACCAACGGTGCCTGCGCCGAGAAGGGCGATCCTCATGTTTGTTAATCCAATCTTTCCGTTGGCCGCGCGTCTTATAGCCGGCCGCGTCCTTAGGTACCATGGGAGAGACGCATCCAACGAGCCCTAAGGGAGTCGTCTCGATGAAATCGTTCTACCACAGCACTCGCTCCTTCTCGCAACCCGTAACAAGCAAGCAAGCAATTCTTGAGGGCATAGCGCCCGACGGAGGCCTTTTCGTGTCCGATGGCGCCTTCGATGCCCCCATCGAGCTATCAGATATGTTGGCGGGCACCTATGAGGAGCATGCTGCAGAGATTTTGGGAAGGTTGTTGGGCGATTTCTCGGCACAGGAGCTTTCGGGCTGCGTGCGCCGCGCCTATGGGTCCACCTTTGCAAGCCCTGCAGTGACTCCCGTGACCCCCGTGGGAGACGACTTCTTGCTGGAGCTCTATCACGGCCCCACCAGCGCCTTCAAAGACGTGGCGCTCCAAATGCTGCCCCAGCTCATGGGCGTGGCGCGCCAAGGCGACGGGCGAGACATCATGATCGTGTGCGCCACCTCGGGCGATACCGGCAAGGCGGCCCTGGCTGGCTTTGCAGGGGTCGAGGGCTGCGGGGTCACCGTGTTCTACCCCTATGGCAAAGTGAGCGACGTCCAGCAGCTGCAGATGGCCACCCAGACCGGCGGCAATGTGGAGGTTTGCGCGGTAGAGGGCAACTTCGACGACGCTCAAAGCGAGGTCAAGCGCATCTTTGGCGACCGTCAGCTGGCAGGGCGCCTGGAAGCCCAGGGCTGCGTGCTTTCCAGCGCCAACTCCATCAACATCGGCAGGCTGGCGCCCCAGGTGGTCTACTACTTCGACGCCTACGGCCAGCTGGTAAAAGAGGGCGCCCTGAAGCTGGGCGATCCCGTGGACTTCTACGTGCCCACGGGCAACTTCGGCGACGTGCTGGCGGGTTACTATGCCAAGCGGCTGGGGCTTCCGGTAGGACGCCTCTACGTGTGCTCCAATGCCAACGACGTCCTTTGCGACTTTTTGAAGACCGGCGTCTACGATCGCCGCCGCGACTTCCACAAAACCATCTCTCCCTCCATGGACATCCTTGTCTCGTCCAATCTTGAGCGCCTGCTCTACTATGCTTCCGACGGCGACGTGGAGCTGGTCTCCTCCCTCATGGACTCTTTGGCGCGCGACGGCGTCTACCAGGTGCCTCAGCCTGTCATGGACGCCATCCGCGAAACCTTTAGCGGCGGCAAGGCCAGCGACCAGGAGACTCGCGCCACCATCGCACGCACCTGGAATGAGGCCGGCGTGCTCATAGACCCCCACACCGCTGTGGCCAAGACCGTGCTGGACGCCACCGAGCCTGCGGGCCGCATGCGCGTGGTGCTCTCCACTGCCAGCCCTTACAAGTTCTCCGCCGAGGTCCTGCGCGCCCTGGACCCTGATGCCACCTTTGCCGACGGCTTCGAAGCCATGGATCGGCTGGCTGCCCTCACCCACACCCAGCCGCCCGCACAGCTCTCGAACCTGCGCTCCCTGCCCGTGCGCTTCACCCAGGTGGTAAAACGCCCTGCCATGACCCAGGTGGTGGAGCAGGCCTGCCAGTCCGTCTTTGACCTTTCCGGTGCCGAGAAGCCCGCAGGCCCTGAGGCCGGGTCCTTCTCGGCAACAGAGAGCCAGGAGTAGCCGTGAGCGCCTCAGACCTCATCCTGGCTGCAGGGGCGCCTGCCTCTCGTGCGCGGGTGAGGGTGCCTGCGACCTCGGCAAATCTGGGCTGTGGCTTCGACTGTCTGGGCCTGGCGCTCACCCTTTACAACGAATTTCTATTTGAGGCGGCGCCCCGGCTCTCCTTTGAGGGCTGCGAGGCCCGCTTTGCCAACGACCACCACCTGGCCTACACCACCTGGCGGCGCACGCTGCGCTCGCTGGCCGATGAGTCCCGGGGATCTGCGGCCTTGTGCGACCCTGCCAAAGTGCATCTGTCTACCGCCAGCCAAGTGCCGCTCTCGGGCGGCCTGGGATCGAGCTCCACCTGCATTGTGGCAGGCATCGTGGCTGCCTATGCCATGGCCGGCGCAGCCCTTACTCGCGAGGAGCTGCTGGAGAGGGCCACCCAGGCAGAAGGCCACCCAGACAACGTGGCTCCTGCCAGCCTAGGGGGTCTCACCTGCTCCTTTATCGCGCCAGAGGGCCAAGTGGTGAGCCTGGAGAGCCCGGTGGATCCGCGTTGGCGCTTCGTGGCGGTCTCCCCTGCCTATGAGGTGCGCACCTCGGAAGCCAGGCGGGTGCTGCCGCCCTCGGTGCCCTTGGAAGATGCGGTGTGGTGTTTGGGCCGCTGCCAAGGGACCATTCGAGCCTTGGAAACAGGCGACGGCGCGCTTTTGCGAGCCGCCTGCGCAGACCGGCTTCATGAGCCCTATCGCAAGGCGCTCATCCCTGATTACGAGCCGCTCAAAGAGCTGGCTTTGCGCCTAGGCGCTGCCGCCTTTTGGATCTCCGGCTCAGGCTCCACTATGATGGCCGCCTGCCTGGACGATCAGACGGCTGCCGACCTCTGCAAGGCTGTGCGGCAGCTCTCCCCCACGGTGGCCGCCCGCATTCTCATGGCAGATAACCAAGGGGCCGTCCTCTGCGAGCGCTAGCGGGCGCTTTTGCGACGGCGCCTGCGCGCTGTCAGCCGCTGGATGAGCAACGCCGCCAAAAGGCCGCAGACAGCGCCCGCACTATCGATGGCCACGTCGCGCAGCGCCCCCTCGCGCAGGGGCACAAAGAGCTGCAGCGTCTCGTCGAGGGCAGGAACTGCGCAGAGAAGTGCCGCTTGGATCCAGCGCTGTCGTCTGGCATGAGGCGCTGGAGGCAGCTGCGTGAGCGCGCCCAGCACAAAGTACTCTGTGAAGTGTCCCAGCTTGCGCACCACAAACTGTTGGGCGTCCAACGATGTGAGACCCAACGCCTCCAACAAAGGGGCTGCCAGGTTCACCACTCGCAGGCTCTCGTTGCTCGAGGCTGCGCCAGGCACCAGAGAACGGCTCCAAATGAAGAGGATCCACCCAGCCACAAGACCCCATTTCACCCAGCGGCGCCAAGGGTGGCGGGGGCGTCTCTTAGCAGGGGACGTGGCAGGAGCCTGCCTCGAAGAAGAGACAGGCTCCTGGGCAGAAGAACCAGTGGGCGAAGCAGTGCGACGATGGGTCACGCAGGCCTACACCACCTGTCGGGCAGCAGTGCCGTCCTGGAAGTAGCGGCGGGCGCGGTCGCGCACCACCTGGCTGGAATTGCCCTCCATCTCGTGCTCCACCAAATAGTTGATGTAGCTGTTGGTGTCTTGGACCTCGGGATGGCCGGCGGGCGTGCGGAAGGTCAAGAACTGGGTGTCGGGCTCAAGGCCGTCGGGCTCGTCCAGGGTGTCGGCGCCACCAATGAGATCGAAGAAGTCGCCTTTGACCGGCTCGGGAGCGCTGGAGTGGATCTTGACCGCGACGCGGCGCGAACCCGATACCAAGTTGTCGTCGAAGCGCACGTCCATGGCGTCCAGCGCCTCCTGCCAGACATCCTCCGAAGGGTCTAAGGCAAGCTCGGTCTCTGGGAAGATCTCCGAGCTGGCCACCGGCACTTGGGCCAACGCTTTGGGGGCATAGCCCACCTGGGCGAGGAAGGCGTCGGTGTCAAAGATGGACGAGGAGCCCTGGGGCGCCTCGGAGGCGGCAGGCTGGGCTTGAGCAGCCTCACCCGCGCTGGCAGCCTGGGCGTCCTTCTTAGCAGGGGCGCCGTAGCGCTCGGCGGCGAAGGAGAAAGGCTTTTGGAAGCTGGCCGTGGCACTCACCGCGCTGACGGCCTCCTCGGCGGTCTCCAACACCGTGCCGGTATCAAAGAGCCCGCCCAGCTCCACGCCTAGGTCGCGAGAGATTTCCAGGTCGTTGGCTTGGGCCGCGGCCTCCCACCAGGAGGTGCCCAGGTCTGCCACGGTACCGTCGGCCCGCTGGATCATGGGCAGATCGTCCATCATGTCGCCGCCCAGACGCTCGGCAAGCACGCGCGAGACGCCCTTGGAGAGAGCCAGCATGCGATTCTTGAAACTCTTGCGATCCAGATACTCCGAGGCCACCCGCTCGTAGTCCACGCTGGCTGCCGCATGGATTCCTGCATGGCCTTCGGATGCCCCCGGAGCCTGCGAAGCTGCGGGGACCGGCTCGCTCTCCAGCTCGGGCAAGCGGGGGACTTTCTTCCCTGCCGAGAAGCCCTGGGCCTTGAGAGTCGCCGCTTTTCCGGTGGGCTCCGAGGCCTCAGGAGCTGCCACCGGCTCGGAGGTCGCTGAGACCTCTGGAGTCGCTGCGGCAGCGCTCGCTTGTGCAGCATTCACGGAAGCCTTCGTGGCGTCTTCGGGTGATTGCACCCTTATGGCGCGCTCGGCCTGCCAGCGAGCCAACAGCTCGTCTACCGAGAAGCCCTCGCCTGGGTTCTTGGCATGCTTGCTGTAATGCCCAGACTCCTGGGGCTCAGGAGCCTCTTCTGCCAGCTTGGGCAGCGAGCCGCTTTTATCGGGGAAATGCAGCACGCCGCTGGTATCGGCCTTGAGGTCCAGAGGGCCAACCTTGGAGGGCGCGGGTTTCTCGGCAGTCAGAGCAGATGCCTTCTCGGCCTCTGGAGACTGGGCATCTGAGGCAACCGGCTCTTCCTCTGGGAAGATGATCTGGGCGCTTTGATCTGCGGGCGCATAGGAAGCGGCGCCCTCAGTGGGAGCAAATTGGGTGGAAGCGTCGGCGTACTCGTCCCACAGATCCGCCGGGATGGCCTGGGTGCCTGCTGCCTGTGCGGCTACCTGGGCCTCCAGCAGGCGGATGCGCGCTTCCAGAGCCTCGGACTGGGCCTTATGGGTGCGATGGCTCACCATGGCCACGCAGGCTGCGCCCACTGCAAAGCCCGCAGCAGCAGAAGCCCCGGCCACCAAAGTGGAATCGGCAGCAGCGGGCGCCGCCATAGCCATGGTAGGCACCGACCACAATGCAGCAGCACCGGCCAGGCCGGCGAACACCGCGCGGGATGAGTGTGATGAAACCATAAGGACCCCTTCGCGCCAAGCACCGATACGTCTTATGACGGCGCGAAACCTAGATCCCTCGGTAAGGTAATAAAACTTTAAGCGATGAAGCTTGACGGGCGCCCCAAGGGGGCACGGCTGCAAGATCTTCAGGGCAACGGCGAGGTGTGTGTATTGGCTGCGTGTACCGTCGCGTACCTATGAATGGTTCCCATCATAGACGATCCTTTGACCTCCCTGCGGGAACATTTTTGGAAAAGTGCAGGCAGATCCCTCAATTATTACTTCTCTACAGGAAACCTAGAACCCTAACGGCTTCTCTAGCTGCCATTTTTGGCGCGTTTCAGCATCACTTAGGCCAAAAGCGCCCAAAACCCCCTGGCGCCGTTCGCCGCTCCCCCATCCCAAACTACCTGCCACCGATGCAAATATGATGGCATAGCCTCTTGGCGCCTTCTAAGCCCCAGGCGAGGGGTATGTGCTCTTAATGCCAAAAGTCCAGCCGCACCTTGCAGCTGGCACGACCCGCCTGCGCCCTTAGGGGCGCCCGGTCTTTAGACGCATCCTAGCGCACCTCTAGAGGAGGACCTATGAAACACATTGCCATAGTCACTGGTGGCTCTTCGGGTTTAGGCAAGGAGTTCGTCAAGCTCCTCGATCGCGGCGCCGGCGGCCCCCTGCAAGAGATCTGGCTCATCGCCCGCGACACCTCCAAACTCGACGAGGTGGCCGCCACCCTCAAGACGCCGGTAAAGTGCCTGGCGCTCGATCTCACCGACAGCTCCAGCTTCGCCGCCCTTGACGCCGCCCTTGCCGCCCAGAAAGACCTCAACGTCCAATGGCTTGTCAACTGCGCTGGCTTTGGCAAGTTTGGCCCCTTTACCTCTATCGGAGCAGTAGCCAACGGCAACATGGTGAAGCTCAACTGCCTGGCGGTAGTGGAGCTTTGTTACAGCTGCCTGCTCTATATGCATGCAGGCTCTCGCATCATCAATATCGCAAGCCTGGCTGCTTTGGTGCCCCAGCCTGGTTTGGCGGTCTATAGCGCCACCAAGCGCTTTGTGCTGGACTTCTCCTACGCCCTGGATGGCGAGCTGGGCAGTGCGGGCATTCATGTGAGCGCCCTGTGCCCCAAGTTCATGGACACCCACTTCTTAGACAAGCCCGGCAATGCCCAAACCTTGAAGCGCCTGGAGTGGGTGGGCTTTGAAGATCCCGCAGCCTGCGCAGCTAAGGCGCTCAGGCAGTCGGTGGCAGGCAAGGTGTGCATCATCACCTCGCCCTCGGTGAAGGTGTTTCATTTCTTTTCTAAGCTCTTGCCCACCCCTGCGGTGATGAAGGCCCAAAGCCTGGTGAGCGATCTGGCGGAGCGGCTGGGAAAGTAGCGCGTTCGCGTTTTTGGGCGTCGCTTTCCTCGCAAGCCAGCCAAACCAAAACGCCCAGCCTCGTGTAAAGAGGCTGGGCGTTCCTTTTAACTCACCTTGCGTCCTGCAAGCCGTCTCGAACAATCTCTAGGCGATGTAGTCTGTCTGAGCGGCTTTTTTGGCCGAGCGGATGAGGAAGTCCTCATTGGACTTGGTTTGGCGCAGGCCTTTGATAAGAGAGGCCTCGGCGCGCTCGATGTTGTTGAGGTTTGCCAACACGCGACGCAGGCCCCACACCAACGGCTGCATATCGGGGGCAATGAGCAGGTCCTCGTTGCGCGTGCCGGACTGCACGGGATCGATTGCCGGGAAGATGCGCTTGTCGGCCAGCTCGCGGTCCAGCTTGAGCTCCATATTGCCGGTACCTTTGAACTCTTCGAAGATGACCTCGTCCATCTTTGAGCCCGTATCCACCAGCGCAGAGGCCAGAATGGTAAGGGAGCCGCCATTCTCGATATTGCGAGCGGCGCCCAAGAAACGTTTGGGCGGGTAAAGTGCGGCAGAATCCACGCCACCAGAGAGGATGCGGCCGCTGGCAGGGGCAGCCAGGTTGTAGGCGCGAGCCAAACGGGTGATGGAGTCGAGCACTACCACCACGTCCTCGCCCTCTTCTACCAGGCGTTTGGCGCGCTCGATCACCAGCTCTGCCACGTGGGTGTGGTTATCGGCAGGCATATCGAAGGTAGAAGCCACCACGTCGCCCTTGATGGAGCGCTCCATATCGGTGACTTCCTCCGGGCGCTCGTCTACCAAAAGGCAGATGAGGTGCACCTCGGGATTGTTGGCCGCAATGGACTGGCAGATGTGCTTGAGCACCGTGGTTTTGCCCGCCTTGGGGGGCGACACGATGAGGCCGCGCTGGCCTTTGCCAATGGGAGCCACCAGGTCGATGGCGCGGCCGGTGATGGAGTCTTTGCCGTGCTCCATGTAAAGGCGCTCATTGGGATAGATGGGAGTGAGATCGCGGAAGCGCGGGCGCTTGAGTGCCAGCTCAGGGTCTTTGCCATTGATGGAAGTGATGGTAGCCACCGGCGGGAACTTGTTGCTGGAGTTGCCCGGGCGCACCGTGCCCTCGATAAGGTCGCCGCGGCGAAGCCCATAGGTGCGAATGGTGACCTGCTGCACGAAGGCGTCCTCGTCGCCCTGCATGAAGTTGTTGGTGCGCACAAACCCGTAGTTCTCATTGGTGATCTCGAGGATGCCTTTGACCGTGCGATAGCCCTCTTTGATGGTGGACTGCACGATAGCGTCTACCAGCTCGCTCTTGCGCATGCCCTGGAAGGGTATCTCCAGCAACCCGGCGCGCTCGCGCAGAGCCGGCAGCTTTAAAAGCTCCAGCTCCTCCCGGGGCAACGGGGGCAACGGTTGCGGCTTTTTAGGATGGCGGTTGAACCTGCCAGGCCTGTCTTGATTGTTTTTGTAGCTCTTAGGAGCCGATTCTTGATGGCGGCCCGGACGGCCCTGACGCTCGTAGCGCCCGTTATACGACGAATTACCAGAATCTTTGCCAGACACCGTTTTGTACTCCTTGTCGACCGGCACAGTCTATGGTTGCCCAAAAGGCATATACATACATGGAAGACCCCTGGGACCAAGCGGCAATGGATTAAGAAATAATGCCGATCACAGGGTAATAAGCGGGATCAAAGCCCTTACAGCAAAGCCCCAAAACATGGCACAACTAAGGGTTGCACGGGTCTTGACTATAGCACACTCCAAAAATACATCCGCATCCGTAGCCCTAACCCATCGCCAAATTAACAAGACTCTCCAGAGCATGAAAGCTTGCTTAATCGCGCTCGCCCAAGGTCATGGGGTCCTTGCGCTAAAAAACTCCCCCACAGAAAGGAGCGTTTCGCCCGTCTTTCTGTGGGGGTCAAGCTTGGGAACTCTACACGTGGTGCCGCGAAGGCCAACGGATGCAGCGCCTCTTCTCGTTGCCGAGAAGGCCTCACCCTTCCATCCGGACCCTCGCTGCTCCTTGGGGACCAGGCACGCGGTCCCAGAAGCGAGGTGCAAGGGTTTCTCGGCAGGCAAAGGAGGCAGAAGGCCTACTCAGAGGCAGTCTCCTCTTCCTCATTGCGGCCACGGCGATTGCGGCGCACGACGATCTTGTTGACCTCGGCAGTGAGCTCTAGGGCGCGCGCCTTGCCCTCGGGGGTGAGGCCCACCTGGAGGGTGCGAGTGGCGTCGGGGGTAGCGCGGTTGCGGCTTACCAGACCGCGGTCTACCAGGCTGGAGACCGACATGGATACCGTGGGCTGCAGAAGGCCCAGGGTGCGCACGATCTGAGAGACGCTCATGGAGTCGTCGCCGGAGAGCTGGAGAGCCAAAAGCACCAGATCGCCGGACATGCAGAACATGGTGCCCATGGCATCCACGAACTTGCAGATGCGCTCGGGGCTGGAGCGGTGCAGCGGAGCGCCGTTCTGGATGTTGTTGCACACCTCTGCGCAGAGCTGGTCTTTGACCTCGATGCCCTTCTCAGAGATCTTGCAGCATACGTTGCGGCGGTCAGACTCGCCCTCATGGCGGGTAATGAGACCCAGGCGCGCCAGGTGATTGGTGCGGTGGGTCATGGTAGGACGCAGCACGCCCTGATAATCGGCGATCTCGGAAGTACGCAATTCTTCGCCGGCCTCGAAGAGGTGGCAGAGGATAGCGAACTCATCGAAGGTCAGGCGCTCTTTGGCCGGAGTCTCCTGCCTTACGACGTTGCACGCGCAGCGTACCGACATGTATTCCTTAAGATCCATTCCGTGCCTCCCGTATCCCAATAGCTCTTTTTAGCGGCGCATTTCGCACCGCCCTCGCACCTAATGCGAAAACATATTGCTTATATACAGGTACATAGTACAACCAAAAGCGCGAGATTGCTCCTTCTATTTATAAGAGAAGTGAAATTAGATAGGTCAGTATCTGTTCAATTACCTCAGCAATTCTAGTTTAGTATGTAACTATTATTCATCTATTAGTACTATTTATTTTTATTAGTTTTGTATTATTACCTGTAAATATATATTATTTGGATGCAATTTAAGGAGGACCAATATAAATATGTTTTTAATCTATATTACATCTACAGATCGCAGGTTATAAAAAGATAACGGCGCAGGTTATCACCTGCGCCGCCACAGAATCGTTACGATTTATGCCTCTTAGGCCTCTTCGTTGCGATACATCTTGTGAGGAGCCGAAACTCCGATGAGCTTGAGGGCCACTTCCAGATTGATGCGCACCGCATCGCAGACGGCCAAACGGGCGCGAGATAGCTCGGGATCTACCTGATTGTTCTCAGAAGGCAGGATCTGGCACTCGTTGTAGAAGCGGTGGAAGTTGGAAGCCAGCTCCTGTACGTAGTGAGTGATGCGGAAGGGCGCACGGTCACGGGCGCACCCGGCAATGAGGTCGGTGAACTTGGACATGGTGCGCGCCAGCTCGGCCTCGGCAGGATTGGTGAGCAGGGTGAGGTTGGGATCCTCGCCAATGGCCTTTTGGGCCACGGCTTCCATGCCCATTTGCTCCGCCTCCTCATAGCTCACGCCTGCGGCGCGGCGCAGGATGGAGCAGATGCGGGCATGGGCGTACTGCACGTAATAGACAGGGTTGGAGCTATCCTGGCGGCGCACTGCCTCAATGTCGAAGTCGATGGTCTGGTTTGAGCTGCGCGAGATGAGGGTGTAGCGGGTGGCATCGGGGCCGGCCTCTTCGATGAGTTCGTCGAAGCTCACCATGGTGCCGCGGCGCTTGGACATGCGCACCGGCTCGCCGTTGCGCAGCAGGTTCACAAACTGGCCCAGCAGTACCTCGTACTTGCCTGGGAAGCCCAGGGCGGCAGCCGCGGCTTGCACGCGCTTGATATAGCCGTGGTGGTCTGCTCCCAAAATATTGATCTCATAGTCATACTCGGTGAGCTTGTCCCAGGTATAGGCTACGTCGGAGGCAAAGTAGGTGTACTCGCCGTTAGATTTGACCACCACGCGGTCTTTGTCGTCGCCAAAGTCGGTGGTGCGCAGCCACAGGGCGCCGTCGTCGGTGCGGTAGAGAAGGCCTTTGTCTTCCATCATCTTGAAGGTGCGGCTGATGGGGCTCTCGCCGTTCTCGTCCTCCACGTAGAAGGCGCGCTCGCTCTTCCAGTTGTCAAAGTGGCAGCGCACCGAGTCGCAAGTCTCTTTGATAGCGGCCAGCTGGCGCTGGTAGGCGCGCTCACGGAACTCAGGGGCGCGCACAGACTCGTCTACCTCGACCCACTTGTCGCCATCCACGTCGTAGAAATGCTTGGCGATCTTGATGATGTAGTCGCCGCCATAGGAGTTGCCGCCCAACGCCTCATTGAAAGCGTCCATGTAGGGATGCGTCTCGGGATGGGCATCGTCCTCATCCTCAATGTAGTTCTCGCGGTCTTGGATGAGGTAGTCCACCGCACCCTGGGCATCCAGGTCGTGCTTCTTCATGACCTCCACCAGCTGGAGGTAGCGCTGGGCTACAGACTCGCCAAAGACATCCATCTGAGAGCCATGGTCGTTAATGTAATACTCACGCTGCACATCGTAACCGGCAAAATCCAGCACGTTGCACAGAGAGTCGCCAATGGCAGCCCAACGTCCATGACCTACGTGGAGGGGGCCAGTGGGGTTGGCAGAAATGAACTCCACCTGCACCTTCTCGCCGTGACCAATATCCGAGCGCCCAAAGTTAGCGCCCTCAGCACGGGCCTCGGCGAAAATCTCGTTGTGAGCAGCGGTGTTGAGATAGAAGTTGATGAAGCCAGGGCCGGCGATCTCCACTTTCTCAATCTCGTCAGAGGCAGGCAGGTATTCCACGATAGCCGCAGCGATCTTAGGGGGAGCCATGCGGGCCAAGCGGGCAGAGCGCAATGCCACCGTAGAGGTCCACTCGCCATGCGAGGTGTCTGCCGGACGCTCGACGCCTGCATCCTCCACCACAAACTCGGGCAGGGCGCCCGCTGCCTGGGCAGCGGCAATGGCCTGTGTTACAAGCTCCTCGATGGTTTCGGGCATGGGAATATCCTTTCTTCTCAAAAGAGCGATCACGAGAAACGCGATCTTATAAAGCAAGTGTTTTTATCCAGAAGAGAGCATAGCATCCTGGGACACGCCCCCGGCTGCAGGTTCTTGGCGTGCCGGGTCTTTGCGCGATGAGGCATCTGAGGGCAAAAGGCGAGCCCAGGGCTAAATTCGTCGCTCGCTATGGCTGGCGCGCTCGCGCTCTTCTCGCGCCAGCTGGCTGCGAAGGGAAGAGAGGCCGGGCTCGAGCCCTACAGGATAGAGCTGCGGATTGAGGAAGCGGCGGGTAGCTGCATCCAGATACATCAATGCGTCGCGGCAACGTTGACGCGCTTGGATGATGGTCCCGTTCTGGCCAGTGCCCTTGCCTCCCAACACCATGGGCACCAAGACGTCTGAGGCCTCCGCACCGCGAAAGTCATAGACCGTGTCTGCGTCGAGGACATTGACGGCAAAGTCGTCTTGAGAGGGATCGCGATACTCGTCATCTACAATCACGTCGCCAATGGGCACGCCGGCAGCGTCGCGATAGCGCACCAGACGCTGGACGCCTGGGATGGTGCGCTTATAGGCCATCTCAGAAAGCTTCATAGTGGGCTGCCATTGGGCTTCTCCCTCGCTCTTGTAGGCAGAGAGCTTGTAGACGCCTCCCAAAGAGGGCTGGGGGTCGCAGGTGGCGAGTTTGGTGCCCACTCCAAAGGAGTCGATGGGAGCGCCTTGGGCAAAGAGCGACTGGATGGTGTATTCGTCCAGGTCGTTGGATGCGCTGATCTTTACGTAATCCAAGCCCTCTTCGTCAAAACGCGCACGGGCCATCTTGGAGAGTTTTGCCAAATCGCCGGAGTCGATGCGCACGGCGGCCAGACGCTCGCCTGCGGCCTCCATCTCCTTGGCCACCACGATGGCGTTCTCGATTCCCTGCACCACGTCATAGGTATCGAGCAGCAGCACGCAGTTCTTGGGGAACGACTTGGCAAAGGCACGGAAGGCGTCGATCTCTTTGGGAAAGGCCATGACCCAGCTATGGGCATGGGTGCCAAAGACCGGTATGCCGTAGATCTTTCCTGCGAGCACATTGGAAGTGGAACTGGCGCCGCCAATATAGCTGGCACGCGCCACGGCCAGGCCGCCATCAGGGCCTTGAGCGCGACGAAGGCCAAAGTCGCTCACCGTATGACCCTCGGCCGCCTGTACCACGCGGGCTGTCTTGGTGGCCACCAGAGACTGGAAATTCACCAGGTTGAGCAATGCGGTCTCGATAAGCTGGCAGGCAATGATAGGCCCTTGGACGCGAACCAGGGGCTCTCGAGGAAATACAATGTCGCCTTCTTGCACCGCATAGATATCGAGATCCATAGAGAAGGCAGCCAAATAGTCTAAGAATCCTTCCTTGAACATGGGGCCGCCGCCAGGCGCCTCAAGAGAGCGCAGGTACTCGATGGAGTCTGGCTCAAACTTGAAGTTTTCCACCAGGTCTGCGATTTGGCCCGTGCCGCAGGCTACGGTATAACCGCCGCCAAAGGGGTTCTCGCGAAAGAACACCGTGAAGGCGCCAAGGGTGCCTGTCATACCGGCTTCCCAAAACCCCTGAGCCATAGTGAGCTCATAGAGGTCTGTATTGAGAGCCACATCGGTGGGCACGGTGCGATCAGTGAGGGACATTGGTCCTCCAGTCAGAAAGCTTGAAAGCGCAAGGCCTTAGGAAGGCATGAATACCCTTCATAGTAACGTGCTTGCGCGATGGTTACGGCCCTAAGCATCAAGCAGACATAGGGCTGCAATTAAATTAGTATCTCATTTAAGGGACCAAAGCCACTGCGCGACGGAGGCTTCGGCTGCTTCAGAGATGCCAGCCATCAATGCTGTGCCCCTAAACAAAAAGCGCCAAGGCACTCATGGGGAGTGTCTTGGCGCAAAGCCTGCATCTTGCAACAATACCTACTTTGGGGCGGTAACTACATAGATGATGCCGGCGATGAGCAATACGAAGCAAATGGCCAGGACGATCTTTTGAGCCACTGGCATACGCAGATCTTCGTCTGGCTCCATACGCTGACGCGCTTGTTCGAGCTGAGCGTCTTCCGCGGCTCGCTGAGCCTGTTGGGCTTTCTCGGCACGCAACTGCTCAAGCTCGGCGCGCTCCCTCTGAGCAGCTTCCTGCTCTTGGCGGGCGGCCTTCTCGGCACGCAGTTGCTCTAGCTCGGCGCGCTCTTGATCGGTGAGCGAGCTGTTCTGATCTGCCATAGGTCTCCCTATCTGTCGAGGTCGAGGCTACTTGTCCTCAGCCTCCATCTCGGCGACCAGGACATCTTTGGCTGCTTTGGCCTCGGCTTTGTCGGCCTCGCGCTCAGATTCAAGGCCATGCCCGAGCTTGCCCTCATGCTCTTCGAGCTGCTCGTGCTCAGCCTTGACAGCCTCTTCGCGCTCCATCTTTTCTTTGCCGCCAATACCGGAACGGTTGTTTAGCGGCTCATCATAGATATATGCCATGTTGGCTCCTCACAAAAGAGGGCGCGCGCAAGTGGGCGCCCTGCCGACAGTTGAGGCTAACGGCCAATCTCCTCATCGCGCATGGTCTCATAGTCAGAGTCGTACTGCGTTTGACGAAGATAACCCTTCTCCTCGTTCTCGATCATGTCTTCCCGAGCGGCTTTGAGCGTCTCGCGATGCTTCTTGGCAGCCTCGTGGCGGTTGTCGAGCGCCTCTTGCTCAGCCTCGGTCATCTCTTGGGGACGGTCGAGATTCTTGGATTCTTGAGTCTCTTGGTCACGGTCGAAGTAATCGAACATGTCTCCTCCTAAGATGCCAGACACGATCATCTGGCGTGGTCTATACCCTGAAGCCTGATGGACAAAAGGGCTTTACCCAATCTCTGTAAAACTCGGAGACCTAAATGAGGGATTCGTCCATAAATCAACGGTCTGCGGCAGGTAAACATATCTATGTTGGGCCACGCATTGGGAGGCTTTTTTGAGCTACAGCTCAGGGCCCTTCACCCCCGTGGTGTCGAAGGCGGGCACAAAACTCTCCGACACCGTGCCGCCTTGTTGCCACCACAGCCGCTCGAATCCCAGGTCGTCGGCATGATCGAGCACAAGCTCGTACTCTTCCGGGCTCACTGTGAGCGCCAGCTCGTCCGCACGGGCCCGGCAGCGCTCGTTGGGGGTGTACTGGTTCATGACCGAAAGGTCGCAATCATTGCCACAAATATCCCATACCCGATCAAGCGCTGCGCAGGAATCCTGAGCGTGACCGGGCATCACCAGGTGGCGCACCACGATGCCTTGAGCAAGCGTGCCGTCTTCGCGCTCCACTCGCCCTCCCTTGGCAGCCGTCACTTCATGCATGGCGCGCAATGCGGCTGCGGCCATCTCGGGATAGGTTGGGGCTGCCGAGAAACGCTGTGCCACCTGACTCGAGGCATATTTGAAGTCAGGAAGCCAGATGTCGATGTAGGGTTCCAACTCATAGATAAGCTGGGGATCCTCAAAACCCGAGCTATTGCAAAGGATGGGCAGCATGAGCCCGGCTTCTTTGGCCTGTGCGATAGCCGCAGCCACCGTGGGCGCAAAGTGGAGGGCAGTCACTAGATTTATGTTGAGCGCTCCTTGGGCTTGCAGCTCGAGCATTATGGCTGCCAAGCGCCCCTCGTTTATCTCAACCCCAAAGCCACCAGAGCTGATCTCATGGTTTTGACAAAAGATGCAGCCCATGGGGCACCCCGAAAAGAAGATGGCGCCCGAACCGACCTCTCCCGAGATGGGAGGCTCCTCCCAATAATGAAGTGCCGCGCGTGCCACTTTGAGCTGGGAGGTCATGCCGCAAAGGCCGCGCTGGCCTGCCGCGCGGTCAACGCCGCACCTACGGGGACACAGGGTGCATTGGTGATAGATAGCGGGGTCGAGAAGCTGCGCCATAGGGGCTCCAAACTAAAAAAGGACGCTCTGCTCAAGCGTCCTCTTAAGAAAGGCATTACGCCTTGGAAATATGTGGTGGAGACGAAGGGAATCGAACCCTCGGCCTCTGCCATGCGACGGCAGCGCTCTCCCAGCTGAGCTACGTCCCCTTGGGAAGTGCATCGCTGAGTATGGCAGACCACAGGCAAAGCTGTCAATGTAAAAGGCCAGGATGCTAAAAAGAATGCATCCTGGCCTGGTAATTGCTAGTCGACCTCGCGGGACGATAATGAACCCACCTCTCAAAGGTGGGTGTCCTCGTCGTCGGTTCCAGCTTCCTCATCAACGGAGGATACCTGTACTGAGATCGAGATGCGGACTCCCTGAAAAAACTTGTCGGTTCACCCAGTTTGTACCGCGAAGATCGACAACCTCATCTTACCCAACCCTTATTTTCTAGTCACGAGCACGTTCCAGAAGACCGCAAACGCTACCATTTCTGCGGAAAACGGCATCTGGATGCCCAGACGGGCCTTTACGAGCTCGCAAGGTCTGTGGGGGCATTTGGGGAAGAAGCTCGCCTGACGTACACTAAGAGCTCCAAGACAATGGCAGGCGCGCCCAAGCAGCGCCCTAGAAAGGAGCACAGGTGGCCCTACTATCGTGGTTTCCCTATGCCTGTGTCTTTCTGGCCGCGCTTTTGGGTTGCGTGATCACCACCCCAATCGCTCGCAGGATTGCCGTACGCGCAGGCGCCATCGATGTGCCCTCGCGCAGGCGCGTCAACACGCATCCCATCCCCCGCATGGGCGGCATCGCCATCTTTCTAGGCTTGGCTGCTGCAGCTGTGGTGCAATGGCTTGGCACCACCTATTTGGGTTGGCCGGTGGTGCTTGTGTCCAGCCCCAAGCTCTCTGTTACCTACCACGGCATCGTGGCTTCGATGGTCGCCATTTTCATAGTGGGCCTGGTAGACGACGTCAAGTCGCTCAAACCGCTCCCCAAGCTCATAGGCCAGATCTTGGCAGCCACCATTGCTGCGGCCAGCGGCCTATTGATAGGCAATATCGTGAACCCCTTTGGAGGCCCAGAGATCGCCTTAGGCCCCCTGGCCTACCCTGTGACCATCATCTATCTGGTAGCCTTCGCCAATATCGTCAACCTCATCGACGGCTTGGACGGCCTCGCAGCGGGCATCACCTGCATTTCCAGTTTCACCATGTTCATCTTGTCCATGCTTTCCGGTCGAGCAGACGCCGCCACCTTTGCCTTGGCCCTCTGTGGCTCTACTCTGGGCTTTTTGCGCTACAACTTCTCCCCCGCCTGCATCTTCATGGGCGATTCCGGATCGCTCTTGCTGGGCTTCAGCCTGGGCTGCATATCGCTGCTCTCCGTCACCCGCGTGGCAGGCATCACCACCCTGCTGCTGCCCTTGGTGCTCGCCGGCATCCCCATCATCGACACCTTCTCGGCCATCGTCCGCCGTAAGCGCGCCCATGTCTCGGTGGGCCAAGCCGATCGCGGCCACATCCACCACCGCCTCATTGCCGAAGGATTCGATCAGCGCCAAGCGGTAGTTCTCATCTACCTTTGGACCGCTGCCCTCTGCCTAGGCGCCGTCATCATGACCCAGGTGGAGGTAGGCCCCCGCATTGCGGTCTTTTGCCTGCTTGTGGCCATGTCTGCCGTCTTTGTGATCAAGCTCAAGCTTTTCCAGCCAGTACTGCTCCACCATTATGACGACCAAGGCAATGATGAGCTCATTGGCCCCGACGACCCCAGCTTCAAAGAAGAGGCCCATCGCCAACACATGGACTCCTAGCCAGATTCTTGAAGGGGCGGAGCCTATCTTGCCCAGCGAGTTCTTCGCGCAGCGAAGCAGCTTGGATAGACCCGCCCCTCCCATGACCTTCGGGCACGGCACATGACATGGGCTTTTAGGACAGATAGCGTGCTGTGATTAGGGGTGTTGACTTGCGTCAACACCCCTAATCTGTAGACCAAATTCACCTTCACTATTTACAAATACTCTTTGTTCACAAGTGCTCTTTGCGCTCAGAAGGGGGACAGTGTGAAAGCAGGGCTGCTTTCACACTGCAAAACCCCGGCTAAATCATGGAAGGTCAAAAGCAGGCCTGCCTGTAAGATGGGGACGCAGGGCAGATGAGGTTTGGACTGGGCGCCGCTTCATGCCTACTAAGTACCATTTCGCGCCTACTAAGTACTTAGTAGGCCGATTTCGCCCAAAATCTGCGTCTTATTTTATTTAAGTACTACATCACCCAAGCTCACAGAGTTGGTTGCATATTAAATTGTACTTAGTAGGCGCGTGCCGGAGGAAATGTACTTAGTAGGCGCCAGCGTTGTCTCTCTTCTGCATCTTGGTCCCGCAGGCCCCACAGACCACCTTTTTCATCGAGCCCTCCTACCACTAGGATGTAACGGCCCGGTTCTGCTGCCTTTAGCTGGGGCACTACTGCATTGGATAGCGCACTTTCTGTCCGGGTCCCTTAAGCCGAAATATGCTCCAACCTTGGGCGGCAGGGTTTCTCGGCATAAAAAACGGCCCTGCACCCAAAGAGATGCAGGGCCGATTGGCAATGCGAGGTTACTGGGCCAGGGCCTTCTTGGCGACCTCGGCCAACTGGGCGAAGGTGGCCTCGTCCTCGTAGGCGATCTGGGCGAGCACCTTGCGGTCCAGCTCGACGCCGGCGAGCTTCAGGCCGTGCATGAAGTTGGAGTAGTTGAGCTCGTTCATGCGGGCGGCAGCGTTGATGCGCTGGATCCAGAGCTTGCGGATGTCGCGCTTCTTGTTGCGACGATCGCGGTACTGGTACTGCATGGAGTGGCGGCTCTGCTCCTTCATGCCGCGCAGGGTGCGCGAAGAAGTGCCGTAGTAACCCTTGGTACGCTCTTGAAGAGTGTGACGACGCTTTTTGGCGTTAACGGCGCGCTTGACTCGTGCCATGAAAATCAACTCCTAACAGGGGCCGCAGAATGCGGCGCAAAGGACCGCGCAACGCGGTCAAAGACATGAGTGGGACGGGAAAAGCGCGAGCTACTTGCCCATGCGCTGGGAGACGACCTTGGCGTCGCAGGGCTCCAGGAGCTCCTCTTTGCGGAAGCTGCGGATGCGCTTGGGCGACTTCTTGGTGAGGATGTGGCTCTTGAAGGCCTTGGCGTGCATGATCTTGCCGGTGCCGGTGCGACGGAAGCGCTTGGCGGTGCCCTTGTGGGTCTTCATCTTAGGCATACTAGTTCTCCTTCTTATCCTGGGAGTCTTCGGGGGTCTTCTCGTCGAAGGCGCCCTTGATGGGAGCAACCAGCATGTGCATGTTGCGGCCTTCCATCTTGGGCTGAGACTCTACGGTGGCATAGGGCTTGAGGTCGTCGGCGAGGCGCTCGAGCACGTTGAGGCCCTGCTCGGGATGTGCCATCTCGCGACCGCGGAACATAATGGTGATTTTTACGCGCGCGCCCTTCTTGAGGAAGCGCAGCACGTGACCTTTTTTGGTCTCATAGTCGCCGGTGTCGATCTTGGGACGGAACTTCATCTCTTTGATCTCGACCTTTTGCTGGTTCTTGCGAGCGGCCTTTTGCTTGATAGCCTGCTCGTACTTGTACTTGCCGTAGTCCATCACCTTGCAAACGGGGGGCTCGGCATTGGGGGCGATCTCTACCAGGTCGAGGTTTTGCTCGTCCGCGATGCGCTGGGCATCGCGAATGCCAAAGAGGCCGAGCTGCGAGCCATCGACGCCGATGAGACGGCAGGTACGGGCGTTGATTTGGCCGTTGATGCGAGGTCCATCGTTCTTGGCTATGTTAAAACACCTACCTTTCTGGGCGATTTGCATCGCCTGTCACTTTCTCGCGAGGATGCGGGACGCCGCATCGACGCATAGAAAAACCGGAGGCTCCACAGGGGCGCCGCCGGTCCACAGACAAATCTTGTAAGCCCACGAAGGGCGAAAGATGCGTTTGTAAGAACCAGCCAGCAGCCTAAAGGCGCCGATCAGGTGGGGACGCGAGGTCCCGCTTAGCAACAGAGGTTTCTGCGCAGTGACACATACTACTTCATGCCGAGAAGATCCGCCACCCCATGGGTCGCAACCTTTAGGACGGCACAGAGAATCGCCACAGCTCCTGGCGTCCAGTGCGGCCAGTGAGCGCCATGCTGCGGCCCGGAGGGGAGGGTTTCTCGGCAAGGTTAAGGTTTTTGCCAGAAACTCAATGGTATCCTAGAACCAGGTCGAGACGCCGGCACTCTTAGGGTAGCTGCAGCCGGCCGAGCGAGATTGGGACAACCGTCGAACTCGGTCTGGAAGGGCCGAGAAAGGAGTGCCTTATGCAGTCGTTTGTGGTCGAGCAGTCGTTTTGGGACCTGTTCCCCGAGGCTTCTGTAGCCTGCATGGTGGTACGCGACATGAAGTCGGCCAGCGAGGTGAGCCAGGAAGGCCGCGCACGTATCGCCACGCTGTTGAGCCAGGCAAACACCCAGGCAACACGCCACCTGGACTCGCCTACCCTCTCTGAGAATGCACCCATCAAGGTGTGGCGCGACGCCTATAAGAAGTTCAAGACCAAGCGTGGGGCCCGCTGCTCGGTGGAGAACCTCTTTCGCCGCGTGCTCAAAGACAAGCCGGTGGAGCCCATCACGCCTTCGGTGGATCTGTACAACATCGTGAGCCTGCGCCACGCCTTCCCGGTGGGAGGCGAGGACGTGAATGCTTTCGAGGGCGACCTGCGCCTAGGCGTCACAGAGGGCGGCGACGGGTTTTTGCCCCTGGGCGAAGATGCTGAGGATCCCACGCTGGCAGGCGAGGTGTGCTATCGCGATGATGCCGGTGCGGTGTGCCGCTGCCTCAACTGGCGAGACGGCCAGCGCACCGCCCTCACCGACGACTCCCACGACGCCTTTCTAGTCATCGAGAACGTAGATCCCGCGCGCGCTGAGGACCTCGAAGCAGCCATGGCCGACCTAGAATCCTTGATTGGCGAGTTCCTTGGGGGCACAGTGACCGCTCGAGGCATCCTCACTGCCAAGAACCCCAAGCTCGGCCTGGTTGAATAGCGCGAGGTAGGCTCCTGCTTTTGACTGGTTGCGACGCTGAATGGCGCCTGTGGGAGGCTTCATTCCCGCAGGCGCTTTCCTGAAACTATATGGGCTGTGGGGCTTTAGCCTTCTGCCACAAAGGCCGAAGTGAGATTGCTGGCCACTCCGCACAGCAGGCCGCCGATAGGCCAGGCCAGCCAGAAGTAGGGGCTGGCATAGCCCGGCACGAAGAGCATCACCAGTCCTGCGATGGTGGCGACGAGCATGATGGCGCCGCAGAGACCTCCGGCAATGCGATCGCGGCGGCCTTTGGGCGTGAGGCTCCCATCGCTGGCCCTAGGGCTTTCTGCAAACTCAGCGGAGTTGGCATTATAGCTGTCGATATCCATACCGCCCCAGAGCATGGAGCCGTAGATGATGGACCAGGCTCCTAGGGCCACGCAGCCCAACAGCAACCCCGCGCCTAGCGCGTCTTTGGCCAGCAGGCCCTCGATGAGTATGCAGATGCCCACCCCTGCCAAGATGAGCAAGATGCCTCCCACCAGATGGCGAATGAAGCCCTCCTGGCACTGCTCGCGCTCTTGATCCGTATAGAAGTCTTCGATGTAGGGATGGCTCTTCACAAAGGCGGCATGCCTCATGCCTGCAGGAATGACGAGCGCCAAGCCTGCTGCCACCAGCGCGAGCAACCCAATGACGCCCACCGTCTCAGAGGTTTTGGCAGCTATCCCCAGAACGTCGCCGGCTGATTGAGTCAAGCACAGCAGCGCAGGCCCCATAATGAAGCAACCCACGCCCAGCGAGACGTTCCAGGCAAAGCCGGTGCGCTCCTCGTCGTAGCCGCAAAGGCCTGCAGGCTCTAAGGCCTCAGGTTGGGAGGGCTGGGTTTCTCGGCCGGAAAGATCGCCGCAGACCAGCTCATCCAGGGTGCAGGAGAAGATCTCGCAGAGCTTCAAGAGCTTATCCATCTCGGGCGTGGACTTGCCTGATTCCCATTTGGTCACCGATTGCCGAGAAACCCCTAGCATCTCGGCCAGTTGCTCTTGGGTCATCCCCTGGGCCGTCCGCAGGGAGGAGAGGTTGGTTCGAAAGCTCATAATGTGCCTTTCAGAGGTTGAACGAGCAGTGCGCATGCTTCTGGCCTGTGCTGCGTACAGGCCATCTGGGGAAGAATGCTGGCTTCACTATGCAGGTGCGAGGGTGCTCATTCTACCAACCGGCGGCTTCATTTTGGGCAAATTTCAGGCGCCTGTGGGTTGCCGGGCGCAGGTAGATGGCCTGAATGGGGAACTGTCGCACCTACTTATCCGCCCTATTCTTCATATCCTCACGATTAAGCTGCGGTGCAGAGGCCCCAAATCCTCCTATTCTCGTTATTAGAGCATTACCGGCAATGGGCACACGCATCACCCCATTGCAGTCAAGCCTCTTATGACGTGAATTTTTACATAGTTGATGTACCTTGCGCACCTTCGCAAACGCCTTGCGACGCATTGCGGCACCATAGCCGGTTTTGCATAATCAAACAAGAAAACAGGCCACCGTCAAACCAGACGATGACCTGCATGTTTTCCTGGTGCCCGAGGTGAGATTCGAACTCACATGAGCGCGAGCTCAGAGGTTTTTGAGTTGGCATTAGGTGCAGGCATATTGGCTTGTTACCTGCGCATTCTCAATAACGATGTATAGAAATACTCCCAGTTTTAGCCCATTTTCCTACCATCTTGCGAACCCTTGTGTCTGCACGTTAATGCAACGACTCTCCTATCCTCTTCGATGCCTGCTCCATGGCTGAGAGTGCCGGGCGGTAGTAGTTTCGATAAGTGCTCGTATGCTCGGATCGTCCATGCATCTTGTCCACAAGATCAGGCGCTACGCCTGCATCCAATGCAAGCGTGTCGGATGTGTGCCTAAGCGTTCCTGGCGGCACAGGTCGCAATCCATTGCGGGCGATCCAGTCTTTCCACCGCTTGTTAAGCTTCCACTCGGTGACGTTGACCATACGCTCTTGAGGGTCGCACTGCTTGGTGATCTCCATAAGACGCTGGCGACAGGGGCTAAAGACGGGCACAGACCTCGCTCGGTGATCGTTCTTCGTCTCATCCCTAAAACCATTGACCTCATTGAAAGTGCAGCGCACAGTGACAGTCATGGTCTCAGCCTCTTTTCCGGTCATGAAGTCGTAAAGACGTGTGACCGAGAGGTCGCAGGGACGGGCGCCCATAGCCTCGCTCTTGGACAACGTCGAGAGTCCTAGGCAGAAATAGGCTTGCACCTCAATGGGCGCATCGTCGAGCACGTCCATCGCCTGGATGATCTCGTGGGCATCCCATGGCTGGATAGGCTCTTTGTGCTTTTGGACTACGTTGACTCGGCGCTCGAGCGGCTTCTCTGTGAGATAGCCGTCATCATAGGCGGCTCTGAGCACGGTGCGGAGCACCGCCTTACATTGCCTGGGAGATGCCGACTCGCGAATGATGGCTGCAGCTTTGTCATGGGTGATGCGGTCGAGCCGTAAGCCGCCGATCTTAGGCAGAACATAGGCTTTCATTACATAGTCATAGCCCTTGAGGGTGGTTGGAGCCCTGGGCTTTCCTCGATTGCTTGGCGCATCCCTAAAGAAGGACCAGTAGTAGGTCGAAAGGGTCATCGAGTCGCCGGTGAAGTCTGATGCACCGAGCTGCTTGGCCATGCGCACAACTTCTGCCTCTGCCTCATCGCTTGTCACGTTGTGCAGAGTCTTGGTGAGCACACGGCGCTTGCCATCGCTCCTATAGCCACGCGACACTCTGATTTTGCAGCTCTTGCCATCGTCAGACCACTGGATGTTGCCCATCTTCCGGTTATTAGTTTTACGCTTGGCCATGGCACCCGCCTCTTTTACCGATCGCTCTTACGAGCCTCCACCGACGCCACAGACACCATCCTGGTGGCGCCTACTCGCCAGGATTCCAACAGCCCGGCATCGCAAAGCTGGGCCACGCGCTGACGAGAGAGACCCAGTGCCCTGGCTGCCTCAGAAGAAGACATAGCTGGCACGTCTGCCAAGGAGGTATCCACCGACACCACCAGGATGGAACCGCCCTGTCTTGGCTCGTTGCCGAGGGGAAGGCTGGGCATAGGCTCATCGCGCATGAGGAAGTCCTGGGCATATCCGCGCACGTAGTCCACGCACATGGCGACGGCATCGGCACGGCTTAGGCCTTCAGTGCCGGCACCAAGCCCAAAGGCATAGCAGACATAGCGGCCTTCCTCATGAACCATTTCAAACTCGCAGGTAAGGGTAGCCATAGTGGCTCCTTTCTATTGATAACGGACGGCCCGAGGGCCGGGCCCCTAGCGGAGCCCGGCTTGTCTGAGGATCCTATTCGCAAGCCCCTCACCGATGTCCTTGTGAGCCGGAACCATCACGGTGACGTTTCCCTTGCGAAACTTGAGGTGGCCTCTTTGGCCGATGTAGACGAACCCGGCCGCCTCAAGCTTGCGGATGATCTCTCTTTGCTTGGCCATCCGTACCTCCTTTCCATGTCTATATATTGACACTGTCTATTGACTTTGTCAATACTAGAAAGGAGGAATTCTAGAATATGGAGCTAGGCATTATTTATTACAATTACTACTCTTCCACATCGCTAAACTTGAAATCTTTTGCGATGATGGCCGGCACAATCGTTGGAAGTTGGATCCTCTTTCCAAAAAGTGAACCAGAATATAGCTTTGCCACCCTCGACCTAATCTCTGCATATAAGAATGAAATCGCGTTTTGCAATAGGTAAGAATCAAGGGATTCTTGACTAATTTCATCGGTCTTGTTGGCTCTTACAATACAAGTCGCATTGATCGATACACTTGATACCACGTTTTCCGATCCCTTAGGTGCGATGTCATTACTGACTCTCAACGTGGCACGAACTCCATCAGTAAAACCTTCTGGATCATTCTCTTTCGTAGCCCCAACCTCGACAGTGAGCATGCTGTCGACAGAATCTCCTGGATCTTTGTCAATGTCAAAGCTGAGGTGGTTAACCCATAAGTCGACAAGACTCACTGGCGCGAAGATTTCATCGTTCATGACGCTAACTCACCTTCCTTAAATGAAGCGTGCCCCACATGCTGTTGCTGATAAGATTTATGATTCACGGTCCTAACAAGTCGAGGTCTCTCATAGGAAGTCTCTTCAACATCTTTGTAATCAAGGTCGTCACAAGCTACCTCGAAGCTGTCTACAAAAGTAATAGGTCCTATCTCTTTTCCGAGTGCAGAGGCTAGCTTCGACATAGTCTTAACAGTGATATTCCCGCCGTTCAGGAACCCGCTAAGCGTAGATGGGCTGATACCAGCTCTTTTTGCAAGCTCCTTGTTGGTGATCCCCTGACGTACGGCCTCTTTTATTAAATCGTTGGCAAAGCGGTCGGATACCCTATAAGCGGTCATTTCTGGATCATCTGGGCCAGGATCGAACCCAAACAGTCGTTTCATATCTGCCCTTAAAGCTTTTGTCTTGGTTGAATAGGTCCCCTTTTTGACCACTCTGCCCCTTACGTGGCTAGTCATTGATATCGGTCTCCTGTAATAGTTTCTCAATTAATTTCACGTCTTTTTTTACTGCTTCGATTCCAGAGCCGGTGTCTTTCTTGCCTTTTCCACTGTGTGTTTTCGCTGCCTTAATAAGGACGGCAAGGCGCTGTCCATCATCCTTCATGTAGGTAAAGAACCGTAGGGTCTCTCCAGTTACTCTAATCTCATAGATGTTCGGTCTTAATTTCTTTATTAGGTTTCGCTGCTGAGAGACCATGAAGTCGTTCTTGTTCAAAGACTGTAGGCAGACCACGGCTTTTTTCAGCACATTTGGATTAAGCGTGTTCTTATCACAGCCACTTCCCAGTGGGATGACATTGAGCCCCGGGTCTTTTTTGACTCCATATAGCTCACGACATTCATCGAGAACAGTATGAGCCCCGAATCCCCAGACATATTGACATATGGCTACCTCCCCTTCGCGATACACCCACCTGAGCCCGCGTCCTTCTTGGTCATAACTCATCGAGTTCCTTTCTGGTAATTCGGTTATATCCGAATTTATAACAAAAAACACTACCGTTCACGCCATGTGTCAAAAAAATATCGCCAGCGGCACCCTTTTTGCCGATCTCAGCAAAAGGCCTAGTTGATCTCTCAACGTGCAAAGAGTGTGCGTTACTGCTCCCGTTGATGTTTCTCCATGTCCTTGCGGATAAGCTCTCGGATATAACCGGATTTGTTAGGCTGGCGCTCCAGCCACTCATAGAGCTCTTCGTCTTTGGGATAGAAGCCCACAATGGCCTGCTTCACCTTCTTGCGGTATTTGGCCTTGGCCCGCCTCTCAGCCTCACTCACCATGGCTACCCCTCCTTTTCTTCCAGGCGTTCCAGATCACCAAAGCCGTCAAGAAGGCGGCCGCCGAAGTGAAGAAGCGCTTTGCAATCTCTATCATGTGCTCGTTCCTCCCTGTTAAGATGGGAAGGAGGGCCCCCGCAGGGGCCTCCCATTTCCTAGGAATCTCTCATGTGCTTTGGTCGGTGCGTTGGGGATTCCTTTTCTTGTGGGTCTTCTTTCTCTTGATCCTTTGTGGCCCATTCCCAGATGGCCATTACCGCGATGCCTGCTCCCACTTGAACTCCGAAATCAATAACCCGTGGAACCAGCTCATTCTTGACCCAGCTGCTCATCGTTACCTCCTTTCTCCCGCAGCCCTTATTACGCTTATAACTATACCGCATGTGGTATAGTTGCGCGAGGGCAAATGAAAGAAAATACGAGGTGAAAGGCTATGTAGTTAGGTCTTGGAGGCGGATCCACTCTTCCCAGTCGTCGGGAGCTTGGAAGTGAAACACTGTGCCCAGGACTCGGATGGGGCCGTCCTCCCAACGAAGCACGATGTCCTCGATGTCGGCATCGAAGGAGTCGGGAGAGAGCACGAGGGTGCGTCCCGTGGAATACCATCGTCGCATGAGGGCGCTGTAGTCCTCTGTCTCGACGATGACCACGCTGCCGTTGGCGGGCTCGGTCATGTCTGGGTCGTAGAGCACGCAGCAGCCCTCGGGGATCACCCTGTCCATGCAGTGGCCGTCGACGATAAGGCCTTTGGCGTTGGGATGGCCCTTCACTGCCTCCTCGGTGACATGGACCACGCGCTCAGCCACTTCTTCTGGCTCAAAGTTGCCCGCATGCACGCGCCCCACCACAGGCACCGGAACGCCAGGCGTCACCACGATGCGCACTGGATGGCCGTCAGCTTTGCGAGGATCGTAATAGCCATGTTCCTTGGCAGCGAGGCCATGAGCATCTGACAAGAGATCATCCTCAGTGAGGCTGAAAAAAGCGCAGATCTTCTCTAATGGCTTCTTACGGATCGCCCCACCATGCCTCCACCTAGTAACTGAGGAAGGTGAAACCTCTGCAATCCTTGCAAGAGACTCTTGAGTTATGTCGTGCTTAACCAACAGCGCGTCGATGTTTTCTGCAAGACCCATCGCTGCCTCCTTTCAATGCATTCAATTTTACGGCATCGCTAAGTGAGGTTTACGAAAAAATATCTTGCGTTTTACGCAATCGTGTGCGACACTAAGCTCGTCGAAAGGAGGACGCATGCAAGATCTCAGCGAAGGTTTCCAAGCAGTCCGGCGAGCGGCCGGACTATCTCTGGATGAAGCGGCTTCTATCTGCGGTATCTCTCGACCAACCTACACTGTTCGAGAGAATAATCCCGGCGAGTTTAAGCTCGGAGATATTGTTTTACTCTACAACAACATCAACGAACCAAGCCAGCAGCTTCTTTGTTCCACCTTAAACTCTATTTTTTTGTCTAAGTGATTCCGTTTTATGCAATTTATAGTGAAGGCATTGACATCAGGGCAGCGTTCCACAGAGCAGCGTCCCACAAGAATGGTCAGTACCTAACGACTTAAGGAGAACCACATGTCAAAAAAGGTCGAAATCAAAGAGCTAGAAGGTTTCGCTGACCACGTCGTCGGCGCCATCAGCCACATCGAAACTCGTGCCACGCCTAAAGATGACAGCAAAAAGGCCAAGCGCAAGGCCGCTGCTGCCCAGGCGTTCGCTTCTGGCTACAAGAACGGCTTTGTAGAAGCCATCTACCTCATCACCGTTGCGGCCCGTCAGGGCATTCCCAAAGACCTTGGTTCTAAAGAAAGCGCCAAGGCACTCTACCTCTCCATGCTCGACGACGCTATCGGCGAATTTCTCGGCGAGTAGTACCTGGCCACCCGACTATCTCAGCTGCAAAGAAGGTGAACCATGCAAGACATCCAGACCTATTCAAACGAAGCGTTAGGCGCGAATATCCGCACCATGATCGACTCGGATGGAAACACCCGCTTTTGCGCCAAGGATTCTGCAGTAGCGCTGGGATATTCCGATCCCACGAACGCGATTAAGCGCCACTGCCGTGGGGTGTCGTTTCGCCACCCCATCGTGGACGCGCTGGGCCGTACCCAGGAGGCCGTGTTCATCACCGAACCGGATCTCTACCGCCTCATTTCTCATTCCAAACTTCCCGCCGCCGAGCGCTTTGAGGCATGGATCTATGAGGAGGTCCTGCCCTCCATCCGTCGTCGCGGAGGCTACATGGTGGCGACGGCAGACGAGACGCCCGAAGAGACCATGGCACGCGCCCTCCTCATCGCCAACGACGCCCTCAAGCGCAAGGATGCCCGCATCGCAGAGCTGGAACCCAAAGCCCTTTTCGCCGATGCCGTGGCTGCCAGCGACGGCACCTGCCTGGTAGGGGAGCTGGCCAAGATGATGCGCCAGAACGGCGTCGAGATCGGCCAGAACCGCCTATTCGACCTTCTCCGCGAAGAGGGCTACCTGGGGAAGTGCGGCTCCAACCGCAACGTGCCCACCCAGCGTGCCATGGAAATGGGACTCTTCCGTATCAAAGAGACTGCCGTCACCCACTCCGATGGCCACGTCACCATCAACCGCACTCCCAAAGTCACCGGCAAGGGCCAGTCCTACTTCATCACGCGCTACTGCAAGGATGCCTCATGAGCCCGCGAACCCGGATCTCCCAGGTAGATCTTCTCGGCATCCCCTATAGGGTCCAGTACGTAGAGACGGTCTCTCGCGAGGAAGCCTTAGACGGACTTATCTGCCCCGATGACCGCACCATCCGCATTTACCAAGGGCTTTTGGAAGACGAGGCCACCGAGGTGCTGATCCATGAGGTGATCCATGGCCTCCTGATGCGCCTTGGGCGCATGGAAGAAGCCGATGACGAGTGCCTTGTGCAAGGACTCGCCATCGGGCTTCACCAGGCGATCAAGAGCGTCAGTGCTTGCGTGCCTTGTGATCTGCCAAGGTCTTCCCCGCCTTGCTCTTTTGAGGCTTAAGCGTGCTTTTGGTTGCGAGCTTCTTTGCAGCCGCTCCCGTCTTACCACCGTGATGAACCACCATCCTTCTCACCTCCTCTCAAACCTCAAGTTAGGAGACCTCCCATGACTCAAAAGACCTGCTTAGAAGGGGCCTGTCCTTCATTAGAGCCTCAACCGGAAATAGGCGTCGATGTCCCGTACACCTCCTACCTGGTCCACGAGCTCCAGAACAGAGACAGCGTCATCACTATGGACGTAGGCCCAGAGGAGAGAGCGACGCTCACCGTTCCTGGGCCGGCGAAGGTGCTGATCGTCCTGGATTAGCGAATGCGAATCGACGGCCACTTCCCTTGGATGAACTGCCGATAAAACCGTCCTTTCGAAGCGGCATAGAAGAACTGGCTCGCAATGTTTTCTGGCACGCCGAAATACCGATAGGTACCTCCCTGGCGAAATGCGACATAGAGCGAGCCAACTTCGTAACCGATTGCTGCGATGGCCGTCGAAGCGACAGGAATCATCTGCATTGCAACCTCCTATCTAATTTTTATTTAGATACTACCAGATATTGCGTAGGGAATTACCAAAAGACACTAGGAGTTGAGTGTGAAATCGCTTTTAAAGGTCCGCCTGGCAGAGAGGCGCATGACTCAGAGAGAGTTGGCACGCCACTGTGAGGTGGACGAGAACACTGTCTGGGTCTGGACCACCGACAAAGGTGCCGAGGGGCTTTCTCTAAGGCGCCTAGATCAGATCGCCAAAGCTCTTAGTTGCAAGATCACAGAACTGTTCGAAGAGGAGTAGCCATGACCGCTAAAGTGCTCGGCCCCGTGCCTCGTGAGTGGCTGAACATCACCGAGGCTGCCCAATATGTACGCAGCCGCCCAGAAAACATCCGCGAGCTTATCAACCTTGGACTTATCGACACCTATGAGACGGTGGTCAACTCCTTGCATCCAGAAAACCATGTGGCCCGTACCCGTCGTGTCCTCATCGCTCGCACCGACCTGGATGCCTACATGCGAAGCAATCCTGCTCGCGAGGTGCGTTGAGCATCGAAGGCTGTTTCTCCTCGTCTCTTAGATCGTCTAAGGAGGTGTCTTATGACACTGAGCAAACTCACCGCCATGGACGTCTTCGCGGCCCTCATGGCCCTCTGCCTCATCGCTTGGGTTGTCGCCGACTGGCTGCCGGATCCTCCGCTGAATGTGCCCTCTCAGGCGCCCGTCACCCAGAGCGCCGATGCCATCGCCGCCACTGAAGCTGCACGCCAATGGTGGGATCACGACTAAAAGAGCATCCGCCTATGTGCCCTGGAAAGCCAGACGGATGCCCCAAAGAAAGGAGGGTCATAGATGACCCCTATTGACCATTCTACCAGCGTTAAAAAGGCGAAGCTGCGCCAGGAAATCTTCGATCGTGCTCGCTTTGGCGACGACGTATCCGAAGAGGAGCTGCAGCTTCTGACCGTCGCGCAACTGCGCGAGCTCTGCAAGGAGCCGCTGATCTACTTCGGCACCTACGGGGACTGCCTGTCCAAGCGCGATTTCGTGATCCATGTGCTCGGCGGAATCAGGCGCTATCGCCGGAAAGCAGGTCTTGCATGACGCCCAGAAAACACTCCAAAGACGTGGCAGGTCGTCTTGCCAAGGACAGCACTCCCTCAAAGCTCAGGATCCAGCCTCGCGAGCTTGCAGACCTGGTCCACATGCAAGCCATGCGCTTGGCATACCTAGCGGTCCTCTGCGACAGCTGCTCGGCTTGCCAATCCTACGACGGACCTGCACTGCGAGAGATGGCCGGTTGCCTAGACACCCTGGACGATCGTCTGAGAAAGCACCCTCATAAGAAGGAGACCCATGGAAACCGCTAACAAGCCCATGTCAGAAGAGTTTTACGCCACCGAAGATGCTGGCATGTTCACCACAGCCATCAACAGCCAAAAGGCTGCCATAGAAGAGGCTGCCTTTAACCTCGTCGAGCAAGCCGAGGCGCTTATCAAGGCCATTGAAGATGGAGACCTGTTGGGAGCCAACAGTGCCGCTTGCTTTGCAGCAGCGGCCTCTGACGACATGATCTATGGAGCCGAGGCACTCACCTATATCTTCTCCCAAACAGATACCTGGGCGCTGAGCGTGGCTTCCGATGCCATGAAGCACGCTCTGGCAGACCATCCCCTGTTCCCCTCATGTCAGGGCAACTGAAGCCCCCAGGAACGCTTCTGACCTCTCATGGGTTCCATCTGGTACGCCGTTTAGGGACCCATGACGTCTATGACGTGCGCTCCTGGGACAACACCTACCACTGCTTCAACCGGCGCTTGCTAGGAAGCTATCAGAGCTTCGCTGGAGCCGCCGCTGCGTTTTTCGCCTGGGTCGACACCGTGGATCCAGTCTTAGAGATTGAGGATGACTATGAGTAAGGTCGCTATTCAAGGCGATATGTGGGAGGCATCCTGCCACCTGCCGCCTGAGCAGCAAAAAGCATTCATCTTCGCCCTGGTGCAATACGGTATGGACGGCACCGAGCCTGATGCCGACGAGCCCTGGTACATGGCCTGGGTCTGTTGCCGCGATCGTGTGGCCATGAGCGCCGAGCGCAGCCGCAAGGGTCAAGATGCCGCAAACCGCCAATGGGCCAACAAGAAACCCTCTCGCCAGTCTGCAAAGGGTGATGAAGCCGGCTCCCAGAACACCCAGCAAGGGTCAGATGAGAAACCCATTTTGGACACCCATAATGGGTCGGGTTCACAACCCATTTTGGGTAGTGCGGATGCTGAGATGAGTAGAGATGAGATGAGAGGAGAAGAGATATTGTCCGGCGAGCCGGACGATCTCGACCACTTCGACGACGCTGTCAAAGCCGTTGCAGACAACGTCATCTCTCGGCTCAACGACCTTACCCACCAGAGCTTCAGATCCAGGAGCAAGAAGGCCCTGCGGCCCATCGCCGCCCGGTTACGCGAGGGCTATAGCGAGGCCGATCTTGTCTGCGTGGTCGAAAACCAGTGCCGCCTGTGGCTCCGCGACCAGCGAATGCGCGTCTATCTGCGGCCCGAGACCCTGTTTGGCCCCAAATGCGAGGGCTACCTCAACGCAGCGAAGATGAGCTCAGGAGGTGTGAGCAATGCCGATGCAGCCGCCTACGACGCAGGAATCAGCCTCGTCGCCTACTAGCGCGCCCATCTGTCCCTTCTGTGGCAGGGAGCGATCCTGGGTGACCCTAGGCCAGTACGGTTTTTGGGCACCTTGCGACTGCCCGGATGCCCAAGCCCATGACAAGGCCCAAAAAGCCGAGGAGGAACGTGCCAAAGCCGCTGAGCTGGAAGAGGCCAGGCTCCGCCGTTATCGCAGGGCAGGAATTCCTGAACGCTGGCACTCAGAGCTGGGAAACCCCTACGACCCTGGCGCCCTCTCTATCTGCGCCGCTGCAGTCCAGGGCAAAGGCACCTGGCTGATTGGAAAAGTAGGTCTAGGCAAGACCAGGGCGGTCATGGGGGCTGCCATGGCCTACGTGGACCGGGGATCCAGGTCGGCTGGCGAAGGCATGAGCCGGATCACCGTGGAGGGCGCCAAGGTCTCCTGCATCACCGAGGAAGACATTCTCAGCGCCGCCGGGTCTGCCTACGGCAAGAAGGATGCTTTCGATGCCTACCTCGACGAGATTCGCAAGCTGGATCTTCTCGTCATCGACGACCTCGGAAAAGCCAAACCCACTCCCTGGGCGGTGCAGAAGATCTTCGCGGTCATAGACTGCCGCTACTCGGCCAAAAAGCCGCTCATCGTCACCAGCCAGTACGGTCCCTCAGACCTTATCGCTCGCCTCTCCCAGGAGGGTGAGGACCAGAGCGCCCGAGCCTTGGTGAGCCGCCTCTGTGCCATGTGCGATCGCAAGCGACTTCAAGGACACGACCATCGTCTGGCAGGTGATGCCCATGTGGCAGGGAACTAATGCCGAGCTTTGCCGAACCCTCACGGAGCAACTAGTCGACGCTCGCCAGGAAGCCGCCGAGGCTTGGCGGGACAGGGATGCTTGGTACGACAGGGCAGACGAGCTTGCCTGTGCCTTTGCGGAGAAGAGCCAGAAGCTCGCCCAGGTCAAAGACGATATCTGTCTAGCTCTCTGGGCTTGCGAGAAGTTCGACGACCTTACTCGAGACGAGCTCGCAGTCATGGTCGAGGCCTGCTTGGGGAAGTGGGTCTGATGGCGCCGAAACCCACCCTCACCCTCGAGCCGGATGGCATCTGGAGCGCCAGGGTCTACCTGGGCACTTCTCCCAACGGCAGGCGGATACGCCCTTATCGGCGGTTCCCGGAGGCCAGAGATCACAAGCAGGCCCAGGCCTTGGCCAAGGCCTGGGCGGACGATCTCACCGCTCATGGCCATGTGAAAAGCCAACGGATGCGCGACGTGTTGGCCGAGCGTATCTCCAACCTGGAGAAGGCCAAAGCCAGCCCTCACACCTTGAGGACTTACCGGCTCTATGCCAAGCGCTACGTGAATCCCCGCTTGGGTTCCCGGCTGGCGCCCAGCGTAAGCCCTCAAGACATCGAGGCGCTCCAGGACGACCTTTTGGAGCACGGTGGCGAGGGTGGCACTCCCCTATCGGTGGGCACCGTGCTTGGAGTGCGCGAGATGCTCTCTGGGGTCTTCAAGTGGCTGCTGAAGATTGGGGTTATCGACACCAATCCGGTGACTCTCTCCACCTCTATCACGCCTGAGCGCCGAGAAGCCCGATCGCTCACAGGGCATGACTTGAAGCTGATGGAAGATGCGCTGCAAACTGCCATGGCTTCAGAGGATCCGGCTGAGAGGGCCTTTGGCCGAGGGGTGTGGCTGGCGCTCAGAACCGGCCTTCGTGTGGGCGAAGTCTGTGCCTTGAGAGGAGCAGACCTGAGGCCCCTCACCCAGGAGGTCCATGTGGGCGGCACAGTGGTCGAGATCGACGGCGTTTGGAGAAAGCCCAGCCCCAAAAGCGCCAAATCCCAGCGCAACGTGGCGATGACGCCTATGGACTTCGACCAAGTGCGTTCCTGGCAAACAGGAGACCCTGCAGCCCCGTTGATCTCAGAGGACGGCTCCTGGATGCGCCCTTCTGAGCTATCGGGGTGGTTTCGGACGCTCAAGGTTCGCTTGGGCTTGGATCCATCCCTGACGTTTCATAGCCTGCGCCACACCTATGCCACCACTCTGCTTATGGCAGGGGCAGATCCTAAGAGCGTGAGCGAGCAGATGGGCCACGCCGACGTTGCCATCACGCTGCGCATCTACGGCCATGTGATACCGGGGCGCGGCGCCCAGCTGGCATCCATGGCGTCGGATGCCTATGAACAAATGAGAAGAGGATGAACTATGGAAGAGAAAGAACGGATCTGGATCGTGAGCGCCTGCAGGCGCGAGGTCGATGAAGGCGAGCAGGTCGAGGTCTGGCCTGCCATGGCATTCAAAGATGCTGAGGCCGCAAGCCTGTGGGTCAAAGAGAAAGGTTCTGTGGACGGCGCGTTCTTCTACCAACTTCGATGGAGTTGCCCCCTCGACGTCGAGGTGGCAGGCTCTGCCGTGCATAACCCAAGCCACTATGAGCGCGGAGGTCTTCGCTGCGACCAGGTGATGGGCGCCATGCTCTCCCCTGAAGAGCAGGCTGGCTATTGGTATGGGTGTGCCGTGAAGTACGTCTGGCGTTGGCCCAGCAAATATGAGGACAAAGATCGCCAGATTGAAGACATCGACAAGGCAATCGAGTGCCTCTCTCGCCTTAAGGCGGTGGTTGGCCATGGCAATTCCCGGTGAGGCCTGGTGTTGGATATGCGCCCGCTCTTGGGAGGACGTGGAGGGAGACCTTCACTGCGACAGAGATGGAAGCCCGATCCCGCCTAGGGACGAGATTTTGAGAGCTCAGCATTGCGGCTGCTTTCTAAGCCCAGCGGACAAGGAGGAGGAAAAGGATGCAAAAGACCCTGAAACGCAGCCCTCTTCGTGATCGCTGGCGGCGCTGGAAGGCTTCCGGCATCCCGATGACCGTGCGTCTATCCTGGGCGTTGGAAGACGCCTCTGTCACCCATCCGGTGCTTACAGCCTTATTCCTGGCAATCCTTGTGGCAGCTGCAGGATGGCTTTTGGTCACTCTGGTCATGATCCTAAGGCATCCCTAGATTCTCGATGTGCAAGCCCTAGCATTTAGCTAGGGCATATTTTTTTGGCTCGTATGTTACTGCAAATTGACGTAATATCTACCATGTACTCTTATATTTTGCATTTTTTTGCGGAATACTAAGTTATAGGAATATATAATTGCCGGGAATGAACTGTAAACACCGAATGCAAGCAGGAAAGGCACTGACATGCTGCGCGACTTCAGCTTCGCAAATTTCAGAAGCTTCCGAGATGAACAGTACTTCTCAATGACCCGCACAAAAGCTGCCATGAAGCGTCAAACAACCAAATGGCCAATCTCAGATATATCTTGCATTGCTAGTGTCTATGGTTCTAATGCTTCCGGAAAGACGGCATTCTGCAATGCTCTCCCCTATCTCGCCTTATTTATAGAGCGCGGCTTTTCCCAGGAGCATCCATTATCGCTTTTCAAACCGTTTCTCCTAAACAGTCATTCAAAGACCGATCCTATGTCATTTCTTGTTGATTTCTCGATATCAGGCAATCGATACCGCTATGAGATCGACCTGACTGCCGGTAGCGTATCCTTTGAGTCTCTAAGGAGGTACAACGGCCCCACAAATCGCACGCAGAGGGTATTCGAAAGGGCTTTGAAAGAAGATCGCTCCTTCAAGTTTTTGTACGGGAAAAACTTCAAAGGCCAGAAAAGGGCGGCTGAGGCAATGACGAGAAATGACGTCGCGTACCTCTCTGTCCTTCATAAGACAAATTGTAAAAGTGTCGAAGAGGCCTACTCCTTCTTTAGTGACCAAGTAGTCTTTCTCGATGCCTTGTTCTATGAGAGAGAGCTAGATCAAATCGCTGAGCGCCTCTCCGACGATGCTTGGTACGCGAACGCCCTCTCGACGATCGTTTCTCAGGCAGACCTTGGTATCAGTGTTATGGAAACAAAAGGCTTCTTTGATGCGATCCGATCGCAAGACGGAGAAGCTTTCGATGGCTTCGCCAAGGGGGTAGCAGGAATTACGGGCCCCAATGCCACAGCCGCCGAGCGTGAAAAGCGCACCCAAGAAATATGCGAACTTCTCACGCAACCAGTCAAGGAACTAGTGTTCACTCATAGGGGAGCAGACGGTTATACGGCAGAGTTCTCTCGAGACGACGAGTCGAACGGCACTCTGTCGATGCTCGCCTTCTTCTCGATTGCCCTAAAACTTCTGGCTGTACCTACTGTCGCCTTTGTTGACGAGATTGATACCAGTCTCCATCCCACCTACGTAGAGGAGCTCGTAAGACTTTATAAAGACCCGGCAACGAATCCTTGCCAATCCCAGTTAATATTCACCACCCATGATGTCTCGCTGATCACCAAGTCAGGCGCCGATGAGCCTGTCATCGATCCAGATCAGATCTGGTTTGTCGAGAAAACCTCCGAGGGCGCTTCAGAGCTCTTCCCAGCTACATCGCTCAATCCTAGGTGGGAAGAGAACTTCGGACGCAATTATCTTCATGGCGTCTACGGCGCCATACCTCGACCCGACTTTCATAGCGCCTTTGCTCGTGCCCTTCAATGCGAGGATACCCGACAATGAGCAGAAAAAGGCTGGAACGTGGTCGAGAGCAAAACAGGAAAAGGGCACGTATCCCTCGAGCCCTTGCTGTTGTATGCGGCGAGGTTACAGAGAAGGAGTATTTCGACCAGCTTGGAAAAGAACTCGGGGTGGTAATCTCTGTCAAGTCACAAGGGCTAGATCCAATTGCTCTTGCGACTTACGCTGCCGAGCTATGGCGCCGAGAGAGGAGCGAAATCAGAGCCTCCAGTGATGACGGCTTTAAAGTCGTCCTGGTTGTGGCTGATGTTGATGATTACAGCCCAGATCAGTTGAGAGAGGCTGCAAGGATATGCAAACAGAAAGGCATGGTGCTCGTTCTGTCCAACCCATGTTTCGAGGTCTGGCTTATAGATCACTTGGAGCCATGCCCAGATTCTATTTGCACGGCGCGTTCGGCACAACAGCGGGCGTTATCCAATAGAATCCTCTGCGGCAAAGGCAACAAAAACATTGTCAAAGAAACCATTGAGGGTAATCTTGACATCGCTCTGCAGAATGCTTGGAAACACAACACTGCCGAGCGAGAAGACAGGCGCAGGCGCCTCGACACCACAGACTTCGGCCCTTGGACCGACATGCCTACTGCCGTTGAAGCCCTGCGCCTGCTCTGATGCAGCTCGACCAGCCCCGACCCTACGTTGGGGCTTTTCCATGGTCCAGCACCGTGCTTCAGATAAGCTTATGTGCTGCGATGTCCATGTGCCAGAAATGTGCCAGATAAACCTTTGATATTGAACCCTAAAGAAGCCATAAACTCCCAGCACAAGGCAGCAAAACTAAGCACTTGGCTGACTGCCCCGTTGGATAACGTCTACTTATACAAAAATACCCCGAAACACATAGATGCTCAAACTTGTTAATCGCTTTCCAGATGTTGATAACAACTGCACTCTTGTCATCATTTGTGCTTTAGAGGTTGTGGGCAGGCAAGAGCATTCAGAACGTTAACCTCGGGTTATAATTAGTTTTCAACAAGCGCATACAGGAAGTCACCTAAGGAGCACCTATGGGTCAAGACCGTCAATTCCTCAGCCCTGCTCGCGATTTCTTTGCTGAAGTGAGAACGGCTGCAGAAGAGCTCGAACGCACCAACAGGCAGCTCGATGCTTTGCAGCTACACATCAACGACGGCGGCAACTCTCTGACCCCCAGGGTCGTCTCATCCCCTTCCGACGTCGACGGATCCCTGAAGATAGCAGGCAGGATGGACAGGCAAGCCATGCTTGAAGCCAGAAGGAAACGCTTTCAAAACAAGATAAGCTATGCCGAGCACCTGCTCTACGGTGACGATGGATGCGGCGGGGTCGCCGCAGGCTGTTCCGATGTGGCCGCCGATGTGTGCTGGATGCGAGACTGCATGTTGTCGACCTGGGACTCCATAAGCAAGGTCACCGAGCTGTCGAGAACACGCTGCCGAGATCTCAGAGAGGCGGCCATGGACTACCTCGACAGCGTCGGACTTGATGGCTCGGGACGCAAGCTATGCGGGCCTGTAGAGCACGTCACTTGCCGCTCCTGGCAAGAAAGGCCACAAGCGCCAAATTAAACCGAGTTTTACAAAAGAAACCAAAAGAAGTCATGAGCGACCATGAAAACCAGCGATATTCGTGATATCTATAAGCTGTCGCAGACGAGCACCCGGGCACCTAGAGAGATCACCTAGGGGCCCTTTTTAGTTAATGGGCCCTCCCCTCTCGACAACCACCCACCCCCTCACAATCTAGCTGGCCCACGATGGAGGGCGCATGCCGACGAATCCTCGCACCTCGAACGGCCACGCACGCAGGGAGAACCGCAGGTGGCTTGCTTCCCTGGGCCTCGAATGCGCGATCTGCGGCAAGCCTATCGACTACTCGCTGCCTGCCGGAGACCCTTATGCCTTCGAGATGGACGAGTGCGTGCCTGTCTCGAAGTTCTGGCTGCGCCTCTACAACGAGCAGCAGCAGTGCTGGTGCGGCCCTTACGACTCGGCAAAGCAGGCGGCGCTTTCAAGGGAGAACATGAGGGCGACTCACAGGCATTGCAACCGCGAGCGCTCGAACAACGTGGATGTTCCAAAAGATCCAAGTGTCCAAATCTTCAGATCTCAGGAGTGGTGAGATTTCTTATGTGGTCTAGCTGGGGTTTTACCGCTAGACCCCCCTCCCCCATCCTCGAAAGCAACCTCGGCGGCATAGAGCCTTTTTTTCAGAACTTGGAATTTGGACTAGTCCAAATGGGAGTACAAATCATGAAAAGCCTGACGACCGAGCAAAAGGAATACATTCAGCGCCAATGGTCAGAGAAATCTGCCAAGCAAATCGCCGCTGATTTGGGCTGCTCTAAGTCCTCTGTATACAACGTCGTCAACTCACTGGGCCTTCGCAAAAAGGGCGAGCGAAGAGATGAGCATCCGAGCCTTGTGAAGCCCATAAAAAGCAAAGTCAAATGCGTACGCAATATCACGGAACGTCTGCGCTGGCAGGCAGACCTCATTGAGAGCGCCATGGAGCAATGCGACACCAAAGAGCTAGCCGCCCTTGCCAAGGCCAATCTCGACACCCTAAAAGCCCTCGACATAAAGGAGGCCGCAGAGGCAGATGAGCAGCCCGCCACAGACCCTGTCGCAAGCGCCCTCCACCTCATCGGCTAAGCCGCTCCACGAGCTGCACCAAGACATAAGCCATAACTATGGGGCAGTGATCAAAGCACTGGCGGAGCAGGCCGGAACTCCGCTTATGGAATGGCAGGTCCATCTCGCCTACCTATGGAGCTCTTTTAAGGCAGACAAAACCTGGTGCCATAGCCGTATCGGCGGATCGATCCCCAGGCAAGCCGGAAAGTCTCTGGTAGCCCGCATCTATGCCATCTTCTTGGCCATGGTCTTGGGCTATCGAGTGCTTTGGACTGAGCACAACTACTCGACCACCTTAACCATGCTCGATGAGTTCAGAAGCGTGCTTGGGACCAAGCCTGGTGACCAGACCAGAGGGATCGCCTACTTCAACAAGCGCCTGAAGCGCGTCAATGCCAAGACCTCCTCGGAGGCCTTTTTCTTCAAAGCCTTCTCTCCAGGATCTCCGGAAGGCTGCATCAAGTTCTCCACAAGGACCAAGACCGCCAACCTTGGCTCGTCCTTCGACGTCGTCATCATCGACGAGGCCCAAGAGGTCACCCAAGAGCATCTCACTGCCATCCTGCCCACCACCAGTTCAGGCCCTAGGAGAAACCCTCAATACCTCTATCTGGGGACACCCAGGCGTGCCGGGTCTGTGGCAGACCGCTTTGAGAAAATCAGAAACGACGCCCTGGCAGTGCTAGCTGGTCAAGAGGAACACCCAGATCTTGCCTGGATCGAATATGGCCTGCCTGAGATCGGTGATGTCACAGACGAGAGCCGCTGGCCGCTCGCCAACCCTTCTCTTTGTGAAGGCGGTATTGCCAACATCATCTCGATTCGTGCCATGATGCCAGATCTTGGCACCGTAGGATTCGGCCAGGAATGTCTCGGTGTCTGGCTCACAGCCCAAGAGCTTGCAAGTGGTCTTGGCGCGCCTGTGATCGACAAGGACTCTTGGGAAGCCTGTGCCACCGCTGCAGGAGCTCCTGCCAATGGCCAGCGAGCCTATGCCATAAAGTTCGCGGCAGATGGGTCGACCTTCGCGGTATGTGTGGCGGTCTCAGATGGCCAGCGCACCCATGTGGAGCTGGTGGACCACCGTGCCACCGCTGGATCCAAGCTCGCCCTGGCGAAATTTATAGAAGAGCGATGTGATCAGTGGCCTTTCGTGGTGGATGGCAAAGCGGGGTCTCAGTCGCTTATCGACAGACTCCGCCCCGATATAGACCAAGACATGGTGACTCAGCCAGGGACTGCGGGACTCATCAGCGCCTGCCAAAGCTTCGTAGACGCTATCGATGAGAGGTCTCTTACCTGGTTTTTGCCTAAAGGATCTACCGAACAAGACGAGCTCAGCCGATGCGTGCTCGCAGCAAGAAAGAGAAAAGTCGGCCAAGGTGGCGGCTGGGGCTTTGATGGCGAAGGATCCGATGTGGCTGAAGCCTGCGCCCTAGCAGCTCATAAGGCATTACAGCTGGCGGCTGAAGAGGAAGAGGACCAGGAGGTGTTCTTCGGATGAACCTGATCCAACGTGACATGGCTTCTGCCAAAGGCCTTACCCAAGACCAAGCCCAGATTGTGGCAGATCTTATAGGCAGCTGGTCTAAGCATGTGGTCAAAAATCATAAGCGCGAAAACTACTACCTCGGCAAAGTCTCTGTTAAGGACTTAGGCGTATCGGTGTCCAAGGACATCGCAAAGAAGCTCGATCCTCATATCGATTGGGCGGCCAAATCCGTGAACTGGTGGGCAGACCGCGTACAATTCCAGGGTTTTACCTGCCAAGACGAAGAGGTCTTAAACGAGCTGGATCGTATCTCTCGGCTGAATGATCTTGGCAACCTGGTAAGAAAAGCGGTGCTTTGCGCCCTCAAGACAAGCCCTTCCTTCATCGCTGTGACCTGCGGAGACACAGATCATGGCGAACCCGAGGTGGTGCTTTCGGGCTATCCTGCGACAGCGGCATCGGCCATTTGGAGTGACGCTAAAAAGCGCATCCAGGCAGGCCTTGTGGTGGTGGACACCAAATACATGGCCAGCTACCGTCGAAAAGTGCCAACTTTGGCCTATGTGCTCACTGATACCGAGTGCATAATCTTGCGGGCGTCAGGCGGAGGCTGGGTAGCATCAAGTGTGCCTCATAGCATGGGCCGAGTGCCCATGGAGCCGGTGACTTACCACCCAACCCTGGAGCGCCCCTTTGGATCATCGCGCATCACCAGCACAGTGATGGGCCTTGTAGACGACGCCCAGCGCGAACTCATGAACATGGCCGCCACAGCAGCGTTTGCTGCAGCTCCCCAGAAATACTTCATGGGAGCAGACCCTGCGGCAATCAAGGCCATCGAAGGAAGCCCTTTTGGTGCCTTCGTCGGCTCGATTATGGCAGCCTCTCCCAACAAGAAGGGCAATACTCCCACGTATGGGCAGCTCCCGCAGCTCACCATGCAGCCCCACTCGGACTACATGCACCTTTTGGCTTCTATGTTCTCTGATGCCACTTCGGTTCCCCTGTCCTCTCTGGGCTTTTCTGGGGTGAACCCCACCTCAGCCGATGCCATCATCGCCTCTAAGGAAGACGCCATTGTCGACATCAACGGATTCATCTCCTCTGTGCGTCAGAGCTTGGTGATTGTGGCCTCCATGGCCATAGCTGCCGCCAGGAACCAGAGCTATACCGACATAATTTCTTCCTACGAAATAGGAGCAATCTTTGCAGACCCCGCCACTCCGTCGCCGGTCTCCATGTCTTCCGCCATCAAGGAGCGTGTGGAAACCTTCCCGTGGATGGCAGATTCCGATGTGCCTCTGCGCGATCTTGGATACTCGGGCGACGAACTCTCCGAGCTAGTGCGCGACCGTAGCAGGGCAAACGCCAACAACATGATCGAGGCGCTCGGCCAGGTAGGTCAAGCATGAGTGATGTGACCAGAGCCGAGCTCAAAGCCTATGACACGCAACTGGCGACCGCAAGCAACTCTGCCGGAAGACTTGCTGCAGACCAGTGGATCTCATGGCGAGCCGCCCATCTCAATGCCTCACAGGAAGAGGCTCAAGACGCACTCACGACCATTGCAAGCCAATTGACATCGACTTGCGGCCAGGCGACGGCAGGGCTTGCCGCCATGTTCTATGACTCCCTCATGCAGAAGACGGGTGCGGAAGTTCCACGTGCCGAGTTAAAGACCGTGGACAAAGATGCCTACAGAGCGATAGCCGCCAAATGCGCCTGGATCGCCAGCACCTTGGACATACGCGAAGAGATGGAGGCGATCTAATGCCTGACGTGTTCGGGAGCCTCAAGGAGCGCCCCATCTGGGTGGCCTGGGACAACAAGGGCGGACGCAAGGTGCCCAAGAGCCCAAGCGGCGGCAATGCCAAGTCAAACGATCCTGCCACATGGAGCACTTTCGAGCAGGCCCAGGACGCTGCCAAAAAACACGGTTATACAGGCATCGGCATCATGCTCACCGACGGACTCGTCGGCATCGACCTTGACAATTGCGTCAAGGACGGCAAGATCGAGCCCTGGGCAAAGGAGATCATCGACTCCATGGGAGGTTATGCGGAGCTGTCTCCATCAGGGACGGGAGTCCACATTATCGGATATGCTGACCCGTCAGTCGTGGGAGCCATCGGCAGGGCCGACCACAAGCGCGGCATCGAGATCTACAACCACGGGCGCTACTTCACCGTCACCGGAAAGGCTATTGGCAAAGGATCTGTTTCCGATTGCACGTCGCAGGTGGCGTCGTTCATGGAAACCACCTTCCCTGCACCGTCGAAAGAAGATCGGGCGACCGATCAACTCAAGACGCTTGTGTCTTCACAAGTCATGCGCTTGGCAAACGAGACCATGGTCAAAAACGTCGGCAGGGACAGCGGCCGCGGGGTAAGGTTCGCTCGCGTCCCCCAGGGCAGGGAGACCTGCCTGTTCTGCATCATGCTCGCCTCAAGAGGCTTCGTCTATTACACCAAGGAGACAGCAGGCGAGTTCAACCACTACCACGCTCACTGCGACTGCAAGGTGATGCCAGGCCTTGAGGGCACATCAATCGAAGGCTATGACCCAGACCGGTACCTCGATCTTTGGTCACAAGGCAGAGCATTGAAAGAAGAGGGGTATTCGAAGTCGCAGGTGGATGCCTACCTTCAAGGAGCCACTCTTGGATCTTTGGGTGGTCCAAACTCTGGGCGAGGAGGCAGGCCAAAGAGCAGAAAGAAAGATGGCCTTTTTTATACGCGTAACGACCCGGCAGCGGACTATTATGGGCCGCTATATGAGACTAACGAGGGGCTCTTGGATCGCATTATCCATGGTTTGGAAGATCTTGGAGTGGAAGTCATCGCCCATGAAGAGGAAGTGCTCGCCTATGGTCCTTCTGCTAAAGCCGGCGTCCCTGGTCAACTTCATCTTTGGCCTGGGGCTAGCTTTTCAGCCATCCTTCATGAGCTCACCCATTTTTGGGACGATCAGGCCAAAGGATTCCCGCCAAGCAGCGAGACTCTTTATAACAGAGTGATCCGTGTAGAATGGGAAAAAAGAGCCTACAGCCGAGAAATCGAGCTTGCTCGGCTCTTGGGTAACGGTGAGCTTGCAGAAAAGCTCGAAAGTCTTTGTGCTGAGGAGGTCCACATCTATGAGCAACCATAGATATTCAGATGTCGCTCCTCTTGACGCGCCCCTTCTATTTCGCGATCTCATGAGTAATAAGACGATCGATCAAGATGCCCTGGCGCTTGCCAGCGAATTGAGGGATTGCAAGCTGAGTTATGCGTTTGGGATCCCTGTCTGCGTATTCGCCCAAGCTTACGCCCTCGCCTGTGGAGTCGACCTAGACATCCCTGACAAAGCTTGGAACAAAACCGCCATACCCTGGTCGAAAGACCTTTGGGGGCTGAAGGATGAATCTCCGAAGGAACAGGCTACTTTCAGCTAACGATATGAAGGCAGTCGCCCTTAAAACCATTTCCTGCATATCACCTCAATCTAAAAGAACAAGAACCAAACGAGGTCCGAATCCTCGGCAAGGTGCCATTTCTTTGTTGATCAAAGCCCCTCGGGGCTTTTTTCATGGCCACGCAGCCTTGGGCGGAAACCAAAGCGCTTACCTCGCTGGCAGGGAAAGCCAGCTCGACCACGTCTGAGCAGGCGGAAATCAAAAGAAAGGAACGTCATGGAATTCCCCATTGAAAACCAAGAGGCCCTCGACGCCGTTATCAAGGATCGCCTTGCTCGAGAGCGCAAGAAAGTTGAAGAACAATACTCCGATTATGACGCGCTCAAGGCTGAGAACCAAAAGCTCAAGGAGGCAACGGGCTCTCAAAAGACCGACCTGGAAAAGGCCTTGGAGCAGATCGATGCCTTAAAGGAGAAGGATGCCCAGCGTGAAGCCAAACAAGCGCTCCAGGCACTGAAAGAGAAGATCTCTAAGGATACCGGCATCCCATCGGAGCTCATCACTGGGGACGATGAAGAATCCATGCGCTCTTTTGCTGACTCGGTGGCGGCGTTTGCCAAGCCTAAGAGCGCTCCCAAAGTGCCGAAATCAGGGTCTTTCAGCAACGACGCCGACCTTTTGAGCGACAAGCAAAAGCTTGCCAAGGAAATGTTTGGTGCAACCAGCTAAATGAAAGGACATGCCATGTCTGCTATCGCAACCTCCAACATCACCCTTCCCCGTTCCGTGGCGGACGAGATCGTGGCCAAGATGGGCGACAACTCCGTCATCCAGACCCTCTCCCAGTCCACTCCCCAGCTGTTTTCTGATGTCTCCCATGTGCTTTTCACCAAGGAGCCCGAGGCTGAGATTCTAGGTGAAGGCGCCCAACACGGTTCTTCCTCGGCTGAGTTTGAAGCGGTTCCCGGGAACATCAAGAAAGCCCATGTCACCGTCCGTATGGATCAAGAGGTGCAGTGGGCAGATGAAGACAACCAGCTGCGTATCATCGACGCCATCACCGACGCCTCGGCCAAAGCCACGGCCCGCGCTCTGGACTACCTGGTACTTCACGCCATCAACCCTGCCACCGGCCTTGCCATCTCCGGCATGACAGGCCTTTGCTCTGCCGCTGGGGTGAATGTGGTGGATGCCACTACCGACCCTTCCGCCGACCTTGACAGCCTCTCTGATGCCCTCCAAAACTCCGGCTACGACATCTCGGGGCTCGCTATGGCCAAGGCGTACGCCTCTGAGCTTCGCAAGCTGCGCACCAAGAACGGCAACGAGCGCATCTATCCAGAGATCCCGCTCAACCTCATGGCCGCATCCGTCGACGGCATCGCCGCCGCCACCTCCAACACGGTCTCTGGCGCCCTGGCAAAGACAGCCACCAACGTCAAGGCCATCATGGGTGATTTCAACCTCATCAAGTGGGGCATCGTGCGAGACCTGGGCATGGAGATCATCACCATGGGCGACCCGGACGGCCTGGGAGACCTCAAACGCTTGGGCCAGGTGGCCTATCGCCTCGAGGTGGTCTATGGCTATGCAACCCTCGACCCTTCGGGCTTCGCCGTACTGAAGACCAAACCCGCAAGCGACGGCAAGACCGGTGAGACCGGAGATACTGAACAGACGGGCAAATAATCATGGGCGCCGAAGATAGCAAGACGTTTGCCTCCTTCGCCGACATGCAGATGATGCACCCCGATCTCTGTGGAGACCAGACACAGGTGGAAGCAGAGCTCTCGCTGACTTCTTCGGCAATCCGAGCCCTTTGTGATTGGGAGCACGTAGAAGCCGAGGTCTTGAAGCTGGTATGCATTCAAGCCTCGGCTCGCTCCCTGGCGGGGGCCCAGAGCAAGTCAGCCCCCATCGGCTCTGTGCAGACCGCCTGGGCCAATACGCCATTTTCAGGGTCCGTGACCTTTCAGCAGCCCTCCGGAGATGTCTACTTCACCGCCTTCGAAAGGCAGCTCCTAGGTTGTGACGAGGGCTACGCATGCTTTATCAACCAGACGGTGGACGGAGGCTGACGTGTGGCCTACGACTTGCTCTGTCGAGGTGACGCGAAAGATCGACACAGGATCCAGAGACTCTTTTGGGAATCCCGTCTTTGAAACCCAGAAAGACGTCGTTGAAGGATGCTTGGCCACTCAGACCGACACCTCCACACAGACCGGAGATGCCCAAGGGCTCGTAACCGAGACTTGGACCATCTTCTTCCCTCAAGGCTATGACAAGTCCCTCAAAGGGGCGCTTCTTGCCATTGCAGGAAGGACTCTCGCAGTCAGCGGAGACCCTGTAGTGGCAGACGTGCCAAACCCGTGGCCCTATTGGGTGAAGGCGGTGCGCCATGGATAGCTTCGCGAAGATAGTCCCTAGAAGTTCAGGCATGCGCCAGCTCCTTAGATCAGAGCCCGTCCAACGTGTGTGCCTCAGCCGTGTAGACGATCTAGCCCGGCAGGTCATGCCCAAAGACGGCAAGATCGTGCACTCTGACGTCATTCCCGGCAGAAACCGTGCTCACGCCATGGCTTTCATAAGCACCAAGCAATATCTCAGCAAAACCCAGAAAGGAAGGCGTAGATGATAGACCCTACCGCCCTTGTGATATCGCTGCTTCAGGAAGCGTTTCCCGCTGCCCGTGTCTCCAGCGAGGTTCCTTCTGGACAAGGGGCTGCACCAGAGGGCGACCTCATCATTGTGGGCCGCTCGGGAGGGGCTGACACCACGCATCTTTTGAAGCCCGAAATGGAAATCGTGGTGTGGTCGTCAAGCGACGCCAAGTCCTCCGCTTTGGCCTACGACTGCCTCCACGCACTTCAAAAGGATGCCAAGACACATCCGCACCTGACCTCAGCCGATGCGGTGACCAATTCTCGAGACCCCTGGGGCCCTGAGGTTGGCCGCTATCGCATCCTGATCGATCTGGTTATCTGCCCCTAGAAGCCTAGAAGAAAGGAACTCCCATGCCTGATCCTCAAACTCCCTATACAAAAGATTTCGCCACTACTGCGCGAGGCGTCCAGGGCGGCTACCTTTGGGTGGCACCCAAAGGCACTCCGGTGCCCACCGGATGCACCCCGGCCATGAGCGCCATGGCCGGTTTCATCTGCATCGGCTATGTGGTAGAGGATGGCATCACCGAGACGTTGGATGCCTCTTCCGACTCTCTGAAAGATCTGAACGGCGACACCATCGCCATGACCAATGCCTCCACCACAGAGACCATCGCCGCCACTCTGGTGTCGGTGTCAGAGGGCTCTCTTGGCGTGCAATACGGGTCCAAGAACGTCTCCGTGGCCGAAGACGGGTCCATCACAGTGGACCACAACTGGTCCAATGCCGACGAGGAATACGCCGCCGTGCTCGACCTGCTACTCAAGGACGGCATGCCGCTCCGAAAGGTCGTTCCCGCCGCCAAGGTCACCGAGCGAGGGGACGTGACCTTCTCGGGCTCCGAGCTCTTGGGGCGCGAAGTCACCCTCACCTACCTCTCCGACGAGAACGGGTCCACCTGCAAGGACTACTACGGCGTGAAGGCAAGCGAGGTGACCGACTAGTGAAAACCATCGACTTCAACGGCCATGAGATCGTCTACGACGAGACGGTGCTCGACAAGTGGTCTTGGCAACGTCGCGTAACTGGCGCCTGCGGAGTGACCGAAGCTTACCGTGCCATGGACGAGCTGTTTGGGGACTGCGATGCGGTGGCCCAAGAGGTCGGCGACTCCACCGAGGCAATGGGAGAGCTGCTGCAAAAGATCGCCGAGGAGAACGGCGACCCAAAAGCATCTGTGCCTTCCAGGCAGCGATTCAAAGTCACTGGCCGCAGCTAGTCGCTGACTTCCAGCAGTATTACCAAATCAATCTATACGACCAAGACTTGAGTCCTTGGGCAGACGACCGTGAGATGGAGCGCCTGGCACTTCTCATGGGTCAGCTGCCCAAGGACTCTCGCCTAGTGAGGTCCTGTGTGGTCCAAGAGGACCCAAACCAAGCCTGGACCGACGAGCTATGGATGCTCTGGTCCATTGACAACACCTGTAAATGGATCGCCTACGGCCTCACAGGCGGCAAGGGCAAGAAGCCCAAACCCATACCCACGCCTAAAGAGCAGGCACGAAAGACTCTCGACGAGCAGTCCATGGCAGAGACTATGCTCAGGCTCGATGAGGTATTCGGTCCTATAGGCCCATAAGGAGGGAAGATCCTATGGCAAACGAGATCGGCGTCGCCTACGTCACCGTCATGCCGTCGGCAAGCGGCTTTTTCAAAGCCATGAATGCCGACGCCTACAAATCCGGATCCAGCTCCGCCAAGGGGTTTGTCGACAAGTTCGGGTCGGTCTTGGGGGGCGGCGCCATCGCAGGAGTTGCTTCCAGCGTCTTTTCCAAGGTGTCGAATACCATCAGCTCTAGCCTCAATGGCGCCTTCGCTCGCGCCGATATCCTCAATAGCTTTCCTAAGACCATGCAGACCTTGGGCTTCTCTGCCGAGGAAGCCGGAGCCTCCATCGGCTCCATCAAAGACCACTTGAACGGCCTGCCTTCCTCCACCCAAGCCGTGGCGAGCTTCGTGAAGCAGCTCACCGCCTCCACGGGCAACCTCTCCAAGGCCACCAGTCTTGGCCTTGCATTCAACGACATGATGCTGGCTGCCGGCGCCTCTACCAGCGACGCCGAGAACGCCATGACTCAGTTCAACCAGATGCTTGCGGCGGGCAAGGTGGATCAGCAGGCCTGGAACTCTGTGGTGGCGGCTGCCCCAGGACAGCTCAACCAGCTGGCCAAGGCAATGATCGGCCCTACGGCCAATCAAAAAGACCTCTACGAGGCCTTGAAAAACGGCACCATCACCATGGACCAGTTCCAGGACGGCATCATCAAGCTGGGCACCGAAGGCGCAGAGGGCATGACCAGCTTCGCAGAGGCTGCCAAAGCAGGGTCTGTGGGCATTGGAACCAGCCTGGAAAACGTCCAGAACCGCGTGGTGGCCGCAGTGGCAAACATCGTGAGCCACATCGGCGTAGACAAGATCGCTGGCGCCATCGACAGCTTCTCTGGTCAATTCTCAAAGATCTCCAACGCTGCCATCTCTGCCATAGACATCGCCGCTGACGCCTTCAACCGCTTGGCCCCATCCATGAACACAGGCTGGATCGACCTTGTGGCAGAGCGATTCCAACGGGTGGTGGATGCAGGGTCTGCCCTAGGAGACGCATTGATGAGCCTGGGAGAGGAGTTCATCTCCTCAGGGGCTGCCACTCAGATCATCAACGACGCCATGTGGGCTCTGAATGTAGTGGTGGGAGCAATCACTACTCCCCTACAGCTCATCGGGCAGTATGTGGGTGCCTTTATCCAACAATGTGCAGAAAATGGGGCTGTGCAGACGTTCGCTGACATCATGAGCGACCTAAGCCTTATCGCCGGATCGCTTTTTGGAGTCATCATGGACACAGCCCAGGCGATCTTTGACTGGGCAGGCGGAGCCGATGGGGCCAAAACCGCAGCTGACGGTTTCAAAGGCATTCTTGATGGTCTCCACGCGGTATTAGAGCCCATATCCTTTTGGATTTCCGACCTCACAGAGAACTTCGACCAGATCGCTCCCGCTGTCATGGCTGCTGTAGCCGGTTTTACCGCATTCAAAACAGCCAGCGCCATTGCATCAACCATCCAGGCGGCCCAGACGGCTCTCGACACCTTCAAGAAAGCCCAAGAAGCCTCCACGCTGTCACAAGCAGCATTAAACGCAGTCATGAACGCCAACCCGTTCGTTCTCGCCGCCACCGCCATCGCCGCCGTGACCGCAGGACTGATCTACTTCTTTGCGCAGACCGAGCTTGGCCAAGAGCTCTGGGGTACGTTTACCAGCTTCTTCACCGACACGGTGAATGCTATAGGCTCGATCTTCAACACGGTGTGGGGCGGCGTAGCGACGTTCTTCACCGAGACGATACCTAACGCTATCCAGGGATTTCTTGGCTTCTTCTCAACCCTTCCGGAAACCGCAGCCTCCATCGCTCAAGGCTTCGTTGACAATATCGTCAACTTCTTCATGCACCTGCCAGAAAACATCGGCATGATCCTTGGCCTTGTGATCGGAGCCATTGCAGGATTTGCCGCCTCTGCCATCCAATGGGCCATAGACGCAGGCTCGCAGTTTGTGAGCAACATAATAAACTTCGTGATGAACCTTCCGCAGAACTTCATGACATGGCTTACCAGCACCCTGACCAACATCGGCTCTTGGGTGTCCAACGTCATCGACAACGGAGCCCGAGCAGGCTCCCAGTTCCTGGCAAACGTGGTGGACAACATCCGACAGTTGCCAGGGAGGATCTGGACCTGGCTCTCTAGCGCCATTTCAAAGATGGGAAGCTTCGTCTCAGACACCATCGCCAAGGCGGGAGAGGCCGGTCGAGGATTCCTGAACGGGATTCGAGACGGGTTCAACCAAGCAGTGGACTTCGTCCGAGGCATCCCGCAGAGGCTTCTGGATGCCCTGGGCAACGTGAGCACGTTTCTTCTAGATGCCGGCAAGTCCTTGCTCAAGGGATTTACCGACGGCATCATGAGCGGGTTCAACGCCGCCAAGGATGCGGTCTCCAACGGCATCCAGGCAGTGCGCGACTTCTTCCCGTTCTCACCCGCCAAAGTCGGCCCTCTTTCCGGACGTGGTTACACCACGTTTTCTGGCGCCCACATGATGCAAGACTGGGCAGACGCCATCACCAAAAGCGCCCCGGAAGCCATTAAAAGCGCCATGGATGCCGCTAGCGACGTCTCCAAGGCGCTTGGAACGTCCCCGTCTGTGGCCGTAAATGCTCGGAGCTATGCCTTTGTCTCGGATGAGCAGGGCAAGAAACCAGCCCAGGTCAACCAGACGCTTATCTTCAACGAGCCCTGGAAGAGTCCTGACGAGGTGGCCCGCGCCATGCGCATGGAAGCTCGCTACGGCATCGCCAAGTCCTATTAGGAGGCAGACGTGCCTAAGAGAAACCCTGTCATTCGCATTGTGCGAGATGACGGCAAGGGAGATGAGAACCCTTCCTTTCTTATCGACGGTACCCGCTGGAGCATCCTGGAAGGCGGCCTCGAGAACTTTGACGGCATCGACTTCAGCGTGTCGACTTCCGAGTATGCCCAATACGACGGCTCCTACCTGCTCGGAGAGAGGTCGCCTGAGATCGATAGGACTATCGACATCTTCGGCGAAGACCCCTCCCTCACGAAGGATGAGCTGAGAGCGAAGGCCGAGCGCTTCTTCACTTCCCGCGCGCCCTATGAGGTGCACGTGGAGTGGATGGGACGCAAGCGCTTCTTCTATGCCAGGAACTATAAGCTCAGGATTCCGGTGGATGCCAACTACACAGGGCAACGGGTAACCTGGACGTGTCTTGCTTTAGACCCCTACTTTTTGTCAGAGGACGAAAAGAGCTTCAACGTGGCCGATGCCAAGGGCAAGCGCGGCTTTCCCTTCGTGTCCATGGCCACCCGCTGGGCGCCAACTCCCGAGAATGCCGAGCAAAACCGATATGCCCGGAGCAGCGTCGGCAGTCATGCCCATGTAAGAGGCTTTGCGGTAGGCGTAGCAAGCCGGACCATCACCATCGAAAACCATGGCGGAGGCCGGGCATTCCCCTGCTTTGAGGTCACCGCCAAAGGCGATGTGACAGATCCCTCCTTGACGGTAAAGGATGAGGCTGGACGCGAGGTCTGTGCATTCACCCTGACCCTCACCCTGCATGAGGGCGATCGGCTGGTGGTCGACTTTGCAGCCCGTCCCACCTCAATCACTCTCAATGGATCCAATGTCTCGAACAAGGTAGCGCCAGGATCCACCCTTACCGCTGCCTTAGATCCCGGCTCCTACAAAGTGAGCTGGGCTGCGGCATCAGGAGACGCCTCCATGGGCCTGGTGCCCACGATCCGGGAAAGGTACGTGAGCATCTAATGGAACATTTCCCTCAGTTAGACATCCACCATGTAGACGCTCAGGGCAATATCGAGCTGGTGGCAGCCAACGTCCCCTATAGAAACCTCCAATGGACACGGCGCGTATCTGGCGTGGGCGAGTTTGCCGCCACCCTCAACTGTGATGTGCCGGTGGAGTGGCCGGGCCGCTATCTGGTCACACTCGACACTCACAAAGAAGTCGGCATCATCGAGAAAGTCTCTGTGAAAGACGGAGCTTCAGGGGCGGAACCTGCCCTAGAAGGCCGCTTCGCAGAGTCATTCTATGATCGCTTTGTGTTTGGGGTAGGAGGAGCATCCCTCTCAGGAGCCAACTGGCGCCAAGCAGCAACCAAGGCACTGGCCACTTGGCACATGAATGACGTACCCCAAATCATCCTGTCAGAAGGTACCCAAAGTGCCACTGGACCGTCTTACTCCATTGGGGGCGCTGAGGGCGACTCGGCTATGGAAGTGCTCTTCTCGGCAACTGCAGGCAACAACGCCTATCCACTCATCACCTACGACCGAGCGAAGAATCCCAACAAATTGGAAGCCTGCCTTATATCAGGCGTAAATCGTGGGAGATCCCAATCCCTAAACCCGTGGTGGGTGTTCTCCTTGCAACTAGGCACCATCTCCTCCGTTGACTATTTGGGGGATTACTCGGTGGCCTGCTCAGAAGTCGTGGCTTTAGCCGAGCGCGACAGCCAAGACAACGTGATCCAGATCATACGAACGGTGTCCGTACCTGGATTTGATGCGGCCCACCAGTGGAAGGCGAGGGCCTTTGAGGATGTTGGCGGCCTTATTGGGCAAGATGTGACCCCTAATAACGCCAACGTAGATGCCGCGGGTCTCTTGCGCTCCTATGACCATATGCCCGAGATCGTCGTGGATGCCTCGGTTGCAGGATCAGGCTACCGAGACGGCTGGGATCTCTGCGACCTGTGCGACGTGGAGGTGCCTGCTCTCAATATGGCTGCAAACATTCGCGTCGAAGAAGTAAGAGAGGTCTGGAAGGACTCAGGTCACACGGTGGAAGCCACCTTAGGCACCAAGTCGATATCCCGCCTAGAAAGGGCACTACAAGGAAGGAGGTAGCCATGAGCATCCTGGTCCACAGCATCCTCAATGCCTACCCCATGGACTCGATGGTGTCAGAGATAGATGCGGACGGACTGCCAGTCTATGACCGTCCTTACAATGCCGACGATTTGCGCGATGTGATCAGCCGCATGGTCACCGATGGCATCTATCCGGATTATCTAGATGAGATGGCCCCGTCACTCAAAGGCGGGGCTTGGTATATCGGCTGTGGCGGCGCGATCGCAGGCGGCCTTTATATCCCTTCTGCAGAAGAACTGAAGGTCATCGATCAGACCGACATCGCAACTGGCCAATACGCATATCTTTGCGTCGCCGGCCGCTACGACATCAACGCTCGCGATGGCGCGATCTATGCACGTATTTCAGAAAACCCATCTGAGCAGCCCGTTCGAACTGACTCGATTTATGAGCTGATTCTAGCCCGCGTGGACTGGCGTGGCAGCCTCACCGACCTTCGGGCAAGCTCTTCGATGTGCGGCATCGTATCGGCAGTCAACAAGATCGATGCCGACAGTTTCATGGCAGAGCTCAAACTAGCGGTTCAACGATTCGACCTTGAGGTGGGAAACCTCTCGACCCTGCCTCCAGGCACGACCCCTGAGGTAACCATCCGCAAGCCAGAGATGCTAGATGGGACAACTTATATCGATTTTGCCATCCCTCGTGGCCCAAAGGGAGACCCCGGCAAGGATGCCGACCGTCCTCCGACCGTCTATGTCCAACCTGCCGACAAGGTGCCTCCAGAAGAGCCTGGAAACGTTTGGTTTATAGACTCAGAGGGAGAGGGTGTTCATACGATATCTGACATGAAGGTCTATGAGCGACGCGGGCTATTTCCAGACAACGCCGTCTACCCCGGGGACAATTTGTACCCCGGTGGCATCGGACGGTGGGCTTCTCATAAGTTCTCTCCCTCAATGATCGCTACTGAATAGGAGGAATCATGGCGGAATACGAAACTCAAGAATGGGCTGACGATGCTTCGGGTGGGACCCCGATCAACGCGGCAGCTCTCAACCACATGGAGTCTGGCATCGCTCAAGCGTCTCAGGATGCTACTAACGCGCTCACGGACGCTGATACCGCTAAGACCAACGCCTCTGAAGCGCTAGAGCAAGCAAACAACTCGGTAAAGAAGATCGGTGACACAATGATCGGTCCACTAATTCTGGAAACCCCTCTCGCGGCTTCCTCCGGTGGCACGGGTCAGACCTCTCTACAAGCTACTCGTAACGCAATGGGTTTGGGCAACACTACAGGCGCTCTCCCGGTGGCTAACGGCGGTACGGGTATAACCTCTAACCCATCGATGCTCACCAACCTCGGATCTACAGGCGCGGCAAACGTGTTCGCAAGCTCCCCTCGTCCGGGCATTACCGGCGTACTGGGTATCGCTAACGGAGGCACTGGATCCAGCACTACTTCGGGTGCACTAAGTAATCTAGGGCTTGCCCCAAAAAAGCTAAGCGTGCAAAAAGGAAATGACGCTACTGGTATCACTACGGCATCGGCATGGCAGTACGGAAAAGTCGTATGTATAAGTGCTTATGTTGACATCCCTGCTCAATCGTCTTCGTGGGCAAACCCACAGATCCTCAAAGGGCTTCCCGTACCCGCTAATACCGAAGAACTATTCGGTACTGCCAAGCAAAACGACACGGGAAAAGTGTGTTCTATAAATGTCCTCTCGACCGGTGTGGCGGGCCTGCGTCTACAAGGCGGCGCGGCTCCTAGCGCAGGGCGCTGGATCGTTGATGTCGCGTACGTTGCGAAATAGCAGGAGGTAAGGATGAAGTACCAACAAAAGGGCTTCGCCACGAAACCCGACGCAGTCTACATCGAGAACAATCCCAACGGAGGCAAAGTCTGCTATCTGCGCAAGAACATTGTGCAGGTTGGCAATGGGTGGGATTGCACAGTAGTGCAATTCAACGCCGCTTCAGATCTCACGTTGGAGGCAGCCACCGCCCGTTTCGACGAGCTTTGGGCTACCCATGAGCCAGAGGATACTGACTCCCTGCTTACCGACATGTATGAGCAGCTAGTGTCAATGCAGAGTGCACAAGCGGCGACCGATGCCGCTCTTTGCGATATCTATGAGTCTTTAGCTGGAGGTGCATAACAATGGAAACTCTCACCAATCTCGACCGCTCCATGGCAAAAGTCTACGCTCGCCGCATCCGGCGTGGAGAAATAGTCTTGGAAGACGTCCCCTCACGTATTCGCGAGCTTGTGGCATCCATCATCGATCAATAAGACCCTGCGGGGTCTTTTTCATTAAGGAGGCTCCCATGGAGCTTGCGCTTTTCATCCTAGTCTGCATCGCCATGGCCATGGACATCGCCACCGGCTATGCCCTGGCTTGCAAGGAGCACAACGTCAGCTCATCCAAGATGCGCGAAGGCCTTTGGCACAAGCTTGCCTGGATGGGCATTATCGGGGTCGCCTGGTTCGTCCAGCTGGCAGGAGAGGTGTTAAGCCAGATCGACCCTTCCCTTATGCAGCCAGCCACGGGCTTGGAAGTAATCGCCAGCATTGGCGTCACGGGTATCTGCGCCCTTTGCCTCTGGAACGAGCTGGTAAGCGTTGTCGAGAACCTTTGCGCCATCAACCCGGATATCAACGACAAGCTGGGGCGCGCTTTCAAGAACACCGAACGAGAGCAAGAGGCCAAAACCCTCATAGATCCCAATAAGGGAGGCGAGGCCCATGCCTAAGATCAGTACCAACGCAGGCCACACCCACAAGGCGCCAGGAGCCTCAGGACACCTAGATGAGGTGACAGAGGACAGAAAGATCCGAGCGGCCTTGGAGAAGTATCTGCGTCAGGCAGGCTGGAGCGTGCATGACTCCACCACCGAAGAGGTCACCAGCAGTGCAGACCTCTCAATGATCTGCTCCAAGGCCAACGCCAGCGGCTCCGGCTATTTCGTGAGCATCCATCTCAACTCTGGCGGTGGATCCGGTACCGAGGTCTACTACTCCCCCACCTCCCGCTCTGACTGGGGCAAGACCATGGCTGCAAAGATCAGCGCGGCCCTGGCATCCCTCATGGGAATCCGCAACCGAGGAGCCAAGGCAAACAACTTCTACGTGCTCAAGCACACCAACATGCCCGCCATTCTCATTGAGATCTGCTTCGTGGACAGTGCCGCCGATGCCGAAGCTTACCGCCGAGTGGGTCCTGATGCCATCGGCAAAACCATCGCCGAGTGCATCGTCGGCAAAGCCATCGGTACTCCTCAGGTAGCCAAGTCAGGATGGTACAAAGACAGCCGAGGCTGGTGGTGGGAGAACGGCGACGGAAGCTATAAGAAGAGCCAATGGTTCAACCCATCCCGAGGCGAATGGTATTGGCTGGGAGCTAACGGCTATGCCGCAACCGGATGGACGCTTATAGACGGCACCTGGTACTACTTCGCCAAAGCAGGGGAACCTGGCTATCGAGAGTGTCAAATGGTCACAGAAGCCTGGCGCAAAGACTCCAAAGGCAACGACTATTGGCTCTCTGGAGACGGATCCATGGCCACCAGCCGATGGGTGGACCGTGCGAGGTACTACGTAGGCCCCGATGGAGCCTGGGACCAGTCCCGCTGACCTGGAGGTGATCCAGTCCGATCTGCAAGGCCTTATTTATAAGAATCGCCGATTTATATAAATAAGGAGCCCGCATCTCCACCCTTATTGATACTCGATAAAGCAAAGCCCCAGTCCTCTTCGGAGGGCTGGGGCTTTTTGCCATTATGTAGTTGTACTTTTTAGCTCGTCCACAAACCTTTGTGTCCAAATGTGTATAAGAAGTCCGTTTTGCATAATCAAACAAGAAAACAGGCCACCGCCAAACCAGACGATGACCTGCGCGTTTTTCTGGTGCCCGAGGTGAGATTCGAACTCACATGAGCGCGAGCTCAGAGGTTTTTGAGACCTCCGTGTCTGCCATTCCACCACTCGGGCGAGTCGCGAGTACTTATTCTAGCAAAAGCGGGCGTCTGCGCAACGCCCCATTGGCTGCCCTACTTCAAGAAGGGATTGGAGGCCAACTCCTCCTCCATAGTGGAAGCGTCGCCATGGCCGGGCAAAACCACAGTGTCGGCAGGCAGAAGGCCTTTGAGTCGCTCAAGGGTGGCAACTAGAGTGTCAGCGTCGCCGCCGGGGAAGTCGGTGCGGCCTGCCGTGCCCTTGAAGAGCGTGTCGCCAGTGAAGGCGATGCCGTCCCCCAGCAAGATGATGCCGCCCTCGGTATGGCCCGGAGCATCCACTACCACCAGGGTGACCTCGCCCACCGTGATGGTGTCGCCCTCATGAAGCAAGCGGGAGGGCTCAGGCGCATCGTCGTCGTAGGCCACGCCCAGATTGCCCACGCCGCCGGCCTTCATGGCACGCTCGGCATCGGCAGCGCCAATGACAAAGGGCACGTTGCCGCCCAAAGCGCCGATAAGAGCCTTCACTCCGCCCACATGGTCGCCATGGCCGTGAGTGGCGACCACCAGATCCACCGTGACGTCGTTCAAGTGCCGGGCGATGGCCGCGCCGGCGGCGCCGGGGTCTACCACCAGCGCATGGCCGTCGGAGATGAGGGCGTAGCAGTTGGTCTCGATGGGTCCCACAGTAAAGGCGCGAATCTCCACATGGGTGTCGGAAGGATCGACGATTTCCTGCTCTTGTGGATGGCTGTTCTGGGCAGGGGTGTTGGCTGCAGTGGAGGCAGCAGTGTCTTCCATGGCTAGACTCTCCGTTTCATTTGGTTGGCGCCCTCGCCAGGCATGATGCGGCGGGCGTCATAGACGCTGGGCACGCGGCTCACTGCGGCCAGGAGAGGGTCGAGCAAGCTGGCGTCTGAGATATGTACCAAGAAACGCAGGCGGGCAAAACCGTCGGAAGAAACCTGAGTGGCAGCTGAGAGGATATTGCCGCCCGCGTCGCCAATGGCGATGGTGACGTCTTTGAGAAGGCCAATGCGATCGGTGGCCTCTACCACGATCTCCACCTGGAACTGGGTGGCGCCAGAAGTGTCCCAGGCCACTTCTATGAGGCGCTCGGGATGCGCCATGAGGCCCTTGACGTTGGGGCAGCTGGCGCGATGCACCGAGACGCCGCGGCCGCGGGTGATGAATCCCACGATCTCGTCGCCAGCCACAGGGTTGCAGCAATGGGCCAGATGCACCAGCAGGTCCGGATCGTCTTTCACCACTACGCCGCAGCTGTTGCGCTGGCGTTTTGAGAGGTCGCGCTGAGCGCGTTGGGCTGCGTGAGTGGGGAGCATGGGGCGGTCTTCGGTGAAGACCTTTTGGCGCTCCCGGGCCTGTTGGGTGGCCTTCTCGGCAGCAGCGATTTGGGTGGGCGAGCCCTCTTCAAGAATCTGCTCCACCTTGTTGGCCACGCTCTTGGGCGAGAGCTTGTTGGAGCCGATGGCGGCGAAAAGCTCGTCTTGGCCAGGGAATTTGAGCTGCTCGCACACCTTGGCAATGGCGCGCACCGAACGGCGGGTGGAGATGCCGTAACCCTTCTTACGCAGCTCCACAGCCAACATGGAACGGCCCAGCTCGGCGTCGGCGCTCTTGTTGGCGCTGGAGAAGTACTTGCGGATCTTGGCGCGGGCCGAGGGGGTGCGCACGATGTTCACCCAGTCGGCGGAGGGCTTGGAGTTCTTGTTGGTGAGGATCTCCACGCGATCGCCCATCTCCAGATGGTAGGTGAGCGGCACCACCGAGCCGTTGACCCGGGCGCCCACGCAGTGGTTTCCCACCTCGGTGTGGACGGCATAGGCGAAGTCCAGCGGCGTGGAATCGCGGCGCAGGCTCATGACCTCGCCCTTGGGGGTGAAGATGAAGATCTCCTCGTCAAAGAGGTCCACGCGCAAATCCTGCAGGTAGCGGCTGGGATCGTCGATCTCGCCCTCCACCGCCCAGTCGAGGGAGCGACGGATGTGGGAGATGGTGGAGTCGATGGACTGGTCGTCTTGGGCCATGACGCCGTTGGAGTTGCCGGCGCTCTTGTAGAGCCAGTGGGCGGCGATGCCGTATTCGGCCTGCTCATGCATCTCTTTGGTGCGAATCTGGATCTCGATGGGCCGGGCCTCGGGCCCTACCACCGTGGTATGCAGCGAGCGATAGAGGTTGGGCTTGGGGGTGGCGATATAGTCTTTGAAACGACCAGGCAGCGGGTGCCACAGGCTGTGAACCGCGCCCAAGACGCTGTAGCAGTCCCCCACCGTCTGGGTGATGACGCGCAGGGCGATGAGGTCGTAGATGTCGGTGAAGTCTTTGCCTTTGCGCTGCATCTTTTGGTAGATGGACCAAAGGTGCTTGGCACGGCCGCTGATTTGGTAGCCCGAGAGGCCGGCAGCCTTGAGCTCGTCGTCCAGCACCTTGATGGCCTCATTGGTGGAGGCCACGCGCTGTTCGCGAGACTCCTGCACCATGCGGGCGATGCGCTGATACTCCTCCGGCTCCAAGTAGAAGAAGGAGAGGTCCTCCAACTCCCATTTGATGGAGCTGATGCCCAGGCGGTCTGCCAAAGGCGCATAGACATCCATGGTCTCGCGGGCTTTGAACTGGCGGCGATCAGGCTTCAAGGCCGCCAGGGTACGCATGTTGTGCAGGCGGTCTGCCAGCTTGATGATCACCACGCGGATGTCTTTGGACATGGCCAAAAACATCTTGCGCAGATTCAAAGCCTGCTTCTCGTCCATGGAGTTGACATCGATGTTGGTGAGTTTGGTGACGCCGTCCACCAAATCTGCCACGGTCTCGCCAAAAAGCTCGATGAGCTGCTCTTTGGTAGCCGGGGTGTCTTCCACCGTATCGTGAAGCAGCGCGGCCGAGACCACGTCTGCATCCATGCGCAGGTCGTGGGCGAGGATGAGCGCCACCTCTACCGGATGGTTGATGTAGGGCTCGCCGCTGCGGCGCTTTTGCTCTGAGTGGAAGTCTGCTGCAAAGAGATAGGCCTTCTCCACCTGGTCCATGGCCTCGGGAGTCATGTAGGATTCGCAGGTGTTGCGCAGTTGCGGGTAGCTGTCGGCCCCCACCTTAGGCATGGGCCGCGCCTGCGTGGCAGCGCTCTTCTGGGTCATGGCTCCCCTCCCTGAAACGAGTCTCACTCAAGGGCCGCCTTAAAGGAGACCGCAGAGACAAGGCGCCGTCGTGGTGCGACGCCTGAAACGTTCACGCTCTTAAGAGTATCGCTAGTTACCGTAAGCTTTCAAACTCCCCTAAGGAAGAGTCGCGTCCTCTGAGGGCGCGATAGGCCTGTCAACGGCGCCCTCCAGCTCGGAAGCCGCAGCCTCCAGCGCCCAAGAGGCGAACTCGCCAAACGCCTGCTGCTCTGCCACGCCTTCGCTATAGCGTGCCGAGGAGAGCAGATCCATGCGGCCGGCGCCGTCCACCATGGTGATTACGCGATCTTCTCCAAAGCCCTCTACCGAGCAAAACCCCAGCTCGCTAAAGACAGCCACTCCCTGCTCGAGTGCCCCTGGCGTCAAGGCGGCAGAGCTGTCGATGGAACGCGCGAGCCCCAGTATCTGGGAAGCGTCAAAGGCCAGCCTGTGGCTTGCGGGGTCTTCTAAGGTGCGCAGGGCGCGATAGAGGGACACCAGCACCTGGCGCGAAGGGGCTGCGGCGCCAAGGACCGCCTGGTTGGTGGCGATGTCTGCAGGGCCATAGAGCAGGCAGACCTCTGCGGGCAGGCCATCGCGACCCGCACGCCCGCTCATCTGGTTGAACTCCACGCGCCCATAGGGCAACGAGCACAGCATGACCGAGCGCACATCGGGCAGGTTGACCCCCTCGCCAAAGGCCGAGGTGGCCACGATGCAGGAAAGCCTGCCGGCCCGGAATGCCTGCTCTACTTCCAGGCGCTGGATGCGTGTCATGCCACCATGGTAGAAGGCGATGCGATGGCCCAGCTCGGGCACCCGGCGGCGCAATTCTCGGGCAAGCCGCACCGCAGCATCGCGGGTGTTGGTATAGGCGATGGCTTTCTGCTGGGCAGAAAGATGGGAGGCTGCGCAGGCTATCAGATCATCGGGGTTGCGCTCGTCTACCAGATGGAGATTGTCGCGGGAAGCCAGATCGGTAAAGACGGCGTCTATGGACGCCAAACGGCAGATCTCCTGAGCCGCCGCAGTGGTGGCAGTGGCGGTGCAGGCCAGCACCTGAGGGGCGCCCAGCTCCTGAAGGACGCGGGGAAGCTCCTGGTACGCCTCGCGATTGCCGCCCTTGGACCGGCCGGCATGATGAGCCTCGTCGATGACCACGAAGCCCACCGGCGCTTGAGCCAGCTGGGCGCTGTGAAGCGCCAAAAACTCCGGCGTGGTGAGCAAGGTGTCCAGCCGCCCTGCAGCCCACTGGCCAAAGATCTCGTCGCGCTGCTCCTGAGGCGTCTCGCCACAGAGGACGCGCACCTTGAGGCCCAGAGCCCCAAAGCTCTCCTCCAGATGAAAGGCTTGGTCATTCACCAAGGCGCGCAGCGGATAGACGAAGATGCTGGATTTGTGCTCCTTGAGAGCCAGGCGCGCGGCATGCAGCTGGAAGATAAGGGACTTGCCGCGACCGGTAGCCATGACGGCCAGGCAGCTTTTGCCTTGGGCCAAGGCATCGAGCGCCTGGGTTTGGCAGGGCAAAAGCTCGTGATCGCCAATGAAGGCCCCCTTGAGCTTGGCCGTGAGCTTCTCTAAAGGAAGGGCGGCCAACGAGGGTTCGGGCGAGAGGGCTGGGGCAGCCTCAGGCGGCCGGGTGGCGAAGGCTGCGGTCTGCTCGGCAGCGGCGTCTTGGGCAGCCGGAGAGGCAAAGAGCCCTTCTATGAGCTGCTGGTCGCCGGGGTCCTGGGGCTGCTCGTCCCGGAAGAGGATGTCGCGTACCATAAGCTTGACTTTTGATTTTCCTTGCCACTGCTCCACGGTAGCCTCGAAGACCAGGTCCACCACGCCTTCCCAGGCAAGCACCCGCGCCACATTGGGAGCCCGGAACATGATGGCAGGCAGAGAAGTGGTGCCGTCGGTGGCATAGAAGTGCACATGGTCACCCTGGGCGCCCACGGGGCTTGCCCCTCGCAAAGTAAGGCCGCAGGCGGCAAAGAGCGGCTCGCGGTTGCCCTGCCCAAAGGGGCGCAAGAGATCCAGCGAGGCCACGGCACCCAGGCTGAGCTCGCTTAGTCGCACGGTGCAGGCAACCTCGTCCACCTGCAAGAACTCCACAGGATCCACCTGATCGAGCCACGCGGTGAGGCGCTCTTTGAACTGGGGGAGCTTGTCTGCCTCCAAAGTGACGCCCACCGCCTTGGGATGACCGCCAAAGCGCAGCAGCAGGTCGGAGCAGGACTCCACGGCGTGGAACAGGTCCACTTGGCCCACAGAGCGACCGGAACCGGAGGCAATGCCGTCTTTGATGGTGAAAAGCAGCGTGGGCACCTTGTAGCGGCTGGCTACGCGACTGGCGACCACGCCCTTGACGCCTTCATGCCACCCCTCGTGGGCCAGCACCAAGCAAGTCCCCTCCTCATAGACCTCCTCTGCCTGGGCGAAGGCCTCGGCAGCCATGTCGCTTTCGATGGAGCGACGGGAGGCGTTGATGGATTCCAGCTCGGAGGCGAGAGCCTCTGCCTCCAGAGGGTCAGAGGTGAGCAGCAGGTTGAAGGCGACGTCCTCTTGGCCCATGCGGCCGGCGGCGTTCAAGCGCGGCACCAAGGAAAAAGGCAGGTTGTCTGCGTTGATGCGTGCGATATCCGTGCGTGCCGTGCGGGCCAGGGCCACCAAGCCCGGACGCAGACCCTGGCGCATCTGGGCGATGCCCTCGGTCACCAGCGCGCGGTTTTCGCAGGTGAGCTCCATCATATCGCTCACCGTGCCCAGGCTGGCCAAATCCAAGTAGTTGCGCCAGAGCTCGGGCTGGCCCACACGCCGGCCCACGGCCTGCACCAGTTTGAGAGCCACACCTACGCCAGCCAAATCACGAGAGTGGTTATGGGGATCTAGCTTGGGATCTGCCACCGGCACTCCCTGGGGCACCTGAGCCCCGGGCTCATGATGGTCTGTAACCGCCACGTCGATACCCAGCGAGCGCACATAGTCCACCTCTGCCGCAGAGGAGATGCCGTTGTCCACGGTGACCACCAACGAGGGGTCGCATTGCTGGATCACCCGGGCCATACCCTGCTCAGAGAGACCGTAGCCCTCCCCAAACCTGTGGGGAATGAAGGCGTGCACCCTGGCCCCCAACTCGCGCAGCGCCAAGCACAGAAGCGAAGCCGAGCTCATGCCGTCCACATCGAAGTCGCCAAAGATGGCGATGGACTCGCCGGCGGCTATGGCCTGCTCCACCCGCTGGGCCACCGCTTCGAGCCCGGGGATCTCTGCCGGATCATGCCAGTCTCTGGCAAGGGAGGGCGAGAGGTAGGTCTCCACTTGCCCAGGATCAGTGATGCCTCTGGCTGCCAGCACCCGAGCCACCAAGCCCTCGAGCCCATAGGCGTCCTTGAGGAAGCGGGCAGCCTCCGGGTTTTGTGCGCGCACCTGCCAGCGATCGCTGGCGTATAAACCGGGCATTGCCCCTCCCCTCTTCTTGCAAGACACCTCTGGCAGCCACCGGGGCTGCGACCTTCTCGGTCGGCTGGCTGTGGGCGGCCTCAGGCCTCGCTGCCGAGAAACCCGCAGCCTCTGATCCAGCAACCCCTAGGCAGCCGTGCTCTTGTTAGTATGGCACTCCGGCGCACCCATCGAGGGCGCCGGCCCTGTGTGAAGCCTAAAAGTCCCGGGCGTCGCCCAAGCGGCCTAGGTAGGCTTCCTGGAACGCCTTGTAGGAGTGGTCGATGATGGCACACCGGGCGCGACGCATGAGATCCAGCAGGTACCAGAGGTTGTGAATGGACAGCAAGATGCCGCCCAGCATCTCTTTTTGCTTAATGAGATGATGGATGTAGCTGCGGGAGAAGCCCTGGGTGCAGGCGGGGCATCCGCAATCTGTGCCAATGGGGCGGCCGTCTTTGGCAAAGCGGGCGTTCTTGAGGTTCATGCGGCCCTCGTCGCTGAAGGCAGTGCCCAGGCGGGCGGTGCGAGTGGGCAGCACGCAGTCGAACATATCGACGCCAATGCCCACGCCTTCCACCAGCGTGCGGGGGTTTCCCACTCCCATGAGGTAGCGGGGCTTGGTGCGGGGCATGTACTCCATGCAGAGGGGCGCCAGGCTCTCGAACATGGTCTGGTGGCTCTCGCCCACCGAGTAGCCGCCTATGCCATAGCCCGTAAAGTCGCCGATGGACTCCAGACGATGGAGGCTCTCCCGGCGAAGGGCTAGGTCCATGCCGCCCTGCACGATGCCAAAGAGCGTTTGATCTGGGCGCGTATGGGCCGCAAAGCAGCGCTCTGCCCAGGCGCTGGAGAGATCCACCGCACGCTCGAGGTAGGCGCGGTCGCAGGGATAGGGCGGGCACACATCCAGCTGCATGCAGATGTCTGAGCCCAAAAGCTGGGCGATGCGCATGTTTTCCTCAGGGGTCCAGGTGACGTAGGAGCCGTCGTAGTCCACCACCCTGAAGGTGACGCCGTCGTCTGAGAGCTTCACATGCTCGTTGTGGGAGAAGACCTGGAACCCGCCGGAATCGGTCAAGATGGGCCGGTCCCAGCGCTCCCAGGCATGGAGGCCGCCCATCTCGTCGATAAGCTCTGGGCCAGGCCGCTGGCTCAAGTGATAGGTGTTGGCCAGGATGATCTTGGCGCCGATCTCTCTGAGCGTGTCTGGCAGGATGCCCTTTACCGTGGCCTTGGTGCCCACCGGCATGAAGATGGGGGTGGGAATGTCGCCATGGGCGGTATGGAACACGCCCGCGCGGGCCCCGGTTTGGGGGTCCTCTGCCTCGATATCAAAAGAAAACAGCTCGCTCATCTGCCTGCCTCCATGATGGTTGAACGCAGCCCGGCCCAGAAGGGCTCGCTCAGGCCGCTGGGCGGGTACCATAAAAGAGACCCGCACACTCTTGGGAGGTATCATGCCCACACCCAACGACGATAACGCGCTCGACCCTCGCGACGGCCACGCACCTTTTGACACCTCGACATCCCATGGTGCCAAATCTGGCGACACAGCGGCCCCAGACGCGCCATCTTCACAAGATACCGCAGATAAGCCCGTCGACGCCCTGCCCGCCTCTGACGCCCAGGCAGATCTTGGCGCCCCTGCCAAGAAGGACGAGCCTTCCCACCTGGAGCCTCAGCCCGGCGAGGAGGGCTTCTCGGCAGCCGATGAGGCCGGAAGCCCAGAGGAGGATGAGGAGTCCGGCGCAGCCTCGAAGCTCAAGGCGGTGGCGGGCTCGGCGGTGGACGGCGCGCGCAAGGCAGCCGGCGCCCTGGGGCAAGAGACAGCCAGCGGGCTTTCGGCCTTTAAAGCTGTCAACCAGGCCAAACGCGCCCATGCGCAGGCGAGGGGACGACTGGAGGAGCTAAAAAGCTCTATCGAGTCGCGCACCCAGGAAGTGGAGCATCGCCAGGATGTGGAGGCTCGCTACGACCAGATAATCAATGAGAACAGCGAGATCATCGAGGAGTCGCTGGTCTCCATCGCCTCGCTGGAAGAAGAGCAGGAAGCGGCCCAGGGACAAGAGGCCCAGCTGCAAGAGGCCCTCGACAAGCTCAAGGCAAAAAACGCCAAAGACCTGCGCCCCTATGAAAAGCTGGCACGCAATGCCAAAGCCTCTTCTGAGGATGCAGCCCGGGCTCTCTCCGGTGCCAAACGCGACCTCAAGGCTGCCCAGAACTCGTTGCGCGACCTTATCGGCAGGCGCGATAGCCGCGTGAGCGCGGCACACAAAGCGGTGGACAACTCCCGCCAGCGCCTCAACCGCCTGCAGGGGGATCTGAGGGACCTTCAGCACGACGACGAGGCCACGCCGCAGCAGCTGGCCGATCTCAGGGCAGAGATCACCGCAGAGATGGCCAGGCTTTCCAAAGCGCAGGAAGACGCTCAGGTGGCCCCCAATGAGGGCAGCGCTTCCATCAGCGCTGCAGAGCGTCAGGTAGATGAGGCTCAACGCAGGCTGGAGGGCGCTCAGGAGGCGGCCGACTCGGCCAAGCGCGAGGCCAAAAAGCAAGCGCACGCCCTCGAAGGCATGGAAGATGCGGCAAAGGCTGCCGAGCAGGCGGCAGAAGACGAGGTCATCGAGGTACAAAAGCATCTCAAGACGCTCAAAGCCCGGTTGGCCCAAACCGCCCAGGCCAAAGAGGCGGCCGAGCAAGCCATTGCAGAGGCCAACGACATCCACCATACGCCCGAGAAGACCCAGGAGCTCCTCGAGCAGCTGGCAGACGACAACGCCGCCGCCGTGCTCCAGCAAGCCCAGGTGGACTCGCTGGCAGCCGACGAGCACGAGCTTCGCCAGCGCACCCGCACCAGCCGCATCGCCTTCATCCTGGTGGTGGCTGCTGCCCTTATCGTGCTTTTGGTGCTCTTCCTGATGTTCTTTGGCGGCAAAGGAGCTTAACGGGCCACTTTCGTGCTCAGGATGCATCGATTGTGCCCAAGGCGCCTCCATGCACCGGGTCGCATGGCCTTCTGCTTGCGGCTTGGCGACGCCTCCCTGTGACCAGACGCTTCGTTTCTTTGGATTATCATTTCTAAGATTGATTGGCCTACTGTGAAAACCGACGATTTTGATTACGACCTTCCCGATGCCCTCATCGCCCAGTCTCCCGCCGAGCCCCGCGACTCCTGCAGGCTTTTGGTGCTGGATCGTGCCACAGGCGAGGTGACTCATCGCATCTTCACCGACATCTGCGACTATCTGGAGCCCGGCGATCTTCTGGTGGCCAACAAAACCCGTGTGCTGCCTGCGCGCCTGGTGGGCCGCAAGCCCACAGGCGCGGTCTGCGAGACGTTGCTGCTCACCCGCCGCGAAGACATCGACCCTTTGGGCCATGTATGGGAGTGCCTGGTGAATCCCGGCCGGCGTCTGAAGCCTGGAGCCACCATCGAGTACCGCGCCGGCGGCCTCCACGCCCCCACAGATGCTCCCGTGATTTTGCGTGGCACCGTCGAGAGTTTTGTGGATGATTCAAAGGGCGGCCGCCTGGTGCGCTTCGAGCCTTTGGGCGGCCGCACCCTGGACGGCGCCATGCACGAGGTGGGCCACGTGCCTCTGCCCCCTTACATCACCGATTACCAGGGCGACCCCGAGAAATACCAGACCGTCTATGCCATGCACGAGGAGCACAGCGCCGCAGCCCCCACTGCAGGCCTGCACTTCACGCCCGCCCTTATCGGCCGCCTGGCCTCCATGGGAGTCGCCATGGCCTTCGTGGAGCTGGAAGTGGGCATCGACACCTTCCGCCTGGTGGAGGAAGACGACCCCACCCAGCACGTGATGCACACCGAGCGCTACCACGTTCCCCAGGAAGTGGTGGACCTGATCCATGCCACCAAAGCCTCCGGCCATCGCGTCATTGCCGTGGGCACCACCTCGGTGCGCTCGCTGGAAAGCGCCTTCGACCCCGAGGCCCCGGCAAGCGACCCGCCCATGGCGGCCCGCTACTTCGAGGAGGCTCTCGACTCTGCCGCCGTCACCGGCTCGGGCGACCTGGTGGCCAAAGAGAACGCCACCACCAACCTCTATCTCATGCCAGGCTCCACCTTCCATGTGGTGGATGCCATGATCACCAACTTCCACGTGCCCCGTTCCACCCTCATGATGCTGGTGAGCGCCTTTGCCAGCCGCGACCAGATCATGGACGCCTACCATCAGGCCATCGACCAGGGCTACCGCATGCTCTCCTTTGGCGACGCCATGCTCATCCAATAGCCGCCGAGTCCGCTGTATGCCGCCTGTCTCGCCACTGTCGAGACAGGCGGTTACTTTTTTTGGGGCGGTTGCTGTTTTGCCCGGGCTGCCAGGCGCTCCAGCGTGGCCTCTACCTTGGAGAAGCGGCAGCCGCAGTAATTCTGCCGATAAAGGCCCAGCTCCTGTGCGCGTTCCTGTGCCCGCTGGAACCGAGGCCTAAAGTCTCGAACCACCGGCTCCAGCCCATGGGCATGAGCCACTGCCACCAGAGTCTCATCGCACACTTCATGAAGCTGATGGGGCGACACCGCCAGGGTGGTGGTGACATGGGCAAAGCCGGCCGCCTTGGCCGCATTGCACGTCTCTGCTAGCCGAAGGCCATAGCAGGCCCTGCAACGCGCCTCCCGCTCGAACCCCTTGGGCGCCACCGCGCGCTCCCAAGCGGCGCGGTTCTGCTCGCATTCCACCACGTCGATGCCCTCCTGAGCCGCCCACCCCTTAAGCACTTGCAGCCTGTGGTCGTGCTCGGCCACAGGCTGGATATTGGGATTGGCCCAAAAGAGCGTGGGGACGAATCCCTCGCTCTTGAGCTGAGCCACAGGCTCCAACGCGCAAGGCCCACAGCACACATGCACCGCAATGGGCGTCAGCTGGCCATCGCTGCCATCGCGCCCAGGGCTCCCGGCTTCTGAGGGCGCGGGTTTCTCGGCAGCAAGACTGGGAGCCTGCAGCTGCGTGACATCGACGGATGAGAGGGCAAAAGGCGAGGTCACAGGGCATCGGCTCCAGTGATGGTGGGCAAAGAGGGGCCGGATGCGGCCGGCTCAGACTTAGAGGCCGGCTCCACAAGATCGACGCCATAGGCAGTGTCGCGCACGTAAGGCACAGACGTCTTGAGCAGGTAGCGTGCCATGGCAAAATCGTCCGTGCACCCTGCAAGATGCAGATAGGCGCAGATAAAGGCAGCCAGCGGATAGCCTAGCCAAATGCCTACCGCCATAAGAATCGCAGTGACGCACACCGCAGGCATCAGAAGGACCGCCATATAGCGCTGCCGAGAAAAGACCGCCCCCTCGCAGGAGGTATAGAGCATGCCCAAAGAGAGGTAGCCAAAGCGCAAGGTGGCGTCGCCTGCGCCCAACAGCTTGAAGGCCAGCCCGTGGAAGAGCTCGTGGACAGGGAGCGCCGCGAGGCTGATGAGGCCGATGGCAAGCGCGATGGCCGCCCAAGCCCAGGAAAGCGGAGCATGAGCCCATCCATGGGCGAGCCAGAGAATGGTGAGGGCGAGCCCGGCGGCGAGGATGAAGCCGGAATGGGCGACCATGGCCTCAAGGGTTGCAGCGTCGTCTACCAGGCGAAAGGAGTCCACAGTGATCATTGATTCATCTTTCATAGGACTCCTTCCTGGGGTCGAGGGCTGTGGCCTCGCAGGCGATCCTGCAGTTGGGCAGGTGCGGCCAAATAGCTGCAGCTGGCCAGTTGCAGCACATTCCTGCGGCTTTCATTCTAGCCCGTCCGGAGCATTCCTTTGGGAGCCTATAGCATCTCTAGAGGGCTTAAGGATCCAAGGCGGTCCAGGCGCGCCTTTGAGGGTTTCGCAGCCCCCGCTAACAAGTAGAATGGTGCAGTTAGAGAAAGCAGTCACTCCCCTCTTGCGCCTTCGCGCAAGGGATGTGCGAAAGGTGCTCTATGACAGCTTCATTTGCTTCGCGGCCGCACTTTCCTCGCCGCGCCGTGGTCACCGCTGGCATGCCCTATGGCAACAAGGGGCTGCACTTTGGCCATATCGGCGGCGTGTTTGTACCGGCAGATTTTTATGCCCGCTTCCTGCGCGATCGCATTGGCGCCCAAAACGTGGTCTTTGTGAGCGGCACCGACTGCTATGGCTCCCCCATCATGGAGGGCTACCGCAAATTGGCCGCCCAGGGCTATGAGGGCACTATCACAGACTATGTGAGCTCCAACCATCAGGCCCAAAAGGACGCGCTGGCCGCCTATGAGGTATCGCTCAACTTCTATGGCGGATCGGGGCTGGATCCGGCAAAGCCCGTCCATGCGGCCATGACAGACGCCCTCATCACGCGCCTCTATGAGCGCGGCTATCTTACCAAGCGCGAGACGCTGCAGTTCTACGACACCGAGGCTCATCAGTTCTTGAATGGACGCCAGGTGCAGGGCCGCTGCCCGGTGCCCGGCTGCAAGTCTGAGAAGGCCTACGCAGACGAGTGCGACCTGGGCCATCAGTTCGAGCCCGAGGACCTCATCAGCCCCATAAGCCAGGTCACCGGCACCGTGCCCGAGCTTCGCCCCGTGGCCAACTGGTACTTTGACCTGCCGGCCTTCGAGGAAGACCTCAAAAAGCTCGATGGGGAATGGTCCTGCGATCCCCAGGTGCGCGACGTGGTGGCCACTACCGTGCGCGAGTTCTTGGTGCCCCCTGCCATCTACATCAAAAACGAGCTGCGCGAACAGTTCGACGCCATCGCGCAGCAGTTGCCCGCCCACACCGTCAACGAGCCAAAGGGCAATGCCGCGTCCTTCTCGGTAGCCTTTGAGTCTTGGAACGCCCGTGATGAGGCCAGGGAGGTGTTGGACTCCCATTCCATCCGCTTCAGAGCCGGCAAGTGCCTGCTGCCCTTCCGCATCACCGGCAACATAGACTGGGGCGTGCCGGCGCCGGATTTGGACAATACCTGCGGCCTCACCGTATGGTGCTGGCCGGAGTCGCTCTGGGCGCCCATCTCGTTCACCCAGACGCTGCTGCAAGAAGACCCCGCCACCGCGGCGGCCGACGCCTGCGACCCTTCCGTGTTGCCTGCCGCCTACAGCTCCTGCGATTGGCACGACTGGTGGTGCGAGGGCAACGACGCCCAGGTCTTCCAGTTCATTGGCCAGGACAACATCTACTTTTACTGCGTGGCCCAACCCGCCATCTGGGAGGCGCTGGACTGGAATCTCTTCCAGGACACGCCGGTGGCCAACTACCACATTCTGTTCATGAACAAGAAGGCCTCCAGCTCGGGCGCCATCAAGCCGCCCATGGCTGCCGACCTGCTCTCCCACTACACCCCCGAGCAGCTGCGCTGCCACTGGCTCTCTTTGGGCCTGGGCGCCAAGGCCGTCTCTTTCGCGCCTAAGCCCTACGACACCTCCGTCTCGCACAAGGACAAGAAAACCGGCGAGGAAGTGCTGGTAAAAGACGATCCCCGCGTAGTGGACCCCGCCCTTAAAGAGAGCGCCTTCCTCACCAACATCTTTAACCGACTCGCCCGCTCCTGCTTCTACGGCGCCCAAAAGCACTTGGACGGCAAATTGCCGAGAAGCTCGGCCACCCCAGCCGCCGCCTCTGCCTGCGACGAGGCCACCCTGGCCTTCGAGCTGGCCATGTATGAGCTGGACTTCCCTCGCGCCATGGCTGTCGCCGAGGACTTTGGCCGCGAAGCCAACAAGCTGTGGGATGCAGCCTCCAAAGCCGCCAAGGACGACGAGGCCGCCTACGAGCAGGCACTGGCCGACGCCTTCTGCGCCCTTCGCACCCTCACCCTGCTCATGCACCCCGCAGCCCCGGCTGGCTGCCAGATGATCTGCGACCACCTGAACATCGACCCGGCCCTCTTCTTCAGCTGGGACCATGCCTTCGAAAGCATCCCTCAATTGCTGGAAGGTGCCGGCATCGACCCGGCTTCCCACCAGCTGGTGGAGCTTCCCCCTCGCACCGACTTCTTCTCCAAGCACGAGAGCCAATTCAAGAAGAAGTAGGGCACTCGCTTTGCACCCCCCTGCACCGAAGGCCTCGGGAAGCCCCGGGGGCCGCAGCCTTGCGCCAAGGGCGCCAGTGGCCCTCGGAGTTGCAACCCTTGAGGTGCGGGTTTCTCGGCAGCAAGGGCACCGCGAGCCACTCACTGCTTTAGACGAGCGCCATCTACCCCACATCATCCGAGGTAGATGGCGCTTTCTTGTGGAGCGCCTTGGGCGCATTGCAGGGGGCGCACGTGCCGCCAGCCGTGCCGCCGCCCAGGAGGAGCGCCTTGGGCGCATTGCAGCGGGCGGCAGGATCATGCGGTGTGTGACGGCGAGGTGGGCGGGAATGACGGGGGCTGCTGGCGCCAATATGTGGCCCTTATACTCGGCGTCTATACATCGACCACCGCGTTGTCCCAGCTCACAGCGACGCTCTATTCACTACTATTCTAATCTATCAAGTATGGTAGTTCACATTGGCACGAAAGGGTCTAATCCGGCAGGAAAACTGTCATAACGGGCCCTAATCCGGCAGTCTTCTGTGGAAGTCAAATGTACAAGCGAGTAAAACCCCTGGCAGTAGCACCAATCGATATCTAGAGCTGATTTCATACTGCCGGATAATGCACTTTCGTGCCAAAGGCGGCAAGCAGGCCTCTTCGTTCTCCATCATCTGAAGGCCACCAACGGGGCGAACCCCCATGCATGCCATCTCCTAATGGCGTTTCGTGCCAGCAGCGTTTCGTGCCAGCAGCGTTTCGTGCCAAAAGCGGCGCCAAGCCTGCCACTAAGTGGCGCCAGGCCCGTCGCTACTTCCACCCGTCGTTACTTCCATGATTTAGGCAGGCGCCCTTCCCGCTCACTTGCATGAACCCTTCCAGCGATCCAGGTGCGGCAGCAACGTGGCCATGAGCGACACCGCCTCCTCGCGGGAGATGCCCAATGCCTGAGCCTCGAGATCGGCCGTGCTCTCGATGAATTCGTCCATGGTCACCTCGCCTGAAGTGAACTCGCCGTCTGAGTAGCAATACTTGCAATAATGGTCATTGGGGCTTCCGTCGGCCTCAGTGCCGTGGATAGCCGGATCGGGAATAGGCATAGAGCAGCACTGGCAGTAGTATTCCTTGGGCATCTCGAAGAAACGCTCCAGCGGCACCGAGAACACCGTGCAAATGAGCTTGACCATATCGATGCCGGGAGCCGTCTCGCCCGTCTCCCACCTTGATACCGCTTGGCGGGTCACATAGAGCTGCCGAGCCATCTCCTCTTGGGTGATGCCGGTTTCCTTGCGAATAGAGACTATGACGTCTTTCATGGCCATGGGTTCCTCCTGGGACAGATGAGCGTTATCTCCATCATGAGGGGCCGCCCGTCAGGCTGACAAGAAACAGACCGTTGCAACATGGGCCGCCCCCTGCCTAATGACGGCATAGCTGGCGTGCGCAAGCTGGGCGTGCGCAAAAAAGACGCGCCGGATTGGATGCCAGCGCGTCTTATAGACCCTCAGTCAAAGAGAGGCACAGCTATGCACGAGCGGTGCAATAGGCTAGGCCATGATCTGGCGGAACATGCCCATCACGTCATCGTAGGAAGCGTCACGAGGGTTGCCAGGGAAGCATGCATCGGCCATCGCATCGTTTACCAGCGTATCGAGCTCGTCCTCTACGATGGCGCCGCAGACAGTGGGGATGTCCACATCCACGGAAAGCTGCTTTACTGCGGCGATAGCGGCGTCGGCCGCCTCCTCTGCGGTCATGCCGGTGGTGTCAACGCCCATGGCAACCGCGACGTCGGCAAGGCGATCGGTCACTGCAGGCTTGTTGAACTCCATGGCGATGGGAAGCAGCATGGCGCAGGCTACGCCGTGAGGGGTGTCGTAATGAGCAGACAGGGTGTGCGCCATGGAGTGGTCGACGCCCAGTCCCACATTGGAGAAGCCCATGCCGGCGATGTACTGGGCGAGCGCCATCCCCTCGCGGCCAGAACCGGGCTCGCCGCTCTTGGCCTCGGCTACGGCGTCACGAAGGTGCTTGGCGATGAGCTCGATGGCCTTGAGATGGAACATGTCGGACATCTCCCAGGCACCCTTGGTGGTATAGCCCTCGATGGCGTGGGTGAGAGCGTCCATGCCCGTGGCAGCGGTAAGGCCGGCGGGCATAGTGGCCATCATCTCGGGATCGACCACAGCGACCTCGGGGGCGTCGTTGGTGTCGACGCACACGAACTTGCGCATCTTCTCGGGATCGGTAATCACATAATTGATTGTCACCTCGGCTGCGGTGCCGGCGGTGGTGGGCACCGCTATGGTGAAGACGGCATGATTCTTGGTGGGGGCGACGCCCTCGAGCGAGCGAACGTCGGCGAACTCGGGATTGGTGATGATGACGCCGATGGCCTTGGCGGTGTCCATGGCAGAGCCACCACCCACCGCCACGATAGCGTCAGCGCCGGAAGCCTTAAACGCCTCCACGCCGTCTTGCACGTTCTTGATGGTGGGGTTGGGCTTGATATCGGAGTAGACCACGTAAGGAATACCGGCCTCATCAAGCAAGTCGGTGACCTTGGTGACCACACCAAACTTCACCAGATCGGGATCGGTGCACACAAATACCTTCTTGAAGCCGCGGCGCCTAAGCTCGCCGGGAATCTCGGCGATGGCGCCAGCGCCATGATAGGAAATCGTGTTCAAGACGATTCGATTGGCCATGACAAATCCTTTCTCAAAAAGGCCGCCCCTCTGACAGCCTTCAGCTCTCTTACAGTATGGATGAGCACAAGCTTAATTCTCGTCTAGAAGGGCTTTAACCTTGGCGAGTTGTTGGTCCGAAAGTTGGACTGCAGGATCAAAGATCTTGGTGGAGATAGGAAGCCCCTGCACCTTCACCGCGCCCTTGATAGCCGAGACAAAGAGATCGGCGCAGTCGTAGACGCTCATGAGATGAGAGATCTTCTCGGCACAAGCGAATGCGGCGTCCAGATCATGGGCCTTGTAGGCACGATCCATAGTGCCAAAGATCTCGGGCACCGCATTGGTGAGGCCGCAGAGCACGCCGTTGCCGCCCGCGATGCGATTGGGGATGTAGTACTCGTCAAAACCGGAGAGCACGGAGAACTGGGGGTTCACGGCGCGCACGGCGTTGATCATCTGGCGGGTATGGGAGATGGTGTCCACGGTGTCCTTGATGCCCAGGATGTTGGGGTAACGCGCAGCCAGGGCGGCAACCAGCTCGGGGGTGAGGTCGGTGCCGGTGCGGGCCGGGAAGTTATAGAGGATCACGGGGATGTCTACGGCCTGGGCGATGCCGCCAAAGTAGTTCTGGGCACAGGCGGGGCTGGGGCCAAAGTAGTAGGGAGAGACGGCGAGCACCGCGTCGACACCGGCCTTCTCAGAGAACTTCGCCAGCTCCAGCACGTTTGCATAGGTGGTGTCGCCGATGCCCGCGAAGACCTTCATGCGGCCGCCCACGCGCCTGACGGCAAAGTCGATAGCCCGCTTCTTGTCTTCTAAGGACACCGAGTAAAACTCGCCAATGGAGCCAAAGAGCAGCACGCCGGTGATGCCCGCCTCGGCCAGGTGGTCCAGGTGGCGACCCCAAAGCTCGAGATCGAGCTTGCCCTCATCGTTGGTGATGGTAATTGATGGACAGAACACGCCGTCAAACATGGACGGTCCTTTCGGTTCGTGAGAATGCCAGGCAGCCCCTTTGAGCTGCCTGGCACTTTCTGATTGCTAGAGTGAGGCACTAGGCCAGGGCTTCCCCTTCATAGACCACGCCTTTTTGCAGGATGACATTGGCATACTGCGCGCGCTCGCCAGTGGCAACCACCACGTAGGCCTTGGAGGCCTCCTCGTAGAAGGAGAAGCGGTCCTGCATGCCGATGGTTGCGGCCCCGCGGTCGTCCACTTGTGCCACAAGCTGGGCGTAGGCATCCCAGATGGGAGTCTCCACAGTGTCGCCGGGAACCTTGGCCATAAGGGTTACGGGATTGTCCACGTACTGGTCCAGCGGCATAAGTGCGAGGATTGCACGGAGCAGATCGGCTCCGCCATGGCCGTCGCAACGGATGACCAGGGAGTTCTTGCCCACGGACTCGGCGGGGAAGTTGGCGTCGGCGATGACCAGGGTATCGCCGTGGCCCATCTCGTCCATGGCGCAGAGAAGCTGGGGAGGAATGAGAGGTGAAATGCCTTTAAGCACGGCGGCTCCTTTCCAAAGGCGCGCTAGAGCTGAATGCCGTAGCAGTCGCAGGCGTTCTCGCAGAAGAGGCGCTCGTCGTCGCCAAAGACTTCGCGGACGCTTGCCAGATGCTCGGCCAGGCTGGAATACATGCCAACCACGGGCCAGTTGGAGGCATAGAGCAGATGAGCAGGGTCGAAGGTCTCCTTCACAAAGGCGAGGACCGAGGTGACGAAGCCCTTGTCGGCAGTGGGGAAACCGGATACCTTGAGGTAGAGGTTGGGCAGCTGAGCCAGAGAAGCCATGGTGGCGCGATAGTCATCGGTGAAGCTCTCAGGCGTCACATTGCCCAGATGGTTCAAGACCACGGTGGCTTCAGGGACCTGGGAGAAGGCCTTGAGCGCGATGGGCAGATCCTCCACGCGGTTGCAGGACTCGAAGGGCTTGCCCGCACCGGCCAGCACGCGAAGGCCGGCGATGAAGTTGGGATCTAGGGCGCGATCTTTGGGCTGAGAGCCGATATGCAGCGGCTCGCGAACGCCGGTGGCAAAGACCGGCAGCCGCATCCAGGGCTCCACGCGAGCGCGCATCATGGTCGCCAAGATCTTGGGATCCTGGCTCATGCGCTCCCAGGTGAGGCGGTCCTCCAGCAAAGGGTCTGCGCCGTCGACCTCCACATAGACGCCGCCGAGAAAATCTACCCCGCCAATAGCGGCATAGGCTGCCTCGAGGCCCTCAAGGGTGTAGGTGTGAGTGATGGAGCCGTCGGTCCCCTCAAGCCAAGGAAGCTCCTGGGCGTCGAGATCCCATACATGAAAGTGCGCGTCGATGAGTTGAAGAGCCATGGTTACTTTGCCTCCAAACCAATCTTCGAGCCCTTAAGGCCATACCAGGCCACATAGGCCAGGGAGGGCACGGCGATGATCATGGCGAAGCAGGTGCTGCCAGTGACGTCGATGAGCACTCCTGCCAGAGGCGGAATGAGCGCGCCGCCCACGATAGACATGATGAGCAGGGAGGACGCGGTCTTGGTGGCAGCGCCGTACAAGCCGGACAAGGTGAGCGAGAAGACGGTGGGATAGCCGATGGACATGAACAGGAACGCCAGGATGAGCGCGATCACCGAGACAGGGCCAAGTCCCAGGAAGGTGACGAAGAACAGGATGGCAGCAGCGCCCATGTAGATGCCCAGCATCTTGCCGGCGTCAAACTTGGCCAAAAGGGGCACCGAGGCAAAGCGGCCCAGGGTGAACAGCAGCGAGAGGATGGAGAGCATGGCTGCTGCGGCGCCTGCCTCAAGGCCGGTCCACTGGGAGAGGGCTACGCCCGAGAAGAGCGACATGCCAATGGTCTGGATGCCTACGTAGAGGAACTCGGCGACAACGCCCAGCACCACGTGGGGACGCTTGAGAACGGCGCCGAGTGAGGCGTCCTTCTCGCGAAGCTCGTCGCCCGCCTCCATCTCGGCTACGTCGCCGGGAGGGGTGGGGAGCTTCACCAGGATGAAGATGGCCAACAGAGCCAGAAGCACGATGCCGATGACGATGTAGACCGTGCGCATGGAGGTCAAGAACTCCATCTTGGCTACGTCAAAGCCAGGCTGGCCCGCCGAGACGGTGGCGCCCAGGATCTGAGCCAGGATGAGGGGCCCCACCATGGTACCCACGCCGTTGAAGCCCTGGGCCAGGTTGAGGCGCATGGCCTCGTGGCGCTCGTCGCCCAACTTGGTGATGTAGGGATTGCAGTTGGCCTCGAGGCTGGATGCGCCGGCAGCGATCACGAACATGGAGACCAGGAAGACGGCATAGCTGGCGGTAGTGGTGGCGGGCACCGTGATGAAAGATCCGATGACAAAGAGGGCGATGCCCAAGATCACGCCGCCCTTGTAGCCAAAGCGCTTGGCCACCATGGTGGCGGGGATTGCCATGACAAAGTAGGCGCCATAATAGGCCACTTGGAGCAAGGAGGCCTCGGTGGCTGAGAGCTCCAGGTAGTTTTCCATAGGGCTGTTGAGGCCGTTGACCAGGTTCATGGCCAAGCCCCAAATGAAGAACAGGGAGGTCACCAGGGCGATGGCGATGGTGGCCTTCGCTCCCTTGGTTTGAGCTTTGCCCGCAGATGAGGTCATGATAGAGACACCTCCGGGTTAGCTCAGGGCGCGGTCGAGATGCACATAGCCGCCGTCCACGTAAACCCACTGGCCGGTGGTGTGAGAGGAGCGGTCGGACAGCAGGAACGCGCAGGTGTCGGCGATCTCCTCGGTAGAGGTCATGCGGTGCTCCAGGGGTATCTTGTCGGTAATGACCTTGAGACGCGCCTCCTGGGCGGCCTCGTCGCCAAAGGTCTTGATCCAGTTGGCGTAGAGCGGGGTCCAGGCCTCGGCCACCACGATGGCGTTGACGCGCACGTTGTCCTGAGCAAAGGCGGCGGCCCACTCGCGGGTGAGGCCAAGAATGGCGCCCTTGGCAGCAGCGTAGGCGCTGGTCTTGCCCTGGCCGGTGAGGGCGGTCTTGGAGGAGATGTTCACGATAGAGCCCTTGGACTCCTTGAGATAGGCGCAGGTCTCGTGCACCAGCTCATAGTAGTGGGTGAGATTGCCGTGGATGGACTGCTCGAATTCGCGCCAGGAGGTGGTCTCCACGTCCTTGTTGTCGTTCTTGCCGGCATTGTTCACCACGCCGTCGATGTGGCCGTATTTGGCGTAGACCTCCTCGACGATTGGCTTGATCTCGTCGGTGTCGTTGAGGTCGATGAAGAAGATCTCGTAGGTAGAGGTGACCTCCTCCAGCTCCTTGCAAAACTCGTCCTCGGCGCCGTCCTGACGGTTGAGGATTACAGGGATAGCGCCCTCGCGGGCGAGCTCGAACACGATGCCCTTGCCAATGCCCTTGAAGCCGCCGGTGACGAAAATGACTTTGCCTTCGAGATGGAGGTCCATGGTGATTCCCTTCTTTCTGGCCTATTTGGCCGTCTGGCCACAGAGGCCAATTTGAAATGACAACTGATACTGGACAAGCGTCCAGGAGACGCCTACATGTAATTGCAGAGATGAGGCAGCGCGGTCTCGGTATAGCCAATAGCTTCGGCGCAGGTGAGTTGGCCGTTGCACACCTCGATGAGCTCGTCGATCATGGCATCGCGCAACTCGACCATGGTCTGAGGCCCATAGATGGCGGCGGAAGCATCGAAGTCGATGTTGTCGGCCATAGTGCGGGCCGTCACGCGGTTGGCCGTGAGGCGCCAGACAGGGGCCATGGCGTTGCCGGTAGGCGTGCCCTGGCCGGTAGAGAAGACCACCAGCTGGCAGCCGCCTGCCACAAGACCAGATACCGAGGTAGGGTCGTTGCCAGGGGTGTCCATGATGACGAGGCCTTCGTGAGCCTTGAGCTGGCCGGCATAGGGATACACCGCATTGATGGGGCTGTGGCCGCCCTTGTGGATGCAGCCCAAAGACTTCTCCTCCAAGGTGGTGAGGCCGCCGGCGATGTTTCCTGGGCTGGGGTTTCCCTGGCGCATCTCGGCGCCAAAGAGGTGCACGTAATCCTCGTAGTCCTTCACGATGCGCAGGATCTCCTGGCCCACCTCAGGGGTGACAGCACGCCTGGCCAAGATCTGCTCGGCGCCAAAGAACTCGGAAGTCTCGCAGAGCACCGAGGTGCCCCCTTGGGCGACCAGCCAGTCGGACACCTCGCCGATGAGGGGGTTTGAGCCCAGGCCGCTGGTGGTGTCGGAACCGCCGCAGTTGGTGCCCAGGATAAGCTCGGAGATATCGCAGGGTACGCGCTGCTCTGCAGCGGCGGTCTCAGCCAGGCGGCGGGCGATGCGGATGCCTTCGTCCACGGCGTTGATAGAGCCGCCTACCTGCTGGATCACCAGGGTCTCAACGGGCTTGTCAGTGCGCTGGCGGATGGCATCTACCACCAAGTCGTTCTGACAGCCCTCGCAACCCAAAGACACCGCCAGCACCGAGGCGATGTTAGGGTTGGCTGCGAAGCCGGCCATGGCGTCCATGGTCATCTGCTGGTCGGCCGGCACCTGGGAGCAGCCATTCTGGTTGTGGAAGGACACGCAGCCCTCCACGGCATTGGCGATGCGCTCGGTGGTGTCTGAAGCGCAGATGCTGGTGGGCAGCACCAATACATGGTTGCGGATGCCCACTCGGCCGTCGGCGCGGCGATAGCCGTTGAACGTCTTATTCATGGTCGACCTCCTCGGCGGCGCGCAGGCCGTCAGTGGACATGCAGTTATGGGTATGGACATGTGCGCCTGAGGCGATGTCTTGGGTGGCCACGCCGATGTATTCGCCGTACTTCACCACGGACTCGCCTTTGGCGATGGGGCACCGGGCCGCCTTGTGGTACAGGGGGATGTCATCTGCTGCCACCAGCTCGAAAGACTTGCCTTCGCGATCGACGTAGGCCACAGGAGAACCTGCGGAAATGGGCTCGATGGCAACCACTACGTTGTCGGCGTCATCGATAAGCACCGCGTTGCGCATGGAAACCTCCTCGCAGGCAACTTTTAGTCGCTCTGTGTGAGTTCGTATATACGAACTTGGTTTGTTATTACGATTGCTATACTAAGGTTCGGCTTCTCAGATGAGCGCGCCCCTCCCTCGACGACGCCATGAGCGGATGCTTTTCTCCCGCGAGCGGCATTTAAGGGACTCAATCACTCAATCTGTAGACATTTTGAATCCTCATATTTAAGCGAGGCGCCATGGCACCATCCAATGCTCCTGCCCACAGGACCACCCAACGCATCCTCGGGATCCTCACCTTGATAGCTGCCGAGAAAGACGGCCTTTCCTTGACCGATCTCTGCCGTGCCATGGACGCCCCCAAAGGCAGCCTTTATCCCATCCTTAAAACCATGTCTGACCAGCGATTTCTTTATCAAGACACCGCGAGCGGACGCTACCATATGGGTCCCATGACCGCCCTTTGCGGCCGAGCCTTCGAGCAAAACGACGGCACATTCAAGCTGCTCGACGAGTGCGCCCGCCAAGTGGTGGACGCCTGCGGGGAGACCTGCCAAGTGGGCTATCGCGACGGCTCCTATGTACGTTATCTGCTGCGCGTAGACTCCCCCCAACCGGTAAGGCTCGCGAGCGTTCCCGGCGTTACCCTCCCCTTGCATACCACCGCCATTGGCAAAGCCCTGCTCTCAGCCCTCTCCAACGAGGAGGTGGATCAGCTGGTGAGGATCCCTTGGGAGCGCCTTACCCCCCACACGCTCGCCTCGCCGGAGCTGCTCCACCTGGAGCTCGATCAAGTGCGTGCCGGCGACTTCGCCTATGACCGCGGTGAAACCTCCGAAGGCGTCACCTGCATCGCGCTGCCCGTGCGCCAGGGCGGACAGATTCCCTGGGGCATTGGCGTGACTACCCCCAGCTTTAGGATGGACCAGCACAAGGAAGCCCTCATAAAAGAGGTGCTCGCTGCCTCCCGCGCCACGCTGGAGTCGCTGTTGGCCTAAAGGCCCTGGCCTCAAAGCGCTATTCTCAGACGACCCTGCCAAGAAGATCTCCCTTCTTGGCAGGGTCGTTTTTCTCGGCAGCCAAAGACCTTCCGCTCGTTTTAAGACATCCATGGAACTCGATGCTTTCAAGTTGCTTCCATAGCTATGACATAACTTTGGGGCCTAATGATTCGGTACCTTGCAATCTTTGGGAGAGGGGAATAGGATGCTAAAGCCGGACTGGCAAGTATTTTAGGGAGGGTGCCCATGGGCGACCTATCGTCGCGAAATGAGCTGGTAGCAGCCATCTTGGGTGACATCAAATCGCTGGGGCACACGCTCTATTTTCACCACAAGGGGGTCTCGGGGCGACCGCAGATCCTCTGCGAGCTTTACGACCATGGGGGCCAGTTGACCCAGCGCGATCTGGGCGAGCGCTTTCAAATCACGCCCGGTTCCCTCTCTGAGGTGCTCACGCGCATGGAGCACGGGGAGCTTATCTGCCGCACCCGCGATCCGGAGGACAGTCGCAAGCTCATCGTGAAGCTCACGGAGCGTGGGGCTCACGCGGCGGCAGAGGAGATCAAGAGGCGCGATGCCTTTGACGCCTGGTGCCTGTCGTGTTTGAGCGATCAGGAGCAGCGAGAGCTTCGCGACCTGTTGGATAGGGTGCGCGCCCATTGGAATGATGTCGAAGCAAAGGAGAGCGATGATTAAACGACTCATGCAAAGCGTCCGCCAGTACAAGCGGCCTGCTATCGCCACTCCAATCTTGGTGACCGGCGAAGTGATCATCGAGGTGCTCATCCCCTTTGTCACCGCTCAGCTCATCGACGCCATCAACGGCGGAGCCCAAATGCCCGAGATCTTGAAGGCAGGCGCCCTGTTATTGGCATTGGCCCTCATCTCTTTGGCCTTTGGCACCCTGGCAGGCATCACCTGCTCCCGCGCAGCGGCGGGCTTTGCCAAAAACCTGCGCCAGGACATGTTCTACAACATTCAGACTTTCTCCTTCGCCACCATCGACAAGTTCTCCACCCCGTCTTTGGTGACCCGCATGACCACCGACGTCACCAACGTCCAGATGTCGTTCATGATGATCATCCGCACCGCCATCCGCGCCCCTATGATCATCATCTTCGCCATGGTCATGGCCTTCTCTATGGCTGGGTCCCTCGCCTGGATCTACGTCTATGTCACCATTCCTTTGGCCTTTGGCCTCTTCTTCGTGATCCGAAAAGTGCTTCCTATCTTTCGCCGGGTCTTTCGCAAGTACGACGCACTCAATGAGTCGGTAGAAGAAAACGTCTCCGGCATCCGCGTGGTAAAGAGCTTTGTGCGCGAGAAGTTCGAGATGAAGAAGTTCGACGTGGCCGCCACCGACGTGCAGATGGACTTCACCCGCGCCGAGAAGCTCTTGGCCCTCAACGGCCCCATGATGAACCTCTCTGTGTCGGTCATCTTCCTGTGCGTCATCTACTTTGCCAGCCAGGCCATCATCACCAGCCGCGGCACCCTGGTAAACATCGGCCAGTTCTCCTCGCTCTTCACCTACGGCTTCATGATCCTCATGAGCCTCATGATGTTCTCCATGATCTTTGCCATGATCGCCATGTCGCTGGAGAGCGCCAGGCGTATCTGCGAGGTGCTCGAGGCCACCACGACCATTCACGATCCCGAGAACCCCGTGGCCTCGGTGGCGGACGGCTCCATCGAGTTTGACGACGTGTCCTTCTCCTACAACGGCTCCACCGAGCGCGTGGCCCTCCACGACATCAACCTCTCCATCAAGAGCGGCGAGACCATAGGCATCATCGGCGGCACCGGCTCTGCCAAGTCCACGCTGGTGCAGCTCATCCCCCGCCTCTACGACGTCACGGCCGGCACCGTCAAGGTAGGCGGGGTAGACGTGCGCGACTACGACCTGGACACGCTGCGCCACGCCGTGTCCATGGTGCTTCAAAAGAACGTGCTTTTTTCCGGCACCATCGCCGACAACCTGCGTTGGGGCAACCCAGAGGCCTCCATGGACCAGATCATCGAAGCCTGCCGCCTGGCCCAAGCCAACGAGTTTGTGGAGCGCTTCCCCGATGGCTACGACACCTATATAGAGCAGGGAGGCACCAACGTCTCCGGCGGCCAAAAACAGCGCCTCTGCATCGCCCGCGCCCTCTTGGCACGGCCCAAGGTGCTCATCCTTGACGACTCCACCAGCGCCGTGGACACCAAAACCGACGCCCTGATCCGCCAGGGTTTCGAGTCCTACATCCCCGAGACCACCAAGATCATCATCGCCCAGCGCACCAGCTCGGTGAAGGATGCAGACCGCATCGTGGTCATGGACAGAGGCACCATCCAAGACATAGGCACCCATGAGGAGCTCTTGCGCCGCTCCCCTATCTACCGCGAGGTGTACCTGTCCCAAAACAAGCAGTCCCACGACGAGAAGCTCGACGACATCGATCGCAAGGAGGCCGCCAATGCCCGCTAAACCCCAGGCTGCTGCCAAGCGCTCGCCCATCAAGCCCCAGGTCATAGGAAGGGTGTTCAAGTCGCTCTTCCGCTTCTACCCGGTGCTCATGCCCATCGTGTTTCTCTGCCTCATCATCAACGCCCTCACCAACGCCGTGCCTGCCATCTTCATGCAGCAGGCCTTGACCATCGTGGCTGCCAATTGGCAGACAGGCGACTGGGCGGCTGCGGCAGGCCCCCTTACCCAGCTCACCTTCACGCTGGCCTGCTGCTATGCCGCAGGCCTCACCGCCAACTTCACCTGGAACCGCCTCATGGCCATCATCTGCCAAGGCACCCTCAAGAAGCTGCGCGAAGAGATGTTCGACCACATGGAGACGCTGCCCATCCGCTACTTCGACACCCATGTGCACGGCGACATCATGTCTTACTACACCAACGACATCGACGCGCTGCGCCAGATGATCTCCCAATCGCTACCCCAGGTGACCATGACCTGCCTGGTGCTCTTGTCGGTATTCTTCATCATGCTTTGGTGCTCGGTCTGGATGACCATCGTGGTGGTGCTGGGTGTGGCGGTCATGGTGCTGTGCTCCAAGGCGCTGGCCGGAAGGTCTGCCAGGTTCTTCTTGGCCCAGCAACGAGCCATCGCCTCGGTCGAGGGCCATGTGGAAGAGATCATGAACGGCGAGCGCGTGGTGCAGGTCTTCTGCCACCAAAAGGAGTGCGAGGCGGACTTCGACCGCTACAACGAGCGCCTCTATGAGGCCAGCCGCAAAGCCAACACCTTCGCCAACATCTTGGGCCCCATCCTCATGAACATGGGCAACGTGATCTACGTCATCGTTGCCGTGGTGGCAGGCCTGCTGCTTGCCTTGGACGTGCCCAGCCTCTCCATCTCGGGCGCCCCGTTCACCATTGCCATCGCCGTGCCCTTCCTGAACATGACCAAGCAGTTCGCCGGCCAGATCGGCCAGATCTCCCAGCAGGTGAACCCCATCGTGATGGGCATGGCTGGCGCAGAGCGCGTCTTCCAGCTCATCGACGAGCCCTCCGAGACCGACTCCGGCTATGTGCGCTTGGTAAACGCCAAGATGGAAGGCGGCCAGCTCACCGAGGCTCCCGAGCGCACCGGCCTTTGGGCCTGGAAGCATCCCCATCATGACGGCACCACCACCTACACCTTGTTGGCGGGCGACGTGCGCTTCTTCGACGTGGACTTTGGCTACACCCCCAACCACACCGTGCTCCATGACGTGTCCCTCTACGCCAAACCCGGCCAAAAGGTGGCTTTTGTGGGCGCTACGGGCGCAGGCAAGACCACCATCACCAACCTCATCAACCGCTTCTACGACATCGCCGACGGCAAGATCCGCTACGACGGCATCAACATCAACAAGATTCGCAAGAACGACCTTCGCCGGTCGCTGGGCATCGTGCTCCAAGACGTCAACCTGTTCACCGGCACCGTGCTGGAGAACATCCGCTACGGGCGCCTCAACGCCACCGACGAGGAGTGCTTCGACGCCGCCAAGCTTGCAGGGGCCCACGACTTCATCGAGCGTCTGCCAGAGGGCTACAACACCCTCCTTACCGATAATGGCGCGCAACTGTCACAAGGCCAGCGTCAGCTGGTCTCCATCGCCCGCGCTGCCGTGGCCGATCCTCCAGTCATGATCCTGGACGAAGCCACCAGCTCCATCGACACCCGCACCGAGGCCATAGTACAGCGCGGCATGGACGCCCTCATGAAGGGCCGCACCACCTTTGTCATCGCCCACCGCCTCTCCACGGTGCGCAACGCCGACGTCATCATCGTGCTCGACCATGGCCGCATCATTGAGCGCGGCAACCACGAGGAGCTCATCGCCAAGAAGGGCACTTACTACCAGCTCTACACCGGCGCCTTCGAGCTAGAGTAAGCTGATAGGCGCCTGCACATACCCACACCTTCACGGAGGAAGCCATGTTCATCGATCAGAGCGATCTGGACCCGGCTTCCTCCGTTCCTTTGTATCGCCAGCTCTTCAACGTGCTGGTGGATCGCATCGACCACGGCGATCTTGAGGGCGGCGACCCCCTCCCCACCGAGGAGCTGCTCTGCCGCACCCTTCACCTAAGCCGCGCCACCGTTCACCGCGCCTATGACCTGCTGGTCCAGGAGAACTGCGTAGACCGCCGTCCCGGCGCAGGCACTTTCGTACGGCCCCGACGGCTGCGGCTGGACCCTGCCCTGGGCACCCGCCAGCAGCTCCAGCTGGCCCAGGCGCGCTGCGACCACAGGTGCGAGCTTCTCGGCATCGAGAAAGCGCCGCCCACCGCCATCCAACAAGATAGGCTGGGTATCGACTCCGCAAGCCCCATCTGGCTTATCACACGCCTCCACTATCTCAATGGACGCCCCAGGATCGTCGAGCGTTCTTGTATGGCCTGCGCCCGTGTCCCCTCCCTTGACGTCGACCAAGCCGCCGGCTCTTTGGCCCAGGTGCTCCACCGGTCGGGCTCTGGCCCCCTGCACGCCCGTGAAGTGCTGGGTGCGGTGGCTCTTGCCTCGGCCGACGCCGCGCTCTTGGATGCCAAGCCCGGCCAGCCCGCCTTTCGCCTAGAACGAGAGGTCTTTGACGAGCAGGGACGCTGCTGGGAGTATGGTCTTCGCTCTATGTGCGGGCACGACCTGCGCTTTGACATCCTTACCGCCGAGAAGGGCGACGATCCGTTTTGCTACTAATCCCTCAGGTGCAGACAAAGGCTGCCTGAAGCCCAGGATGCCAGTCTTGAGCTGCGATTTTGCTACAAGCCCAACGAGAACAAACTCCCCTCTTACCTACCGTGACGACTCCCTCTAGAGTCAAAGCATGAAGACCGGGCTCATACGATGCAGGAGGCTCTCATGCTGGCAGACTTTCATGTGCATTCGAACTTTTCCGACGACTCCGTCTACGCCCCGGCCCATGTGGCCCGCGACGCCTACGAGCAAGGCATTGAAGCCCTGTGCTTCACCGACCATGTGGATTACGGCGTCAAGCCCGATGCCGGTGAGACTCCTTGGCGCTACGACCCCGACAACGGCAAAGGCGTCACCAACGTGGACTACGCACGCTACTTCCCCGCCCTAGGCGCGCTTCGCGAATTGTGGGAGCACAGGCTCTCCATTGGCATTGGCCTTGAATTTGGCGTCCAACGCCACACCGTTCCCGCCTTTGAGCGAGTGCTCGATCAATGGGGAGGTCAGCTTGACTTCGTGCTCCTCTCCATCCATCAAGTGGGCGATCGGGAGTTTTGGAACGGCGACTACCAGCAAGGACGCGAACAGGCGCAAATCCATGGAGCCTACTACGAGGAGATGCTCGCCGTCATAGACGCGTTCTCTGGTTGGGACAGCCTTGCCCACATGGACCTCATTCGCCGCTACGACCCTTATGGCCCCTATCCCTTCGACGCCACACGCGACCAAGTGGCCGCCATCCTCGAGCAGCTCATCGCCCAGGACAAGGCTCTGGAAGTAAACACCTCTTCCTGGCGCTATCGGCTGGACGACCTGCAACCCTCGACGCCCCTGCTCAAACTCTATCGCGACCTAGGAGGGACTCTTCTCACCCTGGGCAGCGACTCTCACAAGCCGGAGCATCTTGGCGCCCATTTGAGCGACGCTCAACAGGCCCTGCGAGACCTGGGCTTTGAGTCCTTTGTCACCTACGAGCACCATGCGCCCACCGAGCATGGGCTTGTAGAATAGCTGATCCTGCCGATAAACGCAGCCACCCAGGTTGCGAGTCTTCACATTTAGGCGAATTATATGGATGGACTTACGTATCTAGATCTTCATGCGCAGACTGGTAATTAAATAGCTCTTTCCTTATTTGTCGAGGAGGGGGCCACGTTTGTCGAGAAGAAAGATGCAACCTTATCGATGTGGATACTATTTTTCATAGCTGCACTTCTTGTGGCACTTATGCTCTATCTTCCAGGCTATGCACTGCTAGCCCATGTGCCGCTAGATAGAATTACTGTATTGGCATTCGCCCCCATTGTGTCGATTGCTGCCTATTCAACTACTGCAATCATCACCACCGCTTTAGGAATATCTTGCCCTGCATTCTTTATCTTGCTTCCCACAGCCATCATTAGTGTAACTGTCTACGGGACTCAAAAATGGCTTGGTTTGCGCAATAGAAGCCATACAAACCCAAGAACCTCTGATTGCCATGAAGCCAACCCTTCTTACACCCCAGCTCATGCAAATAAAAGTACTTCCAGCTTTAAAGAACGATACCGTTGGGATTCAAAAAGTTTTGGACTACTAGCCCTCTACCTTGGCATTGGAATCCTGTTTGTTTTTATATATTATGTATTACCGCTCAATGGACCAGGCGCATCCATACAAACTTATGACAATGTATTTCATTATAATATTATCCAATCATTTGACGACACCCAATTATGGAATGTCCTATTTCCTTCAGCTCAACAAGGGGTTGTGCCCGCGCAAGCTTCTTTAATATATGCTCCCGCATTTTACCCCGCTGCTTGGCATCTCATCTGCGGGTTAGTAATGAATATTCTTTCTATACCTACCGCTGTAGCCGTCAATGCTACCACCCTGGTTTTCATTGCCCCCGTATTTGGCTGGGGTATGTTAGCTCTTTTGCGGTTTCTATTTCCTAATAAAGATAATGTATTAATAGCAGGTGGTTTGGTAGTCTATGCCGCATCGGCTTTTCCCTGGAGTTTAATTCAATACTGGTCCTTGTATCCCAATGCCATCTCTTTTCTCTGTTTACCCATGGCCATTCCCGTGGCATTCCAGTTATTCGAGCCTCATCATTCAGCAAACCAGCGAATCATATACTGCCTCTTGGCGATTATTGCAGTATTTACTATTACTGTCATACAACCTTCTACCATTTTTTGTGCACTCATTTTTGCTATTCCCTATTTTGCCCACCGTACTTATCAAGCTGCTTGTAAGCATTGGCATCGCAAGACAATAGGTTCCATATTGTCAGGATTAACAGTTGTCGCATTCGCTGGATTATGGATAGCCTGTTTTCATTTGCCGTTTTTGAATTCACTCGTTAGCTTTTTTTGGGCTCCCATCTTGTCCTTCCCGAATGCCGCCGAACAAGCTGTTTTATTTGGTTTTTATGATCTGGCCCCAAATCCCATACTAACCGTATTATGCGTTACGGGAATCCTAGGCATACTCCTAAAGGATCGATCTCATAGCTGGATTATAGTCCCTTATATTATTTCTATACTTATTTATTCTATTGCCGCGTCAGGCGATGACACTCCTTTCAAACATCTTATCTCTGGTTTTTGGTATACGGACTATCACAGAATTGCGGCATTTTGCGTTATCTTCGCACTACCACTAGCTGCTTATGGAGCGGGATTTATTGCGCATCTTCTCTTGCTGCCATTCAAAACTTCTCAGTCTAGAACTCAGATCTTACTTAATGCTTGTAGTGCGGTGCTTATGCTGTTTATTCTCATCACTCCTCAGTGGCCCTTCTCTCCCAACAGCTTCACGAGTATGGGAGCTATGCAAAATACGGCCACTGCAAACTTTCACGATGATCCAGCTCCTTATGACTTAGGAGAGATGGCCTTTGTCGAAGAAGCAAAAGCGCTAATTGGCCAAGACGCCTTGGTAATTAACCAGCCTTACGATGGCTCTATGTGGGCATATGGCCTCAATAATCTAAATACCTATTATCGAGAACGCTATGGGTATGAGGCTATCAACGAATGGCCGACAAGAAACAGCATCATTATTCGTAATTATCTTGCAAATATTGAGAGCAATCCCTCAGTTCGTCAGGCGGTAAAAGAGACGGGCGCACAATATGTTCTCAAATTGGATAATCCTAAAGATATTAATCCCGTAACTGCGCTATATAAGGATTTCTCCAATGAGCTTTGGGAGGGCATAAATAACATAAATGACTCAACTGAAGGATTTGAGGTTGTCCTAGCAGAAGGAGACATGCGTCTCTATAAAATCCAAGCATAAGCTAACGACAACTATAGTTTGATAATCTTCTTACCAAAACAGGGGTTGATGCTTTTAGAAAGGCACCAACCCCTGTTTCTTTCATACTGCTTCTTATTTCTTCAGCACTTTACGCCCGATCGATTTTAGCAACTCGCGTTGTGGACTACCGATGGGAAGAATGGGATCTAATACTGCCCTCAGAGGATTATCTTCAGAGATAACTTTGGGATCCACAAAGGCACCCCTATTGGTCTTTTTCTTACCCCCACTTAATTTACTAAGCAGCTCTTCGTAAAATGGTGTCTGACGCGCATAATACCAATAAAGTTGTGATCGGTCACAATAGGGATTATTCCAAGGCTTATCGGCACCTGCATAATGCACGATAAGCTCATGATTCCTTGCCTGGTTATAAGCTTGGAAAATTCCGGCTGGTGCAAAAGAAAAGACGTCCTGGATTCTATTAAAGCAATCAATCATTACATTCCATGATTGATCGATGTATTTTACATGTCCCTCGCAGCAACTATTGAGGACATCCTGATCGTTATAGATATAACTATCATCTGAGGCCCTCTCAAGCCATTCATCTAGTGACATGAAGTCTCGCATTGCTTTGATATTAAGAAGCAATACACCTGCCTGGAAGTAATCATAAGGGTTTTTCATTCCAAGGATGTCTTCGTTATAGGCCAAACGCTTTCCATCGTTTTTGTTGAGTTGTCCCAAGAAATCAATATCTCTTGTAGCGGCAAGCAAATAGCCATCGATACTGGTTCTATACAGAACTGAGATATCCCCTTTAACAATAAGATCGGAATCTAGATAAAGTACCTTATCATATGCGGGCAGCAAACGCTGGATGATAAATCTGAAATAAGTTTCAATTCCAATATGCTGATTATTAGTAGTGAGTTTATAATCACTCAAAAATGAGGCCACTGGAATGAATCTTACGGATGCATTCGGATACTCCTGAACCATCTGCTTGACAATTTGCTGACGTTCAAACCGAATACCATTATGGAGAATAATCAAATCATAGAGGCAAGCTGAAGAAGCATTCTCTAAAAGTGATTTTATAGTTGTTGACACCATTGGGACGTAATCATCGTCTGTAGCAAACACGACTGGGATAACTGGTTTCTCTGCTACACCACTAACAAGCACATCATAGTGTTGCGTAATATTAGGATCTTCGAAGTGAACGACTTGAAGTTCTTTTATGCGCAAGTTCGCGCCGGTTCTTTCCTGGTGCATAAGATAAATATTGAATAAGCGCTCGGCAAGGTGTCCCGGAGTTCGCAATGCCTCAACACTGTAGTTGTCGAAGTTCGCTACTTCCATATAGCGTGAGAGAATCGAGAACAACCAAGCTGCATAGTCTTTAAAGAGCTCGTTTTTCATAATGTACATATTGCAAAAACGTGAAGTATGACCAAGCAAAAAGTCTTCTGCATCCTGAGTATATTCAGGATAGAGCTCTTCAAGTACTGCTATTACCAACTCTAGATCTCGGATGTGCAACTTAGGTGCATCCGCATATTGCTCATAGGGTGTTGAAAAGGCTCCAGGCATTTGGCGCAAATCTTGTGCAGGAGGAACTACAAGATCAACGCCATCAAGCATCTTCTCTATCTGATCGTCAGTGAGTCCATATTTCTTCTGTGTGCTTGCTGATATCGCATTAGGTTCTATAATCTCGCCATAAGGATTTTGCGGATAATATTTATCTGAAAAATTAAAATACCTACGATAATGGCAAAAGCCAGTGTATTCCGTTTGAGGAAGGTTTTTCCACGCCCAGTATTGTGCGGTCATCTCACAGTACATTTTATTAAGAGCAGAAATATTGTCACCTTCATCATCATGAAGGACACCCTCAATTCGATATGGAGCCAACTCAGAGCCGACTTGCATCATCAAAAGATCTTTGGCATCGAACGAGGCAAAAGCCTGATGTTCGGAAACAATTATGGCAACTTTTTGACCTGCAGTTACAGGCTGTTGATTAATATACTCAAGTGATGTAATCCGCGTAAGAGCCTCTCTGGCTTCATGAGTTAAAGCCTTAAGACGCTTACTTTCTTGGGTATTATTATTTGTACCACCAGCATTTACTATAGATGCAGCTAGGGTATACCACTGCTTCATCGCCTCTATTCCACATGCATCCTTCGAAGCAGTTGTGATTTGCGTTAAAGCACGATCTCTGACAAAACGCATCAAATTGCTAGCAGTACTTATGTCACCAAGATAAGTTCGGCATTCGGTGATCGCATCGTTCTTATCAGCGTCTTGCACACGAAACAGCCAATCATTAGCAACTATCTCATGTAACTTGTAAATTGCGCCTTGAGCCAGCGGGATAAGCCGAACATCATCCACGGACAGTGCGAAGCTTATTAGAGCGTCACAGCATGCTTTTGTAGCAGACAATTCAGTCTTGTATGTAACAAGATCCAGCGGTCTCTCATTTATTATTCCGCGACCCATAAAATAGTTATAGCCGCAAATATCATTGCGCGTAGCCTCTTCTCTTGCAAAAGAAGCAAGGGCAAAATACTCATAGCAATCTTCACCACGGCTCATTGGCTCATAAGCCATAGCCTTTGTTGCTTGGCGAACCACGTCAAGGGCAAACGCGCGATTCGTTACCATCCAGTCCCGGTGATAACCCCTCGATTCCAGAAAGACCGTTTCCATAACGTCAGGCCCTTCAAGAAACGCAAATGGCGTTTGCTCGTTCTTAGTAAACGCATCCGCACGCGCTTGAGAAGTTCCGTTCACGGCAATCGCGCGTTGGCCAAAATGAAGGATATCCACAGGCTGATCGGCAAGCGCAAAATTTAACCGTTCAAGAAAATCTAGATCATAGGTATCGTCGCTATCTAAACACAATACATATTCACCAGTAACTTTTTCAAAAGCATCCATACGAGTAAGATGACGCCCTTGATTTTGTTCATGTGTGAGCACCTTGAATCGATCATCTGCACTTGCATATTTATCAAGAATGGCGGATGAATTATCAGGGCTTGCGTCGTTAACTACAATGGCTTCCCAGTCAGAAAAAGTCTGCTGTTGAAGACTGTCTAAGCATGCAGGTAAATACTCTTCCGTATTAAAGACAGGCACCACGATCGAAAACCGAGGCATGGACATTCCTTCCTAAAGAAAACGCTAACCTAATTCAAGTTATCTGAGCTAACGTACGCGTTCATAAATGCGCTGGAGAGCATGGTAGGCCCCACTCTTAGAAACCTTTGTTGCAGCTCGCTCAATAGCGGTTTTTTTCTCTTCCTGTACAAGCCGCAACGCTTTCAGGCAATAGACGTTCCAGCCCATTTCACGGGTTTGGCGCATGAGAGAAAGATCGAGTGTACCCTGGATTTGTACCAGTTTAAGAAACACTTCTTCATCTTCTCTGTATTCAAGTAGGGAATCAAGGTAATCGTAATCAAGACGAGTAATCTGATGTGAATAGAGTACTGGTAGTTCTTTTTCTTTAGCAAACGCAAGGTTATGAGATATTCCTGTCAGTAGGTCGCGAACAGCGGGTAAAGTAAGAGCCTTATCGGGAGCCTCACGATATACATAAACCACATCTGGAATGGCATAGAATTTGCGAACTTTACTCATAACATTAGTGAAGAAAACAGGGTCTTCATACCAGCGGAGATCTGGGAATAGATTCTCAGGCTTATCAAATAGCTCACGCTTATATATACAGCGTATCCAACCATAATCGAAACAGTCTTTATAAAAATCCCTCATGCCGGCACAAGGAATTATGTAAAGAGCAGCATCTCCTGAAAGCTCGACTGGTTTGCCATTAGATGTTGGCTCAAGAGGCTCCACTGCGAAAGAACCAGCACACACAGATACGTCATTGGCTACTGCGGCTTCATATAGCTTTGCTAGCGTATCCTGAGCGGGATAGACATCATCAGCATCAATAAATGCGCAATATTTGCCATTAGCCATCTTTATGCCAGTATTGCGTGCACCACCCGCACCCATATTTACTTGCGAATATACACGTATACGTGGATCAGTTAGCGCCATGGACTGTAAAATCGTTAGCGAGTCATCTGGAGAACCATCAACTATGCAGATAACTTCGATATTAACGCGTAATTGAGATAGCACTGATTGAACAGTTGCCTTAATTGTCTGTTGTGCATTATAGACAGGAATAATTACGCTGAGGTCCGGCTGGGGTCCACTATGAGTAGCGTTAGCAACTGGATAGCTAAATTTACGCTCAGGTAAGCGGTGAGATACAACTGCACGGTCATTATACGGCAGCTCGTCGTAGACTTTAGTAAGACGCTTCCATAAAGGGGTGATTATATATTTATCTAATACCCTATTGCTCTCTAGAGTGCTTTCATCGATTTGCATCTGCGCCCATTGAATTATTTTATTTACCAATTCACGCATCGTTGCATATTCTGCTGCCGTTACGAAACCTTGGTCAGGAAGAGTTTCTGCCCAGGTACCGAGAGACATCTCTTGTTGAACGGTAAGCCCTGCAGATAGCAACCGCACATCATAAGGAACATTTTCGCTCTTAAGCTCAGACATTGAATAGCCATGACCATGAATGCTTGGAGCATCCCAACGATCAAACGACTCATTAGACAGAGCTTGAGCAACAGCACCCAGATCTGCTGCCGTTGCACTTTCATTTACCACTAAAGTAATGAGCTGATTGCCACGGAGTTGGTCTGGATCAATAATCGGAAACTCCGGATTTATTAGAATGCTCGATGTAATAAAGCGACTATCGGCTTCGCGAACCTGCTTTAAGGCCTCAGGCTCAAACACCCAACGCTGACATGCAATGGGATGCAAGACGTCATTTTCACCCAAACCAGCTAGGATTGACTTAGCTTGAGCGGCTACAACTTCAAAATCATGAGCCTCAAAAATAGCAACTACGGAACGCTTTACTTTAATGGGTCCGTATTCTTTTTTATAGAACTTCTCTGGGTCGTCAATAAGTTCATTAATGCGACGCCAGGAGACCTCATCGAAGTAGCTTTCATCAAGCAGACCAGCCTCTTTGATACGAGCGAAATCTTTGACAAATCGCTCATAAAATGCTGGTTGCACAACAGGCGTAAGGCGATCGAGGTTCCAGAAATAACCACCATATTGAATGCGAGGCAACTGCTTGCCCAGCGCCTCCATTGCCTCTGGGTGCGTCTCGAGATAGTTCCACATCGCATCATACTCATCACAAATACAGAAAACCTTCTTAGGTGACTTGACTGATGAGTTGACGTTATCAATTCGATAATGCAAGTAAGGAGTATCAGTAAACACTACGCGTCGTGCCGCTGCAAAAGCTCGAAAATTAAAGGATGTATCTTGAAAAGAGGCTCCTGGTGTTGGCAGGAAGCGTATGCCCTCTTGATTTAAAAGGTCACGTTGATAGATAGCAGCCCATATAGAAGGAGCTTCCAAAAAGATGTTTTGCTCTTGTAGTGGGTTCACCACCATATGCAATGGGCTGGTAGCTACAGGAGTTGCCACCTCATCATCGTTAGGGTCTAACGTATCACTATTATGAAAATAGTAATTACTTTTTACTATATCGGCATTATTTGTTTTAGCAATGTTGTAGAGATCCTCAAACATGTTTTTAGAAGCAAAGTCATCGGACTCAACAATACCTATATATTCACCTCTCGCTTGTTCTAAACCCTTATTCATCGAGTCGCCGTAGCCAGAATTAGGCTTACTTATCACCTCAATGCGAGGATCCCGATTTGCGTATTTCTCAATAATCTGAGGTGAATTATCTGTAGACCCATCATCAATACAAATTATTTGAATATCTTTTAGTGTTTGGTTAACTAAGCTCTCAAGGCATTCCCCAAGATAGCGCTCCACGTTGCAGATAGGAACGAGAATGGTGACCTTTGGTGAACTCATAGACGCCAACTTCCTTTATTTGACGGTTCTAAAGAAGTGCTTTATGCAAAACTATCCGAGTTCAGTATAACTACGCAGGCCGCTCAAACTCTCGCCTGCACGTATATGACGTAACCCTACATCGTCAAACATAATTCTTACAGCTTAGGTTGCCTCGGTAATAGAACTTAAGCACTCGTTCTTAGGCAAGTCGAGCCTATCGATTATCTATAAATTTTTTAATGTGTGATTTGAGCCCCGATAATCCTCCCCTATTACGGAATTGGAAAAGAGATTCGTTTATTAGGTACTGTGTCCTGCGTGGATTGGGTAGTAAAAGTTGATTACTTCCCGTAACTTTTTGATAGAACCGTTTACGCCTATCGCGTAGTTTAGGGTGCCAATAGACGATCTCTGGATTCATTAGACTGAATATTTGCTTTATTTTTTTACTTACAAGAAGATTATCCGGTCCATATTCACGAATTGCATTATCCGCATAATTGAAACCTCGTAGATAATGAGCTTCAAGAATCGGCCGATTTGCAACGCCAGCTTTTTCAAGTATGGCAAGCATAGTCATCCAGCGATCAAATGGCATTGTCATGGCTTCAGAATTCTTGCTCACCTTCTTTTTAGGAAGTTCACAGCGATAGTTATAGAATGCCTTATCCAAATAAACAATCGTCCGGGCTTCAGCCAGTGACTCTATCAAAAAAGGATTATCTGCCCAACCAGCACCTGGATAGGGAATAAACCGTATATCTCGACTATTGAGAAAAACTCGGTTATAGAGCGCAGACCAGATAGAAGGATGTCCTTCTATTAATAGGGGTTTCTCGGCCAATGTAAAGGGCCATTTAGAAGTGGGTAAACGCCCGGCTAGCGTACAAAGAGTTCGATGAGCTGTACGCGGATTATCCCAGTCATACCAGTCAAACCAAGGGGTTTTAACTACATCGATTGTTACGTCAAAAGAGCTAGCAAACTGAATCATAGCGCGATACATATCACGATCTATCCAGTCATCGGGCTCTATGATAGAGACCCAGGGTGCACGCGCCTCGTTTAGTCCTCTATTACAAGTTGCACCATAGCCTTCATTGGTCTTTGAGATCACACGTATACGTGGGTCTTTTACAGCCCATTGTTCTAGGATGGCTAACGAGTTATCGGTGCTGCCGTCATCTATAGCAAGTATTTCTAGTTCTGAGAGAGTTTGAGTACATATACTCTCCAGGCATTGGTCTAAGTATTTTTCAACATTACATACTGGAATAATTACGCTTACTACTGGACTGGAAGCCATGAGTGAGGCCTTTCAATGAGGATCCAACACGACATATTCTAGGAGTTCAGGCCTGCCAGCCGCAGCTACTTGCGCCGCTTTTTGTCGTGTTTGAGGATATCGCGCACCATGTAGACCGAAAGGCCAATGGCCAAAAGATAGCCCAAAAAGCCCAAAAGCGGCACACCCATGATGGTGAATGAGGCGCCCGCAAAATATACGATGGACGATCCAATGAGCAGGCCGGCGATGATAATGCCCATAGTAAGGCGGTCTGCGATGTGGGACAGGTCCTCGATGGGATCCTGGGAGCCCGAGAAGTCCAGGTTCATTTTGAGCTCGCCACGGGTAAGCATGTCGGTCACAAGGCCGGCTTGAGACAGCGCCTCCAGCGTGCCATGGAGCGCCTTGCGGCTTTGCAAGGCCAGCTCTTTGAGCTCCTCTGCTGCCATCTGCTGGACATCTTGGGTGTCTTTGAGGTGATGCTCAATGATCTCGATCATTGAGACTCCGGGCAAGAACTCGTCGATGACACCTTCGAGGGTCACCAACCCTCGGGCGATCATGGTCATGGCGCCCGGAAGCTCGATGGCATAGCGGCGCGCCAGGCCAATGAGGTCGCTTAGGAACGCCCCCAGATCCAAATCGCTCAAGTCCATGGTGCCGTAGGTATCCAAAATATTGTCCAGCTCGGCCAATAGAGCTGCATGGTCGATATCCAAGCTGTGGTTTTCTGAGAGCTCGATCAAGCCTCGCTCCAAGCTGGCAGAATCGTGGGAAGCCACTGCCAGCAGCATGGAGCGCAGGATAGAACGGTAATAGCTTGAAAGATGACCTGCCATGCCCCAGTCGATGAACACGATTTTCTTATGGGCCACCATGACATTGCCAGGATGGGGATCGGCATGGAAAAAGCCGTCGTCCAACACCTGCTTGGCGTAATTCTCAACTAGCTTGGTGCCGATCTCTGTGAGATCGTAGCCGGCAGCAACGATGGCACGGGGGTCGGAGATGGAGATGCCGTCGATGTAGTCCATCACCAGCACATGCTGAGTGCACAGCTCTGGATAGGGCTTGGGAGCAGTCACGTAGCGGATCTCCGCATTGTTGGAGCGATACTCCTGAAGGTTCTTGGCCTCTACCAAAAAGTCGGTCTCCTCGTTGAAGGAGTCCCAAAGCTCGCTCACCACGCTTTTGAGGTCCACAAACTGATCTCCGCCCATAAAAGGCGAAAGATGGCGCACCACCGTGCGCATGATCTCGATGTCCTGCCCCATGACCTCGCGCACACGCGGGCGCTGCACCTTGAGCGCCACATCTTGACCGGTGGTCAGGCGCGCCCTATGCACTTGGGCTATCGAAGCGGAACCCAAGGGCTTCTCGCCAATGACTTCAAAAAGCTCTGCGACCGGCTTGTCGTACTCGTGCTCCAGCACCTCGAGCACAGTGTCGTACGTCATGGGCTCCACGTCGGTGCGGAGCTTCTCAAGCTCCTTGCAAAAGGGCTCGGGCAAAATCTCCGAGCGCATAGAGAGGATCTGGCCCGCCTTCACGAAGGTAGGGCCCAGATCCTCCAGCATAGACACGAACTTCTGGGGCGTAAGCCCCTTGACCACGTCGTACTTGCGCAAAATGCCAAAGATCTCCCGCAAGCGCTTGCGGCGGGCGCCTCTCGAAAGGTCGCCGGTGCTCACAGTCCTTTCGCCAAAAATGCCAAGAAGGACTTCCTGGGAACCGGTGGAATCCAGGTCTTGGGCCACCACGCCTTCAGGCAGCGAGATTTTGCGGGAGTCTTCAGCCATCGATCGTTGATCCTTGTAGGGGTCTCTTACTTCTCGTCAGGGGTCTCGACCACGTCTGCCTCAACGGCGTCGACCTCTTCTGCCGTAGGGGTGCCCTGGGCAGGGTCTGCGCCGCCCTCGGACTCCATGGCGTCGACGCCGGCAGCAGTGGGCGCAGGCTCCTCGGCCTCAGAGGCATTGACCTCGTCCAATGCCTCCTGCATGGCATCCATGAACTTCTGGCGCTGCTCGGGAGACATGGTCTTGAGGGTGCTCTTCACGGTAGCCTGAACCGTCTCAGAGACGGCATCGGAGGCCTTCTGGGAAAGCTCCTCGTTTACCACCTTGCCCTGCTGAACGGTGAGCTCGCCCTTCTTTACCAGGTCGTCTACCACCTGGCCGGCCTTCTCGCCTACGATGGCGGCAGCCCCTACACCTGCCAAAAACGCGTTGTGCACGAGGTCGCCAAGGCCGTTCTTTTGATTGTCTGCCATCTTGAACTCCTTACTGTGAAGTTTGCGCCACAGCGCAAGGCCCTATCCATATATTCAAGTTTACGTACCCAACTAAAGGTCCAACAACACTTCTTCAAGTTCTGACGGAGTATCCACCAGAAGGTCAGCCCCTGCGTCTCTCAACTCTCTCGCATCGCCGGCGCCCCAGGTCACGCCAATGGAGGTGACCCCGTTGGCCAGGGCGCCGCGAATGTCGTCTGCCCTGTCGCCTATCATCACTGCCTCCTGGGGCCTCACGCCAAACGTCTGAAGCGCGCCCGCGACAATCTGCACCTTGTCGATGCTTTGTCCCGGTTGATTGGCCACCACCTGGGAGAAGTAGCCGTCAAGCCCATGGGCGCGCGCCATGGAGCAGGCCAGCTGCTCTTGCTTGCAGGTGGCAAGGCCCATAGGCTTGCCGGCGGCCGCCAGATGCTCCAGCAGCTCAGGGATTCCTGGATAAGGCATGCAGGCCTCAGGCCCTAGCTGTTTATAGGTTTCCCGGTAGAGATGGGTGATCTTCTCGGCTTCTTGGGCGTCGACACCGTACACCTGCGAAAAGGCAGCAGGAAAGGGAGGGCCGATGAGGCGGTTCACGTCGCCGATGCGCTCGTCGGGCCACCCCAGGGAGCGTAAGGTATTGACGGCGGTGGATCGGATGCCGTCGGGCGTGTTGGCGATAGTCCCGTCGAAATCGAAGAGGATCGCCTCTGCTTTGGCGGCAAGGTCGGCAGCGCGGCTGGTTCCTACAATCATGGCTCCTCCTTTAAGGTCCCTTGTAGCTTACCCGACGCGCGCGATGCCGCCCACCCTCAAGCTGGGGTGCAGAATGCCGTTACCTCCTCGACATAGGGCCCGTCTATGCTAGTGAGCTAACGCGACGGCCCCATGCTTCACTCTTAAGAGACAAGCATGCCTTGGCACAGGAAGGATTTGCTATGGCTCGCGTCTACAACTTCTCTGCCGGCCCCGCAGCAATGCCGGTCTCCGTGCTCCAGGAAGCCCAGCGGGAGTTTCTGGATTATGCGGGCTCAGGCATGTCGGTGCTGGAGATGAGCCACAGGTCGGCTGCCTACCAGGAGGTCATCGACGCTGCCGAGAACAACCTGCGCTCCCTGGTTGGCATTCCCGATTCCTACGGAGTGCTCTTCTTGCAGGGAGGCGCCACGCTCCAGTTCGCCGCCATCCCCATGAACCTCATGGCCACAGGACGTGCAGGCTACATTGTGTCGGGGCATTTTGCAGAGAGCGCCTGGCTTGAGGCCGAGAAGTACGGCGTCGCAGAATGCTTGGCCTCCAGCGCAGGGACCCATTTCGACCGTATTCCTGCCCTGGGCACCATCGAGGCCAAGAGCGCGGGGCTTGACTACACCTACATCTGCCAGAACAACACCATCTTTGGCACCATGTACCATGAGCTGCCTCGCACGGATACGACGCCGCTGGTGGCCGACGTCTCCAGCTGTTTCCTCTCGCTGCCGCTGGACTGCGAGCGCTACGGCCTGTTTTACGCCGGCGCCCAGAAGAATGCAGGCCCTGCCGGCGTCACTGTGATCTGTGTGCGCCGCGACTTGGTGGAGTTTGGCCCGGCAAGCCCCTACTGCCCCACCTACCTGGACTTTTCCAAGCAGCTTGCCAAAGGCTCCATGCTCAACACCCCCAACACCTTTGGCATCTACCTGTGTTCCAAGGTCTTTGAATGGGTGCAAGCCCAAGGCGGCCTTGAGGCCATGGGCCAATACAATCAGGCCAAGGCTGACACGTTGTATGGCGCCCTTGACGATTCTGGCTTTTACCGCGGCACCGCCCAACGCGACTCCCGCTCCATCGCCAACGTATGCTTCCGCACTCCCACCCCTGAGCTGGATGCCGCCTTCTGTCAAGAAGCGGCCGGCCAGGGCTTGATGGGGCTCAAGGGCCATCGTTTGGTAGGCGGCATCCGCGCCTCCATCTACAACGCCGTCACTCCGGAGGCGGTGGATGCCTTAGCGGGCTTCATGAAATCGTTCGAGCTGGCCCACAGCTCACGATCTTTCTAGGGCTGCCTTGTTGAGGAGGCGCGTTCGTCTCGGCATCCCCAAGACGCCGCCTCCGCCACCGGGCCGCCCATCCCATCGCTTGCCCACCTCATGCACACCTGCCTCTAAGGAGTCTCATGCGCACCATCAAGATCATCGATGACATTGTAAAAGACGGCCTCACCACCATTGGCGAGGGCTACGAGATCACCGGCGACGTCGAGGGGGCAGACGCCATCCTCATGCGCTCCACCGACATCCACGGCATGGAGATGCCCTCCTCCATCCGCTGCATCGCCCGCGCGGGCGCCGGCGTCAACAACATCCCTCACGCCCAGCTGGCAGAGCAGGGCATTGTGGTGTTCAACACCCCCGGAGCCAACTCCAACGCCGTGAAAGAGCTGGTCATAGGCCTGCTTATGATGGGCTCCCGCGACGTGCTGGGCGGCATGCAGTGGTGCCGTGCCCACGAGGACGACCCCAACGCCTACGCCGAGGCCGAGGCCCACAAGAAAGCCTTCGTGGGCCGCGAGGTCAAAGGCCGTAAGATCGGCGTAGTGGGCCTGGGCGCCGTAGGCTCCAAGGTGGCCAACGCCTGCGTGGACTTAGGCATGGAGGTCTATGGCTACGACCCCTACCTCTCGGTAGACCACGCCTGGCAGCTCTATCGCGACGTCACCCCCATCAACGACCTGGACGAGCTCTGCCGCGAGTGCGACTACCTCACCGTGCACGTGCCCCGCAAAGAGGACACCGTGGGCATGATAGGCGCCGAGCAGCTGGCCCTCTTGAACCCCGGCGCCGTGGTGCTCAACTATGCCCGCGAGGACATCATCGACGAGGACGCCATGGAGGCCGCACTGGCGTCCGGCCAGGTGAAACAATTCTTCACCGACTTCGCCACCCCCAAGTCGCTCCACATGCCCCACACGCTGGTGACCCCGCACTCCGGCGCCGGCACCGTGGAGGCCGAGGCCTCCTGCGCCCGCATGGCCGTGGACGAGATGTGCGACTATCTGGCCAACGGCAACATCACGAACTCGGTGAACTTCCCTGAGTGCCATATGGGCACCTGCCGCGGCGCCAGCCGCATCGCCTGCCTCCACGCCAACGTGCCCAACATGATTGGCCAGATCACCGCAATTCTGGCCGACGCCTCGGCCAACGTGCAGCGCATGACCAACGAGAACTCCGGCCGCGCCGCCTACACCATGTTTGACACCGACGAGCACCTGGAACCCCAGATCATCGAGCGTCTACGTTCCATCCCCAACATGTGGCGCGTGCGCGTCATCCAGTAGCCCGAACTCGCAGGTAGCGGCGGCGTGTCCTTCTTGGCGCGCCGCTTTTCTTCTCTCACGTCCCTTGCCACCCCTTGCTCACCGGGAGGTCCCATGGACATCCGACCCTTTGCCGCCATCCATCCCCGCTCAGACCTCATGGCCCAGGTGGCCGCCCTTCCCTACGACGTGGTGAGCCCCCAGGAGGCCCGTGACGCTGTGGCTGCCCACCCCAAGAGCTTCTTGGTCATCGATCTGCCTGCAGAAACCGGGTTCCCAGCCGACAAAGACCCCTACGCACCTGAGGTCTACCAGCGGGCGCAGGAGCTTTTCTCGGCAGCCATGGAATCTGGCGACTACGTCCAAGATGCCGAGCCCCACTACTACATCTACCAGCTGGAAGACGGCCAGCGCTTCCAGCGGGGCCTGGTGTGCGTGGTGGGTGTCGCCGACTACCTGGAGGGCCGGGTGAAGCGCCACGAGAACACCCGGGTGGTCAAGGAGAACGACCGCATTGCCCACATCGAGGCCGTGGGCGCTCAAACCGGCCCGGTCTTTTTGGCCTACGACGACGAGCGTGAGGACGGCTCGCTGGAAGAGCTGTTGGATGCGGCCAGCGCAGGCGAGCCCTGGGCAGACTTCGTGGACGACGAGGGGGTGCGCAACCGCCTTTGGCGAGTGGACGATCCCTGGCAGCTCTCGGCGCTCTCCGAGGCTGCCGGAGCGCTGGAGTGCGCCTATATCGCCGACGGGCATCATCGCGGCGCCTCGGCAGTGAAGGTGGCCCAGCGCCATGCCAACGACCCCGATGCCGCCGACGACGCCGACGCCTTCATGGCCGTGCTGTTCCCCGCCTCCGAGCTTTCCATCCTGGCTTACAACCGCGTGGTAGCCGACCGCGCCGGGCTCACGCCCGCCCAGCTGCTCGCTGCCGTCGAGGATGCCGGGTACACCCTAGAGCCGCTGGCTGAGGCGGCAAGTCCCTCTCGGCAGGGCAATTTCACCCTTTATACCGACGGCCACTGGTACGAGCTCTCCCCCACCCCTGAGCTTGTGGCACGCCGCGGCTCGCTGGGGGCCGCGGAGTCGTTGGATGTGGCTCGGTTGCAGGCCGAGATTCTGGCGCCCATCCTGGCCATTGGCGACCCCCGAGAAGACCCGCGCATCGAGTTTGTGGGAGGCATTCGGGGCCTGGGCGCACTGGAGGACGCCGCTGCCGAGAAGGGCGTTGCCATTGCCTGTTGGCCCACTTCAGTAGAGCAGCTCATGGCCGTTGCCGACGCAGGAGAGCTGATGCCCCCCAAGTCCACCTGGTTCGAGCCCAAGCTAAGAAGCGGTCTGGTGTTTCACAAGATCTAACTCATGCGAAGGGGACCGCTGCACCTGCGGCCCTTGCTGCTTTTGCCGCCTTTGCCTGTTTCCGACATCAATCGTGAGACTAGGCGAAGAGACTCTCGTTATTAGAGCCGTTTTTGCATGGTTTTGCCTAAGGGGCAGCAGGATATTGGTGCCTTCTCGTTATTAGTGCGTCTAGTTGCGCTGGGGTTTTACAAAACCCCAGCGCAGAAATCGCGATAATAACAAGCCGAGAACGCAGAAGCGGAGCTACAGACCAGCCTAACGCGATGAAACGCGAGCTAGTACTTATTTTCGACTGAGACTGTTGGCCTCTGAGCGTGCATGATTTATACATATGTTGCACAATTTATTCTAATTTGACAGAAATCGGTCAGACTTTTGTCAAAATATGGTCAGAAGACCTCAAAATTGTCTCTTTATTACACTTGCCTTCAGACTACGCTCTAGTCTATGAACGCGATTGTATGTGACATTGTCGCATGGATGTACTTTGCATCCCAGCTGCCTGCGACGCCTTTAAATGCAGCTCAAGCCCAAGAGCGCCTCTCTAGGGCTATCGCTACTGCTGGAGCTGCAAAGTCTATTCGCTCCCTGCCCTGGTGGAAGTCTTTCTCGGCATTGGGACATAGCTTAATAGCAGCCCCTTCCAGCCAAGAGATACCTATGCATCTCTTGGTAACTCCCAAGCATTTCCATGGAGCACAAAAAGGCATCGTATTACATACCATCTCTGGACCATTGCCAGATGGCTTTCTATTTGATATCCACGCACCAAAACCGCTGGATTCTCTGCAAATAGTGGGACCCGCAGGATACGTGATCTTGAGATCGCGCCATCTAGATATGATTGATCTTGCAGTGTTGATATCAACTCTCTGCGGTGACTACCTATGCGCACCGCATCAGAACTCGATAAAATACCTGGCATCACCCCTGTGCACTGTGGAAGTCATCAAAGCTATAGCAGATAGGATGCCAGCACAAACCCGAGGTGTTTCGACAGTGAAAGATGTGCTCCCCTATGTTGCAAGTAGGGCGCATTCACCAATGGAAACTGTCATTCAACTAGCACTATGCCTGCCTAAAAAGTTAGGAGGCTGCGGGCTGCCACTTCCCTCCCTCAATACCCCTATAGAGATCAGCGAAGAACACTCTTATATTTTGAATGGTTCTAAACATATAATCCCTGATGGCCTCTGGTTAAATAAACAAATTTGCTATGAGTACGACAGTTATCAAGAACACGACACTCAAGAATCCCAGATAGAGAGGGATCGAAGGCGCCGCGACGTAATGGAGCGCCTGGGTTTTCAGATGGTGGTTATCGACAGAAGCGTTTGTCGCGATGAGTTATTGCGCAATCTCACTTTTGAGCGGCTCTCATCTATGTTAGGCGTATCTTTTGATTGGAGTAGCGAAGCCCAACGTCGACGCCGTAAGTTATGGGCTTTCCTGAGAACTAACCACCTGTGTTGGTAGAGGTCCACATACTACAGCTCTTATGCGACACTTCTTGGATGGCTGACGGCTCCTCGCCATCGGTGGTTCATCAAGCTTTGCCCAATATCTTTGTGTAGAGGCGGCCTTCTCTTTGCCAATCTCGTTATTAGAGCCGTTTTTGCATGGTTTTGCCAAAATGGCTCTCGAATGCTGGCGCCTTCTCGTTATTAGTGCGTCTAGTTGCGCTGGGGTTTTACAAAACCCCAGCGCAGAAATCGCGATAATAACGAGCCGGCTGCCTAAGCAGCATGCCGGCTGTCAAAGCGACCAGTCAATGTCACATGGCAGCCTTATTTCTCAACGCCCACTACTCCCACATTCTCTGCGTTCCCTCAAACACTGTGGAACAAAGGAAAGCCCAGCATGTGCTCTGCATAAAAGCCCTCTTGGCCCGCAAGGGTCAAGAGGGCTTTTAACGGTGCGAACGGTGCGAACGGTGCGAGCTTAGCGTCATTTCAAGCTCGACGCCACTCCCGTCTAGGACAACTAGGCGCGACGCCTGCGCAGGTAAACCAGGGTAGTGGTGGCGCCCGCAGCCAGAAGCACCAGCGCGCCCCAGAAGACGGGTTCGTCGCCCATGCGCCCCAGGCGGCCAAAGCGCCCGTTCACCGGGTACACGATGGAGGCCGCGGCGGTGGCCTTGGCCTCGATCTCGGTGGCGGCAGCGCCTTCACCGGGAGCAAGGGAGCCAGCTTCGCCCGAGCCCACCGCCGAGACGCTGTTGACGATCTTGCCAGGCATGGAAGGCTCGCGGATGGCAGCCTCATAGGTCAGGGTTACCTGTTGGCCGCCTGCCAGATCGCCCACCGGCACACGCAGGGTGTTGCTCGCGCGGTCAAACTCCACGTCGCTCATGGCCAACGGCTGCGTGGCGCCGTCGGGCAGCGTGAGCTTGAGAGAAGAAACATCCAGCTCGAGCCCGTCGCTCATGACGTCCACCAACAGCGTGTCAAAGCTCATGGACATGTCCAGAGTATTGGTCAGCTTGACGGTATAGCCCACCTTGTCACCCAGATACCACTCGTCGGTATGGGTGAGGTTCTCGGCAGCCTTTTCGAGGCTGAGCTGAGGATCGGCCCACACCACCGGATGCTCAGGGTCTTGCTCGCTGGGGAAGGCGACCTCGGATTCGGTGCCGCCGCGAGGCGCCGGGTCGGTCCAGGGGTCTCCAGGCTTCACCGTGTCATTGGGTCCTACCAGCAGGTTTGTGCCCACCGCCACATTGGGGATCATGAGGCCGTGAGCAGCCTGGGCGACAGCTGCCTCGAAGGTGAGCTTTGCGACCTCTCCCTTCATGAGGGTGCCGCAGGTAACGCTCAAGGTGCGGGTCTCAGGGTCGTAGGCTTCAGGGGCTACCGAGAAGGGCTCGCCCTCCTTGATTTGGAGCTTGAGGGTGGAAAGGTCGATCTCGAGACCTTCGGGGAGAGTGTCGGTGATAAGGCCGTTTTCGATGGCAGAGTCATCCTTGGTGGTAGTGAGTTCGATGGTATAGGCCAGGCGGTCGCCCACGCGGGTAATGGGGGCGTCGGGGGCGGTGAGGTTCTGGGCGTCCTTGACGATGGAGATGTCCGGCGATGCCCAGTGGACGGCGCCGTCGTCAGGAAGCACCACGTCGGTGGTGAGGCCGCCGGCAGGGCCTGCGGGGACGTCGGGGAGATCGGGGTCGTCGGGATGATCGGGATCTTCAGGCGTGCGAGTGCCATCGGTGGTGCCCAGCACGCTGGCGCTGTTTTGCACCGGGGTGCCCAGAGGGAGGTCCTTTAAGGCGTCGGTGGTGAGCGACGCGTCAAACACCAGGGTCTTCGCCGTGCCAGGCGCCACATCGCCCAGATTGTAAGTCACGCGACGGGTGACAGCGTCATAGGCGCTGTCAGGCACCGCCAATGCAGTGCCGCCCTCCAAGTTGGCAAGATCGCGCAGGATGAGCTTCATGGTCCCCGCCTGAGGCACCACCCCTACCGGTAGAGGATCAGAAACCGCCACGTTTTGCCAGTTGGCCAAGCGGTTGTTTTGTGCGGTGATGTAGTAGCGCACCGTGTCGCCGATGCGGTTCACGCCGCGAGGATGGGTGAGGTTGCGCAGCACCTTGGTGATAAAAGTGTCGCCTTCCTTTGTGAGATCGACGGTGGGGTCGTGCGTGGGAGTGACATTGGGCGCACCTGGGTCGACGGGCTCGCTTTCGGGGTCGACGGGCTTGTCGGGCGAATCCGGGTCGCTGGGGTTATCGGGATCGTCCGGGTTGTCAGGGTTGTCAGGATTATCCGGGTTGTCAGGGTTGTCAGGATCGCTGGGGTTGTCAGGGTCGCTGGGGTTGTCTGGATCTGCGGGGCCGCTGGGCGTGTTGGAAGGCGCGCCCTTGTGGGAAGAGGCGCCAAAGACGGGATAGACAGTGGTGTAACCCTGGGAGAGCACGTCGTTGGTGGTCAGGAGCACCGGGGCTTCCGGCGTAGTGGTCCACCCCAGGAAGGAGCGGTTGTGTTTCTCGGCAAGGGAGGTGGCCCAGGCGGCAGCCTCGTTCTCATTGAGCGATTCCAACGTGGAGAGCACCTTGGAGCCCGGCTGGGTGCCGTTGTAGACGAAGGCGGCGATCCCATCGGGCAGCTCTTTGACCTTGAGGCCGGAGCCGGCGCGGGCCTTCTCGACCACCACTTTGACGGAGGCGTCGGCCTGGAGGTCGTTCAAGTCAACAGAGCCGGCGGCAAGGAGGTCGGGACGAGCCTGGCCGTTCACAAAGACGCCGGTGACGGTGAAGCCCTCCGGGACGTCCCAGGATACAGGGTAGTTTGAGCCCTTGGCTAGTGCGTTGGCGCTGGCGGTGATGGAGCCGGGGCCCTCGCTCACGATCTGAGTCTCGACGCGGCAGGTGTCTTCTTGGTGGTCCTCGGGCTTGGTAGTGATGGCATCGGCCTTCACAAAGGTGGCATGGATGGTGTGGTTGCGATCCACCTCATAGAAGGGATAGGAGCCCGTATCGTCGATGACCGCGTCAGGCTTGGGAGCCACAGGGTCCTCGCTGGCAGCGGGATCACCAGGGCCGTCGGCCAGAAGGGAGCTCAGGCGCTCGGGCGAGGCCATCTTGAGCATGGAGCGCAGCAGGCTCTGGCTTTGAGAGACGTCGGTCTCCTTGGTGGACAGGCGATCGGCCAGGGAGCGCTCGGGATAGAAGGAGCGAACCGTGTCGATGGTCACGCCCTGGAGCATCCAGCCTTCGGCGGGTTCCCAGGCTACCGGGTAGTCGCTGCCGCGCTTGACGATGGCCGAGGGCGTGATGGTCCCCTGGCCCGTCACCTGGGTGTCGATGGAGATCTGCTCCTCCTCAGACAGGGTGATGTTTCCTGCCTGATCCTTGGGCGTGAGCTTGACCTCCACCGTGCAGTCCTTGGAGCCGGCAGGCAGCTCGATAGCCACCGAACCGTCATCCTGCACCGTGATGCTCAAGGGGTTCACCTTGGCGCCGTCGGCGTCGGTGACGGTGATGTTTTCTTGTTTGATGTCGTAGGAAGAGGCGTACTCAGGGTCGATGGCCGCCGTCACCGTGGCGCCTTGGCCGTCAGCCACCCGCGCGGTGGGGCTCACCGTGCCAGGGCCGCCTGTGAGGCGCGTGGCCACCTGGTGATCTCCCGCCGAGCTGGAAGTGCCTGCCGGCTTGAGCTTCACCTCGACCTCGTGGTCGCGGTCCACCTGGGAGAAGGTGACCGACTTTGCCCCTGCTGCCACCAGGTCCGGGCGCTCCACGCCGTCGATGTAGATCATCTCCAGCTCGCGGGTGGAATCGAGCTTCCACTCCACCTTGTAGTTGGATGCCCCGCTGTCGTCGGTAGCCACGATGGTGGACTTGGTGATGGTAGAGCTGCCTGCATCGCCGGTAAGCTTGGTGGCCACCTGAGCGTAGCCTGCAGGATCTACCGGTGCCGACAAGTACTCCACCACCACATGATGACTTGCCTCCAGCGCCCCAAGGTTCAGGGTGCCTCCGGCATATCGTGCGGGGTCCAGCAGCTCGTCGTCCAGCCAGACAGCGCCGATGGAGCCGCCCTCGGCTGCCTTGAGGTTCACCGAGAGCTTGGTGCCCGCGTCATAGGTATGGGCCTGGCTGTCGATAGGCGCAGGGTCTTGGCCCTCCACCTGGATGCTGGTGGTGCCGTTGCCCTTTTGGCTCACCCTGAGATCCCAGGTCTTCACCCACTTGGCGTAGACATGGAAGGGCTCTTTGGTGTCTGCGCCAGAAGGCGGGTAGGTTCCCTCAGACACGATCTTCTCTCCAGTACCTGCGTTGTCAAGGTACCAGCCGTCAAAGCGGTACCCCTCGCGCACGGGGTCGTCGGGGTAACTGGCAATGATGTGGTTGTTGGTAAAGAGGGACTGGGCCTCGTCATCAGCGGTCGCCGGCTCGGAGGCTCCGTCTTCATTGCGATGGAAGTGAGCCCGACGTTCCAGCACCTGGATGGGCACCACCACGTCGCCGCTCACATTGCCTGCCCAGTCCACGGCATAGACATGGGCGTAGTACTGAGTGTCCAGATTCAGGTTCTGAGCCGAGGTATAGGTCACCGTGTCGGTGCTGTTGGAGGCAGGAATGATCTGAGAGGCCATCACCTGTGACTTGGTGATGGCCACAGGATCCTTGTTTGTGTCCACTGCCCGCACATAGTAGCCGCGCAGACCAGAGAGGGCTGTCTGCACCAGGGAGGCGGTTTTATCGGCAGGAGCGTCATCGAAGGTCTCAGGATCGCTCCACACCTCCACATACTCGGGGGCGTTTTGCAGGGTTGCCTGGGGGATGCCCTGGATCTTGTAGGCAAACTGGGTGCCCGCGTCCACCGAGCCGCGCAAATTGAGCGTGGCCGAGTAGTGCCAGCCATCAGGAGTGAGATTCACTCGGCGCAGGGAGGCGTTGGCGGCAGAGGGGGCGTCCTCGTCGGCAAAAGAGAGGTCGGAGCCCGAGGTGTAGCGCGAGCCCTGGGCGATGTAGAGCAGGGTGTTGGCGAAGACCTTGCACTCGTCTTCTGTAGCCGATCCGTTGGAGTGGCCGGTCTGGATCATGGCGTTTGAGCCATTGGTGACCAGATAGTAGTTGTCGGTGCCGTTGCCCTGCGTGAAACGGATTCCCTGCACATTGCCTGCGCCATCGCTCATCTGCATCCACACGCGAGCATTGGAGCCGGCCAGCACCCTTTGCCCCAACACATGAGTGGTGGGAATGGAAAGCGTTTTGCCGTTGAGGTCCCAGGGACGCGAGGTCAAAAAGCCCGTGTCGATGACCTTGCAGTTGTTGAGCACATAGGTGGAGCCGCCCTGCCCGGGGAAGATATCCAGGAAATCCTCGCGGGCGAAGCGGTTGAAGTAGGGGTGGTGCAGTCGCTTGGAAGCGTTGTCGGCATAGGGATCGGAGGTAGATGAGGCCGAGCCGGTGATAGTGTCGTGGCCAAACATGAGGCCGCCGCCATGCTGGGCAAAAGCCACAGTGGCATCGCGGGAGGCAGCATTGAGGTCGCCGCCGTCGTTGGCATCGTAAGTGCCAAACATGATGACGTCGTACTTGTACTGTTGAATGTCGTTTCCTTGGGCATCCTTCACGGTTTCCATGAGATAGCCGTTGGGGTTGGCGTTGTAGTCGGCCAAGGTGATGGCCGTGATGTCCATAAGGTCGCGGCCCACCGTCACGCGCTGGCCAGTGGTGGGATCTGTGGTAGGAGTGTTCATCCAGTTTTTGAGATAGGCCGTGGAGGCGCCGTTGGGCGCCACGTTGAGCACACGGATCTTGTTGGAATCGCTGTAGGCGCTTCTGGATTCCCAGGCGCTCCAGGCATTGGAGCTGGTAGCCTTCTTCGACTGCCAGATGATGTATTTGTAGGGACGGCCAGGGTCTGCAATGCCCTCGCCCGGACGCAGCGGATTCTCAAAGGGGAAGGTCCACTTGAGGTCTTGGACCAGTTGCTTGTCCGAAGCCACGGTCACCTTGCCCGAAACCTTGATGTGGCCTTCTTTAAACTGAAGGTCATCGCTGTCCACCTGCGCAGAGACGCTTCTGGCGCCATTCTCCGCCAACGCCGGCTGCGGCGCCACAGGCACCAGAGTGAGCGCCATCACAAAGGAGAGCAGCCAGGCAAAGATCTTCGTCGCCAGTCCCTTGCGTTTCATTTCTACCCCCGTAGATGTATATAGCCCGTTTATAGCTGCGTTTCAGCATACTTATGCCTTAATATATGGCTATCGATATCTTTGGGGCAATAATTAAACTTCGCACTATTGCGCGACATTTTCTTTTTGCGACGGTTGAGCCTAGCGGCTTTGCTGGTCTAAAGCATGATTATTCCACGTTTACCTTGTGATGTATCAAGATTCTTTAGGGGCGTCTTGGCTTTCGACTGGTCCTGGCACACCTGCTTTTCAAGTAGCTCCCTTGGACATTAGGACACTGTTTGCCAGTCTTCATTCAGAGAATCATGAAATTGGATTTCATCATATAATGAATTTTATGACGTATTATTGTGACACCAGTTACGTATATTTTTCCTAAATTGTATAGTTATTTAGTATATAGGGCCAATGGTGGCCTTTTTGGTACCTGCACCGCTTTTTGAAAAGCTTCCCCACGTGCTTGCCGCAGGTCTTTCTGCGGAGTCACTTGCTCACAAAGCGAGTCACTTGCTCACAGCACTGATAAGCATGCTGGATCCTCAGCCACCACCTCACTGTGGCCGCTCGCAGCCTCGTTCGCCCATGATTCTCGTTATTAGAGCCTCTCTTGCATGGTTTTAGCCCGAAAAACAACGCGTAACATGAGTTTCTCGTTATTACCACCCTCGACTGCACTGGGGTTTTATAAAACCCCAGTGCACCTAACTCCACTAATAACGAATCCCTATGACCTGCCGCGCGCTTTCCGCGCGAGCAAGACGGACGAACACACATGCACAAGCGCCTCCGCCAACCCCCATGGGAATCGTCAAGCCTTACAACCCCTTGAGCTCTGCAATGGCGCGCCGGGTCTCTTCCAGCAATGCCGCATGGGCAGCCGCATCGCCTGGAGTGCCAGGGTACTCTGGCAAGTCGGTCTCCAGCAGCAGCTGCGCTGCGGGAATCTGGCGCGCGTACTCCCTGCCTCGACGGCTCTTGAGCATGAAAGGCCCTACCGAGAAAAAGCACCCTGCCTCCCGGGCCCTCGCCAGCTCTTTGGAAGTGCCGCTGAACCAGTGGAAGATGCAGGTACAATCGGCCAAGCGGCCGCTGGCCTCCAGCACATCGAGCACTGCAGATGCCGAGCGCACGCTGTGGATCGACATCACCGAGCCCGGCTGCACCGCCTCGCACACCCGGGCAAACGCCGCCCGCTGCCGCTCCGCGCTCTCCTGGTGCGCCTTGCCAAAGTCCAGCCCCACCTCGCCAATAAAGCGCGTCTTCTGTGCCAGCTGGCAAAAGGCGTCCAGCTTGCGCAGCAAGAGCAGCTTCTCCCCCATATACCAGGGGTGCAGCCCCAGGGCCGGATGCACCCGCTCGACGCCGGCCACCAGCGATGTCAGCGTCTCATAGCCACAAGGCTCCACCGTGCAGCCCAAGCAGCCCGCATCGTGCGCGCTCAGCCCCCGAGCGAACGCCCCGGGATCGCCATACCAATCCAGATGCAGGTGCATGTCCACCAGAGGCGCGGCGTTATGCCAAGAAGCATCCTGGCTGCCTTGCCGAGAAACCCCTGCCTCGGCAGCTGCTCCATCTTGCTGAGGCGTGCTCTTCTCGGCAGCAGGGGCGCAGAAGGGGCGCGCGGCCAGCGCAAAGACGCGGGCCGGCGAGGCAGGCACAGAGGGTGATGCGGGCGAGGCATAGCTGGGTTTTGTGAGATGGGCGGCTCGCGCGTTCATGATTCGATCCCGGTGAGTTGACGGATGATGGCGCCCGCCATGGTCATCCCCATGATCGGCGGCACGAAGGAGCTGGTGCCCAGGTTGGTGCGCTCTTTGCGGGCAGTGCCTGGAGCCATGGGCACTGGGACGGGATGCTCGGGGGTGTAGACCATCTGCAGGCGCCGAATGCCCCGTTTGCGGCATTCTTTGCGCAGGATGCGGCAGATGGGGTCGTTCACAGTGCGGGCGATGTCTGCCACCTGGACCAGGTCGGGGCAGACCTTGTTGGCGCCGCCGGCCGAGCTTATGAGGGCGAAGCCTCGGTCTTGGGCGGCCTGGGCCAAGGCCAGCTTGGTGGCGATGGAGTCGATGCAGTCGGCCACGTAGTCAACGGGTCCCATCTCGTCCAAAAGGGCCGGGACGTCTTTTGAGAGCACAAATCGGTCATAGAGTTGCAGCTGGATGGCAGGGTCTATGCGCCGCACCAGCTGAGCTGCTGCCTCCACCTTGCGCTGGCCCACCGTGTCGCGAAAGGCGATGGCCTGGCGGTTGATGTTGGAGAGCGCCACCCGGTCGCCGTCAACCAGCACCAGGGCGCCCACACCGCCGCGAGCCAGGGCCTCCATGCACCAGGAGCCCACACCGCCTAGGCCGAAGACCGCCACTCGGCTTGCAGCAAGGCGCCCGAGGGCCTCGGGACCAAAAAGGCGGTAGAGACGCTGCTTGGGGTCATCCTCGCCGGGCAGGTGGGGCGCTGTCGCGGCATCGGCGCTGCCGGCTGCGCACAACCGATCGCCCGACCCAAAAGCGTCGGCTGGCACAGGCGCGCCCTTCTCGGCAGCTTGAGGCTGGCAGTCAGGGTGTGCGTAGGGATAGGTCATGAGCTGCACCTCCAACGCTCGTCGGTCAAGACGCGGGCGGCCAAAAGGCCGATGGGCAAAAAGACCACGATGATGGCGGCGCGGATGAGCCAGTCGATGGCGTCGGTGGCTTGGGCCACGCCCATGTAGTAGACCGCGCGATACATGTAGAGCCCGGGAACCATGATGACGATGGAAGGCACGGTGATGGCGGTGCGGGGGATGGCATGGCGCTTGTTGCAGACGGCCGCCAACAGCCCGGCCACAAAGGCGCCGATAAACGCAGCCGCCTCGGATGGCCAGCCTCCAAAGCTGGCAAGCGAGAGGCGGGCCGTGTTGGCCAGAGCGCCTATGCAGGCGGCAGTGAAGCACATTTTGGGGGTGGAGTTGAACATGACCGAGAAGCCATAGACTCCCAAGAAGGAAAAGACCAGCCGCAGGAGCGTAAGGGCGAGAGGGCCTAAGCCCTGAGGCTGGAAGTCGGCTGGGGAAAGCTGTACCGCCATGGCCACCAAAAGCCCCATGGCCGTGCCGGTGAGGATGATGGAGAGCGCATAGGCCAGCCGCTCGATGCCGCTTCGCATCTCGAACTGGAAGAGGTCGAAGCCCGAGGTGATGAGAGGGAATCCCGGAATCACGAAGAGCAGCGCGCCAATGTAGCCTTCCTCGTGGGAGAAGGCGTCGGGAAGCCCCAGGCTCAAGGCCAACAGCCAGAGGAAATAGACGATGCAGGAGCCCGCCACGGCAGCCGCCACGCAGACGAACTGGTTGATGTGGCGCTCGCCCAGGCGTTTGCGCACGTACTGGCCAAAGCCGGCGCCTAGGGCCGCCCCGCCCATCTGGATGAGGTCGCCGCCCAGCAAGAAGACGAAGGAGCCGCAGGCGATGCCTGAGGCAAGGCCGCTCTGCCAGGCGGTGCGCGCCGGGGGCCTGGACTCGATGACGTCCAACAGGTCGTGGAAGGCGCCGATGGTAAGCTCGGGACCCAAAGCCTCCACCTCATGGATATAGTGCTCGAGGTAGAGCACGCGCTCGGTGTTGACGCCGGCTTGCGCGTTGGCCACCACCTCGGTGATGGACTGATCCCCCTGAATGCAGGTGGCCTCGATGTTCACCAGGGAGATATCCGCATGGACCGTGACTCCCAGCACATGGGCCACCCGGTTCATGAAATCGCGCACCCGCCAGGCCGAGTCCCCCGAAGAGAGGGTCAGCTGACCGGTGCGCAATATCACAGAGACCTTGTCGTCCAGCGGCGCCTCAGGGGCACAGACGTCGGGATCGGTGAGGTATTCATGCCAGGCCACACCCATGTGGTGAGGGCGTTTGGCATCCAAATAAGAGGTAAGCGGGGCGGCAGCGGTGCGCTTCAACAGAGCTCTCCTTGCCTTAGGGTGACAGACAGCTCCTTAAGAGTAGCCCTCGAAGCCTAGAAGCGGGTGTCCCAGGCGGTCATAAGACGCATTCCGTTAAGAACCACCAAAAGCGCCACGCCGGTGTCGGCAAAGATGGCGGCCCCCATGCCCGCCAGGCCCATTACCGCGAGCACCAGCACCGCTGCCTTCACCGCGATGGCGAAGAAGATGTTCTCGCGCACCACCGCCATGGTGCGCCGGGACAACCTGAAGAACGCAGGAAGCTGGGAGAGGTCCCCTGCCATAAGGGCCACATCTGCCACCTCCAGCGCTGTATCAGAGGCAGCGGCGCCCATGGTGACGCCCAGGTTGGCGCCGGCCAGCGCCGGGGCGTCGTTGATGCCGTCGCCCACCATGGCCACCACGTGGTCTTGAGCCTGCAGCTCCTTGATGGCCTGCACCTTGTCGGCAGGCAGCAGCTCGGCGGCCACCTGGATCTCGCCTAGGCCCCTAGCCACCACTTGGGCCACTTGAGCGCTGTCACCGGTGAGCATCACCTGGGTGCGGATGCCATCATGAGCCAACCACTTCAGCGCAGCCGGAGTGGTGGGGCGCACCGAGTCTGCCAGGCCGATGACGCCCAGCAGCTCCTGAGGAGTCCTCACCACCAACGCCGTAGCGCCCTGGGCAGCCGCAGCCTCGATGGCAGCCTGGGCCTCGTCGCTCAGCGCTCCCTGCTCGGCGACGAAAGCCGGCTTGCCACAGGAGAGCTCCAAGCCATCTACCTGCCCCGTCATGCCGTTGCCGGCCTTCTCGGCCACCTGGGTGGCCACCAGCGTGGGCGCGCCCTCGTCTTTGGCGGCCCTCACCACGGCTTGAGCCAAAGGATGGGTGGAGTTGGCCTCCAGCGCCGCAGCCAAGGCCAGCAGGCGCTGGCGCGACACCCTATCGCTCAGCACCGCCACACTCAGCAGCGCAGGCTCGCCCTGAGTCAGCGTGCCGGTCTTGTCAAAGGCGATGGCGTCCACCTTGGACCCAATGTCAAAGTAGGCGCCGCCCTTGACCAGCACGCCCAGATGGGCAGCGCGGCTGATGGCCGACACAAAGGACACCGGCGTAGAGATCACCAGCGCGCAGGGGCAGGCGATCACCAGCAGGGTGAGGGCGCGCCAGATCCAGGCAGACCAGTCGGGCATAGGCATGCCGAGAAGAGCCGCCACCAAGCTAAGGCACGCAGGGACCCCTAGGCCCACCGCGCAGGCGATGGCCACCACTGCCGGGGTGTAGACGGCAGCAAAGCGGTCTACGAAGGCCTCATAGGGGGCCTTCTCGGCCTGGGCGCCTTGGACCTGGGAGATGATGCGGGCCAGCATGCCGCAGTCGGCGTCGGAGGTGACACGCACATCCACCGCGGCAATGGTGTTGAGGGTGCCCCCAAAGACCTCGGCCCCCTCGCCTTTGTCCTGAGGCACAGACTCGCCGGTCACCGGCGCTTCATCAAAACTGGAGGCGCCTGCAATGACGGTGCCGTCCAGAGGCACGCGCTCGCCGGGAAGCACTCGGACAACCTCGCCCTCCTCGACCTGATCAAGCTCCACATCCTTGGTGGTGCCGTCGGGACGCACCACATGGGCGATATCGGGCGCCAGCTGCGCCAGCGACTCCACCGAGCCGCGGGTCTTGCGCATGGACCAGCCTTCGAGCCACTCGCCGATCTGGTCCAAGAAGATGACCACGGCGCCGTCTCTGAAGACATCCAGGTCGAGGTCGCCCTGGGCCCACTGGACAAAGCCCATGACGAGGGCCCCGGCCACAGCGATACCCATGAGCAGGTTCATGTCTGCGGTGTGGCGGCGCAGGCTGGCGATGGCCATGGGCCCTACAAAAGTCAGGCCCGCCAACGCGGCCGCCACATAGCAGCCAAGAGCGGCCAGCGGCGCAGCAAAGCCGTACTCGGCGACAAGGCCGCCCAGAATCCCAACGCCAGAGACTGCCATAAGCACCAGCTCGCGATGGGTCTCAAACCAGGAGCGCTCGGCATCCAGGCGGTCTGCCTGAGCTTGGGTAAGCTCCAAGTCTTCTCCGCAGGAGCGCACGCAGGAGAGCACGGCACGCTCCACGTCCACTGGAAGGGCGGCAGGATCGGCCACCACTGCCAGGGTGGCCGTCGCATAGTTCACACTGGCGTCTTTGACGCCAGGGGTCACCCTCACAGCGTTTTCCACCGCTTTGGCGCAGCTGGGGCAGTCCATATCCAATACCTTGAAGATAAAGGTGGGCTCTTCTTGAAGCTCGCGAGCGGGCGCTGCCTGATGGTGATGATGGAGGCCTCCGTGCTCGCCTGCGCATGACCCGCCGGAGCAACGATGCCCTTCATGGGCTTCCACGTCGCAGGCTTTGGCAGCTTCGCGCGTCTGAGCCTCCAGCCCGCCAAGCTGGGAAGATTTGTTCGCACTCATAACCTACACTCCGATCTTCATCTCATTGGCGTGCTCCAAGCCCACGGCGATGAGCATGGCCACATGGTCGTCAGCCAGCGCGTAGATGGATCGCTGACCCTCGCGACGTTGAGTCACCAGTCCTCGATCACGCAGAAGGCGCAGCTGATGGGAGATGGCCGATTGAGACACCGAGCAAATCTCCTGCAGCTCTCCCACTGACCGCTCTCCCACCATGAGCGCCGACAAGATTTGGAAGCGCGTGTAGTCAGAGAGGGCGTCGAAGATTTGAGTGGCGGTATAGACCACCTCTTCATCGCCCAGAAGATCCGAAAGCTCCAGGGGCTGCGCCAAAGGAGTCGGCGGGGTGAGGGGGAGTTGAGAATCGCTCATAGGGTCTCCTCGAGAACAATGGGCACGAGTAGCTAGGCTGCCGGGCAGCTAGTTTTGTGAGTATATGAGCATCTGCTCATATACTCACAAATAATCTAGCCCTTGCCCTCTCTCAATGCAAGGAAAACTTGGCACAACCCGCAAAAAGGCGGCTCAGCGGCACTTCTCCTATACTGAGAAGCGCCACGCTGACCTGAAGGGAGGGAGCCATGAAGCCGCACGTTCCCGCGTCTCACGCATTGAACGACTTCAAAAGCCGCCTGTGCGCCTTTGGGGCCTTCCTGTGCCTTATGGGTTTTGTGGGCTGTGCCAATGCCTCGACCCCTTCTCATGGGGCTGTCGCCCCTCTGGCCTTTTGGTCTCTGGCCATCCTTGGCATCCTCTTGGGCGGCGCAGCGCTCTTCTATAGGGCGCGGCTCTCTGGCCGCCGCGCCCCTGAGGCGCCATCAGGCAACGCCCAGGCGCTGGACCCTTTGGCGCTGCACAGGGTCCAAGAGCTTCTGGAAGGGGCGCCCGCACTCCAAGAGGACTCCTTCGACCTCGCCTCTTTCTTCCAGCAGCTGCTGCAAGCCGCAGAGCCCCTGACCTTTTTGAAAGATGCCCTGGGAGACATCCGCACCCGCGAGGCTAAGGCAGACGGTCTCTTTGAAAACCCCGAGCACGCCAGCGCCCCCAGCGCCTATGAGCGTTTCTTGGCTCAAGAGCTGGAGGATGCCAAGCTGCTCGAGGCGGCTTCACAGCCCATACCCCTGCGCTTCGTGGCCCAGCCTACCCGGCATCTGGTGGGCTACCGCATAGACCTGGCCGCCTACCCCTTCAGCTATGAGGTGGCAGCCCAACGCCTCACCGCCGCCCTCAACCGGCTGCTCATGGCGCATCACCATTGCAAAAACACCCCCTCCCCTACCTTGGAGCAGCTCTTGCAGGCCGCCACTTACCTGGAAGCCATGCCCCAGCGGCAGTTGCGCGCCCTCGTCGACCCGGCAGCCCAAGAAGGCGCCTACCGCGAGTGGGACGCCCGCCATGCCATCGCTTGGGGTTTGGAGCGCCTGCGCACCCCTTATCCCTTCGAGGCCCAATTTCGCCTGAACCTCCAGGCAGGCCTCGCCGCCTTTGCCATTCCTGCCACAGATCCCGAGGTCATGGCTTCGCGCCGTTGGTCGTTCGACCTGGACCGCCAGGTGAGCGCCACCGCCTCCATGCGCACCCAAGCCTCTTTGGACCTTTGCTGCAAAGAAGCGCTCACCTGCGCCTCTCTGGCCTTCGCCCTCTGCCCTCAGCTTTCCTTTGTGTGGGTGCAGGGCTATGTAGACAACCCTCAGGGCCACTCCTGCCTCCTGTGGGCCAAGCTCTCCCGCAGGCAGATGAAAGAAGCCCGTTTAAGCTCCTCTCAAGACGGCATCGACCTCTTTTGCCGCCTAGGGGGCACCGTGGGTTGGGACGGCGCCCAATGCACGCCAGTAGACGCCGGCTTCTCTTTGGAGGACCCTCAGCTCTCCCCTGCCTGGCGCACCCAGCGCCCTGAGTATTCCTGCCGAGAAATACCTGCCAGCTATCAAGGGCCTCTCAAGGCCCAAGAAGTGGCGGAGCTAAGCATCGATGAAAGCCAGCTGCGCTCCTCGCTGATGGAGCGGATCCTGCCCAGCTTGGGGCCTCGCTGCCAAGATGCCGTCTCCCAAGTGCTGGCGCTAGGCGGCCAACATCCCGAGCCCACGGTGGCCCAGGCGCGCACCCGCGTGGCTCGGCACCTGGTAGAGGGCGAGCTCGACGTGACCAACGGCTGGGAGGTGCTGGCAGACTTTACCAGCCCGGACCCCGTGGAGCAGATGCTGGGGCATGCCATGGGCTCGCTGCGCCAGGAGGGAATCCCGGCTTTGGTGGCACGCCTTTCTCGGCAGCTCAAAGAACACCAGGCATCTTTAGAGGCCACGGTGGACGACGGGCGTCCCTGGCGCTGTTTCGCCAACTACGCCGAGCGCAGCCTCTACAACCAGTTTTATGGCGACTCGGAGCCTGCACCCCATTTGGCGCCGCTCTCCCATCTCCACGGGCAGCTGGCCTTGAGCCTGCTGGAGAGCCAGCAGGGCCACCACGACCAGGCGCTGCTGTGGGCGCTCAATGCCAGGGACCTCGCCCCGCTCTACCCGGCAGCCCGGCTGCAAGTGGCCAGGGCCTATCTGGAACTGGGCGACGGCGCCATGGCAGCCCAAACGCTCATAGACCTTCTGGCCTCAACCTACGACCCAGAGGCGGCCGCCCAGGCCTATCATCTGTTGAGCTCGGTGGCTATGACTCTGGAAAACACCGAGCTGGCGGTGGCCTCCATGGCCATGGCCACCACCTATCCCACGCCGGTGGCGGCGCTCTCAGCCGTCTTTCTCTCCGGGCTTGTCGCCTCCCTCGACGATCCTGACGAGGCCGGGCGCATGATCCTGGAGACGCCGCGCATTTTAGAATCCCATCAAATACCTAACGCGCCCACTCAAGAGGTGCTGGATGCTCTGCGCCAGGGGGCGCAAGCCGCCACCAACGCTGAGATCTTCTGGGTAGCCACAGATCTCACGGCACTCTTAGCCCAGCTAGAAAGCGACCAAGTCATGCGTTCAATCTCTAAATCTATGGCCCTTTAAGAAGACTCGGGGTCTTTTAGAGCATCACTATTTCATCCACTATGCACCCTTTTGCATAATTTTGTGATATGCAGGAAAAAAGCTGGACAAAAGCCACACAAGGAATTGGCATAGCTCAAAGCATCCTTAACGAAATTGAGGAAAATTAGGGGAATAGTAGAGATACCAGCCACGAAAGGGTGCGCACATGGTATCGATGCCCGTAAATTCCCAGGACGCTCGAGGGGACGCCGGTTCCCTGCGCGCTACGTCGCCCAGCCTCTTCAACGCTGAGCGCGCGGCTCAGCGTCTGGTGGCAGACATCTATCCCATCGAGTCCCTCAAAGCCCAGGTTCACAGCCTTTGCACCAGCACCGCCCAAGATCCAGTGGCCCACTTCTTTTGCGAATCCCTTAAAGACGCCGGGCTCTATGAGCTGCCTGACGACGCTCCTGTATGGGCTTCTTGGAACCGCATCTCTCACCTGCCCTGCCTCGATATCCAAGGGCGGGTCACTCCCGCCACCGTCAAGGGCGTGCGCAGGGTGGAGACCGCGCTCATCCGCAGCGTCTGGGCTTTTCGCGTGGCGATGTTCCAGGGCGTCTCTGACCCCGCGTTCTTCTATGAGGTGGCCACTCAGATGGACTGCCATCTGGCAAGCACCCTGGCGCCGGATCTGCATCCTGCCACGGCCCCTCAAAGCGAGTGGCAGTGCCGTTCCTCTGTGGCACAGATGCTCACCTCGCTGCCCATCTCTTTTCGCACAGACCCAGACTTTCGCCTCAACCGCGCCCAAGGCCTCATGGCCTTCTCCTTCACCGCCCCAGACCCAGAGCTTGTTCCCAGGCGCCTCGCTCCCACCGGCGGAAAAGCCACGCGTTCCGAGCGTGCCAGCTATGCCGCCCAGGTGAGCTGCAGCCTGACATTGGCCCTCTGCGCCTTGGGGTTCTCGACTTCCTCTGACATCTCCCAGGTGTGGGTCGAGGCCAGAAACCCTGCCGACCCCGCATGCCCTTGCCTGCTCTCTGCCCAGATAGACAGGGCTGCCTTTGACACTGTCGATTTGGACCGCTGTGATGCCCGCGAGGTCCTCGCAACCTGGGATGCCGTCCATCTGGCTGCCGATAAGAGCCTGGCCCCCATCGCCGCCACGTTCTCCTTAGCCCATCCGGCCCTGAGCCCCAAAGATTGTCAGCGGGCTCCTCTACAAACATCGTCGCCCCTTGAAGGTTCGCAAGCCCAGGGGCTCGGCGCCTCCTGGGAAGCGGATCTAGCCTGCTCCAGCGACCCTGCCCGCGAGCTGGCGGCAGAGACGCTGTGCCGGCAGCTCACCGGCTCCTGCGCCCACGACGTCCATGTGATCCTTGCGGCCGTCCGCAAGAGCCCAGACGACCTGTTTTGCCAGGCAGGCGAGCATGTGGTGCAGTCCCTGATCGATGGCACGCTCGATGGCGACGACCCTGATGCGCTGGTGGAAGCCTTCGTGGGAGTCGACACCATCGCCCCGCTCCTCAAAGAGGCCCACCGCCTGCTTTGCACCCCAGGCGCCAGCCCCAACCGCCTCAGGCAGCTCAAAGACGCCATCTATGGGCAGCTGCTGGCCCGGGGCGACCTCAATCAGCCAGATACTGCCAATGAGTGCTATCGCTGGTTTAGCACCTACGCAGAGCGCCAGCTCTACAACTGCCTCATCTCAGACGAACGCCAGGTGCATCTGGTCTCCAACCTCTCCTTCCAAGCATTGGGCATCCTCACCCGCCTGGCTATCCGCCTTAAAGACTTCGATCAGGCGCTTGCTTGGGGCCTGCGCGCCGTAGGCATCGCCCCCCTCTATGCCAATGCGTCGCTGCGTCTGGCTCGCATCTTGAGGATGACCGGCGATCAAAAGGCCGCCAAGACTACCCTGTGCTCTGCGCTCCTCTGGGCCCATGACCCCGAGGCCATCGGCGCCCTCTACTTGAGCCTTGGCTCGCTTTTGGCAGACATTGGCGCCACGCATCAGGCGCGAGCAGCCCTCAAAAAGGCTGCCCATCTGGGAGTCACCGTATCCGGCGAAGCACAGGTGCGCTTGTCCAACCTGGAAAAACTCCCTGCCCATGTACCCCATGCACAAAGTGTCGGGGACTACCCAGCGGCCGCCGTTGCCCAAGGCACGTCCTTCTCGGCGTCCGGGGGCGCTGCCGCGCCAGACCCTAGGGACGCCTCTGACGCCCCCAGCCTCGCCGACGAGGAGATCTTGGAGTCCGCGGGCATTCCTCTCGCCCCTACGCCCCAGGTAGACGCAGCCGTTGCCCATGGCGCAGAGGCTGCGGTGGACGCTGGCCTCTTTTGTGTGGGCCGCGACCTGGCAGGGCTTTTGGGCCTTATGCGCCAGGATCGCACCATGGTTTCCATGGTGAAGTCGCTGGTGTAGCGAGCCTGGGTGCGGCTCAAGGACAAGTGGGCCGCCGCTCCCGTTGGCACACCGTCTCACACGCTTTTCAACAGGAAAAAGCTGCAGGAGCTTGTCTTGAGAGGCAAGCTCCTGCAGCCCTGGCGATCACTTGGCGCCTTTAGGCTTGCGGCATAAGCCTAAAGGCCAAGGTTTTGGCGATCAGCCCAGATCCAGGTTCATAAGGCGCGCGATGGCATCGATGTAGATGGCCATGGAATCGCGGAGCAGCTGCTCGGATACGCCCTCATTGGCGCCGTGCATGGGCCCCACCCAGGCAGGGGTAGGCACACCGCGCTCCTCGGGGCCAAAGGAGGCCGCGTTCTTGAATTCGCGGGCATAGGTGCCGCCGCCGATGGTGAAGGGCTTCTCGTCTTTTCCTGTGTGGTCGTTGTAGGTTTGGATGAGCGTCTGGATCTCAGGGCTCGAGGGATCCACATAGAAGGGCGGGAGCATGAGGTCCACAGTGAGCTTGCAGCCGTAGCGCTCGCCTAAAGGACGCACGCGAGCCTCGATTTCCTCGCCGGTGATGGACTTGGGGAAGCGGGAGTCGATGGTCTGCACGAAGCAGCCGTCTTGAGTGTACACGGTGCCGCCAATGCAGGTGAGAGGCTCAAAGACGTCGTCGGTAGCGGCGATGTCCAGCGTGGAGCCGTCGGTGGAGCCCATGATAAGGCGCTCCAGCTCCATAAAAGGCTGCTGGTCAGGGCTGTAGAGACCGTTGTCCCAGAGGTAGTCGACGAGCATACCGATGGCGTTGCGGGTGCCCTCGGGCAGCGAGGCATGTCCGCCAATGCCGTGAGCCGTGAGCTTCACCAAGCCGTCGCCAGCATCCTCGATATCGATGCCGTCTGCTGCGGGCAGATCTGCTGCAGAGGCGCGGATCACCGCAGTGGCCAGCGCAGGGATGGCGTTGCCTGCCGTGCCGCCGTCCAGCTCGACGATAGTGCCACCGGCCACAGGCTCGGAGGTGAAGGTGGCGGAGAAGCCGCCCTTCTCGCCGCAGCATACGGGGAACTCGGCATCGGGGGTGAACAGGAAGGCCGGCTGCTCGAAGTGCTCATTGTAGTAATCGACGTCGCCTAGACCAGTCTCCTCGTTGGCGCCCACGATACAGCGGATGGTATAAGGCAGCTTTTGGCCGCGTTCCGCAAAGAAGTGGGCAGCCCAAAGGGCCAGCACCAGCGGCCCCTTGTCGTCCAGCGTGCCGCGGCCCAGCAGGTAGCCGTCCTTTCTCACCATGGTGAAAGGATCGGTGTCCCAGCCCACACCCACGGGCACAATGTCCACGTGACCAATGACGGCCACCTGCCTTTGAGAGTCGCCCGGCAGGTCGGCATAGCCAATGTAACCGTCACAATCGTGAGGCTCCATGCCCAGGCGCTCAGCGATGTTGAGCGTGGCATCCAGAGCCGCCTTAGGGCCTGGGCCCCAGGGGGCGCCGGGAGCCGCCGCATCCAGATCCTCTACCGAGTCGATGGACACCAGCGTCGCAATGTCTTCGAGCACCTCAGGCCACACGCGCTCGACATAGGCCTCAAGCTCTTCTTTGGTGACAGAGATCTTCTCCATGCCAATCCTTCCCTTTAGAAGACCGGCCCGCCCCTCTCAGAGTGCGCAGCCGATCGCCACATATCCCTTCCACCATAGCCTTCCCACAGCTCCCTGAAGCTTTTGTATACTGCCTTCAGCATCTTCCCATCGGCAGAAGGCAATGTGCATAACGATGAACCCCGCTCCTCGCTCCTCAGAGGCGGCTCGCCGCCCTTCCCTCTCGAAGGCGTCCGTAGAGTTCGCCTCTCCCCAAAATTCCCGCCCCCTCTCTCTGGACGGCCTGCGCCCCGGCTCCTTTGCTTTTGACGGCGCCATCTTTGACTTCGACGGGACCTTGGCCAACTCATGGAACGTCTGGCACCAGGTCGACGACCTCTTCTTGTCCCAGCATGGCTTCGAGCGCCCCGCTGACTTCTCCGAGCAGATGGCAGGGAGGAGCTTTATGGAAGGCGCCCGGTGGGTAGTTGAAGCCTTTCATCTTAAGGAGACTCCCCAGGAGGTCTGCGATCAGTGGAATGCCCTGGGCCAAAGGCTCTACAAAACCCAGGTCTCCCTGCTTCCCGGCGCGCTAGACTACCTGCGCGCCCTCAAGGGCGCCGGCGTGCCTTTGGCCCTGGCTACCACCAACGATCCTGAAGTGCTCTCTTCGCTGGCTCACCTTATCGATTTCGAGGATCTCTTCGATGCCTGCCTCTACGGCTGCGACGTCGCCCGAGACAAGCGCTTCCCCGACATCTACGAGGCTGCGGCCCGCAGGCTTAACATCTCGCCGGCGTCCACCGTAGTCTTCGAAGACATCCCCCAGGGCCTGCAGGTGGCCTCCTCCGCCGGCTTCACTGCCGTAGGCGTCCTCAATGAAGACCCCGAGCAGCGGCAGTCCGAGGTGCGCCAGGCTGCCCACCTTACCCTCTCCCACTGGAGCCAGCTCCTCTAAGACTCCTCGACCCTCACCGAGAAACCCTTGCCTCGCACTCCCCGTTTTTCAAGTCGCAGCACCCTACAGAAAGAAGGAATTGTGCTTGTCAGTTGCATGGTGGTAGGAATTGGCGGCTTTGCAGGCTCTGTCCTGCGCTACCTCTGCTCTTCGCTGGCGCCTTCCGCGCCCATGGGCCTTCCCACGCTCCTCATCAACGCAGTAGGCTCCTTTGTGCTCGCCACCCTTACCACTTGGACGCTCAAAGGGGCGCTCGGCAACGAGCAGCTCTCCCTCATGCTGCGCGTGGGCCTCTGTGGCGGCTTCACCACCTTTTCCACCTTCAGCGTCGAGGCCCTGCAGCTGCTAGAGGGAGACAAGCCCTACCTAGGCCTCGTCTACCTGACACTTTCTTGTGCCTTGGGCCTCGGCGCCGCCTATTTGGGGAGCGCCTTGGCCCGATAGCGCCCCTTCCATCGCAGTGCGCACCTGCTCTTCCAGCCCCTCCACCGCCCCTTTGGAAAGCCGCCCGTGAGGCGCCGCGACAGGCTGGCCAATGTGCACTTCGAAGGCCGGGCGGCCCAAAAGCCTATTGATGCAAAAGCGCGTTTGCTGCTTCAACACCACCGGCACCAGCGGGGCCTTGGTCATGGCCGCAAGGCGAAAGGCCCCCGTTTTGAAGGGCAGCAACCCCGGATGATAGGGCTCCAAATCCCCTGAGGGATAGATGGCCAGCAGGTCGCCCGCCCCCAGCACCTCTTGGGCGCGCTCGAACATGAATCGAGTCTCGCTCAATGTCTCCCCAGTAAACACTGAGCCCAAATGCGCCACCAACGGCCCATAGACAGGCGCCGTGCCATTTTCTGGCAATGTCAAAAAGTGCACCTGCTCTGGCCATAGCGCGATGGCCACCATAGGGGCATCCAGCAGGCTTACATGATTGATGCAAAGGATGCATCCTTTGAGGAGGCTCTTGTCGACAACTTCCGAGGTAACCCTGAGCCCAAACCAAAGCTTGCAGTGGAGCTTCAATAGGGGCAGCACCAGCCGATACAAGCGACGGTCTGCGGCTGCGCGCTTAGGGGTGGGCTCCTGATAGAGGGCCTTGGTGCGCCGCGCCTTGAGGGTCGCCCTCAGCCTCTTTATGGGATTGGGGCGCAAAAGGGGGCCGAGAGGCCGACTTTCAAAAAGCGGGCCCATAGCCTTAGGAAACCCTTTCATGTGCGGGAGCCTCGCGCACAAAGGTATTGGGAACCGCCGCGCTCAGAGGCGCCTTGCCATAGGCTGCCAAATCATCAAAGATGGCACGCTCCTCCATGGCGAGGAACTGCTGGACCACTTTTGGCAAGCGCAGACTGTCCGCCTCTTTGAGATAGGCGGGGCGCCAGGCAGCCATGGCCTCAGGTTGGCTCAACCAGCTGTCTATGCGCGCTGCCAGTGCCGAGGCATCTTTGGCAGGAAAGAGGCTCTGAGGGCATAGGGCAAACTCTGAGGGGGCGCTCAGGGGAGCCTCGCCGATAATGGGGATGCACCCTGCAGCCACTGCCTCGATCACCGAGATGGCCTCGATATCTGCGACCGAGGCATGGATGTAGAGAGGGCAGCGATGCTCCAGCGCGATGAGGGCATCGTGATCAAGAAAGACGAAGTGGCAGCGCACGCCTTCCTTTTGAGCCAGCAACTCCAACCGCCGCCTTTCAGGGCCCGCGCCACATACATAGAGCTCCACCTGATCGCGATAGTGGGACCTCCCCACGGCTTCAATGATGGTGCGCTGGTTTTTCTCGGGAGCCAAACGGCCCACAGTCACAAGCGGAATGAGACTTTCTGGCTTTTTGAACAACAGCGATTGGTTTGCGGCGCCGGTGCCATCTGCCACTTGGGCGATGGGCTCGTAGGGGCCGTTGATCACGCTGTCAGGCAATGGTTGGAATTCTTGAGGCACGCCGTTGGAGATCACCGAGAGCTGGGCTTCATAGCGGTGGTCTTTGAGCTGCTGGGCGATCATGTGGCTGGGGCAATGGATGTGGCGCACTTGGCCGTACGCCCAGCGGCGAAAGAGCCCAAAGATGCCGTCGCACACCAAGGGAGCCGCTCCAATGCCCGCGTTGTAGGTCACATTTTGGGGTTGGAGGTGGAAAGCCGCCGAAACAGGCACCTCATGGGAGCGCGCCCAAGCCAATGCCTGCTGCTCTAGGGCGAAAGGCAGGAAGAGGTGCACGATATCGACATCCCAAAAAGCGTTGTCAAAGACCTTCTCATTGGGGGAGGCAAAGGTAAAGCCGTTATGTTTAGCGACGGCGGAGACCAGAGGTATCTTGTGCTCTGGCACAGGATAGGCATCTTGCCCCGAAGCCTCACAGCCTACCAGCCGCACTTCGTGGCCTGCCTGGCGAAGCGCTTGAGCATAGCGCAGCGCAGTCACACTCGTTCCGTTCGAATGGACGCCCAGAGAGTCCATTACGAAAGCAATGACCATGATTGCACCTCGGCATTCCTCGCAAGTAAGTCCCTTTTTACTTACTTGCCTATACCCATCTTGGCAAGAAAGCCGGACTCGCCCATCCACTGAGATGGAAGCGTGAGGGCCTCGCCATTCCTTAGCCAGAAAAAAGGCCCGCCTCTCCATGAGAAGCGGGCCTTGGGTGTCTATCAGGCGAATGCCGGATTAGAGCTTGTGAACGTTGGAAGCCTGGAGCTTGCCGTTCTGACCGGTGGTGATGTCAAACTCGACGACCTGGCCCTCGTCGAGGGTCTTGAAGCCGTCCATCTGAATCTCGGAGTAGTGCACGAACAGATCGTCGCCGTCCTCGCGAGAGATGAAACCGTAGCCCTTGTCCGGATTGAACCACTTAACAGTACCCTGAGCCATGACGTGCCTTTCTATCTGTCGCCTCCTATAGGCGACGCTGGTGCGCGCTGGGTGGCGCGCTTGTACAACACTGGCTGAGAGCTCGTCTCAGCACAGCAAGAGCTAGTGTACCTGATTGGCTCGCCTCCTTGGCTACCAATCTGGCCGCCAGCGGCGCCTTTGGAAAGAAAAACGGCTCTTTTAGCTCAGGCACCTGCAGCTACACGGATACTGCAGCGGTCTCTGACACCTTAAAAACCCTTCTGCTTTTGCCGGAGAGGCGCGTCTCCCTACGAGATCTTCACTGAAAATCTCCTGATAATGATAATGCCACATCTATCGATGTATTGGCGTCAGAGTTTTCACTAGAGGCGCTTCTCGTAACCACCTAGAAAAGGCCGATGATGACCCCCTCGTCGGTAACGTCGATTTTCTCGGCTGCAGGACGCTTGGGAAGACCCGGCATGGTCATGATGGCGCCTGTGAGTGCCACCACAAAACCAGCGCCGGCATCCACCTTGACCTCGCGCACGGTGATGCGGAAGTGTTCAGGGGCGCCAAGCTTGGTCTGGTCGTCAGTGAAGGAATACTGGGTCTTGGCGATGCATACCGGCAGAGAGCCAAAGCCGTTTTTCTCCAGCTCTGCCAACTGGCGAGCGGCGCCAGGCGTGAAGTCGACGCCGTCTGCACGGTAGATGCGCTTAGCCACCGCTTCGATAGCGCTTTTGACCGGAGTGCCTGTGGCATAGCAAAAGTCGAAGTGGTTGGGCTCATCCACCAGGCGAAGCACCTCTTGTGCCAACTCCTTGCCACCTGCCCCGCCCTTGGCCCACACCTCCGAGAGGCACACGTTGACACCTTGGGCCTTGAGAGTATCGGCTACCAGTGCAAGTTCCGCCTCGGTATCTGTGGGGAAGCGATTGATGGCAACCACGCAGGGCAGGCCGTAGACATCCGTCATGTTGGAGACATGGCGAGAAAGGTTGGGGATGCCTGCTGCCAAGGCGTCCAGATTCTCCTCGCCCAGCTGGTCTTTGGGCGCACCGCCGTTGTATTTGAGAGCACGAACCGTGGCCACCACCACCACCGCGTCAGGCTTGAAGCCGCCCATGCGACAGGTGATGTCCAAGAACTTCTCTGCACCCAGATCTGCTCCAAAGCCAGCCTCGGTAAGGGCAATGTCTCCATAATGCATGGCCATGCGCGTAGCCATCACAGAGTTGCAGCCATGAGCGATATTCGCGAAGGGGCCGCCATGCACAAAGGCAGGAGTGCCCTCAAGGGTCTGTACCAAATTGGGCATCAACGCATCTTTGAGCAGGGCAGCCATAGCGCCCTGAGCATGGAGGTCACCAGCGGTCACAGGCTTCCTGTCGAAGGTGTAGCCCACCACAATGCGGGACAGGCGCTCTTTTAGGTCGTGGATGGAAGAAGACAGGCAAAGCACTGCCATAACCTCGGAAGCCACCGTAATGTCAAAGCCGTCTTGACGCGGCATGCCATCGGCCACGCCACCAAGGCCATCCACCACGTTGCGCAGCTGGCGGTCGTTCATATCCACGCAGCGCTTCCAGGTGATGCGGCGAGGATCGATGCCCAGCTCATTGCCTTGCTTGATATGGTTGTCCACCATGGCAGCCAAGAGGTTGTTGGCGGCGCCAATGGCATGAAAGTCCCCAGTAAAATGAAGATTGATATCCTCCATGGGCACCACCTGAGCATAGCCGCCGCCGGCAGCTCCGCCCTTGATGCCAAAAACAGGGCCTAGAGAAGGCTCGCGAAGCGCTACCACCGCGTTGCTCCCGCACTGACGTAGCGCATCTGCCAAACCAATGGTGGTGGTGGTCTTGCCCTCGCCTGCCGGGGTGGGGTTGATGGCGGTCACCAACACCAGCTTGGCCTGATGGCCCGGATCCTGCTTTAAGACCGAATAGTCCACCTTTGCCTTATCGCGCCCATAGGGGATCCAGTCCTTCTCGGGGATGCCCAGCTTGTCTGCGATAAGGGCAATGGGCTCGGTCTTTGCAGCTTGAGCAATTTCGATATCTGACAGCATAACGCTCCTATCTCGCACAGGTTAGCTCGACAGAACACCAGCACGCCGACGGGAGATCCTCCCATCGGCACCTATTACTCAGGTTATTTTAATGGATGGAAGCTCATCGACCTACAGGACTCCGGCCGCCCTTAGATGAAGCGGCCTTGGGCACGCGCATCTTGAATCTCCTTGTCCAACTCCTTGAATTGCTCCGGCACGATCTGATTGTTGAAGCCAAAGCCCAATGCCACTGCACGAGCCTGCTGGCGCCTAAGAGCGGCAGTCTCCTTGTCGCCCCTCTGCGCCTCTGCATCGCCCAGGCGCGCCAGGACGTACGCCACCGAGTCTCCCAGGGCATCCCCGTTGCCTCCTAAAGCAATCATAGTAACCAGGGAATCTGGAGAGAGGGACAAAAGCATGTCGGGATCGAGCTCCAAAAGCTCTCCCAGCGCCTCCTCCACTTCGCCGATGGACTCGGTTTTGCGCAAGATGACCGCGTCTTTGAGATACACCTCCATCTGCTTGGTGAAAGACTCAATGATCTTAGAAAGATAGTCGCGCTGAAGCATTGGACGCTCCTTAAGGGGAAGGCGAGTGGGAAGGCACAGGGAGCCTAATCGGTAGGCGGAGTTATACCCATATGCTCAAAGGCTGCCAGAGTGGCCTGGCGCCCTTGAGGGGTGCGGGTCATGAGGCCGTGTTGGAGCAGAAAAGGCTCGTAGACTTCCTCCAGTGTAGAGGCATCCTCGCCCACTGCGCTTGCGATGGTGGAAAGGCCGACGGGACGGCCTCGGAACGTTTCACAAAGGGTGGACAGTATTTTGCTGTCCATCCAATCGAGCCCCAACTCGTCGATCTCGAAGAACGAGAGGGCGTCGGCCGCGACATCCCAAGTGATCTTCCCAGAAGCTCGCACTTGAGCGTAGTCTCGCACGCGCTTGAGCAGGCGGTTGGCCAAACGGGGCGTACCTCGACTGCGGCTGGCGATCTCCGCTGCCCCCTGCATGTCGATATCCACTCCTAGGATGCCTGCTGAACGGGCGACGATCTGCGCCAACTCTGCATTTGTGTAGTAATCGAGCCGGTAGGAAATGCCAAAGCGATCGCGCAGAGGGCCCGTGAGAAGGCCGGTGCGCGTAGTGGCTCCCACCAGCGTGAAGGGCGGGATCTCGAAACGCATAGATCGGGCGCCAGGGCCATCGCCAATCATAATGTCCAGATAGAAATCCTCCATTGCCGAATAGAGGATCTCTTCCACGTTGTGGCTGAGACGATGGATCTCGTCGATGAAGAGGACGTCGCCTTCGCTCAGATTGGTAAGCGTGGCAGAAAGCTCGACCGGCCTGGTGATGGCAGGACCGGAAGTGGTGTGCAGAGCACCGCCCATCTCGTTGGCCACGATGGCTGCCAACGTGGTTTTGCCGAGGCCTGGAGGGCCGGAGAAAAGCACATGGTCCAACACTTCGCCACGAGATCTCGCAGCGTCGATGAGCACGCGAAGGTTCTCCTTGATGCGGCTTTGCCCGCAATAATCCTCTAAGGTTTGGGGACGCAGGCTGCGGTCGATGTCCACGTCTTCTGGCGCAAGCTCAGCCGAAACGCTTCTGCGCTGGCCTGCAATGCGATTGTGAGCACTGCCTGCAAAGAGATCCGAGCCAGCGTCTGCCTCCCACATTACAACCCACCCCCTACTCGTTTGAGACCATAGCGAATCGCCTCTTCAAAAGTCGCGTCTTGAGGCAAGCCTTCGAACACCACATCTGCTTCTTGCGGAGTAAGCCCCATGCCCAGCAGCGCTTGGCGGGCCTGTGCCACCACAGCCGAGCCCGGGCCTGCATCTGCCGCAGTGGGAGCGGCTGAGCCTATGGACATGGGCTCAGCCTGCATGAGCATTTTAAGCTCTGCATCCTTGGCGAAGAGATCGAGTAGCTCTGGCAACAACCTGGTGGCAGACTTCTTGCCAACCCCGGGCACTGAAGTAAGCATGTCCACGTCTTGGGCGGCCACTACCGACGCCAGTTGCTTTGGCGAAAAACTCGAGAGGACCTTGAGCGCCAATGCAGGGCCTACCTTGGCGATGGATATCAGTTTGTCAAATACGATGCGTTCTTCTTTGCCCGAGAAGCCATAAAGAGTCACTGCGCTCTCTGTGACGCGCATGCGCACGTACAAGGTGACCCCTGAGCTGCCCTGTGCCGGGAGATCCGAAAGCGTGGTGCGCGACACCAACAGCTCGTAGCCCACACCCGCCACATCCAAAACGATAAGAGAGGGAACTTCAGGGCTCACCTCTACCAGCGTTCCACAGAGCCGTGCAATCATTTATCTGCTCCTCTCGAGAGCGCCCCCAGGACAGCGCTGAAGACCCGCTACCGCCTCGTGAGCCCGTTGCGCCCTGCGCTCATTCTGCACAGTATGGGCATGACACACTGCGGCAGCGAGGGCGTCGGCACAGTGGTCTGGCTTAGGATCATGATCGAGCGCCAAAAGAATGCGCGTCATAGTAGTGACCTGATGCTTGTCTGCGGCACCAGTACCGGCCACCGCTTTTTTGATTTGCATAGGAGTGTACTCCCCCACTATGCACCCGCCGCACGCACAGGCAACCAGGGCCGCTCCTCGCGCATGGGCGGTCGCGATGGCGCTCTTGGTGTTTTGGCCGAAGAAAATCTGTTCGATGGCCACCTCAGAAGGGTGATAGCGGTCTATCACCTGCCGGATTTCCTTATAAATTGAGTGCAAACGCACATCCATGGGCTCCTCTGTCCCTGTAGCGCAGCACCCATAGGCGCGCGCGCGACAGAGAGACCCTTTGGTCTCTATGACACCCCAGCCTGTGTGTGCCAAGCCTGGGTCGATACCTAGAATAACCACTGCGCCTCCGAACAACCGTTCTATGGTGCAGTAGTCTACCACACAACCCCGACAGCGTCGGAATGCAGGATGCTCAGATGTCCCGTCTGCCCCTCATGACGCCTGCAACCAAAGGCCCCAAAGGGAATCAGCGAGTCTTTTGAGAATCACTTGGATTTAGTTTTTGGAAAAGAGGCCTGATCCCCAAAGGTCATCCCCGTTGGTAGAAAAACCCCCGGATGAGGCGAAATCTTGCAGATAGCTGTGGAGATCGTGCGGGAGATCCAAAGACGCAGGGTCGGCAACATCTTCGAAAGCGCCCGCAAGTGTTTGGAGGCGCTCCATAAGACTCATGATATCTGCATTGTTCATAGTGGTGGAAAGGCCGGCAACCACTTCTGGCATTGCAGACACATGTGCGGTGCTAGGTGCTCTATGAATAGCGATCGGGGTGCGGCGCTCTACCAAGGCGCGCTCCGAGACAATGGGGCCCGCAGGGCAATTGCGGCGAGAAAGCTCGCCTTTGCCAACCGCACTCAAGATGCCCAAGGTCTCCTCGAGGTTGCCGCCCTCACGCACTACATCGGTGACAGACTCGCCTCGCTCAATGACACTTAAGAGCACCGAATCCAGCTCCGAGAGTGTACGGGCGTCTGAAAGCGCATGCGCGTCGGCCACCAAATCACGGGGCACATCAAGGCGAGCCAATACCGAGCGCGGAATCACTGGGCTTTTGCCATTGCGGTCTGAAGCCAGTGCCAAGATATCTGTACGGTAGACATCCGAGAAGGGCGCGAACGATGCGGCATGGTAGCAGTCTGGATCTTGCTGAAGAGCCAGCGCTGTTTTATCCACTGCAGTGAGCATGAGCAGGCCGGGGCCCAAGATTTGAGGCGCAGCGGCACGGGCTAACAGTCGAATCACCGCAAGCGGATTGCTGTCTATAAGCTCGGCAGCCTGCTTAAAGTCCGACTTATTGACTTCTTCTGCATGAATCCTTAGGTTATGCGCCAGATGACGGGCGTCTTTTAACGCATCTTCGTCAGCAGAGGGGACAAGAAGGCCCCATACGCGCATAGGTCCTAGCGCATCTACCGCAAGCGCAGCAAGCACCGAGGTCAGAAGGTCGCCAGTGAGCAAGAGGCCCACCCCGCGCACCCCTTGCTTATCCACAAAATCACGCAACGCCAATGTAAGCGCGCCCCATATCATACGCGTGCGCTGATAAGGCGCAGGGGCCAAGGGCTCCTCAAGAGGTCCCTCCGACAGAGGCTCGACTTCCACAAGCTCCATGGCTTCTTCGAAGTTGGGAAGCGCTGCAGCGATTTCTCCCCAGGGGGAAATAACAAAAGAGCCGCCCGAGTAGACGATCTCATCCTGTGCGCCGATGGAATTGACTCCCACTAGCCAACTATTCGCTTTTGTAGCCTCCCCAATATAGAAGCCATCACCCAATGTTGCGCCCATAGAGGTGACCTCGTCGTCTGCGCAAAAACCGCTAAAAGGCAGATAGATGATGACATCTGCATTCTCTGAGCCGGCACTGTAGGCGGCAAGACCCTCAAGATCAAGGGCGACTCCGAAGTCTGTATCCTGTTGCACAAACTGCATTACAGGCTCATCCTCTGGCATGTGACCATGAGCCTTGAGGTAGGCCACGCTTGCCCCCATACGCAAAGGAACGATTTTCTTATCGTGGATGTAGGCCACCTCTGGCACAGGCTGGCCAGAGCTCTCGAAGAGAAACGGCACTAGGATGGGCACAGAGGCGCGCTCTGCCAATTCATCGAGCACCAAGGCGATATCTGTCTCGACCCCTTCTTGATTGAGCAGAGATTGAGGATTGAATCCCGTAAGGGTAGTTGCAGGAAAGATTACGAGATCAGCCCCTTGACGCTCGAAGGTGGAAGCAGCAGAGAGCATACGCGCTATGGTCTCCTCATAGGCGCACATGGTTGCATTAATTTGTACTAATGCGATTTTCACAACTCCCACCTCCTCTTGTCGTCTCTAGGATACACCACAATACTATCCGCAGGTATGAAGGGTATTTTATTGATCAATCGTCATGTATTGATTGATGGAATAGAAGATCTCGCTCAAGGTTATGGTTGTCCCCCTATTTTATAGTTCATGTTGATACATTTTGATTATATATTTACATTTGATTTCGTATTCAATATTAGAGCCTCAGGTGCATCTCCAGTATCTGAAGGGCAGCTATTATTCACATCTTGTTTATTAGATATGTTTATCCCCAAGAACTGGTGAAGCCTAGGCTGTTAGGCAACCATTGGCTCATCCACTTATCGACGTTGCCATATCAAAGAGTACGAAGGGGAATCTACGACCCTTTGCTCGAAGACTTCTGAGCATGCCCAAATTCATAGTGGAAAGAATACCGCAGTGAACCCCGGCAAATCAGCGGGCAAAGCATAAACAATATAAGTTTGTCCATCTAAAAAATGTCGCAACAAGAAAAAGAGGATTCTGGCGAAGGCAGCGAATCAACACACTAACCGCAAAGCCTTTAAGCAAGAAACCTACTGGAACAGATAATAGCTTGTTCGTCCCTCTATTTTATGCAGGGATTGTGAAACTATATAAAAAAGCGGGCAAAGCTAAGGAATCGCTCGCTTTACCCGCCCTAAGCGCAAAAACGCCATCTTTGCCTCAAAAGAGGCTCCCAGACTACTTGGAGACCTCTGCCTTCCAGAGGCCATGGAGGTTGCAATAGGCATACACAGTGCCATGCTCGAGATTCTTGCCGCAGAAGCGAACATGAGGGGCATCCTCAGGAGCAAGGCGCTTAATGGTGACGTCGCCGTTGTCGGCCACCAGAGCCACCCACTCGATAAGGTGCTCGGGCGTCATAGGATGGTCCACAGAGCCCACGTTGACCTCGATATGGTTGCCGTCCCAAGCAATCGAGGGCACGTGCTTCTCGGTAGCGGCATCCACGGAATCGGCCACCAAGAGCTCCATGGGCTCGCCGCAGCACTGAGGGGTCACGCCACCATCGACGATGGTGTAAAAAAGATTGCCGCAATGATTGCAGCGCCAAAACTTAACATCAGCCATGATGTCTCCTTTCGAAGAAACGGCACAAGAGATCCTCCTGTGCTCTCATGTAGCTTACCTACCCAAAGCGTCAGATATTCGGTGGCAGAGGAGAAGCCAAAGAGTTCCACAAGTTGGCCAAAGGGCAAAGGCTATGCCCATGGCTCGCAACGAAGCGCGCCTCTTTTTGCCCCTAGCTCTTGGTGGCGGCCGGCAGCGGCTCGATGCGGTAGAGGGCCATGTCGCCCTCAGAGAGGACCAGCTTGAAGCCTGGGGTGTCAGGGGTTATGGACGCGATGCCCACCCAGTCATCCACTCGATTGCGGTCGTAGTCTGCATAGTTGGCGCCGTAGGGGCCCTTTGCAGAGAGTTGGAGCACGTATTTGGCATCCAAGTCTTTCACCGCCTGCTGTACCTGAGGATTTGTAGCGTATTCACTAAGATGCAAACGAATGGCCTGGCTCTGTGCCGAATCTTCGCCGGTGATCTCTCGCTTATAGAGGACATTCACGCCATCCACCGGGTAAGCATACATAGAGCCATCGAGAGGGATATTGAGGATCAGGTCCTTCGTACCTGTGACACGCTTCACCTGTTGCATGAACCACGCATCGTTTTGGTTATAGAACATTGATACAGCTGGATCCGACACCCACTGCAGCTCCCTTTCCTGCCAGGCAAAGGCGCCCCCAGGCAGATCTCTCGAAGGGCCCAAATAGATATGGTTCTCATCCTTTGGATACTCGCTGATGGCAAGGGCTTCCCCATAGTTGCCTGCCGCAAAAAGGATGCATACCACCAGTGCCACCTTGGGAAGAAGGGTTTTCCGCACCCCCCTTTCAGTGGTCCGGTCTCGGATTGCAGTTATGACCTTGATAAAGCCGCGATAGATGGCATACAGGCCAAAGGCGGCTACCACCGACGCCCAAAGACCCACCAGCGCAGCCGTTCTGTCTGGATCGGTGTAGAAGAAGCCCGCAAACACCTTCTTGATGTCCGCCGTTCCCGCCGCATTCGCAAAGAATATTGTGACTAGTGCCCCGTAGGCGAGAGCAATCCAACCTGTGCCTCTATGGGTGACGCACCAGATAAAGCCGACAAGCACCACCGCCGCAAGCACAGGTTGAGCCACCTCGATCCTCAACCCCAAAAGAGCCACTTGTTTGAGCGCCTCCGGCACGGGGATCGTCCACTCCCAAAGAAAGCCTACCGTAGCGGCAAAGACGGGAGAGAGAAGGCAGGCAGTCCAAATGCCGAGGCAAAGGGCGATCACTCCAGCCTCCAAGCCGAGGAATTTCAAGAGTGACGAGGGCTTTTGGGGGAGGCTTCTTCCCCAAGCAGGGATAAGGCTGCCTATCGCGTAGCAGCCGCCTATCACACCGCTGGCAATGGCTGCATTGGGATGCAGATCAACGAGCCCTATCAGAGAAACAAAGAAGAGCGCCAGCGTCGCCCTATTGAGCTCTAGCTTGAAGGAGCCGTCTTCAGTCTTGGAGTGCACCGCTGACACCAGAAGGCACACCACGAGAGGAACAAGGCAAAAGGCCACCACATTGGGGTAGTTCTGATGGATCACCAGCGCTCGCAGCGGAAAAGCATAGCTGGCCCCGCACGTGACAGACCCGCATAGCAGAAGCTGTTTGTCGCTTCTGCTGATTTGAGAGAGAAGCACGCAGACTCCCAAAGGGAAGGCCACTGCGCAAAAGATCGCGTTCACTGCGTTTTGGGCCACCAAGATGGGCGCCACCCCCGAAGCAAGAATCAGAGCCGCGAGGTTGTGATAGGCCACAGGATAAAAGCCTGTATACGCCGAGACGCCCGAAGTGCCGTCAGAGAATGGCGCTTGATTTGCACGCACGTTGGACCCATACATCATGGAGTGCACAGGGGAAGTCGTAGCGCCGTCAACCATGGCCTTTATGCGAGTGAGATGGGCAGAGTTGTCGTTATATTGCAAGAACCAGTCAAAGCCGCCAGCATTATTGAGAAATAGCCCCACGAACAACAGGGTCCCAAAAACCGCATAGAGCGCCATTATCGGCAAAGAAGGCTCTAGGATCTCGATGCTCCATGGATGTGCCTTTCTGATCAAGAAGATCGCAGCACTTACCACCAGCGCAAGCCCCAGCACCCCCGCTGCAAGCGGGGCCACGCCATCTATAGAGGCAAATCCCAGAAAAAGGCTGACAACAAAGTAGAAGAAGACAGAGGGCCCCGGGGCAAGACAGAGGGCTGCACGATATCCCACTCCGCTTGCAACACATAGGAGCAAGCCTGGAACCGCCAGCAGGCAAAGGCCCAAAAGAAATGCAAGGATGAACGACACCACGAACTATTCCTTTCTCAGGACAACCTGTTTAAGGCGCCCCCAGAGCTCGCACCAAATCAAAGAGACGGCCAGTGCCACGAAGAAGACCACAAGGCCTCGCACGACCGTGTTTTGCAGCCATTGATAATGGGGCCAATAGAGCCTAAGGCCAATCCAATTGATGATAGGCATTTGAATGAGATAGACGCCCAGAGAGGCTCCCGACACTTTTGCCAGCACTCGCTGGGAACCCTCCTTCAGGCTTTGCAGGCGAGGCTCAAGAGCTTGGGCACACAAGAATACGGCGGCAGCTTGAACCATGCAGAAGGGAGAGTTGACAGAAATCCAATAGGGGTTGTACTCGGCGGGAACTGCATCGAACCCAATAAAGCCGTTAGATCCTGCAGAGACGGCAGCCATTGCCGCTGTCGCTGCCAGATAAAGCAGGAGCATGGGCCACCAAGATATAGAGACTCCCCCAGAACGTTTCAGGTAACGGGCAAGATAGAAACCGCCAACATAGTAGAGAAGGGCCACATTGGCAAAAGCCGCCCAGCCAAAGAGCGGATCTAAATAGGAGCGGTCAAAACCCAGTGCCGCTGCCAACGGAATGAGCACAGAGGCCAACAGGGAACATCCCATGATGTACTCAAGTAACTGTTTGCGCTGAGCCGCAAGCGACAAGAGAGGGGTAAGCATATAGAGGTAGATGATGGTATATAGAAACCAGTAGGTGTCGTTGATGGTGTTTGAAAGCAGTCCCTTTATAAAGCCTTTGAAGGTGAGCGTTGCATTTTCTGCGCCCCAGAAGCTCGAAGGAAAAAGGCCGTAGAGCAAATAGCACACCGCACTGCCAAACAGCAGCACCACCCCTACACGCTTAACGCGCTTGATGAAGAACGTTTTGGTGTCGTATTTGGATCGATAGTCCAAAAGGTTCATCCCGCTCACCGCAAAAAAGACGGGCACTGCAAAGATGAAAGCCGCCTGCAAAAAGAACGAGGCGAACCACTTTGGGTCCCCTCCCCCTTGAGGAGCGAACACATCAAGGGACACGTGGAGCATCACCACTGCAAAGGCAGCGAGAATGTTCAACCCATATACAAACACGAGACGCTTCTTGGCCATGAGGTCCTGCATTTCTACCGTTTCACGCCCCTTGAAAACGCGGGCGCTCCTGATCTGCGCAGCCGAGAAGAGAGCCTCGCTGCAGCGGTGAGACATATTACCTGAGACAGATGAACAGTCTTAGATTAGCCCCACCATAGAACAGATGCCCACAATTGCGGCGATCACGATGATTACTGCAAGACATGCCTCGCTTTTGGTAAACACTTGCTCTTTTCGGCGCGCCCAAAGATAGATGGGAAACCCTATGACAAAGATGGTGCACGCGACCACAAGCAGCTCGATATTGGCCTCATAAATGAGATAGCAAGAGAACAAGGTGGCTGCCAAGCCAAAGGCAAGCCCGGTAGAACGGCGGACGCAAGAGGACCAGGGGCCATGCAAGGCCAGCTTGAATAGGTAGAGGCTGCACACCAAATAGCACGGCATGGCCATCACGGCAGTGATGTTTACCATAGCCTGCCAAGCGTTGCCTTGCACAAAGTGAGCCAGCACAATAAGGCCCTGCACCACCAACGTGGTGGCCAAGAGCGACGGCACCGGGGCGCCAACACGGTTCTCTTTGCAAAACACTTGGGGAAAGACCTGATCTTTTGCGGCATAGAACGGCATCTGGCCCAGCATTACCGTCCACACAAGCCAGGCAGACAGCACAGAGATCACGATGCCCACGTTCACCAGCACGGCGCCCCAAAGACCAAAATGCGAGGCAAGCAGTGCTGCCATCGAGGGATTGGCCATAGCGCCGATCTCATCTTGCGTGAACGAGCCATAAGGAACGATAGATACCAATACATAGAGCACCAGGGTGACCGTAAAGCCGATCATGGTGGCGCGCGACACTGCCTTGGCATTGACCGCCTCGCCAGAAACCACCACGGCACCCTCGATGCCTATGAAAAGGAAGAGGGTGATCATCATGGTGCTTCCTACTTGATCGAAGAACTGCGCGCGCTCGAGGGTGGCCGCCCCCTGGCTTCCCAGAGCATGCTGGGCAAAGAAGTCACCGGAAAAACAAGAGCCCATGAGCAGGATAAACAGGACGATAGGCACCACTTTGCCAATGGTGCCTATGGCGTTGATGATGGCAGTGCTCTGGGCTCCTCGACAGGCCAACACGAACATGAGCCAGGTAATGCCTGAGGAGAGCCCAATGGAGGCCCAATTGGTGCCATCGCCAAAGACCCCCGGGAAGAACAGGTCCAAGGTGGAAGGCAGCAAGATGGCATAGACCACCATGGCGAAACAGTTGCAGATCCAATAGCCATAGGCCACCAGGAAGCCCATGAAGCGGCCGAAGCCTTTCTCGGCATAGGAATAAATGCCGTTTTTTAGCTCGGGCTTTTCGATCGAGAGGATCCTAAAGACATTGGCCAAGCAAAGCATGCCTAGGCCGGTGACGATCCATGCAAACAGCACGGCGACGGCGCTTGCACCCTGCGCCACAGATTGAGGCAGGTTGTAAACGCCGCCGCCCAACATGGCTGAAATGACAAGGCACACCAGGCCGAAGAGTCCCACTCGTTTGGGCTGAGCAGGCGTCTTCGCCCGGGAGTCATTTGAAGCCACAGCTATCTCCACTAACTAAAGTCGATCTCGTGCTTGAAGATCCTCGTTTGGATGAGGTAATAGATTACACCGATAAGCACCCAACCCCATCCGATGAGAGCGATGTCGAAGTCGATAGAGAAGAAGATGGCACCGGTGACCAGGGCGCCCAATACCGGGAAGACAAGCGAGCGCAGAACAGGAAGCTTTGTCTTCTTGCGGATAAAGGCGTACCAGATCACGCAGAGATTAAGCAGGCAGTAGGTGGACAGCGCGCCAAAATTGGAAAGCTTGGCCACCTGGGTCATGCCTAGCGGGATAAGGAACAGGAGCATCACCAAAGAGAGGCCGCAGACAAAGAGGGTGGCTACCTGAGGGACGCCGGTCTTCTTATCCATGATGCCCAGCTCCTTGGGAAGGGCGCCCGAACGGCTCATGACGTAAAGCACGCGCGAGATGGAGGTGGTGGCAGTAAGGCCGGTAAAGGCGCCCAGGGCGATGGCATTGGCCACTGCGCACACTACGCCAAACCAGGGGCCTCCTACCGCGCCAGCCAGAAGATAGAAGCCCGTGTTCTCATGACCTGCCATGATGGAGCCGGTGGGGTCTACCCAGGTGGCCACGAGGCACATGCCCACGAACATGCATGCCAAGATGATCACGATGAGGAGCATGGAATGGGCAGGGCCCTTCTTGGGGTCCTTGGCCTCCTCGGTGAGGGTGGCCACGCAGCCGAAGCCCACAAAGGACATGGCGCCCAGCGAGACAGAGCCCATCATGCCGCTGAAGCTGAACTTCTGGGGGTTGAAGAGCGCAGTGAGGCTAAATCCCGAGGTCTCAGGATGTTGGAAGATGTAGACCAGGCCAAAGACGATGAACATGGCGAAGACCACGATCTCGCAGATGAGCGCGATCTTCTCTACCTTGATGGCATTGTTGAGGCTGCGGATGGACAGGAACGTGACAAACGCCAAGAACAGCAAGCACCATCCCCACACCGGCACCTGGGGCACGTATTGGTTAAGCGCCTGGCCCGCCTGGATGAACATGAGGTCGGGGGTGACCAAATACTGCAGCAACATGAGCCAACCCGCCACAAAGCCCACCGCCGGAGCCATGGTCTGAGAGGCATAGGTGTAGATGGAGCCCGAAGAGGGGAAGAGCGGGATCATCACGCCAAAGGAGAACACCGTGAAGAGCATGCCCACTGCGCCGATGAGGTAGGACAGGGCCGGCATGCCGCCGGACATCTGGAAGATGGAGGCATAGAGGGCGAAAGGTGCGATGGGCACCATCATGATCATGCCGTAGGAGACCATGTCCTTCACGGTGAGCTTGCCGGACAGCTCTTTTTTAGAAGGCGTGGTGGGAGGCTTGCCGCCTGCCGTCTCTGCATCGTGGTGATATTTGAGCCCCCGCTCAGAGGGGGTTGCAGCTACCTGTTGCGGGGCAGCCGCCGCGGGCGACGCCTTCGCGGTGGCGGAAGGCTGAGACCCTAAATCGCTCTGTGTCATAGAGCCCTGCTTTCATTGGACAGAATCGAGTACTGACAATCCGATAGACGCTACTTCCCAGTGGAGGATGGGGCGCTGCCGGAAGCCGAGGGATCTTTCTGAGCGCCATCGGCGCTCTTATCGGCAGCCTTAGATGCCTCTTGCTCGGCAGCCAGCGCCTCTTTGGCGGCGCGCTCGGCCGAGGCCAACTGGGAGTCTGCCTGGATGCGGTTCTTCTCGGCTTGGATACGCACCTCTGCCTGAGCGGCAGCAGACTGAGCCGAGGCCAAGGCAGCTTCATCCTCCTTCTCGGCAGCCTGGGCAGCCCGCGCGTCGGCGGCGGGGTCCTGAGGCACCGACTCTTGAGCCACCATATCGGCCGGGGCGGCAGGGACATCGGGAGCCTGCTTGACGGCCACCTCGCTGGACGGGGTCGCAGCCTCCTCTTTGAGCCCCGCATCGGCAGAGGTGCCGATCTTTGCCGCCTTGGAGATCTGAGGCGGCTGGCTTAGCGGGATGCCTCCGCCAGCGACGCCGGCAGCATCGGCCGCAGGCTTCACGGGGTGATTGAGGGCTGCAGGGTCATCGTCGGGGACAGTGCCCTTTTGCGCCGCTTTGATGGCTGCCTCAGGCAGCTGCTCGTTGGGATTCCAGAGCTTCTTGATGGGCATGCCCATGGGGTTCTGGCCGTCGGCCAGCATGTCGGAGGGAACGTTGGACAGCACTTTCTGGGGCTTCTTGAGACCCTCGACCTCCCAGGTGAAGGGAGCGAATTGATTGGACGCGTCCACCCAGTCATGCTTGCGGGAAGCGCGATAGATGGCAAAGCACACGCCAAGCACCACGACGATGAGCGCCAGGATGACGCCCACGTAAATGGCGGGGCTGCCCACCTCTTGGGAGACCTGGGCGGGAGGAATGATGGCCAGCACGATGCCAAAGACGCAGGCAGCTAATCCAAGGCCCGCCACCAGGTAGGCGCCTACCTTGCCACCGGGCACCTTGAAGCCGCGGGGACGGTTGGGCTGGTCGCGGCGGAGCCTCAGGAAAGACACGAACATGAGCACGTAATAGAGCATGTAGAGGATGGTGATGGCCTGGGTGATCAGGATCACGAAGCCCTCGATGTTGGGGATGAGGAAGCACAGGAACGCGATGACGGTCATGAATGCCATCTGCAGGTACATCAAGCGGCTAGGCATGCCATGCTTGTTGTTGGACTGCAGGGCCTTGGGCAAAAAGCCCGAGCGGCCAGCCTGGCCAAGCATATAGGAAGGGCCGGCCATGTTGGTGACCAGCGACGCCATGGAAGCGCCCAAGCCTGCCCACACGAACAGGACGTAAATCCAGGGCGCCCCGAAGCACTGGCCGAGGATCTTGTAGGTCTGGTTGAGGCCGTAGACCAGGTTCATTTGGGATTCGGGCGTCACGATGGCGATGACCAAAGTGCCTGCGATGAAGATGACGAGCGTAAGGATCATGCAGATGAAGATGGAGAGCGGGAACTCCTTTTGGGGGTTCTTGAGCTGCTTGATGTGCGCAGCGTTCATATCGATGCCTGCATAGGAGAAGAACACTCCGGCGGCCAGCGAGAGCGTGGAGAGCTTGATGCCGTCACGGAAGGGGTTGAACGCCTCGGGGCTCACTTCCACATTGGGGGTGTTGCCCTGAGCCAGCCACACAACGCACATGACGATCATGAAGGCCAGAGGGATAAACGTGCCGATAAGCACGCCGTACTTGGTGATACGCGCGAAGGCCTTGACGCCCTTGGTGGAGATCCAGGTAAGGATCCAGTAGTAGGCCAGCCATGCCAGGATGATGAAGAACTGGAACTTGGGATGGTTCATGAAGTTGACAGCCCAGTCCCAATCGGGCGTAAAGAAGCCGATGGTGGTGGAGGCGGTGGCTACGCCGGATCCAAAGTTGATGGCCGTTTGGAACCACAAGACCAGAAGGCAGGTAAAGGCGAGCCCGGGGCCCATGGCCTCGCCGACCCACCTAAAGATGCCGCCGCGCTGGCCCCAGCCGCTGGCGAGCTCGGCCGCCACAAGGCCTGTGGGCAGGAAGAAGACGATGGCGCCGATGATAAAGAGCGTCACAGAGGAAAGGCCGTAATAGGCCTGCTGCACGTCATTGGCCACCGAGCCAATGATGGTGACGTTCATCATGACCAGAGCCATGAGGGAGATATACTGACCGGATTTATTGGGCTTGGGCGCAGCCGTGACCGCCTTGGAGTGCCCCGCCACCTTATCGAGATGATGGTGTCCGAACATCAGAGGACCTTTCGTTTAAAGACACGAAAGGCGGAGGAGCCTCTTTGCCCCTCCGCCCCACGAGGAGTTAGTAGGCAGACACGGGGTTGAAGGTGCACCAGAAAGGCCAGACGATAGGCTCGGTCTCCAACACCTTTTGCAGCTCGTCGGAGAGCAGCGACTTCTTGATGGCCACCTCGTACACGAAGTTGTCGAACCACTCATCGCCGCAGACGTAGTAGCCGTTGTGGCCGACCTTCTTGCCATGGACCTCGGTGCCCCAGGAGTTTTCGATCTTCCACTTGTCGGGCTTGCCGTCGACCAGGTTGACGCCGGCGATCATCATGGCATGGGTAGGCAGGCTTTCGCGAGTGAGGTAGCGCTGGGCCTTATCCATGGAGAAGTCAACGCCAAAGAGCTCGTCGAAATCGTAGAGGTCCATGTCCATGACGCCGGCCTCTTCATCGCAGTGCTGCAGCACGTCGCAGCCAAACCAGACAGGCTCGCCGCTCTTGAGCTGGTCGATGACCAAGCCCTTGAGGGTGTCCATGTCCACATTGAGATAGAGGTTCTCGCGCTCAGGGATCTGATCGGAATCCTCGATGGCATAGAGGCGCTTGTAGGGGTTGCCCTCGCCTGGGACATTGATGACGCCAATGTAGTCATCGAGGTCGATGCCCACGTACTTCTTGTAGAACTCCAGAGGGGTAAGCCCATAGATGCCATGGAACTTCTTCTTGGTGTCGGTGTACTCGAAATCCACCTTCACCGGGGGCTCGCCGAAGGCAACGCACAGCATGCGATAGACCTCGTCGAGCATCTGGGCCTGGGCTTCCTCGATCTTCTTGTCATCCGCACCTTCGCGCACCAGCGAGCGGATCTTGAGGCCGTCCTGGCGCAGCAGGTGGGAGAGCTGGGTGTTGATCTGGGCGGTGTTGTTGGTGCACGCGGTCTCCACCATGGCGGCATGAGGCACTACGCCGTACTTCTTGATAAGGCCGCAGACCATATCCCAGTCGCCGCCGTCCTGCATAGGGGCGCCGAAGAGCCAGGTGACCTCGCGGTCGTCGAAAGGCCTGCTCGCAGTGGCCGCCACATGCTCCAAGAACCAATTGGCACGCTCGAGCTTGTTGTAGAAGGCCAGATAGGCCTGGGAGAGCTCGAAGGTGCCCTGGGGCAAATCCAGGGTCTTCTCCACATGGAAGCGGCAGAAGTTCAAGCAGGCGAACATCCAGCAGCGGCCGGACTGCTTCTGATTGGCCACCGCCTGGCTGTCTACGTCGATAGAGAAGGCAAAGGCAGGCGTGGAGAGGTCTTTTGCCACCTGAGAGTTCTCAGAGGCGGCAAGGATGCCGTTCTTGGTGACCGCATTCTCTGCCACATGCTGGGTTTTTGCCTCGCTGTAAGACTTCGACATCTTGGCGATGGCTTCTTTGGTAAGTTTCATAATGTATACCACCTTTACCGGGTTTGGTGTGAATAATTATGATTACGCCAGGGTGGGTCAGCACCCGTGCGGGATTGCCTATTCGAAGAGCGTCCAAGGCTCGCTGGGGCGGCTCTTGGTGTAGCCCTTCTGCCAATTCCAGAGGGGATGCTGCTCAAAGAAAGCGTCGGCATCGAACTCCACGCCGTCTGCGCGGCCGTAGCGGCCCCACATGCGCATGGCGCGGATATCGTCATAGCCGGCAGCCTTGCCGTCGCAGGAGCCTGCGGGATAGAAGGGGACGTTCCATACAGCATTGGGGTCGTCAGCCCAATACTGGGGATCCACGTCGTAATGGCTGCAGATGGTGCGGCTGGAGGGGTTGTTGTAGCCCACATAGACGTCGTAGGTGTCTGCCAGCATCTTCTTGGCCAGCTCGCAGTCGATGGCGCCGGAATACTGATCGATAAGCTCCATCCACCGCTGGCGACGTGCCCCAGTCTGCTGGCGAGGGTCGTTGAATCCGTTGTCCTTGCACTCCAGGTTGCGAATGCGCGGGTCGAAGACCGCATTGCAGCCAAAGAAGCAGCCATCGGTCTTGCGCTCCAGCGCCTGGAACTTGAGCCCCTGCTCGTAGCGGGCGATCTCGCCTGTGTTGGTGTCTGCAATCAGCCAGGCATTGGCGTAACCGCCGTTGTTGCCCTTGTCGATGATCTCCACAAACTCGTCGATGGTAGTGGCGAACTGAGCGGCCTCGCGGACGCGCACATACTCAGGAACGCCCGACTCGTCATAGCCGTTGAAGCCCGCCAGCGTGGTCTCGGTGATAGCAAGGCCTGCCGAGGTCACGTAATAGTCTGTCATGGAATCCAGATAGCAAGGGACCGTTTGCATCACGATGCGGTTACCCTCGTTGGGAGTGATGTCCAAGCAGACGTTGAAATACTGGCCGCTCCAAAAATCATCGAAGGACTCATGGGCCAGCACTGGATGACCGTCCTTGGTGGCAGAGCCGGTGGCGGCGATAGCCGAGCAGTGCGAGGCGCGGGGCACCATGACGTTGTTGGGCATGGCGCCAATGACTTTGGCGGCGTTGAGAGGCCACCAATAGCCGGTGATCTCGTAATAGGCGTTCCAGCCGATAAGCTCATCCACCGTTTGCGGGACCCCTGCGGCACTCAGGCCGTCGGCCATGCCTTGAAGCTCGTCGAGATAGCGCTCAGGGATCTTGTCCTTATGAAGGCGTACCGCCTGTTGACAGAACCAGTCATAGGTCATGCCGTAGACCTGAAGCGTCATGTACTTGTAAACCCTCTGGGCGTCGGCATACTCGTCGGCGAGCAGATACCCTTCTTGAAAGCCACATTCATAGGGGGTGCCAACGACCTTCACATGATGCCAGCCATTGACATCTTGTCGGCTAGCCTTCTCGAGCATTTTCTTTTGCTCAACGCTCATCTCACCCATAGAGACCTCTTTTGCATTGGGTTCAACGGTTTTCGATGGGATATATATCCACGGTTTTCGCAAGTAATCCTTTTAATTATCCTGAAAGGCCCGCTCCATAGCGCTGCTACATCAGCCAAAACAAACCCTATGCGCCCTCCTGCGACGACCAGCGCAAAGGCCCATGCACACACCTGCATAAGGTGTTTTGGCGCGAGTGTCTCCCGGGGCTGCGTTGCGCTAGAAGGCTGCCATGGAGAACAGGCAAAGCGCGGCCAGCGCCGCACAGAGCACGCAGCAGACGATGACTTTCTCATAACGTTTGAGGGTGCCGGCCTGACCGTTGGCCTTGAGGCCAAAGAAGAACAGCGGCAGCCCCAGAGCGAAGATGATGGAAGCCAGCATGAGGTTTTCGAGGCCCGCCGCGAAGACGAGGATGACGCCGAAGAGCGACCCGGCAAGCCCTATGACAAAGGCGCGCGGCCTCGATGCCAGCTCGTGCGGCCACCCCTCGTAGCCCACCGCTTGCTTTACCAAGAACGCGCAGCAAAAGAAGTAGGCCGGCATGGTCATCACCGAAGTGATCGACACCAAAGTATCCCAGGCGTCAGGCCCCAACACGCAAGCGAACACAAGGAACAGCTGGGTGACCGCCGCGCTCCACAGAAGGGAGTGCCCTGGCGCACCATAGGCGTTGCGCTCTTTGAAGAAGGCGGGAAAGATCCCGTACTCGGCAGCCGAAGTGGGCATCTGCCCCTGCAGGCACATCCACACCAGCCAGGAAGACAAAATGGCCACCACGATGCCCGCAGACACCAGCACCCTTCCCCAGGGCCCCACAAGCCCTTGGAGGATGGCGGCCGTAGAAGGGGAGCTCATGGATGCGATCTCATCCTGCGTAAAAGCGCCATAGGGCACCAGCGACACCAAGATGTAGAAGACCAAGGCCACAGTAAACGCGATACCCACCGCCCGGCCCACGGCCTTCTGGCTCACCGCGTCGCCCGAGACCACCACGGCGCCTTCGATGCCGATAAACACCCACAGCGTGGTCATGAGCGCCGAAAGCGCTTGGGTCACCACGCCGTCAAAAGTGCCTCCTGCAGCACCTGTGGCAGCCGCATTGTAAAAGGACCCCTGAAAAAGGCCCCAGTCAAAGGAGCCGATGCACACCAGCACCAAAACCACGATAGGCACGAACTTGGCGATGGTACCCACCACATTGACGGACGCCGCCGTCTCGACGCCCCTGCGCGCCAATGCGTAGATAGCCCACACCACCACCGACGCACCCACGCAGGCCACAGGGGTGTTGCCAGCCCCCAGCGCCGGCACGAGCGGAGAGAACGTCGCCATGATGAGCACGCCGTACGTGGCCATGGCGCAACAGGAAGTGCACCAATAGCCCAGCGCGACCAGGAATGCCACAAGTTTGCCAAAGCCGGTGTCGGCATAGGAGAAGATGCCGTTGGTAAGGTCTGGCCTCACCTGCGCCAGAATGCGGAAGGTGGCGACCACAAACCCCATGCCCAACCCTGTCACCAGCCAGGCAATGAGCGTGGCCGCGGGGCATGCCAGGCCCGCAAGCGTCGACGGCAGCGAGTAGATGCCGCCGCCCACCATGGCGGAGACGCTGATAGCCACAAGCCCCAAAAGGCCCACCCGGGCCGGTTGCACGGGTTTCTCGGCAGCAGTACGGCGAGACGACACAGAGGCTCCCTTCACATGACTTCGAGAAGGCAGCCATGACGCCCCTCCCCTCCAAGGATTACTTCCCTAGAGAAGAGGGGCGCAGAGGCGGCAAAGGCCAATCACTCAGCTCTTTCAAGAACCCGAGAAAGGCTTAAAGCCCGAAGGGCCCTCGTAGGCGCAGGCGCCTCGGGCAAGGACGGGCTCAGAGCCTGCGTCTCTGAGTGCAGAAAGACTGGCGGACATCAGGCGATCATAACGCGGCCGGCGGGCTCCACAAGATAGGCCACCTCGGCATAGAGCTGGACAGACCCCGCGTCCACCTTGAGGGGGACGCCCAATCGCAGCGGGACGTCCTCCCCCGAGTCCACGAAGAGCTCCACGGAGTCCAGGCCGCGGTGGCGGTCGAGGATCTGGGCGAAGCGGCTGACGAACCCTTCGTCTAGCTGCCCGCTTGCCATGAGCACCTCGAACACCTTGGGCTTGTTGGCGCGGTCATCCAGCTCCAAGGCCTCGATGGCGCGGGCCTTGAACTGGTCGCCGCGGTCGGAGCGATCCACAGACCCCAGGACGCGGATGAAGATGTCGCCCTCTACCTCGTCTGTGGTCAGGAGGCTGGCCGCCTCCTTGTAGGTCTTGGGAAACACCACCACGTCGATCTTGTTCTCCAAGTCTTCCAAGGTCACGATGGCCATGGGGTCGCCCTTTTTGGTGGTGCGCTTCTGGACGTCTGAAGCCATGCCGGCGATCCAGATCTCGCGATCGTCGCTCACCTGCTTGATTGTGGCGATGCCGTCGTCTCCCATCTGCTCATAGCCGTTGAGCACCTCGCCAATGGAGTAGCTGCGGGCCTTGGTGAGGGCGTACTCGTAGGGCGCCAAGGGATGGTCTGAGACGTAGATGCCCAGCACGTCCTTTTCGAAGGCGAGCTTGAGATTGCGGTCCCACTCCTCGCCGTTGGGCTCCGGCAGGTCTTGGGAGAAGGCTGCGTCCGAGGCGTCGTTGAACATGTCGAAGAACGACACCTGGCCTGCGGCGCGGTCTTTTTGCCGCTTGGCAGCGGCATCGATGATGTTGGAAGGGTCGGTCTTGTCCACAAAGCCCATCATCTGCTTGCGGGGGTAGCCGGTGGAGTCGAAGGCGCCGGCCTTGATGAGGGCCTCGATGACGCGGCGCCCCACCTGGGAGGTGTCCACGCGGTCCACGAAGTCGTGGAGCGTCTTGAAGGGGCCGCCAGCGGCGCGCTCTTGGAGGATCACCTCGGCTGCGCCTTCGCCCACGCCGCGGATGCCGGCCAAACCAAAGCGCACGCCTTCGTCGGTGGCGGTGAACTCGGTGCCGGACTCATTGACGTCTGGAGGCAAGACGTCGATGCCCTCAGAGCGGCAGGCGCTGATGTAGTGGACGATCTTCTCGGTTTTACCCGTATAGCTGGTGAGCACGGCCGCCATGTACTCGCGGGGGTAGTAGGCCTTGAGCCAGGCCGTCTGCATGACCAGGATGGCGTAGCCTGCCGAGTGGCTCTTGTTGAAGGCGTAAGAGGCGAACTCGAGGACGTCGTCCCAGATCTTCTGGGCCACCTCGCGCTTGTAGCCGTTCTTGACCGCGCCGTTGATCCAGTGGTCGTAGGTGGTCTCGTCGGAGCCGTCGTCCCAGTGAAAGACCGTGCTGGTGAGGAGCTTGATCTTCTTCTTGGCCACGGGCTTCCTGATGCGGGAGTCAGACTCGCCTGCGGAGAAGCCGCTCATCTGCACCGAGATCTTCATGACCTGCTCCTGGTAGACCATGGTGCCATAGGTCTCGTCCAGGATGTCTGAGAGGCGCTCGTCGTAGAAGGCCACCGGCTCGCGGCCGTTCATGCGGTTGATGTAGGAGTCCACCATGCCGGCGCCCAGGGGGCCGGGGCGATAGAGGGCGATCAACGCCACTACCTGGCGATACTCCTTGGGCTGCATGGACTTGATGGTGGCGGTCATGCCGCCGGACTCCACCTGGAAGACGCCGGCGGTATGGCCTGCGCCCAGAAGCCTGTAGATGGCCGGGTCGTCGAAGGGGATCTTCTCCACGTCGATGTCCACGCCGGTCGAGCCGGGCTTCAGCGTGGAGCGCACCGCCTCGGGAGCCGCGGCAGCGCTGGCGGCGTCTGCATTGTTGGCCAGGATGTTTTTGAGGGCCTTGGAGATCACCGTGAGGGTGCGAAGGCCCAGAAAGTCCATTTTGAGCAGGCCCATGTCTGCCACCGAATGGCCCTCGTACTGGGTGATCTCGTACTCGCTCTTGGTGTCCAGCTTGGTGGGCACGTGGTCGTTCACCGGCGTGGGGGCGATGAGCACCGCGCAGGCGTGGACGCCCTCGCCGCGGGTGAGGCCCTCGATGGAGAGGGCGGTGTCGATGACCTTGTGGGCCTCGGGGTCGTGGGCGTAGGCATCGGCGAAGTCAGGGCTGTAGAGGTCCTCTTTGCCGGGAGTCTTGTTGAGCACCATCTTGAGCTTGGCCTTGGGGTCGCCAGAGACCATCTTGGAGAGCTTCTGGCCCACATACACCGGGTTGTCCAGCACGCGGTTGGCGTCGTTGATGGCTTGCTTGGCCTTGATGGTGGAGAAGGTGATGACATGGCATACGCGCTCGGGGCCATAGAGCTCGCGCACGTGCTGCACGACCTCCAGGCGGCGCTCGTCGTCGAAGTCCATGTCGATATCGGGCATCTCGGAGCGCTCGGGCGACAGGAAGCGCTCGAACATGAGGCCGTTTTCCAGCGGGTCGAAGGAGGTGATGTTCATGGCATAGGCCACGATGGCGCCGGCGGCCGAGCCGCGGCCAGGGCCAACGCCGATGCCGTTGTCTTTGGCCCACTGCACGTACTCCTGCACGATGAGGAAGTAGTCGGCGAAGCCCTTCTCGCAGATGACCTTGTACTCGTACTCGAAACGCTCCAGGATGGACTCGCCGCCAATGCTGCGCTCGCGCCAGTCGTCGCCGTAGCGCAGGGCCAAGCCGCGCTCGCACTCCTCGCGGAAGCGCTGCTCCGAGGTCTCCCCTTCTTTCAGGCCAGGGAACTTGGGCAGGTACATGGACGACCAGTCCAGCTCGAAGTGGCACTTGTTGGCGATCTCGACGGTGTTGTCGCAGGCCTCAGGGCACCAATCGAAGAGGGCGCGCATCTCCTCCTCGGTCTTCATGTAGAACTCGCCCTCGCCAGGAGCCGTTTGGGTCATGCGCATGCGGCTCTCGTCGTCCAAGGTCTTGCCCATGCCAATGCACTGCACCACGTCCTGGACGCCGGCGTCTCCGCGCAACAGGTAGTGGAAGTCGTTGGTGGCCACCACCTTGACGCCTATGGTGCGGGCCATCTCCACCAGCGTCTCCGAGAGCCGGCGGTCTGTCCAGCCGTCGCGCACCTCAAGGTGGTGCTCCTGGAGCTCCAGGTAGAAGTCGTCTGCCCCAAAGGTGTCGCGAAAGGTCGTGGCCCAGCGCAGCGCCTCGCCGGGGTTGTTGGCCATGATGTTTCGGGGAACGATGCCCGCCACGCAGGCCGAGGTGCAGATGACCCCCTCGTGATGCTCCTGGAGCATCTCCAACGTGACGCGGGGCTTGTAGTAGAAGCCCCTGGTGGCCGCATCAGAGACGATCTTCATGAGGTTCACGTAGCCGGTCTCGTTCTTAGCCAGCAGGATGAGGTGGTAGAGCTCGGGCTTATGGTCGCGGGACAGGGTGGAGTCCGGCGTGAAATAGACCTCGCAGCCAAAGATGGGCTTGATGCGAGGCTCCGGCTTCACCGTGTCAAGATCTTCGCCCCGCTCATGGCAGGCCATGTCGCGCTCCCACTGGGCATGGCGCACGGCATCTGCCGCGTCGGGCTCTTCTACCGCACGGCCTTTCGCCAGGTTGTCCTTGTCGTGGAACCACTGGTCATAGTCTGGTTCTTGATGATTGATGGCATCGGTGGCCAACGCCAGCTCGGGCACGCCGCACATGTTGCCGTGGTCGGTGATGGCCACGGCCGGCATCCCCAGATCCACGGCACGCTGCACCATGTCGCCCACACGGGTAGCGCCGTCCAGCATGGAGAAATCGGTGTGGTTGTGAAGGTGAACGAACGCCATAAGACAGCTGCCTCTCGATAAAAAAGGAGTCACATTGCGCTTGGGACTATTGATAGTACCTGACTCACCGCAGGTCTCGGGCTTTTGGCAGAAGGTTTTTCTCGGCAGATTCTATGACGTTGCCGTCAGGTAGTTCTATTTAATTTTTATATATTCTTCCTTGCCGAGAAACCCCTGCGTCCCGGCCTGTCGCCTAAGGAGTGGATGGCAACCTGTCGCGCCTGCGCGCCTCACAGGCCTTGAGGCGCCCTGAGGTTGTCGCGCCAAGAATCCCTTGATTGGGGGACAAACCTTGACACAGCCACAAGGTTAAGGAGCGCCGATGGCCCAGGCGGACACCCATACACTTCACAGCGCAGCCAATGACGTGCTGCATACCACCAATGTCGCCGAGCATCGCTTTGTGGACCTTTCCGAGGCCGACCCTTTAGCCGCCTTCTGCTTTGCGGTGGGTGTGCTGGCCATCGTCGTCATCATCGCCGCGGTGGTGTCGCCCGCGCTCAAGAGCCGGTTCAAATGGCTGGGCACCATGGGCGGCAAGTTTTTCCTGGTCATTGTGGGGGCGTTCTTCCTGCTGCTGCCTATCGCCATCCATCTGCCGGGCACCTCCGGAGCGCTGTGGCCCACCTTGGCCCAGGCGATCCCCGCGACGTTTTACTACACCGTCAACATCACAGGCCTCTCGGGCGAGTTGGAGCTTTGGACGCCGGTGATCTATTCCATGCTGGGCCATGGCCTGTTGGCGACCCTCTATTACCAAGTGCTGTGCTTTTATACCGTGGCCGCCCCCATCATGCTGGCCTTGACGGCGGTGGATCTTATCGCCAACGGCATCACCGGGGCCGCCCTGTTTGTGGAAAGCCTCAAGAAGAGCGTCTTTCGCCGCCATATCTACGTGTTCTACGGCCTCAACGAGAGCACCTGCACGCTGGCCATCGACCTGTTGAGCCAGGTGCAAAACGTGTCCAGCCCCATCAAGTCCATCGCGCACCCGCTGCGAAGGGAGGCCAAGAAGCCCTCGGTGCCGCTGCTCATCTTTTGCAACTCCCAGAGCAACGCCGAGGACAACGGCCTTTTGGCCCAGCAAGTGCGCCAGGAGGCCTATGGGTGCGCCACGGTGCTCTTCACGCCGCTGGCCATCGACGTGATTCCCAACCGCCTTTCCTACCTGGCCCAAACCCGCTGCCCCACCTATTACCTCATCATCTCAGGAGACACCAACGAGAATGTGCGCGCCGCCTTGGAGCTCTGCGACTCCTTTGGGTCTCAGATGGCTCAGTGGGAGATGGACCGCCGTCGATGGGACCTCACTCGCATTGGCGAGAAGCCCGACCTTTGCTCGCGCACCAAGACCTACGCCCGCAATATCCACGTATGGTGCGCCCATTCGAACCCCGACGATGGCCTGGTGTTTGACGCCCTTCCCCAACGCCGCGCCCCGTTGGAGCTCATCGACCGCCTCGCCCGACACGATCGCAGCGAAGCCGTCTCGGCCAAGCAACATCGCCGTGCCGCAGCCGCGCTCGCTCCCTTGATGGAACGCGTGCGCAACCTCATCGAGGTGCGCCTTATCTCTGAGGAGCGGGAGGTTATCTGGGACACCCTGGTGGCGCACCCTCTGACTTCCGTCCTCGACGATGTGGACCTGTCCTCTCAAATAGTCCCTGTCCAGCATCTCTATGTGGTGGTGCTGGGCCTTGGGGCGTTTGGGTCAGAAGCCGTGCGCGCTGCCTTCTGGCTTGGCCGCCTTCCCGGCGTGGAGCTGCGCATCATAGGCATCGACAAAGAGGGGAAGGCTGCCGCCAGCCGACTGGCCGCCCTCTGGCCCTCCATGATGGCCGAGACCACCAGGCAGGGCCAGCCTAGCTGCGTCGTTTCTATGCCTCAGGGTCCTTCTGACCCTCACGACAGCCCTTCTGCCGTCTCCAACGCCTCTCGACCAAGCTCTCAAATCACCGGTACAGCAGCCTCAGATGCCGCGCCCTCTGAGGCAGCCCCTGAGCCTTCTGAGCCTTCTGAGCCTTCTGAGCCTTCTGAGCCCGTTGCCCCAGAGCCCTCTGCGCCCGTTGCCCCCACCGTCTCAGTCATAGAGATGGATGCCGAGGGCGAAGAGCTGCGGCCTTTCCTTCGCGGCCAGGCCCAAAAGGCCTGGTTCCAAGGGTCCGACGGATTGACTGACTGCGAGGTCTCGCTGCCCCAAAACGGACGCCTCTACTTCATGGTATGCCTGGGGGACGACGAGCGCTCCATCGATGTGGCGCTACGCTGCCAGCGCGAGCTGGCAATGCGCGTCTTGGACCGCCAGCTGGACGCAGGCACCCCGCCGCATCTCAACCCGCTGGTGGCGGTGCTGGTGCGCAACCAGGAGATGCTGGAATCTGTGGACTGCGCCCTAAGGGCTCACGAGCACTTCTCGGTAGTGCCCTTTGGGTCCACCGCCCAGGCCTTCTCGTTCGCGTCGATCATCGCGGCGCCCTGGGAGACGGCGGCCATCCGCCTCCAAGGCATCTACCAAGCCATGGACCACCTCGTCAAAGAAGACCGTACTCCCGTCACCCACACCGAGGTCATGGAGGCCTACAACGCCTTCGAAGTCACCAAGCTTTCCAACAGGGCCGCCACTCGCTTCACCCCTTACCGCCTGTGGTGCGTGGGGCTCAAGAGCGACACGCCCTATGTGAGCGAAGCCCTGGAACAGCAGTACCTTCTCAAGCTCGACGTGCCCCATATCCACGACCAGGTGCGCACACCCCACAGCACCGCCCGAAAGCTCCTCTGCGGCATCCGCTACAAAGAGACAGGCACCTCGCCTGCGGCCTGCCAAACCCGACGCGCGCAGCTTGCCTCAGCCGAGGCCTCCCTCATTGCCGAGAAACCCGTGCTTTCTCAGATGGCGGCCTTAGAGCATGCCCGATGGTGCGCGTTCATGGCAGCCAACGGCTGGCAGCCCATTCAGGGCGACATGGAAGAGCTGGTGCGGCTGGCTTCTTTCATGGGCCTCGAGCACACCCCAGAAAAGCCCTTCCCCCACCGCTCCATCCATCTCATGCGCAACTACTACCTGGAGCATGACCTGGCCGCCTACCGCGACCACGGCGCCGACTGCCGCGACGATCCCCTTGCAGCCGACCGCCTGGTGACCGTGGCGTCCATTCGCGCCATGAAGGACCCCCGCACAGAATAGCGTTCCTGCCCGCAGTCAAAGAAGGGCATCCCTGCCGGAAGGGATGCCCTGCTCTCGTATCTTGCACCCGCTTCTCAAGCTCATGTTCGAAGGCGTCTGGCAGCTCTTCAAAGCTGCCAGACGCCTCGCAGGTGGCAATGGATGGTTTTCTCGGCTTCATGGATGCCCTGTGCCTCAGCAGTACGGCTTGGCCCATAGCGCACGCAGCGCCGGCTTGGCGATAGAGACGAACTGCCTAATCGGCCACGTTGCGGATCATAGTGGCCATGGTGCGGGCGCTCACGGAGAGCTCGGTGTCCTGGACCCCCTCGAAAAGCGAGTTGAACATGCGCTGCTCGAGCTCGGCATAGTGCGGGGCCTCACGGCGCGCTTTGCGAGTAGCCTCCACACGAAGCGCGCGACCGTCGATGTGCGAGGGGCGCAACGTCACATAGCCGGCACGCTCGAGGCCGGAAACGAGCTTCTTGACATTCTGGCGCGAGTAACCCATGTACGACGTGATGTCTGCCAGTGAGATCTCTGGCGATCGAGAGGCCAGGACGATTTTGAGCGCCTCCCATTGACGGAAGGTGATGTCACTGGACTCTGTCTCGAACAATGCCGGGATACGAGTGGTGAGCAGGCGGGTGCCCTCGACGATGAGACGGGCAGCGCGTTCTTACTCTTCTTGCAGTGCAGCGTCTTGCATTGAGACCCCCTTTTTCCCTCTTACTGACTGGTTCTCCAAAAATTAGAGAAATTCCCGCAGCCGTTCTAACATACCGTTGTTAGTCGATATGTTATCTAGGTGCCAGTATATCTGCAAGGCTTTTTCTGAATTTTTCTTTAATGTATCGATTAGTGGCAATATGTTCTGGCGAACGGCATAACCGCAGCGCATTGGGGTCAAATTCAGATTCTAAAATGATATTTTTGGCTTTTTACCTTCGATAACTAGCAACAAGCAGCCCTTGTGAACGAGTTCCCTAATATTCCTATAAACAGGAAATTCTGAAAGATTTCTGACAGACTATTTGATCTAACAGTTCTATTGATATCGAATTGTATTAGTTCATTTCTGTTCCTATAGCATCTCGCTTGAGGTCAGCTCCAGATGATACTATTTCACTATATATCTTTACAATGTTTTGTTTATTTGTTGGTACAAATACCTGATCTATATGGTATTTCATTTAATAATTCACACGCAATAATGCAGGAACAAGATTAAGGAACGAAACGACCATAGATTCCCTCTTGCTGGTATATCAATACATTCTATTGAGGGAGTTTTCTCCCCAAGGCGTTTAGCTCTAAAACTCTCTTCCCAAAGGCTCCTGGCTGAGAGGGGGGTGCCGCAAATCCCCACAGCCCTAGTCTTTGCCAGAAGAGTTAAGGGTGTCAAGCGCCCAGCGATACCCGCCCACATCGCCATTGAGAAACTTCGAGACCCGACTCACGGTAGTAGAAGATGCCCCTGTAACCCTTTGGACCTGAGCGTAGGATTGCCCCTCATCCAACATCTGGGCAACCTGAAGGCGTTGAGCCATGTCCGATATCTCGCGGCTGGTGCATAAATCCACCAACAACGCCTGCACCTGCTCTTGAGTACGAGCTGCCATCACCGCTTCTACCAGTACTTGGACGTCAGGCTGAGACAGCTGAGCTTCGCGCTGGGGATCCATCTGCTGCTCCTAGGGTATAAGACCTGGGTTACAATTCGTTTTTCTATGGTAGCGCGACGGGATTGTCCTACTGGTGCAAACCGAAAGGAAATCATTGTGAGCTTCATCTTGAAATGGCTGATAACCGCTATCGCCACTATCGCCGCCATCAATCTGGTCCCAGGAATCGTCGCAGTAGGAGGCCCTTGGATTGGGCCTATCGCCTGCTCGCTTATGCTGGCACTGATCGATGTGTCCATCAAGCCCATACTGCAGGTGTTGAGCATTCCTATCACCGTGATCACTTTGGGCATCTTCTACCTCATCGTCAATGCCTTGCTGCTAGAACTTGCCAGCTGGCTTTCTACCTCGGTTCTTGGCGTAGGCATCTATATCGAGAGCTTTGGCGCAGCCTTCCTGGGTGCCATCATCATCTCCATCGTCTCGGCCATTCTCTCTTCTGTGATGGGAGCCTAGGAAAGGTTGCGAAAGCTTTTTCGCAAGGCTGACATATGCCCTCCCTCGCTGAGTTTGAGATTATGGAGCCGTCGCGACAAGAAAAAGCCGGCTTGGATGCCCAGGCCGGCTTTTTTGATAACACGAACGCTTAAACAAAGTCCCTTAGCGGTCCTACTCCTTAGAAGTATCAGGCTCGGAAGCAGCTGTCTTCTTTGTCCTCGAGGCCTTTGCAACAGGCTTCTTTGCACCTGTCGATTTGGCCTCAGAAACCTTAGCGGCACTCTTTGCCTTGGATTTTGGCTTCGCAGAAGTAGATGCGGCTTTTGTCGTGGCAGCAGGTTTGTTTGGAGAAGCGGCCTTGGCTGCAGCCGTCTTTTTGGCTGCCGCAGATCGGGCAGCGGCCTGTTTCGCAGTAGATGACTTTGCCGTCTTCGAGCTGGGCTCCTCAGCTTTAGGTTTAGCTGCAGGCTTGGCTGCCTTTTGGCGAGAAGCTGCGGGTTTGGCCGGTTTTGCAGCCGCTGTTTTAGCAGCTTGACCGGGTTTGGCGGTTGCGGGTTGAGTGGCCGCCAGGTCATCCTCAGACTTGGCAGGCTTTGCAGAAGCCGCCTTCTTGGCCGCAGGCTTGGTGCTGGCAGGCTTCTTCGCAGCGGCTGGCTTTCTGGCAGCTTTGGCAGGAGTCGCAGGCTTTGGCTCGGCTGCGCCTGCGGGCGCAGCTTGGGCAGGCGCCTTCTCAGAGGCTGCAGCCATGGAAGCCACCAGCAACTCGTTGAAGCGCTTGGGGTTGCCGTTGCCCTTGGCGCGCTTCATGCACTGGCCCACCAAAAAGCCCACCACACGGCTGTTGCCGTCGCGGAATTGCTGGACCTGGTCGGGGCAGGCGGCGATCACCTCGTCCACGATGGGCTGGAGGGCGGAGTCGTCGGTCACCTGGCGCATGCCGCGCTCGTCCACGATAGCCACGGCATCTTTGCCGCTGGCAGCCATGAGCTCCACTACCTCGCGCCCCTGTTTGGCCGAGATGGCGCCTTCAGACAGAAGGCCTGCCAGCGAGACTACCTGGGCAGGAGTGAGGGCAGTGTCGGCAAAGGTGGAGCCTGCGCTCTTGAGATAGCCGGCTACGTCGTTTACCAGGAGATTGGCAACCTGGACTGCGAGAGCCGGCTTTGAGGCTGCGGGTTTCTCGGCAACGGAGGCCTCAAAGAAGCTGGCGGCCTCGGGAGAGCCGGCGAGCTGGGCGGCATCGGCTGGCTTGAGCCCATACTGGGAGACATAGCGGGCGGCCTTGGCCTCGGGGAGCTCGGGGAGCTCGGCGCGGCACTCGTCGATGAACTCGTCGGAGAGATCGAAAGGCGCCAGGTCGGGATCGGGGAAGAGGCGGTAGTCGTCGGCGGTCTCCTTGACGCGCATGACCACCGTGCGGCGGCGGGAAGGCTCCCAGTGGCGGGTCTCCTGGAAGACCTCGCCGCCCATCTCTAACACCTCGGCCTGGCGGCGGATCTCGTACTCCAGGCCGTCGTGGAGGCTCTTGAAGGAGTTGAGGTTCTTGAGCTCGGTCTTGGTGCCCAGGGCAGTGTCGCCCCGGCGGCGCAGGCTCACGTTGCCGTCGCAGCGCATGGAGCCGTTTTCCATGGAGCAGTCGGAGATGCCCAGGGCCAGGAAGGTGCGGCGGAGCTTCTCCATGAAGAGGCGGGCTTCCTCGGGGGTGCGCAGGTCGGGCTCGGTGACCAGCTCGATGAGCGGGGTGCCGCAGCGGTTGTAGTCGATGAGGGACTCAGTGGCGCTGGCGATGCGGCCTTCCTCGCCGCCCACATGGATCATCTTGGCAGCGTCCTCCTCCATATGGATGCGCAGGATGCGCACATGGGTGGAGTAGGAGCTCTTATCGGCAGACCAGGTGACGTTCTTGGAGTTGGCCGGACGCTCCTTGGCGCCCTCCCCTTCCACGGTAAGATCCAGGTGGCCGTGCATGCAAAAAGCCACAGGGCCCTGGGTGGTTTGGAAGTTTTTGGCCATGTCCGGATAGAAGTAGTGCTTGCGGTAGAACATGGAGCGCTTTTGGATCTCGCAGTTGGTGGCGAGGCCCGCCTTGACGATGGAGCGGATGGCCTGGCGGTTGGGCACAGGCAGGGCGCCGGGCATGCCCAGGCACACGGGGCACACATTGGTGTTGGGCTCGTCGTCGTGGCTCAAGCGGCAGGAGCAGAACATTTTGGTTTCAAGGGTGGTGAGCTCGGTGTGGATCTCCAGGCCAATGACGGCCTCCCAGCTCTCTAACACTTCTTGCAGCGACTTCATGCCAGGTAGCCTCCCTTTCCGGCGAAGCGAGGTGCCACCGGCAGCGCGCCTGCGGCTTTCTCGAGGGCGTGGGCAAAGGTGATGAGGGTGCGGTCGTGGAATGCCGGCGTCTGCAGCTGGGCCGAGACCGGCATGCCAGAGTCATGCCCCAGCCCCACCGGCACCGAGATGGAGCCGTTGCCGGCGATGTTGGAGGAGATGGTGAACATGTCGGAGAGGTACATCTGCGTGGGATCGCTCATCTCGCCAAAGTGGAAGGCGGTGCGGGGAGCCGCGGGCATAAGCAGCGCGTCCACCTGGTCGAATGCCTTCTTGTAATCCTGGGTGATGAGGGTGCGGGCCTCCAGGGCATGGACGTAGTACTCGTCGTAGATGCCGCTGGAGAGCAGGTAGGCGCCCAAAAGCTGGCGACGCTTGGCCTCGGCCCCAAAGCCGTGGGCGCGGGAAAGCGAAGACTGGGACGCCAAGGTGGTGCAGTTGGGTTCTTGATAGCCGTAGCGCACGCCGTCGAAGCGTGCCAGGTTGGAGAAGGCCTCGCAGGGGCCGATGACGTAGTAGGCCGAGATAGCCGCGTCGATATGGGGCAGCTCCACCTCTTTGAGCGTGGCGCCCGCCGCCTCGAAGGCGTCCATGGCAGCCTGCATGGCCTCGCGCACCTCGTGGGTGATGCCGGCGGCCTCGATAAGCGCGGGCACATAGCCTACGCAGCGGCCCTCGACAGGATCGTCCAGGTGCTCCAAGAAGTCCATGTCCACGTCTTGGCTGGTGGAGTCCATGGGGTCGCGGCCGCCGGCAGTGAGGGCGTTCATGGCCAGCGCCACGTCTGCCACCGATCGGCCGAAGGGCCCCACCTGGTCCAACGACGAGCCAAAGGCCACCACGCCGTAGCGGCTCACCGCGCCGTAGGTGGGCTTCATGCCCACGACGCCGCAGAACGACGCCGGCTGGCGGATGGAGCCGCCGGTGTCAGAGCCCAGCGCCAGCGTCGCTTCGCCGGCAGCCACCGCAGCAGCCGATCCGCCCGAAGAGCCGCCCGGCACCCGCGACAGGTCCCAGGGGTTGTGGGTCTGCTGGAAACAGCTGGACTCGGTGGAGGAGCCAAAGGCGAACTCGTCCATGTTCGTCTTGCCCAGAGGGATGGCTCCTGCGGCCAGCATGCGGCTCACGCAGGTGGCGGTATAGGGCGAGTCATAGGATTCCAGCATGCGGCTGGCGCAGGTGGTGTGCGAGCCTTCCATGTTCATGTTGTCCTTGAAGGCCACGGGCACGCCGGCCAGAGGGCCCAGCGGCTCCCCCTTGGCCCGAGCGGCATCCACCGCCTCTGCCCGCTCCAGCGCCAAGTCGTAGGTGATCTCCAAGAAGGCGTCCACCTCGCGGTCGCGCTGCACGCAGGCGTCCAGGGCGGCCTGGGCCACTTCTTTAGCCGAGAAGGACCCCTCCGCCACGCCGCGAGCGATCTCTTGGGCCGAGAGCGTATCCAGATTTGCCATTAACGATCACCTGCATCCTCGTCGCCGGCCGACAAGATCTGCGGGACGCGGAAGTAGCGCCCCTGCGTGGCCGCCGCATTATAAAGGGCGTCTTCCAGCTCCAGGCTGGCAGCCACCTCGTCAGGCCGCATTACGTTCACAAGGCCGCCGATGGGGTGCGACGTAGGCTCGGCCTTCTCGGCAAGCCCTTTGATTGGCTCGAGCATTGCCACCGCGTCGTTCATGTAGCTGGTCATAGCCGCGAGTTCCTCGCTTGAAAGCGCGATCCGGGCGTAGTCGGCGATGCCGCGAACATCTTCTTGGCTTAATGCCATGCTCCGTCCTTTCCTTCTCCACTGCGGAGCCCTAAGGCCCCGTCTCACAGGGCGCAAAGACCCCTTTCGCGATTGCACAAAGACAGTCTAGTAGAGGCCTTCGCGCCCCCTGGCCCAGACCGGGCTTTGTTCACCTAACTGTGAAGATGCCACATCTATGGATGCCGATAAAAACTCTCACCTTGCCCAAGACCATTTCCCTGTACCGACGTGCCCTTTTTTAGAAATGACTTTTAGATGCTGTGCAACTTTGCAGCTAGAGGGGCATGTTGGGGGACGCGTTGTGAACTTTATCGGGGGAATGGGCCCGTTGGGTTGGGAGATGGGTGGCGAGGGGCTCCAAGGGGGCTATTGTCTAAGACATGATCACTGGGCGTGTGGCCCGCTGTGGGGCCAACGTCAGGGAGAGCTCATGAAAGGAGCTTCACAAATGAGTGAAATTATTGATGTCTATGGTCGCGAGGTCCTCGATTCGCGCGGCAACCCCACCGTCGAGGTTGAGGTCACGCTGATCGACGGCTCCACCGGCCGCGCCATCGTTCCTTCCGGCGCTTCCACCGGTGCCTTCGAGGCCGTCGAGCTTCGCGACGGCGACAAGGACCGCTACATGGGCAAGGGCGTTCTGGCCGCCGTCGAGCATGTGAACAACGAGTGCGCCGACGCCCTCATTGGCCTGGACGCCTGCAACCAGCGCGCCGTGGATGCCGCCCTCATCGCTGCCGATCCCACCGACAACAAGGGCACCCTGGGCGCCAACGCCATCCTGGGTTGCTCTCTGGCCTGCGCTCGCGCTGCTGCCGAGTCTGTGGGTCTGCCCCTCTACCAGTACCTGGGCGGCGTGAACGCCCACGTGCTCCCCACCCCCATGATGAACATCCTCAATGGTGGCGTGCACGCCGACAACAACGTGGACTTCCAGGAGTTCATGATCGTGCCCGTGGGCGCCCCCACCTTCTCTGAGTGCCTCCGCTGGAGCACCCAGGTGTACCACACCCTCAAGAACGTCCTCAAGAACTCCGGCCACAGCACCGGTGTGGGCGACGAGGGCGGTTTCGCTCCCGACCTCAAGAACAACAAGGAGCCCCTGGAGTACATCGTCGAGGCCATCAAGAAGGCCGGCTTTGTGCCCGGCGAGGACTTCATGATCGCCATGGACCCCGCCACCTCCGAGCTCTACGATGCCGACACCAAGACCTACAACCTCAAGGGCGAGGGCCGCGTGCTCACCTCTGACGAGATGATCGACTACTGGGCCGAGCTCGTCGAGGAGTTCCCCATCGTCTCCATCGAGGACGGCCTGGACGAGGAAGACTGGGAGGGCTGGCAGAAGCTCACCGCTCGCCTGGGCGACAAGGTCCAGCTCGTGGGCGACGACCTCTTTGTCACCAACGTCAAGCGCCTGCAGAAGGGCATCGACATGGATGCCGCCAACGCCCTGCTGGTCAAGGTGAACCAGATCGGCTCCCTCTCCGAGTCCCTGGACGCCATTGAGCTGGCCCAGCGCAACAAGTACGCCTGCATCGTGTCTCACCGCTCCGGCGAGACCGAGGACACCACCATCGCCGACCTCGTGGTTGCCACCAACGCTGGCCAGATCAAGACCGGTGCTCCCGCCCGTACCGACCGCGTAGCCAAGTACAACCAGCTGCTCCGCATCGAGGACGAGCTGGGCGACTCCGCCGTCTACGCTGGCCGCAACGGCTTCAACGTGCTGCGCTAAGCCTCTGCTGATAAGACTTTCCTAAAGCGGGGTCTGCATCATCGAAGGCTGTTCAAGGGGGTCTGTGCATCACAAGATGCACAGACCCCCTTTTCAGAAGCCTTCTTAGATGCACACCCCGCTACTGCACGGCTCATCAGTGGCTTGTCTCACTAGCTGTAGCGGCGCTGTCGATACTCTTTCTTGCTCTCGTGGGCTGATGCATGTTAGGCCCTTGCCACCGCTCGCCTGGCGATGCCCACAAACACTAGACCCGCTACCGTCGCAATGACACCGGCTGCTACGAGCACTGGCTGCACGCCAAATATCTGGGCGAGGAAGGGTGCTGCGAGCAGTGGCAAGACACCTGAGCTTCGCTGCCCCATTTGGAGCACGCCCATGACGCGGCCAACGGCTCCTTCTGGGGCGTCACGCTGCACGATCAGGTTGAGCAGCGGCTCAAAGAGCCCCCAACCCATGCCCAAGATAGCCATACCTATGGCTGCAATCCAGGGATTCGAAGTGGCTACATAGATCACGGTTCCTGCGCCTACCAGTGCGGTAAGCCAAGCGGCAAGACTCACATCTTGGGCGCGCTCGGGCACTTTGAGCAGCAGCAGCGAGCCTAGGGTTGCCCCTACCCCCATGATGGCGTTGAGCCATCCAGTCCACTCCACACCCACCTGCAACACGTCGCGATAGAAGACCGTCTCCAGCGAGTCGAAGGCTCCAAAAGCGAAATAGGCCAAGAAGGCCATAGGCACCAGGCAGGCCAAGGCAGGGGTTGAGAAGGCCAGTTTGAAACCCTCGACCAGATAAGCAGCCCCCTTGTGGGTGGAGGCGGGCTTCTCGGCAACAGGGGCGCTGGCGCCTTTGGGAAGAGCCAGCGCGCAAGGCACCGCCAGCAATCCACCAATGCCCAGGACCGCGAAGCATCCCTGAGCCGACCATGCCAGAGCCACTGCGCCGCCGAGGGCGGGGCCGATGATGTAAGCGGCGTTTTCGGCAGTGGACATGAGGGAGTTGGCGCGAGGCAGGGAGGCGTCGGTCACCACGAAGGGCGGAAGCGACGTGAACGTGGTGATGATCGCGCCATACACCAGCGAATAAAGTCCATTGAGCAGCGTGAGCGTGGTAAGGCTGAGCGGCATGAGGAAAAAGACGATCGCCGTGAGGGTGTAGCCCAGAAGGCCGCCCACCAAGACCTTGCGGGGACCTAGGAGGTCGATCGCCAATCCGCCTACCGCATTGCCGGCTATCATCGCGAGATTCACCACCAACATGAGGATGGAAACCTCGAAGACCGATGCCTCCAGGTCATAGACCGCGGTGCCCAGCACACCCACCACAAAACAGCTGGTGTTGGCGAGGGTGGCCAGGAGTCGGCAGATGACCAGGAGTGCGATGGCGCGGTTATCGGCAGTATGGGCGTCTGGCTGGCCTGCAGGTTCAGGGGAATGGATGGGCACAACGGCTCCTTTAATGACGGGTTAAGGGGGTCTTGGGAAACGATGCTATTTGACAGAATTGCTCTTTGACTAGGCTAGGGTTTTATCTGGGTTATGCAAGGTTTCGTGACCCTCTGGGTGTTTACTACATTAGCGTCATTGATACGTAGCCAACGTAGTAGTTTACTAGGTTAGCTACAAAACAATGTAACTAATGCAGCACCTTTTCAGAGGGTGGCGCACCTTGGCCTTTGCCAGCTTCTTTTGCCAGCCTTCTTACCGTCTGGTCGCCATAGGCCTATTGGCCGCGGGCACGCTCCTGTGCAGCCGCCTGCGCCTGCGTCCCCTCTACTTCCAGCGGTTTTGCAGGAGTCGCCGGAGCGATGCCCACAAAGAGCAGCCCTACGCAGGCACTCACGATGGAAGCGCCAATGAGCACCGCTTGGACGCCCCAGAGGTCGGCCAGGAAGGGAGCGAAAAACAGCGGGATGACGCCGGCAAACTGGAGGCCTAGAGACATCACCGACATCACTCGGCCCGTATAGGCCAAGGGCGTGCGGCGCTGCACCAACAGGTCGCGGGTAGGCGCCAGCATGCCAAAGCCGAAGCCGGTGACCAGCTGGCCGATGGCTGCGATCTGCCACAGCGAAGTGCCCACATAGATCACCGTGCCCACGCCCACCACCGTGAGCATGACCGCGCAGTTCTTGATGGTGATGCGATCTTTGGGCAAGCGCACCATCACAGCCGAGCCAAGCACGCACCCCACTCCCATGGCCGCTGTGAGCCAGCCCAGAAACTCTACAGGCACCTGCAGGATGTCGCGATAGAAGATGGACTCCAGCGAGTCGAAGGCTCCAAAAGCGAAGTAGCCAAAGAAGCCCAAGCAAAAGAGGATCGCCAGGAACCGGTCTTTGAAGGTGACCGAAAAGCCCGCCGCCAGATTTGCGAGCTTGGCCTTGAACCCCGGCTTTTGGGTGTGAGCAGGCTCCGCTGCCGGAGCCGAGCCCAAAATCATCTGAGCCGCAGGTGTATAGCGCTGTTGGATGCCCAAGACCACCGCCGCACCAGCGGCAAAGAACGCGGCCGACACCAAAAAGACTGCCGACAAAGGCAGCACCCGGGTAATGGCAGCCCCCACCATGGGCCCGGCGATAATGGCAACGTTGGTGCCAAGATAAAGAAGGCCGTTGGCGTCTTGCAGGCGGCTTGTTGGCACCACGTAGGGCGGCAATGACGAGAACGACGTGTTGGCAAAACCCACCAGCATGCTCCAGAAGGCAAAAAACGCCAGGAGCACGCCAAAGCTGCCGGCAAAAAGGCTGTAGGTGATAAAGACCGCAGCGGTGAGGATAAGGGTGCCCAGGAGCGTTTTCCTGGGCCCTATGCGGTCCACCAGAGGCCCTGCGCAGGCAGTGCCCAGCACAATGAAGAGGTTGCCTGTGAGCATCATGAAGGAGATGCCAAAGGCGTCCGACCCCAACGCATAGGTCGCAGTGCCAAAGACGCCCACGAAGTAGCTGCACTCGACGCCCATGCGGGCGAAGAGACGGCCTAAAAAGAGTTGGAGGTCGGCTTTTGAGGTGAACCTCTGAGTGAACGATGAGGCAACGCGCCTCGCTACGTGGTTCATGGGAAGCTCCAAGGAGTTGTTTGCAAATGTGATTTGAAAGATGGGCAAAGCGCACTTAGGGACAGGTCACCTAAGGTTCGAACACCCACCCTGCACACATTGCGCATCACTCCGTCTTGTTGAGCTTCATCGAACTGCCCAGCTGCATCCAGCGCCTGCAGAGCGCCAAGGCTATTAGCGGACAGCTCAGATCACTCTACCTAAGCATCTATGGATGTGCAAGAGACAGACGTGACGCCAAGAGACGAACGTGCGGGTTACCCATCCGTTTGACGGGGCGCGGGCTTTGATGAGGCCCTGCATGGGCGTATTTCCCGCATGGCGCAACCTCACACCCCGTGTGCATCGCTTCTCCCAGAGCGCACCGCCCCACTCCCACCCTGGGTTTCACGACAGATATAAGGTTTCCCGCAGATTCTCATATATTCCTACTCCAAAAGGGGTATTTTATTCCGGTGGCATTGGGACACCGCGCCGTGTCCTGCCGCCTCACCCCGGCGTTCCCCATCGCACGCCGGCAAAACGCCCTTATCTGGCAGCCCTTATCGGCCGCCCCGAGCCCTAGGAGCACTCATGGCAGAACCGCTGCTCTCTGTATCCAACCTCTCGGCCTCTGTGGACGAGAAGCCCATCCTGCATCAGGTGAACCTCACCGTGGATCCCGGCACATGCCACGTGCTCATGGGCCCCAACGGCGCAGGCAAGTCCACTTTGGGCCATGTCATCATGGGCGATCCGGTCTACCAGGTCACCCAGGGCACCATCACCTTCGATGGCCAAGACATCACAGGCGAGCCTACCGACAAACGCTCCCTTGCCGGCTTGTTCCTCTCTTTCCAGGCCCCGGTTGAGATCCCGGGCGTGCCCCTCTACAGCTTCCTGCGCACCATCTGCCAAAAGCGCCCGGAGCTCAAGATGACCGCGCGCCAGTTCCGCACGCGCGTGACCGAGCTCGCCCAGACCCTGGACATGGACCCCTCCTACCTCACCCGCGAGCTGGGGGTGGGCTTCTCGGGCGGCGAGAAGAAAAAGGTGGAGATGCTGCAGTTGCTGCTGCTCCAGCCCAAGCTCGCCATCTTGGATGAGACCGACTCCGGCCTGGACGTGGACGCCCTGGGCGTGGTGTCCCGCGGCATCCAGGCCTATCGCGAGAGCTGCGACGGCTCCCTCATCGTCATCACCCACAACACCCGCATCCTGGAGCGCCTCCAGGTGGACGAGACCCACGTCATGGTCGACGGCACCATCGTCGCTGCCGGCGGCGCCGACCTCATCCCCTACATCGATTCCCACGGCTTCGAGGGCTATGAGGCTCAGGCACAGGAAGCTGCCGAGAAGGCCGCCCTTCTCGGCAAGGACGAGGCGGCTCCTTTGAAAGCCGCCGGCAAAGAGGAGGCCTAGAGTCCATGGCAGACATCACTCAGGCAAAGCCCGCGTTGGCGGAGGGGGCGCAGCGCGCGCGATCCCAAGTGGCCGATGTGGATCGCAGCCTCTACGACTTTGTGAAGAGCGAAGAGGGCTACGAGCGTTTCTCGGACGGCCTTTCCCCAGACATCGTGGAGGAGATCAGCCGCAAGAAGGACGAGCCCCAGTGGATGCTCGACCTGCGCCTTCGCTCCCTGCAAATCTATGAGAGCACGCCCATGCCCGCCAATTGGGGGCCCTCCATCGCCGGGCTTGACATGGCGAACATCTCCACCTATGTGACCAGCGGCGCCAAGCAGGCGGACTCCTGGGACGAGGTGCCGGAGGACATCAAGGACACCTTCGAGCGCCTGGGCATCCCCGAGGCCGAGCGCACCAGCTTGGCCGGCGTGGGCGCCCAATATGACTCCGAGCTGGTCTACCACAACATGCGCGAGGAGGTGGCAGAGCTGGGGGTGGTCTACTCGGGCATCGAGGAGGCGCTCCACGGCCCCTACGAAGAGATGATCCGCCAGCACTTCATGAAGCTGGTGCCCCCTACAGACCATAAGTTCGCCGCGCTCCATGGCGCGGTCTGGTCTGGCGGCTCCTTTGTCTATGTGCCGGCCGGGGTCGAGGTGAGCTTCCCGCTCCAGAGCTACTTCCGCTTGAACGCCGCGGGAGCCGGCCAGTTCGAGCACACGCTGATCATCGTGGAGCCTGGGGCAGACCTGCACTTTATCGAGGGTTGCTCGGCGCCTAAGTACAACGTGGCCAACCTCCATGCCGGCTGCGTGGAGCTCTTTGTGGGCGAGGGGGCGCACCTGCGCTACTCCACCATCGAGAACTGGTCCAAGAACATGTACAACCTCAACACCAAGCGTGCGAGGGTCGAGGCCAATGGCTCCATCGAGTGGGTTTCGGGCTCCTTCGGCAGCCATGTGAGCTACCTCTACCCCTCCAGCCTTTTGGTAGGAGAGCGCGCCTCCTGCGAGTTCACCGGCATCACCTTCGCCGGCGCAGGCCAAGACTTGGACACCGGCTGCAAGGTGCACATGGCGGCGCCTCACACCCGCGCCTCGGTCTCTACCAAGTCCATCTCCAAGGGCGGCGGCGTCTCCACCTTCCGCAGCTCTGTGGTGGTGACCCCTCGGGCAGACGGCGCGCGCGCCTCGGTCTCCTGCCAATCGCTCATGCTGGACGACAAGTCGGTCTCCGACACCATCCCGGCCATGGACGTGCGCAATGCCACCGCCCAGGTGGGCCACGAGGCCACCATCGGCCGCATCTCAGACGACACCATCCTCTACCTCATGAGCCGCGGCATCCCCGAAGACGAGGCCCGCACCATGGTGGTGAACGGCTTTGCCGAGCCCATCTCCAAAGAGCTCCCCTTGGAGTACGCCGTCGAGATGAACAACCTCATCAAGCTTGAGATGGAAGGAGCCATCGGCTAATGGCAGACGCAACTGTAGCCCAGCTTACCTCGGTGGATCCCGCCCCGGCCCAAACCTGGAACTGGCTCAAGATCAACTCCGGCACCCTGGAGGTGCCTCTCTCTGACGCCCTGGCCTCCATGGACGGCCATCAGCTCGCCCAGCTGGCAGACACCCAAGTGCCTCCTGAGGCCCAAGGCCTGCTTTTGGGCGTGGGCACCCAAGCCACCGGCTGGATCGACGGCGACGCCACTGCCCGCCAGGTGGTGCGCGTGGGCGCCGGCGAGACCCTGGATGAGCCGGTCACCATCCTTTGCGAAGCCGCCAAGGGCGACCGCGTCCAGACCACGGTGGTCTTGGAGGAGGACAGCTCCTGCCAGATCGTGGCGCTGGCCTTAGGCAAAGAAACCGACAAGGGCACCTCCGGCCAAGCGCTTCGCATTGTGGCAGAGCCCGGCTCCAAAGCCACGGTGCACCTGCTCATCGCCCAGGGAGACAACCAGCAGCATATCGACGGGGTGGGGGCTCTTCTCGGCGAGGACGCCACGCTGGACATCCATCACTACATCTTGGGCAGCCAGTCTTCGGCTACCGGCGTGTTTGTGGACCTGGTGGGCCAAAACGCCTCTCTCAACGCCACCCTTTCCTATGTGGGCCGCGCCAACCAGACGGTGGACATGGCCTACCAGGTGCTCCATCACGGGCGTCGCACCTCGACGCTCATAGGCGCCAACGGCGTGCTTTTGGGCAACGCCCACAAAACGCTGAGGGCCACCATCGACCTTTCCCGAGGCTGCAAGGGCGCCGAAGGCACAGAGACAGAGACGGTGCTGCTCGCCGGCGACCAGGTGGTCAACAAGACGTTGCCCACCATCCTGTGCTCCGAGGACGACGTAGCCGGCAACCACGGCGCCACCATTGGCTCGCTCTCGGCTGAGCAGGCCTTCTACCTCGCCTGCCGCGGCTTGTCCGCTGCAGATGCCAGCGACCTTATGGCCGAGGCCATCGTGGACGCCGCTGCAGCCGCCCTGCCGCCCCAAGCCTCCGAGGCCGTCATCGCATGGGCCCAGGACAACCTGGGCGACGAAGGGGCAGAAAACGCCCGAGCGGCCGCTCAGCTTGCCCGCGAGTTCTAGGGCGCTCGGCTTCGCGCTTCTCGCGAGGCGCCCACGCCCGTCCCACGGCCGTCCTTCTCCCCTCTCGCCTTTAAGGAGGCGCTCCATGACTTCCCATTACTCTTCTATCCAAGCCCCCGCCACATCCCCGGATGCTGCCAGCAACCCCACTCAGGCGGCCCCGGCCGCTCCCAGCCCCGCGGAGCCCACCTCTACGCAGGTGAGGCCCCGCACCCAAAACGCCGCCCCTGCGCAGGACGGCCTGACCTATGCCTCCGCCTGCGACTCTTCTGTGGGCTCCCGCGGACCGGGCGACTTGGCAGAGACGGCCCGGCTTACGGCCTCTCCGCACTTATCGGCAGAAGAGGCCGCGAACATCCAGCTCAACCCTTATAAGGCCGACTTCCCGCTCTTTGCCGCAAAGCCCGGCACCTTCTTCTTGGACTCCGCAGCCACCGCCCAACGCCCTGCCTGCGTCCTGGAAGCCCAGGAGAAGTTCTACGAGAGCTCCAACGCCAACCCGCTGCGCGGCCTCTATGAGCTGTCAGTCGAGGCCACAGAGGCCATCGATGCCGCCCGCGCCAAGGTAGCCCGCTTCATTGGCGCCGACGACCCTCGTGAAATCATCTTCACTCGCAACACCACCGAGTCGCTCAACTTGGCAGCCCGCTCCTTGGGCGAACTGCTGCTTCGCCCGGGCGACGAGGTGGCCATCACCGTCATGGAGCACCACTCCAACCTCATCCCCTGGCAGCAAATCTGCCGAGCGGCCCGCGCCAAGCTGGTCTACATGTATCCCGACCAGGAGGGACATCTCTCCGACCAAGAGATTGCCAAGAAGATCGGCCCTCGCGCCCGCATCGTCTCGGTGGCCCATGTCTCCAACGTGCTAGGCATTGAGAACCCGGTGAAAAAGATCGCCGAGCGCGCCCATGAGCAGGGCGCCATCTGCATCGTGGACGCCGCCCAGTCTGCGCCTCACATGAGAATCGACGTCAAAGAACTGGGCTGCGACGTGTTGGCCTTCTCGGCCCATAAGGTCTTTGGCCCCATGGGCATCGGCGTGCTTTGGGCCAAGATGGACTTGCTCGAGGCCATGCCGCCCTTCCTTACCGGCGGCGAGATGATCGACTCGGTGACCGAGGCCGAGGCCGTCTGGGCCCCCGTCCCCGAGAAGTTCGAGGCCGGCACCCAAGATGCCGCCGGCATCCATGCCACAGGGGTGGCCCTGGACTACGTGGACGCCGTGGGCATGGACGCCATCGAGGCCCGCGAACAGGCCCTGGTCGCCTATCTCTACGATCGGCTCGCCAGCCTGCCCTACGTCACCATCTATGGCCCCACCAACCCGGCCGAGCGCCACGGCGTGGTGGCGTTCAACCTGGACGGTATCCATCCCCACGATGTCTCCAGCCTGCTGGACACCAAGCACGTATGCATCCGTGCCGGCCACCACTGCGCCCAGCCTTTGCTGCTGCGCCTGGGGGTAGACAACACCAACCGCGCCTCGGTTGCGTTCTACAACGATAAATCCGACATCGACGCCCTTGTCGATGGCCTTGACTTTGTTTGGGGGATCTTCAATGGGAGCCGCTGATCTTTACACACCTGCCCTGCTGGAGCACGTGAGTCATCCCGATTACAACTACGAGCTGGAGGGTGCCACCTGCTCCCATGAGGGCATCAACCCCAGCTGCGGCGACGACCTCACTCTCCACGTGAAGCTGGGAGACGACGGCGCCATCGAGGACGCCTCCTGGACCGGCGTGGGTTGCGCGGTAAGCCAAGGCTCTGCCGACATGATGAGCGACCTGGTCATTGGCCGCACCCCTGCCGAGGCCAAACAGCTTTGCAACCTCTTTGGCCGCATGGTGCGCGGCGAGACCCTGAGCGACACCGAGCGCGAGGAGCTGGACGAAGCCATCTGCCTGGAATCCATCTCCCATATGCCCGCCCGCGTCAAATGCGCCGAGCTGGCCTGGCGCACCTTGGACGAGATGCTCTCCGGCGCCACCGAGCCCTCCTCCACCGAGGGCGACGATGCGGCTGCCACTTCCAGCGCCGCCAGCCCCCAGGACGGTCGTTAGCATGACCGGAGCCATTTCTACCAAGGGCCGCTACGCCCTGCGCGTCATGCTCGACATTGGCCGCCGAGACGGCTGGGTCTCCCTGGGCGACATCGCTCAGCGCCAAAACATCTCCCGCAAGTACCTAGAGCAGGTCATGTCTCTGCTCATCAAAGCGGGCTACGTGAAGAGCCAGCGCGGCAAGGGCGGCGGCTATCGCTTGGCCGAATCCCCGGAGCACTACACCGTAGGGGCCATTTTGCGCGTTGCCGAGAATGGCCCCCTCACACCTGTGAGCTGCCTGGATTGCACCACCGACACGCTCTGCCCCCGCGCCGACGAGTGCCCTACCCTGCCCCTCTGGCGCGAGCTGGGAGAGGTGACCGCGCGATTCTTGGACTCAAAGACGCTGGCAGACCTTTTGGTAGACGCCAACGGCAATCCTGTGGAGGAGATTCCCAGCTGCCGATAAGCGACAACTGTGGCACCAGCCATGGGCCTACAGCCTGTAACCTTGGACGAAGCACGCTTGAGCCAGGAGCCTTCGCAAAGACTCCTGGCTCAATCTTTACTCAGCAACTATCACCGGGCTTTAGCAGGCATAACCCCAACGTGCGCGAATGCCGCCCCACGATATTGCGAGTAAAAAGAATGCCTACCTCGCGCTCTGCGAGGTAGGCATTGATACATGCAAGCTATGAGCTTGGAAAGGCTTCGGCCTCTTAGGCAGGCCAACCTCCGCGCCACTGGCCAAGGCCGCCATAGAGCGGGCGCAAGGATACACCTACGCGCTCGTTGCCGGCGTCGATGATCATGTTGTTGCCGGCATAGATGCCCACATGGCCGCTGTGCCACACCAAGTCGCCGGGAATCAGCTGGCTCACAGGCTTCTTGGGAGTGCGGTCTGCCTGGCTCTCGGAATAATGAGGCAGGCTGATGCCGGCCTGAGCAAAGCAGTACATGGTGAAGCCGGAGCAGTCAAAGCGGCGGCCTACAGGGTCGCAGGCACCATAGACATAACGGCTGCCAATCATGGAATACGCGGCGTCCAGCACGGCTTGGCGGGCAGAGGAGCTGCCCTGAGGGCGCGAAGTGGTGCCAGAGGAGGAGCCGCCGCCGGAAGCGCCGGAGTTTCCACCGCTCGTGCCTCCGCCGTTGTTAGAAGCACCGCCTCCGTTGTTGGAGCTGCCGCCCCCATTGTTGGAAGCACCGCCTCCGTTGCCGCCGTTGTTGGAGGCATTGTTCAGGGCGTTGTTCACCGTGGCAGCCACCTCGTTGCGGGCAGAGGCAGCCTCTTGCTCGGCTTGGACTCTGGCCGCTTCTTGCTCCTCTGCGAGCTTGGCCTTGACGTCGGCATCCAAGCCGTTCACATAGGCCTCCGCGTCGGCGACGGCAGAGTTCAAAGAAGCCTGCTGGCTTTCCTGATCGGCCAATAGCTGGGTCTGCTCGGTCTTCTGGTTCTCCAGCTGGGTCTTGGTGGCTTCCAGCGTCACCTTTTGGTTCTCCAGCGACGTCTGCAAGTCCTTGGTCTGCTGAATGGTGTCTGCCTGCTGTTGCGAGACCTTGTCGGCATAATAGACGCGAGAAATAAAGTCATCGAAGCTGTTGGCATTGAGGATGATGGAAAGGAAGTCCAGGCCGCCAGCTTTGTAGTCCAGGGCGACAGTGCGGCCAAGGTTGGAGCGGCGCTCGGCCAGCTCGGCGGTTTTGGCCTCGATGTCTGCCTGGGTGTCGCTGATCTTTTGGTTGGACTCGTCGATTTGGGCTTGGGTCTCTGCCAACTTGACCTTGGTGCCGTTGAGCTGCTCGCTCACCGAGCCGGCCTGATCGTAGAGATCGTCCAGGCGGGCGTTGGCCGCATCGAGCTTGGCCTGCAAATCAGAAGCGGTGTCTGCATAGACGGGAGCGGGAGCCACAGCTCCCAGAGACAATGCCAGCAACGTGGCTCCAGCGAGACCACAGAGTTTGGTTTTTAGCGTCATGGCGCCTCTCTTGGTTGCATATATAGTGTTCCGGCTAGACGCGAGGCTCTAAAAATAGAGGATCGCCGCCGGGGAATGGGGCTTGGGCATTCCCAGGAGATGGGTGTTATCCCATGGGATTCTCTATTCTAGAGGGCCTATCTGCTCACAAGCGTAACCGAGCAGCACCTCCATAGACCCTAAATGCGGCCAGCGGCGCAAAATCAGTTCCAAACTGCATCGCAAATGGGGCCTGCCGATAAAAACAACCCCCTTGAGCTGGGTAAACAAAAAGTCCCCTGAAAAAAGAAAAGACCCCACCGGAGTGAAGTCTTTTCTCGGCATTCAGAGAAGGGGAATTGAGATTGCGCCTTCCTGATATGTCAGTGAAAGGCGATCGGGCGCCTTTTGGGGCTCGCCAGCAGCGCAAAGGCGGCAGGCGGACGCCTTGAGCGAGAGGTTAGTTCCAGCCCTTGTTGGCAGAGCCAAACTCCTGGATCTTCTCGGCAGTCTTGGCCTTGATGGCCTCGGCGCCGGGCTTCAGGAGCTTGCGGGGGTCGAAGCCCTTCTCCTTCTTGAGGCCGCCGTCGGCGATGTAGGCCTCGGTGGCGTCGGCAAAGACCACCTGGAGCTCGGTGTTGACGTTGATCTTGGCAACGCCCAGGTCGATGGCCTTGGCGATCTGGTCGGCAGGGATGCCGGTGCCGCCGTGAAGCACCAGAGGCAGGTCGCCCACCTTGGCCTTGATGGCCTTGAGCACGTCGAACTGCAGGCCGGTCCAGTTGGCGGGATAGAGGCCGTGGATGTTGCCGATGCCGGCGGCCAGCATATCGACGCCCAGGTCTGCGATGGCCTTGCACTCGGCAGGATCGGCGCACTCGCCGGTGCCGGTGATGCCGTCCTCGGTGCCGCCGATGGAGCCCACCTCGGCCTCGATGGAGATGCCCTTGGAGTGGCAGATACGCACCAGCTCGGCGGTGTTCTTCATGTTGACGTCGAAGTTCTCCTCATGGGAGCCGTCATACATGACGGAGGTGAAGCCGGCGTCGATGCACTCCAGGCATGCGTCATAGGAGCCGTGATCCAGGTGCAGGGCCACGGGCACAGTGAGGTCGAGTGCGTCATACATGGCGTGGACCAGCGCAGACACGGTCTTGTAGCCGGTCTGGTACTTGCCGGCGCTCATGGAGCACTGAATGATGAGGGGGGACTGGGTCTCCTCGGCAGCCGTCATGATGGCACGGCACCACTCAAGGTCGTTGGTGTTGAAAGCGCCTACGGCATAGTGACCGGCCACGGCGTTGTCGAGCATTTGCTTTGCGTTGACGAGCATGTCTAACCTCCATTGGTCAAGGTGTCGTCAAGGGTCCCCTTCCTATGGCGACCCACACATCTATGGCCATTATGACGGGCCGCCGCCGCGGGCCACCCCCTCGATCCCTGATTTGCCCCAAATTACCGACGAAAAGCCCAAAGTCGCCTCTTCTCTCGCAAATATGTCTTTTTATCAGCGGTCATTTATCTTTGTACTAATAACAATGCCCCCTCTTCTGCATCCAAAAGATGAGAAGGGAGGGCATTGCGAAAGGGCTTCAAGGCGTCATCGCCAGCGGCCCCCGTTGCCGAGAAACCCGTGCCGCCTCGACCTAGGATCTAGGCTTCGTGGCGACGTTTGCGCCACACCGCCGCCGTGGCAGTCACTGCAGCGGCAGCCAGGGCGCCCAGCCATCCAGCGGCAGAGGCGACATCGCCGGTCTTGGGAAGGATGTGCCTTAGGATCGCCGGCGCCGGCTTCAGCGTATTGGCCGCATCCACTGGAACCTCTGCAGGAAGCACCGGGCCGGTGGCGTCGTTGGGATAGGCAGCCGGCGTGGGATCGGTAGACAGCGAGTTGGCGAAATCGCTGGTCTTGGCAGGTTCGCCAGGCTCAGGGCGAGGCTCGGTGCCAAAGATGGTGGCCGTGGTGGAGTCGGAGGGATTCACATAGGAAGCCACCGCATGGTTGCCGATGTCTTTGCCCTCGGCCTCCTGAGCGACCTGCACGTCGAAACGCAGCTTGATGGTCTCGCCTCCCTTGAGATAGCCGCCGTAGACCGACAGCGAATGGGAGAGCGGGTCGTAAACCGAATCCGGCACTTCCTTCTCGGCGCCGCCCGGCAGGACCATCTTGAGGGAGCCGGAGACCACCTCGAGGCCCTCAGGGAGCTCGTCGGAGATGACCAAGTCATAGCAGCAGGTGGAAGGCTCGTCCTCATTGGACACAGTGATTTCGTAGGACAAAAGGTCGCCCACGTGCACTTGGCCGTCCTCATGGGGCGTGGTGTTGGCAGACTCTTTGGAGACCTGCACCTTGGCAGGATCGGGATCCGAAGGCGCTATTGGGCCAGAGGTGCCGGGGCCGCTCTCGCTCTGAGGGCCGGACTTGAAGAGCCCGTAGGTGAGCGACAGGGGGCCTGCCATAGCGCGCACGCCGTCTGAGGCCTCGCGCGCATAGTTGGCCTCGAACTTGTAGGTGCCCACCTGGGACAGGTCGATGGGCTCGTCGGCGCCCACCTCCACCCACTGGCCGTCGGCGCTCTGGCGCATGAGCTTGAAGTCTTGACGCTTCATGCCCACCGGGATGTTGAGGCCGCCCTTGGACTGGGCCAGATTGAGCGCACGCTCGAAGAGCTGTTCTTGGGTGATGGTGCCCTTGCTGATGTTCTCGGAAACCTGGGTGTCGGCGCTGAAGGCATCCGGCTTGTCCTCAGGCTCGCCGCCCTCCTCGTCCCACACGATGTGATGGAGCACCGCGGTGACCTTGGCGCCGCTGGGCCGCACGAAGGTGGTGGTGAGGGTAGACTCGCCGGTTGCAGTGAGCGCGGTGGATTCGTCGCCTGTGACCTCGCCTGCCAGATCGCTCGCGTCGGCGGCAGCCTGCTTGAGCTCGGACTCCTTGGCATGGAAATCCAGGGTTTGAGGCGTCGAAGACAGGTCGTGGCCGTCCGCCTTGGCCAGATCCCTCAAGGTGCCCAGAAGCTCCTCGCGGGAGACTGCGGTCTTCTCGGCATCGTCGGCTACTTTCTTCACCTTGACGGTGTACACCAGGGTGATGTCGGCAGGCTTCTCGGGATCGCGGTCTTTGTCTGCCGGGTCGTCGGCAGGCGGGTTCTCGTCGCCAAAGGGACCAGGGGTGCCGTCGGGAATCTTGATCTCTTTGGGAAGTTCGGGGGTATGGTCTGGGTCGTCCGGATCGGGCTCGGGGTCTTTGACGGTGTCGGTGGGCTTGGTGCCAAAGGCGCGCGCCACGTTGGGCAACGTCTGAGGCTCGTTGTAGTTGAGGCGCTCGGAAGTGACTTTCACCTTGAAAGTGGCGATGGCAGACTCGCCGCCATAGATGTGGCCTACGGCGATATAGAGCTTGCGGCTGGCGGCATTGTAGTCTGCGGTGAAGTCATCCTGGGTCAGCTTGGCACCCAGGTTGGTGGTGACCTCGATGGAGCCGGGGATGTATTCCATGCCGGCGGGCAGCTCGTCGACCACCTTGGCGCCGTAATAGGCCGAGCCCGCTTTGCTGTTGGTGAGCGTGATGGTGTAGAGCAGCTGGTCGCCCACCTGCACGATCTCTTGGTTGGCGCGCTTATCGGCTCCGGCAGTGGCGTTGGCCCAGGTCTTGGTGATGGAGATGTCGCCTGCGTCAGGATCGGGATCGGTGGGAACCACTACCAGGTCGTGGTCGTCGCGGTCGTCGGGATCTTTGGCGGGGTCGTCCGAAGGGTCGTCCTTGGGGATGGGCACCGTGACGATGACCGTGATTTGCTCTGGGTCGCCGTCCGGATTGGCAGGGTCGTCGCGCTCGATGACCACGGGGATGTCCACATGGTCTGCCTCAGGATCCTCTTCGCGCTTCTTCTTGATCTGCTCCTCGACCTCTTTGGCGATGTCCTCGGGGGTCTTGGGATCGTCCTTGTCGCCGATCTTCACGATGCGGTCGTCGGGCTTGATGGGCTCAGGGCTGTCAGGGTCAGGCTTGGGATCCGCATCAGGGTTGGAAGGGTCTGTGGGCAGCGGCTTTCTGGCATCGTCCAGCGGAGAGCCAGGTGTGACCTTGTCCACCGGCACGCCGGGCTTCACTGGGTCAGTGGGCGGGTTGTCCGGGTCGGGCGTGGGGTCAATCAGATCGCCGCCGAGAATATCCTCCACCTCCTTGACCGGGTCTTTAGGATCTGCAGGATTGGGATCGGGAGTGGTGGGGTCCGCGGCGGCAGTGACCTTATCTACCGGGTTGCCGTCTTTGTCGAGGCGGTTGTCCCAGTCGAACTGGTCCTTGTTCACGCCGTAGATGCCCTTGGCAGAAGACTCGCTGGTAAGCTGCGGCGTGCGGTCGGGGTTGGCAGAGTCGACGACGCTGGTCTTTACCTCCACATCCATCTTCAGGGTATAGGTCTCCTCACCAAAGATGGTGGTGAGCGAGTCTACGGTGACTACGCCGTCTTTGATCTTGTCTTTCACTTGGTCGGTGAGGTCGATTTCGTTGCCCAGAGGATCGACGGCCACCAGCTTCTTGAAGAGGGCGTCAGCAGGCACCGAGATGGTGACCACCGGGTCGATGCATGCAGAGTCTGGCGTGGTATTGGTGACCTTGACCACCGTGCGCAGCACATCGCCGGGGCGGATGGTGCCGTCTTCTCGGGTGGTGTCATAAGTGGTTTGCGTAATGGAAAGCTCGGGCTTCTTTGCGAGGTCGGGGAACACATAGACATCGAAGGACTTGGTTGCGCCCGAGAACGCGCCAGTGCCCTTGAGCGTGGCGGTGATGGTGGTTTTGCCTGCCGAGAGAACCTTGGCTTTGGCCGCCACACCGTAGTCTGTCTTGTTCTCCACATAGGTGCGGTTGGCGGTGAAGCTATTCTCCTCGATATCGATCACCGTGGGGTTGGAGCTGGTGAACTCGATGTCGCCAATGGAATTGGTCTGCACATAGAGCGGGAACCAATCCTGGTGAGTCGCGGTGACATTGCCGTCATCATCCACCTCGTCGCGGAAGCTCTTGACCTCGATGTCGTCGCGGATGTTGGTGCGCTTGTCGTTGTCGCCCTCTTTGACCACCACATCGCGTTCGTGGGCCTCGTCGAGCTTGAGCTTGGCATCGTTGGCTGCTTGCTGGCTGTCTTCCAAACCCTCGCCATTGGGAACGTAGCCGGTGCCGTCCTCGTTGAAGAGCTTGAAGTCAGGGACCGCAAGGTCGATCTGGACCACAGACTCGCCGGTGTCGGATTCGTAGTAGCGTAGTAGTTCACATAGGCTGAATCGTTGTGAGCGGGCGTAAAGGGCTCGCCTGGGCCGTCTTTCTTGAGATCGCTTGGGCCTGCAGGCTCATCTTCCTGGGTGTCGCGCGGCGCGGCGCCTTCCTTGGCGCTGGTGTACTCCACCAACACGGTATGCTCGTTGCCTTGGCCGCTTTTATCGGCAAGGCCAAAAGCCTCTAGCTGCGAGCGGGTGAGGTTGAAGTAGGCCATGGAATGCTCGCGGCCCGCGTCGTCCTTCTCGATCCACTGGTTGGCGGCCTTGGCGTCTTCCATATCTTGGCGGGTGAGCTCTATGACGCCGCCGTGGGCTTCGCTTACCTTGCGCCCATCGATATAAAGCTGCAGGCGGCCGGTGGGAGCCTTGCACTTGGCAGAGCTCATGGTGCCGGAGCCATCTGGCAGCAGCCCGCTGGTAATATCCACCGGCACTACCAAGTGGTTGTTGGTAGCGGCGTTGAAATTGCCCGCATTGTCGTCCTGCGCCCAGGTGGGGGCGGTGTAAGTCTTGCTCTGCTGATTGCCGTCTTGGTCGGTGTACGTGAGTGTGACGCCTTGCTTTACCTCAGCAGTAGTAGCCGAGCATACGGGGTAGATGACGGCTTGTCCTGTGGCGCTATGCCCCCAATAGGTTTGGGCGAATGTCGTGTTGTTGTGATATTGATCGGAGCGCACCTCGATCTCGTAGAGGCCGGCGTCAGACGGGGTATGGCTGCCGGTTACCGCAGCACTCAAAGCCTCGCCGTCCTCGTTCACCTGTTGGAAGTTGTACTTGATGGCCTTGTTGTCGTTGAGGCTTCCGCCGGCAGGATTCTCCACCCTGATAGGATTGGCTTGCACGTCCACAGGGGTCAGCGCTTCGCCGTCGTAGTACTTGCTCCAGTTTTGCTTGATGAACGTCTCGTCCAGCGTGAAGTGCTCCCATTCCTTGGCCACAGTGTCGCCGGAGCCTGAAGAACCGGAAGGCAACGTGGTGTTAGAGGAGAGGAGCTTGTCGCCCACGTAATAGTGGAAATTGGCATCGATCTGATGATCTTGGTTCGTGCCGGCCGGCAGCCATAGATAGAGCTTGCCCTGAAGGAAAGATGCCGGGGCTCCATAAGGCGGGGTAGTGGGGAACTTGTCAAGCAAGAGCTCCCAAGACTCAAGATGGGCATTGAGATTGGGGGTCACTCCAGCCTCGCTGGCCATCGACTCGATCTTAGGCGCCACGTTCACCGTCATCATGGACACCTTGGTCTTGTGCTCGAGGTCGCCGTAGGCCAAGCCATCGTTGTCGTTGCCCTGGAAACGGCCGGGAGTGCATTTCACCGAACCGCCGGTGATGACTACATAGCCCTGATTTCCGCCAATCTCCAAAAATGAAGGGTTGCCGCCAAAACCAGGCTCCAGAGTACCGCCTGTAATAAGGATGGTATGGCCCGTGTTGGTGCCGCCGCAACCTTGGCCAAAGGCGTTGGAGTGATAGTAGCCTTGGGCCTTGATATAGCCGCCGTTGATGGTGATGTCGCCCGCAATGGTGTGATTTGCAGTGCGAGAGATGAGGGCATCCCGCAAAGGATAGGTGGTAGTGCTGCGTGACATGCCGCCGGTATAGGTGCAGCCGCCGCCAATGGCAGCGCCGTGGTAGGAAGCGCTCGCATCCACAGTGCCGCCATTGAAGGTGGTAGCGGTACCGCCGCCTGCATGGCCGCCGCCGATGCCGCACCCAGAGCCGTTGCCGCTGGGATTGCCGCCAATGGCGCCGGGGTCTTGGGCATAGGCTCGGATGTTGCCGCCATTGAAGGTCATGTCGCCAGAATTCTCGATAGGACCGCCGCCAATGGCAGCAGAGCGGACGCCGCTGTAGACCGCCAGAGAACCAGGGTTGGCGCTCTCGAGGTTAGAGAGGCTGGAAGCCAGGTCGGAGCCCTTCCCCGTCGAGGTCTTCACTGTGCCTTCTTTGGAGACATAGCTGACTCCCGCAGGAATCATGCCCTGCTCGGGAGTGATGGGGTTTCCGGAGGTGTCCACATTGGTCACCGCGTCGTCGATCACCAGGACCGAGCCCTCGCCGCAGCGAAGGCCGGGAAATTGTGCAGCCGAGGTATCGTTGCTGCCCGTGTCTTTCGTGGCGAAGTTGCTGTTGTAAAGAGTGTTGGCAGTGCCATCCGCCAGAGTGATATGCACAGTGGTCTTATTGGCCACATCTGCCTCTGACACCTCAGAGGTGCCATTGCCAGAAACATGGGAGTTGGTTGCGATGTCCATGGGGAACTTGCTGTTGATGTTCACGCCAGCGAAGACGATGTTGGCATGGACGCCAGGGGCCACTCGGATGCCTGTGGACACGGCAGTGCCGGCGCCGGCGGTGTTGCGGATGGTATAGGTGCCGTTCTGCTTGATCACCAGCATGGATATGTTTTGGGTGTTAGCGCTCCCCGTAGGAAAGCTACGGCCGTCTTGGTATTGCGAATCCTCGTTGCTGCCGCGGCCAATGCGAGTATAAGCAACGGTCTCCAGCGCATAGTCGGTGCCAGCCGTGCCACCAGAGATGGTGAGCCCACCGTAGTCGGTCTCCACACCCGCAGCTGCAGCGGCCTTTTTGAGCACTACATCGGCAGTGTCGTTCACAGAAGGCGTCACTAGCTCCACGCTCACCTCAGCAACAGGAGCTGCCTCTTGCGAGGAGGGTGCGTCCTTCTCGGCAGGAAGGGCGTCTGGAGCCTCTGGTTGGCTCTCCTCTGGAACGGCTTCCTCAGAAGGCGCGGGGTCTGCCGATGCCTCCGGGGCCAAGGGGGCTGCCTCAGACTCCGAGGCGGCCAAAGCGACAGGGCCCGAAGAGGGCGCCCCTAGCTCATCGGCCAGCACCTGCATTGCGGCACCCGGAGCGAACATCTGAGTAGCCAGCAGGAATGTGAGCGCGAAGGCAAAAATGCGTTTCTTGATCATTGATGCGTTCATACTTCTGCCTCTCATGAGAAACGTAGGGCTCAGAGGGCGGCGACAGGTCTTGCACCCTGATCGCCTAGGGGCCCAAAAGTAGAGTTATCTCTGAATATACTCTGATAACTCATATTTTCACGTAACAGAATCCACTAATTTATGCCACTAGTTGACGAGGTTAATTGCTATAGTTTTATATTTTTGTATATCTACATTTTATGTGTATATATAGTGCATGCATAAGGGGTTATTGGGCAACCTCGATCCTGATTACAAAAAAGTCCAGCACCCCTGTTGAGGGATGCTGGACTTTGCGAGACTATCGGTTGCGCTTGCGGCCTTGGCGCTTTACTTCCTGAATGCTAGAAGCGCTTGCGGCGCACTGCTGCGGTAAGGGCGACAGAGGCGGCTCCCAAGAGCGACATCAGCGGCGCCAGTGTCGCGACATCGCCGGTCTTGGGCATGATGCGGCTCCCGCGCGCAGGGAGCACTGTCACCTTGGTGCGGTTGGCCACGCCAGCCTGGGGGGATGGATAGACAGGGTCCCCGCTGGTCACCTGGAGACGGCCTTCGTCGGAAGCCAGGAACGCATCCCAACCTTGGGTGGGGACAAAGCGGCTGCCAGGATCGAGAGGCGTCCTCTCGTCATCGGGCATCTGCGAAGGTTGCGTCCCAAAGGCTCGAGCCACATTGCCTACGTCATTGGAAAGCGCCTGCTCTGTGACTGTGGCCTCGAAGGTGAGCACGGCCGAGCGACCGCCTGCAATATCGCCGGCAACCACAGCCAGGCGACGGCTTGCGGCGTCATAGACATTGCTGCAGCTCATTGTGCGGCCGGCGGCAGTCTTGAGGGAGATGGAGGACTCGTCGATGGCGACGCCTTGAGGCAGGGTGTCCTCGAAGACAGCGTCGTAGACCACCGAACCCGCAGTGTTGTTGGCAAGGGTGAGCGTGTAGAGGATCTTGTCGCCCACATAGGTCTCACCCGAGGTGGTGGTGAGGTCTTGGGCCGTCTTGGAAAGCACCATGTCCTCGGAGTCGATGATCTCGCTCACGGGGATCTCGTGGTCTGCCGGCAGAGTCGCCAGACCTTCCTGAGCCAGGAAAAGCTCAAGGCCGCCTGCAGGCGCGAAGGCCTTGCCAATGGTGGGCTGCTCGCCGTCCACGTCGTAGGAGCTGGGCTTGTAGCCGTGGCCCCAGGCATGGTCGACGATGGTCTTGCCTGCAGCTTCAGGCTCTACCGTGGCCTCATAGACCAGCCGTACAGAAGTCCCCGCAGGCATATGCCCGGAGTGCACGCCGATGGTGCGGCTCGTGGCGTTATAAGCCTCATCAGCCACAGGGACGGTGAGATAGCCCTCCTGCGAAGGTTCGGGATTCTCGGCTTCTTGGACGTCCAGAGAGGCATCCCCGTCTTCTGCAGCCAGAGCCAGAGGAGCCTGGCGCAATGCCTGGACTTGGGCTTCCTCTGCTGCCGAGAAGGTCTCGACGCCGCCCACGGGAGACGCCAGGCGCAGACGGAAGGTGGCAGGGGTGGCGATGTTGGGCACTTCCACGTGGATGGAGCCGGGAACGACGCTCAAGCCTTGAGGCACCAGGTTGCGAAGGACCGTGTCGTAGAGCTGCGTGTGGTCCTGGGTGTTGGTGAAAGTGGCGGTATAGCGGATAGTGTCGCCCACCATAGTGTGGGAGATGTCGCGGGTGAGGTTCTCGCCGGCAAGGGCCATGGCAAGACCTTCGTCGGCCGGGTCGGCAGGGATGATTCCCGGCTCAGTGCCCGTAGGGGCAGGATCACTGGGCTTGGGCGACGGAGTGTTCTTGGGGTAACCGTCCCAATCGAAGTCATCCCAAGGATCGTAGTGAGGATCATCCGGATCGGTGCCGGCAGGTGGATCGGGCACGAAGGGGTCGCCCGGCTTTGGCCGAGGTTTGGGATCCGGCTTGTCGGGATTGTCGGGATCATCTGGATTGTCAGGGTCATCTGGATTGTCGGGATCGCCGCCAGGGTTGTCCGGGTCGCTGGGATCTGGATTGTCGGGGTTATCAGGGTTGTCAGGATTGTCGGGGTCATCGGGATCAGGATCCGGATGCTCCTCTTTCCAGCGGTCGGAAGGGGTCTGGCCAAAGTTGAAGGCCACATTGGTGCCCTCGGTGCCTTGGGCATCTGGAGTTACCACGCACTCGAAGGCCAGAGACACCGACTCCCCGCCGTAGAGATCGTCCGTGTAAAGGGCGATAGTGCGAGTCTTCTCTACATAGGCGGCGTCGCTGACGTCGACGGTAGTGCCATCGACACCGGTGAGTTTAAGAGTTCCTGGCACAAACTCGAGGCCTTGAGGCAGGGTGTCGCGGATGACCGGTGAGTACCAGGCGGTGTCTTGGCCCTGGTTGGACAGGGTGATGGTGTAGGAGATCCTATCCCCCACCATGGCATGCTTGGCTTCAGGATGGGTGAGGTTCTCGGCCACCTTGCCGATGGTGACGTCGGGCTCGGCATCTGGATCGTCAGGACCTGGATCCACTACCGGATCCTTGGGGATGACAGGCAGCGGTGGAATGGAGCCGGGATCGGTGGGGTTGGGATCATAGCTGGGGTTATCGGGATTGTTGGGGTCGTCGGGATCCTCTGGGTTGTCAGGATCGCCCTTCGCGCCGTCGCCTATGACCAGGATGTCTTTGGGATCGCTGGGATCGAGAGGTGTGGGATCTTTGGGGGTCTCACCGGGGGCTGGATTCTCTTTGACGCCGTAGGTGCCCTCGCCGCCAGGACCAGGTTCGATGTCCTTGGGGTCGTCGGGGTTTTGCGGACGGTTGGCGGTGCCGGACGCCAGCTTGGCTTTGAAGCGCATGGTTACCGACTGGCCGCCGTATACGGTGCCCACGGAGCTGGTGACTTTGGAGGCTGCCTCGTCGAAGGTGTACTGACCGTCCCCTATGCCTTCCTCTGCCGCCAGCGCATCCCAATCGAAATCGCTCCATTTGAAGCCTGCATTGGCAGCAGCTGCATAGAACTCATCGGTGCCCAGGCGAGTGGAGACATCGGGGGTAGCGTAATTGTCGGTAATGCTCACGCTGTCCTCGATCAGCTCCAAGCGAGGATCCATGGTGTCGAGGAGCTTGGCGGTTTGCCAGGCAGAGCCTTTGACCAGGTTGAGACCGGTGACCAGATACTCGATCTCGTCGCCGGGGCGCGCAGGCTCGCCAGGATGGGTGAGGTTGTTGGTGACCAAGCGGATTTGCACCTGGGGCTTTAAGGACTCGTCAGGGATGACATGGACGTCCAAGATGACCTTGGTGCCGGTGTAAAGCGCGTTGGGCGCCTGCTCCATGACGATGCGGGTGGTGCCGCAGCTGTTGACCTTGATGTTCACTTTGCCTGATGCGTCGAGCACATTGCCGTCGCTGTCCGCCACAAGCTCGGCCACCGCGCCATTGGCGGTGCTGCAGGTCATAGGCATGGAGGAGCTTGACTCGAAGGTGAGACCCAGGTTCTTTTCTTTGAAGTCGCTATATTTCACGGTTATCGACTTATGAAGCACCTTGGTGCCATTGTTGGAGGGATCATCGGGGTTGTCAGGATCGGGCTTGTCGGGGTTATCAGGATCGGGATCCTCGATGTCCACCTTGGGACCGTCTGGATCAGGGTTGACGTTGGTGGTAGGAGGTACGGGGACGATGAAGGTGTCGTCCTCCTTGGCGTTGTCGGGGTTTTTGTCGACGCCCTGGATGTAGTTCTTATCTGCCACGTACTCGATGTTCACCTTGTGCTCGCCGCCCTTGGAGGCGTCTTCGAGAGCCTTGAGCAGAGCGTCGTTGTTGGTGGGGTCGAAGTAGTAGGTCACCTGGGTGGCATGGCGCGTCTCGGTGCCGCCGGTGGTGGAGGTCACGGAGATATCAGGGTTGGCGATAGTCGAGCCCTTGGAGGCCTCCACCGCTTCTTTGGTGAGGGCAATAGGCTCTCCTACCTTCTTTCCGTCAATGGATACCTGGAAGGAGCCGGTGGGGGCGGCGCAGGTGAGGGCCGTGGTGTTGGCGCTTCGGATGTTGAACTGCAGCTTCAAGCGGTTGCCAGCCAGGCCGGCGTCGGCGTTCTCCTGGGTGATGGGGGTCCAGGTGCCGTCGTCTGCCAGGTTGCCCCACTCAGGGGCAGCTTCCATGGTAAGCACAGCCGGCACAGGGTTGATGACGGCCACGCCCTTGGCCTGGTGGCCCCAATAGCTTGCAGCGTAGTTGGGGTCCTTGGCGTACTGGTAGGACGTCATGGTCACCTGGAACCGGCCAGTGTCGGCAGGAAGGGTTGCCGCGCCCTCCTCGGACTCGCTGCCGGTGGGCACCCACTCGCCCTCGGCGTTCTGGGCGAGCATCTGGTACTTGAACTTGACTTCTTCTGGCTTGTTGAGCGTCTCTTTGACGATGCTGTCTCCCACTTTGCGCTCGATATTGATGGGATGAGCAGCATCCACCGTAAGGGCTGGGAAAGGCAGTCCGTCATAGTCCTTCTCCAGCGTCTTGGCGTAGTCTGCGGGGAAGTCGAACTCGATATAGCGCTTCACTGTCTGAGTAGTATCGGAAGACGAGGGCTTGGCTATGAAGAGCGGGTCGATTTTCTTCACAGTGCCGTCGGCCTGCCGCACAGACATCTCGATACGCACTTCTTTTTCTGCATTGGGCTTGGCCACCCATTCGGGAAGCCAGAGGTAGAGCTTACCGTTTTCAAACTCGGTGGGAGCTCCGTAATGGGCATCCTCGCCGCCGATGAAGAGCTTGAAGTCCTCGAGCTTCTCGTTGCTGAGCTTCTCCGAGGAGGTGGAAAGATCCACCGTGAGCATAAAGACTTTGTCGGTGGTGGGCAAAGAACCGCCAAGGGCGGCGACATCGCTCCACGTGGCCACGCCCTGGGTGTTGAAGGCGGTATCGCCCACGCCAGTAAATTTGCTCTTATTGCTCACATAGACCGAGCCGCCGGTGACGATGGTGTAGCCGCCGGATCCGCCGATATCGAACTTGCCGGTATAGGAGGAGGGGTGCAAGGTGCCACCGGTGATGCGGATGATGCACTGGTTGGCGTTGGTGCCGCAAGCGCCGCCGAAGGCGTTGCCGTGCTCGTAGCCCTGGGAGGTAAGATAGCCAGCGTTGATGTAGATGTTGCCGCACTTCGAGTTTCCGCTGCCAGCCACAGCGCCAGTCTGAGCCGAACCGCCAGAGCCGCTGGACCAACCTGCACCCACGCCTGCGCCATGGTAAGAGCCGTAAGCGGCCACACGCGCGCCGTTGAACCACATATTGGTGGCGCCACCTGCCGCACCGGCGCCGATGCCCGTGCCTGAGCTCCAATTCTGGTTGGCATTGGTGCCGCCATTGTTGGCATGGCCGCCTGCGGAATAGGCGGTGATGGTGCCGCCGTCGAAAATCATGTTGCCGGCGTTCTCGTTACTGCCAGATCCAATGGCGCCGCTCCCATAGCCGCCTTTGACGACCAGAGAGCCGGGGTTGGAGCTGGCGAGACGGGTGACCGGGTCGCCTTTGGCCACCGAGGTGCCATTGTCCAAGGTTGCAGTGGTGTCTACCACGCCATTGAGAACCTCCACGTGAGTGGAGCCGCTCCAATTGGCTACCGAGTCGTCGATGTAGAGGGTCGATCCCGCGCCGCAGTGGATGCCAGCACAATATTGGCCGAGGTTCGCTGTGATGTTGTTCACAGTGCCGTCGGCCAAAAAGAGCTTGAGGGTGGTGCCCGTGCCCATGAGGTTGATGGGCGAGCTGTTGGTGTTGGACGTGATGGTGACGCCGGCAAGGGTGATGTTGGCCGAGGCACCCTGCTTGATCTGCACCGTACCGTTGGTGAGGGTGCCCTTGAACGTCAACGGCGTTGAGGTGTTGACCACCACGGTGGTGCCGCTGACGGTATAGTCGGTACCGGCCACGCCGCCGGAAATAACCATGCTGCCGCCCACTGTGGTGTCAGCAGCTCGAGCCGCTGCCTTCACAGGCTGCGAGGCAGCTTCAGCATCAGGTTGAGGAGCCTCTTGCTTGAGATCTCCCTCAGCTTGAGAAGGCGCCTCCTTCGACACCTCGAGATCAGCAGCTGGGGGTTCGGGCTTCTCGGCAGCCGAACCGTCAAGTTGCGCCGCTTGATCGTCTGAGACCTGTGGGTCGAGAGCAGACTCATCCTGAACCACGATTAGCTCAGAATCTATGCCCTCCCCCACGACGGATTGCGCAATGGCTTCCAGGCAACCTGCTGGCAGCGTCATCTGCACTGTCAGTAAGAGCGAAAGCAGGAAGGCGAAGGCGCGTTTCTTAGATATGTGGCCTTTCATGACTCCCACCTCTCGAATAGATGCGCCAAGCCGAGTCGAGTGAGCGTTGGCGCACTTTATCACGTATTAGTGAATATACGCCCCTATATTCTATTTTCAATGTACTTTTAGGTATGTAAAAGGGTGCCTATTTTTCAGAAACCAATAGGCTGTTATGCAACCTGTTACCAGGTTATTTGTAATAGCTGTAAATATATGGACTCATGTGTGCCGAATATGTCTATGTCTATTTATTTATTATCAATGCTTATTTATGGTATGTATTTTTATTTCTGAAACTCGCAGGCGATCCTTGGGGGATGTTTGCTTTGGTAACGGCTGCCAATCTGTGCTAGTTGGCAGTGGAGGCTGTCAGTCTGTGCAGGATGGCAGCAATAATTTGATGTCCTTCTGCCACAAACACCAATTTGGCGCTGGGGTTTTACAAAACCCCAGCGCCAATCTACCTAGATTGGAAGGCTGTAAGACTCCATGGTCTTCCATTCTATGCTGGTTGGCAGAGATACCTGCCAACCTGTACTACTTGGCAGAGCCCCTGAGCTCCAAGAACAGTTGCCGCTTTCCCGCAGCAAATAAGTTCGCAGGTCTGGCTTCCCTTGGGAAGCCAGACCTGCGGGCGGAGCAACAGTGCTTGCGAGGGTATCCGGCAAGACCCTTCTGTGCTGTTGGGCTTTTGCGAGATTTGCGGGTTTTGCCCAACAACATCGGAGGGATGAAGTCGGATTTTCCGCAACACCCCCGTTGTTGCCAGGGTAGCTAGTACGCAATACGAACGGCCACCCAGACAATACGGGGCAGCCAGTAGGCCATGGACTCGCAAGCAGCAGCCGCCCCAGATGGCGCGAGGCAGCCAGCCAGCAGCGAGGTACCCGGTAAGCTACCCCAGATTAACGGTCCAGCCCAGCGGCTACCTCTCTGGCGCACAGGAGGCCGTCGGCGATGGCGCTCACCACCAGCGAGGCGCCGGAGCGGGTGTCGCCCGCCACATACACGGGAGTCAAGAGGCCCGGTGCGTCAGGGGTGCGCAGGGCGCGATGGTTTTGAGGCGCCGTGGCGGGCAGCGGGCGCTGCTCCTGCACGGCCACGCCATAGGCTTCCAAGAGCTCCGGAGCAGGGCCGGTGAAGCCCATGGCGATAAGCACTAGCTGAGCAGGGATTTCTTCTTCAGAACCCTCGATGCGCACCGGGGCGCCGCCAGACCAGTCCAAGCGAGCAAAGCGCAAGGATTGCACCGCCCCGGTTTCGTCACCCAGAAGCTCCAGGGTATCGGCGCCAAAGATGCGCGGGTCATCGCCCTGCACCTGGATGGCCTCTTGCTGGCCGTAGTCCACCTTGAGCTCGATGGGCCACTCGGGCCAAGGGTTGGAGGGCAGGCGATGCTCAGGCGGCTGGGGCATGAACTCCAGCTGGCGCACCGAGCGCGCGCCTTGGCGCAACGCGGTAGCCACGCAGTCGGTGCCGGTGTCGCCGCCGCCTATGACCACCACGTCCTTGCCCTGGGCGCTGATGGCTGGGTCATAGGCCGCACGATCCCCTCCGGCTGCCTCCACTGCCTTGGTGGACGCAGTGAGGTAGTCCACGGCCAGCACCACGCCGTCCAGCTGGGCGCCAGGCGCCCTCAAGCGCCGAGGCTCCCCCGCCCCTGCCGCAAGCACCACGGCGTCGAAATCGCCGCACAGCCGAGAAACGCTCTTCTCTGCGGCTGCGTCATAGTCGAGCTCGAACGCTATCCCCTGGTCGCGCATCCACTGGATGCGGCGCTCCACCACATCCTTGGGCAGCTTCATGGCAGGGATGCCGTAGCGCAGAAGGCCGCCGGCTGCGTCGGACTTCTCGAAGACGCGCACCTCGAATCCCCGGCGGCGAAGCTCCCAGGCGCAGGCCAAGCCAGAAGGCCCAGAACCCACCACCGCCACCTTCGCCGTGGGTGCGGCCGTCGCAGGGGCTCGGGCCTCCCTAGGGGTGACAGCCCCAGAGGCTGCGGGTTTATCGGCAGCCGAGAAGAGCGCAGCCGGGCCGCCTGAGGCCCATTCGTGGTCGGAGATGGCGCGCTCGTCGTCCTTGATGGCAGTGGCGCCTCGGTCGCGGCCCAGGTTGCAGGCAGCCTCGCAGAGGGCCGGGCACACGCGTCCGGTGAACTCGGGGAAGGGGTTGGTGATGCGCATGCGGGCGGCCGCCTGGTCCCAGAGGCCGCGCCAGACAAGGTCGTTCCACTCGGGGATGAGGTTGTGCAACGGGCAGCCGCTCATCCTGGCGCTCCCAAAGGGGGCGCCGGTCTGGCAAAAGGCCACGCCGCAGTTCATGCAGCGGCAGGCTTGGAAGCGCTGCTCCTCGTCAGGAAGCGGAAGCGCGATGTCGCCAAAGTCTTTCAGGCGTTCTGCCACCGGCCGCTCGCCATGCGCCGTGCGGTCGAACTCTAAGAAGCCGCCAACTTTTCCCATGGTCTACCTCCCCATGCGCATGGCGTCGAAGGCCATGGCCTCGGCCTCGGAGCGGGTTGCGCCCTCAGCCATCGCCGAATCCATCAGTGCCGTCACTCGCGCGTAGTCGCGAGGCAGCACCTTCTTGAACTTGGGCCCCAGCACCTCGAAGCGATAGAGCAGCTTGATGCCCAAGGGGCTCAGGGTATGCTTCACGTGCTCCTGAATGAGGCTGTGGATGAGGGCCAGGTCCTTCTCGTCTGCCAAAAGCACGTCGACCAGCTCGTGGTTCACCCGGCCGTCCAGGGTGTTCAACTCGTCGAACACATAGGCCACGCCGCCGCTCATGCCCGCAGCGAAGTTCACGCCCACCTCGCCCAGGATAAGGGCGACGCCGCCGGTCATATATTCGCAGCCGTGGTTTCCCACTCCCTCGCACACCAGCGTGGCTCCAGAGTTTCTCACGCCAAAGCGCTGGCCGGCTAACCCGTTGATGAAGCCTTTGCCCGCCGTGGCGCCATAGAACGCCACGTTGCCGATGGACAGGTTCTCGTTGAACTTGTAGGTGGCCCTGGAGCTGGGATGCACTGCCAGGATGCCTCCCGACAAACCCTTGCCAAAGTAGTCGTTGGCATCGCCGGTGATAGTGAGGCTCACGCCTGCTGGCAAGAACGCGCCAAAAGACTGGCCGCCGGAGCCGGTGCACTGGATCTTGATGGTGTCGTCAGGCAGCCCCTCGGGATGCTGGGCGGTCACTGCCGCACCCAGCATGGTGCCCACGCAGCGGTTGACGTTAGCCAGGTCTGCGTGGAAGGCGATGGGCTCCAAGTGCTGGCGGGCCGCCGCAGTATAGGGGATGAAGAGCGTGGCATCCAGCGTCTTTTCCAGCGCCAGGTCAAAGGCCATCTCATCCAGGAAGCGGCGGCCGGCGGCCCCAGGGATATCCAGGCCGTAGGCGTTGGCGCCGTTGGCAAGCACTGCAGAGAGATCCAGCGTGGAGGCCTTCCAGCCGCCGGCCTCTGCCAGCTGCACCAGGCATTCGGGATGGCCCACCATCTCGTCCACTGTCCTAAAGCCCAGGTCTGCCATGAGGCGGCGCAGCTCCTGAGCCACGAACATCATGAAGTTCACCACATGGTCTGGGCTGGCATGGAACTGGCAGCGGAGGCTCTTGTTTTGGGTGGCGATGCCCGCCGGACAGGTGTCCTTTTGGCAGTCGCGCTGCATGAGGCAGCCCATGGCGACGAGGGGCATGGTGGCAAAGCCAAACTCCTCGGCGCCCAAGAGGGCGGCGATGGCCACGTCGCGGCCGCACATGAGCTTGCCGTCGGCCTCCATGACCACGCGGGAGCGCAGGCCGTTTTGCAGCAGCGTCTGCTGGGCCTCTGCCAGCCCCAGCTCCAGAGGCAGGCCGGCATGGTAGATGGAATCGCGAGGCGCGGCGCCGGTGCCGCCGTTGGATCCGGAGATGAGGATCTTGTCGGTACCGCCCTTGGCCACACCGGTGGCGATGGTGCCTACGCCGGCTTCTGCCACCAGCTTCACCGAGACGCGCGCGCCCGGATTGGCGTTCTTGAGGTCGAAGATGAGCTCGGCCAAGTCCTCGATGGAGTAGATGTCGTGATGGGGCGGCGGGCTGATGAGGCCCACGCCCGGGGTGGAGCGGCGCACCTCGGCGATCCAGGGGTACACCTTCTTGCCGGGCAGGTGGCCGCCCTCGCCGGGCTTGGCGCCTTGGGCCATCTTGATTTGAATCTCTTGCGCACTGCCCAGATAGCGGCTGGTAACGCCAAAGCGTCCCGAGGCCACCTGCTTGATGGCGCTCTTGGCGGTGTCGCCGGGTTTCCACCAGGAGGCGCTGTCGGGAGCCAACGGCGTCTCGCGAGCAGGGTCCTCGCCGCCCTCGCCGGTGTTGGAACGCCCACCCAGGCGGTTCATGGCGATGGCCAGGCACTCGTGGGCCTCTTTGGAGATGGAGCCGTAGCTCATGGCGCCGGTGTTGAAGCGGCGGCAAATGCTCGCCGCGCTCTCCACCTCTTCCAGCGGCACAGGACCAGAAGGCAACGGCTTGAAGCCCAAAAGGTCGCGCAGCATCATGGGGCGGCCGGCCCTGTGCACATGGGCCACATACTCGTCCCAGAGCTCCTGGCTGTCCTCACGGCAGGCCCGCTGCAACAGATAGATGGTCTGGGGGTCGATGAGGTGCTCTTCTCCCGCAAAGACGCCGTTGAAAGGGCGCCACTTGGTCATGCCTGAGCTAGGCAGCTGCTCAGGCGAAGGGCTTTGGGCGATGAGCTTGGCCTCGTGGTAGCGCTCGAAAAGCTCGCGCTGGATATCGTCGAAGGCGAGGCCGCCCACGCGCGAGGGGGTATCGGTGAAGCAGCGGTCCACCACCTCGGGCGCCAGGCCCACTGCCTCGAAAATCTGCGCGGCGTGGTAGCCCTGCATGGTGGAGATGCCCATCTTGGACATGATGGACACGATGCCCGCCGTGACCGCCTTGTCAAAGTTCTGGATGCCCAGCTCCGCCGAGACCGCCAACTCCCCGGTAGCCGCCAGATGCCGGATGGCGTCATGGGCGCCCCAGGGATGGATCCCCGATGCCGAGAAGCCCACCAGCGCCGCAAAGTCATGGGCGCACAGGGCATCCCCGGTATCCACCACGATGTCGGCCTTCATGCGCAGGCCGCGCCGCATGAGGTGGTGGTGCACTGCGCCCAGCGCCAAAAGCGAAGGCACCGGGATCTCGTCCGCGCCTGCCCGATCGCTCAAAATAATGATGTTCACGTCCTGGGCGATGGCCTCCTCTGCCTCTTGGCAGAGACGGTCCAAGGCCGCCTCTAAAGCCCCCGCAGGAGCGTCTGCGGCTATGGTGCACGTAAACGTGCGTGCCGAGAAGCCCGTGCGATCCAAGCTGGAGAGCTTTGCGAAGTCGTCCTCGCTCAAGATGGGCCCGTCCAGGGCGATGAGGCGGCAGTTGTCGCGGGCATCTTCCAGGAAGTTGCCGTGGTTTCCCAGGTAGAGCGAGGTGGAGGTCACCAGGCTCTCGCGCAAGGCGTCGATGGGAGGATTGGTGACCTGGGCAAAGAGCTGGTAGAAGTAGTCGTAGAAAGGCCGAGGTTTGTCAGACAGGCAAGCCAGAGGAACGTCGAAGCCCATGGACGCCAGCGGCACCTTGGCCTGTTCCGCCATGGGGCGCAGCGCCTCATCCACGTCATCGTAGCCATGGCCCAGCTGAGCCATGGCGAAGGCAAAGGGTGCGCCATTGAAGGGCGCGGGTTTCTCGGCAGCTTGGGAATCTTCTGGCGCTGCCAGGTCTTCCAGGGTGAGGGTCTCGTCTCCAATCCAGCGGCGGAAGGGCTTTTGAGCCGCCAGATCGTTGCGGATCTCGTCGTTCCAGAGGACGCGGCCTTCGTCGGGCTGCACCAGCAGCATCTCGCCGGGACCCAAGCAGCCGGCCTCCAGGATGTCTGCGGGGTCGATGTCTAAAGTGCCTACCTCGCTGGAAAGCAGCAGGCGCTGGTCGTGGGTGATGTAGTAGCGGGCTGGGCGAAGGCCGTTGCGGTCCAGCGAAGCGCCCAGGGTGCGGCCGTCTGAGTAGGCGATGGCGGCCGGGCCGTCCCAGGGCTCCATAAGCATGGACTGATACTGGTCGAAGGCGCGGCGCTCAGGGGTGAGGTGCTTGTTCTTGTCCCAGGGCTCGGGGATGAGCAGGGAGGCGGCGCGGCTCATGGAGCGGCCGTTCATCACCAAAAACTCCAGCACGTTGTCCAGAATGGCCGAGTCCGAGCCCTCCCGGTTGATCACCGGCAACACGTCTTCGAGCCTGTCGCCCAGCACCGGCGAATAGAGCTCTGGCTCGCGGGCGCGCAGGGCGTTGACGTTGCCCTTGAGGGTGTTGATCTCGCCGTTGTGGATGATGTAGCGGTTGGGGTGCGCCCGCTCCCAGCTGGGGGTGGTGTTGGTGGAGTAGCGGGAGTGCACCAGGCAGAGGGCGCTTTCTACCGCAGCATCGTTGAGGTCGGTGAAGAAGCGGCGCATCTGGGTGGCCAGCAGCATGCCCTTGTACACGATGGTCCTGGCGCTCATGGAGCACACATAAAAGATGCGGCCTTTGAGGGCGTGGGTCTTCTCGGCAGTCTTCTCGATGGTGCGCCGGCACACATAGAGGGCGCGCTCGAAGTCGTCGCCTGCAGCCACAGACTCGGGGCGCCCAATGAAGGCCTGGTAGATGGTGGGCATGGTGTCGCGCGCCGAAGCCCCCAGGTCATGAGCGTCCACCGGCACCTTGCGCCAAAAGAGCAGCGGCAGGCCGTGAGCCGCGCAACCCTCCTCGAAAATGCGGATGGCCGCTTGAACCCCAAAATCGTCCTGGGGGAAGAAGAGCATGGCCACGCCATAGTCACCTTCATCAGGCAGCAGGCAACCCTCTTTTTGAGCCTCTTTGCGGAAGAACCTGTGCGGCACCTGCATGAGGATGCCCGCGCCGTCGCCGCAGGAGCGCTCCAAGCCCACGCCGCCACGATGCTCCAGATTTACCAGTACCGATAAGGCATCGTCTACCATCTGGTGGCTCTTCTTGCCCTTGAGATGCGCCAGGGCGCCAATGCCGCAGGCATCGTGCTCGAACTGCGGCGACCAGAGGGTGCGTGGCTGCTCAGCTTGTGTCATAAGAACTCCCTCGACTGCTCCATCTATGGAAGGGACAGAGCGCCAGCGCGATGCAGCTCGACAGCTGCCGCTTGCGCCTGGGCACACGTGTCCCCATGGGCTCTTAAGGGCCAAGCCTAGAAGGCTAATTTAGCGGTCTTGTTTCGAGCTGCAGGCTGTTACCAAGTGGTGATGTAGCTGTGAGAAGCCCAAAATGTTTGCGGAGAGATCTAGCGCAGCTGCCATTTTTCGGCTGGTGCGGCGCCCTTCGCGGTCCCACGCCGATTGCTGCATTACAGTCGCGTGCCGCTTGCTGCGCTTACAGTCTCGGGGCGTTTGCTGTAGGTGCTGCGCCCACAGTCTCGAGGCAATTGCTACTAAGTACTTTTTGGCCCCAAAATGACCCGATTGCCACCCGAAAGTACTTACTGAAAAGAAAAACCGCAGGTCATAGAAGATCGCTACTAAGTAGAAGTACTTAGTAGCGCGCGACCAGCAGCGCGAACCATCCAGATGGCAGGTAATTCCGCTCACAAGCCAGCCAGCAGCGCCTAGTGCAGCGCCGTCAAAAAGGTGACCAGGCCAAAGAGGATGCCTGGGCTGTTGGCTGCCACTAGCGCCCAGTCGCGGTCTCGCTTGCAGTAACCGTAGACCGCCCAAATGGTGCAGGCCACAAAGGCTACAAAGGGCTGCACCGGCGAGCCATAATTGCCCGCCAGGTTGTTGGTGATCTGCGGGATGTAGGAGACATACATCATCACGGCCAGCACCGTGGCGATGGTAGCCAGCACACGGATCCAAGGCTTCTCGGGCAGCTGGGCGCAGGCCTCAAGCTCTGTCGCCGAGCCCTTGGCTTTCGCAGGTCCTGTCGCAGCCGCGCGGGACTGGCTTGCCTCATCCTGCCGGCTCGCCGCCCTCGGCAATGCCGCCTCCTGCACATTTTTCTTCTGCGTATCCTGCGCCATGAGGAGCGCCCCTTCTCATTGACTGGGCCCACCCTAAAGCGCACGTCGCCCGCACTAGTGCAGCGCCGTCAAAAAGGCGATGCAGCCCAAGATTACGCCCGGAACATTGGCCACAATGATAGGGGTATCCCGCGGCGTTTCCAAAAACCCGTAGGCAGTCCAAAAGATGCAGTTCACCATGGCCACAAAGGGCTGAATGGGCGAGCCGTAGTCTCCCGCTAGATTATTGGAGATCTGAGCGATATAAGACACATACATAAGTACCGATAAACCCGAGGCAATGCGACCTAGGATTTTCACGGCGCGGGCACGGCGTTGGGTAGCGGCGGTAGTGGAGCTCTCCATTAGGCCTCCGGTTTTTCTCCAGTGTGGATGATATGTAGCAGGGCTTCCTCGTCGAGCACAGGTACTCCCAGCGACTGGGCTTTGGTGAGCTTGGAGCCTGCCTTGGCGCCTGCCACCACGTAGCTGGTCTTTTTGGAGACGCTGCCAGACACCTTGGCGCCCCAGGCCTTCAAGGCCTCTCCGGCTTCTTCGCGGGTAAGGGAGTCCAGCGATCCGGTGAGCACAAAGGTGATGCCTGCCAGAGTTTGAGGTAGCTCGGGAGCGGTGGGGGCTTCGTCAGCCAAGCGCAGGCCTGCGGCCTCTAGGCGGCGCAGCACCTCCATGTTCTCGGGGATAGAGAAGAACTCCGCAATGGTAGAGGCCACTACTGGCCCTACGCCGTCCACTGCGGCCAGCTGCTCCTCTGTGGCGCTCGCCAGCGCTTGCAAGTTAGGAAAGGCGGCGGTAAGCGCATCGGCTACCGAGGAACCCACATGCTGGATTCCCAGACCAAAGATCACGCGCGAGAAGGGACGGTCTTTGGACTTCTCGATCTGGTCCATAAGCTTTTTAGCCGTCTTCGCACCCACCAGGATGGGATCGCCCGCCTGATGGGTCTTAGTGGTGGTTTGATAGGTGCGACTGGTAGGCAAGGCGGCGATCTTCTCGGCATCGAGATTGTCGTAGATGTCTGCCACGTCGCGCAGATAACCGGCGGCCACCAGGCGTCCGATCATCTCGGGACCCATGCCGTCGATGTCCATGGCCTTGCGGCTCTGCCAGTGTTCCAGGCGTTCCAAGGACTGGGCGGGGCAGTCGATGGAGATGCAGCGATAGGCCACCTCGCCCTCCTCGTGCACCACCGGGCTTCCGCAGGAGGGACAGAGGGCAGGCATGCGGAAGGGCGCCGAGTCGTGGGGGCGCTTGGACAGGACAGGGCCCACTACCTCGGGGATTACGTCGCCAGCCTTGTGCACGACTATGGTGTCGCCCACGCGCACGTTGCGCCGATTGATCTCGTCCATGTTGTGGAGGGTGGCGCGGGCGATGGTGGATCCGGCCACCACCACGGGGTCGAACTCGGCTACCGGGGTGAGCACGCCGGTGCGCCCCACCTGGACGCGGATGTCGCGCAGCACCGTCTCTTTTTCCTCTGGCGGGAACTTGAAGGCGATGGCCCAACGGGGCGCGCGGCTGGTGAAGCCCAGGGCCTCTTGGCTGGCGAAGGAGTCCACCTTGACCACCACGCCGTCGATGTCGTAGTTGAGGTCGTTGCGTTGGGCCAACGCCTGGGCGCAAAACTCGTGGACCTCGGCGGCGCTGTCGCAGCGGCGGAAGTGGTCGTTCACCACAAAACCGCAGCTGGCAAGCCATTCCAAGAACTGCTGCTGCGTGGTGACATGCACCATGGAGGGGTCGGCCACCGCATAGATGAAGGTGGCCAGCTTGCGCCCGCGGGTGATGCGGGGGTCTTTTTGGCGAAGCGACCCTGCCGCCGCGTTGCGAGGGTTGGCAAAGACCGGCAGCCCTGCCAGATCGCGCTCGCTGTTGAGACGCACGAACTCGCTCTTGGGCATGTAGACCTCGCCGCGCACCTCCAAAAGCGATTGGGCCTGCGGCCCCGAAGCGACGCTCAGCGCATCCAGTCCTTGGGGGTCGAGCTCAACCGGCACATCTTTGATGGTATGCACGTTGAGGGTCACGTCCTCGCCCACCGTGCCGTTGCCGCGGGTGGCCGCCCGCACGAACTCGCCGTTGCGATAGGTGACCGCCACGCCCAGCCCGTCGATCTTGAGCTCGCAGGTGTAAGCCACCGGGTGCTCCGGGGTCGACCCCAGCGCCTCGTCGGTCTTGGCAAGCCAGGCGTCAAGCTCCTCAAGATCCATGGCGTCATCGATGGAGTACATGGGCCTTGCATGGGCGACCTCGGCAAACTGCGGGCTTACGTAGCCGCCCACCCGCTGGGTATAGCTCTCGGGCACCACCAAATCCGGGTATTGGGCCTCGATGTCCTGGAGCTCCACCAGCCACTGGTCGAACTGGGCGTCTGTGACCTCTGGATCATCCAGCGCGTAGTAGCGATAAGCGTTGTAATCGAGCAGCTCGCGAAGCTCCTGTGCCCGTGCGCGCGCCGAATCTTTATCCATAGTCACTCCCCTGCTTGTGTGTCCTAGCCCTACTGTACCCGGACTCTCCCGGCTGCCAACCCGAGGCGAGCCGCCCTAGGCGCGCCAGCGCTTGAGCAGCAGCGAGTTGGTGACCACCGACACCGAGGAGAGCGCCATGCAGGCGCCGGAGACCTCAGGGGCCAGGATGCCGGCGCAAGCAAGTGGGATGAGCAGGCAGTTGTAGCCCAGCGCCCAGGCAAAGTTCTGGCGGATCTTGCGCATGATGGCACGGGAGAGCGAAACGGCGCGGGAGACGTCGCGCACGTCGTCGTGCATGAGCACCACCTGACCCACCTCTAAAGCAGCATCGGAGCCGGCTCCCATGGCGATGCCCACATCTGCAGTGGCCAGCGCCGGCGTGTCGTTGATGCCATCGCCCACCATGGCCACCTTGCGGCCTTCATCCTTGAGGCGCCGGATCTCGCCAGCCTTGTCCTGAGGCAAGACCTCGGCGATGACATCCTCGGGCTTGATGCCCACCTCGGCGGCCACCGCTTGAGCCGCGCTGCGATTGTCGCCAGAGAGCATGGACACGCGCACACCCAAAGCTTGAAGGGCTGCCACGCCGTCGCGGGCGGTGGGCTTTGGCGTGTCGCGGGCATCCACCACCGCGACAAGGCGGCCGTTTGCCACCAGATACATGCGGGTGGTGCCTGCATGGCTCTCGTCCTGGACGGCCCACTGGGGCACAGGCGTAGCCAGCGATTCCAGCAGCCGCCGGTTGCCAAAGGCCACCTCCACCTGCTCGCCTGAGAGAGGATCGGGACCTTGAGCCGCAATGCCTTGCCCTGCAAGGGCCTCAAAAGAGGTCACTGCCGCTGGGGCCACGTCCCTCTCGGCAGCCCAAAGCAGCACGGCCTTGGCCAAGGGGTGCTCGCTGTCCTTCTCCAAGCCAGCTGCCAGGGCCATGGCCCTGTCTTGAGAGACCTCAGGGTCGCAGGCCACAGAGACCACCTCGGGCATGCCCTGGGTGAGGGTGCCGGTCTTGTCAAAGACCACGTCGGTGATGGAGCCTGCCCCTTCCAGCGCCTCGCCGTCCTTGATGAGCAGGCCTTCCTCGGCGCCGCGGCCGGTGCCTACCATGATGGCGGTGGGCACCGCCAGACCCAGGGCGCAGGGGCACGCCACCACGATCACCGAGACTCCCACCATGAGGGCGCGCTCGATTGCAGCGCCGTTGAGAGGACCTTGAGAGGCCAGCACGCAGATCCACACCACAAAGGTGATCGCTGCGATGGACAGGACGGCCGGCACAAAGACGGCGCTGATCTTGTCGGCCAGACGCTGCACGGGAGGCTTGGAGCCTTGGGCGGCCTCCACCATGCGCACGATGCCTGCCAGCGTGGTGTCGGAGCCCGCGGCAGTGACGCGGAAGTCCAGCACGCCGGTGCCGTTGACCGTGCCGCCGGTGACCATATCGCCCTGAACTTTCTCCTGGTAGAGGGGCTCGCCGGTGAGCATGGACTCATCCACCGACGAGGAGCCCGAGACCACCTGGCCGTCTGCCGGAATGCGCTCGCCGGGGCGCACCACCACGACGTCGCCCGCCACCAGAGACTCCACAGGAACGTCGACGACGTCTGCGCCGCGGCGGATGTGGGCCTCGCGCGGCGTGAGGCCCATGAGCTCCTCCACCGCCTGGCCCGCACGGCCCTTGGCGCGATGTTCCAGCATCTTGCCCAGCAGCATGAAGGTGATGAGCATGGCGCTGGTCTCGAAGGGAGCCATTTGGCCCGAGAGCGCACGCGGCCCAAAGGTGAGGTAGGTCGCATAGGCAAAGGCCACCGTGGTGCCCACCGCCACCAGCGTGTCCATGTTGCCGGCGCGGGCTTTGAGGGCGCCCCACATGCCACGGTAGTAGCGCGCGCCGCATACAAACTGCACCGGGATGCACAGGATGAAGTCGATGACGTTCATGACCAACATGGCCTGGGCGTGGTCATGGGCGCCAAAGAGGCCCATGGAGACCCCCATGGCCAGATCCATGCCCAGAGGCGTCATGGAAATGGTCACGATAACGATGGTGAGAACCAGCGCCGCCACAAAGGTCATGAGGTCGCGCTGCTCGGAGGCCCGCTCTTTGGCGCGGCGTTCCTCATCGAATTTCGCACGGTTTTCCTCGGGGATGACGTTGGCCACAAAGCCCAAGTCGTCGATGGCGGTGCAGATAGTCTCCAGATCTTCTTGAGCCGGGTCGAAGGCCACCGTTGCCGTATTGGCTGCCAGATTCACTGAGATGTTGTCGACGCCGGGCATGCGCCCCACCATCTTCTCGATGATGGAAGAGCAACTGGCGCAGGTCATGCCCTCCACCGCCAGGCGAGCCACCGTGCGCTCGGCAGGCTTTTGCGCGCCAGACTGAGCCTTTGGCGCCACAGGCACTTGAGCAGAAGTGTGTTTGCTATCCATAACGCCTCCTCACGCGTGTCGCGTTCTTTAGGCCTCTCCCGTGCATTCACTAGGCTTCCCAACGCGAACCATTATATTCCCACTCTTTAGTAGGTATTTTGAGAAGTAAGCTTTGGCTTCCTTTCATGGAGGCATTTCTGGACACGAAGCCAAGGCAAGAGCTCCCACCGGTGGCGACGGCCAGGGTTTCTCGGCAGGAAAAACCGCCCGACCCTCCCTGGGCCTGCGAGGGCCAAGGAAGCATCGGGCGGCAAGAGGGGGAGCAAAGGACCAGGGCGCAGCCGAGAAACCCGCCCTCCTTCCTGGAGTTAACGAGTGCGGTTGGGAAGCGCCTGCGCGTCTGCGCCGCTGTCGCCCTGCTCATAGGCAGACTGGCGGCGCTGGGCCTGGGATGCCTGGGCCTCGGCGTCGGAGCCCAGGGTGACGTCGACGGTGGACTCGGTGGAGCCGCGGTAGTAGGTAAGGGTGACCTTGTCGCCCACCTCCTTGCTGCGGACGGCCAGGATGAGGTTGTCGCCCGAGGTCACAGCCTCGCCGTCGATGGCGGTGATGATGTCGCCTTCCTGAAGGCCTGCTTGGGCGGCGGGCATGCCCTGCACGACGGAGTCAACATAGGCGCCCTGCTTTACTGCCAGATGCGCCTGAGCGGCCACCTGCGGGGTGACGGTGCGCACGTTGGCGCCCAGGTAGGCGTGCTCGACGGGCTTGCCGGCAATGATGGCGTCTGCAGCCTTCTTGACATAGTTGGAAGGGATGGCAAAGCCCACGCCCGAGCTGGAGCCAGAAGCGCTCTGGATGATGGAGTTGATGCCAATGAGCTGGCCCTGGGCATTCACCAATGCGCCGCCGGAGTTGCCGGGGTTGATGGCGGCATCGGTCTGCACCAGGTTGGTGTAGATGGTATTGCCGGCAGAGCCCTCTAGGATGGTGGAGCGGTAAAGCGAGCTCACGATACCGGTGGACACCGACTGGTCAAGGCCGAAGGGGCTGCCTAGGCTCATGACCCACTGGCCCACCACCAACTGGGAGGAGTCGGCGATCTCCATGGGGGTGACGGAGTCGCCGTTAAGGTCGATGTGCACCACGGCAAGGTCGCTGGAAGGATCAGAGCCCACCACGGTGCCCTCGTAGCTCTTGCCATTGAGGTTCACCACCAGCGACTGGGCGTCTTCTACCACGTGATAGTTGGTAAGGATGTTGCCCTGGGTGTCATAGACCACGCCGCTGCCCACACCTTCGCCCTGGGAGGTAGCCACATTGATGGAAGCCACCGAGGGCAGGCACTTGGCTGCCACCACCTCGGCGGTAGAGGCGTCTTCTTGGTTGGCGGAAATGTTTACCGTTGGGCCGGCCTGAGAGGGAGAGGTGGCCTGAGAGCTTGCGGGCGCCAAGCGGGTCACGCCAAACCAAAGGCCGGCCACAAGCACGGCTCCCAACAGGCCGCCCAAAAGGCCAGGCCAGAAGCCCGAACGCTTTTTGGGGGCCGGCCCAGGCGCAGGCTCGCCAGCAAAGTCTTGGGAGCTGCCGGGATTCTGCGGAGGCTCCACCGGAGGCACCGGCGGCTCCTGAGCCTGAGGCGCCTGGACCTGGCGCTGGCCAGGGTTGGGGTGTATGGGCGGCAGCTGCGTAGTGGGAACCTGCGGCTGGCGCTGGGTGCCCGCCAAGCCCGCAGGGGGCTGCGGCCTCTCGTGGCGAGGAGCCGGCTCAAGCAGCGAATCGGTCTCTGCCCCGTGACCCAAATGGAGCGCAGGCTCAGGGGATGCCGGGCGCACAGGCGGCACCTCGGCAGGCTGTGCGGCTGCGGGCTTTGGTCTGTAGGGATCCTGTGCAGAAGGCACGGGCGCCTCTGGCGCCTCTGGCTGGGGAGCGGAAGGCTCTGGCACAGGAATCTCAAACTCGACGGCGGCAAACTCATCGCCCAAGGCTTCAGGCTCGGGCGCAGGATCTTGAGAAGGATCTTCTGGGTGCAGGGAATTTTGATCTTCTGGGGCCATGGGCAAACCTTTCCTCTGCGTTGACGGGTGTAAGGAATGTACCCCATTTACCGCCGGCTTTCAGCTAAGCCATTTCTTCGTAAGAATTGGTAAGAATTGCAAATGGCTGAGGGATTCCTGCAGGCACCAAGCCACAAAGAAAGGGCTTCTGGGCCTCATGCAGGCCAAGAAACCCTTGATGACCCTGAGCTGATGCGACGAGGCAGGGCATTCCTTGCCAAGAAACCCGCCCTTCCCACCTGCGCGATTAGAGCTTGAAGAGGTAGCCCACGCCGCGCACGGTGACGATATGGGAGGCCACCTGCGGGCCCACTTTGGAGCGCACACGACGGATGTGCACGTCCACCGTGCGGGTGCCGCCGCAGTACTCGAAGCCCCAGACGCGATGGAGCAGCGCCTCGCGGGAGTAGGCGCGCGAGGGGTGCGTGGCCAAGAAGGACAGCAGCGAGTACTCCATAAGGGTGAGGTCGACGGGGTTGCCATCGATGGTCACCTGATAGGTGGCCAGGTTGATAGTCATGTTGTCGATGGTCACAAAGTCTGAGGGCACCGTCTCTTCGCCCGGCCAGAGCAGCTGGGACATACGCACTTCAAACTCCACCTCGGAAGCGCCGGGCAAGATGAAGTCGCTGCGGCCCTGCACGGGCATGCGAAGGCTGAGCAGCATGTCTTCGTCCACTACCAGCAGGCGAGGAATGCCAGAATTGCCCACCACATAGGCGTTGACGCGGGTTTGCACCTCTGGGGTGACGCCCGAGAGGTCGAAGACTACCAGGTCGAACTCATGACCCGAGGTCACTGCCTGGTCAAAAGTGTCAGGAGTGGACAGCAGGATAGAGATATCTAAGGAGTGGGAAAGTTCGCGCATGCGCTCATGCAGGCGGGTGGTTCTGGACACGAGCAAGACGTTTTTGTGGTGCTGCAAGCCGGCCTCCTTCAAGAGCCGGCAATGCTGGCTCTGGGCACTTGAGGTCTATGGGCTGCGCTGGATACGGCGGCATGACCGTCTACCGAATTGTGCAGCCCTTTGTTGGCACAATATGTCAGCTAGTTTACCACAGGATTTCCTCAGGAACCCCACAGCTTGGGAGAAGCTGAAAAGATGGCGGCGTTATCCCAGGTCACAAGCTTTATTTGACCTCCGGTGAGTATAGTCCCCTGGTTTTAGATCTCAGTGATATTTCCCAGGAAAGCCGCAGTACGTTCATTTTTTGGATGGTCAAAGACCTCGTTTGGCAAGCCCTCCTCAACCACCACGCCGTCTTCCATAAAGACCACGCGGTCGGCCACGTCGCGGGCAAAGCCCATCTCATGGGTCACCACGATCATGGTCATGCCCGAGTTCTCGGCCAGATCGCGCATGACGTCCAGCACGCCGCGCACCAGCTCCGGATCCAAGGCGCTGGTGGGCTCGTCGAAGAGCAGCACTTCCGGGTGCATCGCCACTGCGCGCGCGATGGCCACGCGCTGCTGCTGGCCGCCGGAAAGCTGGGCCGGCATGTAGTCTGCACGATCGGCCAGCCCTACCGCGTCCAGTTGCGCAAGGGCTTCCTTCTCGGCTTCTTCTTTAGTGCGCCCCAGCACCTTGGTCTGGCCGATCATGACGTTCTCCTTGGCCGAAAGATGGGGGAACAGGTTGAAGTTCTGAAACACCATCCCCAGGTGCTTGCGCAGGTCGCACAAGTCCTTCTTGTGGGCAGCCGTGATGGCCTGGTCCTTGAAGAGGATGTGTCCGGCGGTAGGCGTTTCCAGGCGATTGATGCAGCGCAGCATGGTGGACTTTCCCGATCCGGAGGGGCCGAGAACCACCACCACCTCACCCGGCCAGACGTTGAGGTTCACGTCTCTTAGCACCACATTGTCGTCGAAGGCTTTGTTGAGGTGCTCGATGCGCACCATGGGATGCTCGCCCTCCACAAAGTGGTGAGTGGTGAGGTTCTTGTCGTGCTCATAGGCCAGCTTGGCGGCCATATCGCCATCGAGGGCTGGGGCGACCTCGGGTACGGCGGTCTTTTTAGACTTCATGGCTCTCCCCCTTCGAAGAAGCGGCGCCAAAGGGAACGGTTCCAAAGACGGATGAGGCCAGAAGGCGCCAGGCAGGGATCTCCTCTGCCGCAGGGGCGGCGACGGCTACTTGGCAGGCGTCCTCCACCATTGGCATCCCCGCGAGCACCAACGCCTTGTCTTGGGGCGTAGCGGCGCATTGGGCAGTGCCAGGCACTACCTCGGCATCGCGGTCTTCTACGCCGGTTGCCTTAGGGGCGCCGGCCTTGGGGCGCGGGCCGCCGCCAGACTCGGAGCGGGCCAAGCGAGCCTCCACCTTGGACACGATGCGAATGAGGGGCAGTGTGACAATGAGGTAGTAAATGGCCGCGGCGATGTAAGGAGTGATGTTGCCCGTCACCGTGGTGAGGTTCTTGGAGAACATCATGAGCTCCATGACGCCTACCGAGGAAAGCAGCGAGGTGTCTTTGTAGCCAGTGATAAAGTCGCTGGTCACGGTAGGCAGCACGCGACGGACGGTTTGGGGCAGGATGACACAGGTCATGGTTTGCATGTAGTTCATGCCCAAAGACTCTGCTGCCTCATATTGGCCGCGGGGGATGGACTCTATGCCGGCGCGGAAAATCTCTGCCAGGTAGGCCGAGGAGTTCACCGCCATCACAATGACGCCCAACACATTGTTGTCGATGTTGATGCCCAGCATGGGCAGGCCAAAGAACATGATGTAGATCTGCAAGAACAGCGGGGTGCCACGCAAGATGTTGATGTAGGTCACCGCGATGGCGCGCACTCCGCGATGCTTGGCCATCTTCATGAAGGCGAAGACGAGGCCCAGCAAGATGGCAAAGGGATACGCGATGACCACGATGGCCAAGCACACCAGCCAGCCCGGGAAGAGTGAGGCAAAAGAAGTGAGCAGCAGCTGAGGTTTAAAGAACATGCCCAAGAACTGATTGGAGTTCCAGGCAGCCACCCAAGGCTGCTCGTCCAGCCACATCACCGCTGCCTGAAGCGGAGTGTTGGCGATGATGGCGATGGCCGGAGAAGGGGTGAGATCTTCCTCTTGGCCGTTGACAGTGGCCGTACCGGTCACCTGCACATCGCCGCCCTCAGGAGGAAACTTCATATTGGTGACCTCGATGCGCAGCAGGTCGCCGCCTACGGCATCCTCAGAGAGGGCCACTTGCAAGGCAGTGCCTTGGACCGCCACTTGGGCATCCACGGGTTTGCGCTTGAGCCCGTCAAGCACGGTCACGCGGGTGCTGGATCCGTCGAAGGAGCCGTCTTGGGGCAGCTTGAGGGTCACACCCGAGATGGTCTCGCCCTCGTCCACCGTGGCTTCCCAGGTGAGACGGGTATCGATGCCGCCAATGACCCCTGATCCGCCGTCCTCATTAGGCGAAGCAGTGGCCTTGTTCACAGTGAGGGCCTGAGCGCTGGTAGGGACAAGAATGCCCAGCGTGCCCAGAGCGACCATCAGGGCTACTACCAGACACATCAGCCGGCCTTGGAACCCCAAGCCGCTCCTTGTGTGGTTCATGATGTTCCCTTCTATCAACCACAAAAGGGTGCCTTGCGTGCGGCACCCTTTTGACGTGCGCATAAAGTAGGGCGTCGTCAGAATATGGGGATGATACTAACACCCCTGCACCCATTTGCTTCAAAAAAGTGCCTTCCCCACGGGCCTGAAACCAAATATTTATGCATCTTCTGAGTGTTATTCAGGTTTGTTTTGCATATTTTTCCAGCTCCGACGCACAAAGGGATACCGAGGAGCCTGGTATAAGGTGGCTGTTCTTATCGGCAAACGGTAGGTAAGAAAACCCTTGCAAGATCGCCAGAATGTATCAAACGCAAAAGCCGAGCTGCCTTAAAAGAGCAGCTCGGCTATGGGATAGGGGGCGAGATAGAGGCGGCAGAGGCTAGTCGAGGACCGACCCGAACCACTTGGTTTCGAGAGAATCGATATAGCCCTCGCTCTCCAGGTCTTGCATCACCTGATCGATGTCGTCGCGCAAGGTGGCGGAGCCCTCGGGATAGACAAAGCAGTATTGGCCGGCGTTGTGCACATGGTTGGCAACCATGAGGTTGGTGTAGGTGCCGCTCAACAGGTACGAGGCGGTGACGTCGTCGTAGACAGCGGCGGAATAGGTGCCCTCGGTGACGCCCACCAGGCCCTCATCGGCGGTTTTTACCTGGGCGATCTGGGCCTTGGGCAGGCGGTTGCGCACCCAGTTTTCGCTGGCAGACTCAGCATCTACCGCGATGGTGACCGAAGGGTCGTTGTAATCGTCCAGGTCTGTGCGCTCAGCATCGCGCGCAATGATAAGGTCGCGGCCCACCGCCATGTAGGGGCGGCCGATGATGACGCCGTCGGAGACCGTGCCCACATCCGACACCACAATGGCCGAGGCGCCCATGTCCGCCTTGTGCTCATTGAGCGCCGCTGGGATGTCTTTAACCGAGGTGTCTTCGATGTACTTTACCTTGAGTCCCAAGCGATCGGCCACCGTCTGCAAAAGCTCGTACTCAAAGCCGCGAGGGGCTCCTGAGTTGTCGTAAAAATTCATAGGCGGAGAGGCGAAGTCGCAGGCCACGGTCAGCGTTCCAGGATTCACTAGCCCGTAGGCCGTTTGGGCCTCCCTCATGCTGCGAGGCTTGCAGCCCGCAATGGCCACACCGCACATAAGGGCCACAGCCACACCAATCACAATCAGATTTCTGAACGTGCGTTGGGACGTTCTGGTGGACAATCTAGCACTCCCCCTTGGAGCAAAAGCCGACCTAACAAGCCTATGAAGTTGTGAGGTGATCGTCGCTGCCAGCGCATCGTGACTTCTATATTCCTAGATATATAGTGGGAGTTTGTTTCTAATTTCTTTATCTTGTTTGGTCTATTGTACTCCCCAAATTAGAAATATCCTGTTGCATATTCTTCAGGCTTTTTTGGGTAATTATTCAGGTTGTTTTTATCTTGTGTTTCAGCCTGCTGAGTTTCCCAGTCAAAGCGCGCCATAGGCTACTGGGTACCTATCAACATCTAGACCAACTAGCCCATTACTTTTTCTTGTTTCCTTTGCCAAGAAACCCCGCTGCCGCTTCAAGTGGCATATTTCACGCCTGAAGTCTCCCGCACCCAGGCGCACGCCGGGTCGCAGACCTTTTCTTTGCCGGCCTAGAACAGCTTTTTCAAGAGCGCCAAAAAGCCCTCGTGCAGCGACACTGCGCGAGGGCTTTACCAGGCATTCTATAATGCGCTTGCGAGGCGCTGCCGTTTAATAGCCGCCGTAATACTTCTTGATCTCCCAATCGGTGACAGAAGCGTTGTAGGAATCCCACTCGCGGCTCTTCTCCTCCACCAGGAAGTCGAAGGTGCGGTCACCCAGCATCTCGCGCATGAGCGTGGAATGGCGGAAGCTCTCGATGGCCTCTCCCAGGTTGCGGGGCAGGCGCTCGAAGCCGGCAGCTGCCAGCTCTGCCGGCGAGGAGCCCAGGTCTGCGGTGTACTCAGGCGGAAGCTCCAACCCCTCCTCGATGCCCTTGAGGCCTGCCAGCACGCTGGCGGCAATGGCATGGTAAGGGTTGGCCGAGGGATCGGGCACGCGCAGCTCCAGGCGGGTGGACTGGTGCTTGCCTGGCTTGTGCATGGGCACGCGCACCAAGGCATTGCGGTTGCGACGGCCCCAGGTGGCAAAGGTGGGCGCTTCTCCGCCAGGCACCAGGCGCTTGTAGGAGTTCACCGTGGGGTTGGTGAGCAGCATGTACTCAGGGGCGTACTTGATGAGGCCCGCGATGTAGCAGTGGGCGATGTCGCTCAGGTGATAGAGGGTGTCGGTGGCGCCCCAGAAGACGTTCTCGCCATCGGAGTCGAAGAGCGACTCCTGCAAGAACATGCCGGATCCGGGACGGCCCTGCAGAGGCTTGGGCATGAAGGAGGCATAGAATCCGTAGTTTTGAGCCACCTGCTTGATGGCGAAGCGGGCAGTCATGATGTTGTCTGCGGCAGTGACGGCCTCGGAATAGCGCAGGGACAGCCCGTTTTGGGAGGGCCCCATGGCGTGATAGGAGTACTCCACCGGGATAGAGAGGCGCTCCAGCGACAGCACCGTGTCGCGACGCAGCTCGCGGGAGGAGTTGGTGGGGGCATAGTCAAAGTAGCCGGCATTGTCCAGCGGCACGGGCACCGCACCGGTCTCAGAGTAGATAAACTCCAGCTCAGGCCCAATGTTGGGAACAAAGCCGCGATCGTTTGCCAAGCGGAAGACCCGCATGAGGCAAGCGCGCGGATCGCCCTCGAACGACTGGCGATCCGGGGTCAAAATGTCGCAGAAGATGCGCGCCACCGCATTGGTGGAGGGGCGCCAAGGCAAGAACTGGAACGTGGAAGCGTCTGGAAAGGCCAGCATGTCAGACTCAAGGATGCTGGAAAAGCCGTCTACCGAGGACCCGTCGAACCCAATGCCTTCCTCGAAGGCCTCCTCCAGATCCTCTGGCGAGATAGCAAAGGCCTTGATATTGCCCAGCACGTCGGTAAACCACAGGCGCACAAAACGCACGTCGCGCTCTTCTACCGTTCGAAGTACGTAATCGATATCCTTGCTGCTATTACTCATGTCCACCTCGTTTGTGCGAAGGGAATACGTCCACAATTAGCTCAACCTTCGCACAGACGTGTTTCGCCGCTGTTTCATCTCTCATATATGAAGGGCAGACGGTAGCCAAAAATGCAGGAGCAAGCCAGAACTCTCCTGTGCCGAGAAGCCCTTACCCCTCGTACTTGGAGCAGCAGGAGGGCGCGTCGGATTTTTGTGGGGCGCTCGCTGTGGCCTTCGCCACCGATTCATCGATGGAATGGAGGGTTTTCTCGGCAGCGATGCAGCAGGAAGCAGCCCCGTCCCCTGAGTGCGAGAGCGTGGCGCAGCTTTTTGACGAGGGGCATCCGGAGCACTGGCCAGAAAGCGTGGCGCGCAGATGGGCGCGGATCACGCAGACGACGCCCACGACAACTAAAGAAATTATGATGGCGTCAATCATAGGGGACTCCTTGGGTAGATAGGGAGTCAATGGAGCTTAACGCGATGCGGCTTCATTGACGGGGATCGGGTAGGATGTGGGTAGCAATTAAGTTACCCATGGTTTACTTATCTCCATCCTAGAGAGACCTCTGCCTCTCTGCAAGCCCCAAGAAAGGAATCTCCATGGCCCAAGAGACAATGCAGCTCGTGCTCATCAGGCACGGCGAAAGCGAATGGAACAAGGCCAATCTGTTTACCGGCTGGTCCGATGTGGACCTAACCGAGAAGGGCCGCGACGAGGCCTACAACGGCGGTATGGCCCTGAAAGACGCCGGGTACGATTTTGACCTGTGCTACACCAGCTACCTCAAGCGCGCCATCCATACCCTCAACCTGGTGTTGGACGCCATGGATCGCGACTGGCTCCCGGTGGAAAAGACCTGGAAGCTCAACGAACGCCATTACGGCGCCCTCCAGGGCCTCAACAAAGCCGACACCGCCGCCAAATACGGCGACGAGCAGGTGAAGATCTGGCGCCGCTCCTTCGACGTGCGGCCACCTGCGCTGGAGCCCGGCGACCCCCGCGACGCCCATGCCCAGCCCGCCTATCGCCACGTGCCAAAAGACCAGATCCCCTACGCCGAGTGCCTGGAGGACACCATCGCCCGCGTGTGGCCCTGGTTCCAAGAGGTGGTCGAGCCGCAAATGCGCGCCGGCCAGCGTATCCTAATCGCCGCCCATGGCAACTCCCTGCGCTCTTTGGTAATGGAGTTTGACAAGCTCACGCCCGAAGAGATTTTGGAAGTGAACATCCCTACGGGAGTGCCCCTGGTTTACACCTTTGATAAAGACTTTAATGTGATCTCCAAGGAGTACATTGGCGACCCGGCCACCATCGCCGCAAAGATCGATGCTGTGGCCAACCAAGGCAAAGCCAAGTAGCCTGGCCCCTGAGATCCTCATAGTGACCCAAAGGCCGAGGAACCCTCAGACGAGGGGCTTCTCGGCCTTTTTCATTGCTGAAAGCACCTAAGCCTTGGCGCACCCTCAAGCACATCCCTGAATAGTTATTTCTACTATCGAATCATTCACTGCACTGCATAAACCCTTGGGCCATGTGTCCAAAACGCAACCCCAATTCCTTTTGCAAAGCTATGGAGGCCGTGTTGTCAGGGAAGATCTGCGCCCAAGGGATCAATCCCCTCTCTAGCTGCGCGCCGATCTTCGCCGCCTCAAGCTGGCGGGCAAAGCCCCTGCCGCGATACTGCGGGAACACCTCCAGCATGCCCATGGATCCCTCGTCATGAAGGCCGATAAACCCTACAAGCTCATCCCCCAGAAAGCCGCCGTCGACGGTGCCTGCCGCCAGCCTGCGAACGATCTCTTCCAACGTGAAAAACTCCGGATGCGAATAGTGGGAAAGCACCGTCTGGGCATAGTCGGGCGTGAGAGGCCGCACGCAGAGCGGCGACTGCACATGAGGGGCATGGGGCTCAAGATAGGCGCAGACAAGATGCTCTATAAGCGTGCAGCGACCAGGGTACGCCTGCTGTGCGGCCTGCTGTGCCTCTCTCCCTGTAACCGCCAAGAGCGCTGGCGGTTCATAGTCGCCCAGCACTTGGGCTGCCAACCTGGGGTCGGCAGCCCACAAAAAACCGTCGTTGGCGCCAATGCCTCGCAAGTAGATGCAATCAGAATCCAAGTAGACAGGCTCTCCCAGCCCACGGGCCAGCACCTGCTGGAGAGGCACAAAGTCTACCTCTCCATCTTGAACGCGCCCGGTAAGCTCTGCGATGGTAGAAGCAAGGCCCTGCTCTGATAGCATGGATTCTCCTGTGCGGCTTTTAAGCCCTTACCCGCATCTCTAGAGAAGGAGCGATCAGCCATAAGGCTTAGCGAAAAGCTCCTAGAGAGGCCAGGGCATAAGGATAAGGACCGAGATGACGGCAAAGGCAATGGCCATGCCCTTTTGGCCAGCCATGGCCAAAAGTACTACAAACACGGTATCGACGATAGCGTTGCCTATAAACCAGATGCCCCAATAATCTGCCAGAGGAACGATCCCCGCATAGCTCATGACGGTGAGCGCTATCTCAGCCACCAGCCACACCCAAAAGACGATGTTGATCCATTTAGAAGCCTCGTAGCGCTCCTGCCAGCTTGCCATAGCCACTCCTTCGTAGCTGTTTATTGTTGGAGGGTTTGTTCCCTCTCTGACAGCTTGCATTCCACCTCTTAATACCTACTAAGTTGTGGGTATTTTCTCGGCAGGAGTATAAGGGCCGTAATGAGAGGTAGGAACGAGCTGTGAACACACGAGCCTGCGAGAGCTCGCATGAGGACAATTGGAAGGATTATTGATGGCTGGTTATAAGAATATTGAGAAGAGCACCCCGCTTAACCTGACGCTATTGGTAGATTATCAGGACGGCCAGGTAGTCTCCAAGACGCTGGTGCAAAACGATGCGGTGTCTATGACACTGTTTGCCTTTGACAAGGGCGAGGAGATCGGCACCCATTCCAGCGGCGGCGATGCCTTGGTAACAGTGCTGGATGGCCTGGGCCGTTTTACCATTGATGGGGTTGATTACGATATTCCCGCAGGTGAGTCCATTATCATGCCCGCCAATGTGCCTCATGCGGTCTATGCGCCGGAGCGCTTCAAGATGTTTTTGCAGGTGGCTTTTTAAGCGCACGGTCGGGGCGGCGTGAGTGGGGAGACTGCGTGATTCGAAGGTCGCGTTGACCGACGCTTGGGCTGTCAAAGACACCGCAGCGAAAAGCGGCAGCATCTTGAGGATGAGCCCTCAAGATGCTGCCGTCCGGCATGCCTTAGAGCCGCTCTTGCTCCCGCTCGACGATGCGGCAGAAATCGCTGATAGCGCCAAGGCTTTCGCGAAGAGCCTCGGGGTTGTCGGAATAGGCGTAGCCCAAACGCATGGATCGAGGCTCTTCGAAGCAGTCGCCAGGGGTGACCAGGGTGCCTGTCTCCTGCGCCATGCGGGTGCAGAACTCGTAGGAGTCCACAGGGTAGTCGTAGTAGACCAGCGCGATGGTGCCTCCCTCGGGCTCCACCACCGAGAGGTGAGGCTCGGAGGCCACCCAATCCATGAGCACTTGATGGTTGGCAGTCACAATGCGGCGGCTGCGTGCCAGAATGGCACCTTTATGACAGTAGCGCCCTTTTAAGCAGGTCAATGTCAATCTCTGCTTATCTGGTCTTCCAAAGCATATAGAGATCGTAATAGTCACGAGGTCGAGTGTTGCCCACATCACGGCTGATCACAGTTTCAATCTTTTCAGCCATTACTGTGACAAGAGGATAGGTCAATATCGGAATGGCTTTTTTATCAAAAAATAGTGGGTATTCGTATTCGATGGCGCCAGGAGTGATCCTGTCTCCCGTGGTCACATCTGCAGTTACCGGCGATCGCATCTCTTCATAACAAGCTAATAGGTGCACGCGAATGCCTGGATAGTCATCAGGTTCCCTGATATCTTCCTTTCGAAGGAAATCAAATACAAAGTCATCATCTACACCTACTGAGACAATTTCTCGAAAAGCTCGTTCTGCATTCTCATGAGTAAGCAGAACACCTTGTACTGTAGTATCAAGATCCTTAGTACCTCTTTTGCTCACGCCCACAAGCGAACTTATGAGGATGCCTCCTTTAATAACTACAACATCACGCCAAGAAGAGCGCGAGATACGCTCCAGCAGTCTTTCGATGAGGTAATTCTGCATCACCAGCTGAGCCGGTACGCTCTCTTCCCTCGCTCGATTGCGGATGAGCGCTTTGAGCTGCATTGCATTCTTAGTTCTCACAACAACACCCCCAGATAGTTGCGGACTTTTTTCTCAACTCCAAGCGCGCGAGCGTATAGCAACAACTTTTGAATGTCCTTTTCTTTACTTTGGACATAATGTTTCATCGCAGGATTAAACACTTGCGCATCTACGACACGTCGCCCTCTCAATAGGTCGCAAAGTGTTCGCTCGAGATCGTAGAGTTGCCGAGAACTGCGCTCGCTGCGACCGGGCACCCATTAGCCGTTGCAACAAAAAGGCGCTCCCGGCGGAGAGGAAGCCGGGAACGCCTGTGCAGAGAGAACGCTCGTTTGCATATGTGCCTATAAGTAGCGCGACTGGGATCGCAAGGCCGCAAGCCTCGCAGCCCTCTAGGCCGCTTCTTTGACCTCCCTGGCGGCGTGCTGCCCATACTTGGGCATGGGGCGGAAGAGTTGGAAGAGAATGGCTGCCAGCGCCGCCAGCGCCACCACTGTCCAGACCCCAAAACGACCTAGGGCGAAAAGCTCCCAGAGCTGGTTGATGATGAGGCCCACCACCCAGCCAAAGCCGCACTGGTAGCCAATGGCGGCCCAGAACCATTTGGGGTCCGCCATCTGGCGCCTGATGGTGCCTATGGCGGCAAAGCAGGGGGCGTCCAGCATGTTGAAGGCCACAAAGGCGAGCATGGCGCCCAGCGAGAAGGTGCCGGCCACAGTGAACATCTGCTGGAAGGTGGCCCAGAGCAGCGTGGAGCCCTCGCCCACCTCGCCCAGGCCAAAGAGCACGCCAAAGGTGGACACCAGGTTCTCCTTGGCGATCAACGCAGACAGAGAACAGGCCGCCGCCTGCCAGGTGCCAAAGCCAAGCGGGGAAAAGATCCAGGCAATGGCCGATCCCACGCCCGCCAGCACCGAGAAGTCCATGTAGTTCTCGGGCGCATCGGCCATGGAGGGCAAGAACCCAAAGGCGCCCGAGCCGCCTTCCCAGCCAGCCAGCCCAAAGTTGGACAAGAACCAAATGCCTACGCTGGCAGCGAAGATGATGGTGCCGGCTTTCTTGATGAATGCCGAGACACGCTCCCACACATGGAGGAAATACGCCTTGGCCGCAGGCAGGTGATAGGCCGGGAGCTCCATCACAAAGGGGGCTGGCTCTCCGGCGAAGGGTTTGGTCTTCTTGAGCATGATGGCGCTCACAATCACCGCGGTCAGGCCCAAGAAGTAGAAGAAGGGGGCGATCCACCAGCCCTTGGTGCCGCCGATAAGCACACCCATCAATAGCGCGATGATTGGGGTCTTGGCGCCGCAGGGGATCATGGTGGTGAGCATGACGGTCATGCGGCGATCCCGGTCGTTCTCGATGGTCTTGGTGGCCAGCACGCCGGGCACGCCGCAGCCAGAGGACACCAGCAGCGGGATGAAGCTCTTGCCAGAGAGCCCAAAGCGCCTGAAGGCACGGTCCATCACAAAGGCCACGCGGCTCATGTAGCCGCAGTCCTCCAAGAAGCACAGCAGCAAGAAGAGCACGATCATCTGGGGCAAGAAGCCCAAGATGGCGCCCACGCCACCTACCACGCCGTCCAACACCAAAGACTTCACCAGGTCGGAAGCGCCCAGGCTGTCGAGCCACTCCCCTGCCACTGCCGGGATGCCCGGCACATACCAGCCGTACTCGCCAGGAATGGGCTCTTGGGCATTGGCGGCCTCCAAAAATGCCGCCGAATCCACCGGCTCATGATAGGCCAGCGCCTGCCCGTCTTTGAGCTGGGGCTCATCGGCAGCATTGGCCGACACCACATCGCCCTCGGTGGACAAGAAGTTGCCGTCCCCATCATGCAGGGGCACATCCTGAGCCACCACGCCAGCCGCCGCTGCCCGCGAGGCGAAGTCTTCCACGACAGCGCTGTCACCCTGCTCGATGGCCTCAGCCACACCGGAAGCGTCCACTCCGGCTTCCTCGGCGGCAGCTAGGTAGGCATCCACCACAGAACCGTAGTCCTTCTCGGCATAGGCCTCTTGAGCCTCCTCATAGGCTGCAGCCTGGGCAGGGTTGGCAAGCCAGCCGTCGCCAAAGAGGCCGTCGTTGGCCCAGTCGGTGCCCCAGGTGCCCACCGTGGAGACCGCCAAGAAGTACACCAGAACCATCACAGCTATAAAAATGGGCAGCCCCAGCCAGCGGTTGGTGACCACGCGGTCGATCTTTTCCGAGGTGGTGAGCGCCTGCGGCGCCTTGGTGACGCACTGGTCCATAAGGCGCTCGATCCAGGCATAGCGGTCGTTGGTCACCAGAGACTCGGCGTCGTCGTCCAGCTGGGCCTCCACGCCTGCGCGCACCGCATCCACCGCGGCCACAGAGGCCTCCGGCAATCCCAGCGCCTCCAGCGCCTGCCGCTCTCCCTCGAAGGCTTTCACCGCATACCAGGCAAGCTGGGACTTGCGAGGCACAAAGCCAGCGATCGCCTGGGAGATCTCCTGCACCGCACCAGCCACCGGCGCCGAGAAGAGATCTGCCACCGGGGGCTGGCCCTTCTCGGCAGCAGCATGCTTGGCGGCGGCCACCAGCTCGCCCAGATTGCGATGGCGAAGCGCGCTGATGGGCACCACCGGGCAGCCCAAGCAAGCCGAAAGCTCCTGGATGTCTATCTTGTCGCCAGCCTTTTCCACCAGATCCACCATGTTCAAGGCCACCACGCAGGGCAGGCCGCACTCCAAGATCTGGGTGGTGAGGTAGAGGTTGCGCTCCAGGTTGGTGGCATCCACCACGTCGATGACCACCGCGGGCTCCCCGCTCAACAGATAGTCGCGGCTCACCACCTCCTCCGGCGAGTAGGGGGAGAGCGAGTAGATGCCAGGCAGGTCGCAGAGCACCACGTGCCTGTCTTCGCGCAGCGGCGCCTCCAGCTTCTCCACCGTGACGCCGGGCCAGTTGCCCACGTAACCGTTGGAGCCGGTGAGCTCGTTGAACAGGGTGGTCTTGCCGCAGTTGGGGTTTCCCGCCAGGGCAATGTTCAAAGTTGTATCCAAGATGTTCCCTTTCGTAGCGCTGAGGGCGGGCGACCCTCTGCCTTAAAGGCCTTTAGATGCAGGAGCCAGGGCCTGCTGCCGACAAACCCTTACCAATTCAAAGCTCGTTAGCGGGCAGTGGGCTCCACCTCCACCAGTGCCGCCTCGTCTTTCCTAATGGACAGCTGGTAGCCACGCACCGTGAGCTCCAAAGGGTCGCCCAAAGGCGCCACCTTCTTGACGTCCACGCGGGTTCCTTTGGTGATGCCCATGTCCATGATGCGGCGTTTGAGCTGGCCACTCCCCGTGAGCTTGAGCACTTTGCAGGACTGCCCCACAGGAATTTGGGCCAATGTGAGAGGATGGGCCATGAGGGCTCCTTTCTTCTTTGCAGGTTGATTCGTTATGGCAGGCAGCTGCAAAATCTTTTGCCGCTGCCATCACCCGTGCGGCTGCGCTGACTGACGCGCCTTTCTAGCTGCACATCACCTGGCAGGCAGTGTCGCGATCTAGACCTAGCTGCGATCCCTTGACGCTCACAATGGTGCCCGTGGAGGTTTGGTTGACCACCCGCACCTGCGCCCCCTCTACAAACCCCAGGTTCGCCAAGTGTTGGGCAGCCGCGCCTCTGCGCACCTTGCGCACCGTGAGCACAGATCCCGGCTTGGCCAGCGAAAGGGGTAGAGAAGTGCCGCCCCCAGAGTTCGCAACAGACGCCTCAACCGTGCGGCGCCTGCCTGTCTCTCGCGACGCGAAGGATAGAGTTGCGCTATTCATAGCTGGTCATCTCCAAAGTTATACATCGCTAACTCGATTTGTATGATACAGCTAACTTTTGAGAAGTAAACCCTAATTTACTTTTCGACTGGCATGTTTTAAGGGAGACACCCCTTCTTTCGATACAGGGGGCCTGACGTTGAGGATGGCGGCGTTTCTCGGCAGCCGACCGCCCCTCAAAGACCCCGTCATCTCCCTTGAACCAGGGATCGCTCGTCAGCAGCTCTCCACAGCTCGCCGATGGCAGAGGCATCTCTTCAGGAAAACTGATATTCTAGGGTTTCATAGAGAGCCGTAGTCCTTAGGAGAGTGGCATGCCAGAGCCTCGCACTAAACTTGTTGGCCGCGCAGGAGTAAGCGCGGCAGACTGCATGCGGATCTTTCCTCGCAAAGACAAAGAATCCGGCTCGGCCTATGCCTACCGGGTGCTTTCCTACAACATCCTCATGCTCTATATGCCGCCAGGAGCCTGGATCCGCGAGTCCTCGGTAGCAGAGATCTTGGAGGTCTCCCGCACTCCCGTCCATGAGGCCATGGGCCTTCTGCGCGACCGCTCTCTGGTAGAGGTGGCCCCCCAAAGCGCCACCCATGTCTCACGCATCTCGGTAAGCCAGCTGCGTCAATCCTTCTACATGCGCGTGGCCGTGGAGCCTCTGGTGGTCACCCAGCTGGCCCGCGTGGTCACCCAGCCTACGTTGGATGAGCTGCACCGGTTGGTAGACGCCATGGACGAGTCGCTGGCCATCTCCTACAACGAGGCAAAATACATCGAGCTCAATGAGGAGTTCCACCGCACTGCCTACGAGGCCGCAGCCAAAGGCTACGTCTGGGAGTCTTTGCAAAAGACGGGCTGCTCCTTTAGGCGCTGCTGCAACATGGGCGTGCTCTTTGGCTACACCAAACCATCCACCGAGCCCTTCCGCAAAGTGCTGGGCTTTTTGGAGAACGGCGGCGAGAACCGCGTCGAGGTGGCCACCGCCATCCATGAGTACCTCTCCAACTACGCCACCTACATCGAGCAGCTCATCTCCGACTTCCCCGATTGCTTCGTCAACGTCAACACCGCCGCGGGCACGCGCCGCTAATCCCGCTGCGCATGTGGGCCGTGCCCCTTCGCCCTCTGACCGAGAAGCCCCGCCATCCCATCAAGCGCGCAACCAGTAGCCTATAGCACAAAACGCGCGCCAAGAAGCCCCAAAAACCGCTTCCAGCCAATGGCGCATCGTTCACGGATTGTTTTTTGCAAGCTTTCAAGAATCTGCCACTGATACACCAGAGGTAGGCTAGCATCGAATCTACGCACGACCCCTGCACATTTGGCAACGCGTTTTTTATCCCCTTCGAGGAAAGGACCAGCCATGGGTGTGAGAGCAGAAGAAGCGCTCGATTTGAACTACGACGGGCTCGCCAACTACCTGAGCCACAACCACTCGGTCTACATGGGCCTAGATGACGCCATGTACTACCTCACCGACGTCAACGCTCACTACTGGCGCGCCCAGGATACCTCGGTCCTCAATCACAAGGGCCACTACACCGACTGCTCCGAGCTCGTCCCCACCATCGGCGAGTTTTTAGGCCTTCCCTGGCTTGACGGCAAGACTGTCGAAGACGTTGCCGACCAGGTCACCTTCTACGCCAGCACCAAACCTCGCTCCGAGGTAGAGGCAGAGATGGGCCTGGTGGAGGAGGAGTAACCCCAGCCTTCGACTCGCCGGCCACATAACCAGAGTCCTGGTTTGGCTGATTGTTTTATCTGCATTCAAAGGCGGTGGGCCACCTGGGCCTACCACCTTTCGGGCTTACAGGACAAAAAGCATGCTGTGAATTGGGACGTTGACGCAGGTCAACGTCCTTTTTTGGGTGTTTAAATCCGGAAGGCAAATTTGAACACGGGGACTCGGGCAGCGGGCGTGCTATCAAATGCAGTGTTGCCCCAGATAAAGACTGCAGAATCGAGTCGTTGCATCCAGGATTTGCAGGGCTCGATGAAGAAGGCGATCTGTGGGGTCTGCGGGGCCAAGATGCAGAAGAGCGACAGCGCTCGCGCCTACTAAGCACATTTCCCCGTACATTTCCTCCGGCACGCGCCTACTAAGTACAATTTAATATGAAACCAACTCTGTAAGCTTGGGTGATGTAGTACTTAAATAAAAAGTGACACAGATTTTGGGCGAAATCGGCCTACTAAGTACTTAGTAGGCATGAATGCATGGAAAGTACTTAGTAGGCATGAAGTAGCGCCCAGTCCAAACCTCATCTGTCCTGCGTCCCCATCTCACAGGCAGGCCTGCTTTTGACCTTCCATGATTTAGCCGGGGTTTTGCAGTGTGAAAGCAGCCCTGCTTTCACACTGCCCCCCTTTTGAGCGCAAAGAGTACTTGTAAACAATGAAGGTAGATTTGGCCTACAGGTTATGGGGTGTTGGCGCAGATCTGACGTAGGTCTGACGCAGGTCAACACCCCCTTGTCACAGCACGCTTTTGGTCCTATAAGCCGCCCTATCCCTGACAGATGGCCTCCTCAAGCTGAGGCACTGTATCCACCAGGAGGGTGGCGCCCTTCTCGGCAAGGAAGTCAGGATCCCTGAAGCCCCAGGTCACAGAGATGCAGGGGATTTGGGAGTTTCTTGCGGTGAGGATGTCCACCTCGGAGTCGCCCACGTAGCAGGCAGCGTCGCGAGAGACGCCCATAGAGTCGAGGGCCAGGTAGACCATGGCGGCGTCGGGCTTTCTGGGGATGTCGTCTCGCTGACCCAGCACAAAGTCGAAGGCGCCGGGAAAGTGGAGCTCCATAAGCTCGCGCACGGCAAAGTCGCCCTTGTTGGACACGGCGGCGCACTTCACGCCGGCAGCGCGCAGATGCTCGATCATCTGGGGGATGCCCGGGTAGGGATGGGTGTGGTCATTGCAGTGGATGGCATAGTAGGCGCAAAAGTCGTCGAAGACGCTGTCCACCTCTGACTGCGGGGTGCCAGCAGGACAGGCATCCAGCATGAGCTTGCGCAAGCCGTTTCCCACCATGGCGCGTACCTGGGCCAACGTGTAGAGCGGGAACCCATGGGCATCCAGGGTATGGTTGAGCGCCAGCTGAAGGTCGTCCAGCGTATCCAGGATGGTCCCGTCCAAATCGAATACCGCAGCGTTGTACATGGGTTTCCGCTTCCTTTCCAACTGTTGGCGAATCTGGGCAGCAGCCCCAAGAGCGCGGCCTCGTTGCTATGATAGATAACCGCGTGCGCTCAGGTGCCGTCTACGCCTGAAGCGCCCCGTCTATCATTCACCGCCCGACCCTGCAGGGGGCGGCAAGACGAAGGGATTTCACCGTGTCTTCTTACTCCATGGCAACCCATACCTGCGGCCAGCTCCGCGCCCAAGACATTGGCCAGGACGTCACGCTTTGCGGCTGGGTATGGCGCCGTCGCGACCATGGCGGCCTCATCTTTGTGGATCTGCGCGACAACACCGGCCTCACCCAGCTTACCTTTGACCCCGACAACTCCGGCGGCCAGGCCTTCCACACGGCCGAGGACATTCGCCCCGAGTGGCCCATCATGGTGAGCGGCACCGTGCGTCATCGCCCGGAGGATACCGCCAACCCCAATCTGCCCACCGGCGAGATCGAGGTGCTGGTCCACGAGATCGTGGTGCTCAACACTTCCAAGACGCCGCCTTTCCAAATTGAGGACAACATCGACACTGCCGAGGACACCCGTCTTCGCTACCGCTACCTGGATTTGCGCCGCCCTCAGATGCAGCACAACCTCAAGGTGCGCAACGATTTCACCTTCGCCATTCGCGAGGCACTGCACAGCAATGACTTCCTCGAGGTAGAGACCCCCATGTTGGCCAAGTCTACCCCCGAGGGCGCCCGCGACTTCATCGTGCCTTCCCGCACCCAGCCGGGCAACTTCTATGCCCTGCCCCAGTCGCCCCAGCTGCTGAAGCAGCTGCTTATGGTGAGCGGCGTGGATCGCTACTACCAGGTGGTCAAATGCTTCCGCGACGAGGATCTGCGCGCCGACCGCCAGCCGGAGTTCACCCAGGTGGACCTCGAGATGGCCTTTGTGGACCAAGACAACGTCATGTCCATGGTGGAGCACGTGCTTAAGCGCGCCTTTGCCGCTGTGGGCGTCGAGATGCCCAGCCCCCTGCGCCGCATGCCCTACTGGGAGGCCATGGACACCTACGGTTCCGATAAGCCCGACACCCGCTACGGCATGACCCTGGTGGATGTGAGCGACATCTTCACCGCCTCCCAGTTCAAGGTCTTCGCCAGCGCCGCCACCACTCCCGGCCAGGTGGTCAAGTGCATCAACGCCAAGGGCGCTGGCGCATGGCCCCGCGCTCAGATCGACAAGCTGGAGAAAGTGGCCAAGGACCTAGGCGCCAAGGGTCTGGCTTGGATCGCCTTCCGCGAGGACGGCTCGGTGAACTCCCCCATCGTCAAGTTCTTCTCCGACGACGAGATGGCGGCCCTTCGCGAGCGCGCACAGGTGGAGCCCGGCGACCTGGTGATGTTTGCCGCCACTGGGCGCCTAGAGGCCGACACCATCCTGGGCGGCATGCGCACCCACATGGCCAACGCGCTGGACATCCCCCGCGAGGGCCACGACTTCCTCTGGGTGGTGGACTTCCCCATGTTCGCCTACGACAAGAAGGCGAACCGCTACTCCGCCGAGCACCATCCCTTCACCCTTCCTGTAGAGGCCGACATTCCCCTCATCGACACCGACCCTCTAGCCGTGGGCTCCTACACCTACGACTTTGTCATGGATGGCTTCGAGGCTGGCGGCGGCGGCCTGCGTATCCACAACGCCGACCTGCAGATGAAGGTCCTCGAGCGCCTGGGCTTCACCCCCGAGCGCGCCCAGGAGCAATTTGGCTTCCTGCTTGAGGCCCTCTCCTTTGGCGCGCCTCCCATGGGCGGCTTTGCCCTGGGCCTCGACCGCGTGTGCATGCTTTTGGTGGGCGCCGACTCCATCCGCGACGTCATGGCCTTCCCCAAGACCTCCAGCGGCTCCGATCTCATGCAGGGCGCGCCCTCCGAGGTGTCTGCGGCTCAGCTCAAAGATGTAAGCCTGCGTATTGACTAATCGGTGCGGCTGGCTTGCTACAACCAGCCTGCTGCGATCGGCCAACCGAGAACCACTGTCACTGCAAGCTTTCGAGCTTTAACTAAGACTGCGCGTGGAACTGAGCGCCGAGCGGTCCATGTCTTTAGGGCATGGGCCGCTTTTTACGTAGACGCATGCGACGGCATAGGATGCGCTTCTCGGTTGAAAACAGCTGCACGAATGCGAACAAATGCGAATGTGAACATACGTTCTGCTGCCCTCAGAAAACTATCTACGTTTGCTACTTGGTGACGTTGTGCTCGTAGTAGAATGTATATATTGATATGCAAAGCCCCTGGTAGACCTCGAGAGCCGTGCTGCTCATCGCTCGTCTTATGCGCAGAGGAAGAATTGACATGAAGGCTTTAGACGCTCTTAATAAGCTCAGCGATCTATGCGCTCGCCAAAAGGGATTGTTTACCTCGGCGCAAGCCCAAGAAGCCGGCGTGAGCCGCACTACTCTTACTCGTCTTGCTGCCCACCAGCAAATCGTTTTCGTTGCCCGTGGCGTCTATCGAGCCGCTACGGCACCAGCGCTGCGAGAGGAACCTGTATATGCCGCGTGGCTTTCGCTGGACCCCAAAACTCCTGCTTGGAAGCGTAATCTAGACAACACCGATTACGTAGTCTCTCGCGAAACCGCTGCGTGGCTCTACGGATTCGACGAGTTTGATCCCAAACCTTATGCCTTTGCCAGCAATGAACGCAAACAAACCCGCAACAAAGACATCCACTTGTTCAAGCATACAATCAAGCCTGAAGACATTAGGGTAGTCGACGGCCTCCCCACGCTTTCGCGCCAACGCACTGCCACCGAAATTCTCAAGTATTGTCCCAATACTCAAGCGATCATCGACTTTTTAATCACCCTTACACCCGAAGAACGACCTCTGGGCATGCTGCGACTCCTTGGGAATCGAGAGACGAAGTTCTCCTCCCTGGATGCACATCAAATAAGATCTGTTTGCAACCTCTGGAGAAAAGAGGACCGCGCCCGAATGAATCCGGCTGAAGCAGAGATTACACAGGTAGATCCCATAGCTAGTGCTCCCTCCTCTGAGGAAAAGGACGCCTTAGGACAGCTTTAGAGGCCGTCCGAGAAACCCTTAGCATCCGGAACTCACCTCGCGGTCTACTCTAGAAATGTACTCCATTTGTATCACTCTAAGACATGGCTAATGTGGCACTTTTCCACATTAGCCATGTTCATGTGCAACTAACGTAGAATATTTTTTGAGGGTCTGTCATCCCTCTTTTCTTGGTCCCTTTTGGTATTTCTTGGTCCCCCTTTGTGCTTCTTAGCTCTCCCCAACCTCCTTGGCCCCACTTGAGCCTTTGCCGCCGGACTCCCACATAACCCTTCTCACGCGCCTTCCACGTCTCGCGCCGCTTGATACCACACCACCACGCCGCACAGGCGCAAAGAGCGCTGCTCCACTATGAGGTCGGGGACGCCCCTCTCGTGAGACCAGGCAGAGAGCATGGCTGCGCTGCCATCGGCCATATAGCGGCGAATCACTACGTTGGCATCGTCCACAAGCACTGCCACAGAGCAGCCGTTATAGGGCGCCACCTGAGGGTCCACAAGCAACAGCGAGCCTGCGGGATACACCTTGTTCATAGCGCCAGAGTCCATCACCACGAAGAGGGCGTTAGGATGGCGCTGGGCGATATCGGGCGGCGCATAGGCGCTGCCTTTACGTGCCAGCGTGGTGCCGTTTCCAGAGCGGATGATGCGGTAGCAAGGGAATTGGCAGGCAGCCAGCAATGTAGCTTTGGCCTTCTCGGCAGAAGTGGCCGCAGGGCCTTGGGAGCTCAAGGCATCGCTCAGGGCGCGTGGGCCGCCAAGAATCTCTTCGACGGTCACGTCGCACGCAGCAGCGATGCGGACTAGGGAGTCTTTGCGCAAGAAAATGGCGTCGCGCTCCCACCGGGAGACGGTTTCTTGAGTTGTCCCCACCAATTGGGCAAAAGCCGTTTGCGAGAGGCCCTTTTGCCGGCGCAGGTGGCGTATGTTCTCGCCCACAGACATGGAGGTCACTCCACAGTCTCGCGCCAGAGCGGCAATGCAAGGCTGCCGGGGCCGCCAAAGCCGTCGGTGAGCTCGATGGTGGGGACAGCGATGATGTCGAGGCTCGCTTTCTCCAGCAAGTCGTTGACGCGCAGGTTGCCCTGGCTTACACAGAGCACTCCAGGAGCAAGGCACAAAACGCCGATGGCCTCGCCTGCCAGCTCGGCGGCCAAGGAGCTGTCGGTACCATCTACCTCGATGAACTTTAGGGGACCCTGGTGAAGGGCGCGCTTGAGCATAGCCTTGAGGCCGCCGCGCTCCTCCTCGATGCGCACCTCGCCTTTTTTGCGTCCGCGATGGAGGCGCAGGAGGGGGCCTTGCTCGGCCAGGCTGCGATCCATCAGGAAGGTGTCGTAGTCCACACGGGCCAGATAGGTATCCAGGTGAAGACGGTTCCCTGTGCCGGGGACCGGGATCACGTAGACGTCCTTGATGTCTGAGGCGGGCATAGGGGCTGCGTCGCCGGATGCCGCAACATCCCTCGCCCCCCAGAGCAGATGGCGGGCAAGCACGTCGATGGCCGGGCCCTCGGTACGGCTGGAAAGCCCGATGGCCAGGCTTTTGTCGGTAAGGTTGATAAGGTCGCCGCCCTCGATATGAAACGAGCATCCATGGTCGAGCCATTGGGGCGTGGAGCAAAAAGCCGGCAGATGGCGCAGCAGGATCTGGTAGAGATCCACCTCGCGGGTACGGTCGCGCCAGTACATGGAGTTGCAAGTAAGCCCTCGGCCGATAGCCGTGACGGGATCACGCACAAAAAAGCTGGTGTTCATGGGACGGGAGAGGAAAAGCTCCGGGTCGAAGGCGGTGTCGGTGCGCTGCGCCAAGGGAAAGGACGCAGGGCTCGCCAAGTCGGTCTGGCCATAGCGCACGCCGTCATAGAGGGCTTGCACCAGTTGTGCGGGGCTGTCTTGGGACAAGAAATAGTCGCGCAGGGCGCCGGCGAGCTCGGCGCCCTCTACGGGGCTGTCGGCCACAAAGGCATCGACAAGCTCTTGGCGGGCCTCAGGCGCAGCCTCCAGAGCCTGTTGCAACACGTCGCAGACCTCGATCACCTCTACATCATGGGCCTTGAGCACGCCCACCAAAGCATCGTGTTCCCGCTGGGCCTGCTCGAGGTCGAAGCTGCTGCGGCCTGGGCGCAGGGGAAACGCCTGGAAAAAGTCTCCGTGGGCCGTCTGCTGGGTTTCTCGCCCTGGGCGATGAACGATCGCCCGTCTGAGCGCGCCTATCTCGTTGGTTACCTGTACATAGCTCATGATCTCTCCCTTGCTTCAGCCTCACCCTAGCGCATTGGAAACAGCTCTCCCAGCTATAGGAGGCCTATATGATATTGCGCGTCATATTTTTTGAGATCTATGACAGTTTACGTCATAGGCTACGCCATTTAAAGGACAGATGCCCTCTCTGATACCCCTCCCTCCCTCGTCTCGCGACTCTGAGCCCCATGATGGCCTCATTGGTAAAGGCCAAGGTGAAGCCCCACAAGAGCCTCGCCCAAGCTTGCAAGAGAGGAGTCTCATGAGTCAGAAAACAAAGAAGGCCTTCGCGGTGCCCCACACCTACACCATCATCTTTGCCCTGATGGTTCTGGTGGCAGCGCTCACGTGGGTGGTGCCCTCAGGCGTGTTTGACACCGCCGAGGTCAACGGCCGCGAAGTGACCGTCGCAGGCACCTATCATGAGGTGGACAAAGTGAGCGTGGATCCCGAGACCGGCGATGAGGTGGATCTTCGCCAGGGCGTCAACGCAGTGCTCGAAGCACCCACCCTGGGCATCCAGGAAGCCATCGAAGTGGTTGCCTTTGTGTTTGTGGTGGGCGGCTCGTTCCAAATCATCACCGCCACAGGAGCCATCGACGCCGGCATGCGCCGAGTGGTCAGGCGCTTCAAGTCTAAAGACATCGTGGTGATCCCCGTTGCCATGCTGCTCTTCGCCCTGGGCGGCTCGACCTTTGGCATGGCCGAGGAGACCTTGCCCTTCTTCGCCATCTTCCTGCCCATCATGATCACCATGGGCTTCGATTCCATCACAGCTTTCATGATCGTCTTCTTGGGCGCCAAGGCTGGCTATGTGGCTTCCACCATCAACCCCTTCAGCGTCCTCATCTCCCAGGGCATCTTAGGGATCACCGGCAACCCTCAGCTGTGGCTGCGCGCCATCATGTTCGTGGTCGTCGTGGGCCTCACCATTGCCTTCGTGATGCTCTATGCCATCCGCATCCGCAAGAACCCCGAGAAGTCCCTCACCTACCATGAGGATCAGGTCCTGCGCCAAGACATCAAGACCGTGGATGAGGAGACCCCCTTCACCGGTCAGCAAAAAGCCGTGCTGGCAGTCTTCATAGGCGGCATCGCCCTCATCGTCTGGGGCCTGGTGAGCCAGGGTTGGTACATGAACGAGCTCTCCGCCATCTTCTTGGCCATGGGCATCATCTCGGGCATCATCGCCGGCTTTGGCCAGAAGCGCATCGCCGAGGAGTTCGTGGCCGGCCTTAAGGACTTCGCCTTCTCCGCCATCGTCATCGGCCTTGCCCGCGGCGTCCTGGTCATCGCCAACAACGGCATGATCATCGACACCATCTTGAACGGCATGGCCGACGGCCTCGCAGGAGTCCCCAGCGCCATCTTCACCTCCATCCTCTACCTGCTGGAAAACCTGCTCACCATCCTAGTGCCCAGCTCATCCAGCCTGGCCGCCCTCACCATGCCCATCTTTGGGCCCCTCACCGAGCTCATGGGCCTGAACCCCGAAGGCGCCGTCACCGCCCTCTGCCTGGCTGAGCCTATGATGACCATCATGGCCCCCACCTCCGCCATCCTGGTGGCCGGCCTGGCCGTCTGCAAGATCAGCCTGGAGAAGTGGTGGAAGGTCTCCTGGAAGTACTTCCTGGCCATGTCCCTTGTCTGCATGGTCTTCACCGCCATCTCGGCCATGCTCCCCGTGGTGGCCTAGCCCCTCGAACTCCCTGGCAGGGTGGGCGTTTTTATCGGCACATGCCGAGAAGCCCATGGCTTCCCTGCCAGTGGCATCGCCCTCCTCCTATCAATCCCTTCGACATTGAAGAAAGGTTTCGCCATGTCCCCTAAGCCCATCCATGTGACCAGCGAGATTGGATCTTTGCAGCGCGTGGTGCTCCATCGCCCCGGCAAAGAGCTGGCCAACATGAAAGCCGACGAGTTTGAGAAGTGCTGGATCCACGACGCCTTCTATCTAGACTACGCCCAGAAGGAGCACGACGAGTTTGCCCGCCTCCTGCGCGAGCACGGCGCCGAGGTGCTCTATATGGAAGACCTGCTGGCCGAGGCCATGGACCAGCACCCCGAGGCCCGCACTGCCTTCCTCGACGAGTATATGAGCCAGGCCCCCGTGCCCGATCCCGAGCTGGCTTTGCTGGTACGCCAGAAGCTGGACGCCATCCGCGACAACCGTGCGCTGGTAGACGCGGCGCTGGCAGGACTGCGCCTCAAGGACCTGGAGCTTGCCTCTGGCCCCACCACCCTCTCGCGCCTGGAAGGCGACGGCGTGGCCCTGGATGACTTTGTGGTCTACTCCATGCCCTCCAGTTACTTCTCCCGCGACCCCATCGCCTCCATCTCCAACGGCGTCGCGCTCCACCGCATGTATTACAACCAGCGCAATCGCGAGGTGCCGTTCTACAAGACCTTCCTCACCTACCACGACGACTTCGCCGGCACGCCCTTCTGGTACGACAACCACTCTGCAGCCCATATCGAGGGCGGCGACGTGCTCAACATCAACACCGCCACGCTGGCAGTGGGCATCTCCCAGCGCACCGAGGCTGCCGCCATCGACCAGCTGGCCCAGAACCTCTTCTGGGGTCCCGTGCCTTCCACCATCGAGCAGATCTTCGCCATCAAGGTGCCCTACGGCTACGAGACCATGCACTTGGACACCGTGTGCACCCAGATCGACTACGACAAGTTCACCGTCTACCCCGGCATGTACGACGAGCTGCGCGCCTACCGCCTGCACAAGGGCGACGCTCCCGGCGAGGTGGGCATCGACGAACTCACCGGCTCGCTCAAGGAGATCTTGGAGATTGCCACCGGCGAGCCCGAGATCACCCTCTTCGAGTGTGGCGGCGGCGACCCGGTGGAGGCCTCCCGCGAGCAATGGAACGACGGCTCCAACACCCTCGCCCTCGCTCCCGGCAAAGTCTGTGTCTACGAGCGCAACACCGTCACCAACGACCTGCTCTACAAAGCCGGCATCGAGCTTTGCGTGGTCCCCTCCGAAGAGCTCTCCCGCGGCCGCGGCGGCCCCCGCTGCATGTCCATGCCCTTCGCGCGCGCCGACATCTAGCACTCCCCCGCCGCGCGACTGAGCCCCTAGCGGCTGCGTGCGGCCCCACACCTGCTTCTCCCAGCAGGGGCCCTGTGCCTCCTCGCGCCCCTGCTGCCGAGAAGCCCCACCGCCTAAGCGTCCCGTTTCCTTCCCTTTTCGCACCTCTCTTTCTTTATCACCCCACATGAAAGGACCTCCCATGCCTCTGAGTCTTTCTGGCAAAAGCTTCCTCACCCTTTTGGACTTCACTCCCGAAGAGATCAACTACCTGCTCGACCTTGCCCATCAGTTCAAAGCCATGAAGCGCAACGGGGTGCCCCACCGCTACCTGGAGGGCAAGAACATCGTCCTGCTCTTTGAGAAAACCTCCACCCGCACCCGCTGCGCCTTTGAAGTGGGCGCCATGGACCTGGGCATGGGCGTCACCTACCTGGCTCCCGACAGCTCCCAGATGGGCGCCAAGGAGTCCATCGAGGACACTGCCCGCGTACTGGGCCGCATGTACGACGGCATCGAATACCGCGGCTTTGACCAGAGCATCGTGGAGGAGCTGGCCGCACGCGCCGGCGTTCCCGTATGGAACGGCCTCACCACCCAGCTTCATCCCACCCAGGCCCTGGCCGACATCATGACCATGCAAGAGGAGTTTGGCCACGACCTGCGCGGCAAGACTCTGGCCTTCTTTGGCCAGGTAGGCAACACTGCCGGCTCGCTTTTGGTCATCTGCGCCCAGCTAGGCATCAACTTCGTGCAAGTGGGCCCCCAGTCCCAAGTAGAAGGCAACCGCACCTACGACCCCCAGATGCTGGCCCGCTGCCAAGCCTTGGCCGCCGAGCACGGTTCCACCATCAAGATCACCGACAGCATCGATGAAGGCATCCAGGGCGTCGATGCCGTCTACACCGACGTGTGGGTAGGCATGGGCCAGCCCTCCGATCTCTGGAAGAGCCGCATCGCCCTGCTTGAGCCCTATCGCGTCACCGCCGATGTGATGGCCGCCGCAAATCCTGGAGCCATCTTCATGCACTGCCTGCCCTCCTTCCACGACACCAACACCACCGTGGGCGCTCAGATCGCCCAGGAGTTTGGCGTAACCGAGATGGAAGTCACCGACGAGGTCTTTGAGTCTGCGCAATCTCGCGTGTTCCAAGAAGCCGAGAACCGCATGCATACCATCAAGGCGGTGATGTACGCCACATTGAAGTAACGAGCCGCGGGCCTCTTAAGGCGCAGCATGGTGTTTATGAGGGGCGCCGAGGGCTCAAATGAGCTGCCGAGGATCTAAAAAGGTCCGGGAGCCTAAAAGAGCTATAGGTAGTCTGAAAGAGTAATCCTAAAGAGTAGTCTGAACGAGTAGCCCGAAAAGCTCCCATTGTCCCTCTAATAACTTACTTCATATGCATCATTAATTCGTAGCTAATGTAGCATTATTCTACATTAGCTACGTTCATTTGCAACTAACGTAGAACGTTTTCAGAGGGCTAGACACCCTTGCTGCCCTTCGCCCGATCTTTAATCTCAGATGGCTCGGACGCATGTTTCAAGACGATCCTCACTCATTGGCGCCATATCGACGAGCCGCCTCCGGCATATTCCAAGGCCTTATTTCCTAGACTCTTCCATAGCCCTGCGTATGCAGTCTTTGAAAAAGCCGTTTATGTTATCAATATTTTCCATAAAGCGCACGAGGTCCTCGTCGGTATTCTTATTAAGCTGGACCACGTACCGCTTTACATTATGCTTAATATATTTTGCAGTGGCACGCTTTTGAGCCTCGCTAACCGCCATGGGGACCTCCTCCACCTCTGCGCTGGTCTATATGATATTAAACATAGTTAAGTAATGGCAAACTAAACTAAGCCTTATTCGATTCAAATTTCCGATTCACATCAATCGGGCACATGTCTAACAACTGAATATTAATTATTTGACACCGCTGCTAAACAAGGCACCCTTTTTCTTATCTGGTATTTTTCGCATACTACGTGGCCAATGAGCATCCAGGGATATATTGATGAAGCGCAAGCAATTTCATTGTTCACTGCATATTATGAGGTTACCGTACAACGCTTACAGCCCCCTTGTAGCGGCTCACAAATGCCTTGGATATCAGTAATACTGTATAGTTTTATCTATTACTTCTACATAATTCAATGTCGATGCACCGTATGAGCAATAGGATGCCTAACTGCGCAGGACCACGATAGGCATCAGCTCCTAGGCGATTTCCTGAAAGCCGAACACTCAGGAAGCTGAGTATTCGCCGTTGAAACATCGCCAGTAGCATGCGTCCTCAAAAAAGAAGGTGCCAGCAATCTGGCACCTTCTAGCAAGCTTTACCGTTGCAAAACCGCCTTCACTCGCCGCGAGGCTCGTCCACTGTCTCGATGGAACGGGTCTCTGCCAGCTCCTCCGGAGCGGGAACGCGCTCAATGTTTTGAGGGACGCGAGGGGCATCGTCGGGCTCGTCTCGGCCCATGGCCAGAAGCTCGGGGATCTGCATGCGATAGGCGTTCTCGGTGGCATTCTTGCGGGGAGAGCGCTTCATATAGGCTTTTACCTGGGCCTGGGACTTCTTGATCGACTGCAACGTGCCGGGGCCTGCCACGCAGCCGCCTGGGCATGCCATGCCCTCGATGAGGTAGCCGGGGTACTTGCCCTTGATGGCATCGCGCATCATCTTGCGGCAGTCATCCAGGCCCTCAGCAGCAGTGATGTTCACTTCCCTATCGGGGTGCATGCGGTGCACGGCGTTGACCACCGCATTGGCAACGCCGCCAGATACTGCAAACCCTCGGCCGTCGGCGCTCGCAGCCTCAAAGTCGTTGTCTTTGGGCTTGTCGAGCTTGGTGTAATCGACGCCCAGAGCCTCCATCATGCCGGCCACCTCTTCGAAGGTGAGCACAAAGTCCACCTCGGAGCGTACAGAGGTGCGCATGGCCTCCAGCTTCTTCGCCGAGCAGGGCCCCACAAAGACGATCTTCGCGTCGGGATGCTGCTCGCGCAGCCAGCGAGCGGTAAGGGTCATGGGAGTAAGGGCCATGGAGATGCACTCGGCGTTGTCCGGGAATTCCTTCTTGGCCATAGAGGCCCAGGCGGGGCAACACGAGGTGCCCATAAAGGGGAGCTTCTCGGGCACCTCTTCGAGGAAGTCCTGGGCCTCTTGGATGGTGCAGAGGTCTGCGCCGATGGCCACCTCCTCAACGCCGGAGAATCCCAAGATCTTGAAGGTCTCGCGCAGCTTGCCCACATCGCCGCGGCCGCCATACTGGCCTACAAAGGCGGGGGCCACAGCTGCGATGACCTCTGCCCCGCTCTTGATGGCGCTGATGACCTGGAAGATTTGGCTCTTATCGGCAATGGCGCCAAAGGGGCAGTTCACCAGGCATTGGCCGCAGGAAACGCAGCGATCGTAATCGATGTCTGCACGACCTTGCTCGTCTGAGCCGATGCAGTGCATGCCGCAGGCGGCGGCGCAGGGGCGGTCGCGGTGAATGATGGCGGAGTAAGGGCATACTTCGGCGCAACGGCCGCACTTGATGCACTTCTCCTGATCGATGAAGGCGCGGTGGTTCACGAAGCTAATGGCGCCCTTGGGGCAGATCTCACGGCAGGGGTGAGCCAAGCAGCCCTGGCATTGGTTGGAGACCACGTAGGAGTTCTCGGGACAGGCATGGCAGGCGAACTTGATGATGTTGATCAGAGGGGGCTCGTAGTATTTCTCAGGACGCTCGGCCTCTTTGATGCCGTCAGAGATGGAGCTGGGCTGATCTACCGGCAGAAGGTTGAGGCCCATGGCCAGCCTGATGCGGGCGCCCACGATAGCGCGCTCCAAGAAGATGGACTCGCGATAGGTGGCCTGCTCGCCGGGGATGATGGTGTAAGGCAGCTGGTCTGCCCAGTCTGCAGTGGCATCGCCCTGCATATAGGCGACGCGGGCAACCTCGCAAAACACTTTGCGGCGGATCTCGGTGAGATTGGTGTACACGCCGCGCATAGTATCAGGCATGGAAGCATCCTTCCTCGAACGGAGTGGATCTGCAGAAGCTCGGGGCCTCTGCATAAAAACCGGAGCTCGCTACAGGATGCGAACCCCGGTTGAGGACGAAACATAGCTTTTGTAAGTGTAATGCCCTGCAGTCGCAATCAATAAGAAACCCGCATCCTTCAAGGCCCTGCGGCATTAAGTATGTTGAGTTAACAGGAGACTTTAGGAAATTTAAGTCATTTATGCCTCATGGCGCTTGCCGTGGCGAAGCGGCATGACGCGGGACATGTACGTACAAATCGCCAAATCACGTAGGTTATTCCAATATCCTACGTGATTTATCAGAAGCCCGTAGGTTCCTAGACGGTTGCAACGTTAAAGAACCGCCCATAACGAAAGAGGGCAGCAACCCTGCGAAAGAGTCGCTGCCCTATGAGAGCGCTACGAGAACCTCAGGGCGCTGTGCGACTCTGCATGAGAGCCACTCAGCGCCAAGAGCGCTACGAAAGACTTGTCGCTTTGCGAGAGAACTGCAGTCCAGCAAGAGAGACCTGACGCAGACAGGGTTCTGAATCCTTTAGGAAGCTTCTGAGAGCGCCCCAGTGCATCGACCAGATGCACCGGGGCGCTCGAACAGCTTCCGTGGATGCAGAGCCCCGCATCCAGCGATTAGGCAAACTGGGACTCGTAGAGAGCTGCGTAGGCGCCGCCGGCCTCTAGCAGGGAGTCATGGGTGCCTTGCTCGATGATGTTGCCGTGGTCCATGTAGAGGATGAGGTCGGCATCGCGAATGGTGGAGAGGCGGTGGGCGATGACAAAGCTGGTGCGGCCATGCATGAGGCGGTCCATAGCGCGGCCGATCTCCACCTCGGTGCGGGTATCCACGCTGGAGGTGGCCTCATCCAAAATGATCACCGGCGGGTTGCGCAAGAAGATGCGGGCGATGGTGATGAGCTGGCGCTGGCCCTGGGAAAGGTTGGAACCCTCGTTGTCCACCAGGGTGTCGTAGCCCTGAGGCATGGTGCGAATGAAGTAGTCGACGCGGGCCGCCTTGGCCGCCTGAACGATCTCCTCACGGGTGGCTCCGGGCTTGGCATAGGCGATATTCTCGGCAATGGTGCCGCCAAAGAGCCAGGTGTCCTGGAGCACCATGCCAAAGTTGTCGCGCAGGCCGTCTCGGGTGAGGTTCTTGGTAGAGACGCCATCCAAGGTGATGAGGCCGCCGTCGATCTCGTAGAAGCGCATCAGTAGATTAATTAGTGTGGTCTTGCCGGCGCCGGTGGGGCCCACCACGGCCACCTTTTGGCCCGAGAGCACGCCAAAGGAGACGTCGTGCATGAGGGGCTTCTGAGGGTCGTAGCCAAAGCGCACGTGCTCGAAGGTGACGGCGCCGGTGGCTCCGTGGACCTCCATGGGATGGGCCACGTCGGACTCCTCCTCGGGGGCGTCCAGAAGCTCGAAGGTGCGCCGGGCAGAGGCCAGGGCGCTCTGGAGGGAGTTCACCATATAGGCTGCCTGGGTAAAGGGCTCGGCAGCCATGTTGATGTACTGGAAGAAGGCTTGGGCCACACCCACCGACATGGCGCCGGTGAGCATGAGGCCTCCGCAGGCCACGGCGATGACTGCCAGCGAGACGCGCTGGATGGTGCGCATCACCGGGTTCATGGCGTACATGGCAAAGTCGGCCTTCTCGGTGGCTTTGCGGTTGGCGTCTGCCAGCTTGCGCACCGCCTCGCAGCTGGCCTGCTCCTGGTTGCAGGCGCGGATGACGTTGCGGCCGGTGTAATACTCCTCCACCTGGCCGGTGAGGGCGCCCAGCGTCTCCTGGCGCTCGCTGGCAGCAGAGAGCGTGCGCTTGGATATGAAGCCGCAAATGATGCTGGAGAGCGCCATAAAGGCCAGGTAGACCAGGGTGAGGCCTGCCGAGTAATACAACATGATGGCTAGCACGCCCACGATGGTGCCCACTGCAGTGATGAGCTGGAGCAAGCCGGTCTGCATGGTCTCGGAGATCTTGTCCAGGTCGCCGGTGACGCGAGTGAGGATCTCGCCGGGCTGATGGCCGTCGAAAAAGCGCAGGGGCAGTCGGTTGAGCTTAGCGGCGATGGCCTCGCGCAGCTGCAGGTTCAAGGTCTCTGCCACAGAGGCCATGATCTGCACCGATGCCCAATAGAACACCACCTGCAGCACGTAGAGCACGGTAAGGAAGCTAAGCGAAGCACCCAGAGGGTCCCAGGCGATCACAAAGGGGCCTTCGCCGGCAAGGGCCGGCTGCACTGCATGCCACAGGTCGTTGACGACCAGAGCACTCTGGAAGGGCCCCCAGATGTAGGTCGCCAGGAACAGCACACGCAAGATGAAGACCACCATAAGGCGGCCACGCTGAGGACCCAGCTGGCTGAAGAGGCGCAGCGCCACGCCCATTCGAGAGTCTTGACGTTTCATTCCTACACCTCCTCTTTGGTTTGAGAGGCCACGATCTCTTGGTAGACCTCGCAGGTTTCCATGAGCTGCTCGTGGGTGCCAAGGCCCACGGGATGCCCCTCGTCGATGACGAGGATCTGATCGGCATGGCGAATGGTGGAGACGCGCTGGGCGATGATGAGCACTGCGGCTCCGGCGGTCTCTGCCTCCAGAGCGCGGCGCAGAGCGGCGTCGGTCTTGAAGTCCAGGGCCGAGAAGGAGTCGTCAAAGACATAGAGCTCAGGCTTTGCCACCAAGGCGCGGGCGATGGCCAGACGTTGGCGCTGGCCGCCGGAGAAGTTGGAGCCTCCTTGAGCCACAGGGGCATCCAGGCCTTCTGGCAGGCTGCGCACGAAGTCTGCCGCCTGAGCCACCTTAAGGGCATGCCAAAGCTCCTCGTCGGTGGCCTGCTCGTTTTCCCAGCGCAGGTTCTGGGCGATGGTGCCCGAGACCAGCCAGGCCTTCTGCTGCACATAGCCGATGCGACTGCGCAGCGTATGCTGGGTCATCTGGCGCACGTCCTGCCCGTCGATCTCCAGCGAGCCCTGGGTCACCTCGTTGAAGCGCATGATGAGGCTGGCGATGGTGGACTTGCCGGATCCCGTGCCGCCGATGATGGCGGTGGTGGTGTTGGGCCAGCACTCCAGGTTGAGGTTGGTGAGGGCGTCTTCCTGGGCGTCCTTATAGCGGAAGCGCACGCGGGAGAAGCGCAGGGTAGGCACGTCGGAGGAAGGCTCCAGGCGGGTGATGGCGCCGGGCAGGTCGTCGATCTCGGGCGAGTAATCCAGCACCTCCTGGATGCGGTTGGCGCATTCTAGGGCGCGGGGCACCATGATGAAGACGAACTGTGCCATCAAAATGTACATGAGTACCATGATGGCGTACTCCACCAGCGCGGTGATGTCGCCAATACCCAGCTCGCCCACGGCGATGCGGGCGCCGGAGGTCCAATAGACCGCGATCACAAAGACGTTCATCACCACGTATTGGAAGCCGTCCACATTGGTAAAGAGCTTGTTCGCCTTAATGGCCGTCTGAGCATAGTTGGCAAAAGAGGCGTCCAGGCGCTGGTTCTCATGCTTCTGCTGGTTGAACGCCCGCACCACGCGCACTCCCGAGAGGTTTTCCAGCAGCACCTGGGTCATGGTGTCCAGCTGTTTTTGCAGGCGGGTGAAGAGCGGCGACACCGAGCGCAAAATGAACGCCACTACTACGACGAGCACGATGATGGAGGCCACCAAAAACCCGCCGGCCAGAGTGTCTACCGAGAAGGTCATCACCAGCGCCGCCACCGCCATGAGAGGCACGGGCACGATCATGAGGATGGCTTGGGTCATAAGGGTCTGCACCGTCGTCACATCGGAGGAGGTGCGGGTGGTGATGGAGGCCACGCCAAAGTGGCGGAAGTCAAAGATTGAGAGTTTCATCGACTTGGCATAGAGCGCGCAGCGAATGTCGCGTCCCATGGAGGTGCACAGCCGGGCGCAGAGGGCGGTAGCGATGGTAGTGGCGACGCCTGTGAGCAGCGCTGCTGCCGCCATCTCCATACCGGCAGCCACCAGCAAGCCGAAGGAAGCCTGCTCGGTGCCCAGGTTCAAGATTCGGGCGGCGATGGTGGGGATGGCCAGCGTGCCCACCACGTCAACGGCCAAAAGCAGGCAGATGGCCAACAACTTGAGCCCATAGGGCTTGAGGAAGTGGAAGATCAGCTTCACGAGAGCTGCTCCTTTCTTTCTAAGCTGAGGCTTGGGATTGGGCGAGGGCGTCTATTGCAGGAGCAAAGGCTACTCTGAATTGGTCGAGCGCGCGGTTCACCGTGATACGGTCTTGCTCGGGGATGGCGTTCCACACGGTTTCTTCTGCCTCGTCCAGCGTATGCAGATGGGCTTCAACAAACGCCTCCCCTGCTGCCGTGAGGCGCGCTTGCTTCACGCGGCCGTTTTGCGGATGAGGCGCAAGCTCGATGAGGCCTTGGCGTACCAGCGCCTTGAAGGCCGAGTTCACCGTCTGCCTGCTGGCAGCCAGCTCCTCTGCTATCTCGGCTTGGCTTGAGCGGCCTCCGGCTATGCAGGCCATGCACCAAAACTCGGTGGGCGACAGGCCGCACGAGCGCGCGTAAAGGTCGTAGATGCGGTCAATGGCGTTGTAGGTCTCTCTAAAACGCTCGATAGACGCATCGGGTGCGACAAGGGACGACACGGAGACTCCTTCAATAGATGAACTTGGCTACAGGACAACCGTCCGAAATCATACTGTATGTTTTCGGATAGTATGCAGACGAAGGGCGTCTTCATGGAGCCTTCATCGCTGCTCCTTCAAAGGTGCAATCGTTGCTGTCCCAAGGTCCCTCCGCGCAGCCTCGCCCGCTGCGCTCTATCTACTGTTTGGCGGCCTCTGCCAGCTGGCGCGCCCCTTCTGGGAACCTAGAAGGAACCGCCGCCTCCACCTGGAAGCGCTGGCGGCTCACCGGATGCACCAAGGTCTCCTGCCAGCTATGGAGCATCAGGCCGCCGGGAGCCAGCGCCGCTCCATAGAGGATGTCTCCCGCCACCGGATGCCCCAAGGCGGCTGCATGGACGCGGATTTGATGGCGCCGGCCGGTGGTGATGGCCACGCTCACGGCGGTGGCACAGGCGCCATTGGCAAGGGTCAGCGTGCCCAGCGGCTCAAAGAAGCTGTGGGCCTCTTTGCCTGTGCCGCCGTGCATGCGACGCGCATCATGGCGGTCGCGGCCAACGGGCACATCCACCGCCTTGGCCTGGGTCATCACACCTTCAACCAGAGCAAAGTATCGTTTGGAAAGATGCGACGGGTCATGGGAAGCCACCAGCGCGTCAAAGGCCGGCTGAAACTCCGGGTGCAGAGAAAAGAGCACCACACCAGAAGTGTCTTGATCCAATCGCTGAAGCGCCTGAGGCGCCCCTGCAATCCCTTGCTGCGCCATAGCCGCAGCCACCTGCTGGCTAAGGGTGATCTGCCCTGAGCCGTCACCGTGCACCAAGAGGTGGGCGGGTTTATCGGCAGCCAGGGCAAGGCCCCAAGGATCCACCCACAAAAGCGAGGCGGCAGGAATGGAGGCATCCAGCGGCGCGGGCGCCACAGGCTCGAAGGCCAGCTCCAACACATCGCCGGGGGCAAGCCCTGTGGCTGCGGCAAGCGCGACGCCCTCGCGGGCCAGGCGGCCAGAGGACAGCACCGCAGCGACTCCCGAACGGGAGAGCCCCAACGAGCTGAGGGCCTCTGCGGCAGCAGCCTCAGTGCGCCAGGCGATCCTTAGGCCTTGGGGGCTTGAGGCCAAGATACGGTAGGGTGCGCGGACCATGGCAGCTCCTAGGGGCGCGACGGTCGGGCCAAAAGACCTGCGATGGATTCCATGGCGCGGGCCGGGTAGCGCAGGCAGAGCTCGTTTCGCGACAGGTCGTGGCAGGCAAGCTCCTTCGCGCCGCCGATGGCGCGGGCCAGAGCTTGGCCGCTGGTACGATAAGGAGTAGAAGTAAGGGTGCAGGTAGCCACCACGGTGGGTGCGCTGATGCAGCCGATGTCCTGAGGGATGCGCCACTCCTCCACCGCCCTCGACATGGCCGCCACGTTATCGCGCGAGGCAGTGGCCACAGTGCGGGCAAAGGAGTCGATGTAGCCGCGGGGAATGCCAAAGCCGTCCATGGAGCTCGCCAGATAGCGGCGTCGGCGACGAATGGTGGCCAGCAGCTTGGCCCCCTGGCCGCGATTGGACTCCACCTCGCCGATAAGCTGCCGGCTCACCTGCGCAGGGCCGCCCATAAGGCCCCAGCTCCAGCCGTTGAGCCTGGCCGAAGCCGCGGCTCCCGGCACCGGCTCGCAGAGGACGTCGGCCACAAAGAGGCGCCGGGCGCACTCACGGCTTTCGCAGAGTGCCTCGATGGCCACCTGGCCGCCCAGGCCGCAGCCCACCAGAGCTGCCAGGCCGGAGGGCACGTGTTTCTGGGCCCAGGCCACCACCGCTTTCGCTTCATCCACCGCTGCCGAGAAGGTCGCCTCGCCGCACTCCCCCAGCCCATCCCAGGTGGCAAGCACGGCCACGTGGCCCTCTGGCAGCTGGGCGGCCAGCGGCGCCATGGCCCACCAGTCGCAAAACTCCGGGGCTAAAAACATCACCGCCGGAGCTTGCGCAGGATCAGCGGAGGCTCCGGTAGCAGGGTCGATGGCATGAAAGATCATAGCGTCTCGCCTGGGGCGACGCGGGCCAAAAGGTAGCTTGTCAAGTCACCGGTGGCCACTTGCTCCTGCTCGTGGGTCTTCATGTCGCGCACGGTCACCGCGCCCTGCGCCAGCTCGTCAGGGCCAATGACCACACAGGTGGAGGCGGAGTGTTTATCGGCCTGTTTGAACTGGCTCTTCAAGGAGCGGCCCTGATAGTCGGCTTCTGTGCGCAGACCTGCTCGGCGAAGCGTGAGGCAGGTGGCGAAGACGGCGTCGCGGCAGGAAGGGTCTGCGCAGGCCACATAGACGCAGGAAGGAGCGGGGCCAGCCAGATCGACGCCCTGGTCTTCGAGCACCAGCATGATGCGCTCGAAGCCCACGGCAAAGCCGATGCCGGGGGTGGGCTTTCCTCCCTCCAGCTCCATGAGGCCGTCATAGCGGCCGCCGCCGCCAATGGCCGATTGGCTGCCCACGCCGCCTGTGGCCTCCACCTCGAAGACCGTGCGGGTGTAATAGTCCAGGCCGCGCACCAGGGTGGGGTCCTCCTCGTAGGCCACCCCCGCCTCGTCCAGATACTGCTTGACCTTGGCGTAGTGGGCGGCGCACTGGTCGCACAGGGCGTCGACGATCTTGGGAGCGCCCTCCATCGCGGCGCGGCAGGCGTCGTTCTTGCAATCGAAGGCGCGCAGAGGGTTGATGTCTGCCCTCACACGGCACTCGTCGCACATCTGGTCTGCGTGGTCCAAGATGAACTGGCGCACCTGCTCGCGGTAGGCCGGGCGGCAGGCAGGGTCGCCCATGGAGTTGATGCGCAGGCGCACCCGGGTCATGTCCAGGCCCAGCGCGGCGTAGAAGTCCATGAGCATGATGATGACCTCGGCGTCCAGGGCAGGATCCGAGGCCCCCAGCACCTCCGCGCCGATCTGGTGGAACTGGCGCAGGCGCCCTTTTTGCACGCGCTCGCCACGGAACATGGGCGCCGCGTACCACATCTTCACCGGAGCCCCGCCCTGAGGCACAAAGGTGTTCTCCACCGCGGCGCGCACGAAGCCGGCCGTGCCCTCGGGACGCAGGGCGAGCCGCTTGGAAGGCTTGAGGCCCTTCTCGGTACCTTTATCCAGCACGTTGGCAAAGTTCGCACCCGAGAAAACTCTGAACATCTCTTTGCGCACCACGTCGGTGGATTGGCCGATACCGTGCACAAAGACGTCCACCTGCTCCATAGCGGGGGTCTCGATGGCATCGAAGCCATAGCGTGAGAAGATGCGGCGGGCGATAGCCTGCATGGCCTCCCAGGCGCGCATACGCTTGCCAAAGAGATCCTCGGTTCCTTCTGGCTTTTTGGCTTGCATGAACCCTCCTGGAGACAAAGTGTGGGCGTCGCGGTCAAATTTTCATTTTTGCACCTTGGCCTTAGAGGGGCAAGGAAGCCTCTGAAGCCGAGTAGACTATTCACACTCATCGCCTGCCGCAACCTTCCAAGAGCCTTATGGCCCGCCCATTCTCAAGCTCCAGTCCTCGCGATCCGGAGGCCAGCTGAACGCCCCTGTGCTCAAGCGGCTTGCCCAAAGCTCGATAGCGCCACGGGCCTTGATGCCGTTACACGATCTTTTAGGCTGCATTATTTCCGATGCGTCTCATTCGCTCCCCATTTTGGAGCGGGTCCTTCTCGGAGCACTTTATTGTGGTAAAGTGTCCCCACGAAATAGCCCGCGGCCAGTTGCCAGATCATGCAGTTGCCTGCAGGCACGCCAGGGCCGCACCGCATCCACACCCTTTTGAGGAGGACCCCATGACCACCACTCTCAAGCGCCTATTCGCGATGTTGGCTTGTTGCTTCGCCCTTCTCGGCCTGGCTGCCTGCGCGCAGTCCAACAACGCCGCTCCCGAGGCGCAGGCCTCAGACAAGCCCAAGCTCATCGTGGGCTACGACAACTCCTATCCGCCCTACGGCTTCATCGGCGACGACGGCCAGGCCACCGGCCTCGACCTGGATCTGGCCCAGGCCGTCTGCGACAAGCTGGGCTGGGAGCTTGAGTGCGACGCCATCGACTGGGACGCCAAGGACGCCCTGATGAATCAGGGTTCCATCAATTGCATTTGGAATGGCTTTACCATGGAGGGCCGCGAGGACAAGTACACCTTCTCCGAGCCCTACATGCTCAACGAGCAGGTGGTCGTGGTGAAGAAGGACTCCGGCATCAACAGCCTGTCTGACCTCGCCGGCAAGACCGTCGCCACCCAGGTGGACTCCGCCGCCCTGGAGGTGCTCGAGGGCGACCAGGCCGACCTCGCCGCCACCTTTGGCTCCCTCGACCAGCTCTCCGACTACAACAACGCCTTCGCCCAGCTTGAGAGCGGCCTGGTAGACGCCGTGGCCTGCGACCTGTCCATCGCCGCCTACCAGCTCTCCGCCAACCCCGACGCCTTCGTCCAGCTGGCCGACCCCCTCTCCACCGAGCACTACGCCGTGGGCTTCAAGCTTGGCGACACCGATCGTGCCGAGAAGGTCACCCAGGCTTTGCGCGACCTCACCTCCGACGGCACCGCCAAGGAGATCTGCGACAAGTACGCCGACTACGGTGTGGACTACGAGGGCAACTGGACCCTAAAGTAGCACGTTTGCAGACAGCTATGACCTCGTGGGCCCCAGGCGCTCGTGCCGGGGCCCGTTTTCCGTTAAGAAAGGCGCCTTATGGAATTCGCCGTCATGATGGGCATCCTTTTGGAGGGACTCGTCTTAACCGTCGAGATTTTTGTGGTGACCCTGGTAGGCGCCCTGCCTCTGGGCATTTTGGTGGCGCTGGGGCGCATGAGCCGCTGCAAGCCTTTGGCTCTGGTGGTGCGCCTCTACATCTCGCTTATGCGCGGCACCCCGCTCATGCTGCAGCTTATGGCCATCATGTTTTGCCCCTACTACCTCTTTGGGCTCAACATGGGTCCAGACTGGAAGTTCTTTGCCTGCGCCATCGGCTTCATCTTGAACTATGCGGCCTACTTCGCAGAGATCTACCGCTCCGGCATCCAGTCGATTCCCCGCGGGCAGTATGAGGCAGCGGAGGTGTTGGGCTATTCTCGGTTGCAGACCTTCATGCATATCGTGTTGCCCCAGGTGATCAAGCGCATCTTGCCGGCCATGGGAAACGAGATCATCACCCTGGTCAAAGACACTTCCCTGGCCTTCGTGCTGGGCATCATGGAGATGTTCAACTCGGCCAAGGCGCTGGCAGCCCGCGAGGTGTCCATGACCCCCTATATCATTGCGGGCCTTATCTATTGGTGCATCAATCTGTTCATCGAGCTCATCTTGACCCGCGTCGAGAAGCGCATGAGCTATTACCACGATTAGGAGTCTTATGAGTGCGGTAGTTTCTCATGACACCCAGGCCTCTAGCATTGATGATGCCCTGCCTGTAGTAAGCCTTGAGCATGGCAAGAAGTCCTTTGGCACTACGCAGGTGCTGCGAGATATATCCTTGTCTATAGACAAGGGCGACGTGCTCGCCATCATCGGACCTTCCGGTGGCGGCAAGTCCACCCTGCTGCGCTGCCTCACCTTGCTGGAGCGCCTGGACGGAGGCGCACTGACCTATGGTTCGCTGACAGTGGCTCAAGATGAGGGTGGTATCGCACATTATGGTGGCCCCGCGGTGGAGCACGAAGCCCGCAATCGTTTTGGCTTGGTGTTTCAAAACTTCAATCTGTTTCCCCACTACACCGTGCTGGAAAACCTCTGCGACCCGCAGATGCGCGTGCTCAAGCGCTCGCGCCAGGAGGCAGAAGCCCGCGCACGCGAACTGCTTGGACGCATGGATCTGGGTGACAAAGAATCCATGGTGCCCTGCGAACTTTCCGGCGGCCAGCAGCAGCGCGTGGCCATAGCCCGCGCCCTGGCCATGGACCCTGAGGTGCTCTTCTTTGACGAGCCCACCAGCGCGCTGGACCCCGAGCTCACCCAAGGCGTGCTGCGTGTCATTCGCGACTTGGCCAACGAGTCCATGACCATGGCCATCGTCACCCACGAGATGACCTTTGCCCGCGACGTGGCCGATCGCGTGATGTTTATGGACGGGGGCACCATCATCGAGCAAGGACCGGCATCTCAGGTGATTGATCATCCCACCCAGCAGCGGACTCGCGACTTCTTGGCCTCCTACTAGAGGGGCTCTTGGACTCTTTGGCATTCTGCACTCCATGGGCAGCCCGCCCCCAGGCAATTGTTGGGCCTGGTGGCGGGCTTTGCTGTGAGGCGTGGGGAGGGTGATCCTGTGGCCTGGAGGCGGCTGCTGACTTGCTTTGGGGGCGGCTGTGCATTTGCTTTGGGAGCGGCTGCGCATTTGCTACGTGATTTTTTGAGCCATTTCGTCCAATTTACTACGTGAATTCACGTAGCGAATTCAGAACCCCGAGGTCACAAGAAATATTACCTACGTGAATTCACGTAGGTAATAATCGATCCTGGCAATAAACAGCGCTCATGGCCATCAATTAGGAGTGCAATTACCTACTTGCTCGCTTTTACCAAAAAGTACACGGCCCCAAGACAGTCTTTCGAAGCTCATCCTGCACACTTGGCAGAGGTTCCCGAAGACGTACTCCTAGTTTCATAGCTATGGTCTTGGCTACGCTATATAAGGCAGCAGGGTTATAGAGCATTTGTTTTGTGACTGGCAGAACATCGATGCCCATAGACATAAGAGCTGCTATTCTCTGACGCTCATAATTACTAATTTTATTATTGTGATATTCAGTGCTCTCATACTCGACATCGAGCTTCACGCTGGACCAGAATAAATCTGGCTTCACCATCACTTGTCCAGGAAGCAGCTGATTTGCCGAAGCATCCAACGACAAGCACGGGTTTGCTTCTGGTTTGGGGAGTCCATAACCCCCTAAGTGCGTCGGTGCCGTTAGCAGCAGAAAGAGCGCTGCTTCTGCAGGAGAGGCTAAACCGCCAATCAGACATGCTGATGCTTCTTTTGCCTTTGTCCGATATCTTCGTGACGGATGAATCGATAGATGATTTTGTATTTCATAACTGCTGCAAAGAGGCCGTCCTGCCAAAAAGCCAGAGGATAAATCAGGCCTAGGTCGATACGTCCCACATAGCCAACAGCCCAGGAGAAGTAGTTGGCTTGTGGCAAGCCTCGATGCAGCCCTTCTAAAATGCTCGCTGGGCGAAGTGACATAGATTGCCTGATTGTCGATTTGAGACCTATGAGCTGGCCAAATACGCATCAGCGTATCTGTGGGGATCTCCGTAAAGCTAGTAGATACATTGCAATTTGTTATTTTGTATGCCTTGGCATGTTTATCTACCAAAAGAGACATACGTGAATCAGCTGGTTCTAGATAGGACCATATGTCTTTCGTTTCTGCATGAAATTTGGAATTAAGCAATCGACCTACTGCAAGTTTATCGCCTTGACTGTGAGCCATTGCAGCCTTTTGCTCCTCATCAGTGCATGAATAAAGCTCCGTGCCAGAAACCAGCGCTAAATGCGCCGAGACATCACAAAGCACCAACATTGCAATCCCCTTTACTGAAGCTCAGGATCCAACCACACCTGAGCCACTTGCTCACTAAGGCTTCCAAATCAGACCTTGGAGCCCTAAACCCTCAACTTTGAGATCTCACGCCTTTACGCTTCAAGCTAAAAGGGCACTGCCCAGATGCCTATGCGAGGAATTAGTATGGTTACCTCGTAGAAGCCCGATAGAAGTAGTCAACAATCCTTGATCCTCATGCTTCTACCGGCAATCCCCGCTAATGAGTGATATGAACCTACTTCGTTTCACTGCATTGCACGTGCAGTTTTCAAAACTCCACTGTTTTTCAACAGCACTAACCCTTATTGGCCGATCCGGCCTAATCCATAAAGGTCGTGCATGACTGACCATAGCTGCGGGAGACCCTCAATAGCTTCCCGCGGCGATTCCCGGCCCAAGAGGCCCCAAAATCATGCATAAATAGATTGATTGCATCTTTGGTGAGTGGATTTGGGGCCAAAACTACATGTTCACCTAGCCAATTCACGCTCGTCCCACCATAAGGCCAGGTCGCCGATAGCCAGTGAGACGTGAATCCACCGATCAATTTTGAATACAACCAATCGATTGCTGCCATAGCCACTATTCCCCTAGCCCTCACCAAAAAGAGCCGCAGGCCCACTCGGGACCTGCGGCCCTCATCAGCGGCTCTAGGGGCGCAGCATAGCGGGGCACCACCCGCTCGCATCGTCGTGCAGCATAGCGGAATTCCATCTGCGCGCACCGTTGGCGCACGCCGGCGCCTCAACTCGCACATCGCCTGCAACTACACCGGATTGCCCTCGGCGTCGCAAACTTTCACGATCCAGCCCTCGGGAGCGGGGATGGTGCCCGCCTGAATGCCCGTGAGCGTCTCGCGCAGCTTGCCCATCACAGGCCCGATCTCGTCCTTGCCGTCCTCGAAAACCACCTCGTGGTCGCCGGCCACGATCTTTCCTACTGGAGAGATCACCGCGGCGGTGCCGCAAAGGCCGCACTCCACAAAGTCGTCCACCTCGTCAAAGCGCACCGGGCGCTCCACGACCTCCAGACCCAGAATGTCTTTGGCCACCGCCACCAGCGAGCGCCGGGTGATGGAAGGCAGAATGGAGTCAGTGGCAGAGATGGGCACCACCAAGCGCCCGTCCTTGTCCACAAACAGCACGTTGGCGCCGCCGGTCTCCTCCACGTAAGTGCGGGTGCCGGCGTCCAGATACAGATTCTCAGAGAACCCTGCCTCGTGAGCCTTCTCGTAAGGATAGAGGCTCATGGCGTAATTGAGACCGGCTTTGATGTTGCCGGTGCCGTGAGGCGCTGCACGGTCGTAATCTGAAACGCAAATGGTAATAGGCTTGGCGCCGCCCTTGAAATAGGGGCCAACCGGCGTCACCAGGATCCTAAACTGATACTTGTCCGCCGGCTTCACACCAATGACCTCGCCGGTGGCAAACATCATGGGGCGCACGTAAAGGGTCGCTCCGCTGCCAAAGGGAGGCACCCAGGCAGCGTTGGCGGCCACTACCTGCTTCACGGCGTCGATAAACTTGTCCTCCGGGAAGGGAGGCATGACCAGGCGCTCTGCCGAGTCCGCCATACGCTTGGCGTTCAGATCCGGCCTAAAGCACACGATGGAGCCATCCTCGCAGGTGTAGGCCTTAAGCCCCTCGAAGCACTCCTGGCAATAGTGCAAAATGCCGGCGCACTCCGAAAGCGTCACCGTATGGTCCGACGTCAGGCCGCCCTCGTCCCAGGCCCCGTCCGCATAGTTGCACACGTAGCTGGCATCGGTGGGCTGATAGCTAAACGTGAGATTGGCCCAATCCAGGTCTTTTTTCTCCATGGGATCCTCCTGCGCGGTCCGCGAATGCCCGGCAAGCACCGCAGCCTCCCGCCTTCATCCTTGCCGAGAAACCCCGCCACCGCCTGCGCATCCGCATTGCTGGTGGGGCAATTTTACGACCCGCAGACTGGCTCCCTGGAATCTGTCACGGTTTAGCAATAGAGCGCGTTCTCACACCGCCGCCCTCCCCTACTCCCTCTATAGTAGTGAGCAGACTGTGTGCCAAACCTGCACAAAATCGCAAGGAGACGGTATGAGAAGTTTTAAGAATGATTACTCCGAGGGAGCCGCTCCCCAAATCCTCGACGCCCTGGTAGCCACCAACAGCGAGCAGACCGTGGGCTACACCGAGGGCGACCCCTACTGCGAGGAGGCCCGCCGGCTCATCCGCGACGTCTGCGGCCAACCCGACGCCATGGTGGAGTTTTGCATTGGAGGCACCAGCGCAAACCTCATCTGCGTGGCCGGCATGCTCCGCGACTATGAAGGCGTCATCTGCACCCCCGACGCCCACATCGCCACCCATGAGACCGGCGCCATCGGCGCCTGCAGCCGCACGGTGCTCCCCACCCACGACACCAACGGCTTCCTCTCGGTAGAAGAGGCCAACCGCGTCTGGAACTTCCAGATGTCCTGCGACCGCCATATGACCCTTCCCCGCCTCGTCTACATCACCAACTCCACGGAGTTCGGCGGCGTCTGGACTCGCGACGGCTTCGACGAGATCTGCGACTGGGCCGCTGCCCACGACTGCAAGGTCTATGTGGACGGCGCTCGCCTGGGCTGCGCCTTAGAGTCGGCCGGCAACGACCTCTCCCTGCGCCACATCGCCAGCCGAGCCTCCGCCTTCACTATCGGCGGCACGAAGAACGGGCTGCTCTTTGGCGAGGCCGTCATCATCCGCGACCCCGAGCTTCGCCGCGACTTCCCCTACCTCCAAAAGATGCGCGGCGGCCTCATGGCCAAGGGTCGCCTGCTAGGGGTGCAGTTCGCTGCAGCCCTCAAAGACGGTCTCTACTGGCAGCTGGCCCACCATGCCGATAAGTGCGGCCTCACCCTCCGGGAAGGCCTTGTGGCCGCTGGATTTGAGCCCTACCTGCCCAGCACCACCAACCAGCAGTTCTTTGTGTGCACCCAAGCCCAGCGCGACGCTTTCGAAGCCGCCTGCGGAGCCGAGACCTTCCTCGACCTTCCCGACAGCCGCGTGGTAGTGCGCTTCGTCACCTCCTGGGCCACCCAAGAGCACGACGTAGAAGAACTCATAGCCTTTGCCCAGGACGTCTACCGTGGCTAATCCTGCAGTCGCACAATCGCCTAAAGCCCCAGGCAGCCACCCGCAACCGCCCAGCACTCCATACCCCTCCCGGCCCTCAGGCTTCTGGGCTACCAAAGCGGGCCTTATCGTCGGGGCGCTGCTCTGCAACTTCCTCTGGGGCAGTGCCATCCCTGCAGTCACCCAGGGCTACCAGCTGCTTTCCATCGAGGACTCCCTAGGCGGCCAGATGCTCTTCGCCGGAGTGCGCTTCGCCGCCTCCGGCATTGCCATCCTCGTCTTCTGGGCCCTCCTGCACCGCAAAACGCCTCAGCTTACCCTGACCACCCTCAAAGACAGCTTCTTCCTCTGCCTCTTGTGGACCGTGGGCCAGTACGCCTGCTACTACGTGGGCATGGCCCATGCCACAGGAGTCTCGGCCTCCATCATCCAAGGGTTCGAGGTCTTTGTGACCCTCCTTCTAGGCGCCCTCTGCTTTCACAGCGAATCCCTTACCCCGCGCAAAGTGGCTGGATCACTCATTGGCGTGGCGGGCATCGCGCTCTTTTCTGGCGGAGGCACGATAGGATTTAGCTGGATGGGCGAGGGGCTTCTCGCCGTCGGCACCGTCTTCGCCTCGGTGGCCTCCCAGCTGTTGGCCAAGTATTCCAAGCGTGCCGACCCCATCGTCCTGGCAGGCGCCCAGTTTGTCCTGGGCGGCCTCATCTTGGCAGCCCTCGGCATCGCCCTAGGCGGCCAGCTGGCCCTCGCCGCATCCCCAGCCTGGGGTATCCTCGGCTGGCTCATCCTGGTGAGCTCGGTGGCCTATGGTCTCTGGTCCTACCTCATCGCCACTCACCCGGTAAGTTCGGTGGTGGTCTGGAGCTTCACGCTGCCGGTCTTTGGTGTCTTGCTCTCCCTAGTGCTTTTAGGCGATCAAGGCAACCCCTTTGGCCTCACTTCCGCTGTCGCGGTGGCGCTTTTGTGCCTGGGAATTTGGCTAGTTGATACAGATTTGCCTAAAAAGCCAGCTAAATCTTACTAATTCGCAATTGCCGCCCGAAATGAACCCGTAACGGTGTATGGTGGGTTTGTACACACCCTCTACACAATTGTTCTGCTGGCGCGTGCCGCTCGTCCACATCTCGAGTGCGCCCACTCCTACCGAAGGGTTTTATCATGCGGTGCTCCAACTGCGGCCACGAAGTATCCGAAGACTCCCTCCACTGCCCCAACTGCGGCAAAGAGCTCACCTTCGACTTCTCCCTGCCTCGCATCCCCGCTTCAGACACCCCCGCAGTCGCCGTCCACGAGCCCAAAAAGCACAGCGTCTCCGACCGCGCCGCCTACTTCAAGGGCTTCCAGATGGCCAACACCCTTCTGGGCCTAGTGGTGCTCATCGCCGTGGCCTGTTTCCTCATCTTCGCCTAGCCGCCATGGCCCCCGCAGATTCGCCCCAGCCCGCACGCCCCGCCGCGACACATCCTGCTGTCTCGGACTTCACAATCAACCTCACCGTCAATGGGCTGCCCGTCGCAGCCCATTTTCCTGCCGAGAAACTCACCCACTCCATCCTGCCCCTGGTCCAACGCATCGTGGCCACCCAGCCCAAGCTGGTGCTTCTGGCGGGCCCTCCGGGCTCCGGCAAGTCCACGTTGTCCCTGGTCATCGAGGCTCTTGCCCAACAGGCCGGCTACCGCCTCCAAGCCCTGGGAATGGACGGGTTCCACCACACCAACGCCTGGCTCGCCGACCATCACCTCTCCCAGGTCAAAGGGGCCCCCGAGACCTTCGATTTCGACGCACTCGCCGCCGCCCTCGTCACCCGAGACCAATGGCCCGTCTACTCCCGCCAGCTCCACGACGTCTCGCCCCGCACCGTCCCCGTCACCGGCGACACCCTTCTGGTGGAAGGCAACTACCTCCTCTACGACGCCCATCCCTGGAACACCCTGGCTCCCCTGGCAGACCTCACCGTCTTCCTCGATGCCGAGAAACCCCTCCTCCGCCGCCGCCTCATCCAGCGCAAAATGGCCGGCGGCCTCTCCCGCGACGAGGCCCAGCGGTTCTACGAACGCTCCGATGCGCGCAATGTCGATCTGGTGCTCGACTGCCACCTGCCCGCAGACGTCACTCTATACCTCTAGCAACACCCTCAGCGCACCCCACCCTCGGTGCACCCTGCCCCTAAAACCTGATAGTCTGGACCAAGAGTCCATCGGCCCCTCTTACGGCCCCAGACCTCGCGGAGACCCCATGAGCCCAGCCAGCCCAGCTCAACAATTCACACAGCGCCCAGACCAGCGCCCCGCTCAGCTTCAATGCGTCCTGTTCGACTTCGACGGCACTCTCGCCGAAACCGAGACCTTTGGCCTCGACCTCGACTACGAGGTCTACCGCCACTTTGGCCTCGACGTCGCCCCTCAAGACGCCCAGCGCATCATCGGTTCCGAGGGCATCTCTGTAGTAAACGATCTCTTTGCCTCCTACGGCCGCCCCGATCTCACCTTCGATGACTACCTGGCCGTCCGCAAGGACGCCTCGGTCATCTACCGATCCATGGACCTCCAGCTCATGGACGGCGCCCGCCAGCTCCTCGAAGACCTCCACCGCCGTGGCATCACCCTCGGTGTGGTCTCCACCACCGTTGCCGCCAACCTCCTCTTCGCCTTGGAGCGCCTCGACCTTCTAAGCCTTCTTGACGTTGTCGTGGCCGGCGACATGGTGGACGGCCACTACAAGCCTTCCCCCGTCCCCTACCAAACCGCTCTGCGCCTGGCTCACGCCGACGCCGCCCATACCATTGTGGTCGAAGACTCCCCCACCGGCATCGCCGCAGCTCAAGCCGCTGGCATCTACACCATCGCCATGAAGGCCTCCGAGCTAGTCCAAGACACCTCCGCCGCCCAAGAAGAGGTCTCCTCCTTCGCCCAACTCCAGCTCTAATAGAAAAACGGCCCCGGACACCAAAGCATCCAGGGCCATCCATACTCTAAATTCTTACTACGTTAGCAACCTTTTTTTGTAACTAACGTAATAGCTTTCTAGAGGGCGCCAACACCCTATCTTCCGAGGGCTCGTCCCTATCTTCCGAGGCCTCGTCCCGATCTTCTGGATGCCCCATCTCCACCTTCCAGGCGCCCCGTCCCCATCAGCGCCGCAACACCCTCGTCAACGCTGTAGCACCCTTTTTTCAGGACTTTCACCGCAGCCGCCCGGCCTGCGGCCTTATCATTCCGCCTCTCGCGCCGCGCGCGCAGCCCGCACTTTGTCGCGCAGCCACACCCAGCCGTTGCTCACCAGCACGGCCATAAAAATCAGCACAAAGCCGCTCACTACGCGACCGTTCAACACTTCACGACCCGCCAATACCGAGAAGAACACCCCAGCAGGCGACTCCAGCGAGGCTAGCAGCGACCCCTCAGCCGGTGGAACGCGCGTAAACGCGTAATTCATCATCGTCAGGCACACAAACGAGCACATCACGCCAAAGTACGCCAGAGAGCCAAACAGCTCGGGAGTCCACACATTGGCGGCAGGTACCGGCTCAAACAGCGCGATCGCTCCAGAAGCCACGGTCATGAACACAAACTGCCAGGCTGTGAGTGCCCACACGTCCAGCTCAGCGCCGCGGCGCGACACCTCTACCAGCTGCAGCGCATACAGAAGCGCGCAAAACACCGTCAGCAGGTCGCCGGGGTTGATGGGCAGTCCCTGGTCCAATGCCACCAGCGCAAGCCCACCAGAGCACATCACTGCGGCCACCAGATCGTAACGATGGGGCTTTCCCATGCCCAGCGCCCAGGCGATGAAGGGCACCATCACGCAGTAGCTGCCGGTGATAAAGGAAGCCTTGCCCGGCGTCGTCATGGTGAGCCCCACCGTCTGCACGGCGTAGCCGCCCCATTCCAGCACGCCCAGCCATAGGCCAACGCCCACCGTGCGCCTATCCAAATGCGCCCGCACCTGCTTCCAAAACGCTGTCATCGTCAGCACCGCCGCAATGCCAAATCGAAGCATCAGCAGCCAAAACACCGGCAGCGACTCGGTGGCGTCCTTCATCATGAACATGGAAGATCCCCAGATAAGCGCGCAGGCCACCAGCATAAGCTTGGCCGCCCCAGGGGTCCGCAATGTCTTTTTCAGCCTCGCGAGCACAAAATCACCTCTAGCAATGTATAAGAACTATGGTTTTCAAAGCGAATAGCCGCTCCGATTTATCGTGTCTTCGTTCACAGCAATCCCGAGTATATCGAGAGACTTAATATACTCAGACCGTCAACCACCGACCCTTAATACGCATGGAACCTAGACTCCACGTCGGTATTGTTCACTAAACATCTTGCACGGTTTATGCAATAATCGCGTTATAGAAAACCTACTATCACGTGGTCTTTTCATTTCATTTTTGCAACGTTGGGCGTTTATTTGCGAAATAGCCCCCATTTTTTGCATCAAAGGCGCTAGGATGAGGTGCATGCAGGTGATTGCAGGTCCTATAGACCAAGGAGAACATATGGCTGACACTAACCCTCAACTCAATCTCACTCCGGAGCAAAGACAGGCAGCCCTCGCAAAAGCTGCCGAAGTTCGCCGTGCTCGCAAGGAAATGCTCGATGCCGTAGCCGCCGGCACGCTCTCCCTCGCCCAAGTCTTCGACCGCGACGACGACGTTGCCAAGCGCACCAAGGTCAAGCGCCTCCTCATGGCACTCCCCGGCGTGGGCAAGGTTCGCTGCCAGTCCCTCATGGAAGTCGCCGGCATTCCCGAGAACCGCCGCGTCGGCGGCCTCGGCAAGAACCAGAAGGCCCAGCTTCTAGATCTCACCGCCTAACTTCCACCCCTCATCACGCGCCCCACATGCACACCTAGGCTCCCGATACACTCCATGCCTCGGGAGCCTTCTCATCTCTTGCCGAGAAACCCCACCATCTCAGCTTGACCCATGTCCCTTACCAGAATCCCTGCCTAAGTAGGGAGCGCTCTCGTAAATAATGATATCCTGTTAATAATAGATATAGATAGGATGTAGAACTCGAAGATCAACTGGACCTCAGGATATTCGAAGGAAAGTCCACTAATCTAGACCCAGTACGACACTTTATAGACGCAACTCCAGCAAGCCTACGCTAACGTTTCACCGTTTTGCCATCGTTGGAGCTAGTGCCCGCAGCAGAGAAGGAGGTTGTGTAGCTCCGCTGCTTGGGAGTAGAGATATTCACAAACGGCCACGGCTCTACCATTACCACCGCATCCAATCAGTACTACGCGCACGACCTTCACGTTGAGCACATTCACGAGATGCATCTGGAAGTCGATGCAACCGGAATTGAACTACGCCTTCAGCTCCGCAATCTGACTGCGCAGCTCCTCCGCCCTTTCGGAGTTCTTGGCTACATCGACCACCTACTATCCCAACTCGATATCGTGACAGTCGCGCACGGCGATAGCCTTCTCTTAGTCGTTGCTCCTCACCTGCGATGGTTCTTGCATCGTTTGCTGTCTATTGTTTTATATGTCTTGCGGCTCTTCCTTTATCTCTCGTAATGTTCATCATATGCCATGTCCGTCTGCCTTTCTAAAACTGGCTAACATAAGCAATCAGTCTCGTAATCCGCCACAAGACTAAGAGACCGTTACGGTGCAGTTATTATATTGGGTGCTTGCTAGGGTTGTAGTGATATCAAATAATTTATCGCACTATATCTGTTTTTGAATTTAGCTTCAATAGTATCTCCGTCAGAAAATTTAACGATGATCGCAAAACCAAGTAGCGGGATATCCGAACAAGAAATCTCTGGAACATTAGCTATATAAGAGCATGCGTCGTTTACTATTGAAAATGCCTTGGTTTGACCATATTGCACAATCACATCGACTTCGATAATTCGCCTATCGAGCGCCGCCGCAAGGGACGATACGAATACCCCAAATTCATCAGATAATAATTCAAATAATTTATGTTATACTATTTTTAGTTCATTTGAGCTCAGAGCTTCACACTCGCGAACTCGCTCATCTAACTCATCATCCGGAGTGTCTTCCTCCCAGATAATGTTTATACCGACAGCATCAAATGCCTCGATAACTTCTTCGGTGGAGAAATGCATTACAGAGAAGCCTTCGCTCCGTAACTGCATCAAAGCATTATCTGTAAAATCTCCTGCCAAAACACATCCCTTAAATGGTGATTCCGCGGCAAAGCGATTCGCGCAACTTGTTACAGCAGCAGAGATTTCCTGTGCTTTGTTCTTTGAGTGTTTGGTATAGCGTCTCCATGCTACTTCTATGAAGGCGCGCGGTATTCCATATTTTGATTCGGTACCATTCTCCTCTATGACTATGTCGAGGTCATGATGATTGCCCTTATCATCCTCCCACCGAACCTTCTTAGCCCCACCCCGGGCTTTTCGAGGACGAATATAGTCGAGATAAAATCCATGTTCTGCAGCAATTGGTCGACAGGCCTCAATGGTTGCTTCCTCGAGTAGGTCTCCTATGATTTGACCAAATCTATGCCCAGGTGCAGTAGCCATAATTACCCCTTAATCCACAAGTGTCCTTCTTTTAGCGGAACCCTATGCTTACGATTTTTCCATTTAACATTCCGGTCTCTCAGTTTTTCAAACTCCCATGACTTGAAGCCAGCTGACAATGCAAGCTTTGCAAGCCACTCGTCAACTGGCATATACACCCCGTATGGCGCCGAATCCCCTATGACAAAGCATATCTTTGAGCCGTCTTTGCAAGCATCACGCAAAGCGATGAAGACATGAGCCATGTCATAAAAATACAGTGCAGCCATCGTGTGGTAATTCTTCTTGCCACCATGCTTTTCTCGCTCAAGCTCCATTTCATGACAGACGACCGATAGCTCTTCATGAATTGGAGTAAGCACAGGGTCATCAACGTAAAAGTACGTATCCTTCCTTTCTTTGGATACCATCTGCGTACAAGATCGAATCAATCCAGGCCGTACTAGCTTCTGTAAGTCTGACCAGCCCGTTATCTCGCCGAGTACAGACATTTCCAAACGAGTTGCATCAGCGTAATCATAGTTGTTGGCATACGGTGGTGAAGTAACCACCAAGTCAATAGTGTCGTGAAGGTCGGAATAGACATTTCGAGCGTCATGCTCGATCAACTTCGCTTGTGGGCTAACCCCATGAGACTGCATTTCCATCAAGTCGCCTATCATTATTTGGACTTGATTTAGATAAGCATCTTTAACAGTAGCTACATGCGCTTTTCCATGAGAAGGAAGGACATACTGTCCGATTGCTGTTCCTGCATGCGAAGTCCGCCTTATGATGCAGACAAATGCCAACCATGCCATGTGCCATGCTTTAGAATCATCACGCACCAACTCGAGGGCCTTCCTCAAGTGGTCAAGTTCAAGAAGATTGGTCTCGTCATAGCATTTATGTACAAGCGGAGGATACTCATATGGATCTGAATTGTCTTTTTCTGCAATATTTAGCACTTCTTGAACTAATTGATTGAAATCGGCAATATGCACATCCCATTCGAGTTTCGTTTGTGCGATCCGTGATATGAGTGGCTGCGATTCAAATCCATAAGACATCATGCCTGCATTATCAGCAGCCAGCAAAGTCGTGCCTGATCCAGCAAACGGATCTAATATCGGGACTGCGGACAAAAATTGGCACCATCTTCGATGGTCCAAGAGGAGGTCCGTTTGACGTGTACTTATGAAAAGGTTGATATCTTTTTGGATTGCCGCGAGGAGGGAATGTACTGGGCTCGAGGTAGGCTCCCCACAGACTATGTCGAACGCTTTCCTGAGCGAGCTGAGCGACTATGGGCAATGATTGAGGCCAAAACAACCAAGGAAGCAGAAGCCAAGCAGCTCTTCGTGATGGCCATGCAAGAAGGACTTTCCATAGAAAAGGCTTCCCGGATCGCCGACATCTCTACGACTTTGGCTACCACCTGGGCCTACGGCGGCATTCCTGGGCTAGAGTCTTCTTTCGAGCTAAGAAAACCCCGTGCTCTAAAGAAGAGGAAGCAGCCCATGGTAAAAGACCTCTATGCCCCACCTCCTTCCGGCCCCTTCAAAGGCTACAGCTCCGTAGAGATAGAAAACGCGCTGCTTAGGGCGGTGTTGGCCGACCTAAAAGCGGAAGGCTTGGGCCTGGATTCGATCTCGAACAAGAGGAAGTACGAGTTAGGCGAGAGATTGAAGAAGGGCTCAGGCCTGCGCCGAAGCGAGATCATGCGTTTCTTGAAGATATCCTAAGAGTTCCTATAACTACTGGAGGAGGAAGGCTAAAGAGGATCCAGCTCCTAAGCGCCCAGAGCTGAAAGAGCAGGTAAGGCGCGCCTTTGAGGCTGAAGGAGGAGCCAGGGGCTATAGGGCTGTCTGGGCTCGCCTCAAGCGAGAAGGGGTGAGAGTCTCAGAAAAGGTCGTGAGGCGGCTGATGGGAGAGCTTGGCCTTGTGGCCCGGGGCCACAAGGCGGCGCAGGCGCTACAGCTCCTATGGAGGAGAGCTTTCTGCCGCTCCCAATAATCTGCTTTTGCGCCCCGATGAGACCCACTGCTTTAGAGCAAAGGCCCCCCAACCGCCTCTGGGTCACAGACATCACCGAGTTTCGCCTCAAGGGCAAGACCAAAGTCTATCTCTCGCCTATCATCGACTGCTTTGACGGCTGGCCTGTGGCCTGGTCTATGGGGCTTTCTCCCACCTCCTTCTTTGCTATCGAGAGCCTGCTTAAAGCCTGTGCCACCCTCTCTGCAGGAGAGCGACCTGTCATCCACTCCGACAGAGGATCCCATTACCGCTGGGATGGCTGGATAGGTATCTGTGAGCGTTATGGACTCACAAGATCCATGTCTCGCCTGGGTGCCAGCGCAGACAATGCCAGAGCCGAAGGCTTCTTTGGCATCCTCAAAAGGGAGTTCTTCTACGAAAGGGACTGGAGTGAGGTCGCGGTCCAGCAGTTCGTAGAACTGCTGGACCAGTGGTTGGAAAACTTCCGTACTCAAAGGATCCGTCAGACCCTAGGCTGGCTTACGCCTTATGAGTACCGCCAGGCTCTGGGCTACGCTCTGTGACATGTACATAAATATGTCCGCAGTCCCATCCTCATGCCATTTTTGATGCCATTACCCAAATTTGCCGATTCTGTTCTAATTGCTTTCTCTGCCCACTCGGCTGAGAAGCCGGCAGTATTTTTAAACCATCTGTATATAGGCAGTTTCATGTTGTCTACGAATGTTGAAGATTGCATTCTATTTCCCCGCTACTATAGGTGTCGTCGTCAATACGCTCGCCTAAGCCGACGCGTTTATTCATCATCGAACTCAATGTCGACCTCAGCTGCCTCGTATACGTTAACAATCTGATCGATATCAATGGTGTTCACGATCCAACTGCGCGCCATGCACTGTTGTTTGAATTCATTGATACGGTTCACGCCGTTTATTTCTCTTAAGGTCACCACTAACCCGAATGGTAAATGCTTGTTTGAATTTGGACGATCAGCTCGTTCGGTGGTAAGGATTTTCACTCCCCACATATTGCTACCACTCACGTAGGTCTTATGAGGCCTCACCCGTGGGCTCAACTTATCGGAAATATGCTTCACGCTGTCCCACTTACGGAAGTAAATGCGCGCGTCATCTTCGTTTAGATGAGCCCCTTTCGTACCCTGTACGTTTCTATTGAGCTCTTTTACTCTTGTCCCGGTTTCCGTCTCGAACAGTCGGCCAAAATGCAGGTCCATCTCAGTGCATGTATAGTCTACGCCCTGATTCCTGTTGCATTGCGGAAAATAGCATAGTGTCGCCCGCGCGACATAGGGAAACTTTTCGTCGCGCATCGGCACTGGAATGTTGTATGCGTATGTGTTGTATGCACTCGCTACTCCATTCAGCACAAAACGTATCTCGTCGTTTCTACATCTGAGCACATCCTTGATACTCTTCGGAACCACCCCATAACCTATCTGTGAATCAGCGGGGTCATTCTCCCAGCCGATTGAGGAATCAACGATTAGGGCCTTTGCTATCTCACGCGTTAAACCACATTTATATATGAGGTAGGCAACCTTCCTCGTTATCCACGGCGCGGCAAGAGATGTGCCCGATCCTGTTACCGGCATATATGGAGCGGCAGCCTTTATCGGGTTTGCCTTTGTACCTCCATAATAGCTGACATCAGGTTTTCCAAAAAATGAGAGTACGGGCCCACTCCTCGCGTAGTCAACGGTCGTGCCATCTCGATCCACCGAATTGACTACAATTGCGTTGATAGAGTCAGCAGGTGCACCAATACGCGACTGGTTAAGAGCGGTTTTGTTTGTTCCCGCTACGACAAATATCACATCGTACTGAGTTTGGATGCGATCGAGAATGTCTGCTTCCGGCGAAATCGAGTTTTCGCATATCTCCAATTCTGCGCCAAGCGATAGGTTCCAAACCTTGATGCCGGGATTGTCCGCTACGATATCTTCAATTTGCCGCATAACGGCAAATGAGCTAAAACGCGTCTTTGTTGCTACGCCAAAGTGCTTCACTCGGAACCGGCCACAGTCATCTTCTAAATCTGGGTTGAGGGCTGGACCGTCTACGATGATCGAGCTAACAGAAGTTCCATGTTCGTAGTCGGACTCACGCAGTTGTATCGCTGGATCAAGGCGTCGCTCGTATTCGACCCAATCTGCACAATAAACACGTTTGTCAAATGGAGTATCGATGACACCCACTATAGGCTCATTATTCGGACTTGGAATTGCAGGGAACACACCACTCGCCACGCCAAAGTCCTCGCCGGTCCAGTCGCTTGCGTCATCAAGCTCCATAGCAACTAAGTAGGGAGCGCGAATCCTAAGCTTGGCATATTGTTCTCGCGTTAGCAGAACGCTGGTGCCAAGCACGCGGCTCTTCACAAGATCGTCAAGACCAACTTCCTGTAGGAGTTCTAATGTATCGCGACCTGTCTCATAGAGTGTTACAAACGCCCAATCTAAATCATCGTCCTCAATATTCTCTGGTATATCAAATCGCTGAGCATAAAAGGCATCTTTTATTATTTGCAAAAAATTAGTCTTCCTCATAGAGGTGACAGCCGCAGGGAGATCGTTTTTGCTTACATTACCGAGATCGTCATCGGTCACTATTCCGTCAAAGCATCTTTCTACAATGGCTGCACTCTCTCTGAGCATCTTCTCAGTTTCGTCGAGTTCGGCACGTTCAATACTATAAGTGATAACATGTCTACGTTTTAAATTTGATGCTATGTCATACTTTGCACCTACGATGTGTTCACTCGCTTTGCCATCACCACTAGCAAGCAATCTCTTTACACGATTGCTCTTTGCAATTACGCGATCGTAGAATACGCAAACCAGTGGATTAACATTAATGGATACGTTATCCCAGAACATTGCCACCGCATGTATGTCGTTCGCGAGCGCCAGCAGGTGAGCTGCATCAACGCTTTGGCCTTTTGGCAATGAAGGGCGCCCACCTGATGCAGACGAAGACGCGCTTTCGAAACTTCCTTTAAGACGCAAAAGGTCATTCATCGATCTTCTTTCATCTCCCTAGATACCGTGCTCTTAGGAATGCCGGTCAGTATTTCAATTTCCCTAACCGTGTATCCCTGCTCTTTCAGCTTGCGAATGTTGCCTGACGGATTCGTTGCCATTGTCTTATATAGTCTTTGCAAGTAGCTGTATTCATTATCTGGATCGCTGAAGGCGAGCGAGGTCCGAATTATGTTGGTAAGATCGCCAGGCATAGGGATTTCATTAGCCTGCATAATAATCTTGCGTAAAAGTCGAGTGTTCTTCCCAGCGTAATCAAATTGCGCTAGTAGATTATTAGTTATTTTTTCTGCTATATCGACCAAGTCATCACGCGTATACCTGCTGAAGTCGATAACAGCATCGAAGCGTCGCACAATTGCCTTGTCAAGTTTGTTGAACAAATTGGTTGTCGCAACTACAACTATCCGTGAATCGATACGCTCCAACTCACGTAAAAATGTTGAAGTTGCTCGCCCCATCTCACGCACATCACGTGAATCAGTTCTGTCCATAGCAAGGGCATCTATCTCATCAAAAAGCACAACGTATCTATCCTGATTCGCAAGGCTGTTAATCTCATCGAAGAGGGCAACTATGTTTTTGCTCGTCTGACCGAGCTTACTGTCGATAATGGAACTAAAATCTACAATTAAAGTTTCCCTACCTAGAACGCGCGAAATCTGGCGCGCTGTCTCAGTCTTACCTGTACCTGGCGGCCCCTGAAATATGAACTTGTTTATGCCGGCGTTGTGCCCTACAGCATTAATGACCCCTCTCACATCATCAGCGATGGATTTGGGAAGTGGAAGTGATGTCTTGGTGTACGGCAATTTCTGCAAGTAATCTGTACCAAGGGAGACACTATCAGTCTGAGGGACAAACGTATTCGTATCAGAGAGAAGCGCCATAATGTATTCGGCTAGTTGATAATCACCAGAGGCGTCAAAATCGCGCGCAATCTCGTAAGCTTCGGTCCTGAAAGCAAGATCGTTGTGTTCTGAGTAATATCTAATGAGATTGATGATATTTCTCTTCTTCATCTTCCCTTTCCTCCCAGCTGGCCTAGCTATATTGTAGGACAATTAATACCTGTTTTGGGACAGCTTTTTTGATTTATGGCAAATTATAGCCATGCTACCTACAGGTCATAAAAATGATCTGTGGTAACACCTAGTGGATCAGCGAATGCTGCTCACGCACATTCCTTCTCCAGCTTTGGCATTTTATTTTGCTGCATATCCTTATCACCACTCCGCATGCACGACTAACCTCTGGTTACCTGCTGATGTGACCTCTAGCACCAAGCCAGACTTCGTCTATTACGCCATCAAGGGGGGGGGAAGGCCGCCTAGATACCATCGTTCTCGACGTAATATGCAAGATGCGCAAGCGCATTAGTAACGTGAAGATTTCCTTCACCAACAAGCTAACTGTCACGCTCTACCCAGACAGACCTATTTGGAAAGATTTGTACGCGAACGCCTTGGCCTGAAGCTGAAAGGGACAGAGCCTAAGACCATACTCACTAATGCCGTCAACGTATGCATCCAAATAGTCAGCCGTTACAAGAGATGCTTAACCCCAGAAAACATAAAGAAGTATAAAGAAGTGCCTCTTCCTATTCGATAAATACCTTCCGGACTACCCCTGGCTCACACAAACGAAGATGACTAACTTCTTCCTCTGGAGCTTCCGCTAGATGTTATTCTTATCGACAGGATTCTCCTTCCTCTGAGCAATGAGCCCTCGTAGGGGGTAACCCTCACCAGAGCTGTGCGACATAGACATGGCTGCCTCGACGATATCGGCAACAACACCCAGTGTCGCAATATCGTGCCCACTATAACCTTGAGGGGTTTTGTATTATTTCTTTAGAGTCCTATAGATTCTGTGTTTATATATTTTTATATATTCTATTTGCTTATGATCTAAATCAAAATAGGGTTGTAGTTCGAGTCCCTCCAAAGCACCCTCTCCAACATACACATTAAAACCTTCGTCTAGCATGAGTTGCCAAATATTATCAATATCTTCATTAGTTGCATCAGGATACATAGCTCGTATCCATTTACAACTCTCTAGTTTAACTGCATCTAGTGCGTAATAGCTACTATCTTGCGGTTGAAGAAAGACATCGAGCCCTGCAGTATCAGAAACAACGGTTTCATATCCATTGCGATAGCTGATTGCTTGATCTTCATGAGCACCTCCATGATGCTCATAAGGAGAAAACTCACCTTCGACTATTTTATTGTCTGGATTAACTTCATTATAGCTATTCATTAGTTTATTAATATCTTCATTATAACTATATAATATAGGTAAATGTTCTTCAGAAACCTCATCGGAAGTTGCTGAATCTTCTATATTAGTTTTTTCCTCACCAGCTATATCTAAAGAATGCTGCTGTTCTTCTACATTTGACTTTGATTGCAAAGAAGTACAACCGCTCAATACACCCAACAAGCATATACAAAGACCTATATACATCAATCCTATATACGGCGACCTGATCTTGGTATTATCAAATTTATGGCTTTTTGATATCCAACAACTCATTTTTCTCATATAGAACTCCTATATGTATAACTACTTGATATATTCGGGTATCGATTGAATACGATATTAAAGCGTAATCATGTTAAGATCCGCTATTGACCTTTTTTTAGTGTACCTAAAGTTGTATGTGTATGCTTGCTTTATTTTATTATTTATTACACAACATTTACCATGTCCTGAACTATTGCCTCATCGACTACCAGCATTGTATCCACTGCATAGCCAGGAACTGAGAAATTAACACCGTGAGCAGCTGTTGCAGCAGCGGGAGACGGGATGATTCCAGTGCACGAAGAGTGGAGCTGGGAGACTCCGGTGGTAGCGAGAAGCTGGGCGGCATTGGAGGGACGAATGCCGGAACCGGGAAGGATCTCTATGCGATCGCCCCAGGTAGATTGAAGATGCGCGATGAGAGGGGCTCCCTCAAGAGCTGTGGGGGCCTGACCGCTGGTGAGCAGTCGATCAACGCCGAGTGACACCAACTGGTTGATGGCCTTATCGGCATCGGGGGTGAGATCGAAGGCGCGATGGAAGACTGCGGTGGCATGAGCTTGGTGGATAAGATTGACGGCCTCGCTGGTTCGGCTGACGTCGATAGTGCCGGTGGGCGTGAGACAGCCAAAAGCGATTCCGTGGGCGCCGGCGGCCAGGAGGGATGAGATCTCGGCGAGGAGTTGGGACCACTGGGCGTTGGTGTAGCAAAAGCCGCCAGCGCAGGGACGGACCATGGCCACTACCTCGAGGCTTGTGTGCTGGCGCACGAGCTTGACGGAAGCCTCGGAGGGAGTGAGGCCGCCTAGGGGCAGCGCGGAGTTGAGCTCGATGCGAGGGGCGCCGCCGGCCTGGGCGGCGAGGGCGTCGGCGAAGGAGCCGCAGCAGACCTCAAGGGTTATGGGGCGCTGGGATGCTATGGGATGTGTGGACACAAGAATTTCTCCAATTGCTTGAGGATATGGATCGCTCGCTACATTCGCTTCTGTGCGGTGATAAAGACCTTGTTACCATCCCTAGGGCCGATGGCAATGATCTCGACGATCTCTACCTCGCCATTATGCATACCCCGCTCATTCAAAGAGCTCCTCATCAGAAAGGCCGTCTTCATCTAAGCCATCGCGCCAATCATGTCCTAGCACCTCGTCGACATCATGAAAGTGATACTTGGGATTGGCGTCCATCTCATGAACACGCTCGGTAGCCACTTTGTAAAAATGCTCTAAGCGCAATGTCTCCAGCTCCGCAGCCATGGCTTCTAGCTCAGCGAAATCCACTAGAGCCATATCGATCTCGCCATTTCTTCCTTGGATGTAGCGTGGCTTATCTTTTACCTGCTCGCGAATCTCTCGAAAGTTTCGCACCATATGGGTGGAGCTGACGATCTGATCTTTAGAGAAAAGCAGCTTGTGATCTTTAACGTCAATCATCACTACTCTCCTTATGTAAAACTATGCGCACTACAGTATGTATTTTATTACAAATATCCAAGCTTTTCTAGCACTATGCCCTAGGGCAACTACACGCGCGCGCAAAAACCCGCGGCTTGGAATCAAGTCGCGGGAGGGACAAGTACATCGCGTTGTCAGAAGAACTCCTCAAGAAGCTGCGCGGGCAATCGTCGAGCTAGTGGCGGTCGTCGTCCAGGTTGGCAAGAGAGTCGGGCGAGAGCCAGTCGAGGGCTTCGACCAGGTTGTCTTGGACAAAGTTCCAGCTGTGGATGCCGTCTACCTGGGCGTAATCGACGGAGAAGCCGTCTTGGACGAGGGCGTCGGCGATGAGGGAGTCGCAGTGAGCAAGCCAGTCGCCGGCGCCTACGCGCATCCAAATCTGGGGCTTGGGGGTGGAGGGTTTCTCGGAAAGGGAATGGGCGAGCCAACGGGGATTAAGATCGGTGTTGCGGTGGGCCTCCAGCGGCTCGAAGAGGGAGAGCTCGCCGGCCACCTGGCCGTTTTGGGCGAGGGCCTCGGGGGTTTCCTCGAAGAAGTGCACAGCCGGGGCGAAGAGCAGGATGCGGGAGAAGCGGTTTGGGTTCATGAGGCCCAGGCGCAGGGCGCCGTAGCCGCCCATGGAGAAGCCGCCGATGAATGTGTGGGCGCGGTCGCAGGCGACGGGGAGCAGGTTGCGGACGGTGTCGACGAGCTCGTGGGACACATAGTGGCCGTAGTCGCCGATGGGGCCGCCCTCGGGGCCTACCTGCTTCCACCAGCTGTTGTCGCCGGCGGGCATGACCACGGCAAAGTTGCGCTCGGCGGCGAAGCGGGAGATGCGGGTGTTGTAGATCCAGCTGTTGACGTCGCACTGGAGGCCGTGGAGCAAGACGAGCAGCTGGTAGGGCTTGGAGCCGCCTCGGTCGAGGGGCAGCACCAGGCGGCAGGGCACCTCGCGATGGAGGGTTTGGGAGTAAAAGTCGAGGCTCACAACAGCCATGATCGCTCCTTGGAAGTGGGGGGGGATAGGGATGGGCTATGCAATAGCAGCAAGGCACCCGGGGCGCTGAGCTCCCGGGTGCCTGACAAGTGCGATGGGTGATGCTGCGAAACCTTAGGCCAGATGGCGGAGCTTTTGGGAGATGGCCAGGGCCAGCTCCTCTGACTGGGGCTCGGAGCCAAAGAGGTCGAAGAAGCCGTGGTCGCAGCCCTTGTAAGTGACCAGCTCGGTGGGCACGCCGGCGGCGGTCAGGCGGTGGGCAAAGTACTCAGCGCCAATGCGCAGGTAGTCGTACTCGGAGACTGCCACCACCGTGGGCGGGAAGGCGGCCAGCTGCTCGTCGGAAGCGTAGGCCACAGAGACCAGCGGGTCTTTGAGGCTGGTCTTGCCCTGGACATAGAGACTGTCTTGGGCGCTGATGTGGCAGCTGCGCTCGATGCGGGCGATGCGGCCGTAGGCCAGCTCGCGATCCTCGTCGATCACCGGATAGTCGTCGTAGGACCAGGGGTAGGCTTCCAGCTCGTCCAGGTTGGACATGTCGCAACCCGGGAAGACCAGGTAGCAGGAGGCGATGCGTTTCTCGGCATCTTTGAGCACCACCGCGCAGGAGAGGGATCCTCCTGCAGAGTCTCCGGCCACCATCACGCGGGCGGGGTCGAAGCCCAGCTCAGAGGCGTGGTCCAGGGCCCAGTCCAGGGTGGCGCAGGCGTCGTCGATGGCCGCGGGGAAGGGAGCCTCGGGGGCCAGGCGGTACTCCGGGAAGGCCACCAGAGCGCCGGACTGCTCGGCGATGAAGCGCATGCGGTTGCGGTAGATGCGCTCGTCGCCGGCGGTGAAGCCGCCTCCGTGGAGGTAGAGCAGGAAGGGAGCCTGGGGCGCCAAAGTTTCCGGGCGATAGAAGTGCACCGGGATGCGGTGGGTCTCCCCCACCGGAATGATCTGCTCCCACTGCTCGATGGGCAAGATGGTGAGATCGGGGGTGACCTTGTCGGGACGATAACGCTCGTCTGAGAGCGACATGCCTCCACGCTTGTGGGCGCGCTGGGAGAACATGGCAGCCTTAGCCGCAGCCGTGGCGCGCACGCGAGGGTCGAGGACGTGGTCGCGGTCGTCGTCGGGGATAGGCTTCACCGTGCAGATGAGGGCGCCCTCGCAGGTGGAGGTGGACTTGGCCCCAATGGCTTCTACCAGCGCCGGATCGTAGGTGCGAAGCTGCTCCATGGTATCCCCTAGCCCATGGAGGGGGTCATGGCGCCAAAGCCGGTGTCATCGTGGACGTCCTGGGACACTTGAGCGGCGGGGGCGGGCTCGGTGAGTATGACGATGATGGAGTCGTCGATGTCGCCCTTGGTGAAGGCCATCTTGTCGAACTTGGCGATGGTGTCGCCGGCGGAGACCTTCTGGCCCTCGCTCACCAGCGCGTTGAGGCCCTTGCCGCCCAGCTTCACCGAGTCGATGCCAATGTGCACCATGAGGGTGGAGCCGGCCTCGGTGCGGATGCCGATGGCGTGGTTGGTGTCGGCCACGAAGCACACCGTGCCGTCTACCGGCGCCTTTACGGTGTTGTTAGAGGGCTTGAGAGCGAAGCAGGGGCCAAGGAGACCTTGGGCGAAGGTGGAGTCGGCGATGGAGGCCTGAGGCACATAGGCGCCCTTGCCAGGCATGGAGACAGGCACGCCGGCGCCAGGAAGCAGCGCGGCATCGGGGTTGTCCAGCGTCTCTTCTTCGTCATCGTAGACGGAGTCGTCAAAGCCAAAGGCGTAGACGGTCACAAAGGAGCACGCTGCCATGAAGGCCACGATGCCCACAGCCTTGTAGAAGTTGGTCCAGTCCATGTTGGGACCCAGGAAGAGCAGCAGGCCGGGCAGCGAGTGACAGCCGTAGCCGTAGGAGTGCAGGCCAGTGATGCCGCAGATGAGACCAGCCAGCACCGAGGTGACAGTAAGGGCATAGTAAGGCTTGACCATGCGGTAGCACAGGCCGTAGACCGTGGGCTCGGAGATGCCGCCGATAAGAGCAGACAGGGCAGCCGGCACGGAGAGCTGGTGGCAGTGGTTGTTGCGGGACTTGAGGGTGATGGCCAGGGCCACGAAGCCGGCGCTCACAGTGAAGGAGAAGAACCAGAGAGTGATGGAAGCGTCGTAGCCCACAGACTCGATGGAAGCGGTGGCGATGGGCACGAGGGCCAGGTGGAAGCCGGCGCAGAGCTGGCCGATGGTGCAGGAGAACAGCACCAGGGCAGGAACGACGAGCCAGGGCACGTTAGCGGTGAGCCAAGCGATGGCAGCGGCCACGTAGTTGGTCATATAGCCGCCGATGGGGCCAGTGGCCACCAGCACGACCACGCTCATCACTACCAGCAAGATGAGGGGCTTGGCGAAGTAGCGGATCTGCTCGTGGATGATGCGGGACAGCCAGTGATCCAGCTTGGACATGACCCACACCGAGAGCACGATCTGGATGACACCGCCGTTATAGGTCATAAGATAGACCGGCAGGCCAAAGTAGTCGCCATAGACGGCGCCTGCAGCCTGGAGATCGGTCACATAGGTGACAAAGTCCGGGTAGAGCAAGCCGGCGGCCAGCATCATGGCCATGATGGGCTCGGTCTCGAACTTCTTGGCCGCAGTATAGGCCACGTAGATGGGCAAGAAGTAGAAGGCCGCCTGAGCAAAGCAGTTGAGGATGAGATAGGTAGAGCTGTCTGCGGTGACCCACCCGGTCATGGTGAACAGGGTGAGAAGCACCATGATGAAGCCGGCGGTGGTGAGCGCAGGGATGACGGGCACCATGATGGAGGCCATCATGAGCAAGAAGTCGCCAGCCACACGGCCCAGAGACTTCTTGCCAGCAGGGGCGGCAGCTACTGCACCAGAACCCTTGCCAGCGACCTTTTCGAACTCCGGATAGAGCTGCTCGACATCCTGGCCAATGATCACCTGCACCTGGGTGCCATTGTCCTGGATGCCCAACACGCCGGGGATCTTTTGGATGGCCTTGAAGTCCATCTTGTCCTTGTCCACCGGCTCTAAGCGCAAGCGAGTGGCGCAGTGAGTGTGCGACACGATATTCTCGCGCCCACCGGCCTTCTCGAGAATGGCGGCTGCCATCTCAGCGTAGTTCTTTGCCATGAATCCTCCCTCATTGCAGCTTGCAGACGATGTTTCATAGACCCTAGGGAAGCTGCGGGGACTATAACAAGGGAGTTTTTGGCCGCCAGCAACGGCCCCCTAAACGGTTCCTGAGGCGCCGTGAGCGGTAGTGACTTTCTTCTACTTTCATCTATGAACGAAAGTTACATTCATAGATGAAAAATGAGGTAACTGAGGTTCGTTTTTCTCGGCAAGGAGGAAGGGCTCTGTGAGGAGCCTCATGAGGGAGGTGGCGCAGGCAGGAGGGTGGGGTTTCTCGGCAAGGATGGATGGAACGGCGAGCCCGCAAGCGCCTTAGGGGATGTCCACCTTAGAGAAGATGTAGCGGGAGAATTCGGCCAGGCAGTCCTGGGAGTCGGGCTTGGCGGCGGCTGTGAGGGCGTAGAGGGTCTCCATGATGGCCAGCTCGGCCATGGAGGTGTTGCCGATGAGGCTGTCTTGATCCATGTTGTTGGAGGTGACCAGGAAGACGAAGTCGGAGAGCTGGGCCAGCGGGCTTGTGGCGTTGCCGGTGATGCACACGAGCGTCGCCCCTTCGTCGTGAGCCGCGTGGGCCACCTGCTGCAACGTGCCGCTCCAGCCGGACCGAGAAAAGATCACCAACACGTCTCGGCTGTCGAGGGTGAGGGCGCAGGAGATGAGCTTCTCGTAATAGGAGCTGGTGGGAGCCGAGATGCCGATGCGCTCGTAATAATAGGAGGCATACTGGGCCGAAGGGATGGAGCGACCCACGGCGGCGAACTCCACGATGCGCGCTTTGGCCATGATTTGAGCGGCGGCCTTGAGCTTGTCTTGATCGAGCCCCTGAAGGGTGAGGGTGAGCGACGCGATGCGGTTGTCGAGGATGGCCTCGACGGTTTCGCCCACATGGTCCAGCGAGACAGGTTGGTCTTCCTCGATGGCCGAGAGCCTATGGAGCGTTTGTTGGACCCTCAGGAAAGAGAGCTGGAAGGAGCGGTAGGAGTTCTCCCCCATCTTGCGGCAAAACCTGGATACCGTAGGGGCGCTCACCTGGCAGAGCCGTGCCAGCTCGGACTGGGAGAGCGAGCTCACGTTGGCCTGATGGGCCAGCAGGTAGTCGGCGATGCGGCGCTCGCCCTCGCTCATGGAATCCTTGGTCGCCAGAATGCGGGCTATGAGGTTATCGGGGACATTGCTTGCCGACTCTTCGTATACCGCCTTTTGTGCCATGGATGAGCTCCCTTCCTTTTGTGCTCTAGCATGCCACGAGGGAGGAGGGGCGGGGAAGATGCGGGTGCCGAGAAACGCTACTCCAGGTTGGCGTGGCGCTCCATGAGCTGGGCGTTGGTGCAACGGAGCTCCGGCTGCATGGCCAAGTTGGCCACCAAGGCATCGCCGATAAGGAGAGTCATTTCCTCGAAGGTGCTGGAGCCTAGCTGGAGCTGTGGTGTGGTGCTCGCCGCATTGGTTACCTTGTTGGACGCATGAACAGTGATGGTAAGGTGGGCCAGCCGGCCTAGGGGCGAATTGAGCTGAGTGGTAATGAGAACCAATTTGCAGCCTAGCTGCTCGACGGCTTTTGTGGCGATGGCGACCAGCGTGGCAGTGGAGCCAGAGGCCATGATGAGAAGATCCCCAGGCTGTGCAGCGGGAGTGGATACGTCCCCTACTACATAGGCGCTTTTGCCTAAATGCATGAAGCGCATGGCCAACGCGCGCATCATGAGGCCAGAGCGGCCAGCGCCTGCAAAGAAGATATGGGGGGCCTCAAGGGCGAGCTGCTGGAAGGTTTGGAGCTGGGTTTCATCAAGCTCTTGGGTAGTGGCTTCAAGCTGGGCAAGCAGTGCTTCCAGGTGTTCTTTTGTCTCCATTAGCGCATGGCCTCCTTGAGCTCCTTGGCGGCTTGAGCGATGTCGGGCGCGTTATAAAGGGATCCGCCTGCTATCACTATGGCAGGATGCAAGGCGAGATAGTTGTCAAGGGTCTGGAGCGAGATGCCGCCAGCCACTGCGCAGCGAGATGGATCGACGGCGCCCACGAGTACTTCCAGGTCTTTAAGGGGCGTGCGGCCTTGGGCCTGGGCGTCCACGCCGGTATGAACGCACACGTAGTCGATGCCAAGGTCGATGACCTCTTGGGCGCGAGCCGCGATATCTGGGACGCAGATCATGTCGGCCATAGCCTTGCGGCCGTATTGATGGCAGACGTCGGCCACGTCTTTGATGGTGGCGTTGTCTGACACTGCCAGCACTGTCACGATGTCCGCTCCGGCTTCGCAAAGATCTTGCGCCTCGATGACGCCGCCATCCATGATTTTGGCATCGGCAAGCACACAGAGGTTGGGGAAAGCTGCTTTGAGGGCCTTCACCACATGGGCGCCTATGGCATGGAGGGTGCCCACGGGGATGTCGATGAAGCCGTCGACCCGGGCGGGCAAATAGCGCAGGAGCTTGTCCCACTGGCCTTGCTGGGTCCAGGTTTCGAACTGCTCGCGAGTGGTGGCGTGGTGGCCAAACTCGATAGTGGCGTCTTTGGGGGCATCCAAGATGACCCAGGCCTCGGGCTTGCCGCGGCCGCCGTTGTAGGTGGCGGCAAAAACGTCGTCAGGGTGAATCTGAATAGACAGCTCGTCGATGGGATCGAGGATGTTCACACGAATGGGCAGCTCCTGAGTGTCACAGTCGAAGAGGGCAGGCAGATCGCGGTAGAGCTCCGAGAGCGTGCAACCCAGCTCGGGGACGCCGCAGTCTGCGTGGCCGGGCAGCGCCACCACGTTGTAGACCTCGCCCAAAGGGGCCACCTGCGTGTGGTAGCCAAACTTGTCGCGCAGCCTGGTGCCTCCGCCCCACATGCGAGGCTCGTAATAGGGGTCGATACGATAGAGCTTGCTCATGATGCTTCCAATCACTTGAGAGCCGGAATATGACTCTCACAATAGAGGAACATAGGGAAGCGGGTAATTTGCGTATTATTGCGTTTTGATGGATCGCAAGTCTTTGCAAAGTTTACAGTTGGCGCCCAGTGCTAATCGATACCTGCCACCAAGACCTTAAGTATGGGAGGTAGAGAGGCTCGGGTTTTCTCGGCAAGGGAATCGTCGGTGATAAGGGCGTCAATGGACTCCCAAGATGCGTAGGTATGAAGGCCAGGTTCTTGGAACTTGGAAGCAGCGGCAAGCACGTAGGTCAGGTCGCTTTGATCAATGACTACCTGCATAAGGTTAAGCTCGACGTAGGAGTGAGTGGTGGGGCCTGTTGAACCATGGAGGCCAGAGGTGCCTAGTAGCGCGAGATCAATGTGGACAGTGCGAAGAAAGCGGTCGGTCCAAGGGCCTAACAGGGATTCGTTCTTATGGCGCTTTTTGCCAGGAAGTACAAACACGTTGTGGCGGGTGGCATCGAGCAGCTGGGCGGCTTCGAGGGATGGGGTGAAGATATCCAGCGGCTCGGCACGATTGAGGAAGGGCACACAAGCCAGCGCAGTAGTACCGGCATCTAGGTAGATTGAGTGGTTCTCTTGGATGTGAGCGCAGGCGCATCGAGCGATCTTCTCCTTGAGGTGGGAGGGATCGCTGCGAAAATCCAGAGGCATCTCGAGGCCGTAGCCGCGAAGTAGCGCGCCGCCGTGGGTACGCTGGGCAAGGCCCAGCTGCTCGAGGGCTACCAAGTCTTGGCGGATGGTTTCTCGGGTGACCTCATAGCGCTGCGCCAATTCAGCAGAGCGTACTGCTCCCTGCGCTTGCAGCAACTGAGCAATCTCTTGTTGGCGCTGAGCTGAAGTATAGGCAGCCATACTCGCATCCCTGAGCTGAGGTGTACTGACTTGATAGTAGCGGGTTGCGAGTATCTGCGGAGCGCTGCATTTGGGAGAGTGGCGCCGGAAGACGGGGTGCGGCTTGCCGAGAAGGCTTGTGAGCAAGTGTAGGGAGCCTAAAGGAGGGCAATTCTCGTAATGAGGCGAGTGTCAGCAATGGAGTTTTGCGTTGTCCCATTGCTCACTAGCCTTCTGAGCATGGTGCCACTTGCTTTGAGAGCTTGTGAGCAAGTTGGTTGGGGAGCCATCGAAGGACTCCGACCATTTTGGTGTCCAATATGCCGACCAACGCAAAAAGGCCACCGGCAATACACCGATGACCTGCGATTTTAACTGGAGCCAGTTACCAGACTTGAACTGGTGACCCCCGCTTTACGAGAGCGGTGCTCTACCAACTGAGCTAAACTGGCGCGATCTCATACTATAAAGGCTCCCCCACGGGCATGCAAGTCCATCGTAGTCGTCATGCGTGATAGGCAGTGCAGCCTGCTTTGAACTGGCCCCTCCCCGCTTTACGAGAATGGTGCTCGCTATTAGAAGCTTCACTGCATGTCTTCCCACGAGGTTCTCGTTAAAAGTGGGGGTAACTGCACTGGGGTTATACAAAACCCCAGTGCAGTTACCCTTCTAATAGCGAATCTGGCGTCCTGATAGCGAGTCTGACGTCCTAACCCATGCCACAAAGGCGCTAATAACGAGCCAGTAGTCCCTGGCAGCGGGAAACGCCGGAGAGCGCCGAGGCCCGACAAGCAGCCTACAGCTTGGTGAGAACGCCGCGGATAAGGGCCTCGAAGTCTGCGGCGTGGGTGGCGGCGTAGGAGAGCACGGTCTCGTGGGTGACTCCGGGAGCGCCGGCTTGGTTAGCTGAAAGCGTGAGTCCCAGCACGTTCATGCCCAGGCCGTGAGCCAGCACCACCTCGTTGACCACGGACATGGCGGTATAGGAGGCACCGCAGATGGCCATGGCGCGGGCCTCGGCAGGGCTTTCGAAGCTGGGGCCGCAGATGCCGGCCAAGACACCCTCAGAGAGCTGGATGGAGAGATCGGCTGCCACGCCCTTGCAGATCTCGCGCAGGTAGGGAGTATAGGCGTCGCTCATGTCCACAAAGGGAGTGTCCAAGCCGCGAAGGTTGTCCTCGCCCACCAGCGGGTTTTGCCCAGTGAGATTGAGTTGATCGGTAATTAAACCCAGTCCCAAAGGCGCCTGGCCTTCGATGGCGCCGGTGGCACAGGCAAAGACGATGTCTTTGCAGCCCAGATGATGGGCGTGGCGCACCAACGAAGTGACCTGGGAGACCGTGTAGCCCTGGTACAGGTGGACACGGCCCGGATAGACCACCACGGGGACGCCCTCCAGCGTACCCACAGTGACCTCGAAGGAATGGCCGCTCACTGGGCGGGCGCCCAGAGGGAAGCCGGGGATGTCCTCATAGGCGATTCTGCGGACAGGGGTGACCGCCTGGGCCAAAGAGCCCAAACCCGTGCCCAAACACAGGGCAACGGGGTGCTCCATAGTGGGGTGGCAGGACTCGACAGTGTGCTCATCAACCACGCAAAATCCCTCCTTAGCCAGCAGGCGGGCCGCAATGCCTGCGCCGGCGCGAAGCGTTCCTGTGAAGCTTCCATCATAAACGTGCGAAGTGCCGCAGCTGGGACTTTTGGACTTGAGCACGCACAACGTCGCCCCAGAGCCGCGAGCGGCATCTAGGGCAGCGCGCGCCCCGGCTTCGAAGGCGTTGGTGACGTCGTCGCCTGTGGACAGCACTACCCTATCGCCGCAAATCTCCGCCGGAGGCCTGGGACTGGCGAGCCCGCCCAAGGTCTCGGGGCAGATGGGGCACACCTCCACACCGGGCGCCTCGCATAAATGTTGTACCGCCCAAGAAGGCTTGGCGCCCCCGTCATAGCGACAAGGAGCGCCAAGCATGCAATGACTTACTACAACGCGCATAGGCCGTTAGGAAACCAGCTCGCCAATGGTGAGGTTCGCCTGGGCCAGCAAGCCGTTGACGTAGTTGGTCCAGGTGGTGTTGGCGGCGGAGGCCACCTGGGAGTACTGCTGATAGGCCACGTAATAGGCGTTCTGTGCCTGGTTGTAGGTGGCAGAATCTGCCGAGAAGGACTCATCCTTCAGAGCAGCATAATAGGGGCCGTCCTCACGGGCCCAGGTGCCTTTGTCGGCATCCCACTCGTCGCCCAGCAGGTTCACGATGTAGGCGCCGTAGTCGGCGGTGGCGGTGTCGGCGTTGCCGTCGGCTGGCTCGGTGGGAGCAGTGGGCGCGGTGCCAGCATCAGAACCCACCACCTTGTCGTAGAGCTGCTTGGTGCCCGCAGAGGCGCGCACGGTCTCCTTGACCTGGTCCTCGGTCATGCCGTAGTTCTGGGCGATGGTCGCATAGTCATCGGTGCCCAGGGTGTCCTTGGCATAGGCGGCCATGTCCTCATCGCTCACTTGGATGCCCTCGGCAGCCACTGCATCCTCCAGGATGGAGTTGCGGGCGCAGGAGAGCACCTCGTCTGCGGAAGGCATGCGGTAGGAGCCATCATCCTGTTTGGCCTTGTCCACGCCAGAGGACTGGTCCAGCGCCTGGCGCGCAGTGATGGTCTTGGTTGCGCCCTTGTAGGTATAAGAGCCCACTGCGCTGTCCAGCTCGCTCTCTTGCAGCGTGGTCTTGCCAGACACCAAACCGGGAGTGCCGCCCAGGGCGAACTTGCCCACCAGCAGGCCCGCCACCACTGCGATGACGGCGATCGCCACCATCTGCACCAGGGTGAACTTGGGCTTTGCAGGGGTTTTGCCAGGCTTGGAGCCTGCAGGCTTGGGAGCCTGGGCCGTATGGGCTGCCTTGGAGGCAGGTTCTTGGGTCTCCAGGTTGTCGTTCTTCTCGGTTGCCATAAAACTCTTATCCCTTTCTGTCTGAAACCGCGGCACTTTGGCAGCTTCGTGTTAGAAGTCGTGCCCCTGGCGCCCCAGGAAGGCGCATGGGGGCTTAAGCCAAAGGCCGTGCGCATCCCCTAGGTACGGAGTGCGCTGCAGCCATCCAGTCTATACTTTCATGTTTTCTGTGAATGGCTGCAATCATACTGATAAGTATCAATATACCGTAAGGGTTTTGTTGGATTTGCCTTAGCTCTAAGATTCTGAGGCGCCCAGGAAGCTTGCCAAGGGGCAGCCCGCCGCCATGAGGGCCGCAGCGACGTCTGACCGGGCACCCATGGAGAGGCCTAGGCGCTGCGCCAGGGCTTTTGGGCTACGGCCTCTGCCACCGCATCGCCGTAGGCGGTGCAGCCGGCGGCTCCTTGAGCGCTGCCAGTAAGGTTGCGGCGGATGTCGGCGGTGACGCAGGCGCCTTGAGCCAACACCCAGCGGACAGCCTGACGCACATCGTCGCCGGCGGCCTTCTCGCCCAGATGATCCAACATCATGGCTGCCGAAAGAATGAGAGCCGTGGGGTTGGCGATATCCTGGCCAGCGATGTCTGGTGCCGAGCCATGCGTAGCCTCGAAGATGGCGCAGTCGCGGCCGATGTTTGCCCCGGGCGCAAGGCCCAAGCCGCCTACCAGACCAGCGCAGAGATCGCTCACAATGTCGCCGTAGAGGTTGGGCAGCACCAGCACGTCGAAGTCTGCGGGGTTTACCACCAGGCCCATGCAGCAGGCGTCGATGATGCGGGTCTCGAACTCGATCTCTGGATAGTCTTGGGCCACGCGTTGGGCGGTGTGCATAAAGAGGCCGTCGGTGGCCTTCATGATATTGGCTTTATGCACGGCGCACACCTTGTGGCGGCCCTGGGCTTTTGCGTACTCGAAGGCATAGCGCACGATGCGCTCGGAACCCGAAACGGAGATGGGCTTGATGGAGATGGCCGAGTCAGGGCGAATGGCACCCGGCTGCGCCCGGTCGATGGCCTCGATGATGTGGCGCGCCTGCGCAGAGCCCTGGTCAAACTCGATGCCGGCGTAGAGGTCCTCGGTGTTCTCGCGCACCACCACCAGGTCAACGTCGTTGTAGCGCGAGCCGTCGCCGGGCATGGACAGGCAGGGGCGCACACAGGAGTAGAGGTCGAACGCGCGGCGCAGAGCCACGTTGATGGAGCGAAAGCCCGATCCCACCGGCGTCGCCGTGGGCCCCTTGATGGCGACGCCCGTGGCAGCCACCGCATCCAGCGTCTCCTGAGGCAGCGGGGTGCCGCACAGCTCATAGGTGCCGGCGCCTGCCTGAGCCTCACGCCAATGGATCTTCACCCCCGTCGCCGCCACAACGCGCTGCATGGCAGCGCAGATCTCTGGGCCGATGCCGTCTCCGGGGATGAGCGTCACAGTGTGGGTCATGAGGCCTTCTCTCTTGCTGGTGGCGATGGTAGGGGTTTCTCGGCAAAAAGACGATGGGGCGAAGCTGGGGTTTTGTGCCCTTGCCCCTCCCGCTGCCGAGAAAAGCGAGCAACTAGTTGCGGGGAGCCTGACAGGCTTCGACGATGCCTTTGGAGAAGGCGCGGATGTAGGGCAACGTGGACTTCTCGGAGTCAAAGGCGACGCGGCTGGCCAGCGCCTCGCGCACCTCTTGGGGCGCGGGGCCTGCGGCAAACTCGATGAGGGCGGTGAGCATGTTGCGGTACTCGGGGTCGCCGTGGTAGCACTGGATGGCCTCGTCGAGCAGGGGCCATACCTGGCTGGCGAGCTCGGGGGTGGAGAGACCCTCGGCGATGAGCAGGCGGAAGCCGGCCAGGCGCACCATGGAGGAGCCTTCGTCGAAGAGAGCGGTCTCTGCGGCGTCGATGGCGCCGGTGCAGGCTGCCGGATCCAGCGTGGCGATGGCGGTGAGGGCGTTTAGGACCTCCCAGCGGGTCTGGGCCTCGGGGCGACCCACTGCATCTACCAGCACGTCCACCTTGTCCAAAAGCATCTGGGGCCGCACCTTGGCGATCTCTGCGATCTCGTGGGCGGTGTTTTGGCGAGTGCGGCGGGAGGCCTCGCTCAATCCCTCCAGCAAGAGGTCCAAGGTGGGCTCGGGCTGCTCGGGCCCTTCCTCGTCTGCCAGGGCATCCTCCAGCGCCTGGTTGGCCAAGGCGTCAGCCTCCACCGGATCGCTGGCCATGGCTTGGGCCACCTCAACCACGTTGGCGGGGGTCACAAAAGAAGCCACCACGCCGGCCTCTGCGTCCTTCTCGCGAATGTGGTCGAAGGCGGCCTGGACAAGCTTGTCATCGCTCAGATCTGACATGGGCGTGACCTCGGGGTTTGTGTCGCTCATGTAGTACTCCCTCCTCGCCTATGAAGGCGTATAGGTGCCTAGAGACAAGAGCCTGAGGCTCAAAACGCGCAGATGGCGCAGGCGCCGCACAGAGCACCTAGGAACTTTTGCCCCGGCGGTCTGCCTGACGGCCCGGATCTGCCACCGAGATGAGCTGAGGCTCATCTGACTCCGGCTCGCCTTCTGGCTTGCGCTTGGCCCAGCCAGTGCCGGCAGCGGCCACCTTCTTAGGCTTGGGATGGGCCGCTGCCGCGGCGCCTTGAGGCGCCGGCGCCGAGGAGGGCGAGCCTCCTGGACGGGAAGGCGCGGGCTTCTCGGCACCCTGGGGTGCGGCCTTGGACTTGCGCCTTTGCAAGAAGCGGTCCAGCGATGCCCAAGGGCCCGTGGATTGCCCATAGCCCATGCGCAGGCCGGCGATGGCGCCGCCCAAAGCTCCAATGGCGCCAAAGGAGAGCACCACCCAACCAGCGGCCCAGATGAAGGCCGAGACCACAATGCCTAGCACGTAGGCGATGGCGTTGTCTTTCCAAAAGGTTTTGGAATCCGGGATGGTTTCGCCCACGCGGTTGCCCGCCTCAAAGCCCAGCACCACGCCGAAGACGGCGATGAGGAGGCTTGCAACGGTGATGGCAAATCCGTCGTCCACTCCCATGGGCCTCCCTTAGTTGTGATGGCAGCAGCCGCCGCCATGTCCTTGGCCGTGGCCGCCGCAGCATCCGTCCCCATGGCCGTGCCGGCGGTCGTGGCCATCGCAGCAGCCTTCGCCATGCTCGTGGTCATGATGGTGGCCGCAGCCGCAGCCGTCCTCGCCCTCGTCAAAGCCCCGAGCGTCGGGGTCTTGGGCGAGCGCCGGATTCAAGCCGGCCTCCTGGGCGTCTTGGGCGCTGGCATAGATGAGCTCCAGCGCCTGGGTGCCCATGGTGGCGCCTCCCATGCGGGCCAGCATGTCGTAGAGCAAGCGAGCGGTCTCAGCGCCGGGCAGCGGCAGATCAGAGTCTGCAGCGGCATCGTTTGCCAAGGTGAGATCCTTGATGAAGTGCGCCACCTTGAAACCCGGAGCCCAATCGCCTGCGAGCGCCTTGGGGGCCAGCTGGTCCATGGCATAGGAGTTGCCAGTGCCAGAAGCCACAAGCTCCAAGAGCTTGGAAGAGTCCAGATGGGACACCTCTGCCAAGGCCAGGGCCTCGGCCATGCCCAGCATGCAGCCTGCCAGCGAGACCTGGTTGCAAAGCTTCGCGGCCTGACCGGCGCCTGCCGCATCGAAGCAGAGCGTCTTGGCGGAGAAGCAGTCCAGCACCTCCTGGATGGGAGCCAGCTCCTGCTGGGTTGCGCCGGCGATGAGGGTGAGAGAGCCCTTCTCGGCACCCGCCTGGCCTCCGGTGACCGGGCAATCGAACACATGCAGGTCGAAGGTCTCGCCCAGCTCGTGGAGCTGACGAGCCAGCTCAGGAGACTGGGTGGTGAGGTCTATGAGGTAGGTGCCCGGCTCGGCGCTCTTGAGCAGGCCTTCGCGATCCATATAGACGCTCTCCACGTCCTCGGGCAGCGTCACGCAAGTGAAGACCACCTGGGCGCCCTGGCACACCTGCGGCAGGCTATCCGCCCAGGCAGCCCCCTTGTCGAGCGCTGCCTGAGCGTGCTCGGGGGTGCGATTGTAGACCGAGACGGTGTAGCCCGCATCCAGCAGATGGCCCACGATGGGCGTGCCCATGATGCCGGTGCCCACAAAGCCAATATGGGTGATTGTCATAGCGTTCCTTTCTTGAGTCTTGGGGCGAAGATCCCCAAGGCTTGGCTCGCAGCCCTGTGCAAAGAGGCTCTCGCGCAGGGGTCGTGCGCCTGACTGCTAGGAGTTGTGGCGCGAGGTGACCTTGGAGGCGATGCGCGACGACAGGCTGGAAGACTCGCGGCGGTCCTTGCCCCAGAAGACCAGGGCCACCATGCCGGGGCCTACGTGGCTGCCAATGACTGGCGACACCGAGCTGCGCACGATGGGGATGTCCTCGCAGCCGGGTTCGCGGCGGAGAAGGGCCTCCAGCCAATCGCCGTCTTTCTCGGCATCGGCAGTGATGATGCCAATGGGCATGGAGCGCTCGCCGTCGCTCATGGCGCGGAAGTCCTCCACAATGGCGCGTAGAGCCTTCTTGCGCCCGCGGCACATGCGCTTGAACACCAAGGCGCCTGCGGGGTCGTAGGAGAGCTCGGGCTTGATGTCGAGCTTGCCGCCAAGGCTTGCCGCCGAGGCCGGGATGCGCCCGCCACGGGCCAGCGCATCGAAGTTTTCTAGAGTGAAGTAGCCGTGGATGTAGTGACGTGCCTCCTCGACCCAGGCCACCAGATCTTCCACGCTGGCTCCCTGGTTGGCTTGGTGAACCGTTTCGATAGCCAACAGCTGAGCCGCGCCCGAGGGGCACAGGTTGTCGACGACATAGAGCTCGAAGCCCGGATACTCCTCGCGCACCATCTTGGCAGCCTCGCGGGCCGCGTTGACCGAGGAGGAAAGGGCCTCGGTAAAGGCCAGGTATACGGTGGGCTTGCCCTTCTCGGCAGCGGCTTTGAAGATCTCATAATAGCGGCCCGGAGTCACCGCGCTGGTGGTGGGGTGGGCGCCATGGCGCATGGCATCGTAGAACTCGTGGGCTGAGACCTCCTGGAAGAGGTCGTCGATGTGCTCTTGGCCATCCACCACGTAAGGAAAGCCCACCACCTCGACGCCTAGGGCCTCTGCCACGTCGGGATCGAAGTCGCCGCAGGAGTCGACGATGATGTGGATGTGAGTGCGGCTGGCCCTGAAGGCACGCACGTGCTCGCGACGGCGCTCTTCTGCTGCGGCCGCATTGACGTCCTTCATGTCTTTTGCCGCCTGAGCCGCCTCTTTGGCCTGGCGCTTAGCCAGGCGGGCAGCCTCTTTTTTGGCACGGGCCTCGGCTTTGGCTTGCTCCTTCTGGGCGCGGGGGTCAAGGGGTGCGGTTTCTGGTGACGAAGCCTTGGCAGCCTCTGCCGTAAGAGCTCCGCCCTCTGCCTGCGAAGTCTTCTGAGAATCCAAAGATGCCTCGCACATATCAGGTGTGGACTCTGACACTATCCATCTCCGTTCCTTAAGACATAGATAGCTGATTATAGCCCACCTTGCCCCAAGCCCTCATCTTTGCTGCAGCCCACAGACGTCAAGAGCGGCAGGAACTCCAAAGAATCCCTACCGCCCTTGATCATTTACACGCGCGAGCCGCTCATCTGAGGGCCGTGCGCAGGCGTTAACGCTGCTCGGTGTCGGGCTTCAGGATGCCGTAGCCGCCGTTCTTGCGGTGATAGATCACATGGACGTTGTCTGTGACCATGTCGCGGAAGACGAAGAAGTCGTGGCCCAGCAGGTCTGCCTGCACCAGCGCGTCTTCCTCTGTGAGCTTGGTGTACTCGATGAACTTCTCGCGCACCAGGGCCTCGTCGTCCTCATCTGCGAGGACCTGGGCCTCGAGCTGCGTGTTCTCCTGGATGGTCTCGCCGCCCATGGACTTGGAAGCGCGCTGGCGACGATCCACCACGCGGGTCTTGAACTTGCGCATACGGCGGGTGAGCATGTGAGCGGCCTCGTCGATAGCGGCATACATGTCGTCCTTGGCGCAGGACACGCGGATAACCGAGCCGCGCACACGCACAGTGACCTCGCAGATATCCCCTTCAGGGCTGTTCTTATAATGCTCGACGCGCAGCACCACGTCTGCGGTCATGGGCGAGATGTCAAACACGCGCAGGGCGTCGCCGATCTTTTGCTCGACGTTTTCGCGCAGCGCATCGGTGACCTGGATCTTGCGGCCAGTTACGGTGATGTCCATAGTGGTCCCTTCTCGATTGCCTCGGCTTGCGACCTTTGCGCCCAAGGGTGGCACGCCCAGAGGCGCAAGCCCTTATCTAGCTCATACCCTATGCATCCATTGAATCGGTTTGAAACAAAAGGTTCAAGAAAGAATCAGCTACATCCCACCGACGGCATCCTTCAAGCCCTTAGACGCGCCTTGTGCGTCCTCAGGCTTTCGGTCACCATCTCATCGACACTTATGGATTGTTCCTTGCCGAGAAGCCCGCACCCTAGGTAAGCGCAGTAACGGCGTTGGCTCCAGCCTTGAGGTTGTAGGAGCTGCTGAGATCTCCCCGCACCATGGAGGCGCTGCTCTCAGAACGATCCTGGGTCTCTTGAGACTCATCTGCCTCAGGAGCTGCCTCTTGGCCCTCCCCCGAGGTCAGATCGCCAGCCCCCACCGGAGTGCCGCCTTGGACCTCGGAGCCTTCTAGGCCGGCCTCTGCGGCCGCCTCGTCTGCCGGCCCTTGGGAGTCCAGTACCACCCCCTCTACCAGGGTAGCATCCGAAAGATGCGGCAAATCGCCCATCCAGCGGGAGCGCAGGATGGCGAGCACTCCGTTGCTGCTGATGGAGTCCAGCGCATTTTGCACAGCCTCGATGAGTTGGGCGTTGGAGGAAAGCACCCCGGCCCCCACGGTGACCGGCATGGTCAGCGTGCCCGCAAATGCGGTACCCGCATATTCAAAAGTGAGATAGGCACCCTCCGTCGCAGGACAGGCCACATAGTCTATGGCGCCCTCTGCCAACGCCTCAAAGGCGGCGTCAATGTCTGGATAAGAGGTGACGGTGGCCCCGAGCCCGGCTCCTGCCACCAAGCCTTCTGCCTCGGTGCCCGACACCACACCAATGGTTGAGCCCGCCAGCTCATCCACGCTGGCAATATCGCCCTCCTGCCTGCGCCCAAACAGGCCGCAGGCCTCTTCCATATAGGAAGAAACCACGGTCAGCGTATCTGCATCTGCCGAAGTAACACCCAACATCACATCGGCGTCGGTGGTCAGAGCCGCCTTCACGGAATCCGCCGGCACCAGCTCCACGGCGAGCCCCAGCTGCTGAGCCAGCGCCGAGGCCACATCCACATCCAAGCCCCAGTAGGTCCCCTGCGCATCCTGCATTACCTCAGGAGTGCCCGCATTGGTGAGAATGGCGACTTTAAGCACCCCGTCTTGATGAATGGTGGGCGCCTCCACCACAGGAGCCGCTTGCCCTTGCCGAGAAGAGCGTGCCTCCTCTACCGAACCGGGTGCAGAGCAGCCAGCAAGCAGTAAAAGGCATGCGAGCGCACTCACGCAAAGCATTGAGAGTCGAGCCCAGAGCTTCATAGAGGAGCCTTCCCAAAGAATTGTCGCTAGTACCTGCACCGGCTGACCTGGTCTTCGCCCCCACACTCGCGTACTGGAGATTTCGCTTGGGTGCCGCAGCACTTACACTACTCACCCTCTCCCCCGAGGAGGCTTTGGCCTCCAAAGTTGGTTGACGGAGGGTACGGCTTACTTCTAGGACGAGCCGTGATCGTCGCGACGCGCACGCCGCGGCTTACGTGGATCCTTTGGGCCTCGTCTGCCATGGACTAAGAGCGCCAGAGGGCGCTCCGCAACCACAGACCCGGCACAGGCATTTGACATAGTACCAGCTTTATAGGTGCTTTCAGATTATTTAGATTGAATGTCCTAAATACGACATGGACACCCATGGGATGTGCCCATGGAACTCTCCTTTCCCATACATCAAACCTGCATCTACCAGGTCCTTGCCACCGAAGCCACCCATACCTTGTCTGCCCCACGGCAAAGAAGCGCCCTGGAGGCCTCCCGCACCGAAGCTCCCGTAGTGATCACATCATCTACCAGCAGTAACGCCGCACCCTCCACAGAAGCTGCCGTTGAGAAACTAAAGGCAACATTGGCGGCACGATCTTCTCGGCCTAGGGCACGTTGATCTTGAGTGGGACCATGGAAGAGCGTGTCTACCCAAGGCGCATCGATGATGGTTGCAAGGGAGCGCGACACCTCTCCCATGGGATCGAACCCTCGGCGCCGATACGCCTCTGCGGTCGACGGTATGAAGGTCACTGCGTCAAACTCTGCCAGTGACGGCAGTGGGTGGCCAGGGCAAAGCGACGCCTCATCAAGCGCGCAGGCCAAAGTCGAGGCCAACACGGGCGCCAGCCGCCTCTCATGCCCATCCTTATAACCTGTGACCAGAGCTGCCGCGGGACCCTTGTAGGAAAAGGCGCTCACGCACCCGGCAGACTCCCAGGACTTGTCACACTCAGTGCATACCAACCACCCATAGGGCGCGCCACATACCGGACACGCCCATCGCTGAGTCACCCAGGCCAGCCGCTGTTGGCACTGATCGCACAGCAATGTACCCGGCTGATCGCAGGCTATGCATCCTGTGGGCCACAGCAACTCCTCTGCAGCCTGGGCCACCTGATGCCAGAGGCCCATAGAATCGCCTCCCCAAACGAGGCGAGGAAGAAGACGTTCTTAGTGTAGCAAGCTCAAAGGCGCAAAGAGCTCACAGGCGTTGGCCCACAGCTGCTCATAGGTTTCTCGAGGCACAGCTAAGCCGCATTCGGCACGCAAATCAGCCAGGGCGCGAGCGGTAAGGACCACCATAGCGGGCTCGCACTCGCACCCGCGCAGCGGCACCGGCGCCATATAGGGCGAATCTGTCTCCGAGAGCAGCCTATTTGCAGGACACGCCATTGCGGCATCGCGGATATCCTGGGTGTTCTTAAAGGTGACCGCACCGCCAAAAGCCACATAGCATCCGCGCTCCACGAAGGGCTCCATTACCGAGACGTTACTGGTAAAGCAGTGCAAATCCACCCCTGCCGAAGGCATTCCCACCTCATCTAGCACCCTCAGCGCATCTTGATGGGCCAGAGCCGCCTCGTCGTCTTTTGCATCACGAATGTGTAGCTCACAGGGAAGATCGCGTTCGCAAGCCATAGCCAGCTGCTGACGAAAGACCTCTTGCTGCAGCACGGGATCCACCTTACAGGTGTAATCCAAGCCGATCTCACCAACGCCTGTGCATCGAGGATCGGCAAGCATCACCTCCATTTGCTCCTCTACCTGGGAAGAGTAAAGACCGGCCCCATAGGGATGCACGCCTGCGATCACCTGGACATTGTCCACCAACGCCGGAAGATCCGAATAGCCCTTAAACTGCGGCGCCTCAATGCCCGTAGCTGCCGCTTCATCCAACCTCAGGCGAGCTTCTTGGATCCACTGTTCCATCTGGCCGAGAAATGCTGCCGCCTGAGGCGCATCCTCGGTGGGATCTGCCGGCACTACTAAAAGACGCAGGCCTGCAAGAGCTGCGCGCGCAATGGCGCAGGCGGGGTTTTGCTCGCGGAACACTGTAAGGTGCCCATGGGTGTCTGCCAAAGGAGCTAGAGCGCGAGGACATGGTTGCGGTTTTCCCTTTTTGGTATGAAAGAGCACACCGTCTTCCAGTAGCGCTTCCTGACGTTTCATGGAGTACCTCCTTGAGCTAGAGCGCCTCAAGATCGAAAAGCTTTGAAGTAAGTGTCACAAATTCCTGGGTAGTGAGGGTTTCTGCACGGGCACTGGAAGAGATACCGGCAGCCTCAAAGGCCTGGTCGAGCAACGACTTGTCAAAGCCCAAGGAGCCCATGGAATTACGGATGGTTTTACGGCGCTGTGCAAAGGCTGCATCGATAGTACGTACACAGCCGGCGATGAAGGTTGCATCTAGCGACTCGCCCTGGTCGTTGGTGCGCATCAAGCGGTCCAGGCGCACCACTGCGGAATCGACGCGTGGAGGAGGCAGAAAGTTTTGCGGACCTACTTCGAAGCGACCTGTGACTTGGGCGAACAGACCTAATTTCGCCGTGTAAGCCCCATAGGTTTTGGATCCTGGGCTAGCCGCGATGCGGTCTGCCACTTCTTTTTGCACCATGCACACTGCACGGTTGATGCTAGGCAGCTCCTGGAAGAACTGCAAAATAAGGGTTGCCGCCACTTGATAGGGCAGGTTTGCCACGAACTTATTTGGTGCATGCGCAAGACCTTCTACCGACAGGCCCCCAATAGCGGCAGAGATGGCATCAGGGGTAACCTTAAGCGCATCGCCCATAAGCAACGCAAAGGGAGTTTCGCCTTGGCCCAGCGTTCCTCGGAGCACTGGCTCTAGCTCACGGTCAGCCTCAATGGCCACCACCGCCCCCACCTGAGAAGCCAGGGCACGAGTGAGCGTTCCGATGCCAGGACCCACCTCAAGCACCACATCTGACTCATCTAACTGAGCCAGCTGCAGGATGCGGCCTATGACCCCATCGTTTATCAGGAAGTTCTGACCCAGCCGATGCTTGGTATTGAGTCCCCATTCCTCCAGCACTTTGCGAGTGGCCGACGGAGTGGCAAGAGGAGAGAACCTCTGCAGCAGAGAAGGCCTGTTCTTCTCGGCTTGAGACAAGTCGCTGGAAGCATTCTGAGCGGCACCTGAGGACGCAGTCGGAGCTACAAGGGGACCCTCCGGCTGTGTGAGGCTTTCTTTTCCATGATCCTTAGCGGGACCCTGGTGACGCTTCATTACTTCTGAGCTTTCTTGCGATCGCCTTTTTGCTGAGCGCCCTCTACGACCAGGCGAGGGAACAGCGCATCGCCCTTGGTGACAGGGGCGTCCTGCACAAATTGGCCCCACTCACATAGGGTCTCGAGATCGGAAGCATCGACCTCATCGCTGCAAGAAATACGGCGAAGCACCTCTGCACTGGTGTTTGGCATAAGAGGCATAAGCAGATGCGCGCTTAGGCGAATGGCCTCAATAAGAGAGCCAATCACAAAGGCGAGCTTGGGTGCGTTGGCGGGATCTTTGGCCAAAGCCCAGGGCTCATTGTCTTCGATGAAGTGATTGGCACGATGGATGAGCTCCATCACCTCTGCAGCGCCTTCGTCGTAGGCAAAGGTAAACATCTTGTCTACGTAGCGAGTAAGAATGCCGTTGGCCTGCTCCGAGAGGGGCGTTTCTGCCTTTTCCCAGCCCTGTTCCATCATAGGCGTCTTGCCATCAAAGTACTTGGCGCTCATGTTGAGCGTGCGCGACACCAAATTGCCCCAAGAATTGGCAAGGTCAGTGTTATAGACCTGCTCCATGCGAGACCACGAGATGCCGCCGTCGGTGCCGGGCTTTACGTCTGTCATGAAGTAGTAGCGATAACCGTCGACGCCCAGCATATCCACTACTGCTTGAGGGGAAACCACATTGCCGCGACTCTTGGACATCTTCTCTGTAGCGCCGGTATCCTCATTGCGTACCGTGAGGAAACCATGGGCGAAGATCTCCTGAGGCACAGGCAGATTGGCAGCCATCAGCATGGCCGGCCAGATGACGCAGTGGAAACGGATAATGTCTTTACCTACAAGCTGGGCGTTTGCAGGCCAGCGATAGGCAAACTCCTCGGGGTCTTTTCCATAGCCAACGGCGGTGAGGTAATTTATGAGCGCGTCAAACCACACATAGGTCACGTGCTTGTCGTCAAAGGGCAAAGGAATGCCCCAGTCAAAGCTCGTGCGGCTGATGGAAAGGTCTTTAAGGCCACCTTCCACAAAAGAGACCACCTCATTGCGGCGAATCTCAGGCTCGACGAAAGAAGGATTGGTGCGATAGAGCTCCAACAGGCGATCCTGGAATGCGCTGAGCCTGAAGAACCAGCTCTCCTCTTCTACACGCTCCAGGGGACGACCGCAGTCTGGGCACAGATGCTGGCCCTCGGTATGGCGCTCTTCATCTGCATGACGTACCTGGGTGTCAGTGAAGTAGGTCTCCTCTGGCACACAGTACCAACCGTCATAGCTTCCCTTGTAGATGTAGCCGTTCTCTTTGATAACGTCCATAAGGCGTTGCACGGTCTCGATGTGGCGGTCATCAGTGGTGCGAATAAAGTCATCGTTGGTGATATCCAGAAGTTCCAAAAGCTCTTTGAACGCAGGCACCAAAGAATCGCACCACTCTTTGGGGGTCATGTCATGCTCTGCTGCAGCCTGTGCCACTTTTTCGCCATGCTCGTCAGTACCCGTTAAGAACATGACGTCATAGCCCATGGACCTGCGAAGGCGCGCTTGCACATCTGCAATCACCGAGGTGTAAGAAGTGCCCAGGTGAGGAGCAGCGTTGACGTAATAAATGGGAGTTGTGATGTAGTACGACGGCTTGTTGTGGTCCATGATCGTCCGTTCAGGTCAGGGGCGCCGAGTATGGGTGCCCATTGTTTTCGCTGTTCATTGTACAAACAACTGAGCTCGTTGGTTGAGAGTGCAAGGTCTCCAAGCGCCTCTCGTCCAAAAGTACCAAGCAGCATTATGATGATTAAGAGCGCGAAGCCAGCACAAGGTCATAAGCCGCAGAACGTTTGAGGCCGCATAGACGTGCCAGCTCTTTTGCCGCAGCAGAAGGAGACAGACCTTGGGCGAGGAGATCTGCGGCAACCCTTTGAGGATCGAGATTCTCATCTACCCCCAGGCATGCTCCCTCGTCCATCTCCCCCACTACAATGACGCACTCCCCTTTGAGCGGGGATCCTTGCTCTTCTTGAGAACGCACAGACTCGCAAAGCTGGGCGGCACTACCACGGCGACACTCTTCATGCATCTTGGTAAGCTCCCGCACCAGAGCGCAGGGTCGCTCCCCAAAAACCTCTGCACAGGCATCCAAGGTGGAGGCCACTCTATGAGGAGACTCGTAGATCACCAAAGCGCCGGGTATGGCTGAAAGCTGCTGCAGTCTGCGCAGACGAGCTCCAGATTTGCGAGGCAAAAACCCCTCAAAGAAGAAGTGCGATGTCGAAAGGCCAGAAAGCGCAATGGCACAGGTCACTGCCGAAGGCCCCGGAATCACCTCTACCTTGAGTCCTGCATCGAGAGCTGCATCCACCAACTGCTGTCCAGGATCAGAGATTGCCGGCATGCCTGCGTCTGAGACAAAGGCAACCCGCTCACCGGCTCTCAGTCGCTCTATCACTGCCTGAGCCTTTCGCGCAATGACGTTTTCATCGCAGCGCTCCAGAGGTTTTTTAATCCCCAAGTAGTTGAGAAGTTTGGCGGTCACCCGCGTATCCTCACAAAGGATCACCTGAGCATTTGCCAAGGTATCCCTCACTCGAGGCGAAAGATCGCCAAGATTTCCTATAGGTGTGCCCACTACGGACAGTAGGCCGGAGGCCACAGATTTTCCCATCAGTCAAACATTCCGCGTTCGAAGGTGGAAAATGCGACGCGCGCATCCCATGCAGTAAGTCGAGTCTCTGTTTTCCAGGTTTGGAAGAACCAGCCCTCAGTTTGACGGAATGCCTGGATTTGCGCGGAGGCGTACACGCGCTCCATAGCCAAACGCCCTTCTGGGGTAGGGGTTGCCGAGCTCACCGGAAGTGCGGCCGACCACTCTCCTACCACTACAGGCAAGCCAGATCGACTGACCTTCTCGATGGCAGCCACAGAGCTATCCACGAGCTGGCGAATGCCTGCAGGCCCCGCTGCATCCACAAGATCGTTGTAGTGGTAAGGATGTACGTCGAGCCATACGTTCTTATAACGACCCTGGGCCATAAAGAGCGACCAGCCGTCAGTGCGTCCTGCGGTCGACAGAATGACCGTAGGCCTTTCTCCTGCCTGGCCGCGAATAGCTTCATAGCAATCGCGATAGAAGTTGCGCAGAATGTGCAGCGGGACCCCCGGACTCATAGTGAACCCCTGGCGCTTTTGGGCTACCGGCTCATCTAAAGGCTCAACTCCCAAGAAGCAACTACGATCTGCATAGCGGGCGGCCAGACGAGCACACACCTCAATAACCGGCTTGCGCAAACGGCTGCCCATGCCAATGACGCTACCCAGAGCCTCTGGTATCTCGTTGCCGCCGGGAATGTCGCCCAGTACCAACATGATTTTGAGGTTTGCCGCCTCTGCCCACGTGACCGCACTGTCCACATAGTCTATGCACTGCTCGCTCACTCCAGGCATAGGACCCTCTTTGCCAAAGACAGTCCAAGGCACAGGGAGACGCACCGCATTGTAGCCTCGATCAGCGATTTGTCTAAAATCCTGCTCTGTAATAAAAGTCTCACGATGGAGGCCTACCACTTTGTGATAGCGCTCTGCCCCCAAGGCATCCAACAAGCCACGGTCATCAAAGGCACCGGTAGTTGCAAACAGAGATGGTGTAACCCAAGGCTCCGGCACAAGCCAACCGGCTAGGTTTACTCCATACAACATCTTATGTTCCACGGGGATCGCCCTCCCACGCACGTAAGGTCTTTAATGTAAAGCTCGCTCCAGTTGTTCTTTCAACCTATCATTCCCAACATGCCGCCAAGCCCACAAACCAAGAACCTCTCTATGAAACGCCGTAGGCGGATAGGGTTTTTAGATTTTTTCAGACAGCCTTGTCATCTAAACTTGCAACAAGTCCTTGTCCTATACCATAGCTTCGACAAACCACAGAGGGTTCTCGAAAAAGAGGTAGGTATTGCGGCCTCCTACCGATATGGCATAGCGAATACCAGCTCCACCACATTTAAAGGAATGAGCCTGCCTGCGATCCAACACCTTATCTATAGGAAAGCGACGGCCATCAGGCCATTGCACCTCTAAAGGCACTACATGACCCTCCGTGTCCATCTTGGCAACCACATCTACGTATTGCTTGCGATAGGCACATGACTCATTCATTCAAGCCTCCTTCCTGTTCGCTTACAAACCTCACTGCCAAGTCAACTAAAATCGTGGCTCTTAGTATAGAACGGATGTTCCTATTGAGAAGGACCTCTCGTAAGAATTGCGAATCTTTTTAACCAATTGCGTCAGCGAATTCGTCGCTTCGCTCGGTTCAACTACCTTACGACACAGAACAAAAGTTCTGTGTCCTGTCTATAGGACACCTATAGCGCCATGAATATTTGGTGGCGCCCTGTCACAACCCAAAATGCATTGCTGGCGTTTTTCGCGATGAACTCAAGTTTCCATTTTTTGCAACAGGTGCAGTGCGGCTGGCACCCCTTCCCTCTTTCAGAAGGAAGCATTAGGTCTTCGCACATAACCATATATAGTGGCTCTTAGATATCGTAAGGGTGATCTCAGCGCCACTCTGCTTGGCTCCTCCTGATAGCTGCAAGTGCTTGAACGGATAGAAGAAAACGTTGCCTCAACTCACCCATGAGTCGCATGAAAAAGAAAAGGCCACCGACTTGACATCGGTGGCCTTGAAAATTCTGGTGGCGGGGAAGGGAGTCGAACCCCTGACACGCGGATTTTCAGTCCGCTGCTCTACCAACTGAGCTACCCAGCCAGACTGCGCTCAAAGCGCTCAATCACTATAACACGTCACTCTCGTGGGTCAAGCATAATCAACGAGAATTGGGCTCCACACAGGTTGAGCACGCTTCCGGGCAACCAAGGCTCACAAACCTCAACGGGCTTATCGTCTAAAAGCGCCTGGTTAACCGAGCCAAGATCGGCCACAAGCACCATTCCATCTTCCACCACTATCTGCACATGTCGGCGAGATATGGCAGCACTTCGCAAGACCACATCGCAAGATGAAGCTCGTCCCAGAGTGAGACCTTGAGCTGGTATAGGGATTGTCACTTCCAGACCGCGCCAATTAAGATGCAGCCCATAAGAAATCGACTCGCTTATGGCGGTAAGATCACGAGTTTCATCTGCCTCGTCTACCTCGGCATCTTCCGGCGAAAATGGCCACTTCCCGCCATATTCATAAGGCAGACACGCGTCATCTTCTGCCGGATCAACCCCAAAAAACGACAAGCTCTTGACATGTGGGTTCTCGGTACTTGGCTCCTCATAAGCTAAATAAGAACCATCTGGTCGGCTCAACCCAGATTCCCTACATCCAGAGGGATCGCTGCAGCCGTACACAGAGTCAAGCCAAGACGACATATCCTCTTCCCAAGGCGGAGATCCTGAGTAGGAAGGCGCGGGTTTCTCGGCAGCAAAAGGACCTTCGTAATGCGGCAGATCATCCAAAGGCTCGGAAGCTAAGTGCCCGATGCTTTCCCGTGCATCGAAGAATGGGTCGCCTCGCGAACCCTCAGAGGCAAAAGCATCAGGCTGTGGGGGTGTAGGAGTGTCAACGCGGTGGAAGCATCGGTAGCAGACATCCATATCTGAAAAGAGGAGAGATCCGCAATGAGGGCAGGTTTTTGTAGAAAGGGATGCCTCTGGAGGCGCAGAAGAGACGGGACTTGGTAACAGTGCAGTGCTCATGAGGGCTCCTTTCTAGGTTGAGGAACGCTTAAAGAGACAGGAGTTTGAGGTGGCCCCGTAAGGAGAGCTGCGGTTTTGACTGCCGTGCGCCGAAAGATGCCGGGAAATGCGATCACCGTCTCCTCTGCTTGAATATGGTCGCCGCTGTCGAGCCATGGCTCATCAGATCGCGCGCGCTCAAAGGTCCAGAAGGCATTGGGGCACACCAGCAGTCTTCGAGGAGGCACGTTGACTTCAGAGCGCAGTACACGGCCAGCTTCTGAGACAAAGGCAATATCGATGGGTTCTCTGAGGCCAAAGGTGTGCACCGAACAGCAATGTGGAAACGCCACCAGGCGGCCAGCCCATTCACGAGTGTGCCCTTTAAGGCCTTGAAGACGCTCTTCGTAGTTTTCGAGTACCACTCCAAGAAGCGTATGCCCCGGGTCATCCTTAGAGCTTGAAGAGGTGAGTTTGAAACGTCGATAACGCATGAACATCTCCTTTAACTTTTTTGATTCACAACTGGCCTACTGGCTGCTGCACTGCCAATAGATCGCCTTGAAACCATGCCTCTGAAGTGCACTCTAAACGCCAAATCCCACGGCTCCTGCATCCACCACTGCAATGCAGTGGTGCTCCAGAGCCCAAGGGGTCACAAAAGAGGAACCCGCTATCGAGAATGCGCTGGGAATGGGACGGTAGCTCAGCGTGCATACAAACTTGATGCGCCCTGGAGCCAGCGAAGCTATTAGGCCAGATTGCGTCCAATCGATGGGTTCCGCACTCACTTGAACCTCTACTTGAGGAAGATCCAACGCACGCTCGATGGCTTCTTTGATTTGCCCCGTCGCTGAGGCTGCATCTTGTTCCCCTACAGGAGCGCTGCCATAGGCAAGCGCCATGTCAGGTGCAACTCGGTCAAAAGCTGCGCAGGCATAAAGAAAAAAGCCTAGGTTAATGACGATAAGGGCCACCACAAGCACTACGGGTATCACCACTGCGAGCTCGACCGCTGCCTGCCCCAAATCTTCTCGTAAAAGGTGCCCAACCTCCCGCGCCCACAATCTCTTTGCTTGTAGCCAGAGGCCTCTCTTTTCCCTCCTCATGAGCCACCTAAAAGCTCGCCCAGCCGCACTTTGATAGGTATTGAGAGAGGTAGTCCCGGAATCTCAAGTGTTCCTAAAGTGATCTCTTGCTCCCCTATCCAATCTTGGGCTATGCGGCCAAAAGCTCGTATAAGATCGGCAGCAGAACCTTCTGCAGGCAATTGCTGGAGCACTGAACGCACCCTCGCCCCATCTCCGGATCCGTCTTTGTCAAATACGTCCTGAGTAGCGCACAGCACCGGTTTTCTTAGGCGCAAATCTGCAGGTTCAAAGCCTAGGGTCGCCACCATCTCAGACATCTTGGACTTGAGCCAACTGGCAGCCCCACCAGCGCCCACCGCATCCAACCCATCAAATAGTTTGTTGGCCGTATCGCCTACCGTTCCATAGGCATCCCCGTAGCCGCAAAGCAACTCACCCCAGAGTGAGGTAGTCCCTTGAACCACTCCTGCCACTCCTCCTTCCTCGCCTTGCGTAAGGCTGTCGAAAAAGCGGGAGAGCACGTTGTTTTGGTCCGTTTGAGGATCGGGCGCCAAAGTGGCGCCTGCTATGGCACATCCAGCCGGAAGCTCTCCTTCGCCTGCAAAACCACTGGTAAGACCCACAGGAATTTGTGCGCTTCCAGAAATGGCAACTCCCACACAACCCCAGGCTCCAGGGGGACATAGCTTTGGGCGAGGAACCGCCAGCTGTTGGAGCACCTGCTCATAGAGACTGCTTTGAGATTGGGCCAGCTCTTTGAGCTCTCCCTGGCTTTGTTGGTAGCGCTTGTCGGCTTCTTCAAAGTCTTTGGAAGTTTCGACAATTGTGCGCCAGTAATGCTCGAAGCCATTGGAGATGTTGGTGGATGCAGAGGCGGTGCGCCCCAGGGTCTGCGGGCCCATGTTGCAAACGGGGCAGCTTATACATGTGCCGCTATCTACCTCGGATACTGCTGCCAAAGATTGCGCCTTGCCCTGCGCCTTGGGGCAAGAAGCATAGCCATGGATGTAGCGAGTAGAGCCTTCTTGCGTGACAGGCCAGCGCACCTGGGTGTAAAGCGAGGTTTGTTGCATGCTCGCTCTGTCATGAGGCAGCTCAGGTAAGTCTATGGTCTTGGTGCCGTCCGGATGCTCTTGATAGGTTCCCTGAACTGTGGCCTGAGCGGCATATTCAAAAAATACTAACCGACATGCAGAGTTTACCTGCTCCTCTACAGAGGATGATACAGGTGATTCCTGTGACAGGCGTGCCTGATAGTAAGCTCGAGCTCGGTCAAGCGCCACTCCAAAGTTCCACCCATCGGGATGTGCGAAGTGCGGGTTTTTATCGACAGGCAAGGAGGCCAATGCATCGGCTCGAGAGTAGAGACAAGAAGGATCATCTAGGCAATCAGCGCGCCAGCCACGCTCAAGAGCTGCATCTCGCGCCTGCTTGTCTTGAGCGGCCTTATTGGATAACTCGGCAGCTTGGGCTACCTGGTCGGCCAGATCATCGGCATCCACATCTTCTGCCAGATCATAGGAAGAACCGGATTCCTGCGGGTATGCAAGAGCTGTCCCTCGGTAGGCGATGCGACCCCTATAGGCATCTGCGGTAGCCCAGGCATTGGTGGCAATCAGGGCTGGGAGTGTACGCTCTAAAGATTGAAGACCGCGAGCTGCGCTTACCGCAAACTGCCTTCTGCTCTCAAACATTGAGCGGCCACTGTCCACCAGAGAAAGACCTGCGTTACCCATTCCTGGCACCAGCGCAACAATGAGACCCGCTCCGCACAACAGCGTGGCGCAGAGCCCCAAAGACAGCACACAGGCATCGCTCACCTGAGCTACCACAGAGAATGCCCTCACCGCCCGAGTCCCCGAGAGAGCGCATGCATCAGCAACCACTTGCACATCGCCTGAGCGTGCCGCGATCCATTGCACCTGGGCCACCGCGAACACCAGGCAGAGACTCACCAGGAGCGCCAAGGCCACCGCTACCGAAGTAAAGCCGCCCTCATCGTCAATAAAAGCAGCGATACCCCAGGAGATCTCAGGAGCCCGTGGCATCGGTCTTTCTGACACACGGGCATCGTTGTCAGGGCAAGAGCAAAGATTTTCGTTGGGTTTTCCTTGGCATATATACCGTTCACCTTGGTCCTTAGGACCAAATGGACACCCAGGAGTCATAGGAACCTTCCAACCACGTGGGACGCAGGGTTTCTTGGGCTTGCACTTGAAGGTCGATGCTCTGGCCGTCAGAAACCAAAAGAGCGCTTACAAGTCCCAGCAAAGGTAGCGGCCGAGCAAAGCCCTTTACTGTGACGCACACCTGATGATCTGCCTCGCTTCCTTCGAAGGAAACCTCCCAGCCGTCCTCCCCTCCCTCATGGAATATTTCGAGGTTTGGAATTGCACGGAGACGTCTCAGGCAATAGGCGCGCAGAGTATCATTCGAGGTAGATGATTTTCTCGTTGCCAGCACGCGGGCAGCCTGCGAAGCCGTATGCGCCATTACCATGCGCGTGTAAAACAGGCAGAGCGGCTGGAGCAACAAAGCAATGACCAGCAGTGCGCAGGGAAGCACCAGAGCAAGCTCTACAGTAGCTTGACCGGATTCTTCAAAAAAGAAGGATGTCTTGGGCTGCCGCCAACACCGAGATTGCCGCTGTTCCAGGCGCTGCCAAGGTGGCCCCTTGCACAGCCGTTCCTTCCATAAGCGCTTTTGCCAGGACGCCCAAACCCATAAGCAAGGCCAAAAAGGCCGCCAGTGCCACGGCATATTCCACTGTGGCTTGGCCGCTTTGCTCAGAAATAAGAACCCGTGCCCAACCCTTCTCTTTAGATCGCAATGATTTCCTTTGGGTATCAACTGGGATTTTGTCCATACCTCTCCCGCTCCTTCGCTAGGAATCACAAAGCTCCTCCCATCTCTCTCGCTCAAATTGCACATGGGTCACCCGGCAGCGCGCCTCATCGCCCACCGAGACATCTTTGATGAACGTGAGCGTCACCTCATCGGCCGTCCAGGTGATGCACGACCACAGGTTTCCTAAAAGATCCAGATAGCCCCCGCGCATCAACGCCGCGCCCTGGGCTTGCCGCGCTTCTACCACCTGTCGTGCCGCCTCATCCAGCGGCTCAGCCACCTCATAGCAATCAGTGCGCGCCGCATTGGCAGTCAGGCTGGTCAGCTGGGATACCCACTCATCTACCCCCGGCGCCCCCTGTGCCGCATCCTGCACATCTGCCACAGCCTCTGCATCATCTGCCCCTGCCGAGAAGCCCTCACCCTCAGCAGTTGCGACTTTCTGGTCGCCTGAAGGCGCCTCTCCGGCTGTGACACCTCCCCCTACAAGCACCAGCGCCACGATGCCCAAGACTACAAGCAATCCCAAGATGCCGAGAAACCCGCGCATCCGCGCTGTGGTTCGCGTGGCGGTCCCCGTGGGCTCCTTTGCCGAGAAGTCCCGCGGCGCACGCGCCCTCACAGCTGGTTGATGCCGTCTGCGATGGAGTTCCACAGCTCTTCGATTCTTCCTCGAAACGCCAGGATGGCCACGATGGCAATGAGCACCAGCACGCCCACCAAGATGGCGTATTCGGTGGTTCCCTGGCCAGAATCCTCCTGGGCCATATGCGCCCACCACCCACAAATCCGCCTCTCTAGCTTGGCCAACATCGCTTTCATAACCCACCTTTCCTTTCCACAGACCGCTCCTGCTGCGCTCCAGACCGCCGCTAGCCCATCGTCAAAAAGGCCGCGGCCAAAAGCGGCCCCAAAATGGCCAGCAGCAGCGCCGGTACCACCAGCGCTCCCATGGGCAGCAACAGCTTTACTGGGACACGCTCGATCTCCTCTTCTACCTGCAGCCGCTGATCCCTCCTCATGGCCGCCGACTGCCGCTCCAACGTGGCCGCCAAAGGCACGCCAAACTCCAAGGATTCAGAGACGGCATCGGCAAAACGGCGTAGAGCTGCCAAATCCAGGCTTTCTGCCAGAGCTTCCAACGCCTCGGCCCTCGAGCAAATTCCCAGCGACCACGCCAGTCTCGCTTGATCAAGACGCTCGGCCAAAAGCGTATGGCTGCGACTCACGTAGAGGTCCAGCGAGGCATCAAAGGGAAGGCCTGCCCATAGGCCCAGGCTCACAATGTCCAAGAACTCAGGCATAGCTTCCAAACAAAGCCGGGCGTCTTGGCGACGTGCCTGCTCGGCTTCCCAGGCGGCCAAAGGCCCCCAGCGCTTTAGCTTTTCTACAAGCTCCGTGCCAGGAGGTCGGGTTTTCTCGGCAAGGACCGTGCCCGCAGGCCGTCTACTCACTGCCCAGCCAGCCATCGCCGCAGCAAGCGCAGTCAGGAAGAGCCACCCGCTCATGAGAGCACGCCTTTGAGCAGCGAGCGCATGATAGCTATGGCGGCCAGGTCTAAAAGAGCCGCCACAAAAAGGCTGCCAAGGCCTATGGGAGAGGCCACTCCAGCGCGAAAATCCGGCGAGATAAGCAGGAGGAGTCCCACCAAAAGCAAGGGGAGCACCATCACCACCGCGGCAGAAAACCGCACTTGGGCCGTTTTGGTATGGAGCAGTGTCTCCAGCCCCTCTTTGTCCTCTACCAGCTCGGCTGAGCGTTCCAGTAACGGGGCCAGGGGCGCCCCTGTGCGCTGCGACACCAGCAGTGCGCAGGAAAGCAAGCCTACGGAGGGGTCGTCGATGGAGCCACACACCACATCCAGCGCCTCTTCAACCGAAGCCCCACAGGCCAGCTCGAAGCTCCCCTGCTTGAAGGCCTCTCCTATTTTGCCGCGGCTGTGACGTCCCACATAGCCAATGGCCTGGCTCAACGTTTGCCCGGCCCCAAGGCTTCCCGCAAGGGATCTGTAGGCATCAGGTATGGCTTTGGCCACTTGCCGTGCCTGCTGGCGCCTGAGCGAAGAGGCTGCCAGAAGCACGCCTCCATAACCCCCTGCAAGCCCCACCGCAAAAAGCGGCCCCGAGCTGCCGAGAAACGCCACCGCCATCCCTGCCATAGGGCCAGCGAGCACCAATGCGCCCCGCGCCTTAAGCGGCCCTAGCGCATCTTCGTGATTCCAGGCAAGCTGAGAGAGCCAGTCCACCGCAGGGGCCACTGCCTCCCACTCGCAAAGCTCGCGCACAAAAGGCTGGGCCCCAATACGCTCCATCGCGCTTCCCAGCAGGCTTTGGTCTGCAGGAACACGAGCCTTGCTGCGACTTGCCCACACTAGCTGGCATGCGCTGCCTGTTGCAAGGGCTAGGCCCCAAAGCCAGAGCGCCATCGTGCCACCTCCCTATCACTCAACCGCCCCGCCGCCAACGCCTGGCCAATAAAGGGAGGCTCCTGCACCAGCCGCCAGCGATTTGTCGCCTCATCAAAGCTCACTATCTCCGTCAGGCGAACCCCGCCGCCCTCGTTTCGCTCCACCAGGCTGGCAGAGGTCACTCGCCGCTGCCCTTTGGCCAACCGCTTGCTCATCACGATGAGGTCTACGGCAGTGGCCACCTGCTCCTCGATAAGATCAGCCGGCAAGTCCATGCCAAAGCGCGACATCAATACCAAACGTGAAACTGCTTCTTGGGCGCTTCCTGCATGAAGGGTAGTAAGCGACCCATCATGGCCCGTATTCATGGCCTGCAACATGTCGATGGCCTCCTCGCCGCGCACCTCGCCCACCACAATGCGATCGGGGCGCATGCGCAAGGCATTGGTGACCAAATCGCGAATGGTGATGGCGCCTCGGCCTTCGATTGAGGCGCTTCGGGCTTCCAGTCTCACTACATGAAGGGCCGCATCAAAGGACAGCTCGGCAGAGTCTTCGATGGTCACAATGCGCTCGCCGGCAGGAATTGCCAGCGATAGCGCGTTGAGCAGCGTGGTTTTGCCAGACCCGGTGCCTCCCGCTACCGCCACGTCTTGGCGCAAGCGCACGGCCCAGCTCAAAAGCTGGGCATACCAGGCTGGCAAAGACCCCAGCTCCACAAGCTTTTGCAGCGAGGCGATCCGACCGCTAAAACGCCTGATAGTCATCACCGGTCCGTCGATGGCAATGGGGGCCATCACAGCATTTACACGGTCCCCGTTGGGAAGGCGGGCATTTACGATAGGCGAAGACTCGTCCAGCCTGCGCCCTAAAGGGGCCAAGATCCTATCGATCACCAGCATGATTTGATCTGCCGTCTCAAAGACCCGGCGCGCCCCGTGGATCTGCCCGTCGCGCTCAAAATAAAGCGAGCGCGTGCCATTGACCATGATCTCCGTGATGGAGGGGTCGTCCATCAGAGGTTGCAGTACTCCCAGTCCCAAGATGTCATCGAGCACCTCTTGAACCAGGCCCGCACGCTCCTCTCCCTCAGCAATCCCAAAGTCCTGGCCGTTGAGCACCGCTTCACAGGCCACTTTGAGCTCTTCTCGAGCTCGCTCCGGACGCTCCTCGGTCACCAACCTTGCTACTGCCGATAAACCCAACCTATCCACCAGGGCTTTTCTCAGCCGTTCTCTATGTTTTCTATCCTGTCCACCCAACGGCTGCTCTTCGAGGACTCCCGCGGCCTGGACGCGCTCCAGCAGGCTCATCAGCCGGCCGCCTTGGCGAAGCTAAAGACCGAGCGGCGCCTGACTACCCGCGCATCTCGGGCTTTGCGCGCTTCGGGGTGGTCGGGCAGGCACCCCATCTCTGCCAGCAGCTTGGCCAAGGTTGCCGCACAGGAGTTTGAAAACTCGTTGTCAAGCTCGGCTAATTCCACCGCATGGCCGGAGCTCAACAGCTCAGAGACATCCACTGTGCCCTCAAGCACCCTAAAAGAGCTGGTGGTTTCCAGCCCCAACGAAGCCCGCGTCATAAACTCCTCGTCGCGGCAGCGAGGGTCGCAGCGGTTCATGAGACGCACGATGCGGGTCCTTGCCACCCCTAAGCGTACCGCCAGCTTGGCAGCACGAGCCAAAGAGCCAATGGCCCCCGCCCGCTCGTCTCCCACAATGGCCACGCGGTCGGCCACTTGCACCGCCTGAGCCACCGCATCGGCCCAGACAGGGGAAGTGTCTACTATCACTAAGTCAAAGGCACGTTTGGCAGCCGCCACCAGCTGAAGCGCATGAGGGGCCGCCAGCTCGGCATATTCAGGAGCGGCGCAGGGACCGTACAGCGTAAGGCTCTCAGCCACCTCCACTCCCGAGCCCACCAACGACAAGCGCCCTGGATCAGAAGTGGCGCCCAGCCGAATCACATCCATGAGGTCTACGGGGGCCGGATGGCCAAAAAAGCCGTAAAGATCGCCAAATGCCAGGTCGAAGTCCAAAAGAGCCACGCGCAAACCCCAACGAGCCGCGGACACTCCCATAAGGGCGGCAATGGAACTCTTCCCCACGCCCCCGCGGGCAGAGGCCAGCACAATCACCGGCGCCCCCTCAGACTCAGTCGCCTCTTGTATCTCCTCTTGAAGCCTTGCAGGGGCCGCACCGGCATCCTCCGGCTCGTCCAAATCATCGCAGGGAGACTCCTTAAGACAGACCTTGGGCTCCTGGGATAGCTTTCTGTCCTCTTCCTCAGCCTCTTTTAGAGCCAAAGGGGCCCCAGGAGCCTCTCCTGCAAGGTCGTAGACATCGCTCACGCCCACTGCCTGCGCCCAAAAGCGCTGCTCAGGAGTAATGTGCGATGCAACTACCGCTACTCGGGCCGCCTGGCCGTCGCAGGCCAGCGCTGCGCCCAGATTAAAGGGGTCCATCGCAAGCCCTGGACCCACTGCCACAAAGGGATGCCCTCGCCGCGCAACCTCAGCCCGCAGTTGCCAGACATCTGATACAAAGGTGATCGAAGTGCGCGCTCCAACCGGGACTGCACAATGTATCACCTGGGATTTCTCTTGCTCCCCTGCGCATACGATCCAGGTAGCACCCATGGGACCCCCCCTGCCTCACTCGGCTGCCAGGCTCGCCGCAGCCGCGCCCAACAAGCCTTTTGCCTCGTCCGACACCATCACCAACCGCAAGCTGCCGTCAGAGCCTGCAGCCATGAGAGGCGACACGTCCTCGGCCTTCACCGATAGCGTGATCTGCCCCGCCTGCCCCGAGCTGCGCCCATCGGCCGCAAGCACTTCCACCACCTCAGAGATAAGACGGGTCTCGCCATCGCTCACTTTGAACGCCGCCAGCGAGGTGCCCGGCGCCACCTGTGCGGTGACGCCGGTCTTGTCGTTGACCGGGACCGAGAGAGCCACGCAACCAGGCGGCACTTTTACCGGCGCTGCCGCATCACTTTGAAGGTTGACACTGCATACCGGTGAGCCCTTGGCGACAGGACCCGCCGCGACAGCTCCGGTGACATCATCCAGGGATGCCAGTGCACCCTCGGGCACAAGGTCCACCAACCAGTCTTTGAGGGCGCAATTGGAGGCATCCAACGCCTCGCCCTCGGCAACAGGCTGCGTGGCGACTACGACATGGGCCACCTCGCCGCCGTAACGCTCGAGCGCCTCGCTCCTAGAGGCCTCGACCTGCGCACGCACTTCCTCCCCGTAGGCCACGGCGCAAAGCACCGCCAGCAGCACGCAGGCGCCCGTCAAAAGCCATCGAAACCGCTTGGACATCGAACCTCCCCTCGCTTCCCGGTGCGGCCATAATCCCCCAGCAAAGCCGCCTTCTCGTCAGCTACACCCAGGTCGTCTGTCCGCTTTTTGACAAATTTCTGGCCGTTTTCTAACCAAGGCGACCATCGCCGCAGCCCAGAAGCGTCTCCATCGACGCATATCAATGGGGCTTTTTAGGCAACCTGTTGCACTGTTTTTCACAGTCCGACCACGCAACCAGGTTACTCAATATTTAGTTTTAGTTTGATATTTATATGTTCAACGACTGCTACGCGCCAGCAGCTCCACGCTCGCGCACCCATGCTGAAGCCGCCCACGACCAAATGCGCACAGGGCCAAAGCTATGCAGGACGCACGACGCAGGAGGACGCACGATGCAGGAGGACGCATGGCGCCCGTCGCTAAAGGCGCACGTCGGGATCCAGGCTGTCAGCTGACTGGCGCATCTCGTCTGCCAGAGCTCGATAGACATCCAGTGCCGCTGCCGAGAAGAGCCCATCTTCGCAAGCCTCGACAACCCCGCAGCCCGGCTCATGGGAGTGGGTGCAATCCCTGAATTTGCAGCGGGTTGCCGCCTCGGCCACCTGGGGCAACACCTGGGCCAGGCCACGCTCATGACCCACCAACGGCAGGCTTCTGAGCCCCGGACAATCGATGATGACCCCTGCGCCCGGCAGCTTTACCATCCGGCGCGTCACGGTGGTATGACGTCCAGCATCGTCGCGCTGGCGCACCTCGCCGGTCTCCAATGCTTCATGACCCAACAGGGCGTTGAGCAGCGTCGATTTGCCCGCGCCCGACTGCCCCAGCACCATGCCCACTTTGCGAGGCGGCACCAGCCCACGCACGGCTTCAAGCCCCCACGCGGCCCCTTCCCTCAACGCGGCTTCAGCCAAAGGGGCCAAGGGCTTCTCGGCAGAAGGGGAGCCAGACAGCGCCTCGGGCTGGAAGGTATCCTCAGGTTGGGAGGTGGGTTTCTCGGCAGCGGAGCCTTCCAGCAGGCTGGCGCAGGCAACCACCAGGGCGTCGGGACCCAAGACCTCGTGGATGGAGGCAATGTCGGCGGCCAGGGCCTTGGGACTGGCGGCACGGTCGGCCTTGGTGAGCACCACGGCCCAGGCGCTGTGGCTGTCTGCGGCGATGGTGGCCGAGCGGGCGATGCGGTCCAGCGAGATGCCGCGGTCAGACTCTGCCTGAGCGATGAGCACAATATCGACGTTTGCAGCCAATGTCTGGCGTTCGCCTCGGGTGGTCCCACGCCAACGCGCCACGTCGCTCCAGCGGGGAAGCACCTGCTCGATGACTGCTCGGTCATGATCTTGGGGACAGCGCAGCGCCACCCAGTCGCCCACTGCGGGTTTGAGCAAATCAGATTCTTTGGCAATCTGCACCGCATGCTCGGCGCGAACAGGCCCGTGCGGAGTCAGCACCGCCGGAAACCCGCGATCCAGCCTGCACACGCAGCCCAGCACCAGCTCCCCTGCTGCTTCAGGATGAGCTGCGCACACCGCCTCAAAGGCTGCCACCTGCTCAGGCGAAGGCGCCACGTCCTCATAGGAAGGCACATCCAGGAGCTTGTCCAGAGCAGGCAGGCTCGCGGCATGTTCCTGCCGAGAAGATCTCCGCTTCTTTGCTGCACGGGCTTTGGCCATGGGGCAACTCCTTGAACGTGGCGCGACTCTTTTGGCACCATACCCCAACTCCTCTCACACAGACTCCCCACAGCCCAAGGCCCCACAATCTAGAGACTCGCGTTTGTCTTAAGATGCTTTCAGTCTTAGTGGGCGACAGGTTGCCCGGCTCATCCATTGAGCTGGAACAAGACAGGGTGCGCCTAAGCACGCGCTGCCCTGCTTGCCCACACTTCAAGAAAGGTCTCGCTATGGCAAAAGTGTTCAACAGCCCCTCCAAGTACGTCCAAGGCCCCGACGCCCTCTCTGACCTGGGAGGCTTCGTCGCTCGCCTGGGCTCCAAGGCCCTGGTGCTCATTACCGCCTCGGGCAAGCGCCGCGTGGGCGACAAGATCGAGGCTGGCTTTGCCTCTGTAGACGCCGCCTGCGTCTTTGAGGAATTTGGCGGCGAGTGCTCCAAGAACGAGGTGGCCCGCCTGCGCGATGTGGTAGCCGAGAAGGGCTGCGACGTCATCGTGGGCGTGGGCGGCGGCAAGGCGCTGGATACCGCCAAGGCCGTGGCCTTCTACGAGTCGCTGCCGGTGGCCATCTGCCCCACCATCGCCAGCTCGGATGCCCCCTGCTCTGCCCTCTCGGTCCTCTATACCGATGATGGGGCCTTCGACGAGTACCTGTTCTTGCCCTCCAACCCCAACCTGGTGCTTATGGACACCGCCGTCATCGCTGCCAGCCCGGTGCGCCTGACGGTCTCTGGCATGGGCGACGCCCTGGCCACCTATTTTGAGGCCCGCGCCTGCGTGAACTCCGATGCCGACACCTGCGCCGGCGGCAAGTCCACCCTGGCGGCCTATGCGCTGGCCAAGCTGTGCTACGAGACCCTGCTGGAAGACGGCCTCAAGGCCAAGATCGCCTTGGATGCCGGCGCCAACACCAGCGCAGTAGACCACATTGTCGAGGCCAACACCCTGCTTTCCGGCATTGGCTTCGAGTCCTGCGGCCTTGCCGGCGCCCATGCCATCCACAACGGCCTCACCTTGTTGCCCGAGACCCACGAGCTCTACCACGGCGAGAAGGTGGCCTTTGGCACCCTCACCCAGCTGGTGCTGGAAGACGCTCCCACCGACGAGCTTGAAGAGGTCCTGGACTTCTGCTGCGAGCTGGGCCTTCCTGTGACCTTTGCCCAGGTAGGCATCGAGGATCCCACACCCGAGAAGCTCATGGCCGTGGCTCAGGGCGCCTGCGCCGAGGGCGACACCATGGGCAACATGCCCTTCGAGGTCACCCCTCAGATGGTGGTGGATGCGCTCAAGGGTGCAGACGCCCTGGGCCGCGCCGCCCTTGCCTAAAGGCGCAGCCCTCGTGGCGCCTAGGCCACGTCCTAGGACGCGCTTGCCCCTCGCACGCGGCTCCACGCATACGCCCTAGGCTCACGGCATCACTGCTCTCGCGCCACAAAAAACCGGCTCTCGCACAGGTTTTGCGAGAGCCGGTTTCATTTGCTGCGTCAAAGAGCGTTGAACGTGCGGCCCAGGGGCTAGGCGGCAGGAGCGTCGCCCTTCTTGCGATCATGGGCACGCCAGCAGGCCTTGTAGACCTCCATGATGGGGATGATGAGGAAGGCCAGGCCCATAGCCATCAGATAGTTGGGCATGTCCAGCTCGGCGAAGCCAAAGACGGCGGCCACTGCCGGCACCTCGATGACCACGTAGGTGAGCACCAGCGACAGCGCGAAGGAGCCCCAGAGCCAGGGGTTCTGGTTGCCCAGCTTGAAGATGGACTGGCGGCGCGAGCGCATGTTGAAGGAGTGGAACATCTCCACCATGGAAAGCGTCAGGAAGGCCATGGTCATGCCCTCGATGCCCGCCTCGGGGTTGTTGGCGATGAAGCCCAGGTCGATGGTGCCAAACTGGTGCTGGATGCCAATGAAGTAGCTCGCCAGGGTCATGATAGAGATGATGACGCCCTGGAACACCACGTCTACGCCCATGCCGCCGGCAAAGATGCCGTCAGAGGCCTTGCGGGGCTGGCGATGCATGATGCCGGGCTCGGCCTTCTCCATGCCCAAAGCCAGTGCCGGGAAGCAGTCAGTGATGAGGTTGATCCACAGCAGGTGCACGGGCTCCAAAATCACAAAGCCCACCATGGTTGCCACAAAGACTGCGATGACCTCGGCGATGTTTGAGGAGAGCAAGAACTGGATGGCCTTGCGGATGTTGTCGTAGACGTGACGGCCCTCCTCCACGGCAGTCACGATGGTGGCGAAGTTGTCGTCTGCCAGCACCATGTCGGCCACGTTCTTGGTGACGTCGGTGCCGGTGATGCCCATGCCAATGCCAATGTCGGCGCGCTTGATGGAGGGGGCGTCGTTCACACCGTCGCCGGTCATAGCGACGATCTGGTCCTGGGCCTTCCAAGCCTCGACGATGCGCACCTTATGCTCCGGCTGCACGCGAGCATACACGCCGTAGTTGGAGATCTTCTCGGCAAGCTCTTCATCGGAGAGCTTATCAAGCTCGCTGCCGGTGATGGCCTGGGAGCGATCGGCGATGATGCCCAGCTCGCGGGCGATGGCCACTGCGGTGTCGATGTGGTCGCCGGTGATCATGACCACGCGGATGCCTGCGTCGTGGGCCTCTTGGATGGAGGGGCCCACCTCGGGGCGCACCGGGTCGATCATGCCGCAAAGGCCAATGAAGGTGAGGTTTTGCTCCAGGTAAGCGGCGTCCTCAGACTCAGGGGCGGCCGGCCACTGGCGCTTGGCGGCAGCCAGCACGCGCAGGGCGTCGTCTGCCATGCCCTTGTTCTCCTCCAAGATGGCGGAGCGGATCTCGTCGGTGAGGGGCGCCACGCCGTCGGAAGTCACCACAGAGACGCAGCGCTTGAGCACCTCGTCGGGAGCGCCCTTGGTGTACTGGACCAGGTCGTCCTCGGCGTCCTTGAGCACCACAGACATCATCTTGCGGCCGGAGTCGAAGGGCGCCTCGCCCACGCGCTGAAAGCGGGCGTCCAGGTCGGTCTTGGGCTGGCCGTGCTTGGCGGCGTCTGCCACCAGGGCCGCCTCGGTGGGCTCGCCCTTGGCAGACTCCTCGGCCAGCACCCACTGGGCGTCGTTGCACAGCGCCATGGCGCGCACCAGCTCGTCCTCGTCTGCGCCGGTGTGGCGTACCACGGTCATCTTGTTCTGGGTGAGGGTGCCGGTCTTATCGGAGCAGATCACCTGGGTGCAGCCCAAAGTCTCCACAGCGGTGAGTTTGCGGATGATGGCCGCCTCGTGGCTCATTTTGGTGACGCCTATGGAGAGCACGATGGTGACCACGGCCACCAGGCCCTCGGGGATTGCGGCCACTGCCAGCGACACGGCCACCATGAAGGTGTCGATGATCAGGCGCGGATCAGCCATGAACTCGGCGCCGTGCTTGATGAAATCGACGATGAAGATGAAGATGCAGATGGCGATGACGCCGATGGTGAGGATGCGAGAGAGCTCGGCCAGCTTGATTTGCAGGGGCGTCTGCTCGTCTTTGGCCTGGTTGATGGAGTCTGCGATCTTGCCCATCTCGGTGTCCATGCCGGTGGCTGCCACCACAGCGCGGCCGCGGCCATAGACCACGGTAGAGCCCATGTACACCATGTTCTTGCGGTCGCCCAGAGGAATGTCGTCCCCTTGGGCCACCAGCGCTTCCACTACCTTGTCTACCGGCAGCGACTCGCCGGTAAGTGCGGACTCCTCCACCTTGAGGCTGGCACTCTCCAGAATGCGGCAGTCTGCAGGCACAGCGTCGCCGGCCTCCAGCACCACGATGTCGCCCACGACCAAATCCTCGCTCTTTACATCGAGGATCTTGCCGTCGCGCACCACTTTAGAGGTGCTGGCAGCCATTTGCTGCAGGGCCTCCAGGGCTTCCTCGGCCTTGGACTCCTGCACCACGCCCAGCACGGCGTTGACCACCACTACAAAGAGAATGATGATCACGTCGGCGATGTCAGACTCGCCCTGGGCAGCGCCGGCCACCGCGCTGATGACGGCAGCAGCCAGAAGCAGGATGATCATAGGATCGGCCAGCTGGGCGAGCAGGCGCTTCCAAAGCGGGTCTTTCTTGGCTTCGTCCAGTTTGTTGGGGCCGTTGGTCTCCAGGCGCTTGGCCGCCTGGGCCGAGGTAAGGCCCGTCTCCGAGTCGCTCTCTAGCTCTGAGAGCACCTCGTCGCTGGTAGAAACATATGCTTTCAAATTACCCTCCTGGTGGTATTCGCTTATCGCCAGATCGGCGCCCGATCATAATTCCCCAGGAGGGGCAAGGGCTCGCCAAGGTTGCCATGGCGCAAGCACATATAAGACGCAAGCCATTTTACCCAGTTGGCCCGAGCCGCCCACCCCTCTCATCCGACCTACAAAAACCCCGCGACCCTTATAAAACCTGCTGCCGAGAAAAGCTGCGTTCAAAGGCTCTGAGGCATTCATAGGCTGAGTCCGCGGCTTTCGAAAGCCAAAAGGCCCCTATTATCAGCATTTATGCAGGTAGATGTTCTTGTTTCCTGGGCAACTTTTCTCATGTTCATGGGATATTCGTTGAAAATAATGGAGTCTGAGAACCTAGAATAAGGCGCTGGAATAATTGGGAATCGAGGATTGGGCCGCACCGCGGCCTGGCCACGCCAAGCTGAAAGAGGCATTCCATGAAGATCCTGTTCTACGACACCTTTGACTACGACAAGGAATCGTTCGAGAACGCCCTTAAGGACTATCCAGAGCTCACCATCGACTTTCTCGAGGCGGACCTCAACCCTATGACCGCTACCCTGGCCAACGGGTACGACGCCGTCTGCGGCTTTGTGAACTCTGACATCAAGGCCATGACCTTGGAGATTTTGGCCGGCTTTGACATCAAGCTCATCCTCATGCGCTGCGCCGGCTTTGATGCCGTGAACCTGGATGTGGCTCGCGACCTGGGCATGCGCGTGCTGCGCGTCCCCGGCTACAGCCCTGAGGCCATCGCCGAGTTCGCCCTGGGCCTGGCCCTGGCGGCAGACCGCCACATCGTGCGCGGCTACAACCGCGTGCGCGAGAACGACTACTCCCTCTCCGGCCTTCTGGGCACCACCTTCCACGGCAAGACCGCAGGCATCGTGGGCACCGGCAAGATCGGCGCTGCCATGTGCAAGATCGTCGCCGGCCTGGGCATGAAGGTCCTGGGCTACGACCCCTACCCCAATCCCTCGCTGGAGGGCGTCGTCGAGTACGTGGAGCTGGACGAGCTTTTGGCCAAGTCCGACCTCATCTCGCTGCACAGCCCGCTGTTCGAGAGCAACTACCACATGATCGACGACGAGGCCATCTCCAAGATGAAGGATGGCGTGGTCTTTGTGAACACCGGCCGCGGCGGCTTGGTGGACACCCAGGCGCTTATCCGCGGCATTCGCTCCCACAAGATCGGCGCCGCCGGCATCGACGTCTACGAGGAGGAGGGCCCCAACGTCTTCAAGAATCGCTCCAGCGCGGTCTTTGAGTCTGTGACCTCCACCCTGTGCGCCTTCCCCAACGTGGTGGTCACCTCGCACCAGGCGTTCTTCACCCGCGAGGCCCTGGATGCCATCGCTCGCACCACCCTCTCCAATGCCATGGCCTACATCAACGATGACCTGGACTCGCTGCCCAAGCCCAACGTGGTCTGCTAGCAGCTTACAAGCAAGTATCTGGGGCGGCTTCGCACCTAGCCGCCCCGTTTCTTGGACGTCTCCTCGCCAGATCCGCACGCATGACGGACCTGGCAGCTATAAGAAGCGGCGCCATAGGGGATAAAACAACGGACAGCGGCGCCAAATCCCTCAATCGGAAGGATTACCATGCAACAAACTAAGAGGACGAAGATCGTGTGCACCATGGGCCCGGCTACCGAGGACGAGAACGTCCTGCGTGAGCTCATCAAGGCCGGCATGAACGTGGCACGGTTCAACTTCTCCCACGGCTCTCACGAGTATCACAAGGCTGGCATCGAGCGTGTTCGCCGTGTCTCCGACGAGCTGGGCGCCAACGTCGCCATTCTGCTGGACACCAAGGGCCCTGAGATCCGCACCGGCCTTCTGGAAGACGGCAAGAAGGTCATGCTCGCCACCGGCGACCATGTGGTAATCACCACCGACGACGACGTGATGGGCACCGCCGAGCGCTTCTCCCTGGACTACAAGGCCCTGCCCTCGGAGGTCAAGAAGGGCTCCATCATCCTCATCGACGACGGCCTCATCGGCCTTGAGGTCGACCATGTGGACGGCAACGACATCTACTGCGTGGTCACCAACGGCGGCGAGCTGGGCGAGCACAAGGGCGTGAACGTCCCCAACGTCAACGTAGGCCTCCCCGCCGTCACCGAGCAGGACAAGGCAGACATCGCCTTTGGCTGCGAGATGGGCATCGACGCCATCGCCGCCTCCTTCATCCGCGATGCCGAGGGCGTGCGCGTCATCCGCCAGCTCTGCGCCGACCACGGCTGCCCCCGCGTCTCCGTCTATCCCAAGATCGAGAGCGCCATGGGCGTCACCAACTTCGATGAGATCCTCGAGGTCTCCTCGGGCATCATGGTGGCCCGCGGCGACCTGGGCGTGGAGATCCCTCCCGAGAAGGTCCCCCACATCCAAAAGGCCATCATCCGCAAGTGCAACGAGGCCTACAAGCCCGCTATCACCGCCACGCAAATGCTGGATTCCATGATCCGCAACCCCCGTCCCACCCGCGCCGAGGTGACCGACGTGGCCAACGCAGTGCTCGACGGCACCGACTGCGTCATGCTCTCCGGCGAGACCGCTGCCGGCAAGTACCCCGTCGAGGCTGTGAAGATGATGGCCTCCGTGTGCGTCGAGACCGAGCACTTCCTGGAGGAGCGTCACCGCTACTTCGACCGCGGCGGCGTACGCAACGTCAACGGCGCCATCGGCTTTGCCTCGGTGACCACCGCTGACCGCTGCGGCGCCATCTGCATCATCGCCCCCACCGCCACCGGCCGCACCGCGCGCATCGTGTCCAACTTCCGCCCCAAGCTGCCGGTCTACGCCGTGTCTCCCTCTGAGATCACCATCCGCAAGTGCTCCTTCTACTGGGGCGTTGAGGCCTTCAAGTCCACCACCCAGGGCACCCTGTCTGCCACCATCTACGACGCCCTTAACGTGGTGAAGAAGAACGGTCGCGTGGACACCGGCGACCTGGCAGTGGTCACCGCCGGCGACCCCCAGACTTCCCCCAGCCAAGGCGACTACATCACCAGCACCAACATGATGATGGTGGCCCAGGTTTCCTAATCCCTTGCCGAGAAGCCCTCATCACCGCTCATTGATCAAGCCCGTTGAGCCCATGGCCCAACGGGCTTTCTTTTTAGGCAAGCGAGGATCTATACCTACAGAAATTGCCTGCGCGCGAACCGCTAAAGGAATGCACGGGAATACCACGCAGATAAATGGCACAGCCAGTTCTGATGAAATGAGAATGCGGCACTCTTTGTAGGAGAACAGCTGAACTAGAGAACCTAGGTGCCTCCATTTTGCAGGGTCCCTAGCTACTCTTGTGCATTGACTTATACTGATAGATGTACTCGCGTTTCGCAAAACTTGGTTGGCACACGAGGTGGATTGAAATAGCGACTCATTTATTAATGCTGCTGGTTGGAAGGGGCTGATTCGTCAGCCCCTTCGGCTATCGAGTGCGAAATTGCACAAGAATCCTGTCGAACGTAATTAATGATTCGCTGAAGATTATCTATTGACTTCTTCCGTCTCAGCAGCCAGTATAAAAACAACCACAGAGTCCCTTATTACCGTTGGAGTCGCTCATGGCCGGTAACACCTATTCAAAGACCTATTCCATCGCGAATGATCACCCAAATGGCATCTATGCGCATAACCGCCAAGAAGAATCTACCGTCCATCAAACCCTTAGGGACCATTTGAGCAACGTAGCATCTATCGCCGGATCATATGCAGAAAGTTTAGGCGTCCGCAGCTTTGGCGAGTCTGCAGGTCTGCTGCATGACTCAGGCAAAATCAGCGACCAATTTCAGGAGCGCCTTAATGGCGCAAACATAAAAGTCGACCACTCCACACTTGGAGCTTTCTATGTGAAGGACTGCTGCAAGCCCTTAGGCACCCTCTTGGCATACTCCATTGCAGGACATCATGGCGGGATACCCAATGGAGCAAAAGGCAACCGCACATCTTTGATGACGCGATTGAGCCGCTACAGCGAGCAAGACAGGCAACAATTGGCCTCTTGGCTTGAGAGAGAACATCTCGTGGTGCCGGAATTAGACCCTCAGCAGCTTCTCGTCATACCAACGATTCGCGACGGCTTCTTGAATTATGCGCGCAGTGGAGCCATGCCCTTTTTCTCGCTTTTCGTCTTTGCCAAAATGATCCATTCATGCCTTGTGGATGGCGACTACTCGGACACCGAGCAGTTCATGGCTCCAGATCAGTCAATTGTCCGTACATCAACTAAGCATCTTCCACTAAAAGAGCTATTGGATCATTTCAACCGGTACCTCTCCGACCTTACAGCCAAAAGCGACCAGACGTCCCCGGTTGTGCAAGCGAGAAACGCCGTTTCCAAGCAATGTGAGGCTGCCGCTTCCCTCGAACCGGGGTTTTTCTCCCTAACCGTGCCTACGGGAGGCGGGAAAACGTTGGCCGCAATGAACTTTGCCTTGCATCACGCAGTTTCGCATAACAAGGACCGCATTATTGTGGCTGCTCCCTACACAGCCATTATCGAACAAACCGCACAGGGCTACCGCAAAGCACTTGGCGAGAACTCTGTTCTTGAACACCATTCTAATTTCGACTTCACTCAACTCCATGATGACTCAGACGGCACCATGGACCAAGCGTTGTTGAACTACAGACTAGCCACCCAAACTTGGGACATTCCATTGGTTGTCACTACAAATGTACAACTGTTTGAATCTCTTTACTCGAACAAACCGAGCAAGAGCCGCAAAGTTCACAATATCGCGAACAGCGTCATTGTGCTTGATGAGGTGCAGTCGCTTCCCGATTCTCAACTCAAGGCTGTATTGGCCATGCTTGAAGAGCTTGTGAAGGGCTATAGGTGCACGGTAGTGCTGTGCACCGCCACCCAACCAGCTCTGGATTTGGCCTGGTCCCACGACGTGCATGTTCATGAAATAGTGAGCGATAAAAGCCATTTCGACGAGGCCTTCTCCGGTCGTGTCGCATATCATTACTTGCAGCAAATCGATCAAGCAGACCTGGTGGCTCGTTTGCTTCAACACCAGCAAATCCTCTGCGTGGTTGGCACCAAACCTAAAGCGGCGGCGCTCTACGAGGAGCTTAGGGTTACCGATGAGGATAATGCAACCTTTCACCTCAGCGCTGCCATGACACCAGATCATCGCACGAAGGTGATTAAAACAATCAAAGAAAGACTTTCCTCCGGAAAACCCTGTAGAGTTGTGGCCACCCAGCTCATTGAAGCTGGTGTAGACATAGACTTTCCCACTGTCTTCCGCGAGCTGGCAGGCATGGATTCGATAGTTCAATGCGCCGGCCGATGCAATCGCGAAGGAAAGCTCCCCCAAGGTCATGTCTATGTGTTCGAACTAGCAGAAGACAAGGATGTTCCTGGCACCGCCAAGAGCTGGCTTGAAAAGATGAAAGACATCTCCCGAAGCCTCATTCGTCTCAACCACGGTGTTGTCGATGAAACTCTCGTCCGGCCATTTTTTGAACGCCGTTATTTGTCAGGAGACCTAGATGCCGGGGGTGTACTCAGCATGCTGTCCCCCAAAGAGAACAGCTCGCTCTCTTATGAATCAATTCCATTCGAAACCATTGCCGAGCAATTCAAGCTGGTAGACGATTCAGGAGAGACCCTCTTCATCCCATATGGAGATAATGGCCTTAGCATGTTTAAAAAGATACTTGCTGCAGAATTCCCAGGCACATTAGCAGCCCAGGCACAGCGCATGAGCATTTCTGTCCCCGCCCACCTCCTCAACAAAATGCGCGATCAGGACATGCTTATTGAGACCGTTAGACCATTCATTATACTTAAACCAGAACATTGTCCCTCATATTATCGAGATGACATAGGTTTCGTGACCTTACAGAACGAGCCTGCTGATTCATTAATGTTTTGAATACCAGGAGGTGACACCAACCGATATTGGACATCGCAACGCAATCGCAAAACGCAAAGAAAGGAGGTCAATATGGGCTATGGCATTACCATTCTAGCCACCGGCAAACGTGCGTGCTTCACTCGACCAGAAATGAAGGCAGAGCGCGTGAGCTATGACTGCATCACTCCGTCTGCTGCTCGCGGGCTAATTGAAGCCGTTTACTGGAAGCCGGCCATACGTTGGAGCATCGACGAGATCGGCGTGCTCAATGAGATTGCATTTGAGTCGATCATGCGCAACGAAGTGGGCAGCAAGTTAAGCTATCGCAACGCAAAAAGCGCCCAGTCAAAAGACGCGCCCCTGTCACTCATTGCAACCGAAGACCGGCAACAACGCGCCACTCTCATGCTTAGCAACGTGGCTTACCTTATCAAGGCTCATTTTGATCTGACGCCCGAAGCTGGCCCAGAAGACACTGTAGAGAAGCACTACAACATCGCTCTAAGGCGCCTGCGCAAAGGGCAGCATTTTAACCAGCCATATTTTGGATGCCGAGAGTTTCCTGCCGCAATCACATTGATCGAAGATCGGGTGCCCCCCACCTCCTTCTATCATTCGATTGCCGAGAAGGACTTGGGATTCATGCTTTATGACATTGACTTCGAGCATGATATGACACCTCAGTTCTTCAGGGCCGTAATGCGCAACGGGATCATCGATGTCGCCAAGGCTCGCGAGGAGTTGATTCAATAATGCTTGACAAGCTGAATGAACTCTATGAGCGACTCGAAGCGGACCCCAGCGTTGATGATGCTCCGCCTCGCGGATGGTCCATCGAGAAAGTATCGTGGGTTCTTGATATTGACGACAACGGCTTCATTGTCTACGCCGATCCCCTCACCTCTGGCGAAGGCAAGAACATCAAATCTTTTCATGAGATAGTCGTCCCAGAGCACGGAGGCAGGACGAGCGGCATTAAGCCCTTCTTCCTGTGTGACCGATCTGCCTATCTTCTTGGCTATGGGGACCAAAAGAGCAAGCAGCGTTTCGAAGCTTCCAAGGAGCTTCATGAAACAGTCCTCGGCTCTTGCACAAGTCCCGCAGCATCGGCAGTATTGGCCTTCTTCTCGAATTCCAATCGAGATTCACGAATTCCCGAAGACATCAAGGAATTGCTTGCTGCTTCGAGTGACTTTCTTGTTTTTCGTTATAAGAGCAACCGCGAGTATATCCATGGACTTGGACCAGTTCAAGAAGCTTGGAATTCCTATTATATTGCCACCCCTCAAAACGCCGACAAGACAATCGCCTTTGGGCAGTGCGCGGTAACAGGCAAACAAGAAAGACTTACGAGGCTGTTTCCTCAAGTAACCGGGGTTCGCGGCGCTCAGTCATCTGGCGCCTCTCTGGTGTCTTTTAACAATGACTCATTTGAATCTTACGGGAAAAAGCAAAGCCTCAACGCCTCTATCGGTGAACAAGCAGCATTTAACGCAGGCTCTGCCCTCAAGTACCTTTACCGTGATCCCAACCACCATGTCTACTTTGGTGATATGGCCCTTCTCTTTTGGACTGACAGGCCTGCAGAAAAAGAAGAGGCGATTTTTCGTCTCTTTGCTGACACGGGATTCGACGGTCTTCTCAGTAACAAAGCACCTAAAGGTGCCGAAGACAGTGCTGAACTCGCCCTCATAGGGGGAGCTCTTGAGGCCATGCGCAAAGGCCATCCCGTAGAAGGTTGTGATCCAAGCACCACCTTCTATGTTGCAGGCATAGCGCCAAATGCAGCTCGCCTCTCGCTGCGCCTCTTCAACACCTTCACTTTTGGAGAACTGGAACACAATATTAATCAGTATCTAGATGACATCTCTATGATTAACGTGAAGCATCGCGGCTTGTACTCCCTGCTTCTCCAAACAGCCTCACAGGGAAAACCTGAGAATCTCTCCAAGCCTCTTATTGAAGCCTGCTTTGTGGCTATGATCGAGGGCAAGCCATTCCCCCCAATCTTGCTTAATCAACTGATCATGCGCATGAGGGCAGATCATGCAAAGAACCATCCATGGGACATGGGACAGCGCGCCTCTCTTATGAAGGCGTATCTCGTGCGACATGAACGCGTCTTCAATGCAAGCCCAACCGATACTCAAGGGAGAATAACTATGAGTTTGAATCAAGAGAATGACAATCCAGGTTATGTTCTAGGCCGCATGTTTGCAGTAATGGATATGGCTCAACAAAAAGCAATCCCTGGAACCAATACCGGTATAAAGGATCGCTATATTGGCAGCGCATCCACTACTCCGGCCCTCGTATTCCCCAATCTGTTCCAAGGCTATGCCCATCACATTTCCAAACTCAAGAAACAAGGAGGTATCGGCGTCCTTCTCGATAAAGAGATACAACGTATTGCCGATTTGCTAAACAGCCAAGAAGGACTCCCTAAAACTCTGAGTGTTGAAGATCAAGGCAATTTCTTCATTGGCTACTACCAAGAGATGCAGCACATCTATAACCGGGGGCTCAGCAGCAAAGATGAGCCACAAGAGAAAACTGCTGGTGATGATAACTAAGCAATGTCCGATGTCCAATTAACGGCTAAAAGGAGCTAACGATGTCTGAACCAATCAAAAATCGTTACGATTTTATCCTCTATTTTGATGTCAAGAACGGCAATCCTAACGGAGATCCCGACTCTGGCAACTTGCCTCGTATCGACCCTCAAACCAACAAAGGCATCGTCTCTGACGTATGCTTAAAGCGCAAAGTGCGCAACTATGTTGATCTCGTCAAAGGACAAACGATTGATGATCCTGCTGTTGACAACGGAGAGCAAGGATACAAGATCTACGTACAGGAAGCAGCGATATTAAACAATAGAAACTCCCTTGCTTACAAGCACAATGATATTAAGCAGGAAGCCAAGAAGCTGCCAAAAAAAGAGGCTGAACGTCGTGCGGTCACGCAGTTTATGTGCGACAACTTCTATGATGTTCGTACCTTTGGTGCCGTCATGACCACGGAGGTGAACTGCGGTCAAGTTCGCGGGCCCGTCCAGCTGTGCTTCGCTGAATCTGTTGATCCCGTATTACCTCTTGAGATGAGCATCACCCGCATGGCGGTCACCAACGCAAAAGACACTGATAAAGAACGCACTATGGGTCGGAAGCAGTACATCCCCTATGGCCTCTATCGTGTGGAAGGCTTCGTTTCGCCAGCTCTGGCTCAGAAAACGGGATTTTCTGAGGACGATCTCGAACTGCTTTTTGAGGCTCTTGGCAAGATGTTCGAAACTGATCGGAGTGCCTCTCGCGGCCTTATGTCTTCTCGTAAGCTCATTATTTTCAAGCATGAGAGCGCTCTTGGAAATGCGCCTGCCCATCAACTATTTGATGCCGTTACCACCGAGCGCCAAATTCCCGAAACCCAGGAAGCGCGTTCTTACAACGACTACGAGATCAAGATCGGCGACACTCCTGAAGGTGTCAAAATTACTGTGCTCGACTTCTAACTCGTAGTTCTTTGCATAGTGTTTTGTATCATGGCGGCCATCTACGGTGGCCGCCATGAGCACATAGAGATGGGCTATCTATGGATGACGAGAATACCTATCTACTCATATCCGGAATTCAGCACTATGTGTTTTGCCCTCGCCAATGGGGACTCATCCATGAAGAGAACCAATGGGATGAAAACCTCCTTACAGCTCAAGGGTCATTGATTCATGAAAGAGCGCATAACGAGTCTCTCCGCGAACATACCCATGGAAAGATAATCGAGCGCTCATTGCGCGTACATTCGGAGACACTAAAAATTACTGGGAATACCGACGTAGTCGAATTTAGGCAAGTCGCGGAGCAAACCGGAAACTCAACCATATCTTTGCCAGGGGAAACTGGCTATTGGGAAGTACTGCCTGTGGAATATAAGCGAGGCAAGAGTAAAACGCACGATGCCGATAGACTGCAATTATGTGCTCAAGCCCTTTGTCTAGAAGAAATGCTTTGCTGTTCAATTGAGTACGGCGCCCTTTATTACAATCAGACCCACAGCCGCGAACTCGTAAGCTTAGACAGTGCTTTGAAAGAGCGGGCAATCACCATTCTCGAGGAGATGCGTCGCCTTCTTGAAAGAAAGCGGGTACCAAAAGCTCGCGCTAGAAGTGTTTGCAAATCGTGCTCGCTTAGCGGTATCTGCCTGCCTTCGTTAGATCAACGCGAAAGCGCTTCTACTTATATGCAACGTCGTCTCAAAGAAATTCAATAAGGACGAAAATGAGAAAACTTCGGAATACGCTCTATATCTTTACTGAAGATGCATACCTGACAAGAGATGGTGAGAATATTGTTGTACGAGCTAAAGATAACGAACTTGGGCGTATTCCCTTCATAACATTGGAATCCATTTTCTCTTTTTCTTATGCAGGAGCCAGTACATCCTGCATGGAAGCCTGTTTAGAACGAGGAATATCGTTGGCCTTTTTCTCTCCAAGAGGAAAATTCGCAGCTCGGGTTTGTGGATCCACCTCTGGAAACATACTTCTTAGGCACAGGCAATATGAGATAGCAAGCGACCCAGTTACTTCACTTGATGTTGCTAAAAATTTTATTATTGGTAAAATCTATAATTCTCGATGGGTATTGGAACGCGCTCTCCGTGATCATAGTTTAAGGATCAATGCCGAAAAAGTATCGGCCACTTCCGGTTATCTAAAAAGCATACTATCAAATATTCAAAATGCCGACTCAATAGATAGCCTTCGAGGGCTTGAAGGAAAAGCTGCTGCTTCATACTTTGGTGTATTTGATCAACTAATCTTAAATGACGATAGTGCATTCAAGTTTACAGGCCGTAATAGGCGACCCCCTAAAGACCCTGTTAATGCAATGCTCTCATTGTTTTATTCGGTATTAACCGCAGACTGCACCTCAGCAGTTGAAGGAGTTGGACTGGATAGCTGCCTAGGTTTCATGCACACAGATAAGCCAGGAAGAAAATCGCTATCTCTAGACCTGGTTGAGGAACTTAGGCCCATCATGGTAGATAGATTTATCTTTACCTCCATCAATAACCGTATAGTAAAATCAAGCGATTTTATTTATAGAGAAACAGGCGAAGTACTGCTGAGTGCTGCTGGAAGGAAGCGTCTTTTCTCGGCATGGCAAAATAGGAAAAAGCAAGAAATTACTCATCCATACCTTAAAGAAAAAATACCGTGGGGATTAGTGCCTCATATACAGGCACAACTATTAGCAGGATGGATTCGAGAAGACCTAGATACTTATCCTTCATTCTTATGGAAATGACAACTATCTAGGAGGATCAATGTTTGTTGTTATTACTTATGATGTAAACACCAAAGACCCAGGAGGGCGCCAACGGCTGCGCAAGGTTGCCAAAATGTGTGTCAATTATGGCCAACGCGTCCAGAATTCTGTATTCGAATGTGATGCAGATGCTGCCACTTTTGTACGAATAAAAAATGATTTGCTGAATCTTATTGATCCACAAAAAGATAGCCTTCGCTTTTATTATTTAGGAAACAACTATGCTCATAAGATAGAACATATAGGAACTAAGACCTCTTATGACCCAGAAGGTTATTTAGCTCTTTAACGAGCACTTAAGGCAAGTGCGAAGATAGGGCTCTTGCGAAAGATCCGGTACGTTCGCACCATAAATCGGTGATTCATACTCATTTTTTTATGAGCATGAATCGAACACTATCTATGACACCAATCGATATGCCCCATATTGATAGCGTCCATTTGTATGCAACAATATGTTGCGGTCGCTCCCCTCACGGGGAGCGTGGGTTGAAACCTGCCACCTTCAGCCTCCACCGTCAGGGAGGCCGCCAGTCGCTCCCCTCACGGGGAGCGTGGGTTGAAACTTCTCCACCCTGGACGTGGGCGCCGCCCTGCGAGAGTCGCTCCCCTCACGGGGAGCGTGGGTTGAAACTCGGTAATGCTCATAAATCTCTCTCCTTTGGTTGGTCGCTCCCCTCACGGGGAGCGTGGGTTGAAACTTTGGCAAGTTGGTGAAGCAGTACGACAACATGCGTCGCTCCCCTCACGGGGAGCGTGGGTTGAAACAATGAGTTATAAGTTACTCAATAGTAATAGCCTTGGTCGCTCCCCTCACGGGGAGCGTGGGTTGAAACTATCTGGGCTACTCGGACGAGGCCATCGCAAAGATCGTCGCTCCCCTCACGGGGAGCGTGGGTTGAAACCGTGAAAATCAGGTTATTATCAGGGTTCGACCTGGTCGCTCCCCTCACGGGGAGCGTGGGTTGAAACGCGTTAGCAAACCGTTAGCAAATTGGTCCATCAAAGTCGCTCCCCTCACGGGGAGCGTGGGTTGAAACGTGCCGGCAAGGTAGGCACCTCCGCAAGCCTCTAGTCGCTCCCCTCACGGGGAGCGTGGGTTGAAACGAGATCACCACCAACGGCTTTGTCAGAAATGGCATCGTCGCTCCCCTCACGGGGAGCGTGGGTTGAAACCATAAATTGCAAGCAGATTGAGCATAATATTCAGTCGCTCCCCTCACGGGGAGCGTGGGTTGAAACGGAGTACATGGGTTATAAGGGGGCAGAATCATTATGTCGCTCCCCTCACGGGGAGCGTGGGTTGAAACAATGGATCTACTTCCGACAATACCAGTCGCATCATCGTCGCTCCCCTCACGGGGAGCGTGGGTTGAAACTCGATGGTGAGCTCGTCGGCGGTGCCTCCGGTGGTCGCTCCCCTCACGGGGAGCGTGGGTTGAAACAACGACACATCGGGTGCCTTGTTTATCCCAGACGTCGCTCCCCTCACGGGGAGCGTGGGTTGAAACAGTGCGAGGAAGAGGCCACATCCACTCAGGGCCGCGTCGCTCCCCTCACGGGGAGCGTGGGTTGAAACATCAAGGACGGCGTGGGCTAATGGGCCCGCGCGAGGTCGCTCCCCTCACGGGGAGCGTGGGTTGAAACACGTCATGGGCATCCAAGACAGGAGCCTTGAGGGTCGCTCCCCTCACGGGGAGCGTGGGTTGAAACATCCCGCCCGCGCTGCCTGCAGTGAGGATCCAGGTCGCTCCCCTCACGGGGAGCGTGGGTTGAAACATCCCCTGTGGTGCCTAGAGTGCGCTCTATCTGTGTCGCTCCCCTCACGGGGAGCGTGGGTTGAAACATTGCCATATTGCTCTATCTATTGTATTGCTTAGTCGCTCCCCTCACGGGGAGCGTGGGTTGAAACTGCCAGGCCCACCGCCTGGACCCCATCGGCACCGTCGCTCCCCTCACGGGGAGCGTGGGTTGAAACACTAAGTCTGAGGGGATCCGTCGTTGTTTGGACGTCGCTCCCCTCACGGGGAGCGTGGGTTGAAACCATGAGAATTGGGGAGATCCTCGGACTGACCTGGGGTCGCTCCCCTCACGGGGAGCGTGGGTTGAAACACCGACGACGGCCTCAAGCTGTCCGCCTCCACCCGTCGCTCCCCTCACGGGGAGCGTGGGTTGAAACTTTGACAGGACGAGCGGACAGCTCAAAGAGCTGTGGGTCGCTCCCCTCACGGGGAGCGTGGGTTGAAACCTTGATAGACCGATGGAACTTAGAAGCTGGTCTGGTCGCTCCCCTCACGGGGAGCGTGAGTTGAAACGCCAAAGCCGAGTCTCTGCGAAGCGTGCGCAAGGTCGCTCCCCTCACGGGGAGCGTGGGTTGAAACGATGCCCTGGATGCCAAGATCGACGAGCTCTTGGGTCGCTCCCCTCACGGGGAGCGTGGGTTGAAACTGGTTTACGGAAAACTACGGCAACCACCAGAGTGAGTCGCTCCCCTCACGGGGAGCGTGGGTTGAAACTGTAGCCCTCCAACGTGCAGGCTCTCAACCTGCGTCGCTCCCCTCACGGGGAGCGTGGGTTGAAACGACGACGACCCCACCTATAAGCACCCCGACTGCGGTCGCTCCCCTCACGGGGAGCGTGGGTTGAAACAAGGGCACCATCGCCGCTACCCCCAAGGAGTAGGGTCGCTCCCCTCACGGGGAGCGTGGGTTGAAACAGATTCAGGCCCTGTGATGATATACGGCGCTTTTTGTCGCTCTCCTCACGGGGAGCGTGGGTTGAAACCGTTACCGTAGGTAGCACGCTCGCAGCATTAGGTCGCTCCCCTCACGGGGAGCGTGGGTTGAAACTTTTGACAGTGTCGAAGCGATTTACGGTGAATCGGTCGCTCCCCTCACGGGGAGCGTGGGTTGAAACTTGCGGGAGAGCGGCGAGAAGGGCGATACGCAGAGTCGCTCCCCTCACGGGGAGCGTGGGTTGAAACGAGGATGATCTGAAGCTGCGCATTGGCCGCCTCGTCGCTCCCCTCACGGGGAGCGTGGGTTGAAACCGGCTTCGTCTTTGGCCACAAGGTCCAGAGTCCCTGTCGCTCCCCTCACGGGGAGCGTGGGTTGTAACTCGTATGGCTTATGTATACATCCGGTGTGCCCTTGTCGCTCCCCTCACGGGGAGCGTGGGTTGAAACCACGAGACACCTGCCTGGTGGAGACTCACCGAGACGTCGCTCCCCTCACGGGGAGCGTGGGTTGAAACTTTCGGGAGGTGAGTAAGACATGGCGAAACTGACCGTCGCTCCCCTCACGGGAATGTGGGTTGAAGCTTACCAGCGTTCAGGAGTTAGCGCCACGCTGGTTTGCGGCTCACGAGTAAAGCCCACGCGCTCATGGACAACGTTGTGCGCATAGTGAGAGAGGGGGATGAGGTTCCTCACGATCATGCCGGTATGCTTGTCCAGCGCCCACTCGCTCAAGGCATAGCCAGAAGATACGTTGGCCCTCAGCACATGGTGGACGGTGTCTGCTGGCACGTACTTGGCCGGGGCTTCGTAGAGCTCTGCGATGGACTCGCCGTGAGCTTCCTCTAATACTTTCTTTCTCAACTTGCGCCACGCAGGCGATCTGTAGAAGTCTCTAAGGCATCCATCTCTCGCCAGCATCTGTCTTAGCTCTCTTGCGAGGGCTGCATCGTAATGCGGAGCTATGGGCGGAGGGGTGCCGTAGAATCTCTCAGCCCAGATCACATCAATGGGCTTTTCGGACAAGGCCATCTAAAACCGCCTTCCCGTGAAACTCGACACCCTAACAATACACACTCGAACACCTGTTTTTTCCGCTTTTTCCATCAACTTCCGCTTTTTTGAACAACTTCCGCGATTTTGATTAAGTTTCACTTTTTTCAAAAGTTTCCGCGAAAACCATCAGAAACCGCGCTTTCGGTAAACGGTATTGACATTCCTATTTTACCGTAGTCCATATTCCCCTACCTGCGGCGACGTCCATGGGTGGGGGGGTCCGCTCCGCGCGGCCTGCCGCGCCCGCGGATTGCATCCTACATATCACGTTATTTCTGCTACCATGCATCTTGCGGCGATTTTTAAGAAGAAAGAAAAAATTTTTTATCGATGCTTCGGAGGAAATCCTATGGCTGGGCCGCCGGTCGTTCCGGGCGTGCAAAAAATTTTCAATCAACCCGGGGGGTATATTTAATTAAACGATACCCCGGATATATTGCGATGTTATGGGCTTTTTTGCGTTTTATTCTGCGTTTTTATTTTCGCGTTGGGTGTGGTGTGCGGTGGTGTGTAAAGTGGTTTTCGTGCGTAGCGATATGTATTAACGTGCAACATGTTAATAAATGGATGGTTTTCTACATAGTTTTTGTTCTTATGGGATACTATTTTATATGTTATCGATATAGGCGATAGTTTTTATGTTGTGTATATTGTGTTGCTTATATATTCGGTGCCTAACGTTTAAGGGCATAGGGTGGCGTTAGTGCTGGTAGTGATAGGTATTTGGTTTTAGGGCTTGTTGGTTGTGGCTGGTGAGTGTGTCCATGTGCCGCCACAATGTCCACCCATCGCCACTGATTGGCTAGATAGGCGCTCTGATCTGTGGCTATGTGCGGATGATCTAGTGAGTCTAGGCATGAAAAAAGCCCATAGGCTCTATAGGCCCATGGGCTCATGGTTGGTGCTATGTGGTCGCTCCTAGTCCGGCGTTATGGTTGCTATCGGCTTCCCCCTATCGTCTAGGATGGCAAGCCGGTGCCCCGATAACTCTAAGATCCTAGCTAGTAGGGTAGCCGATGGAGTTGCCCCATGACTCATATAAGACGAAAGGTAATTCTTAGCTTTACCTAGGCTTACAGATAGTTTTTCGTTTGTTCCGTCGTATAAATTTGCAGAGTAGCGGACAGACTCTGCACCCGTGATTTTGTCCATGTGGCGCCTTCCTTTGCTTTTCTTCACACTCTAGCACAATCGTTCTACCAGCGCTTTTTACCATTTACCGCCATTTTCCTACCGTTCGCGGCTAGTGGGTTGAACTGAATATCTTCAGTGCTGATTATGGAATCAGCCGAACGGCAGATGAGCCAAACGGCAAACCAAACCCCCCAAACAAAAACGAAAGAGAGGTAGACGAAATGAACGGACCCTAGCAGATTCCAACTCTTCCTCTCCGTACCTTGAAAACCGCATAGCAAGACAGCGAACGCAAAAAAGAGCCTGACTGAATACCTATCGCAAGTAGCTGAATTTATCAGAACGACCAAGGAGCTAACAAATGGAAGAACTCTTCTGGTCGGTAATAGGCGGACTGGTCGCGAACTTCCTAACTAAGGCAATCGAAGCGCTTATTAAGAAGTTCGCTTCCTGGTCCAAATAGTGCCGATGGCTAGGTGCTGAAGTTTTAGCAGACCAAGGCACCTAGCCTTAGCTCCTTAATCTTATCACCGATTAGGAGGTAGAGAAGTGGACTTCCCGGTGATGGTGATTGGCTTCACAATCGCGAATCTGATCACCTTAGCAATCGAAAGCAAATTCAAAATTTAGGCGCTTTCAGCCTGCCTACCTGATGAGGGCAGGCAGGAATGAAGGCACCTTCAAAACGAAAGGATTAGAGAAATGACTACCAAAAAAGACCAGCTAATGAATGCTATCGAGAATGAGAAGGCGCGCTCTTGTTGGAATCAAGGGGTAAAGATTCAGGCTTTGGAGATGGTGGAAGAGCTGGACGATGAAACCATCGACAAAATCGCAAATAGCAACATGAAAGAGGTAATGAGCATTCTTCGCAATGGCGCGGACAGTTGGAAGGCATATAGCTATGGCGGCTGCGCACTAATCTATGACCCGGAAATCTGCGAACGCTACGCCACGCCATCGGAGATAAAGCGCACCTGCTGCGGAGAGAAAAAGCCCAACGCTCATGAAGAGTGGCTCGATGTTCAGGCGCGTGGATGCGCGCAGGCGGCTTATCTCATCTATCGCACGCTACGACATATCGTCTTTATCTAGCGTTTCCAGTCAGTCCACTGTAGCCAACGCAGTGGCCTGACATGGGGACACTACCCCACTAAATCCCACTAACAACCAAAGAAAGGTACGACCATGCAGACCATTGCAGCGCTTGCGCTTATGGCGGCGCTCTCTCACACACCGCCAGCCTGGATCACTGCGCATATGTTGGCAGCGCCACCGACACCATACGCCATATTCCAGCACGACAAGGCCACTGGATCGCTACCAGACGCCACCAGGTTTGAACTGAATGAAGCGCTGCGAGAAGCCGGAAATTGGGACATCTTCCGCTAATCAACCGTCGAAAAATCAACCAGTAGAAAGGCATCACCATGAGCGCAACCATCCTCACCACCGACACCAAGAAGACCAATCACCACCGACACCAAGAAGACCATTGAACTTGATCCTTACTATGCCGACATCGCGGGCTATGTCCATCCCTACGACATCGACGCCGACATGTGCGCACTGATCCAGCACGACGAGGCCAAGCGCGACGATGGGGGCGTGTGGCACATGAGCGAAGAAGATGCCGACTGGTGGGTCCAGTATGCAGACATCGCGCCTGAGATTTACGAGATTGAACACCGGCTCATGAGCGAAGAAAAGCTCACATGGGATGAATTGTCAGCCATTCGGTACGACTGCGAAACTCCCGACATCCTCCAGAGCATGGACAAGTATTTAACCAAACTTCGCACGCTCTAGCGTCTCTAAGCTGTCCATCATCCCGTGGTGGGCAGCCATAGGGACACTCACTAATCAATCCAACAGCACAATGAAATAAGGAGCCATCATGACCCCCGACCAACTCATTGGCCAGCTCATTAACGACGCCATTAAATTCCCCTGGAGCGGGAGCGAAAACTACATCGTTGCTCACAACATGGAAACCAACGCCATTGAGCTCTATGGCCCCACTGCCACTAAAGGCTGGACCTACCTCGCTGACATTGGCATCACTCCAGAGGAAGCATCGCAAATGTCCATCACATCATGCGGAAGGCCGGAGCTTCGCAACCTTGCCACCAAGACCGCAGTGCTTTACATCGACACGTGAGATGTCATCGCTTATAGCCACCACACTTTAACGCGCTCAATAGGGTATAGTGTGTTACATGTATTACACTAAAGGAGGCAACCAAATGGCAACCATCGCAACTACAATGAGGGTACCTGATGATGTCGCCGCTCGATATGATCGGCTGGCTAAAGCCACTGGACGCACCAAAACCTTTTACATGACAAAGGCTCTCAAGGATTCTATCGACAACATGGAATACGAGTACGGGATACTTCAAGAGCTTGAGGACTACCGCTCTGGCAAGGCCGTAGCGTACAGCTCAGAAGAAATGAGGGTGCGCTGTGGCCTGGATGGTTAAGTATCTCCCTAAGGCCGACAAATCCCTACGCAAGATGGATAAGCAGACATCCAAGCTCATTCTCGACCGCATGGATGAGATCGCAGCACTTAACGACCCAAGAAGCCGAGGCAAGGCACTAGAAGGAACCCTGACGGGGTTTTGGCGTTATCGTATAAACAATTATCGTGTGATATGTTCCATCGAAGATAGCGAGTTGGTCATTCTCGCGGTATCCGTTGACCATCGAAGTAAAGTTTACAAACGTCACTAAACACAAATAGCCCTGACTGCCACCATGACAGCCAGGGCATTTTTATGTCGAGCCATTGCCACTAATCAGTAGCACCGCCAACGCCAGCAATACAGCCATCGTAGCCAGTGCCATCCATAATGTCCATTGCAGTGTTGCACATCTGCCGGATTGTCGTTTCTGAAACCAGGAACACCATCGCCAGCTCTTTCCAGCTGCATAAGTTCGCGCATCCCAGCCATACGTCGCTCCCCTCACGGGGAGCGTGGACTGAATCATTCTATCCTCGGCCTCTTGAGACCAGCGAGATGGCCGAGAAGGCTGGGCGAGTAGGCCATTACCAGGCGGGAAAGCTTACCAAGCAAAACGTTGACGGCTTCATCCAGCAGATGGCCAAGTCTACTGGGGGCCAAGTGCGCCGCACTGCCAGCATGACGGTGGCCGGCATTACGAAGAGCCAGCCTGAGCGCTCAAATATCTGTTATGCCCGAGTACTGCACGGTCTTGAATCTTGCGGCTGGTGCTTCATGCTTGCCAGCCGAGGATTTGTCTACCGCTCAGAAGAAGCTGCCTCACACTCCCATCGCGGGTGCAAGTGCATTGTCATGGCAGGTAGAGAGGGTGGCACCATTGAGGGCTACGATCTGGAGGGCATCCAGGAGCGCTACAACAAAATCGCCAAGGCCTGCGGGGTGGACGTCTTCATTGACAAGGACACCCGCTTAGACCAGCTTTCGAGAGAAGACTACGACCGCATTGCCCGCTTTGCCGAGCTGCACGATCCCGAGTGGCTTTCAAGGGGGGTTATCCCCGATGTTGACTACTCGGAGAACCCAAGATCGGTTTATGGTAGGTTGCTAAAACCTGGGTCTTATAACCCAGACAACATAGTCGATCGCGGCACTGAGTGGCGCGACCTATTTGCACACGACATGCTTTCTCGGGCAGGGATTCCTGTAGCCACCCACGATCACACTCAGCTTGATATTAATATCGGCGATGAGCTGTGGGAAATAAAAAGCCCTGATGGCGACTCTACTAGGTCTATTGAGAGGGCTCTTAGGAAGGCAAAGAAGCAGTTTGGGGAAAGACTTGGCTTCGATCACCCGGTAAGGGTTGTATTGAATACGAAGTACTTAAAAGGTGTTTCCCTTAGTCAAGTTATGAAGAGAGTTGTGCTTGAGATAAATCGTCATGGGATCAATGAAGTCATAGTTATTGATCGCGAAGGTGAGATTGTATTTATTACAAAGCAATGAGGTGTTGAGAAGTCGCTAATCCAGCGCCATCTCAACACCTCGCTACTCTTTATATACCACATTCACCTCACTAGCTCAACGGCAGAGCAGCGGTCTCCAAAACCGTTGATCGGGGTTCGACTCCTCGGTGGGGTGCCATCTCGTTGAATCAAGCGCCTTAAGGGCGCTTTTTTCATAGCCACGCAGCCTTGGGCGGAAATCAAGGCACTCACCTCGCTGGCAGGGAAAGCCAGCTCGACCACGTCTGAGCAGACGGATTAGCAGAAAGGACGGTTATGGAATTTCCCATCGAGAACCAGGAAGCCTTCGACGCCGCCATTAAGGAGCGCCTGGCCCGCGAGCGCAAGAAGGCAGAGGAACAATTCTCTGACTACGACGATCTTAAGGCCAAGGCCGCAAAGCTGGACGAGCTGGAGGAGGCCAACAAGACCGAGCTTCAGAAGGCCCAGGAAGAGATCGCCAGTCTCAAGAAGGCTCAAGAGGACCGCGCTAAGGCGGACGAGGCAGCAGAGACCCGCGCCAAAGTGGCCAAGGCCACAGGCATCCCCGAGAGCCTCATCTTCGGCGATGACGAGGATTCCATGACCAAGAACGCCGAGGCTATCGCGGCTTATGCCAAGCCTCCGGCAGCGCCGCCTCTTGGGGAGGCAGGAAGCCATAGCGACGGCTCGGTTTCCAGCGGCAACCCCATGGCATCGGTGCTGCCAAGCCTATTTGGAAACCATTAAATAGCGAAAGGAGCCATATATGGCTGCTGCAACCACTGCGAAAGTGAAACTCCCGGCCGATGTGGTGACCACCCTGCTTCCCAAGATCCAGGGCAACTCCACCATCGCCACCCTGTCTCCCCGCAAGCCCCAGACCTTCTCTGAGCATGAGAACATCATCTTCACCCCCACGGCTGAGGCCGAGGTGGTCGAAGAGGGCGCTACCAAGTCCAGCTACGAGGTAGGCACCAGCTTCGTCCAGGGTGTCCGTGTGAAGCTGCAGACCACCACCCGTGTCACCGAGGAGCTTCAGTGGGCCGATGAGGATGATCAGCTGGAGATCATCGACAACATCCAGAAGGACCAGGCCGGTGCCATCGGTCGCGCCCTGGACTACGTGGTCTATCATGGCATCAACCCCGCTAAGAAGACCGCCCTTGCCTCCAGCTATCCCAAGCTGGTGGGTGCCACCGGTGTCCACACCATCACCTCTGTGGCAGACGAGCTGGCAAACCTCAATGCCATGAAACGTGCCCTGGTGGACTACGAGTTCAACGGCATCGCCCTGAGCCGCCTCTACGCCTGCGACCTCTCCGAGCTTCGTGTTCCCGCCACTGGCGCACCTCTCTTCCCCTCCATCTGCACATGACATGCTTTCTCTGGCAGGGATTCCTGTAGCCACCCATGATCGCGCTCAGCTTGCTATTAATATCGGCGATGAGCTGTGGGAAATAAAAACCCCTGATGGCAACTCCGTCAGGTGTGTTGAAAGCAGTCTCAGGAGGGAGAAAAAACAGTTCACTAATCGGTTCGGCTCTGGAACCACCATAAGAGTAGTACTTAACTTTCGCTATGTCGCAAAGATTTCTGATGATGAAAATCGAAAAAGGCTTGTCTTAGAGATGCAACGCCATGAAGTATCAGAGGTGATCTTAATCAATAAGGATGGCACAGTAGAGTTTTTCACTCAGTAGAAAGGCGTTGTGAAGTCCCTCTCCAGAGCCATCACAACGCCTCATCACTCCTTATATACCACATCTACCTCACTAGCTCAACGGCAGAGCAACGGTCCCCAAAACCGTTGATCGAGGTTCGACTCCTCGGCGAAAGGTAGGCTCGCCATCGAGCTGCGAGGCGCTGTGAAGTCCTTCTCCGGACCCATCACAAACAAGGCATAAAGAATTACGCATTTTACAAAGGGAGGTAGCGCCATGGCAACCACTGCAACCACCATGAGGATACCCGATGATCTCGCTGCTCGTTACGAGCGCTTGGCAAAGTCTACGGGGCGCACTAAAACCTACTACATGACAAAGGCTCTTCAGGACTCTATCGATAGCATCGAATGTGAATATGGTCTGTTGCAAGACTTAGAAGACTATCGTTCAGGTAAAGCCGTTGCCTACAGCTCAGAGAAAATGAGGAAGCGCTGTGGCTTGGACGGTTAAGTACCTTACTAAGGTCGACAAGGCCCTGCACAAGATGGTCCATCAGACATCAAAGTGCATCGTTTGGTTAACATACGTCGCTAAACAACACCGCCCTAGCTGCCACCATGACAGCTAGGGCGGCTATATGCATTTGGATCGCGATCTACCTTCACGGCATGCACCTAGCAACCATCCAATTGCTTTCGCTTGCCTTCGACTGCAGATCTTCTCAGCACCCCCGCGATCTCCTACTTTTAGTTGTTGGCCTTCTCGGCAGCCATCATCTGGGTGAGGATATCGGTGGAGCCCATGTCCTCGGGGATGACCAGGGTGCTGGCGCCGTGCTCGGCGAACTTCTCCATCATGCCTATGCGCTGGGTGAACATGAGCAGCATGTTGGCCTCCTCGCTGGAGAGGCCGGAGTCCTGGATGGTGGCCAAAGATTGGGCGAGACCTTCGGCGATGGCGATGCGCTGGTTGGCGATGCCTTCGCCCTGGATCTTCATGGACTCGGCCTCGGCCTGGGCGGCGATGACCGCCTTGGCCTTGGCGGCCTCGGCCTCGTTGGTGGCGCTGATGCGGTCGTTGGCCGTGGTGATGATGCGGTTCATGGACGTTTGCACGTCTTTGGGCAGCTTGATGGAGGTGATGAGCGTGGTGACGATCTGATAGCCGTAGCCAATCATCTTCTCGCGCACATCCTCGCCAATGGCGGAGGCGATGGCGTCCTTCTCGGAGAAGACGGTCTCCAGGTCGCGGGTGGGGATTTGGGAGCGCAGGGCGTCGGCGAAGTAGTCTTTGATCTGGGCCTCGGGCGACACCAGCGTATAGACCGAGCGGTAGATGCCCGACTCGCGCACGTTGTTGGTGGGCGCCATGTCCACGTGGTACTGCACGGCCACGTCCATGCCAATGGTGACGTTGTCTTTGGTTTTGGCGTCGAACTCAAAGTGCAGGTCCTGGGTCATGAGAGAAACGGTGCGCATGGTCTCCACCAGGGGGATGAGCACCGTGAGGCCCGGGTTGGCGATGCGAGAGAAGCGGCCAAAAGACTCGATGACGCCAACGTTTTGCTGGCGCACCACGCGCACGCAAAAGACGAAGAAGAGCACGATGAGTATTGCAAGCAACACGATCATGAGGGAATCCTCCATAAACTGAGTGAAAGGAAGTACGACAGATGAGGCGTCGATGGCAGGGACATCGATATCAGGGATCTCCAGATCCATCTCATCGATGGCGCCCAGAAGCGCAGAGACAACGATGATCACCGCAAAGACGATCCAGGTGCCTCCGCTGTGCCTGCGGCCATGCCCGCCCGAACCCCCGTGGGCCATAGACTCTCCTTTGAACGAGGCCAACCGCGCTTAAAAAACGACCGCCATACCTTATGGCAAGGTCAGCGGCCGTTTTAGGTGTCCCTAGTATAAAGATTTCCTTTTGCAGTGAACAGTGGTGCAGCCTTACAGTTGCGCGGCGTGGGTGTCCATACGCAGGCGCGCCACCTCTTCGCCCAGCTCATCGCCAGCCAGGACGGCACGGCTGTAAAAGTCGGCATCCAAGATGGCCTGCTTGAAGCGCTCGGGAGTGAAAGGATAGGGAGCTTTGCCCCACTCGGTGGTGGACTGGGCGCGCGCTACCAGCGCATCCAGATCTGCGCCGGACGCCCCAATCTCCTCCAGCGTCACCGGGAAGCCCATCTCGCGGTCGAACTGGAAGAACTGTTCCAAATCTTGATGCCTGCCGTCGAAGGCCATGAGCACCAGGTTGCCAAAGGCCACCACGGCGCCATGGGGATGGGCCTCCACCAACTCCGGTGAGATGCCGGTCCAAGCATTGTAAAAGCCGTGGGCCACGCTGGAGTTGTAGTAATAAGGCTCAGGTTCGAGCATGCCCGTGGTGAGGTTGGAGACCAGCCCGCAGGTCACGATGATATCGAGCACCACTGCCTCAAAGGCGTCCGAGGTGCGATGGCGGTGCTTATCGGCCAGGGCGTCTTTGCCATAGGCGAACAGAGGCTCTCCGCAGGCCTCGGCCAGCGCGCGGCCCATAGCGGGCACCGGGGCCAGAGCCTGGGAGCGGCTGGCGAGCTCTACCTCGGGCTCCTTGGAGAGCGCGTCGCCGATGCCCGCCCAAAAGTAGAGGTCGGGGCTGTCGGCGATCACCTGCAGGTCGACAAATGTGTGCACCGGCGGTGCCGACGGGAAGAAATAGCCGTCTGCATGGCCGTCGTCGCCATAGAACACTCCGATAGCTGTCACCGGCGCGCAGTTGGACGCCACCGTGGGGAAGGTGAACAGCGGGATGCCGAGAAGCTCTGCCGCCTCTTTGCAGCAGTCTATGGCGCGGCCGCCACCCATGGCGAAGAGCATCTGGGCCTCTTGAGCCTCTGGTGCTTGGGCGATGCGCCGGGCGTTCTCGTGGGTGCACTCGGTGCCATAGACCAATTGGCCGCAGAGCACGATTGGCGTGTCTTTGAGCGCCTCTTCGAGCTTGGGAGCTCCAGCCTTGAGCGCCTTGGAGCCGCCTACTAAAAGCGCCTTGCACCCAAAGGCCCCTACTACCTGCGCCACGGCGTCATAGGCCTGGGTCCCCACTGTATAGCTGGGCAGATACTGAGTGCTTACCGCTTTCATAGGGCTCCTCTCGTGGGCTGAGTGCCCTTTAGAGTTACCCCATTGACAGTGTGCATGCGCGCCGATTGGCCACCGTTAACACAACTGCCCCAGAGCCGCGCACAGATATTCCAACTCAGATATTTGCGGATGCTTCGCCGTTCAGGCACACACTTTTGTTCACTTTGTATACTATCTATAGTGGCTTTGGCTGTCTGCGCTACCCTTCCCGCTCAAAGACATCCAAAGCGCTGTCTGTCGTCGTGCTCGACGGCCGCCGCGCAGCCCCTGCACCTGCGGCATCCTTGCCCGGCTGCCGTCGCAGCCCGCCGACAGCGCCCTGTTCCCCAGAGAAAGGCTCTCATGGCTATCCGCATCATCACCGATTCCGCCTCTGACCTCGCTCCCTTCCCCGCCCTCACGGTGGTTCCGCTCACCGTGACCTTTGGCGAAACCAGTTATCTAGACGGGGTTGACCTCTCAGCCCACCGCTTCTACGAGCTGTTGGTGGAAAACGACCAGCTGCCCTCCACCAGCCAGATCAATCCCGGCACCTGGGACGAAGCTTTTCGCGAGGCTACAGCTAGCGGGGACGAGGTAGTGTGCATCACCCTGTCGTCCAAGCTCTCTGGCACCTATCAAAGCGCATGCATCGCCGCCGAAGCCTACCCCACCGTTCATGTGGTCGACTCTTTGAACGTCACTGTGGGCGAGGGCGTGCTGGTGCGCCGTGCGCTGGAGCTGGCCCAAGCAGGCCTTGAGGCAGATGAGCTGGTGAACGCCCTCGATGCCGAGAAACGCTCCATCCGCGTGGTGGCCCTTTTGGATACCCTGGAATACCTCAAGCGCGGGGGCCGAGTGTCGGGCGGGACAGCGCTGGTGGGCACCATGCTTTCCATCAAGCCCGTGGTGGCCGTCCAGGATGGATTGGTGGAGGTTATCGGCAAGGCCCGCGGCTCTAAAAACGGCCATAACCTGCTTGTTCGCGAGATTCAAAATGGCGGCGGCATCGATGTGAGCCGTCCTCTGGCCACCGGGTTCACCGGCTTGGATGACCGCATCTTGCGCAAGTACATCCAAGATGCCGGCTGGCTCTGGGAAGACCTGGTGAGCGAGGTGCCGGTCTATGAGGTGGGTTCTACCATCGGCACCCATGCAGGTCCGGGCGCCATCGCGGTGGCGTTTTTCTCTCAGGAATAGTCGCGGCAACCGAGCGGCTGCGGCGGTCGAGCAACCGTTGTATGCAGCTCTTTAGGATGCTCCCCTATTTCTTGCCAATCGTCACCATTGTGAAGATGTCTCGCAGGTGGTGTAAAACCCCTGGCTCCAGGGCACAAAACCAGCAATCGCAGGACGATGCGCTGCCCCATCTCCCCCGGATCCCGCAGCTCCCTCTACATCGTTACTGTGTGAGTCCGCATGTCAGCGTTTCTCTCATCTCTCTCTTTCTCTCCGCTGACATGCGGGCTCAGTTTTTGGCCAAGCCGCGCTAATCGCGCTGGGTGGAAGAGCTGATGACGCAGCGATTGGCGGGCATCCAGATGCTGCCCCACTCGAAGGGCGTGCCGTCTTCAAGATAGACGGTCTGATCCATTTGGAGGGCCGGGGAGCGCTCGTCGCACTGGAGCCATTCGGCGCGGCGCTTGCCGCAGACGCAGGCGCTGTAGACCTGGTTGGAGTGGCCGATCTTTTGGCCGCTGGTGCGCGCGACGGCTTCAAAGAGGCCCTCGGCAGTGAAGTCCACCTCTTCGATGCCAGGGCAGCGGCTCATGGCGATGTGGCTCTCGATAAACATGACGGGCTCGCCAAAGACCGAGCGCACGCGGGCCAAATAGAGGTAAGGCGTGCCGCGGGGGATTTGCAGGGCCCAGGCGCAGGCCTTGTTAGCCGGCTCTACGCGGCTCTCCACCACCACGGTGGTGTAGGGAATGCCCTGGCTGGCCATGGACTCTGCGAAGGAGAGCAGGTGGTTCGAGGTGGGACGGGCCATGATGGGCTGCACCACATAGGTGCCGCGACCGCGCTGCTGCACCAGCAACCCCTCGTCCACCAGCGACCGGATGCCCTTCTGCACCGTGCCGCGGGACAGATGCAGCATGGCCATGAGCTCGTGCTCCGAGGGAATTCGCTCATCCACGCCCCACTCGTGGCTATAGATCTTCTCACGTACGAAATCGGCAACCTGCACGTAGAGCAAGCTGTTGTCGGAGCGCTCAAAATCAGCCACGGTCTCCTCCGAACCTATCTTTTGGCCGCTTTCGCTTCACGCGTAGCAGCCGAGCACACATCCATCGATTCTTCATTTTACCTAATAATGCACCCCAATAAAGCCGCCGTGCCCCTTTGTAACCTAGGAGGGCCAGGAAGACGCCTTAAGAAGCGGCGTTACGGGCAGCCCCTGCCTCTATGTTATGGGCAGCCCCTGCCTGGTAGTCTTTGGCGAAGCGCACGGAAGGCTCAGGAAGCACCTCGAGGTTGGGGCGGCGGAGCGGCAGATCCGGCGCGGGGGCCAGAGGGTCGAAGCCCGCTGCCTTGAGGCGCTCCACGTAGTCTTTGAGGCCCACCTGAGTGTCGTGGGTGATCTCGTCAAAGACGTCAGCGATGAGCTGACGGGGCAACAACACATAGTCTTGGGACACCGGAGGCTTCTGAGCTGCGGCGACTATGTCCTTATCGGCGGCTATACAGGCTTCAAGGTCGGGAGGGTCCAGGGCATAGTGGGGGTAGCGAGCCGCCTCGGCGAGCACCTGGGGCGTGAGATCCAGCGTGCGATGGATGCCCAGCGAATGACCAAAGAGATCGAAGTCTCCCTGCTTGGCGATGCGGGTCTTGTCGCCGCTGGGGATGTGGTGGGCGGCATTGTAGGCGCGCACCCGCTGGTTGTAGTGGTGGTCGGCCAAGAGGTGGGCCCAGGTGCCCAGCACCATGTCGTCCACCGGGCCATAAGCCATCGCAGGCTCGATCCAGTCGTTCCAAAAAGCCTGGGCGTCGGGTATGGGGATGGACACCGGCTGGCTGTAGTGGGTGTCCACATAGCGCAGCGTGTGGCCCACGGCGGGCACCATGTAACCCACGTAGAGGTCGGGCAGGAGGTTTCCCCACAGGTAGCTGTCCTCATGGCGGACGCCCAGCTGAGAGGCGTGGCCGGAGTCGAGGATCTTCTCGGCCAGACCGGTATGTATGTTCCAAGACGGCATTGAGGCTCTTTCTTTGACAGGCACTGCACTCACAAAAGGGTAGCCGAGAATCGCCTGCCGCAGACGGCAGGCGCCTGGGCAAGGCTGCAGCTTCCATGCGAGCTTCTTACCTTTAAGCCGCCCACAGGATCCGCCTGCATAATTTTTGCGCTCTGGGACGAAACTAAGGCGCTATTAGGGGCACAAGTCCCAGGCGTTCGTCACGACCAAAGGAGCCTCATGATCTTCGCACCCCTCGACCTCTACGGACTCGACCCCGTCACCTCTGCCCGCCTGGACCGTGCGCTGGACTGGCTGCGCACGGTAGACCCCTCCACCCTGGAGCTGGGTCGAAACGACATCGACGGCGACGACATCTTCGCCAACGTCCTGCGCTTTGAGACCAGCCCCGCCGGCTCCAAGAGCTACGAGGCCCACCGCCTCTACCTGGACGTGCACTACGTCTTCGAGGGCACCGAAGTCATTGGCATCACCCCCACCAAAGACTGCCTACCCCAGGGCGACTACAACCAGGAAGACGACTACTGCATGTACGACGACGGCTCCCAGGAGAGCTGGGTCACGCTCAAGCCCGGCGACTTTTGCGTCACGCCGCCCTATGACGCCCACAAGCCCGGCTGCTGTGCCGAGAAACCCGAGCCCCTCTACAAGGCCGTGGTGAAGGTGAAGATAGGCTAGGCTACCGGCGCATCCCCAGCGTTTTTCCAGTTGGCGCCCAATGAAATCGGCTGCCCTCCCCTTGAGGAAGGCAGCCGATTTTTCGTGCCGCAGGTTGTGGGCGAGAAACGGCCGGGCTAGCTGCGCACCTCGGCTCCCAGCGACTTGGAGATCTTCTTGACCAGCTTGTCCATGACCTTCTCCACATCCTCGGCAGTGAGGGTGCGCTTGGGATCGCGGAAGGTGAGGGCGAAGGCCATGGACTTCTTATGGGGCCCCACGCGCACAGGGTCGCGATAGACGTCGAAGAGACGCACGTCTACCAGCAGCTTGCCGCCGGCAGACCCAATGCGCTGAATGCAGGTCTCATAGTCCACATCCTCGTCCACCACGATGGCCAGGTCTTGCTCTACCCCTGGCAGCGTGGGGATGTCCTGGTAGGGCAGCATGTCCTGGGCATGGCTCAAAAGGGCGTCCTGGTCTATCTCGAAGGCCACCACATCCTGGTCGATATCGAAGTTCGCCAGGCTCAACGGGTGGATGTTGCCAAGCCAGCCCACGCACTGCTTGCCTGCCATGATCTGGGCGGCGCGGCCCGGCTGGAGCCAGGGGTACTTCTCAGGCGAGGCGACCTTGAAGCGCAGGCGCTCGATCTTCAGGGCCTCTGCCAGCTGCTCGACGGCGCCCTTGCCGTCGAAGAAGTCCAGCGGGCGCGCCTTTTGGTCCCAGCTGTCCTGCTGCCAGGCGCCGCAGAGCACGCCGGCCACATGTTGGGGCTCGGCAGGCTGCGAAGCCTCAGGAGAACCGTAGAAGACGCGTCCCTGCTCGTAGAGAGCCACGTCATCCTGCCCATGAGCCAGGTTGTAGGCCACCGAGCGCAGCAGGCCCGGGATCATGGTGCGGCGCATCTGGCCCTGGTCGGCGGTGAGGGGGTTCAAGATGACCACCGGCTGGCCCAGACGCTCGTCGGGCATGCGCAGGCGCTCCAGGTCGCCAGTATCGGCAAAGTTGTAGGTGAGCGTCTCGCAAAGGCCGCTGGCGCGCAGAGCCTCCCCCACCATGTGGGCGTGGCGCTGAAGATCGGTCAGGCCGCCGGGATGGTTGGGGGCGCCGGGGACGGTAGGCTCCACGCGGTCCATGCCCCAGAGGCGCAACACCTCTTCTACCAGGTCGATCTCACGGGTGAGGTCCGGGCGGTTGGTGGGAGCCACCACGTCCAAGTAAGAGCCCAGACGGCTGGGCACCACCGAGCAGCCCAGGCGCGCCAAGGCCTCCACCATGAAGTCATTGGGGATGTCGGCGCCGCACAGCTCCCGCACCCGAGAAGGGCGCAGGCTGATGGTCGCAGCCTCCACGGGCTCGGGATAGACATCCACCACGCCGCGGCAGACCTCGGCCTCGCAGCAGGACTCGAAGAGGGCGGCGGCGATGTCTGCCACCTCGACGCAGCCTGCGGCATCCACGCCGCGCTCGAAGCGGATGGAAGCCTCGCTCATGAGCCCCAGGTCGCGGCTGGTGCGGCTGGTATGGCCCGGCGAGAAGCAGGCGCTTTCCAGAAGGATGTTGACGGTCTTCTCGGTAACCTCAGAGTTCTCGCCGCCCATGACGCCGGCCAGAGCCACGGCAGCGTCGCCGTCGTCGGAGATGACCGTCATGTCGGGGGTCAGGATGCGGTCCTGGCCGTCCAGGGTGCGCAGGACCTCGCCGTCTGTCGCCGGGCGCACCACGATGTGGCGCTTGCCGTCGCGCTGGGTGAGGGTGTCCAGGTCAAAGGCGTGAAGCGGCTGGCCGGTGAGATACATCACGTAGTTGGTGATGTCCACCACGTTGTTGATGGGGCGGCTGCCGGCAGCCACGATGCGGCGGGCGAGCCAGGCCGGCGAAGGGCCGATCTTGACGTTTCGCACCACGCGGGCGCAGTAGCGGCTGCACCGCTCAGGGTCGGCGATGGCCACGTCTACCAGGTCTTTGGTGGCAGGCTTGACCTCATGGGCGATGGCGGGCACCTCGATGTGGGTGGGCTCGCTCAAAATGGCGCCCACCTCGGTGGCAAAGCCGGTCATGGAGAGGCAGTCGGGGCGGTTGGGGGTGATCTCGCAGTCGATCACGGTGTCGGAGAGGCCCAGGTAGTCGCCGGCGGGCACGCCAATGGGGGCGTCCTCGGGCAGCACCATGATGCCGTCGTGCTCAGAGCCAATGCCCAGCTCGCGGGCCGAGCAGTTCATGCCGCAGGACTCCACGCCGCGCAGCTTGCTCTTCTTGATCTTGAAGTCGCCGGGAAGCACCGCGCCTTCCATAGCTACGATGACATGCTGGTGGGCCGCCACGTTGGGGGCGCCGCAGACGATTTGCAACGGCACGGGATCGCCATGGTCGTCCACGTTGTGGGGCCCCACGTCCACCATGGTGACCTTCATGTGGTCGGAGTCGGGATGGGGCACGCAGGAGAGGATGTAGCCGGTGACCACGTGGTCAAGCGAGGCGCCGGTATGCTCGACAGCCTCTACCTCGGTACCCGTGCGGATAAGCTCAGCCACCAGATCAGGGACCTGTTGGGGCAGGTCCACCATAGTGGAGAGCCACTCATAAGAAACGCGCATGGATGCATCGCCTTTCTCGGTAGTAGAAGTTGGAAGGGGCCGTTAGAACTGGCGCAGGAAGCGCATGTCGCCAGTCATGAGCATGCGCAGGTCGGGCAGGTCGTAGCGCAGGGCGGCGATGCGCTCGGCGCCCATGCCAAAGGCAAAGCCGCTGTAGCGCTCCGGGTCGATGCCGGCGTAGCCAAAGACGTTGGGGTCTACCAGGCCGCACCCCAGGATCTCGATCCAGCCGGTGTGGTTGCAAAAACGACAGCCGGACCCGCCGCACACCCCGCAGGACACGTCCAGCTCGCAGCTGGGCTCGGTGAAGGGGAAGAAGTGGGGGCGATAGCGGGTGGCGCGATGGGGCCCGAAGAGCTCCTTGGCCATGTGGTCCAGCGTGCCCTTGAGGTCGCCAAAGGTGATGCCCTCGTCTACCACCAGGCCCTCGATCTGGGTGAACTGGGGCAGGTGGTTGGCGTCGGCGGTGTCGGGCCTAAAGACGCGGCCGGGCGACAGCATGTAGATGGGAGGCTTTTGTGCCTCCATGGTGCGCATCTGCACCGGGGAGGTCTGGGTGCGCAGCAGCACGTCGGAGACCAGCGAGCCAGCCGAGGGATTGAGCGGGTCTTCCACATAGAAGGTGTCGCGTGGCGAGCGCGAAGGGTGGTCTGCAGGGGCATTGAGCGACGTGAAGTTGTAGTACTCGGTCTCCACGTAGGGGCCGGACTCGATGGAGTAGCCCAAGCCGATGAAGATGTCCTGGATCTCGTCCACGATCTGCGAGATCAGGTGCTGGGTGCCCACATGGGGCCTGCGACCCGGCAGCGTCACGTCCACCGAGGACGCCTCGATGCGCGCCGCCAGCTCCGCCGCTTCCAGTTGGGCCTTGCGCTCTGCCAGCACGGCCTCCACCTGGCGGCGCACCTCGTTGGCCAGCTTGCCCACCTGGGGGCGCTCCTCCGGCGTGAGGCTCCCCATAGAGCGCAGCACGGCTGTGAGCTGGCCTTTCTTGCCGGTTACCGCCACGCGCACGGCATCCAGCGCCTCCAAGCTCTGCGCCTGCTCGATGCGCTCGCGGGCGCTGGCAGCAATGCCTTCGAGCTCGTCGATCATCGACATCGATCAATCTCCCTTCTTCAAGAGCCGCTCCCCTGGCGGAGGGCGGGTCTTCTCGGCAGCTTTGGGCCGCCTTGCCATAAAGGCCACCGAGACAACAAAAAACCGCCCCTGGCCTGTAATGTGAGCCAAGGACGGACGAATCCGCGGTACCACCTTGATTGACGCTGGGTGCAAGAGTCCCGAGCGACCACTCGTTGTGCCCGTCCCGTGGGCCAGACGGCTCGCCTACTGGGCAAAGATGCCGAGAAACCCTTGAGCATCCCTGCCGTTAAGCTCGCAGCTGGTAGAGTGAACGCCGCAACCCGTCGACCCCTGAGGTCTTCCAGCCTAGGACCCCTTCTCTGGTGAGGGCGACACGCAGGGTCGCAACCCTCTCCGTCATCGCTTAGCAGCCTATGGTAGCACAGCTTGAGGCCCACAGGCGGTTGGCCTAGTCTTCTCGGGGCACGCAGATGAGCTGCACGCCGGCGCCCTGGACGGCCTGGGCGATGTGGGGGTCCAAGCCGTCGTCGGTCACTACGCAGGCGATCTTTCCGGAAAGGCGCATGGGCACGACGCCGTGGCGCAAGAACTTGTCGGACTCGGTGAGCACGATCACCTGCTGTGCCTGAGCCGCCATGTCGAGCACCGCCTGGGCGCGCATCTGGTCGCTGTTGGTGAAGCCTTGGTTAGGCATGTAGCCGTCCACGCCTATGAAGAGCCGGTCCACGCAAAAGTTCTTGGCGCTCTGGGCCACCATGGGCCCCACGTTCACCTGGGCGTCGTTTTGGTAGGTGCCCCCTAAAAGGATGGTTTTCGCACCCGGCTCGCGGCGCACGTAGCCCGCGATGAACGCCGAGTTGGTGACCATGGTGACGCCCATAGAAGCGCTGGCGAGCTCCTGGGCCAGCAGGGCGCAGCAGGACCCGGACTCCACCATCACCGTCTCGCCCGAGGCCACAAGGCCTGCCGCTGCTGCGGCGATGGAGCGCTTGGTCTCATAGTGATAGGCTAGCCGGCCGTTGATGTCGTTGGGGTTGCCCAAGGCAGCATAGCCGTGCTCGCGCCTGATGACGTCGCGGGACTCCAGATCGTCCAGATCCTTGCGCATGGTGACCGAGGAGACCCCCAACTCTCGGGCCAGCTGAGCCACCTCAAGGCGCTCATGCTCTGTGAGCAGTTCTAATATACGAGCGTCGCGCTTGCCCATGTTTCTCCTTAGGCCTAATCGTAGTTATATGCTCAGTATACAGGTTTCGTTTTTACGTGCTTAGGCTTTCATATGAACCCGTTCAAGGAACCTGCCTTGAACCTTGTGCAATCGCTGCAAAACTAGCTGACAGAACAGTTTTCTTTCAGTAAAGTTGTGGCATGAAATCGATAGAGTACATCAAACATCATTTTGACTTCGAGAGTCCTCAGCCGCCGGGCACGCAACTGGCCGTGGTGGTGGTCGAGACCATCAAGGCTGGTGTGTTAGCACCCGGCGACCCCCTCCCCACCGAGCGGGAGTTCTGCGACGCCCTGTTGCTGCCGCGCTCTGCCGTGCGCGAAGCCATGGAAATCCTGCGCACCTCCGGCGAGATCACCCGGATGGCAGGGCTGGGAACCTTTGTGGCCCCCTCGTTCATGCGCCGACAGCTGGACTCCGTCTACGACTTCACGCGCTCCGTGAAGGCCGAGGGCATGGAGCCTTCCACAAAGGTGCTGTTGTTTCAGCGCACCTACCCTGCAGGCTTCTCTTCTCGCACCCTGGACTTGCCCTTGGATGAGCCCTCGATTTTCAGGATAGAGCGCCTGCGCTATGCCGACGGCGTGCCCATGTCGCTGGAGATAGAGCATATCCCCTGTTTGCGCTTCCCCGACCTCGCCCAGGCCGATGTGTCAGGCTCCCTCTATGAGATGCTCGCGCACAAATACGGCGTCCAGATTGGCGACGCCGACGAGTACTACCAGGCCATTCTTTTGGGAAAGCGCGAGGCTAAGCTGCTGGACCGCCAGTATAGGAGCCCTGCGTTCCGCATTGTGCGCGTGGTGCGCGACACCTCTGGCCAGGTATTCAACATCACCGAGGCCTTTGTCCCCGGCGACCACACCCGGCTTGGCGTGCACCTCGAAGGGCGCACACCCCCCCCGAACTTCGACTGAGCCCTAGCCTGGCAAGCTGAGCCAACCTCTCACAAGCCTTTGGCGCACCATAAACCTCTCGCCGGATATACGGGCACCTGTCTATATATATGTTATATATAGGGCATGGACACGCTTGCCTCGATCGCCCGCGAGCTTTCTCGCGCTGGCGCTCGCCCCAACTCCTCGCATATTGCCGCCGCCCTGCGCGATCTCATCCACCGGGGGCTCTTGGCGGCCGACGACCCCCTGCCCTCCGAGCACGACCTATGCCGTGCTCTAGGCGTGGGCCGATCCACCGTACGCGCCGCACTGGCATCCCTGGTGGACGAAGGCCTGGTAGTGCGCAAATCTGGCAGCGGCACCTTTGTGGCCCCCGCCACCATGCGCCGCTCCCTAAACAGCCTCTACGACTTTTCTGGCGAAGTGGAAAAGGCTGGCATGATCCCCGCCAGCCAGGTGCTGTCCTTCGAGTGCGTGCGGCCGCCCAGCGGGGTGGCTCGGGCCTTGCAGCTTCCTACTACCGAGAAACCCACCTACCGCATTGAGCGCCTTCGCCTGGCCGATGACATCATGATGTCTCTGGAAACCAGCTATCTGCCCTGCGAGCTCTTCCCAGGCCTCACGCGCGGGCAAGTGGCCGGATCGCTCTACCGCGCGCTTCAGAAAGGCTGGGGCGTCGAAGCTGCTTCGGCTCAAGAGGTCTACGAGAGCGTGCTTTTAGGCAAACGCGAGGCGGCTCTATTGGGAAGGCCTGCCCGCAGCGCCGCTTTCAAGGTCACCCGCACTGCCTTTGACAAGCTGGCGCACCCCTTTGAGGTAAGCCAGGTTATCGCGCCGGGCGACCACACCCGCTATGCCGCCGAACTCAAGCCGGCTCACACCCAGTGGGGACCCCTGCAGTAGGGCAAATTCGTCTTTACACGAAGGCATCCACGCCCCGCTCCCTCAGCGCCTCTGCCAGCGGCTCAACATCCTGTGCGCTCAACTGCGCAACGCCTTCCATCCCGTACTCCCGGCCCAAAAGCTTGTATTTGTTTTCTCCAAACTGGTGGAAAGGCAGCAATTGGAGGCGAGGCTTCTCGGCAGCTTTGCCCCCATGGGCGCCGGAGCATCCCGCAGCCTGCCAGGCGTCGAGGATGTGGGCAGCCAGGCCGTCGGCGGTGGCAGCTACTGCACTGGCCGAGAGCGACGGGTCGATGTTGAATCCCGGGATCACCGGCGTGCGGCAGAGCACCTGGGCGCCAGAGGCAAACGCGCGGCGCAGATTGTCCTTGATGCGCGCGAGATCCACGCTGGCGCCTGCCTTGTGCGCCGCATCATCCCAGTGCTTCACATCGAAGAGCAGGATATCCATGGCGTCCAGCACCTGCTCGAAGACCTCCGGCGCGGCATGGCCAGTGGTCTCCAGGGCACAGGAGATGCCCTGGGCATGCAGCCGATCTGCCGCTTGGCGCACAAAGTCGGGCCACAGGAGCGCCTCGCCTCCCGAGAAGGTCACCCCTCCGCCCGACTGTTCATAGAAGGGCTTGTCTTGAAGGCATTGGGCCACCACCTCGTCTACCGACTTCTCGGCCCCCACCAGGCTCATAGCTCCCCACACGCAGGCGCCAGCCACCTGGGGCTGGCGCTTCTCGGCAGCTAAGGCGGCGTGATCCACAGACACCTGGGGCAGCCCGTCCTCATCAAAGGCCAAAGTCACTGCCCGGCTTGCTGCGGCGCAGCAGCCGCAGCCTCTGCAGGAGCGGCCGTCCCACTCTAGCTGGGAGTAGGCCAGCTGGCTTTCGGGGTTGGCGCACCAGGCGCATCGCAGCGGGCAGCCCTTGAGAAAGACCACTGTGCGAATGCCGGGGCCATCGTCCAAGCTGAACTTTTGAACGTTAAACACCGGGGCTTTGAGCGGAAGCTCTCTTTGGGACGCGCTGCCTCTGCGGGCAGGCGACAATGACTCGATAGAGCAATGCTTCGTACCGGGATGAGGCTGCATGGGTCCTCCATATTTACTTACGTTCGAAAGTAATTCTTGTTTCGTCTGTGAGTTTAGACTAGACTTCGGGTTGTAGCAAGCGCTCGCGCCCTTCAGGCCCCATTCACAGGAGGAACTCATGGCTTCTGCCGCATCCCAGCTTTTGGCACACTTTGGCTCGCTGACCCCTCGTATGGCGCAGTTTCGCGAGGAGGTCCTGGCCGAGCGCCCCTATGTGGACGGCGAGCGCGCCATCCTGTGCACTCAGGCTTACGAGGCCCACAAAAGCCAGCCGGCGGCCATGAAACGCGCCTACATGCTCGCGCACATCCTGGACCATATGAGCATTTATATTGAGCCGCAAAGCCTTTTATGCGGCAACCAAGCCACTAAGAACTGCAATGCGCCGGTGTTCCCTGAGTACACCTTGGAATTCGTGCTCAACGAGCTAGATCTCTTCGAGAAGCGCGACGGCGACGTCTTCTATATCACTCAGGAAACCAAAGAGCAGATCCGCTCCATCGCCCCCTTCTGGGAGGACAACAACCTGCGCGCCCGCGGCGAGGCCCTGCTGCCCCAGGAGGTTTCTGTATTCATGGAAACCGGCCTCTTTGGCATGGAGGGCAAGCTCAACGCCGGCGACGCCCACCTGGCCGTGAACCACCGCCGCGTGCTCTCCTGTGGCCTGCGCTCCTACGAGGAGCGCGCCCGCACCCTAAGCGCGCAGCTCGACCTCACCGACCCGGCTTCCATCGACAAGCGCGTCTTTTACAACGCCGTACTCGAGGTCATCGCCGCAGTGAGGCGTTTCTCGGCACGCTATGCCCAGCTGGCCCGCACCCAGGCCGCTGCCGAGAAGGACCCCCGCCGCGCAGCCGAGCTCCTCGAGATGGCCTGCATCTGCGACAAAGTGCCCTACGAGCCGGCCCAGACCTTCCGCGAGGCGGTGCAGGCGGTGTGGTTCTTGCAGGTGGTGCTGCAGATCGAGTCCAACGGCCACTCGCTGTCCTACGGGCGCATGGACCAGTATCTGTTCCCCTACTATGAAGCCGATCTGGCGGCCGGGCGCATCACCCAGGACGAGGCGGCCGAGCTTCTCTGCAACCTCTGGATAAAATCGCTCACCGTCAACAAGATTCGCAGCCAAGCGCACACGCTCTCCTCGGCAGGCTCGCCTATGTACCAAAACGTCACCATCGGCGGCCAGCGCCTGGCAGACGGCGAGCCGCAGGATGCGGTGAACCCGCTGTCCTGGCTCATCCTGCGTTCTGTGGCCCAGACGCGCCTCACCCAGCCCAACCTCACCGTGCGCTATCACGCAGGCATCGACCCCGACTTCCTGGATGAGTGCATCGAGGTCATGCGCCTGGGCTTTGGCATGCCGGCCATGAACAACGACGAAGTCATCATTCCCAGCTTCATCGACTGGGGCGTCTCGCGCGAGGATGCCTACGATTACTCCGCCATCGGCTGCGTCGAGACCGCCGTGCCCGGCAAGTGGGGCTACCGCTGCACAGGCATGAGCTATCTCAACTTCCCGCGCCTGCTTTTGTGCTGCATGAACGGCGGCGTGGATCTCACCTCTGGCCGCCGCTTCACCAAGGATTACGGCCGCTTCACCCAGATGACCAGCTACGAGGAGCTTTTGGGTGCCTGGGACAAGACCATCCGCGAGATGTGCCGCTACTCCGTCATTGTGGAGAACGCCATCGACCTGGCCAGCGAGCGCGACGTGCCCGACATCCTGTGCTCCGCCCTCACCGACGACTGCATTGGCCGCGGCAAGACCATCAAGGAAGGCGGCGCCGTCTACGACTTCATCAGCGGCCTGCAGGTAGGCATCGCCAACATGGCCGACTCTTTGGCTGCCATGAAGAAGCTGGTCTTTGAAGAGGGGCGCATCACCCCGCAGCAGCTTTGGGACGCCATCTTGGATGACTTCCAAAGCCCTGAGAGCCAGCGCATCCAGGCGATGCTTGAGAATTGCGCCCCCAAGTACGGCAACGATGACGACTACGTGGACCAGCTGGTGGTGCAGGCCTACGACTCCTACATCGACGAGGTGGCCAAATACCCCAGCACCCGCTACGGCCGAGGCCCCATCGGCGGCATCCGCTACGCCGGCACCAGCTCCATCAGCGCCAACGTGGGCCAGGGCATGGGCACCATGGCCACCCCCGACGGCCGCCACGCCCACGAGCCTTTGGCCGAAGGCTGCAGCCCCGCCCACAACCGCGACCTCCACGGCCCCACCGCGGTCTTCAAGTCCATCACCAAGCTGCCCACTCGAAAGATCACCGGCGGCGTGCTACTCAACCAGAAGGTGAATCCCTCCACCTTGGAGAAGCCCGAGAACAAGCGTAAGCTCGAAGCCATGATCCAGGCCTACTTCAATGTGCTCCACGGCTACCATGTGCAGTTCAACGTGGTCTCCCGCGAAACGCTCTTAGACGCCCAGGCCCATCCCGAGAACCACCGCGACCTCATCGTGCGCGTCGCCGGCTACTCGGCCTTCTTCAACGTGCTCTCCCGCGCCACCCAGGACGACATCATCGCCCGCACCGAGCAGATGCTGTAGGGCAGGGATCCCGCAGCGCACGGCGTGCAAGCTGCGCAGAGCCACTGGAGGCTCTGCGTCCGCCGGAAAGTGCAGCTTTGGAGATGGCCCATCTGCCGGAAAGTGCAGCTTTGGAGATGGCCCATCTGCCGGAAAGTGCAGCTTTGGAGATCGCCCATCTGCCGGAAAGTGCTGCTTTGGCACGAAGGCCATCTATCCGGCACCAAAATTGCCAGAACTCCCCTCGAACGAGCAGATTTCAGGGTAAATCTGCTCGTTCGAAGCTATTTGTGCCAAATTCTCTGCCGGAAAATCGCTCGTCATGCCAACACGCGCTTCCACCAACCTAGGTGGCCTGGACTTCGGATCACTAGCACCTTTTACACAGATTGCAACTCGTTATCTTAAGTTCGTCTGTCCAATTTCTGTCAAGATTCTGTCAAATTTCATCTTTATTCTAACTTGTTAAGGCGCTTTTATGATGTCCCTATTTTTTAATAGGCACCATACTTACCACGTGATACCTTCCGATCATGACGATGATCCTTGCTGGCATAAGCGCAGTTAACGTGTACCTATCGCGCGTCCCTCTCATTCCGGTACAAACACAGGATGAGTGCGCCAAGATACTTCAAAATAGTATTCCTTCCAGTGCAGTCATCAGCCAGGTTAAGCGATCGAGCTTCTACCAGGCAGGCCTCTTGCCAGCTATGGCAGTCCTTGGGAAAACGCCAGATGAACCTCCGCTAGGAGTGCTCGTATCTACAGATTCGCACCGCAGACAGCTCCTAGGCATCACGCATCATCTCTGGCAAGGCCCTCTCTTCCCCAAGGCGTTATACCGCATCAACACCGCCCAAACCGCCGAGCCGCTCTACGCAGTCTCCCCAGAGCTCCACTTCTTGCTTCGATGCCGAGAAACCCACACCCCCGCTCAAGCCCTTCTTTTGGCGCTGCAACTCTGTGGCACCTATGAGTTGCGCCCCGATCTCGCAGAGGGCTTCGCAACCCGCCCTGTACCGCTTACCTGCGCCCAGTCGCTGCAAAACGCCGCCCAATGGCTTCCCACAGGCGCCCGCGGCCACAAGATCGCCCGCTACGCCGCATCCCTCGCACTCGACGGATCGGCCTCTCCGCGCGAGTCCGGCTTTGCCGCATTCGCCATCACTTCCCGAAGGCACGGCGGCGCCGGCCTGCCAGCCCCCCGCCTCAACTTTGAAAAGTCGCTCTCTCCGCTCGCCAAGACGCACCTGCCGCAACGAGCCTCCATTCGCTACGACTTTTATTGGCCTGAGAAGCACCTGGCCTGCGAGTACGACTCCAGCTGGTGGCACTCTGACCCTCTCCGCGCCGGAGCCGACGACCAGCGCCGCCTTGCCGCCCGCACCCTCAACGACGACCTCATCGGCGTCGCCCGACAAACCCTGAGCACGTTGCCCACCGCCACGGCGCTCTTTGACAAGCTGGCCTACATCCTGCAAGGCCGCACACCTCGCCCCCTCTCCCCTCGCACCCTCGCAAGCCGAGAAGAACTCTGGCGCCTCTGCTTTGGCCACCACAGCTTCTGGTAACCCGTCTCTTTCTGATAGTCCACCGCACTGCCAAGAAACGCTGCATCGCTTCCTGCCCTCGGCTGCCCAGACAGCTCGCCTCCCTGCAAAGAAACACTCCCATCCCACCTCGCATGTTATTCAATACCGCAGTACAAAAACCGGCCCCGCTCCCAAAGGAGCGAGGCCGGTGCTCGTTGCGGGTCGTTGCCTCAGGCATTATTCCTGATGGCTGGTATTACTCCTGGTTGCGCTTGCGCTTCACCACTAGCAGCACGGTCACGCCCACAAAGACTGCTGCCACCAGACCCAGGATGATTGGTGCGATATTGGTGGTATCGCCGGTCTTGGCGATGCGAGTGGTGCGGTCGTTGTCCTCATCGGTGCGGGTGATGCGGTTGATCTCCTCCACATCCAACCTGCGGTCGAAGAGTACCACGGTGGTGTCGTTGAGCGATGCGTTGCCGTCCTCAGTGCCAGAGGTCACTGAGAGCTTGCCGTAGGAGTCGATGGTAAACTCCACGTCCTTGGCCACGGCATAGCCGTCGGGAGCGGACACCTCATGAAGGATATAGGGGGTGTCCACGTTGAGCTTGGCGGTAAGCACCTCGCCGGAAGCCTTGGTGGTCCACTCCTCCACCACCTTGCCAGTGGCCTTCTCAACCACCTGCAGCTTGGCGCCCTCTACCCAGTTGTGGGTGTTGGTCTCCTGCTTGTTGAAGGTGATGGTGGTGGCTTCGTCGTAGACGCCGCCGTCCTTGGCATAGGTGTACAGGGCGTTGCCGTCGCCATCCACCTCGGGTTTGGTGTAGAGGGCATTGTCCTGCCCAGCCTCAGCAGCAGCATCAGTGTCGGACTCGTCGCCCTCAGCGGTGACCATGATGCCAGGCTCCACGTCCTTGGTGTCGGAGTAGGCCATGGAGTAGCCGTTGGGCGATGCGGTGTCGGGAATCAGATAGAAGTAGGGACTCCTGAACTCGCTCACAGTATGGCCGGCAGGAGCGGCGAACTCCTTGAAGTAATAGAGCTGGCCTGCCTGCAGGTTCACGTCGTCAAACTGGATCCAGCCGTCCTTGTTGGAGGTGCCGGTGGCCACCTTGATGTCGTCCTGCACGCCGTTGTTGACCATGAAGAGGCTGTAGGTGGCGCCCTCGAGGCCGTTGTCGCGGTCGAGCACGGAGGTCTTGCGCACCTTGAGGCTCATGCCGCGGGCCTTGTTGGTCATGGTGGGGTGCCAGTCGGGGTCTGCAGACTCGGCGAAGCGCACGTTGGTGCCGTCTTTGTACTCGCCGTAGTACATGTCGGTGGCCTTGAGGCTGCCGCCCTCGCGCTTCACCACTACGGTGAAGGTGATGATCTGATCGCTGTAGATCACCGAGGGGTCGCGGTTGGCATCAGGGTTCTCCACCACGCGGTAGCGATAGGTGCCAGGAGCAGTGAACTCGAGGCAGCAGGGGTCGTCCTCGGTGCCGGCCACAGGATTGGCGGCGTCGAAGTCCACCATGCCGTAGCGGTCGTTCTTGGCGGTGGAGATGACAGTGCCGGTAGTGTCGGTGTAATCCTTCACCTGGATGAGATCGAAGGTGTACTCGCCCTCCTGCAGGGTACGGCCCTCAAGGACCTTCCACATCTTGGGGTCTACCAGGCACTTTTGATCCACCGCCTGATCACTGGCCGCAAAAGCGCGATAGGAAGCGAACTTCAGTGCACCGCTGGTGTTCACGAACTGGGGGGCTTCTGTGCCGTACTCATAGATGCCTTCGGTCTCGAAGCTGTCTGCGTAGTAGATCTGAGTGCCCTTGACCTCGAGCCCACGGCCATCGGAAGTCTGACCCACCTCGACGCGAATTACGTACACGGTGGGATCGGTGCCGCCGTCCTCAGAAAGCGCGTACCAATAGGCGCCCGACTTGGTGTAGGTGACAGGAGTGCCAAACTCCACTGCCTCCTCGCCCCTGTCGTTCACAGAGACCGAGCCAGTTACCTTCACCGCATTCTCGCCGGTGTCCTCAGAAGAGGCCTCGCCTTGGTTGCGGAGAAGATCGGCCACCTTGGCAGTGCTTAGCTCCGCATCCGTCAGGTTGCGCAGGCTCTGGACCGTGAAGTCAAAGCTTCCGGCCGTCTCGCCAAAATAGATCTTGGAGGCCTGAGGCGTCCAGCTGCCACGGAGCTGCCAGCGGTTGGTCACCGTGTTGTTGGTGAGCGAAGGAATGGTCACGCTCACGTCCTGGCAGCTATAGGTCGTGGTGGTGAGGCTGGCATTGGCCATAGAGGGGCGCTCGATGGCAGGAGTAAGGGTCACGATGACCTGATGAGCCTCACCGTCGGTGAGCATGTCCTTATCGGCAGAAGCAACCTCGCGAATGTAGAGGTTGTCGTAGGTCTGAGGAGCGCCCACCTTGTCCTTGAGGTAGGACTTGAGCAAGGCCTGGTCATCTACCGAGAAGATCACCTGGTCGCTCAAGTGAGGGGTGACGCCTTCGTACTGCTCGTTGCTGAAGGTGCCCAGGTTGCGGGAGCCGGTCTCGCCAGGGACGCCGTCCCAGAGCTCGAACTCGAATTTCTCCATGGGCAGAGGTGCGCCCTCAGTGTTTTGGAACGCCTTGGTGATGTTGAACTCAAAGCCGGTGTAGGTAAATCCGGTGTTGTAGAAGGTCGGGGTGGGCAGCTCGCCGCCGTCATCGACAACAGTGGTCAGGCCGGGTTCGCTCATGGACTTCGCGCTGTAGACGGCGCCCACCTGGGCAGACATGGACTTGCCGTCAGCTGCAAGCTTCACGTCCACGCGAATGACTGCCACGGAGGTGTCGGAGGCGATGGTATCAGTGTCGCTGGTGGTCTCGCGCAGGGCGTACCAATAGGTGCCCGGCTGCTCGTAGGTGATCTCGGGGAAGACCACGTCTGCCATATCGTTCTCGTCAAACTGGGCGTTCGACGCATTAAGCACCAGCTCGCCTACCCCGTTGTCGACAATCTTGCCGTCCTCGGTGGGGATGTAGGTCTCCGGCGAGCGGAGATGCTCGCCCACCACCAGCTTGTCAAAGGCCACGCTGTCGGCATTGAACCATACGCCGTCCAGGCCCCGAAGCTCGAACTTGAACAGACTGTTGTCGGCCGTGGCGCTATCGGACAGGTGCTTATTGGCCTTGGGCACAAAGGAAGTACTCACGTCGATGGTGTTGGTAACGGTGGGGACGTCCTCAGAAGTCCACTCGTTGCCATCCCAGGTCTGGTTAGTGATCACAGGTTTATAGAAGGTCTTGTCGTTATTGGCTGCGTTCTCGCTGTTTACCACACGCTCGGCCTCGGTCTTCACCGTGAGGACGACCTTGTGGGTCTTCTGGTCGAAGGAGATCTTGTCGTTGTTGGGATCGACCTCGGTGACGGTGAACTCGTAGTCCCTGGCGTCGCCCAGCGACTTGTCGATGTAGTTCTTGCCAGGGATCTCGAAGGTCACCAGGCCCTCTGCGTTGGCAGTAGACTCAGAAACCAGATCACCCTGAGCGTCCGTCAGCTGGAAGGTGAACTTCTCGTCCTCGATTTTGAGGTCGTTGTTCAGGCTGTTCTTGAAGAGCTTCTTGATATTGAAGCTCATGGACAGATAGGCATCGTCGGTGTTGTGGAAGACCATGGGATCGTCCGTATTGGCGATCTCGGCGATATCAAGCTTTCCATCGACCGACGAGGTCATGCGGTAATAGGTAACCGTGGGAACGATCTCGCGGTTCGCGGCAGTGAGCTCGACCTTTGCCACATATACCGTGGGATCGTAGGAGATGGCAGAAGAGTTGTCCAGGAAGTTCTCGGTCACCTTGTACCAATAGGTCTTGCAGGAGTCGTAGGATTCCTTGGTGTAGGTAATGTCACCAAAGCTCACAGGAGCCAACGAACCAGCGAAGTCGCCGTTAGCAGCTTCGATCTTGATGACACCAGTGCCATTGTCCACTAGCTTGCCGGCGGAATCAGCCACGAGGGCATCGCCCTTGCGAGCCTCATAGACACCCTCGGCTGCTTTCTGAGAGTCCAGTGCCTCAAAGGTGAACTTGAAGGCGCCAGACTTGTCGGTGGTGTTGCCGTTGTAGCGCTTGGTTGCCGAGAAGGGCACCTGAGCATCCGCAACTTTGATCTTGTTGATGAAGGTGAACCCAGCGGCAGGCACCTCTTTCCCGTCCACCATGGTTACCTTTGCAGTGGCGCCAATGACGGGTTTGGTGATGCCCATATCGCTCTTGGCGCCCTGGGTCACCTTGAGCTCAAGGCTGATGGAGTGGATGCCCTTGTCATAGGTGACGCCAGGAACGTTGCCCTGAACCTCGCGGAAGTAGAGGGTGGTGTAGATCAGGGCACCAGGTTTCATGCCCTTGAGCTTGGCCTTCAGATAATCCTGATTGTCTACCTTGAACTCCACCTTTCCAGATGCGTTGTTCTTGGCAGTGGCCAAAGGCTCGCCAGAGCAATCCGGATTGTCGAAGAGCTCGAAAGCAAACTCGCCATTTTCGGGCCTGAACTGATTCTCGAGATCGTTCTCCAGCATCTTGGCGATAGAGAAGTCGAAGCCCTCATAGAGATAGTTGGTATTGATGAAGGCGGGAGACTGGGTGTTGCTCACCTTTTTAAGCTCGCTGTTGGCATCGGCAGCCTTGTAAGTTTCCACTACCTCTGCCTTTAGAGCCTTCTTGCCATTCTTCTTGACGTTGACCTTTACCAGGTACACAGAGGAGTCAAAGGCAGTAACAGAAGCGTCGCCTTCGGCCTTCTCGCGAATGCGGTACCAGTGATCGCCCTCGGCAGTGTAGGTCATCTTCTTGAAGAGCTGATTGGCAGTTTGATTCTGAGAAACAGAATCGCCCACAGAGACGGTCAGGCTGTCGGCCACACCGTCACTCTTTTTATCCTTATCAGCAATGGACTTGCCCTGCATCTCCTGGAGCTCGAAGCTGTAGGTACCTGCAGAAAGACCAGAAGCGGTCTTGGTCACGCCCAGTTGAGCCTCACCCTTCACATTGAAGGTGTTGGTGAGGGGGGCATCGGCGGGAGACTTACCGTTCACCTTTATCCAATCGACAATCGGTGTTTTGGTTCCCGCCTTATCCCAGTTACTTGGTTCCTCTGTCTTAAATTCTTTTATATGAACATCGATTGTATAAATATTACTATCATAACTAATTGAGCTATTGGTCCCTTCGACCTCTCGTACGTAGAAGATCCAAGTTTGATCCTTCTTGTCATTCTTATTTTTGTCTTTGTATTGTCCTTGCGTAAGCGTGAACTGAATGTTCCCAGAGGAATCGTTAGTTGCAGTAGTCAGCACCTTAGCGTCTGCATGAGTGCGAGGGTCTTTATCAAGAAGCTCGAAGGTAAATGTACCGGCAGGCTGTGATAGCGGATCGCCCAAACTTGTTTTATAAGATTTTTGAAGTTTGATATTAAAAGCGCCATATTCGATTCTTGGCTCATAGTTAATCTTGAGAGTACCGTTGCAGCCGATACCACCACCATGAGTCGTGCTACTGTTTCCACTGATTGTCACGGCTCCAGTGACAGAGCCGCTGTATGTGCTCGTGAAACCAACCGATTCATTGTTTACAGAATAGGTATCGCCAGCTTTAAGAGAGATCTCCTCTCCAGTAGCTTTTGTGGCACCAGGCCTAAAGCCGGCCCGATAACCCTTCATCACAATCTGATTATTGCCCCCAAGAGATGTGCCCTTTACTACGCTGGAACGAGTGCCATAGAAATCTTTTGCCAGATCTGCTTTAAAGCCATCTTTGAAGGTACTGTAAGCAAGAATGTCACCGACTTGTTTACCATCAACACTATTATTATATAGCCCATTATGTTCAGGTTTAGCAGTTTTACTGGCACTATTCCCGTAGAGAGCAACACCGTCCTCAAGAGAGAGACCTAGGCGCGCATGGGGGCAGCCAGCAATACCACCACCTAAACCATTGGCAGTATTGCCAGTAATAACTACGCTCTTCATTGTGAGAACACCATTGTTCTCAATGAAGATGCCACCTCCACCCCATGACCAATCGGTTTCAGTCTTATTACCCGTAATAGAACCGCTGTTGATTGTCGAGTTTGCTGCAGCGGTATAGATACCGCCACCTTCGCATTGTTTGGCGGTGTTTCCAGTAACCTGACCGCCGTTCATCACAAAGGTGCATGCTTGGTCGATAAAGATACCACCACCAGCAGATTCAACTGTATTTCCCTGAACAATACCGTTATTTAGTGTGAAAGAGCCACCATTTTTCTTGTTTGCATCTGCTCTTACAAGCACCGCCCCGCCACAGTTCGTATAGTTCTTATACTTCCCTGTTGAACTACCAGGCGCATAAACGGTGCCGTTATATCCCTTATGAGCTAAAGCGGAGCCACTTCCTCCAGTTATGGTGGGACCACTTGCAGCATCGCCTATGGTTAGCTTTCCGCGGGGTTGGACGATGATGACAGACCCATGACCGTTACCCGTAAGAGTGCCAGCACCTTTGATAATGACGCTACCCTGGCCCTCAACAACAATTGCCGTGCCATTATAGTTCTGATCGCTAATTACTGTATCTTTAGCGTTCGTATCATGGCTTTGGATGGAGCCCTGCAGATCGATAGTCAAAGTCCCCTTTTTTACCACGATCTGGGTAGTGAGCGTCACACCAGGGTTAACGGTAAGGGTGTGAGCCTTACCGTCGTTGTAGGTAAGGTCCTTGGTGCCGTTGCTGGTGACAGTCTGGTCAGCAGCATTGTTCTGCAACCCGCTAGGTGCCACGCGCGCAGGGCCAGTGGCCATTGCGGCGGCAGTGGCAGCAGCTACGGGTGCCTGGTCGAGAGCGAGCTCCTCCTCAGGAGCAGCGCCCTCCTGAGAGGGGGCGTCCTGCTCGGCAGCGGGAGCTGCAGGATCGGTGTCGGCGGGATCCTGAGCTGCAGGATCTGAGGTGAGGTTCTCGGCATCGAGCTGCACCAGATCGTCGTCAGAGATCACCACAGGAGCGGCGTCGATGTTGAGGTCCTGCTCGGCGTAGGCCAGAGGCGCCACCGGCGTGGAGGTGACCACCATGACAAAGGAGAGCGCGAAGGCGAGAATCCTTTTGAGCAGCATGTTCTTAGAAGTGTTGTTCATAGTCTCCATCCCCTAAGCGTTCTTGGTGTCGGAGGCATCGGCGTTCTTCTTGCGCTTGAAGATGAAGAAGAACAGCAGGGCCAAAAGTGCAGCGAGGCCGGCGATGGATCCCGCCATGACAGCCGGGTTTTGGAAGCCGGCGACCAGGGGGTTCGCGTCGTCGTCAATGCGCTGCTCGGCGGTGGACTGGCCCTCGGGGGAAGCCAGAGGGTTGCCGTCGTCGTTGATGATGGTGGTGGCGTCGCCGGGAGCTACGCCGGCGTCAGTGGCAGGCAAAGCTGCACCGGTAGCGGCAGCGGCGATAGGGGCCGCGGTGATGCCGCCGCCTGCGGTGCCGGCAGCCGCCGCGCGAGGAGTATCGATGATCTGGGTGCGCTGAATGACCACGTTGGCGTTGAGCTGGTCGTTCACGTTGCGGTAGTAGATGGTGTAGACGCGGGTGGGCGAATAGAAGGCGTGGCGGATGCCGCCCTCCTGGCCAGGCAGACGCACATAGCGCTCGCCGTCATCTGCCGAGAAGCTCTCATCTCCCACGACTGTGAGGAAATCGGTCATCTCGGGATTCACCGGGTAGGTGTCAGTCTTTAATATGGCGCCCGTGGCGATGTCCTGATAGCGCACCTGGATGTCGTAGCCCGCGCCAGGCACGTAGTCCTCGGGCACGTAGTAGACGTAGACCATGAGGTCTTTGCCGGCGGTGAGGTCATCCCACTTATAAGAGATGGTCTGAGTGTTGGAGGCGGCGGGCACATAGGTAGCACCGTCGTGCTCGAAGGAAGCCGGCTCGTAGGTGAAGTCCTGATCAGGGGTGACCTTGCCGGACTTGCGGCCGATCTCGGTGGCGTTGGTGCCGTCGATCTCCACCACGGTGAAGGTGGCCTCTTTGGTGTCTTCGGAGGAGCTATAGAGGGCGTGAAGCACGCGATGGCCGTTGGCGTCCTGGTCAAAAAGCGCCTCGGAGAGGTCGCCGGTGAGCACCAAGGGATTGCCCCACTCGTGATCTACGCGAGCCGTGCTGCTGCCCTGGACGCCGGTGAAGCTGTAGAAAGCCACACCCTCGGAGTGGCTGGCCGCACTGGAGAAGGAAAGCGGCAGCGAGTACTGGTAGCCAGCGCCATGGATGTCGACGGAGTCAGTCCAGAGCACCTGGTTGGGACCATCGCTATTCTCGGCCTCGAAGCTGATGGTGAGCTGGTAGGCATTGGCCTGGGCCATGTCTTCCACCGCCACCACGCGCACGGTGGCGTTGGGCTGGGCTACGGTAAGACGCTTGGTGGAACCCAGCGAGGAGAGCGTGCGGTAATACTGGCCGTTGGAGAAGAAGGACTGGTCGATGGGGACATCCAAGCCCTCGCCCTCGATGCCGGCGAAAGACTCGGTGCGCACGATGTCGCCCTCGTCGGTCTTATAGGTGACGGTGCCGGTGGCCGCATCGGTCGCAGTCTTCTCATAGGTGGCTACAAAGGCGTTGAGATTCTCGTCGAACGCATTGTCGACCTTCTGCTCGCCGACGCGCTGGAGCCCGTAGGCGTCGCGGCTGCCGTCGGCCTCTTTATAGATGGCGTTGCCTGCACCCAGGTTTTTGGGTGCAGACTTCTCATCGTCATTGGCGGTGCGGATGCCAAGAAGGACATAACCCTCATCCTCAACTTGACCCTCAGACACAAGGTGTCCGTAGACGGGGTAGACGGTGCCCTCATAGAGGGGATTCCCGTTGCGCTGGGCATCCCACACCGCGATTTGGTAGCGGGTCGCGGTAGTGGCGGAACCATAGAGCTCCTCGGGCGTGGCATCCTCCAGCGCCAGAGACAGAATGTGCGAGAGCGCCACACCCTTCTCGGGGGCAGGGCCGTTGGTCTGCGCTTGGGCGAGATCATACTTCTGGCGATAGGAAAGGTAGGTCTGCTGGCCGCCTTCTTCCTTGATCACATCTATATAGAGTGGCTCGCCTTGATGATCTCCGATGCGGATGAGCTCCCACTCTGTGGCAGTGGTTTCCAAAGAATCGGTGCCTCGCACATTGGTCTGCAAGGCGGCTTCATCGGCCAGCGCCGAGAGCGGGAAGCCCAGGGTTCCCAAAACGCAGATCACGGCCATGAAGACCGCCAGCGTAGCCCGCGTGCTTCGCTGAATGAAAGTACGCATAGTTCCTCCGTCTATCATCCACGGCTCTGGTCCGGCCGCAGAACTTCCTTCAGGGGCTGCTTAGACGATCTATTAGAGTGCGAGATCCTCTAAATTCAGAGTTATTGCAGCTTATTTTATGGTTAGGTTAATAAACGGATCGCGATAAATCAATCTATTTTTGAAAATACGCCACGTAATATATATGCATCTATTTTACTTATTACGCTATTTACCAGGTGTTTTATATTTTTTATTGCGTTTAGTTATTTATTTCAATAGATATGTAATATGTGGCATTTTTACTCAGTATCTATCTATTTAATTAGATATGTAACTCGGAGCATTTTGGTGTTTTATTTAGGGACTTATTGACACAGGCGAAACTGAGGCACACGAAATCCTATCCAGTGTATCGTTCATCTGCTTTTATATAGATGTACATAGATCCACAAATTTGCTCTATAGTTCACTTTATAGAGCCGTAAATCCCATAAAATTTGCGATGGTTATGCCCATGATGACAACCAGGAGCCCAATAAACAGCCTATCCACTATTTTGTTGGAAAGCCGCGCGTTAAGGGTGCGCCCGCCGGCGGCACCGGCAATGCCAAATCCCACCATGCCCAGGAAAAGCAGCGGGTCGATCCCCGATAGGTCTTGAGTGAAAAGCGACATCAGCGTGGCTGCGGTCTGGGAGTACAAAATGATGTAGAGGGAGGCTTGAGCCGCGTCCTTGCTGGTCATGGCAAAAAAGAACGTCATGGCGACGATATTGACCGGGCCTCCGCCAATGCCCAAAAAGGCAGAGATCGCACCAAGCCCCACCCCTACCAACGCTCCCGTCCACCAACCGGACAGATGGCGCTCGCGCACTTCATCCTCATCTCGCCTGAGCGTATAGACAATGGTGAACAGGCATACCGCAAACAGGGCCGCCGCCTGGGTGCAGCCCACGATGCGCGGATAGGGAAAGGCCGTGCTCAATACCGAGAAAAGCTGCTTTCCTGCAAGGCCGCCTACCACAGCTCCTACCGCCACAGAAGTATCAACCTTAGCTTCAGCCCTAAGGTTTCCCTTGGCCCGGGCCCGCAGCACCGAATAGAGGGCCATGGCAAGCACCGTGCAGCCAGAAAGAAAGCTCACCTGGGCCACATCCATATGGCCAAAGAGGTCCAGCGCCGGCTTGATGATGACGCCGCCGCCAAGGCCGCAAATGGAGCCGACAAAACATGCCGCAAGGCAGATGGGCCAAATGATCCAATACATAGGGAGCTTTCCGGTAGGAGGGCTAAGGGTTTCTCGGCGTTTTTACCCACACCGGCCTAGGGCAAAAAGCCAGGAGGGCGCCTCTTTGGGACGCCCGCCTGGCTTTGAAGGACTCGCAGGTTATCGCAGTTGGCTAATCGTGGTAGCAGCCCTCGTCCCACTTCGCCAGGAACTCGTCGAAAAAGTCGGGGGCGGCCTGGGCTTTGGCGTCGCCCTGCCAGACGGCGTCGATCTTGGCTACCAGGGCGTCATTCTCTGGCGTGGGCCGATACTGGGCGGCCAAGAAGGCGTCCACGATGTCGGCGATGAGGAACTCGCCGCAGATCTTGCCGCCAAAGCCCACCACGTTGGCAGCCAGATTCTCGCGGGCGTACACGGCCGGCGCCATGTCGCGCACCAAGCAGCAGCGGGCTCCAGGAACCTTGTTCACCGAGTTGGTGATGCCTACGCCCAGGCAAATGAGGCACACATTGTTGTGCTGGCGGGTCATAAACGCGCTGCGCTCGTCGGAACACTCGCAGGCCACCAGGCCCTTCATCTTGCAAGCCGCCATATAGCTGCCGGCGCCATAGCGGTCGAAGGCAAAGCCCAGGCTCTCAGGGTGTGCAAGCAAGTCCGAACCTACAGCCACGGCAGAGTCCACAAAGTCTGCCGCTGGTTCCTCTGATAAGTCCACCACCTCATGGCCCAGCTCCAGAAGATAGGCCTTCACCACCTCTTTGAGCTCCATGCCCTCGTTGTCAGACCCAATCACGATACGCATTGCGGTTCCTTTCTTTGCAGGGTCTGCAGGCAAAGCCGACTCGCCTTGGCCCCGATTGCCACCATTTAGCCAATGATCTGGGTGTGTTCTGAGAGGGACTCCCTTTGCTCGCCGGTGAGCCCCTTATCTGTCACCAGGGCGTCTACGTCATCCAAGGAATAAAACGTGTAAAAATCCCTGCGTCCAACCTTGGAGGAGTCACACACTACGTAACGGCGATCCGACCGCTCGAACACCTCGTTTTGAAAGCGCCCCTCCTCCATGTTCGAGGTGGAGATGGCTCCATCCAAAATGCCGTTGCAGCCGATAAACGCCACATCGATACCTAGAAGGTCCACGGAGTTCTCTGCCATGGGGCCTACGAACGCATCGGTAGTGGGGCGATAGACGCCGCCTACCAGGCAGAGCTCTGTGTGTGGCCTACCCCGCAGCAGATCAAAGATCGAAAGGCTGTTGGTCACGATGCGCAGCCGACCTGCAGGCAACGCCTGGGCTACCAGCTCCATAGTGGTGCCCGCGCCCAAAAAAACGGTGTTGCCGGGCTCCACCAACTTGGCGGCCGACGCTGCCACCGCACGCTTCTCCTTCACATGAAGGGAGCGCTTCTCGCCATGGGTGAACTCGCGAGGAACCGCCGTGCCGCGCTGACCTGCCACAGAGCGCGCGCCGCCATGGACGCGCACCAGCCGCCCTTGGGCCGCCATTTCCTCCAAGTCACGGCGCACCGTCATGTCAGAGACCTGCAGCTCTTGGGCCAGCCGATGTACCGTAGCCGTGCCCAGGTTTTCGCACAGCTGCTCGATGGCATCTTGGCGCTCAGACTTGAGCATGACTGCCTCCTTGTTATTATTGTGTGCGTTAGTGTTCTTTTCGGTTCGAATCAAACAGTATTACACAATATCTAACAGACGCAAGACCCCAGAAAGATTTCCAGAAACCGGAGGAACCCATGATTGTCACCGTGACTCCCAACACCTCCATAGACAAGGCCTACTCCATTGCGGCCCCTTTGGCTGTGGGCCAGGTGCAGCGCGTGCAGCGTGTCATCGACGTGGCGGGAGGCAAGGGACTCAACGCTGCTCGGGCGGTAGCGGCCTGTGGTGCAGAGGTGGTAGCCTGCGGCTTTGCCGGCGGCCACGGAGGGGCGCTCCTTCGCGAACTGCTCGACGGCGACGGCATTGCCCACGATTTTGTGGAGACAGGCGCAGAGACCCGCTCTTGCATCAACGTGCTGGACCCCTCCGGCACCTCCACCGAGTTCCTAGAGCCTGGACGCCCGGTCACCCAGGAAGAGTTTGATGAGTTGCTCCAGCGAGTGGCCTGGCTGGCATGCGAGGCCGCAGTGGTCGCGGTGGACGGCTCAGTGCCGGCAGGCCTTGGCGCCGACGCCTGCGCCCGCCTCGTGGCAACGGTAAAAGCCCAGGGCACCCCTGTGATTCTTGACACTTCTGGAGAGCTGCTCAAAGAGGGCATTCGCGCGCTGCCCACCATGGTGAAGCCCAATGCCGACGAGCTCTCCTGGCTCACCGGCCGTCCCTGCAACGACCTTGACCAGATGGTTGAGGCCGCTCGCACGCTCCATGCCACCGGTATCGAGCGGGTGGTGGCAAGCCTAGGGGCTCAGGGGGCGGTGATGGCCTGTGCCACAGGCATCTATCGAGGCATCGCTCCGCACATCCAGGTGGTAAATCCTGTGGGTTCCGGAGACACGCTGGTGGGCGCCTTCGCCGTGGCACTGGAGCGCGCCATGGATGACGCCTGTGCCCTCGCCTTTGCCATGGCCGCCGCCACTGCCAACTGCCTCTCCCCCGCTACCGGCAACTTTGATCCTCAGACAGCACGGGAGCTGCGCAATCAGGTGAAAGTCCACAGGCTCGCCTAGGAGCAGGCGATTCTTCCCTGCTAACTCTCTTCGGGGCACTTCGCACTCCGTGCCGAGAAGCCCTTGCCTCTCGCTCCCCACCTACCCCTGCGCCAGGATGAGCCGAGCTTCCGGCGCCTGCTCTTGAAGCTCTGCGGCTAGAAGGCCATGAGGGTCGCTGTCTGTCACCACCGCATCCACGTGAGCCAGGGTGTCTACCAGCAGCAATCCCGGCGCATTCACCTTGGTGGCATCCATGAGCACCACTGTGCGGGCGGCGCAGGAGAGCATGGCCCGCTTGATCTGAGCCATGGGGGCGAAGTTGGTCATGAGGCCGCGGCCAGGCACATAGCTGGTAGGGCATACAAAGGAGATCTGAGGGTGCAAAAGCGCCAGGGCCTGCTCTGTCATGGGGCCATAGGTGTAGCGGTGGCCTTTGCGCAGCTCGCCGCCCAGCAAGATGACATCCAGCGACGGCATGGAGCGGTCGATGAAATCCGCCACCGTAAAGTCGCAGGTCACCACCGTCACCTCGTTGCGGACTCCCAACGCGCGCACCAGCTCCAGCGCCGTAGTGCCCGAGTCCACCAGCACGGAGTCGCCGTCTGACACCATGGCTGCCGCCGTGCGGCCGATGGCCTGCTTGGCCTCGACGTTCACGTTCACACGCTGATCCTGGATAGACACCGTGAGCGCCCGCGAGAGCGACACCGCCCCGCCATGGGTGCGCCGCAGGCGCCCCGCCGCCTCAAGCTCGTCCAAGTCCGAGCGCACCGTCACCCGCGACACTCCAAAGAGTTTCGCGAGGTCTGCCACCTGCACCGAAGCCTCGCGCCCCAAAAGGTCCATGATGGCAGCGCGGCGTTCCTCGGCAAAAGAATGCCCCGAGCCATGAGTGGGACCAGGCGTCGCGGGGCCGGGCAACGAAGCGTCGTTGGGAGCAGAGGCGGTCATAGGAGCTTTCCTTTGCGAAGGTTCTGTGAACTCTTAGCTTTCTTTATTTTGCATTTTAGCAAGGATTCGACTTTCTTTTGTTTTCTAAAGCAAGATTTTGTCACAGCTGTAAGGAACCTTAGCTTCCATTGGCGCCCACTGGCGTTTCGTTTGCTTGCCGAGAAACCCCTTCTTCGCCACCAGTGCGGCCACGCAAATCGCGCTACATTGCCACCAGCAAGTAACGGCGCAGGTTTTTGGCGCGCAGGAGCACCCCGATCCCCTCCTCCCAGATTGGCGCCCCGTTCTCGCCAAGGCCCAAAGCCGCAGACGCAGAAAGGAACTGCAATGCTTGTCACCACCAAAGAAATGCTGCTCGATGCTCAGAAGAACCATTACGCCGTGGGCGCCTTCAACGTGGAAGACCTGGAGTTTGTGATGGCCGTGCTGGCCGCCGCAGAAGAGCGTCGCTCTCCGGTGATCATGCAGACCACCCCCAGCACCGTGAAGTATGCCAACCTGGACTACTTCTATGGCATGGTGCACGCTGCGGCCAAGAATGCCAGCGTGCCGGTGGCGCTGCACCTCGATCACGGCGACGGCTTCGAGCGCTGCATGCAGGCCATGCACGCCGGCTACACCTCCGTCATGATCGACGGCAGCCACGAGTCCTTTGAGGACAACATCAAGATCACCGAGTCTGTGGCTCGCGTAGGCGCCGCCATGGGCATCCCCGTAGAAGCCGAGCTGGGCCGCGTGGGCGGCAAAGAGGACGACGGTCCCGACGCCGGCCACGGCAATCCCTTCACCGATCCCGCCGAGGCCGAGGAGTTCGTGCGCCGCACCGGCTGCACCTCCCTGGCAGTGGGCGTGGGCACCGCGCACGGCGTCTACCACGGCACTCCCCACATCGAGCAGGAAGTGCTCAAGGCCATCCGCGAGCGCGTCGACGTGCCCCTGGTGCTCCATGGCACCTCCGGCGTGCCCGACGACCAGGTCAAAGAGGCCATCGCCAACGGCGTGTGCAAGGTGAACTACGCCACCGAGCTTCGCCAGGAGTACATGAAGGGCTTCATGGCCTACATGGCCGCCAACCCCGAGGTCTTCGATCCCAAGAAGCCCGCCAAAGCCGGCATGGCCAACATCTGTGCCATCGTTGCCAGCCACATGGACAACCTGGGTTCCACCGGTCGCGCCTAGCCTTCGCAGAGCGCCGCTCGCTTTACGCCATCCATTGGTAAAGAAAACACCCAGCTGCACCTCCTCCCAGCAGCTGGGTGTCTTCTTATGGCGATGGAGGGGTTTCTCGGCAAGGAACACAGGGGCTCAGCCCAACCCTTCCCCTGCGAACGGCCCCTAGCCCCTACCCCTTAGCCTCCAGTTTGCGCACCTTGAGCGTCACTGTATCGATGGATTGCGAACCGATAAGATCGTAGACTTCGCCGTTGGCAGCCGTCGTGGGCTCCATGGTGAACTGCGTGTTGGGAGCCACGTCCTGGGACACCACCACATAGCTGGCGAGGGCTTCTTTGTCTGCAGGGTCGATGTAGGCGCCGTCGTCGCTCACTGTGGCTAGATGGATGAAGCCAGGACCATAGGCATCGGTGAGGTTGCCCGCAGCGGAGTTATAGCCGCATTCAGCCAGATTGCGGCCCGTGTAATCGCGGATATAGTTCGTATATCTATCAGGAGCGCCATCGATGGCAGTCATATCCACCGGAGTGGGGTCGGGACTTCCCGCGGCCTTCACCGCCAGAACTATTTGCTCGTGGCTTTGCCAGCGAGCGATGGTCTGAAGCTCGTTTCCCTCTTCATCCTGCCTAAACTCGATGTCAACCTGAGTATTGGGCGGCAGGTTTTGATCGAAGACCACGTAGCCTTTGAGCTGCTCCTCGTTTTCTGGATCCACAAAGACGCCCGAAGGGTCCACGTAGACCAATCGCAGATAGATCGCGCCCAACTTCTCCATGCGAAAGGTGTTGGCCGCCGCATAGCCTAGAGCTGCGGCATTTTGCCCTTTGTAGTTCTTGATGTAGGCCACATGGGGGTCGGAAGATACTTTAGGGGCTTCTTCCTGGGGCTTTTCTTCTGGAGCCTCACTCCCTTGGGAGCTCCGGCTGTCGCCGCTTGCCATAGTGTTCGCCCCGCATCCGCACAATCCCGCACCCAGGAGCAGTGCTCCACCCAGAAAGGCCCGCCTCGTGAATGCAGGCGCGCCCTGAGCTTTCAACGTTTCATTGTTCATGTTCTCCTCCATTGCTTTGAGTTCTTAGGCTGGCTGCCTCTGCAGCGCTTCGCAGCATCTCTGCAGATCCAGGCCCCAGCCACACATCCATCGCCAATGCCATCCCAGGACTATCGATGAGTCCTGGGGTGCAGAGCAGCGCTTCTATACAGGAGGCAAAGTCCTTCTCTGGCGCCTTATCAAGATCTGTCTCCAGCGCATTTCGAATTCCTATATGTCGAGACACAAGCTTTTCAAACGAGGCCCCTGCATCCAAGGCCCCCGCATCACCTTCTACTGCAGCCAGCAGCGCCTCGGCCTGAAGCAACTGCCCCGCCACGTCCTCTGCCCGTGCCTTGAGCCTCGACACCTGTACCCTTAGCAAGTCTCCAATGCTCTTGCCGGCTTCTTTTTGCGCTTCAATCTCAACTTTGATCTCTGGCAGGCTCAGCCCCTGGCGCCGATACTGCTTCACCACATAGAGCTGTGCGAGATCTTCCAGGTCATAGCTACGACGGCCCCAAGCAGTGTCTTGAGGATTCAGGATCGCCACTCCGCCTTGGCCGCTATAACAGGCGCGCTGGATATCTCGGCGCCCAAGGCCGATAAGCGTCTCCACCTCCGAGATCTTCCACCCACTCGCGTGCCTGCTCTGCCTCATCGTTTCACCTCCTGCATCCAAGCCAAGCTGTTCAATGAATGAACAGCAAGCCTCCAGAAGGCGCCCCCTCTCGCCGGGCAGGTTGTTCTCATCCACTGTTGCTCCTCTCACTAATGAGGGAGCCCTCTGCCCCCTCATTAGGGGCTGTGTAAAAACTGCGGATGAAACCCCAGGTAAATGCCGTGTTATTAAGGATTGCGCGGTCTCATCCCCCACCTCGGCATCAAAAAGCAGCCCACCTGGAGGAAGGCGGGCTGCTCAGGGCTGGAGGCGATGGACTGAGACGAACTGAGCTCATACAACTACTGGGGTTAGAGTGTTGTCCCAAGACTCGAGTCTCCGGCTGGCAAGCTAAACCATTGGTCGCCGTCCATGTATGTCCGTTCGTTGATTAGAGCATACGAACAGTTGTTCTTATAGCAAGGCTGAGTCACAATGGAGACCTAAAACCGAGCGCTCTAGGTGCTCATGCGATAGGGTTAGTAGACATTCCCATGCCTGTGAGAGGAGGGCGCCAAGTGGCAGAAAAGGCTTCAGAAAAACGAGCCTGCGCAGATGCAGAGCAACAGGCTGCCATCGACGCCATCCTCTCAGGGGAAAACGTCTTCCTTACCGGCGGGGCCGGCTGCGGCAAATCCTTCGTGATAGAAGAAGCCTTGCGCCTCCTGCGCAAAAAGCGGCGCAATGTTGTGGTGTGCGCCCCTACAGGCATCGCGGCGCTCAATGTTGGCGGCACTACAGTGCACAGGGCCTTTAAGCTGGGCCTTGGAGTACAGGGACGCAGCACGCGCCTTAGGGTGCGGGAGCCCATCTCTCAAGCAGATGTAATCATTATTGATGAGATATCCATGCTGCGATGCGATCTTTTCGATGCGGTGTCCACCATCATGCGCAAAGTGCGCCCTCGACCTCAATTGGTGGTGGTAGGCGATTTCTCCCAGCTGCCTCCCGTGGTTGCCGGCGATGACGAAGCTCATCTCAAAGATGAGTACGGCATGCTCTACCACGGCCCCTTCGCATTCCAAGGGCGCCGCTGGCAAGAATGGGACTTCCATCCCTTTATCCTAAGGGACCACCATAGACAGGCAGACCCTTCGTTTTTGGATGCCCTTACCGCCATTCGCAAGGGAGACCCTTCGGCCTGCCAATGGATAAGCCAGCATGCCTGCGATGAATATATTGAAGGGGCTCCCTATATCGCCTCCACCAATCGCGTGGTAGACAGGATCAATTCCCGGCGCCTGAGCGAGCTCTCCGGAAAAGCCCACACCTTCAAAGCGCGCACCACCGGCTCCTTTGGCTCGGTTCACCCGGTGGACGAGACCATCACTCTCAAGCGTGGGGCACGAGTGGTGTGTTGCAAGAACGACCCTGACGATGCCTTTGTAAACGGCTCCATAGGCACCGTAACCGGATTTCCTGCAGACGGTCAGGTGCGCGTGGAGCTCGATAGCGGCGACACCGTTACCGTCGAAGCGATGAAATGGAGCGCGCTGGATTACGAAGAAGATGAAGAGGGCGGTCTACGAGAGGTAGAGAAAGGCACCTACACGCAGATTCCTTTGCGTTTGGCCTGGGCCATGACCATCCATAAAACCCAAGGACTCACTCTGGATTCTATGAATCTCGATCCCCATTGTTTTGAGAAAGGCCAGCTCTACGTAGCCCTTTCAAGGGTGCGATCTGTGAGCGATCTCTATCTCACCTGTCCTATAGATCCCACTTGGCTCATGGTAGACCCCGAGGTGCGCGCTTTCACGCGCCAGGTGTGGAACATCTCGCAAAGCTGGGACCCTGAGGCCCACGCTTATAAGACCCAATGGAGAGAACCCAAGAAAAAGCTAGGCACTGCCACCGGCACTCGGAGGAGTGCTCGCAACAAAGAGAGCCGCGAGCGCTCAAAAGTCTCTCCACCTAAAGCGTTTGGTGCGGGACGCACTAGGCCTGCGAGCAAGCTTAAGGCTCGAACACCACATAGCGATTAAGGGCTCCGGAGGACCCATCTGCAAAGAAGCGCACCCTTTCCTGCACTGAGCCCATAAGGTTGTCAAGCTCTTCCTCATCTACGTGGTGGCAAAAACGGACGACCTCAGTATCCCCTTGCCACCCCAGCAGCCAGTCTTTTGGCCCAAAGCTGTCCACAAGGCCTGGCCATCTTTTGCGAGCTTCTAGAGTTACCTGCTGTGCCTTTGTGGAGAGACGCCCGTCATCCATAAAGCGCCAGCAGGCAACGGCCGCCACCCCGCCAGGAGCCAAAAGGGAGCTTAGGCGCTCAATCAATGCATGCCTCTGAGAGGCAAGAGGAAGGTGATGTATAAGGCCAAAGCACACCGCCACATCAAAGTTTCCCTGCCACTCCACTGGGAGCGGCCCGAGGGAAGCAAGGTCGAACGAAGCCGTGCGCACCCCCTCTAGTCCCATCCCTTCTGCCATCAGTGGCAGACATCTGTCCACCCCCAACGCTTCAAAGGCCGCTTCTTGAGGCAACTTCCCTTTGAGCCATGCCTCAAAACGCAAGTTCCCGCAACCCAAATCAATGAGGCGAACCGGGGCTCCTTGGGCTGCGCGGGTCTTGGCAAGAGGGGCGATATAGGGCAGCAGCAACTCCCAACCTTGCCAGCCTTGCTGGCGTGTAGCCGAGAAACTTGCAGCCTCACGCTCGTAAAACTGCGCAGTGAGTGAAGATGCCAATGCCGCCTGGGCGCTATCCACGAGCTGCCCCCTTCTTTGATGAACGATGCGGGATGTATCTGGTGCTTTGGGGGTCTGTAGCTTAACCGCAAGCTACCAGAACCCACGCAGTTATACTAGCGTGGCCTAGAGGCTGGAGCCTAAGAAGATTTCTTATATAAAACACACTGTGATGTAAGGGGGGGCCATGACACTCACCTATAAAGAGCGTTTGGAGCAAGCTCTCCTAGAGCTTGCCAGACAACTTTCTTGCCAAGAGGGCCAGCTTTCTGAGAAGGAGCTTCTTAGGCTTATAAGACAGCAAAACACTGGAATTGCGGCACCGGATGCTCCTGTGAAAAAGAGGGCGCTTCTCCCCTACTACCTGCACCAAGACGAGCTTCACCCCGGCATTTGGCAGGAAAAGGGCATCAGTGAAGCCCTGGAAGCGCGCATCAAAGAGCAGCTTCGAGCCAAGCCTCGCAGAACCGCTTCTGGGGTAGCCACGGTCACCGTCATCGCAAAGCCCTGGCCTTGTTCTGGCAACTGTCGCTATTGCCCCAACGACTTGCGCATGCCAAAGAGCTATTTGGCCGACGAGCCCGCCTGCCAGCGAGCTGAACAATCATTCTTTGATCCATTCTTGCAAGTCTCCGGAAGGCTGCGCGTGCTTAGAGACATGGGCCATCACACCGATAAGGTGGAGCTTATCGTATTGGGTGGCACCTGGACAGACTACCCCGCCCCCTATCGCGCCTGGTTTGTGCGCGAGCTTTTCCGCGCCCTCAACTGCGCAGGTTCGCCGGAAGAAAGAACGTTGGTGGCCGAGCGCCGGAAGCGCTATCTAGACGCGGGCTTCTCGGCAGATCCAGCAGGCTGTCAAAAGCGTGCAGCAGATCTACAGTCGCAGGTAGATGCTGGTCTTCTCACCTATAACGAAGGTTGGAGGCGCCTGTGGGCGGAGGATGAGGGTTGGCGTGAGCTTGCGCACGAGCAGATCGCCGCCCTTGAAGAGGTTGAAGCCCAGCAGCACATAAACGAACATGCACGTTGCCGCTGCGTGGGCCTCTCCTTTGAGACTCAGCCCACCGCCATTAACGCTGCTGCTCTCGAAGAGATGCGCAGGCTAGGCTGCACAAAAGTGCAGGTAGGCGTGCAGTCGGTGGACTTCGAGCGCCGCAGCGCCAGCGATAGGCCCATATCCGATGCCGTACTTGAGCAGGCTTTTGGACTCTTGCGCCTCTTTGGCTTCAAGATCCACGCGCATATTATGGCGAACCTCCCAGGGGCCTCGCCAGAAAAAGACAAAAGCGACTATCTGGCTCTTGTCACTGATCGCGCCTTCGAGCCAGACGAGGTCAAACTCTACCCCTGCGCGCTTATCCGAGGCACCGCCCTAGAGCGCGATCATGCAAAGGGTTTGTGGCAGCCCTATAGCCGAGAAGAGCTCTTGGACGTCCTGGCCCAAGATGTGCTTGTCACGCCGCCCTTTGTGCGCATCTCTCGCATGATCAGGGATTTCTCTGCCCAAGACATCGTGGCAGGCAGCCGCGAGGCCAATCTGCGGCAGGCAGTGGAAGATGCCGTAGCCGCCTATTCGAAAGCCCAAGGAAAGCCGGTCCAGGAGATTCGCATGCGAGAGATTGCAGGCGAGCAGCCCAGCGCAGGCCAGCTTGCCATGAGCACCTACGAGTATGAGACCCTCGTCTCCTGCGAGCGCTTTCTTTCTTGGACCACACATGACGGATCCATCGCAGGCTTTTTGCGCCTCTCGCTCCCCCAACCCCAGCACGCCAAAGCCGTATTAGGCGCCCCCGACGCCATGATCCGCGAGGTGCATGTCTATGGACGAGTCTCTGAGCTAGGCCTTCAACAGCCTGGCGCGCAACATCGCGGCTTAGGGCGCTCTTTGGTAGAGGAGGCGTGCCGCCAAGCTGCCAAGAAAGGATACCCTGCCATCAAGGTGATCTCTGCTGTGGGCACACGCGAGTACTACCGAGGCCTTGGCTTTAAAGATGCGGGCCTTTATCAAAAAAAGGAACTTCAAGCAGATTGCCTGCTTGAAGTTCCCAAATGTCCCAAATAAAAAACGCCTCTGCCCGGCGTTGCGCAGCGGGCAGAGGTATTGCCAAATAAGAGAGGAGAGAAGCTCCTGGTTTACTTGAGGTCCTCCTTGGCGGCATCGACGCCAGCCTTGAGGTCGTCTGCGGCGATGTCTGCCTTGGCACTGTCAACCTCGGCTTTGGCGCCTGCCTTTTCTGCAGAAACACCCACCTTGTCGCCGGCCTCGCGGGCAGCGGCGCTCGCCTTGTCGGCGAAATCGTGAGCCTTATGAGCCAGGTCCTCAGCACCCTCGGCGATATGGCCGCCCAGATCCACGGCGCCATCGGCAACCTTGTGCGCACCTTCTGCGGCCTTGGAACCCAAATCCTTGACGGCGTCAGCGGCGTCTCCGCCAAGCTCGGACGCCTTGCCTGCAACTTTGTTAGCAATCTCATTAAAATCGATGCCCATAGTAGTGTCCTTCCACTGCTGGGGAGCGGGACGCGATTGCGACACCGCTTTTTGTCTGGCAGGTCTATACCCGCCAACCCACAAACCACGCCCCGCAAAGGCAAGTGGCACGAAAGAACGGCCTTCTCCGCAAGGCCTTCACGGGGCGTGCTTAAAACGTGGACGAATCACGCCATTACACGCATCGCACCGTTGAACTAGACTGCCTCCCAGGCAATCTCGCCGCCCACATAGGTGGCCTCCAGCTCCATGGCGCTGGTAAAACAGGCGAGATCGCCGTCGCGGCCCGGACGGATGGAGCCGCACACATCATCGATGCCCACACTCTTGGCAGGAACGATGGAAGCCATGGCCACCGCCTCGGCAGGGGTGACCAGACCCCAATCCACCACGTTCTTCACGCATTGGCACAGGCCCACGATGGAACCTGCAAGATTCCCGCCTTCCTTGAGGCGCGCCTGGCCGTCCTTGACGGTGATGGGCAGGCCCTCCATCACGTAATCGCCCTCGGGCATGCCGCCGGCAGCCAAACAGTCGGTAATGAGGCACACCTGGTCTTTGCCGCGAGCGCGCATCACCACATTGACAGACACCGGGTTCACGTGGTTGCCGTCGCAAATGAGCTCGTCATAGACGTCGGGGCAGGTAAGGGCTGCGCCCACCATGCCCGGCTCGCGATGGTGCAGCGGGCTCATGGCGTTATAGGTGTGCACGAAGACCGTGGCGCCGGCATCCACTGCACGGCGAGCCTCCTCATAGGTGGCGTTGGAGTGGCCTAGGGCTACGATGGCGCCCATCGCGGTGGCCTGAGCGATGAACTCGGGGGCGCCGTCGTTTTCTGGTGCCAGAGCGATCTTGAAGGCAAGGCCATCGGCGCATTCCATCCAATGCTCCAGCACATGGATGTCGGGGTTTCCCATATAGGCGGGGTTTTGAGCGCCCTTGTACTTCTCAGAGAACCAGGGGCCTTCCAGATAGATCCCCTGCACGCGGGCCGCCTTGGGCTTGTTCACATGGGCAGCAGCAATGGTGCAGGCCTCGGCGATGCGCTCGGTGGGAGCGGTAAGGGTGGTGGGAAAGAAGCTGGTGCAGCCGTTGCGCACCAGGCCTGCGGCGATGGCGTCGAGCCCCTCGGGGGAGAGATCCATGACATCATGGCCGTCAAAGCCATGGATATGGGTGTCTACCAGGCCAGGAGCCACCCAATCGCGCTCGTCGATGCGATCTACATTGTCAGGCATCTGAGTGCTAAAGGCGCCAAAGACGCCGTCGTGAACAGTGAGATAGCCAGGGCCCGTAGGGCCAGAGGGAAGGAAGAAGGAGTTGGCATGGATAGCAAAGGTCGACATAGGTCCTCCTTGAGCAGCAATGCTCGGTAATTGGCCGGCGTGCAGGGCCCAAAAGCCCCACACCGGCTCTTATGGGCGCGCGAAAGCGGGAGCACTAGGGGCTATTGCGCCTAGGGTCTCCCTATCCGCAGTCTAGAACTACGGCGACCCTACTTTACCGATGCGGCAAGCAGAAGCACCTGAACGGCCATGAGGTATGGCAACCCTAAATAACTGCAAGGCAGCGCTGCAAAGCCATCAAAGGTGAAGCTGCGGCCGGTGAAATGCGGAGCCTGCTCTGGCTGGAGAGCCACCAACGCGCAGCCGTTGTCTGCGGCGGCCTCGTCCATCTCTTGAAGGGCTGCTACTTGGCTTGCGCGGTCATCGTCAGTGCCGCCCACCAAAGCGACGCCCAACGCATCGTGGAGCACCTTGTTGTCCAGCGCGGCCGACTGCACGTCGCCCATACGCACCTCGATCGAGCGCTCTTCAAGGCCGCAGAAATTCTTCGCCTCATCGCGAGCCTCGCGCGCAACCCCTGCGAAAGCAGGGCCGTCGCTCAACACGCACAGCGCGTCAAAGGGAGAGAGCACCAGGCTTGCCAGCGCCGCCTCGTCCATGATGACCTTGTCACCCATGGCGGCCGCCTGGTTGGCATGGGCGAGTTTCTTAGCCACAGGAGCGGCGTCCAGGCACAGGATGGCAAAGAGCGCCAGACACGTGAAGCCCGCCAGCTGCACAGGCTCGCTGTCCACGGGAGCAGTGGAAGCGTCGTCTGCGGCAGAGGCGACCAGGGGCAGGGCCACTACCAGGCCGTCATCCTCGGGTGCGAGAGCGGCGGCCAGAGGGTCGTCAGAGCTGCAGGCAACCCCCAACACAAAGAGGTTCTTGGTCTGGGAGCGCACCTGGGCGACGGCCGACAAAAGACCCTCATCGTCGCCGCGGGAAAGGGCGACGAGCAGGACGGTCTCCTGGTCGCGGACGTAGTCGGCAGGAGCAGAGGCAAGGTCTGCGCAGGAGACGCAGGTGAAGTCGCAGCCTTCGATGGGGTGGGCCACCGCTGCGCTGCAAGCAGTCTGGGCTGCGTTGAGCGCGAGGCCGGAGCCCGTAAGCACCACCAGCAGCTGGCCGTCGACACCGTCTTGAGCCTCGTCGCCGCCCATCACGCCAGCCGCCGCGCGAGCACGCCCGATGAGATCGTTGATGTCTTCTGTCGCATCGCGGTAGAGCGCAGCCACCTCGCGCCAGAGTGCCGGCTGGCGGCGAATTTGGGAGGCAGGAGCCTGGGCGTGGTTGTGGATGAGCTGGATAAGGTCGTGTTCGAGCATGGGTCCTCCCCCACATGGATTGCTAAGAACGTCCTTGAGGCAGATACCCGCCCCCGGCCCCTCCCTTGCGCGCAAACTGGCCAGAAAAGCTGTGGTTGGCATTGTGTGGGCCAGAAATGTGCGGTCACCGTGGCATAGTGGAGGTGCGCCTTTGACGGTGCGGAGAAAGGAGCTTCATGAACACTTCCGACTTCGAAGTGCAGGACCTGCGTGCCTACGACGCCGATCCCCTGCTGGGACAGCGCCTGGCCGCCCTGCGCTCCCAACTACATATGGACGTCAATGCGCTGGCAGCAGCCTCAGACGTCCCAGCCGACATGATCATGGCCTACGAGTCCGGCGCCGCCCTGCCTGACCCTGCGGCTGCCGACGATCTGGCAGAGGCCTTAGACGTGTCGGTTGAGCAGCTTATGGCTGGCTGGCGCACCCCCGAGGAGGCCGAGGAGCCCATGGTAGGCCCCATCGCCGGCCGCATCCGGGTGCTGCGCGCCTCCCGCGCCCTCTCGCGCGAGGATTTGGCCCAGCTCTGCAACGTGACCTTGGACCAGGTGGATGACTGGGAGAGCGGCCGCTGGATCCCCTCCCGCGAGCAGGTGGCCCGCATCTGCCGCGTCTTTGGCATCACCCGCGACCGCCTCATGATGAACAACGCCCTCCAGCTCTCCCAGCAGCTGCAGCAAACCCTGCCGCGCCGGGAGCGCAAGCCGGCTCGCCCCGAGCGCCCAGACCTGGAAGAGGTCGCCGAGGACGAGGCGGCTCCCGCAGAGGCAGAAGAGGCAGAGGTCGTCGAGGCAGAGCCTGAGGCAGAGGCACGTCCTTCTCGGCCTGGCCGTCGTCCTCGCAAGGATGCCGCCGCCGAGAAAAACCAGCCTTCCCACGGCGAGGCTGCCGCTGAGCCTGAGGCGCCCTCTGAGCCTCCTGCTGCCGAGAAGCCCGAGCCTTCAAAACCTGCCAAGCGCACCCGCCGCTCGCGCACCAAGCGCGCCGAGACTCAAGAACCTGCAGCTCAAACGCTGCCCTGGGATGAGTCAGCGCAGGCTGCCTCAGAGCCCAACGAGGGCCAAACGGCCATGAACCTTGACGAGAGTGCGGCTCAGGCCGAGGAGACCAAGCCTCGCAAGACGCACACCCGACGTCCTAGCAGCGCCAAGGCCGCCAAGCCCAAGGCTGCCAACAAAGCCGAGGATGCTGCTGCCCCTGCCGCACAAGAAGCGCCGGCTTCTGGTGGAGCCCCAAAGGCCGATGCAACCACCAACGCCGCAGCCCTGGGCGAGCGCATCAAGACCCTGCGCAAGCAGCGCAAGATGACCCAAAAGGATCTGGCGGCAGCCGCCGGCACCTCCACCGGCTCGATCTCTAAATGGGAAGCCGGCGCCCAGCCGCGCGCCTACATACTGCCGCGCCTGGCAAAGGCGCTGGGAGTTTCGGTAGCGGAGCTTAGGGGCTAGGCCCGCAGGCGCTGCATCAAAGGTGCCCTTTTGCACGTTCATAGACAACGCCCGCGAGCTGGAATAGGTCCAACTTGCGGGCGTTGCGGTGTCATAGCGGGCTCAGCGGTGCGCACAGGGGGCTCCCTGCGCTTTGAGCCCTCATTAGGCATTAGGCCTGATAGCGGCCCTTTACCAGATACCAAATGATGTAGGCCGCAAAGAGCACCACGCCGATGGGCAGGAGGGTGTTCACAAAGAACCTGAGACCGGTGACGAAGAGGCCCAAAAGGACCATGAGGATGACAAAGACGACGAAGCCTGTGATGACAGACTGCAGGGTGTTGTTCATGAAACTCCTTTGGCGTTAAGAAAAGCGTGCATGCAAGTGATTTTACGCCCAGATGCTTTGAGGGGCGTCTGGGCCCTGAGCCTTACGCATGCTCCTTGATGGCCTCGCGCACCCGCGCCTGTTGGCGTTTGCCCAAACCGCGCAGGGTGCGGCCATGGCTAATGGACTCCTGGTCCATAAAGGCTTGGGCTCGCTCATGGTCCCAGCCGGGAAGCGCCGCCAAAAGCTGGATCACCGGAATGGAGCGCGCCAAGTCGTCCACAGCGTCCATGAGATCGAGGGCAGAGACTTTACCGGCAGAGACGTTGGCCAAGAGGCCTTGGCGCTGCTGCTCCGTCTCGCGACGATGCTGGCGGGACGCCTTGGCTTTGGATGCTTTGGACTGGGAAGGCTCAGCGCTCGCGGCTTCTGGCTGCTCGGTAGGGACAGCCTCTGGCTGCTCAGAGGCCCCCTGGGGAGAGTCAGGGGTTACTGCCGCATCAGCAGCCTCAGCGCCCTTGGAAGCCGCGGCTTTCACGCGCGGCTTGCGAGTGCGGCGGCGGGTGCGTTTCTCGGGCTCTGGAGCAGCCGCGTCTTCGCTGGTTGCTACCGCCTCAGGGGCTGCGGCGGCGTCCTGAGCTGAAGGCGCAGGCTTCTCGGCAGCTTGAGACGTGGCGGGAGCAGGCGCGGCTTTGGCAGGCGCAACGCTGGCACTCGCAGGCTTTTGAGTAGCTGCAACTTTTTTAGATTGGGTGTGAGCTGAGGTTTCCTCTTGTGCAGAGGCGGCCGCGGGGGTTTCGGCGCGAGAAGGGGCGTTTTGGCGCGCCTGACGCTTGTAGGTGCCCTCGTTGGAGCGGCGGGCACGGCTGCGCGAGGCAGCGCGCGCGCGCGCGGGCGCAGGCTTGGGTTCCTCGGCGGCGCCGCGGCCCTCCGGAAGGGCCATGGCGGCGTCCACGTCGTAGTCGGAGAAGAGGTCCAGCGCCACGATCTCCTGCTCCAACTTGACGTTTCGCTCCAGCATGTAGGAGACCAGGCCGCGGTAGCGCTCGTACTCCAAAAGGCGCGCCAACAGATCGCGGTCTTTGGAAGTGAGCGGGTGAATGGCCTTGCGGTAAGAGGGGTTGGCCAGCTCGGCGATGCCCATGTGAAACATGCCCACCTCGCAGCCCAGAGTCTCCTCGATCACCCTATGGGCCTTGATGCCCGCATAGTCGATGTCGCCAAAGTGCGCGAACTCCACCTGAGGGTTTTGCTCGTGGATCATGCGCAGCAAGGCGCGATGGCGCGGAGACACCGACCCCTCGGTGTAGATATAGACGTCGTCGCCGTTACAGCGGCGGTAGGCGTCCAGGTTCTCCACGGTGATGATGCGGCTGGCACGCACGTAGGAGCGGTCGATGTTGGGCAGGTCCACATCGAACATGGAAATGCCGTTGGGCAGGATGGAGGCGTCGATGGCGCCCCTATCGGTGATCAGAACGATGGGGCCTTTGATGCAGATGGTCTTAAGGTCTGCAATGACTCCCGCGTCGGTGAGCGCCCCTTGGTTCGACGAGGCAGAGTTCTTGCGGCGCAGCGTAGAGGCTAGGCGCTTGAGGCCGGTCTTGTCGATCTTCTTGGTGTCGCCGGTCACCAAAAGCGACAGCTCGCGAGGGGTGAGAGGGGCGTCCACCTCCTCCAAATACTCGCAGGCTTCCCGGGTGATGCGTGGGTCCACAGGACCAGAGCTGCGGCGTCCCCGACCCCTGCGAGGCCGCGACGACCCACTGGATGCGCTTTCATCCGCACTCTCGCCGGACGGCGCTTCCTCGGCGTCCTCAGAGGGGCCAGGTTTTTGAGCTCCTACCTCCTCCAACGCCCCATAGGCCTCAGACACCTCGGCCTCCGAGGCCTCGTCCTCCTCGGCAGAGGTAGCCTGCTGACGTTCCCTATAGGCTGCCTCCCGCGCTTCCTGCTCGAGCCTGCGCTCGAACTTGGCCAGCTCGGCGGCTGCGGCCTCGGGGTCTTCCAGCACAATGGAGTCCACGTAGGTGGCGCCGTCGCGGCGAGATTTCTTCATACGCACGATGCGCAGGCTCTCCAACGACTGCACTGCCGAGAAAAAATGCGCTGCCTGCTTGCGCTCTGCCTGGGTGTCCCGCTCGCCATAGTGGGGCAGGATGTCTTGAGGCGCCAGCTCAACAGCCTCATTATCGTGCGCCGCTTCGTCACACAGGCGCAGCAATAGTTCATATTTAAATGTATCGGTTTGTTTCACGGAGCGACCTCCAAGCCGCCGGTCGAACTACATGGGTGTGCCCCAAGGCACAGTCTCTTAGTGTATACCGCACTATCGCCCCAGGTAAAACGCCCGACCTTAAAAAGGGTGCCGAGAAGCACAGACCTTCAAAAGACCGGGCGATCATCTGCACACGCATCATCGAGCCAAAGTTGGGGCATCAAGAGCCGCCGGAGGCTATCCTGCGAGGTCGCAGCGCGGAGCTGCCAGCGCGCCTAGAGCCCCTCGCGGGTCTTGGCATGGCAGGCAGCACCCACCATGCCTGCCAGATTGCCCATGGTGGCCTCCACAATGGGAGTGTCGGCGCAAGTAGGCAGCGTGGCAGCCCTATAGGCTTCGAGAAGCTCGGGGCCAAAGAGGTCAAAGGCTGCGCTGATGCCTCCGCCAATGACAAACGCCTCGGGGTCCAGGGCACAGGCCAGCATGCCCAACGCGCGGCCCAGATAGCCGCTGTACTGGCTGATGGCCGCCTGAGCCACCGGGTCGCCGGTGCGGGCGGCGTCGAAGATAGGCAGCGCATGGGCGTCGTGCTCCAGGGGCACAGGGTCCTCGCCGGCGGCCTCGCAGGCGGCCCGATAGAGATAGACCAGGCCACGGGACGAGGTGTACATCTCAAGGCAGCCCTGTTGGCCGCAGTTGCACTGGCGGCCGCCTGGCTCCACCACGATATGGCCTATCTCGCCGGCACCGCCGCTGCGCCCCACCGCCACCGCGCCGTCAAAGACCATGCCGCCGCCCACGCCGGTGCCCAGCGTCACAAAGACCAGGTTGCGCGCACCTTCGCCGGCACCCTTCCACATCTCGCCCAAAGCGGCAGCGTTGGCGTCGTTCACCGGGTAGACCTTCACGCCCATGACGCGCTCCAGCGCCAGGATGAGGCCTTCCAGGTCCACATCCACATTGGGAGCCATGAGCAGGGTGTCTTCTGCAGTCACCACTCCAGGGAGCGCCAAGCCCACGGCGGCTACCTGCTGCTGAGGCTTGAGGTTCTCGGCAACGATGGCCTGGACCTGCTTGGCCGCCTCTAGCACCTCTTCGCCGGTGCGCATGGACTTGGTGCGCACGGCGTCCCTGGCCTGCACCACCCCGTCCAAAGTGACCAGAGCCACCTTGACGGTGGTGCCGCCCACGTCGATGCCCACCAGCAGACGCTCCGGGCCACCGGCGCCGTCCACATCCTCTGTCACACCAAGAATCTCAACCAACGTCTGGGACATGATGCTTCCTCCTCTTAGGGTTTCGCGCAACGCGCGTTAGGGGCGTGAACGGCCTGGACGGCCTGATTAGCAGCCGCGCTGGTAGGCTTGCTGCACCATGGAGTCCAACAGCTCGGGCAGCGAGATCTGGGCGGCGGCAAGGGCCACTGGCACCAACGAGGTCTCAGTGAGGCCGGGGAAGACTTTGAGGTCCAGCACACGGGGAGCGGCGCCGTCCCACACCATGTCGATGCGGGCCATGTCGCGGCAGCCAAAGGCGCGATAGACCTCGATGGCTGCACGCTCGCAGGTGCTGCGGGCCACGTCTGCCTCGGAAGGGTCGGGCGAGAGCGACTGGGGGCGCACCGGGCAGAAGTAGTGGACTTCCTGGGGGTTCAGGCGCGCGTCGGTGTCGTAGATGCCGTCGACCACGATCTCCACCGGAGGCAGCACGGTCTCGTCGCCGGGATCGCCAATGACGGTGACGGAGAGCTCTGCGCCCTCCACCCACTCTTGCACCAGCGCAGTGTCGTCGTAGGCCAAGGCGCCCATGAGGGCCACACCCAGCTGGTCGGCCTCCTCCACCTTGGCAAGGCCCATGGCAGAGCCGCCGCAGCCAGGCTTCACGGCCAGCGGGAAGCCGCCCACACGCTCAGGCATGAGGTCCAGCGCCTTGGCGGCGCCCAGGTTGCGGAAGGCCCCTGCCGGCAGCGCGATCTGGGCAGGCCAGCGCACCACGGAGTCTTCAGGGGCATAGGCCCGGGCCATCACGAAGGGCAGCTCGGCCTTGTTCCACGTGTTGCGGCACACCGGGGGCAGCGAGCCCACGAAGGGGATGTCCAAAAAGGTGAGCAGCGAAGGCACCGCCCCATCCTCGCCGCCGGCGCCATGCATGGCGATGAATGCCACGTCCGGGCGCTCGGCGCGCAGGGTGTCTACCAGGTTCTCGTCGGCATCCAGGGGGATCACGGTGTGGCCGGCCTCTTCCAGCGCCTCCACCACGTGCTTGCCGCTGGCCAGGGAGAACCGACGCTCAAAGGAGGAGCCGCCCATAATCACGGCAACAGTTAGCTTTTCCATGGATTACATCCCTTCGCTTGAGGCCTCAGGCAGAGCCCCTGCCTTGAGGAACGCACGGTAGAGCTCCATACGGTCTGCGATGACTTCCGAGAGGCGCCTGACGCCTTCGCGGATCTTCTCCTCTGGCTCGTAGGAGAAGGCCAGGCGCATGGAGGACTTGCCCTCGCCGTTGGGGAAGCAGTTGGAGCCAGGCACGTAGGCCACGCCGTTTTCCAGCGCCGCCGACATCATCTGCTCGGTGTCAAAGTAGGGCGGCAGCGTCACGTAGACAAAGAGGCCGCCTTGCGGGTGGGTCCAGGTGGCCTCAGGCGGGAAGAACTCTTCCAGCGCCGAGATCATGGCGTCGCGGCGGCTCCTATAGATGGCGCGGGACTTCTCCAGGGTGCCCTTCCAGTCGGTCCGCGTGAAGTACTGCTCGGCCAGAATCTGGTTGAAGGCGCTGCAGCAAAGGCTGGCCCCCTGCTCGCAGAGGTTGATCTTGGCGATCACCGGCTTGGGCGCCACGCACCAAGCCAAACGCAGGCCCGGGGCAAAGATCTTGGAAGTGGTGCCCAGGTAGATGACGTTGGGATCCATGGATTTTAGGGGCGGGATGTGCTCGCCCTCAAAGCGCAGGCGGCCATAGGGGTCGTCCTCGATCACCTGGATGTGATACTCGTGGGCCAGCTCCAAAAGGCGGCGGCGGCGCTCCAGCGTCATGGTGACGCCTGCAGGGTTTTGGAAGTTGGGGATGGTGTAGATGAACTTGGCGCCGCGGGGCCCCAAGCGCTTGAGGGTCTCTTCCAGCGCATCCATGGACATGCCCTCGTCGTCCATGGGGACGACCTCGACGTCTGGCTGATAGGCCGAGAACGCCTGGAGCGCGCCCAAATAGCTGGGGCCCTCCACGATGATCTTGTCGCCCGGATTGATGAACACGCGCCCCATGAAGTCCAGCGCCTGCTGAGAGCCGCCGGTGATGATGATCTCATCGGGATCCACATGGATATCGTCTTCTGCCAGCATGCCAGCCACCATAGTGCGTGTCTCGATGCGCCCGTCCGAGCCGCCATACTGCAAAGACTTCAAACCGTTCTCGGTGACGACGCGCTTGGCGCACTCGGCCACCTCGTCCAGCGGCAGGCTGGAAATGTCAGGGCTGCCGCCGGAAAGCCCGATGACGTTGGGCCTGGATATAGCTGCGAACAGGTCGCGCACGGCACTGCGGCGAAGATGCTCTATGCGGTCTGCATAGACATCCTCCCATTCGTCAAAACTCAAGTAAGAACTCGCCATAGCTCTCCTTTCAACGCTATCCACTCTATCAGCGTTGGAGTCTCATTTTGCTGCCGAGAAAAACGTCCATCCCCAATGGAAAGCTTAGGTGGGGTCAGAGGGGTTTTATGAGGGGTAGGATGAGCCCAGACATCCCTTGTAGGGAGGGTGGGTTTATCGGCATTTGTTGATGCATGAGATGTGCCCGCCTCCCCTGCCCCATCGAGTTAAGGAGCCTCTATGGCGCATTTGGACCTTCAAGACACTCTGACCGCCCTCGATGCCTTGGAGCTCAGGCGCTACGCCCTTCGCTACGGCATGATCAGCGCCCTTTGGCTGGCAGAGACCGCCGACCCCGCCGCCTGCGCCCACAATCGCGGCGAAGCCATAGCCACCCTGCAAGAGGACGACCGCCAGCTGCTGTGCGGCGATGAGGGTCAGGCCATCGTGGCCCAGCTAGAGACCCGCAAAAGCCAGCTGGACTTCTTCCGCGCCGCCCAGCTGCGCGTCATGAACCGCGACCAGCAGGAGCAGCTGCGCATTCCCGCCCAACTGGCAGGCCGCATCGCCCGCCTCGCCAACGAGGCCACCGACGCCTGGAAACGCGCCAAGCAGAAAGATTGCTGGGACGACTTCGCCCCCTATCTGGACCAGCTGGTGGCCGCCTCCAAAGAGATGGCTCTGGCGCTGAATCCTAAGGCAGACCCCTACGACACGCTGTTGGACCTCTTTGAGCACGGTACCAGCCGCGCCTTCTACGACGCCTTCTTCGACCAGCTCAAAGCCACCGTGGTGCCCCTGGTGGCTGCGGTGGCCAAGGCCCCCCAGCTTTCAAATGAATGCGTGCGCGGCTACTTTGACCCCTCCGTGCAGTGGGAGCTCTCTCGCGACCTGGCCACCACAGAAGGAGTCGATCCTCAAAAGCTGGTGCTGGGCCAAACGGAGCACCCCTTCTCCGACGCCATCGACTCCCAACACGTCTTCATCGCCACCCACATCTACCCCGACGACCTGCTCTCCAACGTCTTCTCCATGCTCCACGAGGGCGGCCACGCCATGTACGAGGCCGGCGTGGACCCCGCCTACGACCTCACCTGTCTCCACGGAGGCACCTCCATGGGCATGCACGAGGCCCAGAGCCGCTTCTTCGAGAACCTGGTGGGCCGCGACCGCGCCTTTGCCAAGCCGCTTTTGGCCCTTTTGGCCTCCCACTTCCCCGAGCAGCTGGCCTCCGTCACGCCCGACGAGTTTTACCTGGCCGCCAATCGCGTGGAGCCTAGCCTGGTGCGCACCGAGGCCGACGAGCTCACCTACCCCCTCCACATTATGGTGCGCTACGAGATCGAGAAGCAGCTTTTCGACGGCAGCCTCACCGCAGCCCAGGTGCCCGATGCCTGGGCAGAGCTTTACCGCTCCTACCTGGGCGTAGAGGTGCCCGACAACCGCCGCGGCGCCCTTCAGGACGTCCACTGGTCCCAGGCCTCCTTTGGCTATTTCCCCACTTATGCCCTGGGCAGCGCCTACGGCGCCCAGTTGCTGCATGCTCTCAAGGCGTCCCTGGCAGCCGACGGCACCAGCTGGGAGGAGGTGCTTGCCTCTGGCGACCTGGCTCCCGTGCGCGCTTGGCTGAAGGACCACATCTGGCGCTGGGGCCGTGCTAAAGAGCCTGCCCAGCTTATCTTGGAGGCCACCGGCGAACCCTTTGACGCTCACTTCTACTGCGATTACCTTGCCGAGAAGTACATCCGCCTCTACAGCCTGAACCCCCTTATCCTCGACCCCAAGCTTCAGGATGACCATCCTGCACACGTCTAAGGAGAGCCCATGCGTGCATTGCTGCAGCGAGTAAGCCAGGCTCAAGTCACCGTGGACGGCCAGGTCACCGGCGCTATTGGCAATGGGTTTCTCGTCCTTTTGGGAGTGGGGCCTGATGACACGCCCCAGATTGCCGAGCGCCTGTGGGACAAGATCCGCCGCCTGCGCGTCTTTGACGATGCAGCCGGCAAGATGAACCTGTCGTTGGAGGCGGTGGGCGGCAGCGTATTGGTGGTGAGCCAGTTCACCCTCTACGCCAACTGTCGCCGCGGCAATCGCCCCGGCTTCACCGACGCCGCCAAACCTCAGCTGGCAAACGAGCTCTACCAGCACTTTTGTCAGGTAGCCGCCCGCGACGTGCCGGTAGAGACCGGCATCTTCGCCGCCGAGATGCAGGTGTCGCTCACCAACGACGGCCCCATCACCATCTGGCTGGATTCCGACGACCTGTTCTAGCTGCTGGCTGGGATGCAGGGGTTTCTCGGCAGACTGATGGTACGAGAACCCTTAAGTCCCCGGTGGCGACAGATGGGTTTCTCGGCAGCAAAACGCCGCCCTCCCCAATATGACGTGTGGGGAGGGCGGCATGTTCATGGCCTGCGATATGCGAGATTTTAGAGCTTATTTATGGCTGTAGTCGTAGAAGCCCTTGCCGGCGGCTACGCCGGTCTCACCTGCATCGATCTTCTTCTTGAGCATGGCAGAGATGCCTTTGAAGTTATAGGGGGCGATGAAGCCGGGGATCTTGGTGTAGGGCTGCACGATGTTGTAGGCGGTGACCAGGCCCACCACGTCCAGGATCTGGAAGGGGCCGTTGGGCGAGCCGGTGCCGCGGACCCAGGCGGTGTCGATGGACTGGGGATCGGAGATGCCGTTCACATAGAGGTCCATGGCTGAGAACAAAAATGGGATGAGCATGGAGTTGAGCAGGTAGCCCGCCTTCTCCTTGTGAACCGGCAGGGCCACCATGCGGATTTGCTTGGCAAACTCCATGATGGCGTCGAAAGAAGCCTTGGAGGTCTTGGATTGGGCCATGACCTCGGCGATGTTGTTCTTCCAGATGTGGTTGGCAAAGTGCATGGCCAGATAGCGGTCGGGACGGCCGGTGTAGCGAGCGAAGGTGCTGGGCAGCAGGCTGGAGGAGTTGGTGACCAGAATGGTCTTGGCGGGCATAAGCGGCGCAAGCTTCTTGTAAAAGTCGATCTTGGCTTTCTCCTGCTCGGCCATAGACTCCACTACCACGTCTGCGTCCTCTACGGCCTTGGCCATGTCCAGCTCTAAACGCAGGTTCTTGGCAGCCTCGTCCACCTTTTTGTGGCAGGCATCAGGATCAAAGTTGTCAGGATCTGCGATGCCCATAGCCCAAGCGCCGGCAGGCATGGGCTCGCCCTCTTCCTGGCTCTTCTTGAGGGCCTCCGCCATCTCGTCGATCTGAGCGTGATAGTCCTTTACCAACTGGTCGATCTTTGGCTGAGTGCGGCCAATGGAGCCCTCGCTGCGGAGCCAAATGGTGGTATCAAGCCCGCAGTAGGCGCTTTGAAATGCGATCTGGCTACCCAGCACGCCGCCGCCGGCCACTACTACCTTTTGAAATGCCATGGAATATCCTTTCTTTTTGGTTCTTCCCACCCATTCATACCAAACCTACTCAGATAGAACTGTTCCATGTGCACTGAAACGCAGTTTGAATACCACCTTAAAGTCGTGATTCACTGGCATCGATTCCCAAGATACGCAATCTGCCTGGCCTAAAACGTCATGCGCGTCCTTATTCATATTCTACTTTTGATGTCTACTGTGCTATATCCGATGCTCCATTTAGCTTTTAGTTGAGCCAAAAGGGAAAGCCCCAGAGCGGCCCAAAGATCAAAACAAGCCCATAGACCATCAAAAAGAGCGCGAAACCAAACCTGAGCATCTGGCGGCTTTTATAGAGGCTCACCGCCATGACGGCAGAGACGGCCACCAGCACCGAGTTGCTGATCACAGTAGCAGTCCGAAGGTCCAACACTGTGCACAGCATTCCCAACGTAGTGAGCACCAGCGCGGCTACCCACAGCCAGAAAGGATCTTCTTTGATGCGTTCAACCAGTTGGTTTCCCACTTGCTCAATGCGCATGGCCAGACCTCTTTGCCGTCGCCTTAAGGGTTGGCTCCTTAAGGGTTAACCAACTATATATTGCACTATATAGTTGGTTATAACTGGACTCATACCATACTATAGAACACCCTATGCGTTCACCATGCATCGGCTAGACATCTGTAAACATCAAGCCGATGCATATCTAACTTTGTAATTCTCAATCCCCTTTTAACTGATTTTCTCGCGCGGCTCATAGGCGCCCTTTGCGGCTCTCGCCTCGCCCGTTTACTACAAGGATTGTAACTACTTTTGTATTACCAATAGAGCATCACCGGAGCCACCACCATGGGGAGCAAAACGGCCAGACAAGCGACAATGAGGATAGCTGCAAGCATTGAAGTCTCCTTCGAACGAATCTTTTATCGACTTCAATGCTGACAGCCCTACCCCCTAACATCCATCGATTTAGATAACAGGTCTATGACACTGTCGTAAGGTTGCCCTTGCCGAGAAACACCAGTCCCGTGAGCTGGCGCTTCTCAGTATCCCAAGACTTGCGAAGCCGCTATCTTTAGACCAGCACCTCTTCTAGAGAGCGCTTGGGCACATGATGCACACCTTGGTCGTCGCGCCAGTACTTGATGCCGTCAGGGGAGCCGTCCAAAGGCTCGAGCACGCACTTCTCCACAGGAGTGCCCAGGGCAATGACTACCAGAGGCTCGACGCCATCCAAGCTCAAGAATTCTGCGAGATCGGGCTTGAAGTTGCGCAAAATGCAGCCCCCAAAGCCGGCCTCGGTGGCTGACAACAGGATCGTTTGAGAGGCAATGCCCGCATCCACCCAGGTCAGAGGGGTGACCTTATCGGCAGCGCATACCACGATATAACCTGTGGGACGCTCTGCCAGCTCCGGGCCATCCCAGGTGGCAAGATAGCCGGCCCAGCCCAGGCGCTCAAATACCCCGTCGCGCACGCTGGCATCGCTCACCAACCGATAGCGAAGGGGCTGCAAATTGCCTGCCGAGGCCGTCTGGCGCGCCAAGTCTACCAAGGCCAGCATGAGTTCGCGAGGAATAGGATCGCCGTCATCGAAGCGTCGGTAGCTGCGGCACCCGCGTACAGTGGCTGCAATGTCATCAAGTCCGTAATCGAGTTCAGCGCGCTCGATGGTCTTCTCCATGTCCATCAGGCATCCTCTCTCTGGCTGGCTGCGTACCGCGTCGACCATGCCCCTACTGCTACAATCGGCTCTACTTGCTTTTGCCGTCCTTGATCACCATTATGCAGCGGTCCTCTTCGCACATGTGAAGCACGTCGTCGATGAGGCCCAGGTGCACGCAGGCACGATAAATACCTGCATCGTCTACCGAAGTGGTGATCACATTGGCCACGTCTTTTGCCCTATGGTCTGCGTTGCCCATGGCAACACCGTTGCCCACTGCGGCTAGCATCGAAGCGTCGTTGCCGCCGTCGCCAAAGGCATAGGCGTCCTTGCGATCGATGCCGTAATGGTCAAGCACCGCCCAGACGCCTTGATCCTTGCCGCCGTCTGCAGGGATGACGTCTGCGAAATCCTCAGTCCAGCGCACCAGCTTTACCTTGTCGGTGACGTCGGTGATCAGGTGCTCGTCTTCTGGCGCGATAAAGGCATTGAGCTGGTAGACCGGACGAGTATAGGCGGCTTCTGGCACATCTTCATCAAACTTCACGTTGGCGTGCTCCTCAGCGGCAGTCACCAGCGGCCCGTGACGCGGGGTGAAGGCGCGGTCCGCCGTCATATAGACGATGTCAAAGCCGCCCTTGAGTGCTTCCTCGGTAATGAGGCGCACCGCCTCAGGATCCACCGCCGTCATACGAAAGATGCCGCGCTCATCCAAGCACACCTGGCCTGAGTTGCACAAAAATCCGTCGAAGCCCTCAAAATCGCCCTGGCCGTTGCGCAAGAACGAAGGCACCTGGAACAATGCACGGCCCGACGCCACATAGATAAGCACGCCGTTGTTGCGAAGCTCCTGCAACGCTACCTGGGTGGTATGGGGCATCGAGTGAGTGCGGAAGGATAACAGGGTGCCATCGATATCAAAGAACGCGATTTTTTGAGCCATAAAGAGTCTTCTTTCAAATCTTTGAGGGGCGGGCTTTCTTGGCACAGGCCCTAAAGCCTGTCAGAAAGCATGAGGTAGATACCCTGGAAGTTGTCGCTGGACAAGACAAGATCCGCTAATGGAGTGACAGATCTCATCTATGAGTCACCTCACAAGATGGGATTCTCCCGTAGAGGTTCCACTTGTGCCCAACCTTCATGAAAATCCCGGAGACTCCCTTAAGCTCCAAAGCCCGCTTCGCCGATCTTTGCGGCGGCACGGGCGAGCTCCTCTGGAGGCAGCACCAGCGCCAGGCGCACATACCCCTCGCCCTCTGGGCCAAAGGCGGCACCAGGCGTAACCACCACTCCCGCCTTCTCCATGAGGCCCTGCACAAAGTCGAAAGAGTTTTCATAGCGCTCCGGAAGCTTTGCCCACATGAACATGGTGCCTTGAGCATTGGGGCGCTCCCAGCCGATGGCCTCAAGACCGTCTGCCAATGCGTCCCTACGTGCTTGATAGTTGAGACGCTGTTGCTCCACAGGAGCCAAGTCGCTGGTAAGCGCTGCAATGGCCACCTTTTGCAGAGGGATGAAGGTGCCAAAGTCCAGCTGGCCGCGAAGCTTGCGCATGGCAGCAACCACATCAGGACGACCTACCAGGAAGGAGAGGCGCGCACCGGTTACATCGAAGGACTTGGAGAGGGAGAAGAACTCCACGCCCACCTCTTGGGCGCCCTCATACGCCAAGAACGAGCCACCCTTGTGCCCGTCGAAAATGATGTCAGAATAGGCATTATCGTGCACAATGAGCAGGTCATGCTCCTTGGCAAAGGTCACCAGCTCCTCATAAAACTCCGGAGTGGCTACAGAGCCCACTGGATTTGCAGGCAACGACACCACCATATAGCTGGCCTCATCAGCCTGATGAGGATCAATGCCTTCCAAGTAGGGAAGGAAGTTATGCTCGGCAGTCAGGGGATAAAACACCGGAGCCGCCCCTGCGAGATGCGCAGCACCTGCGAAGATGGGATAGCAAGGATCTGGCACCAACACCGAATCACCGGGATCCACCAGCGTCATCGCCAGGTGGGCCATACCCTCTTGGGTGCCCGAGACCATCATCACCATGTCGGGTGTAATTTCAACATTGAAACGACGCTTGTAGTAGGCGCACACCGCATCCAGAAGTTCTGGCAGGTCATGGAGCGCATACTTCCAAGAATTGGGATCTTTGGCCGACTCCAGCAGCGCATCGACAATCTCTTGGGAAGGCGCAAAGTCAGGGGTTCCCACCGACAGATCGATTATGGTCTTGCCCTGGTTTTCAAGCGCGCGGCGCTGGGCGTTGAGTGAGGCAAACACTTCTTCGCCAAAAGCATCGAGACGTCGGGAGAATTTCATAGCGCTACCCTTTCGAGCCGAAGAGCCAAATCTTGATTTCCTTCTAGACTGGTCCGGATGACAGTCCCAGCCCAGCCGCCAGATCCAAAAGCATGCACGTCCTCTATGCTACCCCCACATTTTTGCTTCATGGAAGCTTAGATGCCGAGAAGAGATGAGCTGTTACATCCAGACCGCGTTTTGGACCAGAGGCACCCTCGCATCAATGAGTCATGCCCTTTGACGCTCGCAGCCCAGAAGGACTACTCGCCAGAAAGAGGGTGCGGCACCCTAGAAGCTGGTAAATGATAGGTAAGGCTGCCCGTGTCCTGTGTGCGCGGGCATCTCCTATAACGATGTTCTAAACGTTGGCTAAGAGAAAGCGAACCACCATGCTTGTATCTGTCATGGGCGACTCCATGTCGACTTTCGAGGGTTACATCCCCGAGGGTTGGAACGTGTTTTATACCGGCGAGAACCTGGAATTCACTGGCGTTACCACGGTAGAGGACACCTGGTGGATGCAGGTCATCAAAGGCATGGGCGGCGAGTTTCTGGCCAACGCCAGTTGGTCTGGCTCCTGCGTCGAGGGCGTAGGCTACCCAGCGGGCGAGTCTCGCATGCGCACCAATGCCTTGCAAAAAAACGGCGTTCATCCCGATGCTGTGCTCATCTTCATGGGCATCAACGACTTTGGTTGGGGTGGCACCTTTAACCAAATGCTTGGCCGCGGCACCGCCACCCCTTACAACATCGATCTTTCCAAGTATCCCGTCGAGCCTCCTGCCATGGCTCCTGTGGATGCCGCAGAGAAGTTTGGCGAGGCCTATAGCCGCATGCTGCAAAACATTGTCTGTGACAACCCTGGCGTCGAAGTGTGGTGCATCACCCTTCCCGTGGGCCGCCTCACAGGCACCAACAGCACCTGCTTCACCTATCCCTACCGCGGCAATCACTTTGACCGCTACAACAACGCCATTCGCATTGCGGCTGGTCAGTGGGAGAACTGCCACGTGGCCGACGCCCGGGCCTTCATGCTGGACTACGATGCCGCTGACGGCACCCACCCCACCAAGCTTGGCATGCAGCAGATTGCCTCTCAAGTGCTCGCTGCCATGGGCAAGGATGTGGAGCCTCAAGGCGTGGCCAAAAGCGAGCAGGTGTGCTTCCGTGACAACTGCATTGGGTGCCCCTATGCCCGTGGCACCGCCTTTGGTTGGAACACGGTATGCGAGCTGCTCTTCCCGGACCGCACCTATACTCAGGTGCGCGGCGTAGACGCGCAGACCCAAGCCTAAGGCCACCTCGCTTTATAGGTAGGCTGCTGGCGATGGGCTTACTTATAATCGTCCTTTCTTATGAGCCCCTCTGTTTTGTGGCAGAGGGGCTTTTAGGCCTCACCCCTAAGTGCTGCTCTGAGCTAATCCAGATGCAATCTGGCCTCAGACCCAGTTTTGCTTCGCGTCACCACTATCTGCTTAGGGATGGTTTCACGCATGAGGTCGACGTGGCTGATGACGCCGACAAGCTTAGAATCGCCCGTGAGATTGGTAAGCGCATTGATGGCCAATCCCAGTGACTCGGTATCCAATGAGCCAAAGCCTTCGTCGACAAACATCACATCTAGGCGCACACCTCCCGCCTGAGACTGCACCACATCAGACAACCCCAATGCCAATGAGAGCGACGCCTTGAACATCTCTCCGCCCGAAAGCGTAGAAGCTGGCCTACGCTTACCGGTGTAAGCATCGAAGACATTGATATCCAAACCTGTTGCGCCTCGAAGGTCCCTAGACTCAACCGATCGCTCTAGGGCGAATCGTCCTTGAGTCATGGAAGAGAGCCTGCGATTAGCTGCTGCGAGCACACGATCGAACCAACGGGCCTGCAGGAAAGTCTCAAAATCAAGACCCTTGTGAATTCCCTCACGCCTTGCCACGCGGCCAAGAGGCTCAAGTACTTTGAATTCATCTCGGATCTGATCTTGGCGAGATGCCAATTCTTCAAGCACTTTCTTTACCCCGCTATTGGCAGCTGTTCTTTCCGCCAATGCATCTTGCCGATCGCGCAATGCTTGGCCTTGCGCTTCCCAGGCATCGCGATCTTTTTGATAGACCTCTTTGTCTGGCACAGAAAGCTTGTCTCGCTGTTCTTTCAAAAGACACTGCTGCTGAGCTGTTTGCTCAAGTTTTTGTTGACTCTCTTGCAGTGTCTTTTGTGCGGCCTCACGAATTCGCTTCAACTCTGCCGCCTGATCATGGAACCCTTGAGCAGCTTTTCTTGCTTCATCGAGACTTGGATAGCTCAATCCACTGGCCAGAGTGCTCAAGCGCTCCTTTGCAGCAGCCAATGCACTGGAAGCTTGGCCTTGCTGTTCCAGCGCGCTTTTAAGAGCTGCTTGGGCTTCTTCTTGGGCTTTCTTGAGAGTCCCAATGCTCTGCTGAAGCTCCTGGGATTCCCTTTCTAATGCCTTTAAACTATCAAGCTTGGTTTCAAGGGCTTTTCTTTGGCGCTTTTCACCTTTCACCATTTCTTTAAGGGCAGCTACTTGTTTCTTAGCAAGAGCCGCTACCTGATCTACAGACTCAAAGCTGGTGCCTAGTGCAGTTTGATCTTCCGGATCCAATGCGTTCCATGCGGTCTCAAAGCGCCCCTGAGCAGAGGAGAGCTCCTTTGCTGCTGCGTCTCGAATCTCAATGGCCTGATCGCGGGCTTCCTGTAAATCATTTAACTCGTCTTCTGTAGGCATGTCTTCGGCCAGCGGGGCAGGTGACGGATGAGTAGTAGCTCCGCATACCAAGCAGGGCTGACCTTCTTGGAGCTTTTGAGCCAGAATTCCTGCCACGCCATTGCTGCGAGCATTGTCGGCCATAGACCAGCGATCTTTTGCATCCTGAGCTGCTTTTTGCAACTGGTTATAGTCAACTGTTTTATTGAGGCAATCCTTTGCCAACGTGGCTACCTGACCACAGGTGCCAATACGCCTTTCAAGAGATTCCACTTTCTTTTGGATGCCGTTGAGCATCTCGGAAGTCTCAAGACGTTGTGTATTTACCTCAGCAAGTTGAGCAATCCTTGCATCAGCCGCATCAAGGGCAGCCTTCGCCTCAGACTCTTGCGCCTGGGCGACATCCTTTGCCTGTTGAACGCTTTTCTCGGCAGCCTGCGCTTTGTTTACTTCCTCACGCTGTGCATCCACCGCAAGATAGTCGTCAAATTCTTTCTCTATTGCAAGGCTTTGAGCCGTAAGATGATGCTCTTGAATTTCGTTTTTCTGGGCCTCGCTATAACGATTCTTGGCCCTGGCAACAGCGTTTTCCAATTCTGGAAGCTGGCAAGTCATCCGAGCAATGGAATCATCGAGCTCCTGAGCACGCTCCAAAAGCTGACGCTGACGCTCAAGCTCAGAGGACTCTTTTTGGAATTGTGCGAGAACCGCCGAGAGTTCTGCGCGTTCACTTTCGTCGGCCTTGCATAGTTCCTCGACTACGCTAAGAGGATCAGCTACGGTGGCAGCTTCGCCCTGTGCCCAATTCTCAAGCTCCTCCACAAGTTTGGGCGCACCTTGAGCTCGAATCACTTCGGTGCGAGCCTGATTCTTTATATTTTTAGCTTCAGCCTCCACTGAAGCCGCTTGCGACTTGAGCATCTCTTGTAAGACACCCGCGTTGGCTGTGTGGAAGAGCGTCGAGAACACCTCTTTGCGCTCTTTGGTATCGGCCTCTAGCAAGCGTGCAAAATCGCCCTGAGCAATCATGGCTATCTGCATGAACTGCTTCTGGCTAAGTCCTAAAAGCTCCTCGATGCGCCTGGTTACCTCGAGCTTTTTCGTAATAGGCGAAATTCCTTGAGGAATAGCCCCGCTCTCAACACCCTCCCAAAGCTCTACAGTGGGCTTGTTGGTGGTGACGCCTTTTTTGCCTTGCTTTGGTCTCTCATAGAACAAGGTGCGGTGCACTTTGTAGCGTATGCCTTTGAGTTCAAACTCCAGATCCACGTAGCCAGGAGTGCCAAACTCGGCAAATTGAGAGTATAGAGTGCTGTCGTTATCTCCATCATTGGCAGTACTGCCAAACAACGCAAAGGTAATTGCATCAAAAATAGTGGTTTTACCAGCACCGGTGTCGCCGCAAATCAAATAAAGGCCCGAAGTTCCCAGCTGCTCGAAGTCGATGGTAGTTTCTTTTGCATAGGGCCCAAAGGCGCTCATGGTAAGGGTAAGCGGTCTCATGGCTTAGGCCTCCAAGTTTTCGACGGAGGCTTCCACTACAGCCACCTGTTCTGGACTCATAGAATGACCTGTCTGCAGTTCAAAAAACTCGCCAAACAGCGCTTCCAAAGAAGCCTCAGCCTCTACCGGCATCAATGGCAGTTCATCCTCTGCATCTATCTCTGTCTGCAGCTCGAGTCCCATCAAATTGGGGTAGGCTTCGCGCAAGCGGCCCATGGCGTCCAATGGCATGGCATCATCTGTAAGCGTCACATACACATAATCATCAGCAGGTGCCGAAGCTAGTACTTCCGGACTCAAAAGCTCCTCCAACGGACCGCGAATCTTTCTCAAATCATGCACTGGCTCAATGGGTACCAGCTCAATGGAAGTCTCGCAGGCGCCATCTTTCTTGGATCCCATTTCGACTAGCACCATCGACTTTTCGTTGGACGCCTCGCTCACAGAGTATTTCACCGGAGATCCGGCATAACGCACCGTATCCCGAGCCACCTTCTGAGGCCTATGCAGGTGACCCAGCGCCACATAATCAAAAGGCTCATAGACCGACGCGTCGACATTGTCTGTGCCGCCCACGTTCAACTCACTCTCTGAGCGTTGGGGGCTCACCAGGCCATTGGTGACAAATTGGTGGGATACGCAGACATTGAGCTGGGAAGTATCGATGCCCATTGCATCCACCAGGGCTTTGAGTGCCATCGTATAGGTGTCTGTTTTGACATCCAAAGCGGCGCGTACCGTAGCCGGGCGCACAAAGGGGATAGGCCAGATATATACCGGCCCCTCCTCATCACTCACTATCACAGGCTTTACGGGCTCTTTAAGAGGACCGGTGACATGTACCCCGCGGGAAGCCAGTAACTTTGACCCATAGCCCACCCGGGCAGCCGAATCATGGTTTCCTGGAGTCGCCACCACGGTGATGTTTTTCTCGGCAAGGGCCTCTAAAAAGCTGCCGATAAGATCTATCGCCCGGTCGCTGGACTGTGCATTGTCATAGAGATCGCCCGCTAAGAGCACCACGTCAACGGCGCGATCTTCGCAGAGCCTTACGGCTTGATCAAGTGCAGATCTAAGTTCTTCTTCCATGGAGTATCCGCGCACCCGTTTGCCCGCGTGAAGATCTGAAAGATGTAGCAATCGCATAGCCGCCCCTACCCTTAATGTTTTTTGTCACTGTACACTAATTCGCTCTTGAATGGAACATATGTTCTGATATCTTGTAGGTGCGGTGACGATCGGGTGCCTTAACTCATTCACCGCGCCACTAGGAGAAAAGTCCTGTTCTAATAGGTGGTATTTAAAGCTATGTTTGTCTTCAGGTAGCCTTCACGCCTAAAGACACTCACCTATTCAAGGAGCAAACCATGGCAGAGTCCATCCGCAAAGTAAATGTCATCGGGCATTTAAATCCCGATACTGACAGTATTTGTTCCGCCATCTCCTACGCCTACCTTAAAAACGCGCTGGGCCCTAAGATTTTTGAGCCCCGCCGTTGCGGCAATATCAATCGCGAGACTGCATTTGTGTTGAAGCGTTGGGGGGTCGAGGAGCCGGAGCTCATTACCTCAGTGCGTCCCCAAATCAAGGACCTTGAATATCAAAAGCAAAAGGGTATCAATGGCGAGATGTCGCTTTATGCCGCTTGGAACCTCATGCGCGAAGAGCATCAGGACACCCTTTGCATCACTGATGAGAACGAGGACCTGCGCGGCCTGGTCACCGTAAAAGACATCGCCAACGCCAATATGGCCATCTTCGACACCGATGTCTTGGCAACCGCTCGCACCAGCTACCGCAATGTGATCGAGACCCTCAACGGCGAAATGGTGTTGGGCAATCCTGATGACGTCATCACCAGCGGCCGCGTCTTTGTAGGCACCAGCCCTGAGATGATGGAAGACACTATCGAAGAGGGCGATATCGTACTTGTCACCAACCGCTATGAGACCCAGCACTACGCGGTGGGAAGCGGCGCTGCCTGCCTCATCATCTGCTGCGACGCCCCTGTGACTCGCGCGCTTAAGAGCTCTGCCGAGCACCATGGCTGCCGCATCATCACCACCCCTTACGATACCTACGCAGCCACCCGTCTCATCTGCATGTCTATGCCGGTGCGCTCCATCATGCTCGACCACGACCTCGTCGAGTTCTCCGTCAATACCACCGTGGAAGACGTCCGCAAGGTCATGAGCTCAACCCGCCACCGCTTCTTCCCTGTCATCAATGAAGAGGGCCATTTTGACGGTGTCATTACCTCTGCCAACCTCTTCGACATCAAGCGCAAGCACGTCATCTTGGTAGACCACAACGAGGTCTCCCAGGCGGTAGACGGCCTGTCTCATGCCATCATTCTTGAAATCATCGACCACCATCGCATTGGCTCGATCGAAACCTCTGCCCCCGCACTCTTCCGCAACCAGCCGGTTGGCTGCACCTGCACCATCGTCAAGCAGATGTATGACGAGAACGGCGTCACTCCTCCGCCACACATCGCAGGTCTCATGCTCTCGGCTATCCTCTCCGACACACTCACCTTCCGCTCCCCCACCTGCACGGATCAAGACCGTATTGCAGCCCAGGAACTGGCTGGTATCGTAGGGGTAGACATCGATGCCTATGCAGATGAGATGTTTGAAGCCGGCGCAGACCTCACTGGCCGTACCGCTGACGAAGTCTTCCACGGCGACTTCAAAGTCTTCTCTCGAGGCAGCGCACGCTTTGGCGTAGGCCAAGGCAGCTACATGACCGAGGCCAGCCGCCGCGCCGCAGAGGACCTGCTGCGCCCCTATCTGGCTGACGCAGCTAAGAACGAGGATCTTCCCATCATTTTGTATATGTTTACCGATGTGAAGACCCAGACCACAGATCTGCTCTATTACGGCGAGGGCGCCGAGGCTGTCATCAAGGCCGCTTTTGGTGTCGAGCCTGAAGAAGGCATGGCCGTGCTGCCTGGCGTCGTAAGCCGCAAGAAGCAAATGATCCCGCCTCTCATGAACGCCTTCGAGCGTCTCTCGGAGGAGTAATTCGAGACGGGGCGACATTAAAGGAAGGTCCATGGAGACATCTGCCACTCTGCACCTGCCGCCCTACAGCAAGATCACCACCTTCCCCGATCTTTTGGGTCAGGAGCCCTCTTCGGAGGGCTCCGCCCTCTCGAGCGGGCTGGTATTGCTTGAGCCCACCACCCGCTCATGGACTGAATGTGGGTGGAACTGGGCTCAGATAGATCCTGCTTCGATCCACCCTCGCGCCCCTAGATGGGGTTATTTGGCCCGCCTTCTTGACGGCAGCAATGTCAAAATCTATGGCTGCATAGGGCCAAACGGCGAGTTTTGGCCATGCGAAGAACCCCAAAACGAGCCTCCTGCCACAGCGCCCTTTATGCGTGTGGTTCCAGAAGGCGGAGGTAGAAGGGGCACCATCACCGCAGACCTCAAAGATGCTCCTCCCTTTGCTTATTGGAAGGCCACTGGCCGCCACAAATACAAGCTCACCAAGCTCCCTGAGAGGTTCAACGGCGCTCTTACTTCACCGGACGCCCCAGAGCTGGAACTTTGTGAGCTCATTGCCCTCGCAAGCGCCTGCTTTGTGACTCTTTATGAGACTTCTGATGGATCAGACGAAAACAGTCAGGAAGCATTCTCACTGGACGTTCTCACCAAGAGCCCGCTGCCAGATGCCCTGGACCGCCTCCTTGAAGCCAGCGATTCAGCCAATCCCCTAGCTCGTTATAGCGCCCGTATCCTGGCGCGATCAGGAGCAAAATTCCTGCGTCCGCTGGCAGCCAAATACGACTGCACTATCGTGAGGCTTCCCACTTCCAACCTCTGGTGGATCCGCATGCCCTCCGACCTTCCTTTGGAGGATCGTCGCCAGTTCCTCAAAGTGGAAAGCGCCATTAACCGCATCCAGCTCATCTTGGACAATGAGAGCGCGCTGGCTTCCAAAGACGAAGACTACATTCAATCCTTTGATGTCTACAAAAACACGATCGGTCTTTTAAACCTCATTGAGACTCACAAGCTCAGTACCACCTCCGACGAGAACCCGCTGCGCACCGTACAAGGTTTCAGCGCTCCCAAGGGCTCCGAATGGGATGCACGCACGCGTATCTCTCAATCTTGCGAGCGGTTCCCCTTCTTCACTCGTCTGGAGTACCGTTGTGATATTGATATCAAACTGGGCGTGGCAACCTTCGAGTACGCGGTGCCTGATCCAGACCTCATGCCCACTCCCTCAGAGAGCGGAAGGGACACCACAAAACAGGACCTTGCCAATCTCTCTGGCATCTATCTCGCCACATTCCTCGCAAGCACTGCCTTTGAGTCAAACGTCTGCATCATGAATTGCGTGGTCAATGGGTTCGCCGGCTCATTGGGAGGGGACTGCATCATGTCTTTCTCCTTCACCCGCAGCACTTTTGAATCCCATGTGCTCGCAACCCTCGAGAGCTGCCATTCCAGCACTAAGCCAAGAGAAGTCGCAGCCGATCTTGGCCAGGCTGCTCGATTCTCAGGTGGCCACCAAGCTGTAGAATCCTTCCGCGTCGAGGGGCTTACCTCTCGCCGCTGTGACCCCTCAGAAGACCAGCGAGAGCTCCCCGACCGTCTTAAGGACCTGCTACGTGCCGACCGTGTCTGCGAACTTGAGGTAAATCGCGATTTTTATCCTGAGGCCACCCAGCAAGTGGACCAGATTGTCGAGGAAGAAAAAGACAGCCCCGTGGTGGCCATCATGCGGTTGGAGACCTTGGCTGCTGAGGTGTTGGAAGCCTATGAGAAAGACTATGGCGCTCAAGAGGGCTTGGTGCCCCTCTATTGCGACGGATACTATGCCCGCATGACCATCCATAACGCCCCTCCAGGAGGCACACTTCTCACGGGCATCGATGCGCTCAAAGACCCGCTGGCGCTTTCTCCAGAGCATGCGGCAGATCCTCATAAGCTTCGCTACTTCCGCGTGCCCGACGCCTACTTCGCCGCCAAGTACTCTTTGAGCAATCGCTATCGCGACCTCGATGACTACCCCAGCGCTTTAGCCATCCTCGACCAGCTTATCGCCATTGCCCCTAGCTCCAGCCGCCCTCGTCTGCAGCGTGCGGTGGTGCTAGGCGACATGCAAGATTGGCAGGCTACCATAGAGGCCATCATCGACACACTTAAGGTGGCTCCTGATCTGGCGCTTTTCCCCTACTGCTTCTATCGCATGGCCTATGCCTATTGGCATCTTGGGCAACATGATCTTGCAGCGGCTTGCTATACCTTGGCCCAGCGAGATCCAGACATCAGCGATCAAGCCCAGCACGAGCTCTTTGCCATGCAGGCAGAGACGCATATAGAGCTTCCTGATGTGGCCGAGGCTTCCAGGCGCCTCCAGGCCCAGGGCATCCCGCTGGTACCAGTGGCTTCTGCCTCTGAAACTCTGGCCCAGTCCACCATCTCCCTGGTCGAGTGCGACGTTCCCCTAATGGCTTGGACCGGCACGTTCATCCTGGGGGACCGCATGTATAACGACGCCCTGGCGGGAGTGGGCCGCTCTCTGCTCGACGGCACGCCCAGTGCCTATGCCTAAGCAGGAAGGCCACTCGATCCTCTTCGCGCCTCGTATTTGACATTCTGCCGAGAAACCCTCCCTCTCTCATGACTGGCTTCCTCTGTCGAAGCCCATCCTGGGGAGGCGGGGTTTCTTGGCAGGAGCCTTAAGAAACCTGAACCGACTAGAAGGAAAGTCTGGGGCATTTTAGGGAATTCTTCTTCAAGCACTGTTGCTCGAGACGGCCGGCGCGTCTGTCTCCAAAACAAAGGAAGTCCCATGTCGCAGGATCCTAAGAAAATTGCCGAGCAAAGCAAGGGCCTCTGGGCCGAGTTTAAAGAGTTCATCTCCCGCGGATCGGTGATCGACCTCGCAGTAGGCATGATCATTGGCGCCGCGTTCACTGCCATCGTGAGCTCGCTGGTAAACGATGTGGTGATGCCCCTCATCGGCGTGATTATCGGCGGCATTGACTTCTCTGGCATCCAGACCCAGGTGGGCGGCGCCACCATCATGTGGGGCAACTTCATCCAGGCAATCATCAACTTCTTGCTTATCGCCCTGGTGGTCTTCCTCATGGTGAAGGCCATCAACACTGCCCACGATGTGATGACCAAGAAGAACGTCGAGGAACTCGAGGAAGCTACCGCCGAGCCCACTCCCGAGGACAAGCAGCTGCAGCTGCTTGAGGAGATCCGCGACGCCCTGGTAAATCGCGAGTAATTAAGGGTTTATCGCGGCCAAGTGCGGCATGACTGCCTCCAATGACAGCATGCCGCCTTTTTCTGCCAAAAATGGTAGCTACCAAATATATTCGTTATTTGTCAAACTTCTCTACCAGACATCAGCTCAAAGGAGCATGCCCTGTGTGTTCAAACCCATGCTCACCGCAGACTCATAGAGCAGCTGGCTAGTAACAGGATCGGGCGGCTCCACGCCATCTTTGACGGCCAAAATATTGTCCACCACCACGTTGCCCATGCGCTCGCTGGACTCATAAGTGTTACCTGCAACATGTGGGGTTACCAGCACATTCTCATAGTCATAATAGGGTTGATGAATGGGTGGCTCTCTATCGAAAACATCCGTAGCAAAACCCTTAAGCCGTCCTTCTAGGAGCGCTTTATTAAGGGCGTCGTGACGAACAATGCCCGCGCGTGCCGTATTGATAAGGATCGCAGAATCTTTCATCATCCGAAGTTCGCGAGCGCCTATAAGGTTTCGAGTCCCATCGTTAAGAGGAGTATGGATAGTCACTACATCGGAACGTCGAAGCAAGTCATTCAAAGTCGTATATATAACGCCATAGATGGTGGGCTCGTTCCTCTGCACGATATCGTAGCCAAGAATATCCATTCCAAAACCCATGGCACGCCGCGCCACCGCGCTTCCAATCTGGCCTACACCCACAATGCCAATAGTCTTACCATAGAGGCTTGTACCTGCGACTTTATCCCATCCCCCGCTGCGCGTGGATATGACCATCTGCGAGATATGGCGTTCCAGATCTAGAATAAGGCCCATAGTAAAATCGGCCGTCTCCTCGCGATTGGTTGCTGGCGCGTAGGTTACTTGGATATTCCGCGCCCGTGCTTCGGCGAGATCGACGCCATCAAAACCCACGCCGTAGCGGGCAATTATACGCAGTTTTCTCAGGCGTTTAATCACGCTCGCGGGCAATGGGTCATTGCCTAGAATTATCGCATGGGCGTCTCCGGCGAACTCCACCATCTCACCCTTGGTAAGTGGGCGACCATAGGGGTTAAGACGCACCTCACATCCTGCCTCTTCCAGGCGCCTCACAGGTCCATCCGCAAATCGACCGAATGTAACGGCGCTCGAAGCTACAACCCACTTTGACGAACGAGACACGATTGCTCCCACCATTTCATTAGTTATTCTGAGGGCATTTTAGAGCAAGCGGGCGGCTCAAGGCTTCTTTAGCCCCGAACCGCCCGCGATTTACACGGCGCATTGTCTCGTATCTGACTACCCCCAGTTAAGCAAACGCTGGGGATTATCCGTCATCATGGCGTCAAAAGCCTCGTCACCAATACAAGCTACCAGTTCCTTCTTAAGGTCCGTGAGAATATAGGCGAGGCCTGGCTTCCCCCCATAAGCAGGCCAGTAATCCTTCTTGCCCATATCCCCAGCCAAACAAAGCCTGTCGCCAACGCCCATCTCCACAAGCTCCCTGATCATTGCCACGCGTTCATGATCGCGGCCGTCGAGATCCCTCCCTACATGGTCGAGACTCACATAGGCTCCAGTGTTGCAAATAGCCGCAATATAGGCAGCATTCAATGTCAGGTCCACATGGGAGAGACAGACGTGGCTTGGGTCCATCCCTTCAGCCTCGATAAGAGCCAGTTGTTCTAAGGCCATGGTGCCTTTGTCACAATGAGTGATCATGGGCATCTGATGCTCAACAGCCACAGCGGTGCAGACCCTGATGGCACGGTGCTCGCGCTCTGTAACGGCATTTAAGCTTGTGCCTACCTTGACGGCACCTGGCTTGACGTGATGAGTTCCAATGCCCCTCTCGATCTCATCAGCTATCACCTCTGCCACCTCGGCATCAGAAAGAGCGTCAAACCACTTAGGCAGGTGCTCCTCCTTGTGGAGTCCAGTCACGCACACAATATGGCATCCTGTGCGTTGAGCCATAACCCGCAAAGCTTCGGTATTTCGGCCAAAGTTGAGCGGAGAGAGCTCGACGATGGTCGATCCGCCTGCAGCCATGAAGGTTTCGATTTCCTCGATGCCTCGATCCACATCATCTAAGGTGTAAGGATAGAATGCAGGCAGTTCGTTAGGTTTCACATAAAGATGCTCATGGATATAGGTAGTGCCTAGTTGGGCAGCATCCACGGGACCCAGTACCGTATTAACCATGATTCCTACCACTCGGCAATGGTGCCGTCATAGTTCTTCCAAGCAGGGTTACGCCACACAAGCCCCTCAGCAGAGATTTGGCGGATCTTCTCCTCATCCATGATGAGACCCAAGCCAGGCTTGTTGGGAATCTGCACATAGCCATCCTCGAACTCGAAGATATCCTTGTTCTCAATGAAGTCGAGAATGTCGAAGCCCTGGTTGTAATGGATGCCAAAGCTCTGCTCCTGGATGAACACGTTAGGAGTACAGGCATCCACCTGAAGCGTGGCAGCCAGCGCGATAGGTCCATAGGGAGCATGGGGCGCTGCGGCCATATCATAGGCTTCGGCCATGGCGCAGATCTTGCGCGTCTCGAGAATGCCGCCGCACATAGCCACGTCGGGCTGAATGATGTCGATGGCCCCTTGTTGGAATAAGGTCTTGTACTCCCATCGGGTATAAAGTCGCTCACCGGTGGCCAGAGGAACAGCAACCTCACTGGCGATCTTGTCAAAGACCTCCCAGTTCTCAGGGAGCACCACTTCCTCTAAGAACATGGGGTGATAGGATTCAAGAGCTTTAGCAAGCACCTTGGCCATAGGCTTGTGCACACGACCGTGAAAGTCGATGCCTACTTCGATATCGTCGCCGCAGACCTCGCGGATAGAGGCGATGCGATCCACTACCGCCTTCACCTTGTCGTAGGTGTCAACGTAGTGAAGTTCCTCAGTGGCGTTCATCTTCACTGCACGAAAGCCGCGATCAAGGCGGCTCTTAGCTTGTTCGGCAACGTCTGAGGGGCGATCTCCGCCAATCCAAGAATACACACGGATACGATCGCGAGCAGCGCCCCCAAGAAGCTCATACACGGGCACGCCAAAGGCTTTACCTTTGATATCCCAGAGCGCCATCTCAATGCCCGAGACAATAGTGCCGTTGATGGGGCCGCCACGAAAGAAGGAACGGTGCAACTCCTGCCAGAGACGCTCGATCTCAAAGGGATTTCGGCCAACAATGCGCTCGGCCAGCTCCTTGGCTCCCTCCACCACAGTACGGGTCTTGGTACCAGAGATAAGCTCACCCCAACCAGAAATGCCCTCATCGGTGTTTACCTTGATAAAGATCCAACGGGGCTTAACCTCAAAGAGCTCCACATCGGTAATTTTCATATTTATCCCTAGCTTCCAGAAGAGCCCAGGGGATCTTCTCCCCTGGGCCAGATGAACAAACCGATTAAGCGAACAGACCGCCCACGAGAGAGAGCAGGTAACCGATGAGGTGCGTACCGGCATCCTCGGTGCTAATGAGCTCCATGCCTTCGGGAAGGACAAATCCACCGGTAAGCGCAAGCTCGGTGTGAACGGGAGCCATGGCAGTGCCGATAAGCAGTACGGCTGCGGTAATAAGGGTTGCCGACAGGATGCCACGAACAATGTTGCCCTTTCCAAAGGCGCAGGGCCACGCGGCCAGCCACATGGCCTGATAGGCAATGTCGGCCACAGGAAGGAGCTTGTTGCCAGGCAAGAAAGCCGCAAGCACTAGAGTGATGGGCACCATGATGATGCCTACAGTGATGACGGAATCATCAGCCACGGTCAGAGCGGCATCGACACCCATGGTGAAGTTGGCATCGGGAAACTTCTTGGACAGGGTGTTTTTGACGGCGTCAGCAAAGGGGAGCAGGCCCTGCATGAGGATCTGCATCATCTTGGGAGTCAGGACCATGGTGGCCGAGGTGCTCATGGCGACGATCATGATCTGATCCACCGGATCGCCGGCAAGAATGCTGATAAGAGCACCAAATATCAGGCCCATGAACATAGGCTCGCCAACAAAACCAAAGCGTTCTTGGATGCCTGCAGGAGAAGCGTTGACGTTCTTGAGGCCGGGGATAACACCCCAAAGCTAATCGAGGAAGAAAGCGATGGGGGCCCAGCAAACCGAGTTGGACGTGGGGAAGTTGACGCCTTCGAGCTCGAAGTAATCCTCCACCACAGGAGTGGTCCAGTCGGCAAGCTTGAACGAGATGATTGCGTCGATAGCTGCGGCCACAAGAGCAATCCAGGGGTTTCCACCAGTGGCATACCATACGAGGGCGCCCGTGAAGATGTAGTGGTTATACGACCAGAAGTCCACCATCACCGTGCGAGTCTGCTTGATGAGAAGCATCACTACGTTCACGCCGAGGATAACGAAAACCACAGGAGCTGCCAGGGGGAACGACCAGGTAGCAGCAGCGCGGGCCGGCCAGCCCACATCCATAATGGACGTCTGTATGCCCCAGTTAGCAACCATAGCCTGGACACTGCCGGCCACCTGACCTACGAACCAATTGATGACGATATTGACGCCCGCAAAACCAACGCCCACAAGAAGAGCGGACTTCAAAAGAGTGTTCATTTTCACGCGGAAGATGAGGCCCAAAATAAAGATGATGATAGGCATCATGCACATAGGGCCCAGCGACGCGAATGTCTGCAAGGCGGTGATCACGATCTCCATGGAACAAGCCTCCTAATGCTTGTGCGCTCTTATCTCTCAGCGCTACTTCTTAAGCTCTTCTGCGATCTTGTCGAGCACAGCCTGCTCGCCCACACCGGTAATAAAGGCAGTCCCCTTTACGATGGGCACATCGGTCTCAATGCCCTTGAGCTTGCCTGTGGGAACAATCAGATCCACGCGGTTGGTAGCGAGATTGCCAAGCACCTCGGAGAACTTGCACTGAATGAAATTGGGTTCAGGGGCGCCAATGGCTTTCGCAACTTCCTTGATCTTCTCCACAGCAACCGTGGAGGTGATCATTGACGATGCGCAGCATACGATGACGGTCTTCCTCTCCATAATGCCTTTCCTATCTAGTTAAATATTCTTACTACTTCATCTACATTCGAAGCGTTTAGGACCTTCTTGAGCGCGCTTTGGTCTTGGATGATTCCCATGATTTTTTGAAGTGCTTCTAGCTGCTTCTCAGGCTTATCAAAAAGGCTGAGCACTACCACTGACACCTCTACTTGCTCGTCAGGGTCTTCCATGTTCTTCCATGCCACTGGATTCGCCAACGCAGCAACGACGAGCTTAGTGGTGCGGGCATATTGAGGGTCGGTATGAGGGATAGCCGCACAAACCTCGCCTAGGACAAGACCGGTAGGATAGTTCTCTTCGCGCTCCAGCAAGCTCTCCTCATAGCCAGGAACAATGTCTTTTTGGGCAGCCAAGTGCTCACAGAGCAGATGAACGACCTCCTCTTGGCTTGTTGCCTTAAGCCCGAGCAATACGTCTTCAGGAGAAACACTGAACATAGCCACTGCTACCACCTCACGTTTTTCTCGAGCTTTGCTAGGGAGCGAGCAATACCCTCGCCATTGAGCGTGGCCACATCGTCTGGGTTAAAACAGCCCGAACCAATACCTGCATAGGAAGCGCCCGCATCAAAGTAGTCTTGGACGTTCTGGGCATTGATGCCGCCTACCACCATGAGAGGCAAAGGGCCAAGAGGAGCGGCCAGATCCTTGAGATACGCAGGCCCCAGACGACTGGCAGGGAAGACCTTTACGATATCTGCCCCCATATCAAACATAGTGGCTATCTCGGTGGGACTGAAGCCTGAGGGCACCGAGACAACGCCCGCATCCTTAGCCACATCGATGATTCCCTGAGAGAAACCCACTGGGGAAAGCAGGAACGAAGAGCCCGCATCGATCGCTGCACGAGCTTCTTCCACCGTTCGCACAGTGCCGGCGCCGATATGGAGTTCATCGCCAAATTCATCATTGAGCGCGCGAATGGTGTCGAGCGCATCGTCGGTGACCAGAGATACCTCCATGGATCGAATGCGACTCTTGGTCATCTGGGCTGCGATAGTCCGCGCTGCCTCTAAGGGCGTTCGCCTGAGAATCACGGTTACTTTTGGAAACTCCGCGTCTTGACCAATCACTCTCTCCTCCTTCTATATCGTATTTTTTCTTGTTATTGAGATTAGAGCACATGTATTCTTCACATTCAATAGAGCGGGATCGATCCTATCCGTTAGTTCTATTACTGAATCTATCAGTTCGTATTATGCCTGTTACATTGCTCATTAAATATTATTCAGTCATTCACGATCACTTATGTAGGAACTATGTACTAACTGTTATGCCAGTTATGTTATGTATATTTCTTTTTGTTTTTTGTATAACTACAACATATTATTTTTCATTGCATGACTATTTCCAACCCCGCACCTCCACTGAAACAAACTGCGGCACGCAGGCTCACTTAGAACCTGCGTGCCGCTTTATTGCACCGCGCTTTATGGACGCTGGTAAGTTGAAAAGGGCTTGGAACACTATGTCTCAAGTTAGGTCATGCTACTGAACCTCGCCTTTGTCTTGAGAGCCATACATATCTACAAGGCCGCTCAGATGCTTATACACAGCGTCGCTATCCTTGGCCAGCTCAGACTGGAGGCGGCTGGAAAGCTGGGGCTCGCGATCGGCCAGGCTCTCGTAGCGGCGCATCTTGGCCAAGAATGGCTTGAGTGGCTTGGAAGGTGCGGGAGAGTCAACAGTCAAGGGGTCTTCTCCTTGAGCGCTCTTGCGTGGGTCGAAGCGCCAAAGCGGCCAGTAGCCGGTTTGGGTGGCTTCGTGCATGATGCCTGTGACAGAGGACATGCCGCCTTCGATCTGCCAGCTGATGCAGGGGCAAAGAGCGATGACCACGCTGGGGCCGTCGTAGGAGTCGGCCTCGTGGAGGGCCTGGATGAGCTGGTTCATATCGGCGCCAAAAGACACATGGGCCACATAGACGTAGCCGTACTGGGTGAGCATGAGGCCCAAATCTTTCTTGGGCGTGCGCTTGCCGTTATAGGTGAAACCGGTCACCGCACCCAGCTGGGTAGCCTTGCTCATCTCGCCGCCGGTGTTGGAGTAGCCCTCGGTGTCGAGCACCAGCACATTGATGTTCTCACCCGAGGCCACCACCTCGTCCAGTCCCCCATAGCCAATGTCGTAAGCCCAGCCATCGCCGCCCACGGCCCAGACGCTCTTCTTGCCAAACATCTCCTTGTAATCCAGGATCTCGGCGGCCAACGAACGCTCGTCAAGTCCCTGCGCTGCGCCAGAGGCAGCCGATGGATGAGGTCCGTCAGCGTAGGGTTCGAGTTTCTCGGCAATGGCAACGCCCAAAGGATAGGCGGCGTCGGGATCGTCTTTGGAGGAGATCCAGGTAGACATGAGGGCGCGGGTCTCGGGATCGAAGGCCTTCTGGGAGAGGGCAGCGGTGACGCATTGGGCCAAGTGGTCTCGGCGGATCTTGACGCCCTTGGCGATGCCGTAGCCGTACTCGCCGTTGTCCTCGAACAGGGAGTTGCCCCAGGCGGGGCCGTGACCGGCGGCATTGGTGGCATAAGGGATGGCCGGCATGTAGGCGCCCCAGATGGAGGAGCAGCCGGTGGCGTTGGCTATGATGAGACGGTCACCAAAGATCTGAGTAAGCAGCTTCACATGGGGAGTCTCGCCGCAGCCGGCGCAGCAGCTGGAGAACTGCAGGAGCGGAGGCTGGAGCTGAGTGCCCACCACCGAGGTCGTAGGCATGAGGTATGTCTTGAGCGAGATGGACCCCTGGCAAAACTCCAGAGCCTCTTTTTGGGTCTCGAGCTGGGTCTCCAGGGGCTGCAGGCTCAGGGCATGGCCGGGGCAGCGATAGACGCAGCTGCCGCACCCCACGCAATCCTCAGGGAAGACCTGGATGCGGAAGTTCAAGCCCTTGAGATCGGGGTGGTGGGCCGGCTTGGTGTCGAAGCCCTCTGGGGCGCCAGAAAGCTCCTGGTCTGTGGCCACAAAGGGGCGGATGGCAGCGTGGGGGCACACGAAGGAGCACTGGGTGCATTGGACGCATTTGTCACTATCCCAAAGGGGAACGTTCACGGCCACCGTGCGCTTTTCCAGCGCGGTGGTGCCCAGGGGCGCAAAGCCGTCGGGGGCAAGGGCGCTCACAGGCAGGTCGTCGCCCTTGAGCTCCTCCATGGGCCAGAAGACGTCTTTGACATAGGCGCTCTGGGTGCGGTCGGCCTGCTCCTGGGCCTGGGTGAGGGGGCCTTGGGTGTCGGTGGACCAGCTGGCGGGGTAGTCGACGGCCACCAGCGAATCCAGGGCTTGTTGAACCGCCTGGATGTCGGCGTCCACCACCTTGGAGCCCTTGGCGGCGTAGACCCGGGCGATGTCTTTCTTAAGGGCGTCCAGGAAGCGATCGTAGTCCATAAGGCCCGAAAGCTTGAGGTAGACGCACTCCATGATGAGGTTGACCTTGCCGCCCAGGCCGCATTTCTCGGCCAGAGAGGTGGCGTCCACGGCGTAGAGCTTCGCATGCTTTTTGGCCAGCGCCCGCCTGAGCTCGGAGGGCACCTGACCCTCCCAGTCCTGCGGGGTGGCCCAGGGCGCATTGATCACAAAGGCGCCGCCCTCCTTGAGGCGGCCGGCCATGGGATAGCCGCGGCGCACATAGATGGACTTGTGACAGGCCACGTAGTCTGCGTGGTCGATCAGGTAGGGGGTCTGAATGGGGGCATCGTCCAAACGCAGGTAGCAAATGGTGAGACCGCCGGACTTTTTGGAGTCGAACCAGCTGTATTCCTGCACGTAGGCGCCCTGCTCTTGAGAGAGGATGCGCGCCGCCTGCTTGGAGGCGCCCACGGTGCCGTCAGAGCCAAAGCCATAGAACACGGCCTGGGACTTGGGCGCCTTGCCCACCTGGAAGGGTTCGCCCACCGGCAGCGACAGATAGGTGACGTCATCGGTGATTCCTACCGAGAAACGCTCCTTGGGCGAGCTGGAATCCATGTTGTCGAAGACAGCCTTGACTTGGGCCGGAGTGAAATCCTTGGAAGACAATCCATAGCGGCCGCCAAAGACCTTGATGGCACGCCCGCTTGAAAGCACTGCCAGCGCCACGTCTTCGAAAAGGGGCTCGCCTAGGCTGCCAGGCTCTTTGGTGCGGTCTAACACCGAGATGCACTCTACCGTCTGGGGCAGCGCATCCATAAGGTGAGCCGCGGAGAAGGGGCGATAGAGCCGCACGGCAACCACACCCACTTTGCGGCCTTCATGCTGCAGCTGCGCCACGGTTTGGGCCACCACCTGGGCCGACGAGGCCATGGTCACAATCACATGGGTAGCGTCCGGCGCACCGGTATAGTCAAAGAGATGATACTGGCGGCCGGACAGCTTTGCCAGCTTGTCCATGTTGGCCTGCACCAGCGCCGGCAGCTTGTCGTAGTAGGGGTTGGCAGCCTCGCGATTTTGGAAATAGATGTCAGGATTTTGGGCGGTGCCGCGCACCTGTGGACGCTCGGGCTCCAGGCAACGCTGCCTGAAGGCACGCACCTTATCCCAATCTACCAGCGGTTTCATGGCATCGGGGTCGATGGTCTCGATGGTCTCGATGGCATCCGAGGTGCGGAAGCCGTCAAAGAAGTGCACAAAGGGCACCGATCCGTCGATGGCCGACAAGTGCGCCACCCAGGACAAGTCCATGCATTCCTGCACCGTGGCGCTTGCCAACATGGCCAAACCGGTAGCCCTGATGGCCATGATGTCTTGATGGTCGCCAAAGATCGACAGGGCATGGGCCGAAAGCGAGCGGCAAGTCACATGGAGCACGCCCGGCAGCAGCTCGCCCGAGAGCTTGTAGAGGTTGGGAATCATGAGCATGAGGCCCTGGGATGCGGTGAACGTCGAGGTAAGGGCCCCTCCTGCCAAGGCACCGTGCAGAGCGCCGGCCACGCCCTTCTCGGACTGCATCTCTTTGACCTCCACCGGCGACCCAAAGAAATTGAGGCGGCCGTCGCAAGCCCAGCGTTCCACCGTCTCTGCCATCCGCGAGGCCGGCGTGATGGGATAGATGAAGGCCGCATCCGAGAGCGCATAGGCCGCCTGAGCCGCCGCCGTCATGCCATCCATCGCTTGAAGCTGGGGGCTTGTCGCAGACGACGAAGCAGACGCAGGGGTAGACGGAGTTTGAGCCATGGTGCCTCCCAATAAATCGCGCGGACGCAATGAGTGCCTTCCGTCGGTCTATACCCCCCAAGAGGTCCTATCCCAAGGCATGCGCCTGCCTGCATGGGTAAAAAGGAACCTACGGATACACGGGAGGTGACTGTGGGCTCCGCGCTTCGTCAGAAGATTGCCCAACTGCAGGGGCGGCTGGCTCGCCACGACTGGGCGCAAGAACGGCGCAGACTGGCCTTTGCCCTGGTCTGCGGCCTGCTTTGCGGCCTTGCGAACATTGTGTTGTGCCGCAGCGTCTCCTGGATAGGCGAGCTTTGGCGCGCATTCCCCTGGATGAGCGCCCTTTTGCCTGCGCTAGGGTTGCTGGAGATCGTGCTCTACCAAGCGTTGCGCCTGCCCATGAACCTCACTCCTGGATTTGACAGCCTCATCGACTCCATGAAGTCCCGCAGGCGCTTTCCCGTCCGAGAAGGGATTGGTGTCTTTCTCGGCACGCTGATGTCTCTTGCAGGAGGCGCCTCCGTGGGGCCGGATTCTGCCTCCAAGCATCTGGGGGCCTCGGTAGGGACACTGCTGCTTCCCTGGTTCTCCCTGAAGGAGGATGACGGTGAGCCTGCCTGGGCCTGGGCGTGCGCCTGTGGCTTGGCAGCGTGTTTCTCGGCACTGCTCTGTGCGCCACTGGGCGTCTTTGCCTACCTGGTCGAGCATCTTCACGCCCACCGCATCACCCTGCGCCATTTGCCTGCCGTCTTGCTTTCTTGCTTGATTGCCGCCGCATTCGCGCGCCCTCTCAACCAGCAGCTGGCCACCCCTTATGTGGGCGTGCAGGAGGCCGCTCCTGTGGATCTTTGGGCCGTCTGCCTGGTGGCCGCGGCTTGCGCGGCGGCAGGCGCCTGCTTTGGCGCCGGGGTGCGCTGCTTGGAGCTGGTGCGCGACAAGCTGGGGCGTTCCCCTGCGAAGTGCCTGCCCACAGGGGCGGTGTTGGTCACACTGGCGCTGCTTCTCATCCCCGGGCTCGCTGCCTGGGCCGGCCTGGGAACCCAACTGGTGGCACCCGCCCTTGCGCACGCGCAGCCCAGCTGGGGCTTTGCCTACAAGTTGCTGCTCACCATCGTGTGCTTGGGCTTTGGCCTGAGGGGCGGCGAAGTGACCGTCATGTTTGTGGTGGGGGCGCTTCTCGGCTCCTCTATCGCGGGCCTTTTGGGAGCCAGCCCCTTGATCTGCGGCGCCCTCGCCATGGTGGCGCTCTACGGCGTGGCGCTGAACTCCCCTGTCTCGGGCATGCTCATTGGCTGCGAGTTCTTTGGCTGGGGCTTTGCGCCTTGGATCGTTCCCTGCGTGGCTGCGGCCTACGGCTTGAGAAGGGTTGTCGGGCGACTCCTCCCCTTCCGCTCGCTTACTCTGTAGCTTTTCGTTGCGCCCATGAGATGTGCTTTCGTGAGACTCGGAGCGCTGGATGGATGCCGGCGGAGCGCATGCCAACCTGACGGATGCTGGCGGAGCGCATGCGGGATGATATGGCGCGAGATTCGTAATTTGGGTCCCCAGTTACGAAAAAAGGGTAGCTTTTTCGTGCTTTGAGCCCAATCCTCGTTATAAGAAGGGTTTCGGCACTGGGGCTTTGCAAAACCCCAGTGCCGAAACTGCACTAATAACGAATTGGATGCCAAAGCGGATGCGATGACGACAGCCGTCAAAGGCTGCCCAACAATGGGCCGCCGGATACCCGCTCCCTTAGTGGAACATGGAGCATAGGACAGGCATGAGCCACACCCACAGGATGCAGGTGGCGGCAAAGCCCACGGTGGAGACGGCCACCGAGTTGGCGCCTTCCTTCACATAGATGTTGTAGCGGCTCGAGATGATGATGCCGGAAAACGCAGGAGGCAGGGCCACAGCCATGCAGAGCATGGAGATCTTCGCAGGGTCGGAACCCATGCCCAACAGGAAGCCCGCAGCCACGATGACCGCAGGGGTGAGGATCAGGCGGAAGAACGTGTTCCAGATGACCTCTTTGTTGATGCCCAGGCTTACGGTAGAGAGCGCCAGGCCAGCGGAGAGCACGGCAACGCCGGAGTTCGCCTTGGCGATAAGGTCGAAGCAGGGATCCAGCGCATCGGGAACGCGAACGCCCAGAAGCACCAACGCCACAGCAAGCAGCGGCGCCGCCGCCACGGGCTTCTTCACCGCGTTGACGATGGCGGCGAGGTTCTGGTTCTTGATGACATGCTTCTTGCCATGGCCGCGTTCCTCGGCACGAATGACGTCGATCTCTTTGCGAATGCCATGCTCCTTCTCGGCCTTGCGGGCCTCCTCGTCGGTCACCGGGGCGCCCTCAGGCGTAGGCGCCGGCGCGACAGCGGCCACGGCTTTGGCAGGGGCAGCCGCCACAGCAGCGGAGCCGTTGGAAGAGGCTGCAGACTGCTTGGCCACCTTGTCGCGCAGCTCGCTCTGCCCCTTGTTGATGAGGTAGAAGCCCAGGGGGATGGTCACTGCATTTACCACGATGGACACGATGCCAATGACCAGGTTGGTGGTGACGTCGTTGCCGTAGATGGGGTCGAGCACCGCGAACCCCAAAAAGCCGATGGTGGGCGAGCCTGCGATCATGGCGCAGATGGCCGCCTCCTGGGTGGTGTGATGGAACAGCTTCTTGCACAGCCAGTAGCTGAGCATGAACATTCCGGTGACGCCCACCAAAGACAGGATGGTAAGCATGAGGTCGGAGGCGAGCATCTCGCGCGTGGCCTTGACGATGGACACGAACAGGGCCGCAGGCAGTGCGATGTCCAGCACTACCTTGTTAAGGCCCTGGCGCTGGTCGTCATCAAAATAGTGAACGCGGCCGCAGATGTATCCCAAAGCCATGATCACCAAGATGGGGATGATGTCGTTGACGATGATCTTGATCATAAAGGGGCTTTTCTCTTAAGAGGGGCCGCCCGCCTTGGCAGGCGGCCTCCTCACTGACAGATCGCGTGGCGTGCGCCAGGTTATTGCTGGGCGGGCTTCTCCTGCACCAGCTTTCCGTCAACAACCTCCTCATCGAGGTCTTCGCACTCGCCGGTAGCCAGCGGGCCAAAGATGGGCTTGGGGTTGAGGTTGCCAATATGGCCGGACTCCTTGCCGGCATGGATGGAAAGCTGCACATGAATGAAGGCAGGCTTGCCGGAGGCCAGGGCCTCGGTGAGGTATGCCTCTACCTGGGCAGGGGTGGTGGCGTAGTAGCCCTTGGCGCCGAAGGCCTCGCCCACCTTCTCATAGTGGGCCGTGGCGTCCAAGGTCAGGGGGCTAGGATCTCCGGAGTCACCCAGATCCTCGAAGTCGCCGCGATAGATGCCGCCGTTGTTGAGGACGACGGTGACGATAGGCAGGTTGAAGCGGGTGGCAGTCTCCACCTCGAGAGGCGCGAAGCCATAGGCAGAGTCGCCGGAGATGGACACCACGGGCTTGCCGGTGGTCACGGCCGCGCCGATGGCGTAGGGCATGGCCACGCCCATGACGCCCCAGGTGCCGCAGTCCAAACGATGGCGGGGCAGGTACATGTTCACGATGTCGCGGCAGTCGTCCAGGGTGTTGGCGCCGTCGTTGGTGAGATAGACGTCATGGTTCTTGTCCAGCACGCGCTTGATGGCGCCCAGGGCGTTCTGATGGGTCATGGGCACGGTGTCTGCGGTCTCGGCGCCGCCAAAGCGCTCGTTGTTCTTCTTGGCATCGGACGCCAGCAGGTCCAGCCACTCCTGGCTTGCCTGCACCTTATGGGTGGCCAGGCCGTCCACCAGCTGGCCCATGACGGTCTTCGCATCGCCCAGCAGGGGGCAGTCGATAGGACGGGCGTTGCCAAACTCAGACTCATCAATATCGATCTGTATGAACTTGACGTTGGGATTGTACTTCTTGCCTTTGCCGTAGCCCAGCATCCAGTTGAGACGGGCGCCCACCAGCAGGATGACGTCTGCGGTGCGCATGGCCAAGCCGCGGCAGGACGCGGTGGAGTGGGGGTCGTCATCGGGAATGAGGCCCTTGGCCATGGACATGGGCTGGAAGGGGATGTTGGTCTTGCCGACAAACGCCGCCAACTCTTCCTCGGCGCGACCCAGGGCTGCGCCCTTGCCGATGATGATCCAGGGGTTCTTGGCACCCTCCAGAAGCTCCAGCGCCTTCTCCACCATGGCGGGATCGGCTGCCTGGGCAGCGGCGAGGTTTTGGGCAGGGACGAGGATCTTCTCGGCAACGGACTTCTCGATGGTCTGCCCCATAAGGTCGTCGGGAAGGTCTACGTAGACGCCGCCAGGACGGCCCGCCATTGCGGTGCGGATGGCGCGCTCGATGCCCAGAGGGATGTCCTCGATCTTGTCGATGCGGAAGGAGTCTTTGGCGAAGGGCACGGCGTAGGCGCGCTGGTCGAGGCCCTCGTACTCGCCCTCCTCCAGGTCCACCGTATGGCGCACCGAGGAACCGGCCAGCTGGATGCAGGGCCAGCCGTTCTCGGTCGCCTCCTTAAGGGAAGCGAGGCCGTTGAGGAAGCCGGGCGCAGAAACGGTGAGGAACACGCCAGGACGGCCGGTAAGGAAGCCCTCGGCAGCGGCGGCGTTTCCTGCGTCCGCTTCATGGCGCATGCCGATGTATTTGACGCCCTTGGCCTGGGCGATGCGGGCAAAGTCAGTGACGGGGATGCCTACCACGCCGTACATGTTCTTCACGCCATTGGCAATGATGGTGTCTGCCAAAAAATGCATGCCGTCGGTAAGGTCTTGAGTGGAAGTGGTAGGTGTGGCGCCAGTGGTCACGACAGCCTCCTTCGAAGTAGTGGACAGGCGACGCAACCGGCAGCACGCGCGAGCCGACTGCGCGCTCTAAGAAGGACGCCGCGCCCCAAAATGCAAGGCCCAGCCGCCCCTAGACGAGCTCTTTCATCGCATTACGTCTCTTCCCATTAATCCACCCTCCTCACACGAGCTTGGTCTCCCATGCGCAAAAACATCGGTCGACGGACTGTTTCACAAGCTCGCGCCCAACGCTAATTTCAGACTCCTTTTATGTGTACCAATACTTTTTTATCTTCATGAGGGTTTATTTGATTTTGGTATTTATTTACTTCCCCCTGCCGAGAACCCCACCCCCCCCCCGTTTCTCGCGCCCTTTTGCGCAACCTCAGGCCAGCCTGAGCCCCTAAGCTGACGGCGGATGGCGGACAAATGACCGCCCTGGGCGCAACAGCCCTGCTCGACAATGAAGATTTTGGCGGCGACCTTGTGCCACAGGGTTGCGCGAATGGTTGTGGGTAAGAGTGCCTGTGAGCACTCATCGCACTGTGAAGGCTTTTTGGTGGGGCCCATACCCCCATGAAGCCCGTCTGCCCTCCTTGGAATGAAAGGATTTTCATGGCTGACACCACCAACACCGCGCCTCTTGCCGGCATCAAAGTCATCGACTGGACCCAGGTCCAGTCCGGCCCCTCCTGCACCCAGATCCTCGCCTGGCTAGGCGCAGAGGTCATCAAGCTGGAGAAGGTCCACGGCGGCGACCCCACCCGCAACGAGATGAACGACGTCGATGGCTCGTACTCTCTGTATTATCTGCAGCTGAACGCCAACAAGAAGTCCATCACTTTGGACATGAAGGACGATGCCGCCAAGAAGATCCTCACCGACCTGCTCAAGGACGCCGATGTGTTTGTAGAGAACATTGGCCCCGGTGACGTGGAGAAGCTGGGCTTTGGCTGGGAGCAGGTGCACGCCATCAACCCCAAGTGCATCATGGCCTCCCTCAAGGGCTTCAACCAGGGCAGCCGCTTTGCCCATGTGAAGGCCTTCGAGCCTGTGGCTCAGTGTGCCGGCGGCGCAGCTTCGACCACCGGCTGGAACGAGGGCGACTTCAACGTGCCTACTCAGTCCGGCGCCGCCCTGGGCGATTCCAACACCGGCATGCACCTTTGCATTGGCATCCTCGCAGCCCTGATGCAGCGCGAGCACACCGGCGAGGGCACCTATGTCTATCAGTCCATGCAAAACGCTGTGCTCAACCTTTGCCGCATCAAGCTGCGCGACCAGCTCATTTTGGACCGCCTGCATCAGCTGAGCTACTACGCCTGCTACCCCGGCTATAAGTGGGGCAAGGCGATTCCTCGCGCAGAGAACGCCGAGGGTGGCCTTGTTCTGGGCTGGTGCTACCGCGCCAAGGGCTGGGAGACCGACCCCAACGCCTACGTGTACATCGTGATTCAGCAGTCCCCCAAGGGCTTCGAGGAGTTTTGCAACGCCATGGGCTTTGAGGACTGGCTCACCGACCCCAAGTTCAACACTGCAAATGCCCGCGACGAGCACAAGAAGGAGATCTACGAACGCGTCGAGCAGTTCACCATGCAGTATGACAAAGGCACCCTCACCAAGATGCTTGGCGAGAAGGGCGTGCCCGTAGGCCCCGTCCTAGATTGGAACGAGCTGGAGAACGACCCCGACCTCAACACCGATGGCACCATCATCACCATCGATCAGGACGAGGCTCGCGGCTCCTTCAAGACCATCGGCCTGCCCTTCAGCCTCTCCAACTACAAGCCCGACTACAAGCGTGCCCCCAACCTGGGCGAGAACAATGTCGAAATCCTCAAGGGTCTGGGCTACACCGACGAGCAGATCGCCCAGCTCGAGCAGGCTGGCGTCATTGGCTCCAACAACGGCGTCAAAGCCGACCTGGTAGCTGCTCCTACCGCCGGCGCTGCTTCCAAGTAACGGCAACCCGCTGCTACGGCGATGCCATAGCGCGATAACTTGATGTTGCAACGCAGCCATCGCGTCCTGCAACGCAGCCATCGCGTCCTGCAACGCAGCCATTGCGTCCTGCAACGCAGCCATTGCGCTTCAAGCTTTTTAGAGGTGCCCCATCTAGCGATGAGGCACCTCTTTTTGTGGGTCTTAGAAGCAATGCGATTCAGCCGAGGGAGAATGACTTCTCAGGTAGCCAAACCACTCTCCCTGCAGGCTATGCATCCTTGAACACAGTGCGGTCTCAGATGTCCCAAAAGAAGGCCCATATAGGGTAGCCGCATTCTCCTTAGGGCCTTAAAAGAACATCCAGAGAGAGCAGCTGTTCTCCTAGGCACTCTAAGAGAACAGTTATGTGAGCTCTCCGTACTCCTAGGCAGCCAAATAGAACCTATTCTGTTCTATTTGGCTGCCTAGGAGTCGTCATCGCTTGAAGATCGCTAGAAGAGCGCTTGAAGAGCGTTCTATTTGGGGCCTAATAGCCATCGTCGCTTCGCAAGTTGTTCTCCTAGGTGACCATCTAGAACATCGAGATCCACTCAAGATCGAGTTGCGAGGCGAAATAATGCCCGCAGCTACTGCCCTGTTACCAGATTGTCTGCAGATGCATGAGTCGCCATGCCAAATCGTGCCGTTTTATTTGCGCATCTCCTGACCAGTCAAACTCGCACTCTAGGTAGTTGGCTATTTTTGCAAAAGCAAGATTGCGTCTTGTGTCGTCTCGCATGGTGTTTCTGTCTACCGTTATCGTTCGCAATCCCATTCGCTCATAAGCATCCCTGCGGTTGCGATCCTTTTGTGCTTGAGCTTCAGTCTGATCATGCTCTTGATAACTGTCGTACTCAACCACAAGGCCCTTTTCGAGCCATGCTAAATCCGGAGTTATTCTTCGCTGACCTCTTAACAAAGCCCTCGCATCACCAGGCAGCGGCATGGATTTGTTCATTGCTGGAAGCGGCAAACCACATCCTCCTAGGTTCTGAGGCAGGCAAAGCGCCAATTGCAGCACCACTTCCATAGGAGAGTGTGCGCCAGGCGAAACATACCCAAGTGCTTTTTGTAGCTGCACGCTGCCTCTCACCGAGGGGAGCGACGCCAACATAGTTTCAACCTCTTCTTTACAGCAAAGAGGTGCGGAGCGATATTGAATCACCCCGCCCAAGTCCGGGCGCACCAAAAAATCGCTCCACATCTGCGCAAGCAGATCGGCTATCCCCAATTCCTCCAACCTGCGTGCACGTATAAGAGGATATGCTGCAGGGCTCACCACATAAATTGGTTTACCGCCGTGAGCAGCCATCGACGTTTTGCACAAAAACCCGCGCATATTGCCTTGTGGCGCTACGTGACATTTAATAGTTCCGCGACCACCGTGCTGGCAGCAGGGTGCCACCATCAGATGCACCGGCACCGAGCGCCCCTCCGGCAGCCCCAGCAGCGCCCGGGCGTAGGGCTCCCAGCTTTTCCACCACACAAGACCGCGCACCATCGAAGCCGCAGCCGAAGAGGCTCGCGCGCTCTCGATGACGCGGATGGCCTCAGCTTGCGGGACGGGGATGAGAGGCGCTCCTGAGGCATAGACAGTCCAAGCGCTTATGTCAGTCAAAATCACTTCCATGGGGCGCACCCTAGCAGGCGCTTCTGGCCAATTACTGACCATTTTCTGACCAAAATCTGTCACATTTCAGGCTCCTGGATGCCCATCTGATCTCCCTATCAGCACCTTCTTGCCTTGCCGAGAAACTCCACCATCCCCACCCGCGCTTTTCCCATCGCTGAATCAGCACAAAAATAGGTGGACCCTCCCCTGAGCGTCCACCTATTGCATGCCTATCGTCAGCGATCTCTCTATGGGCCTGCACGCCCCACCCGCATCACTCGCTGCGAAGCACCACCGCGGGATCCTTCTTGGCGGCAAGGCGTGCGGGAATAAAGCCGGCAATAAACGTCAGCAGCACCGAGATTCCTACCAGCAGCAACGCGTCATAGGGCGGAAGACAGGCAATGTTAGCCGCTCCGTAGCTCTTGTAAATCACGTCGCTGATGGGGATGTTGAGCAGCATAGTCACCACCACGCCCATGACGCCGGACATCAACCCTTCGATGAAGGTCTCAGCGTTGAAGATGCGCGTGATATCGCCTTTCGAAGCGCCCAGCGCACGCAAAATGCCAATCTCCTTGGTGCGCTCCAACACCGAGATATAGGTGATGATTGCGATCATGATTGAACTGACCACTAGCGAGATCGATACGAAGGCCAGCAGCACGGCAGTAATGATGTCGACGATCTCGGTGATGGAGCGAGTCATAAGCCCCACCATGTCGGTATAGGTGATCTGATCTTCTTCTGAGGCTTGCGCGTTGTACTCATCAATGAAACCTTGGACCTTTTGCTTGCTCTCGAAGTCCTTGGGATAAAACGTGATGGCGTAGGGATCATCCTCGGTCGCATAACCCAATTGCGTCATCACTGCATCGTAGCTATTGGCAGCAGCAGGGTTCATCGAGGCTGCAAGCGACTCCAGATCCAACGAGCCCAACTGTGCGCCAAAGAGCGCCATCAAATCTTCTTGGCTCATGGACGACAGATACTGGCGAATGAGGTCTTCCATCTGGCCAGAACCCATCGCCTGGGCAAGATACTGGCGCATCAGCTCATCAGTATCCATACCGGCCAAATAGCGCTTCATGAGCGTCTCAGGATCCATGGAGCCCAGATACTGCTGCATGTATTGCCTCATCAACGCCTCGGTGTCGATGGAATCGATATAGTCCTGCAGATACTTTTGCGCCTCTTCCTCCAAACGCTCTGAGGCCTCAGCCTGAAGCTGATCCACCTGCTCGCGGGTGATCACCCCCGCATTAATCAGATCGTCAATGGTTACCTCGTTGCCCTGAAGCGCCGAGGCCAAAAGCGCCCTTTGCTCCGGCGTCAGCTGAGCCAGTGCCTGCAGGATGGCAGCCGTGGCGGCGTCAGGCTGCTGAGCGGGAATCGCCACGAACGCCGCAGTGTACACGCAGTCGGCCTCCACCGCAGGCAGCGGCGTTCCCGCAGGATAAAGCAGCGTCTGCCCTTCGGGCCGCCAGCCCAAAAAGACGTAGGTGGCAGTTCCGTCGCCTGCATGGGTGGGGGTCGCAGGCACTGCCGAGGCGGGGATCTGCTGGCCTTTGGCCACTTCCGCAGGCCCGCTCAGCACCGTGCCGTCCCAGTTCTTAAACGTTACCGAGAAGGTCGCGGCATCGGGGGTTGTGTCGCCGGGAGTGGTCTCACCGCCATCAGGAGCCGCATCGCCAGGAGCCGTGCTGGTACTGGCACCAGAAGTCGTGCCATCGGGAGTCGCAGCATCTACCGTCATCAGATCCGGACCATCGGCAGGGGTCGCCAGATCCAGCTGAAGCCACTGGCCCGGCTGCATCGCCAGGGTCTGGGGGCTGCCTTGCGCCGCAGACTCTGGCGCCTCATAGCCGGAGTAGCTCATCATGCCGCTCATCATGTTGCCGTAAAGGGAGTCGATAGAGCTCATGGCTTGCTCGGAGCCAGAGCCAAACTCCTTGCCGGTAAGCACGTTTTTCTCGGGATTGGCAAGCTGGGCTTTGACTACGGGGGTCTGGGCAGCTCGGTCCATGAGTTCGTGGGTAAGCGCTCCGGTGTAGACTACGCCAGAAGTGTAGCTGGCAGACTCTTTGGCCTTGAGGACGCCGGCAATGTGCACCTGGTAGCCGTCGCCCGCGTCGAGAGCCTCCTTCATGAAGGCGTCGTCGGACTCCATGTCCTCGTAGACTCCGCCATTCTCGCGGTAGAGCTGGGAGGGCGAGAAGACCGTGTACTCGCGGTTCAAGATGGCGCTGTAATCGAAGGTCTCGGTGGGGTCGTCGATGTCAGTGCCGTTTTGGGCGGCGTCCACCACCTGCTGCATGCGGTCCATGTCCATGAGACCCAAGGTGTAGAGGTAGAAGTCGCTGATGCGGTTATCCTCGTCGATGACCAGGGCCACTTCGTTGGCTTCCTGGGGCCAATCGCCGGCCACCAACTCATAGTGGTCCTCACGAAGGACTGGGCTGTCTACCAGCTGCTTCCATTCGGTGGAGATGCCGCTGGTTTGAGAAAGCGCCATGGAGGCATAGCCGCCCTGTTGCTGGATGAGGGAGCGAGGGCTCACCAGCACCGGATCGCCTTGGGAATCTTCGCGCCATACCTGGGGGTTCACGTCGTAGGAGTAGGCGATATCGGTGACGGCGTCGTTTATCTCGCCTCGATGGGCCTCGATCCAAGTGCGGAAGGCCCCTAGGTTATTGGTCTTCACCATGGAATCCAGATCGCGGTAGATCGATCCCACCAAGTTGTCGGAGGTCACCTCGCCGGGATCAGCAGCCTGCCCTGCGGCGTCGCTGGAGCCCTCATCGCCAGTGGCGGCGTCGCTGGAGCCTGCAGAGGCTCCCTCGCCCGATCCGCCACCCATAAGGTCGCCTTCCACGCGATCCCGGCGATAGGACTGCACGTTGGCCATGTCGAAGGAGCTGCGGTCGATCTGCAGAGGGTAGCTGCCCATGACGTCGGTCTCGAGCTTGTTGATGTAATCGTTCATACCGCTGGAAAGCGACAGGATCAACGCGATGCCAATGATGCCGATGGCGCCGGCGAAGGCCGTCAAAAAGGCGCGGCCTTTCTTGGTGCGCAGGTTGTTGGCCGAAAGCCCCAGCGCCGCCGCAAAAGGCAGGTGGGTATGGGGCGGCTTCTGGTAGACGGGCTCGTCTGCCAGCTCTGCGGCCGTGGGCGGGTTGGAATCAGAGACCACCGAGCCATCGGAGAGGCGCACCGTGCGGTTGGCGTACTTCTCGGCAAGCTCAGGGTTGTGGGTCACCATGATCACCAGGCGGTCCTGGGCGATCTGGGCCAGAAGGTCCATGATCTGCACGGAGGTTTTTGAGTCCAGGGCGCCGGTGGGCTCGTCGGCCAGGATGATGCCCGGGTTGTTCACGATGGCGCGGGCAATGGCCACGCGCTGCATCTGGCCGCCGCTCATCATGGTGGGCTTCTTGTGCAGCTGGTCGCCCAATCCCACGCGCTCCAGCGCCTCGGTGGCGCGACGGGTGCGCTCGGCCTTGGGAACGCCGTCGAGCACGAGGGCTAGTTCGACGTTGGAGAGCACCGACTGATGAGGAATGATGTTATAGCTCTGGAACACAAAGCCGATGGAGTGGTTGCGGTAGGCATCCCAATCGGCGTCAGAGTAGTCCTTGGTGGAGCGACCGTCGATGAGCAGGTCGCCCGAGGTGTATTTGTCAAGGCCTCCAATAATGTTGAGCAGCGTGGTCTTGCCGCATCCCGAGGGGCCCAAGATAGCCACGAACTCGCTCTGGCGAAAGCTCAACGACACGTCGTCGAGGGCCACCACCTCGCCCTCCGCCATGGGATAGCGTTTAGAGATGTGAGAAAGCTCCAGCATGGAGTCCTCCTGAGGGTCAATGGTGCAAAGGCCGGGGGCCCGCACAGCAAGGATGGCGCTTGCGCCCTGCCAGCGCCCAGGCCTCCGCACTTCTCACAAGGCCCAGGCGATGCCGAGAAACACCTTCCCCTAAGGATCCCCCTATTAGTTTCTAGTAACAACAAAAGGGTCCCAGGTTTTAAAACCCGAGACCCTCAGCTGCTTACTGATATTCCACTAGGCCGATGTCCGAGCGTCGATGTGGAGGTGTACGCCAAGAAGCGACCTTGGGATGAACCTAACTTCATTGCTTTAAGCGGCAGCGATCAATCTTCCATAGCCACACGGCGCACATCGCCATCTTGCCCGTCATCCATGCGAATGACCGCGGGCTCTTGCTCTACCTCTTGGCCGATGCCGCGGCGGGCAGCGCGGACTTTGAGCGAACGCGGAGTGCGCAAGCTGGTGACGCAGCGCTCCAAGCGGTCCACCGCATCAAGGTTGATGGAGTAGTGGGTCCACTTGCCCTTGCGCTTGGCAACAACAATGCCCGCACCGATAAGGACCTTCATGTGATGGGAGAGGGTAGACTGCGCAATGTCCAGACGGTCCAGCAGGGAGCTTGCCGTCACGCCAGGATTGCGTGCGATGCAACGAACGATTTCGACGCGGTTTTCATCTGCCAGTGCTTTGAAGATGGCAGCACTATCAATGCTCTTCATGGCTCCTCCAGCGCCTACGAAAAGATGGAACGATAGTCAGCATCTATAATGCATCCATTAGCGACGTTTGTCTATACGTAATTCCTAATCAGTTTGGAATGCGCCAAACATATCGATGAACGCGCGTTAGTTCCAAATCCTACATCCTGAGGTCAGGGGCGATTTACCGCTAACTGTTGATGAATACCCTAAAACTCTGTGGAAATTTTCTTTCATATCGTTACTTAACAATATCTTTGAAACCCGTTTTCCTGCTGTTCCCGGCTCTAAGATTATCACTGGTTGCATAGCCCCTGAAGCACAGTCTACGATTTCGTGAGCATCTATAGTGCATAACACTATGATGGTCCTCAATATATATTATGCAAATATACCCGCTAATTCCCCTGATTTTGCTCTCACGGGATAATGGCTGAACACACCCTTAGCAAACACATGCTAATCTATTTGAAATTGCATGCTATATCTATCAATTTCTGCCTTATTATTTGTATCAGGTTGCATTCAACGTGTAATAAGGGAGCTTATCAAAAAATAATTATTTTGTATCATTGTTATAGATGCTGGCAGGCTGCCGTACAGAAAAACGCCCAAAAGCCCTCTCTAAAGGGCCATGGTAGATGCGCATTGGGCAACCCGTTTACGGACGTTTTGCTACCGTTCACCCAAATTGAGGATAACTGAATGTTGCAATGGTGTTGCCTGACGAGTTTTGAAGCGTCACGTTGCACTGCAACGATTGGCCAGCGATCACTTGATGGAGCGCCACCACATAAATGGCCAGGCTTGCAGCGTTTTGGCCTTGTTCGCCCATATCGTCTTTGGCGCAGGTGAGGGTGATCTGAGTGAGGTCGTCGCTGTAATCCACGGCCACAATTTGAGGGTAGTCCCGAGAGCCTGGGATGGCATCGAGCACCTTGCGCGTAGAAGCCATACTGTCTTCACAAAACCGCTTGTAGTTGCTGTCGCTCATGGTGACCAGATAATTGCCCTCGCCGTCGCGCTGCACATCGGAGCCGCCATAGCTTTCCAGCTGGGAGATGGCGCCCTTCTCGTCTTTGGATCCAAAGAAGGCCTGCGGCACGGTGAAGCGCCTGCCGGTTGTGGTCTGCTGGGAAACCTGTCCCGAGTTTGCAGAGCCAGCCGTGGCGCCGCAGCCTGCGAGCGCCAAGGGGCTGGCGCAGAGAGCTGCCAGCGCCAGGGCGCATAGCAGCTTGGGAGCCAATGCGTTTCTCAAGAGTGCCATACCGCTCCTAGAACAGTTCTTCGAGGCTCCCCGGGCACAAGGCCGCTGGCTCCCCAAAAGCTCTTATCAATCAGTCACTTATATGGTAATAATCGCCTGCAGACAAAGAGCGAGTACCATTCGGTACACATCGAGAGGACAAAACTTACGCGCCTTGACGGCAAGGCTCTCAGAGAGGACCACCTATGGCCGACATGCTCGACTACCTGGATTGGTTTGGCGACATCCCTTTGGCAGAAGTGCCCTTTAACGAGGTAGACAATGCCATCTTGGCCCAGCTGGCCTACTGCGCCCTCGAGGGCGTGGTGCCTACCGTAGAAGAAGGCGGCGCCATCTCCATGGCCACAGCCGACGTTCGCTATCGCCAGATTCACGACAAAGAGTCCATCTATGGCTCCGCCGGGGTCATCTCGCCCTACACCGCTCTTTTGCCGGGGCGCCTAGGGGCCAGCAAGCGCTTTGGGAACGCCCAGCTCTCAAACCTCCACTCTCACTTGGACGCCGATACCGCCGAGCAGTTTTGCGCCTTTCACATCGCTTTAGATGACGGTTCTACCTATGTGGCCTTCCGGGGCACCGACGACACCTTGGTAGGCTGGCGCGAAGACTTCGAGATGACCTACGGCACAGTGCCTTCCCAGCGCTCTGCGGTGGACTACCTCAACACCACCTGCGCCTCTGCCTTGGGTCCCCTTATGGTAGGAGGCCACTCCAAGGGCGGGAACCTGGCCATCTACGGGGCCGCCCTCTGCGACAGGACCATCCAAGACCGCATCACCCACGTGTGGAACAACGACGGCCCGGGCTTTGACAAAGGGGTTCTCGCTGCCGAGAAACTCGCGGCCATCCAGGGAAGGATTTCCACCTTTGTCCCTGTGTTCGACGTGGTAGGGCAGCTTTTATCGGTAACTCAACACGCCAAGATCGTGGAGAGCGACGCCGCGGGGATCATGCAGCACTCGGCCATGAGCTGGCAGGTGATGGGGCCGCGGTTTGTGGCGGCGAGCCCTCAGGAGCTTTTGCCTGCGGCCAAAAGCCTCAACCTGGCCTTCGACCGCTGGCTCAGCGAGACCACCGAGCAGGAGCGCAAGCATGTCTTCACTGCGTTCTTCGACGCGCTGGCGGCCATCCCGGTGACCACCCTTTCAGATCTTATGAGCGGAGATCCGGCGATCTTGGCCGCCGTCACCGAGAAGCTGGTAAACGCCGATCCCAAGACCCGCGACTACATCATGGACCTGCTGGGCGTGCTGGCCGGCGGCTACATGCAGGAGCGGGTGACTACTGTGGCCCAGATGACTCAGGATACCGTGGCGGCCATGATAGACAATCCTATAAACCGCCGAAGGGCGCCTCAGATGGACGAGGACGCGCCCCTCACCCCTGAAGAGATGCGCCACTACCGCCGCTATTTAGGTCGCGAGCAGGCCTGGGAAAACGTGGCCAAGCTTTTGGGGGTGCGGGCTTCTCGGCTTAAAAAGGGATGCGCCGTGGCAGCCGGCGCGCTGGGTGTCACAGCGCTCATCTCGGCCATTGTGCGCAGGCGTCAGAGCTAGCCCTGCCGGCCTAAGGGCCCTTTTGCGCGCCCAGAGCCAGCTGCTCTGGCACCTAGCTCTGGGTGCGGGCGCTGTTGTCCACATGCATGGTCATAGTTTGGAAGCGATGCTGCATGTAGGCGTTGTCGTAGTGTTCGGCGCAGAAGCGCTCCACCTGGTTGGTCACCGGCACGCCGGCCTCGCGCAGGTACCAGCAGTCCAGTGTAGTGAGGGTGGCGGCTCCGTCAAAGAGGATGAGCACCGCGCAGATGGCCGTGAGGCAGTAGCGCCAGCCCCAGGGGATCTTCTTGATGAAGTAGAGCATCACCGGCAAAAGAAGCTTGACCCACACCAGGCCCAAAAGGCCCCAGCAGCACATATAGAAGAAGTTGGTGCGTCCGTCGATGTTCAAGAAGGTGCCAGAGTAATTCCAGGCGGTCACGCCAAAGGCGTACTGCATGAACCAGCTGGTGAAGAACTCAAAAGCACCACCGATAAGCGCGCTCACCAAAAAGATGACCGCCACCGGCTTGTTATGGAAATGATTGAGCGCGATGGTCATGAGGCAGGCGCCAAAGCCATAGATGGGCGAGAAGGGGCCCCAGAGCATGCCGGCACGGTCCATCCACCAGTGATTGCCAATGTAGAAGTAGAGGGTCTCCACCATCAGGCCGATGATGGACGCGATGACAAAGATCCAAAAGAGGTTGAAGAAGTTGAGGGTGATGTAGCCAGTGCCTGGACGCTTGCCCGGGGTGTTGGTGCGCTCGTCGGAGGAGAAGATCATGGCGCGCAGCGACTCGGACTCGGTGCGGCGGTTGGCGCGCTCCAGAGCCAGCTCGGGATCCCAATAGGAGTGCAGCGAGATGAGCAAGGCCGCATCCAGGGCGAAGATCACCAAAAACGAGGTCATGCCAAAGACCATCACATGACACAGGATGGCGCCGGTGAGCACCACCAGGCTGGCTTCGCACAGCTGGAGCCTAAAGCGCGTCTCCCCTTCCCACATGCGAAAAGCCAGGATAGCCAGCAGGGCGGCGAGCGCCAGAATGCACACGGACTCGGCCACAAAGATGGACACCGTGAGCATGAGGTTGGCGTGGTCGCCCGAGGACAGGTCGGTGAAGGCCACCATGGCCGCGCTGGCAAACAGCGGAATCAAAAAGGCGGCAGCCACCAGGCAGAGCACTGCATAAATGGCGCAGGAGCGCGACAGGTTGTGCCCCAGCACTTCCACGTAGCTGGGCAGATGCAGGCCCTTGGAGGTAAGGATGCCCGCCCCCGCAGCCTCGGTCTCTGCCGCAGTGGGGCGAGGCCCCTGCGGCCGAGAAGCCCGCACCTCTTCATCCGCCACCGGGCCAAAGAAGGCATCCAGGGTCTCGTCGTAGCGAGTACGACCTATCTGACGGTCGATTTTGCGGCGCTGGCGCACCAGCTTTGCCTGCTGGTTGCCTAGCTCGCGGATCTGGCGCTCGAGGTCATCGCGCTGCTGCCTGAGCTCACGCATGGGGCTGGCATCTTTCTTCACCGCAGCCTGAACCTCGACCTGGGAGGCCTGAGCCTTCCCCGCCTGGCGGGAATGCTTTATATGATGATGACGAATCGCCATGGGGCACCTGCTCACAGTGGGTTGCAGTCATAGTTCGGGGGGAGTATTCCCCTTCTCGCTGGCTGCATCCACTGAAGCGGCTTTGAAGGCAGATCATAAAAAGTTTGAAAGACTCTTCAAGCCCTTATCAAAGGCGCCCGCACACCATGCGCCCCTGCTTTGACAATCTATGAGATTAGCACTCGTCGGACTCGCGGGCTACCTGCTCAGCCGCCTCGCTGATGGCATTGAGCATAGCCACGATCTTATCGGCATCGTCCTCGCCTACGCGCTCTGCCACAGCACCCACAATGTCCAGGATCTTGGCATGTTGGCGCTCGTAGATGTTGGAGCCGGGACGCAGCGTGGTAAAGACGCGGCGGCGGTCCACATCCGAGCGCTCCCGCTTGATAATGCCCTTGGCCTCCATGGAAGAGAGCGTGCGGTTCATCTGCGATTTGAGCATGTGAGACTCGTTGCATAGATCCGTGGCAGTAAGTTTGTGGCCAGGATTCTCTACCTCATTCTTCATGAGAATGTTGCAGATGACCGCCTCGTTATATCGAAGCTCTTGGAACTGTTGGACCTGCGCGACGCTCGCGGTGACCCTAAGCCAGGCCGCCAACATCCGTTCTTTGTCTTCCTTAGTCAAGGCCATAGCTAGCACCCTATCGTCGTTAATAAATTATCATACTTAACAAGTTAGATGCTATATTTTGGCACCTAGTTGCCGTAGGTGTAGCGTGTCACAAACTAGGGTTTTCCGCAACCGTTCAGATTTATTTTCAGCAATATTTAGTTTTAAATAATAAGGGATCTTGACCACAAAACAAGATCCTTTAGGGAAAAACCGCTGTTCAGGGCTACCGTATTTTAACGGACAAAATATGGTTGTTTTTAGGACCACGCCACATTTTCTCTGCCGGCTCCCAGCTCAAAATGACGCTTAACAATGCCTGCATCAACACCGGAAAACGGGCCCGGGGCCACGTTAAGGTGCACGGCGCCCCCGCGATACTCCACCCGAAAGCCCTGGCGGTTAAGGGCGGTGGGCGCCAGCTGCGCCGCCCACATGCCCCGCTCGAACCAGTCGGGGGCCTCCCCCACCACGCTGGAGAGCTGCTCCACCGACTTCACAGGGTGCGTTTTGCCTTCGCCTTTGCCGTAACCGATGGCGATGACGCACACGAGCTCCTGCCCAGGCTCCACATAGCGAAGCGCGGCCCTATGGGAGAAGGTAGCCCCTACCCAACAGGTGTTGAGGCCCTGCATCTGCGCTTCGAGCACCAACTGCTCGCCCCAATAGCCCACAGCCTCGCCCAAGGCTGCGCCTTTGGGGCCTGCGCACACAATGACGTTGTCGACGCCGGAGAACTTGCCGTAGTTGGCGAGCAGGCTCGAGAACACGGAGGGGTCGTCCACCACCAGCGAAAACGCCAGCCCGCTCTCCTCGTTGACGGTGCCGATGAGCTCCCTTAGCAGGTCAGCCGTGGCAGGCTCGATGGGCCGCGACTGGTAGGACCTCACAGAATGGCGCTGCGCGATGGCGTCCATAATGTTCATAGCATTCACTCCTCAAAGGCACTTGAGCCCATAGTTGCCAAGAAGAACTCCCCCTCGAAGCCCAAGCTCAGGTATTTGGGGCTTTCTATACCCAGCCTGAGCCAATAGGCCCGCCTGAAAGGCGGCCCTCGAAGCCAGCTAACGGGACAGCGATTCCAAGAACGCCTGCGCGCGGGTGACCATGGGGCCGTCGGCAGCGTTGCGAGGGTCGCAGCCGTCGCCGTTGAGCACCAGCAGAGGAATGCCGGCCTCGTCGAAAGCTTTCTGGGCCAAGCCTGCCATGCCCAGAGTTTGCTTGCAGCCCCAGTGCCCAAAGACCACTGCGCCGTCTGCTGCTGCCTCTTGAGCCATCTTAAGAGCTGCCTCCACGCGGCGGGCAGCCGGGCCATTGGAGGTGTTGCCCACCAGACGGCGGGCCATGAAGTCGAAGGGATCTTGCGGGTCCAGCTGGTCCACCAGATGCAGCACGTCGTAGGCCATGTCGTTGCCTACCAGCTCGGCCGACTGGGCCTCATCGAAGATCCGACCCATGGAGCGCTGCCAGTTGGGCAGCGTGTGGATCCAAAAGATGCGAGGGGCCGCTGGGCCCCCGGTGGCGGCGGCAGGGTTTCTCGGCGACAAAGCCTGTGCAGCCAGAAGATCGTCCAGGTAGGTCTCGGCGGCCTGGGCGCCCAGCAGCACGTGGGTGCACACCAGCAGGCAAAGCTCGGAGGTGAGGGTCATGGGCAGGGTGGAGGAGGATCGGCGAGAGGCGAAGAGCTTGGCTTTGGCCAGCGTGCGCTGCGAGCGTTCGCAGATCTCCCGGAGCTTGCCCAGGTCGAGCTTGACATGGAAGGCCTCTTCGAGCTGACAGGCCAGCTGGCGCAGCTGGGAGGCGACATAGTCGACGTTTTGCTGCGTGAAGTCCTGAGGCACGTCCAGCGTGAAGTGCGGCGAGGCGGCATGGGCGGCGAAGGAGCGAAAGCTCACCTGGTTGGCGTCGCAGGCCAGGGTGGTGTTGGCGATGAAGGCCGGGGCCGGCAGCACCCCTGTGGACTCCATGCCTAGCATGAGCTTGTGATAGCTGCAAAAGCTCTCAGGGACGCCCGAGGACTCCGCCCACTCGCAAAAGACCTCTGCGCAGGAGGTGCAGGCCACATAGACCGAGATGCCCTCGGGAAACATGGGGGTGATTCCCAGGGCATAGAGCAGCTCGCAAGGCATGAAGATGTTTACCACACAGGCCCGCTCGGGGTGGCGCATGCCATCCACGATCATGGAGGCCACCGCGCCGTTGCAGCGGTCTTGGGCGGCGAGCGCGTCGCCGGGAGAGGTCACGCGCCCTTTGAGAGCAACCGCACTATAAGCGCAGGTCAAAAGCGTGCGTGCACGCACCGGAGAGCGGCGGGCAGCGCGCTCTACCGCCGATCCAAACAGCTGCACGGGATCCATAGGCGCCCCTCCAAGGTTTTCCCGGCGGCGCCAGCCTGCGCAGACCGGCTGCAGAGCAACCTCGCGCTCTGCCGGGCATGACGTGCGCCGCCCCTCCTCTATGCCCCGGTCATGCCAGCTGCACCGGCCATGCCAGCCAGTGGTGTGCTAATCCAGACGAGTCATCTGCCGAGGGTCTAGAAGCGTGAGTGATTAGGGTATCACCCTAACAATGAACATTCGTCGATGGGAGAATTTCCATGGCCACTGATACGCCAACCCCTGAGCCCAACGCCCAGGACTCCAATGGCACCCTTCACTCCCCGGTCACAGAGGCCGAGGCAGCCCCCTACAAAGATGGCGACGGCACCGTGCACGACCCCGGTTTCGTCCCCGCCATCCCCCGCGAGCCTCAGGTCAAAGAGGCCCTGGATGACGACGATGAGTCTGTCTACCCCAACTACATCGAGCCCGAAAGCCCCGAGGCCCAGCAGTTTGACGGCCCAGTTCCCCCTTCTGTAGGCCCCGATGCCCCTGCTGCCGAGAAACCCGCGCCCTCTCAGCCTGCAGGCGCCCCGGCGCCCAAGGACGCGCCTGCACCTGGTGCGCCAAAGCCCGGCGCGCCCAGGCCTGAGGCTCCCGCCCCCGCCAGCGAGGCCGAGCAGGCACGCATCGATCGCGAGCTGTCGCACCTGGGCCACCGCCGCGCCCGCAAGGTCTATGACTGGCTGGGCTTCTTTGGCGGCGTCTTCGCCCTGGCTCTGGGCATCGTAATGCTCACTCAGGGCACCCCGGACGCCTCCATCGTGTTCCGCGGCGACTTCTACACCGAGGCCTACCTGGCCATGGCGTCCATCGCCTTCATCTTGAAGATCGGCTTCTTTGGGCTGCTCTTCTCGGTTGGCCTGGGCCTCATGGGCTTCTTTGGGCCTCGCCTGATGCGCGACGACCGTCCTCGTCGCCGCTAGGGTTGCGCCACCGCGCGCCGCTTCGCCGTAAGGCGGCGCATCCGCACAGGCGGAAGACTGCCTTACGCCCGCGCTGCACCTGCTGCATGTGCATGGACACAAGTTCTGCACGCCAAGTGGGTACATATCGCCACTGAAAACCTTTGGGCCCGCCTTGGCCCAAAGCTCAGGCCGCCATTTTGGTTGGCACGCTTCTTTTGAGGGAGATCTCTTATGAACGTATCTTTGACTCAACAGTATTTGCTCTGCGCCCTGGACGACAAGGGCGCCTTCGCCTCCAAGGAGGCTGCCGCCACCCTGCCCGTGGTGGCCATGTACGAGCTGGTGAGCGACGGCTATCTGCACCTGAGCGAGGACGGCACCGAGCTTCGCCCCTCCGCAGAGCCCACCAAGAAGCAGGCAGACCTGCTGACCTGCTACACCTATGTAGAAGAGCGCCGTGTGGTGAACGTGCAAAAGTTCATCGAGCACTTCTCCGGCAAGGGCGACGGCGCCGCCTCCCTCCTGGCCGCTGTCGCCGATCCCCTGCGCGACGAGGGCCTCATCAAGGCCGCCAAGAACCAGGTCGTCTTTGTGCCCGCCCCCACTGCCCGCAAGCAGATGGTGGACACCATCGAAAAGGCTCTGGACGGCAAGGCCGAGATGACTCGCGACGTCGCCGCGCTGCTCACCTTTGTGCTGGGCGCCGGCTTGCTGGACAAGCTCTTCAACCGTGAGGCCCGTCGCAACCTGGAGCGCGTCCTCAAGGACGGCAAGTGGGACACCTTCCGCTTCGCCACCACTCCTGAGGGCAAGGACACCTTCCTGTCTGTGCACCAGGACATCGAGAAGCGCTACGCTCCCATGGTGCGCTACTTTGTGGCCAACAACTAAGGGCTTGCTTGTGGCCTAACGCTGCAAGCCGAGTAGCGAGCCCTGCGGCCGCGACCGCCTGCAACCGAGCCGCCGCAGCCGAGCTGCCTGCAACCGAGCTGCTGCACAGGGCGCCCCATTTCTCTCGAGCTCCCAATAGCTAAGGCCCCGGCATCTTTCGCGAGATGCCGGGGCCTTTTTCGTGCGGGGACAGGGTAGCCCCAGGTAGGGATGGCGGAGTTTCTCGGCAATGGGAGGGGCGTAACGACGCTGGCGACCCGCCTTGACACAAAGCCCCATTAACCGGCAGATTTGATCCCCCTTTGGCACGAAGGCTTGCTTTCCGGCAAAAATCTAGACAGAAGAGGGCCCCAGCGAGCAGATTGCTGGGCAAATCTGCTCGCTGGAGGGGTTTCGTGCCAAGATTGCTGCTCGCTACTTGCCTTTCGTGCCATTTGGCGGAGAGGGCCTTTAGGGCATGGCAACCTTGGCGCAGGAAGCTTCTAGGGCATGGATTTTGGTGAAATCCATGCCCTGCCAGGGATTCCTGCCAACTTTGCCATGCCCTAGGTGCGCCTCGGGTCAACGGGGCCGCACAGCCACCTCCTAGGTGCGCCTCGGGCCAACGGAGCCGCGCTCCCGCCTCGTGCCAGCGAGCCAAGGCGCACTCAACGCCAGCTTGCGTCGCGTGCCAGCGAGCCAAGGTGCGCCATCGTCCAGCGCCCATCCTGTCAGCGAGCTCGCTGCCAGCTAGAACAGCGTGGCCTGGCCGGGATCCTCGGGCTCGGAGGAGAGCGGAGTGGCGCTGCGGTTGGCCAAGCCTGCAAAATGGGGGCCCAGCCAAATGGCCACCTCCTCGGGTTCGAGCACCAGCGGCATACGGCGGTGGATGGGCGCCATGGTGGCGTTGGGCTCGGTGGTGACAATGGAGAACACCTGGCCATCAGAGACCGCGCCCAGCAATGTGACCTGGGCATCGGGCGAGCCAAAGCTATAGATGCGCTTGATCTGCTTGCCCGAGCGCTTGCTGGTGACCGTCTCGATGTCGCTGGCCTCGAAGAAGCGGCGGCAAGGCACTACGCATCGTCCGCGTTCGATGGGATCTTTCCAAAAGCCGTAGCCCTGCTGCAGGTCCCTCAGCGCCGTCTCGATACGCGTGTTGAACACGGTGCCCTTGGCTTTCCAAGGTACCGAGAAACCCCAGCTCATAGGCGCAGCCGTGAGCTCGCTGGGGCTCGCGGCATCCGATTCAGGACCGCCATGGGCCATCGCGGGGCGCGCCTCTGGATCCATCGCCCCCGGCGCCAGCGGATCGGCGGGGACTTGCAGGGCCGGATCAACCAGCGATGCGCGCTCGGCCAGTGCGTAGGGCAAAATCAACTGAGCTTGGGCGCCGGGAAAGGCGTCCTTCTCGGCAACGTTCCAGAGGCCGCCTAGGGGAACGCCGCTATAGTCGCCGGTTGCCTGGCCGCGAGCCAGGCTTTGGAGCACCGCCATCACTTGCCTGAGCGTCAAGGGCACAAACCTGCCGCACATGACTGCCACCTCCTGCGGGCGCTGGATCCTAGGGCGAGCACCCTATCGTAAGGCGCGCTTGGGGAAGCACAGCCCTTAGCGCGTTACACTACTAGCAACCTTATAGCCAACGGTTGGCACAGCCAACTGGGAGAGGCGAGGCCAATGCGCGTGGGTTCGCCTCGAAGAGAGGAGCTCCATTGAACGGGTTTGTCTACTCTATCCCTACCACGATTTACTTTGGCGATGACCAGTTTGATAAGTTGGGCGAGGTAGTGGCTTCCTACGGGTCCTGCGTGCTTCTCACCTACGGCGGCGGCTCCATCAAGCGCACCGGCCTCTATGACCGCATTATGGGGCTGCTGCAGGCGCAGGGGCTGTCGGTGGTCGAGCTGGGCGGCATCGAGCCCAATCCGCGCATCGCCTCGGTGCGCAGGGGCGCCCAGATGTGCAAAGAGGGCGACGTGGACGTGGTGCTGGCTGTGGGCGGCGGCTCCACCATCGATTGCTCCAAGTTCATCTGCGCGGGCGCCAAGACCGATCGCGACCCCTGGGATTGGTTTGACGACAAGACCACACCCATCGACGATGCGCTTCCGCTGGTCACCGTGCTCACCCTTGCAGCCACGGGCTCTGAGATGGACTCGGGCGGGGTGATCTCCAATCCCGAGACCCGTCAGAAAGAAGGTCGCAGCGCAGCGTGCCTGCTGCCAAAAGCCAGCTTCTTAGATCCTCAGAACACCTATACAGTGCCGCCGTTCCAGACAGCAGCCGGCTCGGCAGACATCATCAGCCATACCTGCGAGACCTACTTCTCCCAGGACAAGGACCTCTACTTCCTGGATACCTTTATGGAGGGCCTGCTGCGCACCGTCATCAAATTCGCGCCCATCGCCATGGCGGATCCTGCCAACGAGGAGGCCCGTGCCAACCTCATGTGGGCCAGCAGCTGGGCCATCAACGGCTTTGCCGACGGCGGCAAGACCCAGGCCTGGAGCGTGCACCCCATGGAGCATGAGCTCTCGGCGTTCTACGACATCACCCATGGCCTAGGCCTGGCCATCCTCACCCCTGCTTGGATGCGCTTCGTGCTGGCCAAGGACCCGGACGGCACGCTGCCCAAGCTGGCGCAGTTCGCCCAGAACGTCTTTGGCATCGATGACCCTGCCCTAAGCGACCTGGAGCGCGCCAACGCCGGCATCGACGCCCTGCAGAAGTTCTTTGTGGAAGACCTCAAGCTGGCGCCCACTCTCACCGCCATCGATATAGATGACGAGCACTTCGAGCAAATGGCCGAGAAGGCCTGCCACAAGAACCCGGCCATCGCCGGGTTCGTGGACCTCACTCCTGCCGACATCGTGAAGATCTACAAGGCCTGCCAGTAACACAAGGCCTGCCTCTAAAATCCGGCCGCGGCTCACCGCGCCGCTGCTTCGCACTACTTAGGCGAGCTTGGGCGCCCTATGGGCCTCGAGCTCGCGCACTAAGGCGGCGGCCGGGGCAGAGAGCGTCTCCCAGCCCCTGTGGGCGATGCCAAAGACAAAGGGGTCCACGCCGCAGATGGGAACCACCACCGCGCCTGTCCCTGCCACAGAGCCCACCAGGTCGATAGTGAGGCAGATGCCCAATCCCGCCCCCACCATGGCCTTGGCGGTAGTGAGGTCAGAGGTATAAAAGCGCACGTCGGGATGGATGTCTTTCTCGGCAAGGAGGGCGTCGGTGTTGGTGCCGCGCCGAGGATTGATCTGCACCATAGGCTCGCGATCGAAGTCCTCAAGGGTGAGGGAGACTCGGCGGGCGTAGGGGTGGTCGGCGGGGACCAGGGCCACATAGGCGCTCTGGCCCAGGGGCTCCCAGAAGCGTTTGGGCTGGCAGCCGCCCACGCAAAGGTCTACCTCGCGCTGGGTGAGCCAGCCCATCAGCTCGGGAGTCGCCCCTTCACGCAGCTGCACCACCACGTCTGGATAAGCGTCCACGAACTGGGCGACCACCGGCGCCAGCCAACTGCCTGCCACCGAGCGCGCGCAGCCCAGGCTCACAGTGCCCTCGTAGGGCGATGCGATGGTATGGGCCCGGCGGCGGGTGCGGTCCATGAGCACAGAGATCTCGCGCAGGTCCGGAAGCAGCTCCTCGCCGGCTCGGGTGAGATGCACCCCTTGGGAAGAGCGCTCCAAAAGCGACACGCCCAATTCGTCTTCGAGGGCTCCTACCAGCCGCAGTATCCCAGCAGGCGTGTAGCCCATGGCGCGGGCAGCCGCCGAAAAGCTCCCGCTGTCGACCGCATGGATGAGCGCCTGGATTCGAACATCGTCCATGAGAGCCTCCCTGCCCCATCTCCCGCTGAGCGCTGTCGCCGTTTCCTTCGCTGGCTTTCACGCTGCGCTAGCTTTCACTGTTTGTAATAGACCCTATTTATTATTATCTATTCCATAAAATCTCGCAGGGGACCACTATAAGTTGGCCAGTATTGCCACTCTGTTTTGAGGTTCCCTTGTCTCACAGCTCGTCTCACGCCATCGCGCTGCCGCGCCATCAAGCTGCCCTGCTGGACGCCCCGGCGGTCCCCCAAGTCTCCGATCGTCTGTTTACCCGCACCTTTACCTGGGGCTTTATCGCTTCCTTTGGGCTGCGCACCAATTTGTACCTGCTTTCGGTCATCATGACGGCCTACTGCATGAGCCGCTATGGCTGCGACATCTCCTGCGCCTCCATCGCCACAGGCATCTTCACCATCGGCTGTTTGGCGGCACGCTTTTGCGGCGGCCCCGTCACCGACCGCCTGGGCCTCAAAGCCACCACCCTTTTGGGCATGGGCCTCACCTGCGCAGCCAGCTTCCTCTATGTGATCGCAGGCTCCATTGAGGCCGTCATCGCCATCCGCCTCATGCACGGCCTTTGCTACGGAGTCGCCTCGACCACGGTGACCTCCATTGCCTCGGTCAACATTCCCGAGAAACGCCACGGCGAAGGCATGGGCTATTTCATGCTCTCGGTGACACTGGCTTCTGCGGTGGGCCCGCTGGCGGGCATCGCGCTCAACAGCGGCTCTACGGGCAACCTGCTCTTCTATTTGGCAGGGGCGACCGCGGCAGCCGCCTTCCTCGCGGTGATCCTGGCCGGCCCCCTCACCCCTCAGGAGAGCGCCGAAGGCCAAGCCCTTGAGGACGTGACCTCTCTGGAGCCTGCCGCTCCCTCGGTGGAGTTTGACCATGCGGCCATACGCCTGATCCCCACTCCCCCTTCGCTCAAGCGCTGCCTGGAGTTCTCGGTCTTTCCCATTGGCAGCCTGGCCTTTGTGAGCTACCTGGTTTACGGCAGCGTCTCTGCCTACCTGGACCCCTTCGCCCAGCAGGCGCATCTCATGGGCGCCGCCGGCCTCTTTTTTGTGGTCTACGCTGCGGCCATGCTCATCTCGCGCCCCTTCACCGCAAAGATCCTCGACCGCCAAGGGCCCACGCTGCTCATCGTCCCTGGCTTCATCGCTTTAGGTGCAGGCATCTTTTTGATGGGACTCTCCACCAACGGCATCGAACTGCTGGCAGCGGCGGCCCTTATCGGCTATGGCCTAGGCGCCATCCAACCCACCGGCCTGGCCCTTTCCACCCAGTACCTGGGGCGCTCGCGTTACACCGTGGCCAACGCCACCTTCTACATGATGACCGACCTCGCCTGCGGCATCTCCCCCATCATCTTTGGGTTCGTGGTGCCTGTCCTGGGCTATCGAGGCCTCTTTTGCAGCCTTCTTGCGCTCACGGCGGCAGGCATCGCCGGCTATATGGCGCTCCATCGCGCCCACAGGGTCTAACGGGACACAGTGTCTTACTGTGAGAGAAAGGTGCCAATTGATCAGTCTTCTACCTGGACCTTTCTATATTGTGAGCCCTTCGCATCCCGAACCAGATAGCCACTGTCAATCATCAGGCGGCGAAGCCATACATAGTCATCCATAAGTGATGCCAAAACTTCATTGACCTCCCTTTCCGAATAACTCACACCCTCCTCGAAATTGCTCGAAGCCCAAAGCGCGAGCGCGTCTTTCATGGCCGACTTCGAAGGGATAGAGGCAACCCGCCCATCATCACGCACGTATCTTCTTACAAAATTGGCAATCCTTGTCTCATCCACCGCAACCCTCCCGGTATAGGTTTTGCCGATTAATTTTTATAACTTACAATTTTATAGATCCTTTGATATGCACGATTAGATCAATTTACTCATGTTTTATATTTTATAACGTCAGTAGATTTCAACAGTCAAAAATCAGTATTAGTGCAAACAAAGGTTAGTGTTATGAAGGCCACGCTGCTATTTCCCCCAGGATGGAGTCCCGCAGGACCTTATCTTGCCTTACCTGTGTTGAAAAGCTATGTTGAGACAACCACGAACCACACGGTAGATATCCGGGATATAAATATTGATTTTTATGATTGGTACTTCTCTGAAGCTCATGGTGTTTCTTGCTTAGACAATCTAGATAACAGCACTCTTACGCCGTCTGCCTACATTACGTCGCAACTGGTAGCCGAAAGCGCACTTCAAATTGAAGAGGCCAAACACATATTTAGATCCAATCTCTACTATGACCTTGAGAAGCGCCAGTTAGCTGAGAATATTTTTCGCAATGCAATATATATACTGAATTTATGCGATTCATCTATTAAATGTACATTTAATGACATCGTTTTTGATAAGTTTTCACATTACTCATCGACCAGCGTGCTCGCGGGAGCCGAGAATCAAAACAATCAGCTATACCAGTACTACCTTCAAAACACGATCCCGCAAATTGTGATGAACCAGACGCAGTTCATTGGCATCTCTATCAGCGGATCATATCAACTTATTCCAGGACTCATGTTTGCTTGCGCAATAAAACAACATTGCCCAACAGTTAAACACGTTAGTTTAGGAGGTAACTACATCACAAGGTTGGCTGATTATCATTCAGACAAGATAACGGGATTTTTTAAACACATCGATAGCGTTATGATGTATGAGGGCGAATTAGTACTCACAGCACTTCTCAACACCTTGGAGAAGTCTGGAACTGTAAACAACCTACCTTCCCTCCTTACTGTCATCAATGGAAAACCCCAAAAAACACCTCTAGCACCGTCGGTGACAAACAGTTTCACGCCTGATTTCGATGGCTTCAGCCTTGACAAGTACTTCATGCCTGAATTAATACTCCCAATCTATTCTTCGAGGCAATGTTTCAATAATTGTGCATTTTGTACCATACCGGGAGCAACAAACGGCCGTTACCGGACTGTGGATATAGCACGTGTGGTTGATATTATGGATGAGCTATCCGTCAAATATAATACTTGCGTTTTTTCTTTCGTTGACGAGACACTTGAGGCATCTCGCTTAGATGCCCTCTCCAAGGAGCTGCTATCAAGAGGCCGGCACTACTTTTGGCATGGAGAAACCCGTTTTAGTCCGCGCCTTACTAAGGACGTTTTTAAAAAGCTATTCTCAGCAGGGTGTCGACAGCTTCAGCTTGGACTAGAATCCTACAATCAGCGTGTGCTTAATTTGATGAAAAAGAATACGAAAGTCGAGTGGATAGATCAGAATATTAATGATGCTCTAGAATCCGGAATACCCGTCCACCTTTTCTTTATGACCGGCTTCCCTACGGAAACCCGCGAAGAGGCGCTAAACACGATTAGCTACACAGAGCAAGTACTCAACAGCTCTCGATCCCGTTACAATAATCCATATAGCACTCGAGGCTTTGATGCGTTCGGTTTAGACATAGGCTCGGATGTCTGGAACCATCCAGACTCATATGGCGTTACACCAATCCCAAATGATGAACAATACAATATACGATTGAATGTAAGATATGAATCACGCTATGGGATGTCCATGGATGAAGTGAAAGACGTTATCATATCCCACCGTTTAGACCATCTAAAAACAATGCTAGATGAGACAGTATTCGAATATGAAGTCCCCGATCGCATACACATCTCTGAGGCAACTTGGGTGCTCGACGCTTCGCATGGCATAACTCCGACCCCCAACACTCTCCATGTTGCACGGTGTCCCTCCTATTTTCGCTCTCCTATTCAATTTAGAAATGACTGTAATTTTATTATTCTCTCTGGTAATTGTTACATTTACAGCTTGTCGACTCATGCGATCTGTAAGGTTAAGAGCAATCGAATTAAATGCATTAAAGGAGTCTATTACTACGTTTCTCAAAACGACCAGTTCGATCAGTCTACAATTCCCGCGCTTTCGTTTTATAACATGCTAGTTGATGATCAGCCTGTTTTTACTAACTATTCGGATACAACCGACTACTTGCTAATGGCAAACCCCTTTATATCTGTTACTACCGTTGCTTCAGATACTTTCTTGATCGTCACCCCTACTCAAAAAATCTCTCGCGCAGGCACTGGCTTTACCGAGGTTATCGATAACCTACACAGGCCAAAATCAATAAATTATCTGAACTCTATTTTAAACCAAAAATACTCTATTACGACTGAATCGATTCGAAATTTAATCTCTATCGCAGCCCATGGCGAATTGATTATTCCAGTATTGCCCTAAAGACGAAGAAGGGAGGGGAGTATGGAAGACAGGCAGTTGATGCAGCATCCACAAGATCAGGAGGATGATAACTCGACCGTGGGTGACCTCTTTATTGAGGTTCTTGATCATGAAGACTACTTGGTCAAATACTGCAATTAGCCCATGAGCCCTGCCTCTTCTTGGTTCTGAGGCAGGGCCAATCTTCCTAACACAATGTTCGAAAATAGTCCAATAATTCTCCTCATAGCGGCTCGCGCGTTCTCATCTTTTGGAATATGGACTGTGTCTACGGCTGCTCCTTCTGTCATCTTTGACGAAACAGGAAACCTCGCTCTTATGGCTCTTCTTTTCGTCTTCCGATCGGTGCCAGCTCTTCCAGCCAATGCCGCACTGATTGCCCTCGAAAATCGTGGGCATAAAAGCTTTTCTATTTTGCCTCGCCTAGAACTTGGACGTTGCGTACTCTACTTTCCAACTATATTTTTTGATAATGAAGTAATTGTTTTAATATCAACCCTCGCATGGGCTTTCGCAGAATCTCTAGCAATGCCCTGCTACTATTCTTTAGCTCCCGTGGCAGATGTTGCCAACAAACCAGAAAAATCAATCAATAGATTACTCACCGTCACCAACCTAACAATGCTTGTAGGTCCTGCAATAGCGGGAACCGTTGCCACATATCTCCCTTTTGGAACTCTTTCCTTTATCTCAGTTGCGCTCTTTGCGGGTGCCTCCATGTTTACCAGCCGCTTTTCTAAAATCGTCCAACAAAGCTTCCATGACCCTTCAGTACCAATATCGGAATCTTCCTTTGTTCCAAATGAAAATAGGGATGCAACCAGCGGCAGAGTAAATACGAAAATACCAAAAATGGTACTTATATACCTTATTGTGGATGCCACGTCAGGCTTCGCTTTTGGGTCACTCAATCCGCTTATGCCCATAATTGCCTCAGGCATCTCAGAGGTCCCTATAGCCTTATATGGTGCTTTTCTATCCTTGTTAATGGGAGGTCAACTCTGCGGCAACATTGTCTATGAGTTAATTGGAGACCTTTTCTCATCGAATAAACTTTACTTTATAGCAACGGGCTTCTCACTTTTGGCTTTCTTGCTCTTCGGGTGGGCACCTTGGTGGGCGCTTTGCGGCGTCTTTCTCTTTTTAACGGGCCTGGGCAATTCTATACAAGATGTGTGCCTCCTCACCTCCCTTCAGACTGCAAACCGACTATCTCCCAGTACTCGCCTCATTGCCCTTCGCGAATCAATCGGATCCATAACGGTGCTATGTGCCTCTGTTGTAATAGCGATATTAATTAGCCTTATCCCAGTCAACATCATTGTCACTGTAGTCTTTATCGTAGCCGTAGCCACATCGATAATTACCTGGACAAGGCTCTCAAATCCGCAGTCCAAACCACTCACATAAGCGTATATCGATGTTATGTCAGACAAGAACCTGCGGACTCTGTCCAACATGTAGCTATCAAGGTCAAAGGTCATCAATTCCTCTTAGATCCCTCCTCGGTGCTAGATGCACCCACTTCCTGATCGACCTTGGCACCGCACGCCACCCAACGAGCATCCCAAAGAAGCAGACCGGGCACTCTATGCCTTGCACTGCTATGGCACGCTCACCTAGGTTGTTGCCGCATCCCTTTTTACGGCACTTTTTGTCCTCTAGGCCGAACATCGCACGCAGCGTATCCTGCCACGAAAAAAGGCGCCGGCATTTCGCCGACGCCCTACAAGTCAGAGTGGAACCCTAGGTCCTCGCAACCCAGCGAGCTACTCCTGTTGTTGCCGCGGATGCGACTGCTGCTGGTCGCTGCGCGAAGCGCGCATGATGGCAGCCACAGAGATGACGATGATCACGGCCCAGACCACAGGGATCAGGATGTCCAGTGCCGGAATGGTGGTTTGCATGCCGAGAAGCCCGGGCAACCACAGCAAGGAACTGGCGAACACGGCCGCGAGAATAAATACGATCCAGTTGCTAGTCTTCATGAGTCTTGTCCTTTTTTCCAAAAGCCCCGACCCGAGAGTCGGAGCTTTTCTTAGGTACCCTAATGCGCCTTAAGCAGAGGCAGAGCTGTTGGCATCGTCATTCTTGCGACTGCGAGCCACCAGGAAGCCATAGATGGCGGTCAGAGCAGCGCCCAACACCCAAATCCAGTAGGGGAAGTAACAGGACTCAGGGGTGCGAGCCAGAGGAGTGCCGTCGTCAGAGATGGTCTCAGCCACGGCCTCGGGGGCTGCGGTCTCCTCGGCCGCCTCAGCCAGCGGAGTAGCGTCGTCCTCCACCGTGGTGGGAGCAGCAGGAGCCACGCCACCAGTGGCAAGCACTACAGGAGCCGCGGGGGCGGCAGGGGTAGCAGGAGTTGTCGTGCCAGCGCCAGGAGCAGGGTTGGGAGTGGGCGTGGGAGCAGGGGTGCCACCACCAGCATATGGTCAACTAGCTATTTATGCCACGTGTTTCATTTATATACTGTGTTTTAGTTACTGCCATCATCATGTATCTTATTTTCAAGAAAGCACTTCGCCTGGCACGCTATTATTGAGAGATCATCCTCGCGATACACATTATTTGGTTTTATTTCAAGTTCGATGGCTAAGGTTAACGGCCTTGCCAAATATCAAGGGGCATCTCACACGCACGGCACCGTAATTTCAACTTATTATGTGTCCTTGCCGAATGCCCACTTTCCTGTGTCTTCTTAATAAATGTGATTATTTCTTAAAATATACGGTAACATTCTTGTGTATTATCGATTGATGACTATGTGTAAATTTGCTCACGTATTTCCCTGCATATATATGCACAATTATTGTATTTCGTAAGGTAGTTTAGCTGATACTCGTTGGAGTTAGAACTACCTCACTCACAGGATATAGGGTCACTATATACGTGATTGTTTTCACGGTAAGCGTGTGAATACCAACCGATGGCGATCCAGCTCAGAGCGCTCCTCATCCAACCTATAGCCGGCTTCCTCAAAACCGGAAAGCTCCCCTACCTCGCACACCTCATGCTCGGCGCACCAGCGCACAAACGTCCCGCGAGCTTCCTTGGCCGCAGTGGCGCGCTGCAGCCAACGGCCGCCCTTCTCGGCGCCAAAGAGGCAGGTGACCACTTGGACACCGGCGTCCGCAAGCAGTTCAGACGTGCCGGAACCGCTGCATGCTGCCTTGGCATACTCCTCGGAAGCCACGTTGATCAGCGCATCTGTGCCTTCTTGCACCAACGCCCAAGCCAGCCGGTCGCCCCAGTACTGATAAAGATTGCGCACAAGAGGCCCCTGAGCGGTGGTGCCTAGGGGCTCAGAGAACTTGGCGCCCATTTCCAGCCGATAAGGACAGACTCCGTCAAAGGGGCGCAACAGGCCGTAGAGTCCTGAGAGGATCCTCAGGTGATCCTGAAGGTAATCCAGCTGCTGTTGAGTCATCACTGCCGGCGCCATACGGGTGTACTGGATGCCTTGATAGGCTAGGAGCGCGGGAGGCGATGCGGGTCCTGTGGGCTCCCAGGCCTCCAGGGTCGCGAGGCAGCGGGTCGTAAGCGCGTCAGAGGTGCGCCAGAGGCGTTGGAGCTTCTCGGCAGGAAGGGAGCGCAGCAGCGAAGTGAGCGCTTGGGCATCGGAGGCGAAGCGCGGCGTGGTGGCTGAGGGCAACGAGGCCTCGGCGACCATCTTTTTTGCGGGCGAGATAATGAGGCGCAGCATGGTGTCAGTGGGCGTGACCTGGGATTAGGCGCAGAGCTTAGGGTGGGTCACGGGTTAGTAGAGGGGCAGATCGCCGGTGATGGGGTCGATGTCGGCCGGGAAGAGAGGCTCGAAGGCCAGGCAGGTATAGGTGGGCTCGCCATGGAACTCTGTGATGCCGGCGTCGCGCACCAGAGAGACTACGAAGCCCTGCTCGCGGCCCTTCTCGGCGATGTCGAGGAGCGCCTCCTCGCCGTCCACGTAGACGCAGACCTTAGCCACGCCGGCGCCAAACCAAGCGGCCAGCGGGGAGTCATCGGCGGGGGCGAAGCGGGGGTCGCCATCGGGCTCCAGCGTGATGGTGGGGCCGTAGTGGGCCGACAGCGCCTGCAAGATGGCATCCACGCAGGCATGCCCCGCCTGAGCTGCGATTTTGCCCTTTCGCATCTTAAGGTCGCGGCGCATCACGATCATTTGCTTGGCCTTATAGGCAGCCATAGGGGATCCTCCTGAAGGCGACAGAAGCGTTACTCGGCATAGTCTACGTCTACGTGGACAGTGTAGGTGTATTGGGGATGAAGTCGAGTGAGGTCGTCGATGATCTGCTGGCGGAACTCCCCCACGTTGGTGACGCCAAAGTCGCGCACCACATCCAGGGTCACATGCCTCTTGGCATGGTCGACGTAGAGCGCGTGCATGGACAGGGCGCCCGGGTGGCGCATGACCTCGTCGCGGATGGACTGGTTGAAGGCGCGCCACTGCGGGTCGTTGGGATCGGCGCCGTAGATGCCGCAAGTCAGGATGATGTGGTGCTTGTCAAAGACCTCTTTTGAGATGGCTCGGGAAAGCTTGTCTATCTCCTGCGCTGTTAGCTGGGCCGGCACCTCCAGGTGAATGGAGCCAATCATGGAGTTGGGACCGTAAGAGTCGAGATAGAGGTCATGTGCGCCGATGACAGGCTTGAAGGACTCCACCTCCTGGCGCACTTCCTTGGCCAGCGTGGGGTCGATGCGCTCGCCCAGGATCTCGTTGATGATGTTTGCCAACATATCCCAACCGGATTTGATGACCACGGCCGAGATGAACGCCGAGATCCATCCGTCCAGCGTGATGTGCCAGATCATAGTGATGAACATGCCCACCAGAGTGGCGCCGGTGACCACCGCGTCAAAAAGCGCGTCGACGCCGGAAGCATCGAGGGCTTCCGATTGGGTCTCCCTGCCGCGCTTGCGGGTATAGAGCCCCAGCCAGATCTTCATGACGATGGAGAGCACGATCACGATGACGGCTACCAGGTCATAATGAGCGAGCTCAGGGTGGATGACCTTGAGGATGGAATCGCGCATGGTGATGATGCCGGTGGCAAAGACAGCGGTGGCCACCAGCAATGCCGACAAGTACTCGACGCGCCCATAGCCCATGGGATGCTCTTTATCGGCAGGCTTTCCTGCCAGCTTGACGCCGATGATGGTGACGATGGAAGAGAGCGCGTCGGTAGCGCTGTTGACGGCGTCCAGAATGATGGGCAAGGAGTTGGCAATGAGGCCTATGACCGCCTTTGCCAAGGCCAATCCCACATTGGCGATTATGCCCACGGTGCCCGTGCGAGTGATCACCTGGTTGCGATGTTGAATCTTTTGCTCCAGCGTCATGGACTGGGCGGCGGGCTGCGAGGGGGAGCTCGGCTGCTCTGATGCGGCATGTGTGGCGGATTGCGCCTGCCCCGCGGGCTCCTTGGGCGCGGCGGCGTTGTGGGATGTGTTCTGTGAAGTCATGGAATCGCCCCTGTTGATCTTTGCGCACAGGGGTCTATACCCAACAAGAGCTGCAGGTTGAGGGGCGTAGGTTTCTTGGCAGCAAGAAACCAGAGGGGTTTGCGCAAACGGTGGGGCCAGAAGATGCGAGGACTAGGAATCGCTTGGTTGGGCACACCTTAGATGCAGACAATTCGATCCGACGCCTTAAGGCGCCCGGCACAGAAAGGGGACTCCAATGTCTGAGCATATGGACGCAAAGAAGGCCGAGCAGACGCTGGTTGACGACGTTATCGCCGAGGGCAAGCTCGAGGACGAGACCCATTCCATGGAGGCCTCCATCAAGCCCAACTACAACATTGAGGACAAGTACAACGATCCTGAGGTTGGCAAGGCCATCGAGGGCGCCGCCGACGAGATCCTCCAGGAGCACATTACCGTGGGCACCGATGAGGACGGCCACCAATACGCCGAGGTCACCGAGGACGTTACTGGCGAGGAGTAACGATTCTCTAAGATTTTGTCTCTTTAGGCCTTGCGCATACACTGAGACAGTTCGAACGCCCCCACTGCATCTAACGATTCGGTGGGGGCGTTCTCAGATGTCTCCTTAGCATGCCAAGGCCTGATGCGTCGCGCTCTCTGAGCTGCAGCTCTCTCTGAGCGTCACTCTCTTTCTGAACGTCGCCGTCATTCTAAGCGCCGCTTTCTTCTGCCTGGGCTCTCATCTGTACAGGCGCCCGTCTTGCGCAGGCGCCTCTGGCTCGCCCCCATCCCCACTGCCAAGAAACCCTACGCCGCCACCTGCGTTAGAGTGAGAGCAGAAGCGACCGGCACGAAGGAGTGGCTATGGCAAAGCTCATCGTATGCGGCAGCGTAAATATGGACTTGAGCATCCAAGTGGACCGAATGCCCCAAGCAGGCGAAACCCTCACGGGCTCGGGCTTCATGACCACTCCCGGCGGCAAGGGCGCCAACCAAGCGGTGGCGGCTTCTAGGCTGGGCGCTCCGGTGACCTTCATTGGCGCAGTGGGCGATGACGCCTTTGGCCATGAGCTGCGCGCTACGCTGGAAGCAGACCGCATTGATACCTGCCACCTGAGTCAAAGCACGCTTTCTACGGGCACGGCTATCATTCTTCGCTGCAATGCCGAGAACCGCATCATCCTCAACCCGGGCGCCAACGGCGGCTTTGGATCAGGCTTTGTGCGCGAGGCGCTGGATTCATTGGCAGAGCCGCAGGATATGGCGCTCACCCAGTTTGAATGCGCTCCAGAGGCAGTCCGCACCTTTATTCGCACTGGACATGAGCTGGGACTTTATACGATGACGAACCCGGCGCCAGCCGCCCCCATGGATGACGAGATGCTCTCCTGCTGTGACCTGATATGCCTCAATGAGACCGAATGCGAGATTGTCTGCGGCATCCTGCCCACATCGCTGGCACAGTGCGAGGCTGCTGCCGCCAAGCTGCATGAGGCCGGGGTGCGTCAAGTGGTGATTACACTGGGCGAGCGGGGGGCCTACGGAAGCGCCCGAACCTCTGACGACTGGCTCCTCTCCCCTATGGAGTCCGCCGTTGGTGCTACCTCGCTGGACCTTTCTACCCAGCTTGTCGAAGCGTTGCCCGTCGAAGCGGTGGATACCACTGCGGCTGGCGATACTTTCCTAGGCGCACTAGCTGCGGCTCGACTGGAAGGGCTGTCGTTCTTCGATGCCCTCGCTTTTGCCACCCGAGCCTCCGCCCTCACGGTCACCAGGCTGGGCGCCCAAGTATCCATTCCCTACCGAGAAGAGCTGACCTGAGCATCTGGGCTTTTACGCTTCTTCGGGGGCTTTCGCATACACGGAGACAATCGAACGCCTACCTGCATCTGGCGACGCAGGTAGGCGTTCTTAAAAGTCTCCTTAGCATGCAAAAGCCCTACGTCTTCTGTTAAGCGCAAAGCCTTTCCGCTAGATGCCCCAAGCAGGAAAAATGAGGCAGCTGCCATCAAGAGCGCCTAGACCCTCGGTCATCGAAACAAGCATCCCCATTCCTAGTTCGAGTGGGGATTTCGCTAACATCGAAAACGACGCCACGTCTTTCCGTTGGGGATTGGCACTGCGCTTTATCTCTATGGGATGAAGCGCACCATCTCGCTCGATGACACCATCAATCTCCTTGGCATCTCTATCGCGATAGAACCATAGTTGAGCCACATCCCCGCTGTTCACGATAGTTTTATTAATTTCACTCACTACGTAGTTTTCGAATATCTGACCCGATAGCGCGCCTACTGCCAAGGTCTCCGGAGAACTCCACCTCCCGAGCCAGGCAGCAAGACCCGTATCGTTGAAGTAAAGCTTTGGCGTCTTGACGGCACGCTTCATGGCGTTATTGGCATAGGGCTGCAACAAAAAGACGATATCGGATTTCTGCAAAATCCCAAGCCACTCCTGCACCTTAGCGCGAGTAATACCCACATCGCGTGCCATCGACTCGATATTGAGCAATTGCCCTATTTGAGCAGCTGCAGCGGCCATAAATCGAGAAAAATCGATCGCGCTCGCAGCCCCGTCAAGATCGCGAACATCACGTTCGATATACGTTTGCACATAGCTGCGATAGAAATGATCCACGTTTGGCGTGCGCCCATTGGCCACTGCCGGCATCCAGCCTTGAAAAATGCGCTCGTACACTTGAGGCAATGTTGCCGGTTCGTGCTCGGCGAGACGATCCTTCAGCGCAGGGATAGATATGTCCAGCCTACGAAGAGGGCCGTTTCCATAGAGTTCGTGCTGAGAAAGAGGAAGCATGTGCAAGATACCCGCTCGACCAGCGAGGGACTCTCCGGCGAGCTTCATAAGAGGAAATGGCTGCGACCCGGTAAGCCAGAAGCTGCCGCGCGAATCAGGATGAGAATCGGCATAGATCTTCAAATAGGGAAACAGCTGTGGGGCGTACTGAATCTCATCAATAATCAGAGGTGGTTCGTGAAGCTGGAGAAACATCTGAGGATCACTCTGGGCAAGAGCGCGCTCCTGAAGATCGTCCAACGTCACTGCCGCTCGGTTATCCCTCGCCAAATGAGCAAGCATTGTCGACTTGCCACATTGACGCATACCAGTAAGCAAAACGACAGGAAATTCAGCCGCATAAGAGAGAAACTCTTCCTCAATATCGCGCTTAATGTATTCCATGAACGCTCCTTTCTGGCATTTCGGCTGATTTTATTATAAAGATAAAATCAGCCGAAATAGGCACCGCAACAAAACAAGCGTGCGCCATTAAGAGACGTCGCCCCCGTAAGCCCACATGAAAAGAGCCCCTCGCCGCCAGGCGAGAGGCTCAGCAAGTGCTCTAAGGGCGCGGGCTTCTAGCTCCGTTTGCGCTGCAGCACCGCTCCGCTGCCGAGAAGCGCTGCCGCTGCAAGCCCGATGATGCCAGGCAACAGGGACTCGTCGCCGGTCTTGGGGATGGTGACCTTGCCTGCAGGGGCCACCGCCTTGCCATCCGGCGCAGGAAGCACGGCACCGCCCTGGGTCACATCGGCGCCCACCGGATAGGCTTTCGTGCTCTGTATCACTAGATTGGAGCTGGTGAACTCATCCCATAGCTCGACCGCAGGTGCAGGGTCGCCAGGCTTGGGCCCGCGGCTGTTGGGGTTGTTGGGCTTATCGGGACCGTCATCATCAGAAGGTTGGTTTTCCTTCCATTGAGACGGTTTATGGCCGCCTAGGTAGGCGACGTTGCCAATGTCGGCGCCTACACCCTCGTGATTGACTCGGGCCTCAAAGGTGAGTTCTAGGTCATGGCCGCCCCAGAGATGTCCGCCGTACACCGCCAGGGTACGGGTGGCAGGATCAAAGATGGCATCGGTGGGAGCATAGAGAGTGCCGTCCTGATCGCGCAAGTGCGCAGATCCTGCCACATAATCGAGACCTTGGGGCAGCTGATCGCGAAGGACCACTTCCATCCAACCAGTGCCGGGCGTCAACGCCTTGGCTGTGAGGGTGTAGCGGATGATATCCCCCTCGTAGGTGGCGTCGGTGTGGGAGAGGTTGGCGGCCTCTTTGGTGATTGCCATGTCCTTGGAAGTGGCGTCGGCCGGGATCACAGAGTCGGGCTCCACGGGAGCGCTGGAGGCCAGCGGCTCGTCGAAGAGAGCTGGGTCCACCGGAAGACCAGGCTCTTCAGGTACCTGCGGCTGCGTAGGGTCTGAGGGACTGGATGGGTCATCCGGGTCGCTGGGATTGGTTGGGTCGTCGGGGTCAGAGGGATCGTCCGGGTTTGAGGGGTCGGGCTTCTCGGCAGGAAGGTCTGAAGGCAGCGTGCCGGTACCGTAAGCCTGATTGGCCAGGGGCCGCTCCAGTGCCTCGGGGTTCACCTGGCACTGGAAGGTGAGCGTGGCGCTGGCGCCGCCGGGAAGGTTGCCAAGGCTGAGAGCGATGGTGTGGGAGTCGGCGTGGTAGGCGCTGTCGGGGACCTGGTGGGTGGCGCCGGCGGCATCGGTAAGCTGGAGGGTGCCGGGGATGAAGGTGAGGCCGGAGGGCAGCGGATCGGAGACGGCAGTGGAGAGCAGGCTGGAATTGGCTGCGCCGTTGTTGGTAAAGATGCAGGTATAGGCCACCTTGTCGCCCACCTGCACGCCGGTGGCGCCAGGATGGGTGAGGTTCTTGAAACTCTTTGCCAGGGTGAGATCGTCCTTTTGGGGGTCGGCCGGCTGGACCTTCTCTCCCGGCTTGCCTGAGGGTGTAGAGGGACCGGCAACGGGAGTGTTGGGCGACTCGGGGGAAGTGGGAGCTTCAGGCGAGGTGGCGATGTTGTCCAGCACCTGGCCTGGGGCATCGTCGTTCACTCGGCAGATAAATGCCACAGTGGCGCTTTGGGGCGTCTGGCCTGTGGAGGCGATGATGTCTCCCATAAAGAACTTGAGCGTCTGCTGGCCGTTGGCTGCGGTGGCGACGCTGTATTGGCCGGCGGCAGGGGCGTCAGCTGCGGCTGCCGCCTGGACAAGCTCGCCAGAGAAGGGAGCCAAGGTGTTGTTGTTGGTGAGGTGGACGGGTTTGTCGGCAGCGAGGGTGAGGCAGGCGGGCAGCTGGTCGGTGACCAGTGCGTCTTCCCATACCGATCCCTCGCGCTCATTGGAGGCCATGATCTGGTAGGCCAACAGGTCGCCCGGCTGGGTGGGCCCGTCAGGATGGGTGAGGTTCACCACCTGCTTGTCCAGCTTGGGCGCGGGAGGGATGTCCGGAGCGGGATCGACGGTGATGTCGTAGACAAAATGGCTGGGCAGATAGGCGCCGTTGGCTTCTTGGGTAAGGTGCAGCTCGGTTTGGCCCACAGCCTCGGGGTCCACGATGAGGTCATAGGTGCCGTCGGCGTTTTGGATGGGGTTGCCGCTGTCATCTGCGCGCAGGTAGGCGCGCACGATGCCGCCATTGCTGTCGGTGAGGGTGAAGGCGCCGGAGCTGGGCGACTTGACCTTGAGCACTGCCTCGCCAGCGGGGCTGCCGTCATCGTTGTTGGCATGGTAGATGAGGTGGAGAGATCCGTGGCCGCTGATGGCCTCGGGATCGTTGACGCCCTCCACCGGGGTGAAGCTGCCGCCGTCGGGCAGGCTGTCAGCGGTCACCTGAGGCTTGGGGTCCACTGGGTCGATGTGCACCTCAGCGCTGGGCACGCTGTCGTTTTCTGCCGGGTTGGCGCTCTCCAGGTAGTTGGCAGGACCTTGGAAGTCGGCGTCCGGCCGTAGGAATTGCACTGAGACCTCGTGCTTGTTGTCGCCGGTGGCCTTGGGCACCAGATAGTCGGAGTCAGCCGGCGTGAAGACGTAGCTAAAGACCGTGGTGGAGCCGCCCTTGCCGTTGGACACCTCGGTGGCGTTCTTGGGCATCAGGACTTTTGTGCCGGCCTTGGCAGAGCTTGCGCGCTTGAGGGCGGCCTTCTCGGCAACCTCGACCTCGGTGTCTTGGAAGAGGATGGGGATAGGGTCGCCTTGGGGCTCGTCGTCGATGAAGAGCTGGATGCGGCCGTGGGGAGCCTTGCAAGTGTCGGCGGTGTGGGTGCCGTCCTCAAAGACGCCGCCCTCGATCTCGCAGGTCACTTGCAGGGCCTTGCGGGAGTCGTGGGCGATGTCGCCCTTTTGGCTGTCTTCCACCCAGGTGGCGTCCACCAGCTTGATGGAGGAAGGCACTGGGGAGATGTCGCACCAGCCGTAGGCGCGATGGCCCCAATAGTTCTCGCGGAAGTCCTTGTACTCGGGAGCCGGATTGTTGGAGTACTGGGTGGAGGTCATCACAAAACGCATGACGCCCACGTCGGAGGGCATCTGGTTGTTGTCCGAGACCTCAGGGCCCAGAGGCTGGCCGCCGCGCTCGGTGAAGCGCTGGTAGCGATAGTCCACGGCACCGGGATCATTGAGCACCTTGGGAATGTCTTCTTTGGTGGTGATGGCGTTGGGGTTGCCGCTCTCGTCGGTGCCCCCCAAATCGTAGGTCTTGAAGGGCAGGCCGTCATAGTACTTGGAGAGGTGGTCGGTATAGGTCTTGGGCAGCTCGAAGTCGATGTAGCGCTTGAGGGTGTCCACCTGCCCGGGGTTGCGGAACAGCGGGTTGATCTTTTGGACTTTGCCCTCATCGTCGATGTAGGAGAGGTTCACCGTCACCTGCTCCTGGGTGGCAGATTTAGGCAGCCACAGGTAGAGCTTGCCGTTGTCGAACTGCTGAGGGGCGCCGTAGTTGTAGGGCTCGTTGGCCACCAGCAGCTCCCAGTCCCAAATGAGGTTGTTGCCGGCGGCCCCGTTGCCCTTGATCTCAGAGGACAGGTCGATGGTCACCATGAAGACCTTGTTGGGATCGTTGGGGTTGCCCGTGTTGTAGCCGGGCTCAAGGTAGTTGCTGTTTCCCCAGGCCGTGGAGCCGATGCCCTGGAAGCGGGTGGCGGGGTCCGAGCAGCGCACTGAGCCGCCGGTGATCTCCACATAGCCTTTGGAGCCGCCTATCTCGGGGAAGACGTTATAGTCGCCGGTGTGGGCACCGCCTCCACCGCTACCGGGGACAGGAATGAGGGTGCCTCCGGTCACTTTGATGGTCTTGCCCTTGTTGGAGGACCAGCAGGCGCTTCCAAACGCGCCGCCATGCCAGCCGCCCTGAGAGTAGATGTAGCCGCCGTTGATAGTGATGTTGCCGGCGACGTTGGGGTTGTCTCCAGTGCATCGGGTGGTGCCGCGGCTGGGGATGGCGTTGGGCTGGCGGCTCCCCACGTCGCCATCATGGCCGCTATGGCCCGCACCAATGCCGGCGCCGTGGAGGCCGCCATAGGCGTGGATGGTGCCGCCATTGAAGGTCATGACGGTAGCGGTGCCGTCGGCAGATCCCGCGGCGCCGATGCCTGCCGAGTAACTCGCGCCTCCTTCGCCGGAAAAGTCCCAGCCATAGGTGCGCACGTCGAGGTTGCCGCCGTTGAAGGTCATGGTGCCGCCGTTCTCGGCGGGGCTGCCGCCGATGCCCGGGGCGTAGCCGCCGCCCACGATGGCGAGGGTCCCGGGGTTGGCACTGTCGAGCTCGGTGGAGGCGGTGCCGACGGCAATTTCCTTGCCACCCACGAGCACCGCTGACTCGACGACCTTCTCTCCCTCGACCTTGGCCTCGCCACCGCCAGCCAAGCGGTTGTCCAGCTCATCATCGATGGTGAGGATGGAGCCCTCGCCACAGCGAATGCCCGCATTGTTGGTGGGGCTCGCCGTGGTAAGGCTGTTGGTACTCCCGTCTTTGATCTTGAGGTAGAGGGAGGTGGGGTTCTTGATCTGGGAGCCGTCGGTCGCGGGCGCACCGGTAGCCGTGTCGTTGATGTTGGTAATGAGATTGATGGCGGGGAGCGAGGCGTTCTGGATGCGCACTCCCGCCAAGGTGATCTCACCGTGAACGCCGGGGTTTATCTGAATGGTGGAGCTTGTGGGAGCGGGGGTCGAGAGGGTGAGAGGAGTAGAGGTCAGAATCGAGAGCACCGTGCCGCTATAGCTATAATCTATGCCTGCGACGCCGCCGGTCACCTCGAAGGGGCCGGCTGCCTGCCGTGAATCGCCTGCAGCAGCGGAGGCCTGCTTGAGCTGGGCATCCTGGGATTCCAGCTTCTCCCTCAGCTGTCCCGCGGCCAGCCGCGCCTCTTTATCGCGAGACGAATCGGCAGGTTGCTCCGGCTCGAATGCCAGATCATCCTCCAGCTTCGTGGAGCCTTCCGATTTTACGGCAGAGTCTGTTTTCTTGGAATCCTCCGATTCCACTTCTATGTTTGTAGATGCATCATCTGATAGCTCTACAGGTTGCGTTTCCTCTAGCGCTATCTCTGAATTCTGGGGACTCTCTGGAGCAAGCACTTGGGCATATGCTTGCATATTTGAATTTGCTAGTATCATGGTGATACTCAATAACACAACTAGTAAATTCTTATACCATGATCCATTGCGCGCTGATTGCCTCATACTACACGCCCCTTATGTGCATATTCTTGCCAGCTGATGAGGTTGGCTCATCTTCTCTACGAAGAGTGTGATGGCTATTACGTGTAGTTTGAATTGTAGCTGAAGTAACACGCTATCTAGGGAGTATCCCTTGGTTTTGTTACTAGGCGTATGGATACCAAAGCTAGGGGCTTTTGCATACACGGAGACAATTCGAGACCCCGTCTGCATCTGACGATGCATCCGAGGCCTCTCAGACGTCTCCTAAGTATGCAAAAGCCCTCACCGCAGCACCTACGTGCTCGCAACACAGGCCGCTCTCTATCTCGCATTCCTTCACTTCACGGACTAATGGCCGCGCCTCTTCTCCTTGCGCGATTTGGCGCGCTGTTCGAAACGAGCTTTCTTTTCGCCGGCACAGCGCTCTTTTCGCTTCCGCGACGATTCCTGCCTGAGCGCTTCTCGCTGCTCAGCTAGAGCCGCCTGCGCTTTCGTGCTCATAGGCGACCGCTGAGCAGTCCTCGCTGCCTCGCGCCGACGGCGCTTTGGGTTTGCTGCCAAAGGCTTGGCAGCAAAAAGCTGCGCACCGCCAAACGCTACGGTTTGCCATTTTTCAATCACAAAATGCAAAACCTCTTCATTTGAAGGCTCTGCTCCAAACACAATACGAGCAGCTCCGAGACACCCGTCTTCAACATGCTCGATGATACCCACCCAAAATTGCCCATCATGGAATAAGGTTAGGGTGGATGACACGCTGATCTGCATGGCTCGTTCCTCCTTTATATAATCGCACCATGCAGAGAAGGGACAACCAAGGAGGCAGGTTACTGATACGGCGCTTGTGCCGTACGCCCACGACTACCCGACGGGGACTGTGTTTTCATCTCTGGTATTTCGAGTATAGTCCAGAAAAACGCAGACGCCTGAGCAAGACAGTGCACGAACAGCCTGAGTGAGCAAGACAGGCAGCCAAGACTCGCTGCGTGACTCTGGATCGCGAGCCTCCAAGCTGCGGCAATGGCGCTCTAGGGCGGTTTGCATGCTAAGGAGGCTTTTTGAGAGCGGCCACCTGCATCGCCAGATGCAGGTGGCCGCTCGATTGCCTCCGTGTATGCAAACTGCCCATTGCCCCAAAGCCACGCCTTGAGGTTTAGTTCCTAGTCGCGGGTGAGCTTGCGGTGGATGCGGTGGGGCTTGGACAGGTCGGGACCTAGGCGCTTCTCGCGATCCTTCTGGTAGGCCTCGAAGTTGCCCTCGAACCAGTGCCAGTGGCCGGGGTCCTCGTCGGTACCTTCCCAGGCCAAGATATGGGTGGCCACGCGGTCCAAGAACATGCGGTCGTGGGAGATCACCACCGAGCATCCGGGGAAGTCCAAAAGCGCCGCCTCTAGGCTGGAGAGCGTCTCCACGTCCAGGTCGTTGGTGGGCTCGTCCAAAAGCAGCAGGTTGCCGCCCTGCTTCAAGGTGAGAGCCAGGTTCAGGCGGTTGCGCTCGCCGCCGGAGAGCACGCCGGCCTTCTTCTGCTGGTCAGGACCCTTGAAGCCAAAGGCCGCCACATAGGCGCGGCTGGGCACCTCGGTCTCGCCTACGGTGATGAAATCGTTGCCGTCAGAGACCACCTCCCACACCGTCTTGTCGGGGTCGATGCCGGCGCGATTTTGGTCCACATAGGAGAGTTTGACGCTCTCCCCCAGCTCCACCGAGCCCGCGTCCGGCGATTCAAGGCCAACGATGGTCTTGAACAGGGTGGTTTTGCCAACGCCGTTAGGGCCGATGACACCCACGATGCCGTTTCTCGGCAAGGTGAAAGAGAGGTCGTCGATAAGGACGCGGCGCTCGCCGGAAGGATCGTCAAAGCCCTTCTCCAGGTGCTCCACCTCGAGGACCTTGGCGCCCAGGCGCGGGCCCACGGGTATCTGGATCTCGGCGAAGTCCAGCTTCTTGGCGCTTCTGGCCTCGGCCTCCATCTGCTCGTAGCGCTCCAGACGGGCCTTGTTCTTGGTGAGGCGGGCGCTGGGGCTGGAGCGCACCCATTCCAGCTCGGCGGCCATGCGCTTGGCCAGGCGCGCCTGTTGCTGGCCTTGGGCAGCCAGGCGGCGCTCCTTGGTCTCCAGGTAGGTGGAGTAGTTGCCCTCGTAGGGGTAGAGAGTGCCGCGGTCTACCTCGCAGATCCACTGGGCCACATGATCCAGGAAGTAGCGGTCGTGGGTGACGGCCATGACGGCGCCGGGGTAGTTTTGCAGGAAGTGTTCCAGCCACAGGACGCTCTCGGCGTCCAGGTGGTTGGTAGGCTCGTCCAACAGCAGCAGGTCGGGGGCCTCCAGCAGCAGGCGGCAGAGGGCCACGCGGCGGCGCTCGCCGCCGGAGAGCACGCTGACCGGGGTGTCGGGGTCCGGGCATTGAAGCGCATCCATGGCCTGGGAGAGCTGGGAGTCCAAGTCCCAGCCGTTGGCAGCGTCGATCTGGTCTTGGAGGGTGCCCATCTCGGCCATCAGGGCGTCGAAGTCTGCATCGGGCTGGGCCATCTCGTTGCCGATCTCGTTGAACCGGTCGATCTTTGCCAGCAGCGGGCCGAAGGCCTGGCGGATGTTCTCCAGCACCGTGGCGTCTTCGTCCAGCTCAGGCTCTTGGTCCAGCATGCCCACGCTGTAGCCGGGGGCCAGACGTGCCTCGCCGTTGGAGATGTCCTCTTTGCCTGCCATGACCTTGAGCAGGGTGGACTTGCCCATGCCGTTAGGGCCCACCACGCCGATCTTGGCGCCCGGAAAAAAGCCCATGGTGACGTCGTCCAAGATCACCTTGTCGCCGGCGGTCTTGCGCACGTCGTGCATCTGGTAGACAAACTCTGCCATGTTGGCTCCTCAACTCACAGTTTGAAGGGGGATTATCAACCTCCCATCATGCCCTAGGAAGCCGCACCTTCCCAAAAAATCCCAAGGTGAGCTGACAACCGCAAGAAAGCGCCGATGCCCATCTGTGGCAGCTTTGTGGCAGGAATCTAAAGGTTTCAGGTCTCATAACTCCCTAAGATCAAAGCAGTTCCATAAAGGTCGATGGGAGCACCCATGGTTTCCTATGCCAGAGAGCTTTTTCGCGCAATCCTCCATAGCCTTTGGATCTATGCAGCCGCGCTGCTCTTATGCCTGTTTTTGTGGCTGCCGTTGGCTGGCGTGGGATCCACTGCCGGCAACGATATGGTCGAAAGCTATGTGACCCAACACGCCCAAGACATAGGCCCTCGCATCCAGATGCTTAAGGACTCAGGGGCTGCCGACAATATCATCAACCTCTGGAAGGAAGCCCAGCAGGCGTTGGACGAGGCTGCATCCAGTCCAAAAGGTTCTGCTGAGCAACTTCGTGCCCTAGGCCGTTACTGCCAGGCGATGGTGGCGCTTTGCGATGCAGGCTATTTTGCCGGAACAGATGAGGCCATGATTCGCGCGAACTCCCTCACCATGGTGCATGTCGGCGAGCTCCAAGAGCCGGTGGTCTATGGTGCTACCCATGAGATGGATGCATGGCCCTACCTGGCCTACGTCTACGGACAGGTGCCTCCGATGCTCTGGCTCGCCATAGCGGCACTGGTAGCGGGAGTGGGGGTTTCTCGGCAGGAGCCAAAAAGCCTGCTGGGGCAATGCCCCGTGAACCCCGGAGCTAAAGCGCTGGTGAGCATAGGTGTGACAACCATCGTAGCTTGGCTGCTCATGATGGCAGCCTGCCTGGCAGTATTTTGCCAGCGTGGGCTGACTGCGGGGCTTGGAGATCCCAGCTATCCTGCAGTGTTCATTCAAGGTCAGCGGGTGCTTGATTTCACCGCAGCCCAGGTGTTGGGACGCGCATCTGCGTTATTGCTGGCTCAATGCGCATGCTGCGCGTCATTGGCGCAGGCCGCGTTGTCCTTGGGTGCAAAGCGACAGGTAGCGACGGCGGTTTCCTGCCTGCCGATCTTGGGGCTTTTCACAGTCAACGGGCTGGCAGAGGGGGCCTCGGCCTGGAATCCGGCGGCTTATTTCGATCTTTGGCCCATCGCCGGCGGACTTGCCTATTTCAATGGAGAAGCCCTTGTCCACGAGCCGGGAGTGTCCTGGGAGCAAGGATTGCTGGTTTTAGGACTTTGGTGCTTGGCTATCGCGACAGCTTCAGTGGCAGGAAACCTCGCCGCACGCTCCACAAGGGTTTAGGAGGAGCCATGTACGAAGTGCATGATTTGGCGCTGGGATTCGCGCGCAAAAGGCTGCTTGAAAACGCGTCTCTCACGCTTGAACCCGGACAGGTCACAGGCCTTATCGCCCCCAATGGCTTTGGCAAGACCACGTTGCTGCGGTGGCTGGCGGGCAACAGGAGCCTAGGCCATGCAAGCCATTGCGTGCTGGACGGCCACAAAGATCCTAGGCCTCAGACCATTCGATCGAAGGTTTTTTATATGCCTGGAGACGGCTCTCTGCTCAACCCTCAGCTGAGCGGTCGGGATCACCTGCAAACGGTGGATCGGCTTTGGAAAAGCTCCACAGACATTGCGCAGACAATAGCCCAGTGTTCTATGGAGCCCTATATAGATTGGCCCGTACGGCGCCTGTCCCAAGGCATGGCCCAGCAGCTAGCGCTAGCTTGTGCCTACGTGGCACAACCAAAGTATCTGCTTTTGGACGAGCCCATGAATGCACTGGACCCCACTCATGCAGAGTCCAATGGATGTTATCTGCGCGCCTTGGCTCGGCGCGGGAGCGCAGTGCTGTTCTCATCCCACATCTTGGACAACGTGACTGCCGTATGCGATAGCGTGCTCACGATGGAAAGGAGGCGATTGACCGAGCACCAAAACACCCGCAGCCGGGGATTTGCCGGAGAGCTGTATCGTAGAACCTATCAAACAGTGAATGATGCACCAGGTAGCGCGGCTTCTCGCCTACCGCCTCGATGAGGGCTGTTCGCCGCAGCATCTCTCTATCCCCTTCTTCGCCGCATTATTGAGGAGCCCCATGGCAAAGATCTACTTCGCAGACGATGACCCAGACACTCGCACCTTGGTAGTTGCCTGCCTGGAGCAGACAGGTCACGAGGTAGAATGCTTTGCCAATGGAGCCTCTCTGTTGAGCGCCTTTCGCCGCAGCCCCTGCGATTTGGCGATCCTCGACGTCATGATGCCAGGCATGAGCGGCCTTGAAACCCTAAGCGAGCTTCGCCGCGCCTCGAGCTTGCCCGTGCTGCTCCTTACCGCCAAAGGCGACCCGGACGACCAATGCCAAGGCCTCGACTCGGGCGCCGACGACTACCTTCCCAAGCCTTTCGAGCTCCGCGTGCTTGCATCGCGCGTCCAAGCCTTGCTGCGCCGCACAGCTTTGCTTGAGCCGCAAGCTGTGCCGCCTGAAGCATTGAATCGCGACCTTGTGTGCAAAAACCTCGCCTTCGAGGCCAAGACTCGCCGCTTTTGGGTGACATCCTTGCCGAGAAAAACCTCCACCGCCGCCACAGGCCGCCCCAACCCTTCAAAACCTCACTACCAAGAGCTCAAGCTCACGCCCCTGGAGGCCGATCTTCTCGGCTACCTGATGGCGCGCTTTGAGGAGCCCGTAGCGCGTGGCGAGCTGGTTCACGCGGTGTGGGGCTATGAAGAGGTGGTAGCTTCTCGTGCGCCAGACGAGGCCAACCGACGTCTTCGCCGCAAACTGCTTGACGCCGGCGCCCAGGTGATCAACGAGACCGTATGGGGCTATGGCTGGCGTTTGGCTCCGAAGGAGGGGTCCCAGGATGTCCAGTGATTCGGCCTTCCCTATGCGCGCTCATGCCACATGCCATGGGCATATCCCAAAGAAGCATCCTGCAAATCAAAGCACTCGCACGTTAAAAAGGCTCTCTGTGGCCATCATGATCTGCGTTGCCTGCGTGCCCTTTATCTATCTGTGGTTTTCTCGCTTGGAGCTAGGAAGACAGGCAGAGCGGGCACTGATGGCAGCAGCTGCCAACGAATCTGTCGCCCAAGAGGCTTCGCTGCCCACGGTGAGCCGCGTGGAGTTGGGCGAAGAGGGCCGAAGGCTTACTCAGTACCCATCCATGGCCTCGGTGGGTTATTTGCCTTCATTTTGGGAGCACCTGGCACGCGCCGCAGACTCCACGCCCCTTAACCAGGTGCAACGTTTTAGCGACCAAGGCCATGAGTTTTACTATCTGGTGACGGGTCCTGATGAAGCCGCTCGCCAGCAGGGCTACCATCCTTGGCTCGTGCTCTGCGTGGACGAAGGCCCCTATCTCGCGCTGATCAACCAGGCGACCTCGCTCCTGCTGGTTATCGCTCTGGGCGCCTGCCTACTGGTGAGGAAGGGCTCCAGCTGGCTGCTCAGCCTTATTGAAGAGGACCGCCGTCGCGCGAAAACCTTTTGCGCCAATGCCTCCCATGAGCTCAAGACGCCCCTCATGGCCATCACCGGCTATGTGGAGGCTCTAGACAGCGGGCTGCTCCCTCCCGAGCGCGCCCAGCCCATCATCCACCGCAACGTAGACACCATGAGCAGGCTAGTAGACCAAATCATTTTGCTTTCCCAGCTCGATGAGCTGAGCTACGAAACTCATCGAGAAGAGGCGGACCTGCGCGAGATCGCCTTCGAGTCCCTAGAAGATGTGACTCCCCTAGCCAATGCACGTCACGTCATTCTGCAGGCAGGCCTCCCTTGCCAGCTGCCACTGCGCACCGACGAACGCCTGGCCGCCAGCGCGCTCACCTCTCTGCTGAGCGTGGCCGTTCGCCAAGCTCAAGACAGGGTTGAGGTGAGCTCTCACGCATGCGCCGACTGGGTGGAGATTGCCGCACGCTATGATGCAGCCACTGGCGATGCGACTGCCGTCGATTCGGCTGATAGCTCGCCGATGCCCGCCGCCTTCGATCTCTCGCTGGCCCAAGAATGCGCCTCGTGGCTGGACGGGGAGCTGCACTGGGATGCTGCTGCCGAGAAGACCACCCTCCACCTGCGGCTCCCTAGGAAGTAGGGAGTGTTTCTCGGGCTATCACCCTGTAGTCCCAACCGCTCTCCCCTCCCCCTCTTACAAAACCGTTATCCCTCTGTCACCAGATTCGATGGATGCGCTCTGTGCGTCGGGCCACCATGGTCTATGGGTGCGATGCGCGCATGAGCGATTGGAAGACCCCATGGCAAGAAAGATCCTGGTTGGGCTTGTGGCAGTAGTGGCAGTGGGCGCGGTGGCGGCAGTGGTGCTCCATAGCGAGTTGGCAGACCCCGACATCGTCTACGTCCAGATAGACAACGACTCCGTACACTCCATCGAGCCCCACGGAGGCATGTGTTACTCCTATCAGCTGGAAGGCGCCACACCTGACGGTCAGACCATCCCTGTCACCCTGGACACGGAGCGCATCCTTCGCGACACCGCCTACCTGCGCCTTAAAACCCGTCCGCTGGTGGGCGTCGTCTCCTGGGAAGAGGTGCAGCGGGATGAGATCCCTGAGGCCGCCCAGGCCAAACTGCCTGCCCCCGAGACAGTCCAATAACCTCAGGTTCCCAGCGCCTCCCAGAGTTTGGCGCCAACCCGGCGGCCCCCGCATCTTACTCAAGCCTCTCGCATCCATCCGCTAAGCTGGGGGAGGCGCGTCTCAACGCGCCATCCCGCCCATCGCGCGCCCAGGAGAGGAGGCTCTGTGCCCTTGCAACTTCCCCGCAGCGCTATCGTGGGAGCCGGCATCTGTGTGGCAACCGCCGCAGCCGCGTGGGCCAGGTCGCTCTGGCTGGCAGCCCACCCTTCCGACGCCTGGGCCCAAGGCCCCTACGTGCCGTTGTCAAACGCCGTGGGCTGGGTGCCGGGATTGGCTTCTTTCTCGGTAGCGGAATGGGTCCTTCTGGCTGCAGCCATCGCGTTCGCTGCCTACTGCATCTCCAGCCTTCGGGCGATGCTTAAAGCCGGTCGCGGTCAGCGGCTCAGAGCCTTTGGACGCCGGGCGATCCCCGCCGTCGCAGCTGTGGCGGCCGTCTGGGCGCTCTTCATGGCGCTTCAAGGGCTCAACTACTATCGGCCCACCTTCGCCCAGCTCGCCGGCTATGGGCCGGCCCTTGAGCAGGTGCGCAGCCTCCCTGCCAAGAAGCGCGCCGCCCGCTTAGCCGAGCTCTGCCAGGAGCTGGGGCGCCGGATGGATGAGAGTCGGGCGGCGTTGGGGCCCGTCTCCGACCAGTGGCTTCGCAGCCGCCCTGACATTTCTGGGGATGGGCTGGGGGAGTTCCCTGCTATGGCCCAGGAGGCAAAATCGCTGGTCGAGGCATTGAACTCCCACTATCCTGGACTGTTTGACGTCGACTTCTCCACCCCCAAGCCGGTGCTGGCCTCTCGGCTCCTGTCGCTGGTGGGCATCACCGGCTTCTACTTTCCCTTTACCGCCGAGGCCAACGTGAGCGTCGACTGGCCCCGCTTTTGCGTGCCGGCCACCCTCTGCCACGAGCTGGCCCATCGCGCCGGGTTCATGCGCGAAGACGAGGCCAACTACCTTGGCTATCTGGCCTGCGTGAACTCAGAGGACCCCCTGGCTCGCTACAGCGGCTACACCCTGGCTTACGACCATGCCATGAACGCCCTCTACGGGCAGGATCAGGCCGCCTGGGCGCGCATCAACCGTCAAAGGAGCGCCGCGGTGGCCGGTGACCGAACGGCCCGTTCCTTGATGGCCGCCAGCTACCGCGGCCCCCTCCAAGATCTGGGAGAGACAGTGAACGACGGTTACCTCAAGGCCCAGGGGCAGTCGTCCGGCACCGCCAGCTACAGCCTCATGGTGGATCTGCTGCTGGCAGACCCGGAGTTTTCCTAGGCCTTGCGGCCCCAGCTTGAAGAGTGCCCTATGGTCCCAAAGCACCCACCGCGCCCCAAGGCAGCCGGCACGGCGGCCTGCCTGCACATCCCCTACCGCTGGCTCACATAGAGCTTGTTCGACCGCGGAAACTCCCGGCGACAGGCCTCGCGCAGCGCTTTGCGGGCCTCAGCTCCCGGCGGACAGTCCTTCTCGGCAGCGGCATAGCCGCCCTCGGCCACCCGCACCGCATCGCCTGTGGCGCACACGCTCACCCAGCGGTCTTTCTTAAACGTCCTAAGCTCCACCGAGCCTTTGGACCCCTTTCCGCATAGCCCCTGCGCCAGTCCCAGCGCCTGCTTCATCGCCATAAGTTTCACTGCGTCTCGCCTCCTTCATGGGCAGAAGCTTCATGGCCTACCCCCTATCAATACCCACTGGCGATACCTGCTGGCACTCCCTGCGGGCGCGAACGGCCGCCAACAAGCAGATGCGAGATGGCGCTGGCATGAGAAACCACCATCCGGCAGATTTTTAGCCTTGGCACGAGAGGCCGCGAGCGAGCAGAGATCCTGCCACAAAACGCGCTGAACGAGCAGATTTAGGGCTGGATCTGCTCGTTTCTGCCCCCTTGTGCCAGAAACGCTGCCGGAAAGACGGCCCTCATGCCAACGGAAAAATGGATCTGCCGGAAAGTAGGCTCTCGTGCCACAAAAAAAGCGAATCCACCCGCTTGGCGCCCTGCCGAGAAACCCATGCCTTTCCTGCCTGGCATTCGTGGGCCGCCGGGGCGCCTACCCGCTCGCCAGAAAGCGCTCAAGCTCCTGCGTGAAGTCGCGTTTTACCAGCGTAGGGGTGATGTAGACCACCTGGGCCGCGTCGCCCTCCACCCAAAAGGCCACGCGCACGCTGCCGGCGTCTTTGGAGTTCACTCGGCACTCTTTGAGGGAGTGGCCCTGGAAGGGGTGCTTGGCGGCGCTCTTGCACTTGAAGAAGCCGTTCTCTGCCTGGCTGGCAAGCATCTGGGGGATGCGGCAGGCCAGATCGGGCCAGCGCCTGAGAGGCCGCGCGCAGCCGCGCTTGTCGAAGGTCACGTTCATGGGTGCTGCCTCCTGTCTGAGCCTCAAGATGCGCAACGGACGCCTGGGCGGGTAAGATTTCCGGGTAGGTTTGTGCCCAAAAGCCAGGGGCAGAGAGGAGCACGCGTGCAAACTCAGCGGGTCACCCACACTTTGGAGGCGGTCTATGACAGCGCCAGCCGCGTGCTGGTGTTGGGCACTATGCCCAGTCCAAAATCTCGGGAGCTGGGGTTTTACTACGGGCATCCCCAAGACCGCTTCTGGCGGGTGCTGGCAGCGCTCTTTGGCGAGCCGGTGCCAGAGGCTATCGAGGCCAAACGGGCGCTGGTGCTGACCCATGGCATCGCCCTTTGGGACGTGCTGGCTTCCTGCCACATCGCCGGGGCATCGGATGCCTCCATCAAGGACGCAGTGCCCAACGACTTGGGACCGCTGCTCGCTGCCGCGCCCATCCAAGCTGTGGCAACCACCGGGGCTGCGGCGGCACGATTTTATCGGCAGTTCGACAAGCCGCAGTGGCCGGAGCTCGAACATGTGGCGCTGCCCTCTACCAGCGCGGCCAACGCATCCATGCGCCTGGATGATCTGATTGTCGCCTATGAGCCTCTAAGAGAGCTGGCGGCCGGGGACAACCTGTCGAGCCTCGATGACAAGTTGGCGCACCAGCAGGCTTTGTAAGGTCCCAAGCGGGACGGTTGGCTTAGAGTGAAAGAGTTCTAAGACCGTCGTCTCGCGCCGTCGACGGACGCGCCATGCAAAGGGGGCCCTATGGAGCAAAAGTGGGACACCACGGTGTTGGTGGGGCAGTCGGGAGGCCCCACTGCCGCCATCAACGCCAGTCTTGTTGGGGTGTGGGAAGCCGCCCATAGGCTGGGAGCCCGCGTGGTGGGCATGCGCAACGGCATCGAGGGCTTTTTGGCCGGCACCACGGTGGACCTAGACGCCATTGTGAGCGATCCGCTCCAGGCGGAGCTGCTGCGCCACACTCCGGCCTCGTTTTTGGGCAGCTGCCGCTACAAGCTGCCGGATCCCGAGGATGACGCCACTCCCTATCAGGAGCTTTTCTCACGCTTTGAAGCCCTGGGCGCAGGGGCGGTGCTCTACATTGGCGGCAACGACTCCATGGACACCATCGAGAAGCTGGCCCGCTACGGCGAGAGCGCAGGAAGCCCCATCCGCTTCATGGGCGTCGCCAAGACCATCGACAACGACCTGATGGGCACCGACCACACCCCCGGCTATGGCAGCGCTGCCAAGTTTGTGGCCACCTCGGTCCATGAGCTGAGGCGAGATTCCGATACCTACTTTATGAAGTCGGTCACCGTGGTGGAGATCATGGGCCGCGATGCTGGCTGGCTCACCGCCGCCGCAGCCCTGGCAGGGGCTCCGGGACAAGACGGCCCCGACCTGTTCCTGCTGCCGGAGGCTCCGGTGAGCTTGGACGACATCGTTTCTCGGGTAGAAGAGCTCTTCAAAACCCAGAACACCATCATTATCGCGGCCAGCGAGGGCGCCCGCACGCCCACGGGAGAGCCGCTCTATCAGGACGAGTCGGTGGGTGTGGACGCCTTTGGCCATGTCGCCGCCCAATCTGGCCTCTGTCGCTATCTGGCCGGCGTCGTCAAGGAGCGTCTGGGAGTCAAGACCCGCGCTGTGGAGCTCTCCACCCTCCAGCGCTGCGCCGCGCATCTGGCCAGCGCCACCGACCTCGCAGAAGCCGCCACCTTGGGCTCCACCTCGCTGCAGGCAGCAGCGTCTGGGGCCACTGGCATGCTTTCGGTGATTCACCGCATCTCCGACGACCCCTACGCGGTACGCTATGGTCTCAAAGCCATCTCTGATGTGGCCAATGGGGTACGCACCATCCCACGCAGCTGGATCACGCCGGACGGCATGGGCCTCACCCAGGTCTTTTTAGACTACGCACGCCCACTCATTGCCGGCGAAGTCCATCCCATCTTTGTGGACGGAGTCCCCTGGTACCCCCGTCTTGCCAAGGAGTAGCCATGAACAAGCCCACCTTGTCTTCCCTGAAGCCCGTGGCCATCGGCGCCCTCACGGTCGCTGCCGGCGCCGCGGGAGCCTTTGGCGCCACCAAGCTCGCCCAGCACCTGGCCTTGCGCGCCGACCGCCTGGTGCCCACCCGTTTTGGTGTAGCCCATCTGTTCACCACCACCGACTCTGAAGGCCGCCTTATGCGCGTGCTCTCAGTAGGCGGCGGCTGGCAATCGGTGATGTATCTGGATGACCCAGACGAGCCCGTGGCGGCCCATAGCCGCGGCTTAGACGTCATCTTCTCCCCTGAGCTGGCCGCCCAGGGCGTCCATCCCAAAAACGTGCTGGTGGTAGGCGGCGCCGGCTGCTGCTGGCCGCGCCACGCCATCAAGGAGCACGAGGATCTCTCCATCACCGTGTGCGAGATCGACCCCATGATCATCGAGATCGCGCGCCGAGAGTTCCACTTAGACCACGCCATCGAGTTCGCAGGCACTTTGCCTTCCGGCGAGCCGCGCCTGAAGGTGGTGCAGGAGGACGGCTTGAGCTTCCTGGTGAAGCGCAAGGTCTTGGGCCGCGGCGCTGCCCAGCCCTACGACGTCATCGTCAACGACGCCTACGCCGGCACCTCCGCCCCCTCCGACCTCATGAGCGGCTACGGCCTGGACATGGCCAAAGAGAACCTGGCTCAAGACGGCCTCTACCTGGTGAACGTGGTGGCCCCCGCCAAGGACCCCACTCGCGTCCTGGAGGCCCGCGACGCCCTGCTCATGGCCTTCGAGCACGTCTACGACCTGCGCTGCCCCGACCCTCTGGCCCAAGATGAGAACAATATCCTCATCGCCAGCGACCGCGAACTAGAAGTGCCCGGCGCCACCGAGCTCTAGATCTACAAGGAAAGCGCTGCTCCTATGTCTGCTTCTGAACCCTGCCCCCACTGCGCGCCTGCGGGCCCCGGCTGCGATCACAATCAACCTATTAACGACATGTGCTTCGTGTGCGGCTACGAGAACCCCGCGGGCCTGCACGCCCAGTTTGTGGAGGATGGCACGCCGAGCCAGGTGACCGGCGTGTTCACCGCGCGAGACATCCACTGCAGCTATCCGGGGCGCCTTCACGGCGGCGTCATTGCGGCCATCTGCGACGAGTCCATTGGGCGTGCCTACATCAGCGGCAACCACGATCATTGGGGCGTCACCATGGAGCTCACCGTGCGCTACCACAAGCCCACGCCGCTCAATGTGCCCCTCACAGTGAAGGCCTCTATCACCAAGGAAACTCGGCGCACCTTCGAGGGACAGTGCGACCTCTTTACCCAGGAGGGCCTGCGCTGCGTGAGCGCCAGCGCCATCTACGCCAAGCTGCCGGTGGAGCGCATCGTCGCCGAGTGCGCAAGCGACGACTCCTACGTATGGGTGCCCGACACCCGCTCCATCCCTACAAGCGAGCTGGATGCCCCCGAACACCGCTAGGCGCTGGCAGCCTGCGCGGCGGCTGGCGCCTGCGGCGACAGCTCATAGGCCACCCAAGGCCCTTCGCGCCAGCGCCGCAGTTGGCCGCAGCAGACAAAGCCCAGGCGCTCAAGCACCGCCTTCATGGTGACGTTATGGCCGTTGGTGTCGATGCGAAGGTGGTAAAACCCTTGGTCTTTAGCGAAGGCCACAATCTGGGCCATAGCGTGGGAAAAGGTGTTGTCGGTGGCGACGCGATGGATCACGCCGTAGGGAGAGTCGTCGATCCAGGCGCCGTCGATATCGCCATAATCCGGGTCTGGCCCCGCAGCCAGCGAGAAGCAGCCATGGACCTCCGAGCCATCATCCACGAACACATAAAAGGCGCCAGAGGAAATATCGTCGAGAATCGTATGCTCGGTGGGATAGCCCTCCCACTGGCCGGCGTTGCCCTCGGCCCGCATGCGGCTGCGGGCACACTCGATAACGCTCATAATGGCAGGTAGATCGCTAGTGCGCGCAGAACGAATGACCATAGTGCCCCCGATACTCCGTGCGTTGAAATAAGAGTGGATACCATACCATAGCCCTATGGCGCTTTAGACCATTTTGACGCTGGAATACCAAGGGACACACAGGCACCAAAATCTCTACGCCACCTTGTGCTTTAAGAGATTTTCAGGCTGTTTTTAGCTATCGCCCATCCACCGCGTCTGATTGGATTTCCTATGCCATTTTATATCAAGAACGCAGACATCACCACCATGGGTGTGGATGCGATAGTCAATGCCGCCAACTCCCGGCTCGCCCGGGGCGGAGGCGTCTGCGGCGCCATCTTCGCTGCCACCGACGCCCGCGCCCTCGAAGCTGCTTGCGCCCAAGCGGCCCCCGTCGCCCCCGGCCAGGCCGTGGCCACACCAAGCTTTGGCCTCAAGGCGCCTTGGATCATTCACGCGGTAGGGCCCATCTGGCGCGGCGGTTCTAGCCGAGAAGCCCACACCCTCGCCTCCTGCTACCGCTCGGCTCTTCGGGTGGCAGCCGAGCTGGGAGCCCAAAGCGTCGCATTTCCTTTGATATCTTCGGGCATTTATGGCTACCCGCCTGACGAGGCCCGCGAGATCGCGCGCGTGGCCATTTTGGAGGAGCTGGAAGCCACCGGCGACTCCATGGACGTCTACCTGTGCCTCTGGGGCGACCGCGCCCAGGCGCGCCGGGCCCTGGAGCCCGAGCTGGTAGAGTACCTGCGCGCCCTTCCCGACGAGCTGCTGGACGCCAGCCTGCCCCTGGACGCGCTGTGTGCCCCAGCCGCCGGCGCCCTCCCCTCGGCCGCATCTGCTGCCCCCAAAGCGCCCCGCAAACCCCACCGGAAGCGCCCAGGCGCCAGTGCGCCGGCCAGCAGCGCTCCGATCCCCGCACAAGCAGCACCCGCGCGAGCAACTCCCAGCCCCGAGGACACCGGCGCCCTCTTCCTGGCCGACCACGCCATCCCCGCCCCCGACGCCGCCACCAGCACACCCACCCACGCCGCCACATTGGAGGAGGCTCTGCAGCACTTGGATTGGGGTTTTTCTCGGCAGCTGCTGGCCCTTATCGACGCCCGCGGCCTCACCGATGCCCAGGTCTACCGCAAAGCAGGGCTCACCCGGCAGCATTTTTCCAAGATCCGCTCCAATCCCGGCTATCAGCCTCGCAAGCAGACTGTGCTGGCGTTAGCCTTTGCCCTGGAGCTCACGCTGGCAGAAACCCGCGATCTTTTATCTCGGGCAGGCTTTGCGCTGAACCCCTCGTCCATCGACGACGCCATATGCACCTGGTATTTGGAGCGGCGCATGTTTGATATCGACCGAGTGAACCAAGCCCTTTACGCCTACGACCGCCGGCTGCTGGGAGCCTAGGCACCGCACCCCCGGCACCTCATTTTGTATGCCGCCCATTGCTGCGCCACCATGCCGCGTGCCATGTCCGCCTTCCAATGTCACCTGGCAGGCGACCTTTGCGCAGGCACCTCCCTTTAGGCTTGCAAGCAACATCCGCCACGCCTGAAGGAGGCCCCATGAACTCGTTTTTCTTTGGCTCCATGCGCTCTACCGCACACCCCTCGCCCCGCTGTCCCGCCGACGACGCCCCGCACACCGCCGCAGATACCTGCCAGTCTGCGCGCCGTCATCACCAGCACCATCGCCACACCACCGAGAAACCCCGCCCTGCCGAGAAGCCCGCGCCCCCGGTGGCTGAGCTGGTATTTATCATCGATGCCAGCGGGTCTATGATGCCTTTGACCAGCGACACGGTGGGCGGGTACAACTCGGTGCTTAAGAAGACCGCCGGAGCCGGCGACAATGCGCTGGTGACCACGGTGTTCTTTAATCAAGCATCGACCATTGTCCATGACAGGGAGCCCATTGGATCTATCGAGCCGCTCGCTGCCAGCGACTATGTGCCCTGCGGCACCACTGCACTGCTGGACACGGTGGGGTCCACTATCGAGCGTATCGATTTGATTCAGCAGCATCAGCCAGCGGGACAGAAGCCAAGCTCCACCACGGTGTGCATCATCACCGACGGGCTGGAAAACGCCTCTCACAAGTTCACCTACAGGCAGGTGAAGCATTTGATCTCACAGCATAGGGAGCGGGGCTGGGAGTTCCTGTTCCTAGGGGCCAACATCGACGTGGCCGAGCAGGCAGAGAGCCTAGGCATCGACCTTAACCGCGCCGTCGCCTACGACGCGGACTCCACCGGCACCTTTGCCGCCTTCCAATCCTTTGGCGATGCGGCGGTATGCGCCTGTGCGGGCGCACCGCTGGATGATTCCTGGCGGGCGGCGGTAGACCAAGACCAGGAGAGGAGAGGAAAGCGTCGCCGCAGGTAGAGATAGGTTACGCATAGTAAAAACAGATGGAGCTGGAACCTTTGTCGTGCCTTGCTTCTACCTTGCAGTCCTCCGCTCGAGCGAAGTCTCGCGCAAGCTCGATGAGCTCAGAGGGGACAGCCGACAGATCAGAACCATTCCAAGAGACGCCCACCTGGTTGCGGGCGTCTTGTTTTGCCGCAAAGAGCGTCAATGGCTGCGAAGCGGCCATTGCCTTTGCGATGCAGTAAAGGACTGCCGTGAGCCTGTCTTCGCTGCACGAGATCTCAACTGGCTCCGGCGCATAGACGCCCACCTGGGGACTGGAGGACTCCGCATCTTTATCAAGCGCCCTGGCCACTTCAAAGACGATCTCCCGAGCATCCACAACACTCAAGATCGCGCAGGGCGAATACTGGAACCTCACGAGGGTGTCGAAGGCCTCTATGAGATCGTCCACCTCTTGGCTTCTTGCCTGCTCCTCTGACCCGAGCTGGCCGAGCGCCAAAGCGGTTATGGGCCCCTTGACCTCATGGAGCAAACGGACAGAAAGCGCCTCGGAGAGGGCGATCTCTCGCTCGATGTCCCGAGTGACCTTTGAACTCAGAGCCGCTGCCACCAGAGTCGTAAAGAGCGCCGTGCCAATGAGCGCCCATTTTGCAACGCGAAACGTAGCCACCCAAGAGCTGCAATCCACATAGCGAACCGTCACACCCGAGGCAGCATCGTCTATCACTCTGTAGAACACCAGGCAGTCGCCCGCGTAATAAGAGCACACATCAGGCTTTTGGCCAGCTTGCTGAAGGGGCTTCTCGGCAATCTCATCGCGCAGCTCGCTCATGAACGGAACGCTCGCAAAAGCCTCAGCATCCAAATCCCCCTCCCCACCTAAGGCCGCCTCTTGCGCATGAAGCCCCAGCAGCCCAGGGCCTCCCCCCTCAAGGACGCTTTTCGCAGACAGATCAACCAACACGCACATCGCTGCATAGAGAACTGCCAGGCAAACGGCCCATCCAACCACAAACCTCTGCACTCGAGCCTGCCGCAGCTTGTCCCAGGCGCTCGCCATAGATCAACCCCCGCTCTCGGGAGTCTCAAGCCTATAGCCCACGCCCCACACCGACCGCAAGGCCACCGAAGCCCCTGCGTATTCTAGTTTGCGCCGCACTCGGCGAGTCATTTCGTCGGCCGTCCGACTTTCTACTTCTTGAGGCATGTCCCAGACTTCTGCAAGCAGGCGCTCTCGCGATAGGGGCTGATTGGGATGCGCAAGGTAATAGCGCAACAGTTTTATCTCTGTAGGCGTGAGGGGCACAGGCCGCCCCTCCACAAAGCACTCTCCATCGCAACAGCGCAGGTTTCCCGCGTGCACTACGCCTTTTTCTGCCGAGAAAGACCCGTCCTCGCAACCATGAGCCATCCGTCGGAGCAGTGCGTTGACCTTGGCGAGAAGGTATGCGGGACGGATCGGCTTAGTCACATAGTCGTCGCAGCCGCTTGCCAAGGCGTCGATCATGTCCAACTCGCTGTTGTCGCCGGAGAGCACAAGCACAGGCAGCAGAGACACTTCCCGGATGCGCTTGAGCAGAGTGAGGCCGTCGACATGAGGAAGCGTCATATCCAAGATCATCAGGTCAAAGCGCTGATCCTCTAGAAGTGCAGGCGACTCGTATAATGTGGCACCGTCAGGAATCGCCTTTACGCTATGGCCGGCGCCTGTCAGCACCTGGCTTACCGAAGTTCTCACTTGCAGGTTGTCTTCGATATAGAGAATGTTTGCCATAGCTGCTCCTTTGATTAACTTTAGCATGGGAGCATAATCGCAATTACAACAATATGTTTTGATTTACCCTGCGATGTTTTGTGTTTCTTGGTTTATATTTGCTGACAATAATGTGATTCTTTACCTCGAAATAACCTGATAGCCACGACATTTCCCGATTATTGACCGCAGATCGCCGTCAGCCTTGTCCACAACTGCGTGCAATGAGCCGCATGCAAAGGAAGCAGGCTCTATGACCTGGGCTTCAATCAAAGCAAAGTTTTCCTACTGGTGGGCTGAAGGCTACCTCTCTTGGGATGGCATCGCCGTGGCCATAAGCTGCCTGTCAATTGGCGTGCTGTATCACTTTGGCTGCATCGATAGGTTCATGCTTCTTACCATGAGCAGTCTTTTGGTAATAGCTGCCGAGCTTGTTGGCTACCGCACTTCAAAGGCCCATGGCCGCACCTTTGATGCTGCGCTATGCCTCATATGCGCAATCCTCTATTTACTGCTCCTTTGGTAGCGCCCTGTGAGCAGCCGCAAAGGGGCAACGAAGGGCCAATGAGCTTCATGGTTGTGGTTCTTATCGGCAAGGAAAAAGCCCGCCTCCAGCTTGCGGTGAGCTGGGGACGGGCTTGTATGCGTAGAGCTAGGTGCGCGATGAGGCGTTAAGAGGGCTTCGACCTCGAGGGATTAGTACATGCCACCCTGGCCGCCCTGAGCGGCAGCAGCGGAGATGGCTTCCTCGATGGTGGTGTCCTTGGGCTCGTCGGTGACGGTGGCCTCGGTGATGAGGAAGAGACCGGCCACAGAAGCGGCGTTTTGCAGGGTGACGCGAGCGACCTTGACGGGGTCGAGCACGCCCATCTCAATCATGTCGCCGTACTGGCCGGTAGCGGAGTCCAGGCCATTGCCCTTGTCCATGCCGCGGACCTTCTCGACCACTACAGCGCCCTCGAAGCCGGCGTTGTCAGCGATGGTCTTGACGGGGGCGGCCAGCGCCTTGGCAACGATGTCGACGCCGATCTTCTCGTCCATGTCGTCGCACTTCATGGAAGCCAGGACCTCGGAGGCGTCCAGGAAGGCTACGCCGCCGCCGGCGACGATGCCCTCTTCCACCGCGGCGCGGGTGGCCTGCAAGGCGTCCTCGATGCGATGCTTGATCTCCTTGAGCTCAACCTCGGTAGCGGCGCCTACCTTGAGGACGGCCACGCCGCCGGCCAGCTTGGCCAGACGCTCACGAAGCTTCTCGCGGTCAAAGTCGGAGTCGGTGTGATCGATCTCGGCCTTGATCTGGGAGATGCGGTCGTCGATGGCGCTCTTCTCGCCCTCGCCGCCCACGATGGTAGTGTTGTCCTTGGTGACCTTGACGCTCTTGGCGCGGCCCAGCATGTCGGCAGTGGTGTCGGCCAGCTTGATGCCCAGCTCCTCCATGGCGACCTGGCCGCCGGTGACCACAGCGATGTCCTCGAGCATGCGCTTGCGGCGATCGCCGTAGCCGGGAGCCTTCACGGCGCAGACGTTGAGGGTGCCGCGGAGCTTGTTGAGGATCAGGGTAGCCAGAGCCTCGCCGTCCACGTCCTCAGCCACGATGAGCAGCGAAGAGCCGGACTTTTGCACGGCCTCGAGGATGGGCAGGATGTCCTGGATGTTGGACACCTTCTGGTCGGTCATGAGGATGTAGGGGTTCTTGAGCTCGCAGACCATGGACTCGTTGTCGGTGGCGAAGTACGGGGAGATGTAGCCCTTGTCGAACTGCATGCCCTCGACGGTCTCGATCTCGATGCCAAAGGTCTGGGACTCCTCGACGGTGATGACGCCGTCCTTGCCCACGACCTCCATGGCGTCGGCGATCTTCTCGCCGATCTCAGGATCGGCAGCGGAGATGGTGCCTACAGAGGCGATCTGGGCCTTGGTGGAGACGGTCTGGGCGGCGCCCTTCATCTCCTCGACCACGGCGTCTACCGCGTGGTCGATGCCGCGACGGATTGCCAGAGGGTTGGCGCCAGCAGCTACGTTGCGCAGACCCTCGTTAACGATGACCTGGGCCAGCAGCGTTGCGGTGGTGGTGCCGTCACCCACGGTGTCGTTGGTCTTGGTGGCGACCTCCTTCACCAGCTGGGCGCCCATGTTCTCAACGGGATCTTTGAGCTCGATCTCCTTGGCGACAGAGACGCCGTCATTGGTGATGGTAGGAGCACCGTAGGGGCGCTGAAGAGCCACGTAGCGGCCCTTGGGACCCATGGTGGTGGTGACGGCATCTGCCAGGGTGTTGACGCCGGCTGCAAGCTTGGAACGGGCATCGGTGCCAAAGTTGATAATCTTGGCCATAGGTATGCGTACCTCCTATGAAACAGTTGCTTGATGGAGTGGTGCTGCGACTCATGGGTCACAGCAAGGGGGTTCTCGCAGGGAGCGAGGGCGCGGGTTTCTCGGCAGCTATAAGACGCGCAGGGCGCGCTGCATGAGAGACGCGCGAGGAGGGGGTTAGCCCTCGATGATGGCGTAGATGTCGTCGGCACGGAGGAGCAGGTAGTCCTCGCCGTCGACCTTGATCTCATTGCCACCAAACTTGCCGTAAAATACCTGGTCGCCCACCTTTACATCCATGGGGATGCGGTTGCCGTTGTCGTCACGACGGCCCTCGCCCACAGCGACGACCTCTCCCTTTTGGGGCTTTTCCTGGGCGCCCGAGGAAATGTAGAGGCCCGAAGAGGTCTTCTCCTCCTTGGGGGCCGGCTTGACGAGCACGCGATCACCCAGCGGCTTGAGATTCATAACGACTCCTCCTTTACGGATTTCGCCTCGAAGCGGCGATGTTCTCACACATTGCATCCTACAAAGACGGCCAACTTCTATCAAGCGCTAGAAGAAAATCTCCATTAAGCCACTTAGATTTTCTAGTAGTCCCCTTTATAGGTAGGCTTTGGGCCTGGCACTCCTTGGAAGAAGCGCTGCTGCGCAGAGCGATTCTGACGCAGCATTCCCTGCGAAATGCCCCAGTGGGGCCTCCGCCAGGACAATGCCGTGGAGAACGCGGCTTTGCACAGGGCTTCTTTCCGAAGCGCCTGGGGCCTTTGCCTGACGCCGCTTCGAGCCTTGCCAAGACGCTGTCTCTTGGAGGCTTTCTGCAGAGCCATTAGCACATCTACCCGGCCTCGGGGCCCTCCTAACGCCTTAGCGGGCTCTCAGACAATCCACCCATGAAAACTCATCAATATCAATCTAGGGACTTTAGGGTGGGCTCTGCTTGGACGTGCAGGTGGAAGGCGGGGATGACAGGAGGCAATGCAGCATAGGCTGGGCGGTGGAGCGATGCAGGGTGGGCGGGGAATACAGGTGCGAGGCGTGGAATAGCTGCGTGCGCACGATGGGGCGCGGGCAGGAGGTGCAGGTGCTGCGCGCGCACGATGCGATGTAGTGCCTCGTCGCATTGGGGTTTTACAAAAGCCCAATGCGACGAGGCAGCGAAAACACAAATTCACGGCCATACAGCAATAACAGTGTTAGCTAATCGCTGCGTATCATCCACTCCTACCAGCAAAGGCCGACAGCCATCAGTTTGTTCCAAAGGTCCCGACGCTTCTGTTGAGCTGCACCGCTCCAGTCAAAAGGCCGTTTCAAAAGCTTCGCGAGACGCTCGAAGCAAAGGTTTCGCATACGCTCGTTGCGACAGCTTTCACGATCAAATACCACCATTTGATAGCCCAGGCGCTCCATAACATCACGACGGCGGCGATCTTTCTCAACTTGCAAAGGATTGTTGTCATGCTCTTGGTGGCTGTCATACTCGTAGCCTATGCGTCGTGCAGGCCAAAGCCCATCGGGGCTTATATACCGTGAGCCGCTCAGCAGCAAAGAGAGCTCGCCAGTCACCTCTAACTTTGCATTAAGCTCCGGGGTCGGCAGACCGCAACCACCTAGTCTAGGCGGCAGCGACAAGGCCAATTGAATCACTGTTTCCATAGGCGAATGAGCGCCATTGGCTACATAAGGGAGCACCGACTTTAATGCTTTGATACCACGCATCGAGTCAGAGATGCCAACGATTACGGCACCTATGGCGTCCGTGGAGCATAGAGCATCCCTGAAGTAGCGCGCATTATCTTGATAGGGATTGCAAAGAAAGTCGCCACATAAAATTGAAGCCAGCATCGCAAGTTGAGTTTGGTTCGTTTGCCCAGAACGAAGCACCAAATACCCAGCGGGAGACACTACCTGCAATGAATCCAAACCTTGCGGTGGCTGGATCTCCCATAAAAACCCGTCGGGCACAGGTTGAGTAAATTGATGAATTGCAATCCTTTTTTGTGTGCCATGCCGATTATTAAAGCCTATCAACATATGCATGGGGACGTCGTAGGTATCCGGAGTCGCCAGCAATTCGTGAGCCCAGGGAAGGCTGCTTTTCCACCAACCCAAAGTACTGATGGACTTCGCGCAGCCAGCCATGGCCGAAGCCCCAGAGATTCGCTCTTGAGCTTGAGCTGCGCTGAGAGGTGTCGCGGGCAGCCGAGATGCAAAGTACATCCACGCGACTATGTCGCACACGATGGCATTCATGAGCACAGCCTAGTTATTTGGATCCACCCGTGCGCTCGACGTTCTGACAATTTTCTGACCAATATCTGTCAAATCGACCGCTCGGCCCTCAGATGGACCGCTCGGCCCTCGCCGCTCTTCTCACTCCTGCATCGTCGCAGGTAGAGGAACCGTTCCATCACCATAGCTCCACTAATTTTCCAAAGCCTCACAGCCGCTCTTCATAGGACCGTCATTCGAGCTTGCATAGGACCGCCATTCGGACTGCCACTCGAGTTTGCCTGCGGCACAAGTGCAATAAGCCGGGTCTGGATTTATCCAGGCCCGGCATTCTCAGTTAACGCACGTTTTAGGCTCATGGCCACGGCAACCTGTGCAGGCGCTCACTCAATCCCTAGGCGCGCCAGTCAGGATCCAGCCGGCTCATCCACACGCCTACGGCGCGGAGGCTCCACAGTTGCGCGATGGTGGAAAGCACGGTCTGCACCAGGGTGGCGACGGCAGCACCAAAGCCCACGGCAGTAAGAGAGCTCAGCAACATGTTCAACAGGGTCTCTAGGCCGGCCGCGCCCAGGCCATAGCCCATATAGCTGGCCGAAGACCCCATGTACGCCAGGTTCTCCAGCAGGCTGCCCAGCGAGTAGAAGCTCGAGGCGAACACCGCCGTATAGATGACAGCCATGATGACGCCCACGATAAGGCCAGGCACAAACACCGCCAAAATGACGCCCCAAGGAGCCTGCTTGAACTGGTCCCACAGGTCGGAGAGGTCAAAAGCCGCCCTAAAGTCATCTTTGGCAGTCATGCGCACGCCCGCCATGGCCACAAAGACGCTCACCAGGATCATCCACGCAATGTAGAGCAAGATGCCCACCAGCGGGATCTTGAACAGCAGCGTGAAACCCAGGCCAATAATGCCGCCGAGAAGAGACAACACTGCGTAGAGGAAGCCGCGCCAAAGGGTGGTGCGGGTAAAGCGAGGCTTAGGCAGATCCTGGGCGCCGTCACCGGCTTGAATGGCCCATTCGAGCATGTAGCCTTGGGCATACCATCCCAGAATGGGCACCAGGTTGAGCAGCATGAGCAGCATGGCGGTGCCAAACCAGCCAGGCTGGCCAGTAAGGTCATGCCAACCCTGGCTCAAAGGGCCTGGCTGCGCAGGAGCCGCTGGCGGAACGGGTTGCTGCGGCTGGCCTGCATAGCCAGGCTGCGCCGGCTGGCCGTAAGCCTGCTGGCCGAAACCCTGTTGTTGATAGCCTTGCTGCGGGGCGCCCTGTTGCGCATAGGCCTGCTGTCCGTAGGCTTGTTGAGCTTGAGGGACTGGCTGCGCATAATAGGCTTGCGAGGCAGGTACGGCATTGGGAGCAGGCACGGCCTCGGAAGCTGCGGCGCTCTCGGGGACAGGTGCGGGCTCCGGCGCAGGAGGCACGGGGTTCTCGGCAACGGAGGCTTCCACCTCGATCACCGCGGCTTCGGAAGCAGCTTCAGGAGCTGCGCCAGCACCAACGGGAGCAGCATCAAGGGCATCGGAGGTATCATCAGAGGCGGCCATTACCTGGGCCTCGGCAACGTCGACCTCTTCCAGGCGTGCGCCGCAGGAAGTGCAAAACCGGGCGCCGGGATCTGCGGGGGTTCCGCAGTGGGGGCATATCTTCTCGCTCATAGATCTCCTCTGCTTGAAGGTATAGTGCGGGCAGCCTGTGCGGCCCGCGGCCAACAAACCCCGCCGTGCATCCGGTGTGAATGCGAGGGCCGTGCAGGGGCGCCTGCGCAAGGGCGAGGCGCCAGAGCAGCGGCGGCGGCGTTGGCGATGCATGAAAGCGCCCGTTCATGGTACTCGGGCGCGGTTTTCTAAAGGCTAGGTACCCATCGGCCAGGCTGAATCTACCCTTAATTCGAAACAAACCCCACTCAGTGATGCATCACTGAGTGGGGTCATATGCGAGCGAGACTCCCTAGCCTTGAGGAGCTTCCAGCGCATCCACTTGAGCAAGCCAGAGGGTGGCAGAGGCATCGGAAGGCATGCGCAGATCCCCGCGAGGAGAGACGGCCACAGAACCCACCTTGGGGCCGTCGGGCAGGCAGGAGCGCTTGAACTGCTGAGCGAAGAAGCGCTGGTAGAAGGTGCGAATCCAGCGCAGGATGGTGGCAGGGTCATAGAGAGGCTCTTGGCCCTGGGCGCGAGGCTGCTCCACAAAGGCCGCCAGTGCCAGTTGGTAGATCTTGGCAGGGCTGAAGCACTGGCGCAACATGGAGTAGAGGAAGAAGTCGTGGAGCTCGTAGGGGCCCACCAGATCCTCGGTGACCTGGGCGATGGAGCCGTCCTCTTGAGCAGGCAAGAGCTCGGGCGAGACCGGGGTGTCCAGCACGTCGAGGAGCACCTCTGCGAGCCGGGGATTGTCACAGGTAGCAGCCACATGGCGCACCAGATGGCGCACCAGCGTCTTGGGCACGCCGGAGTTCACCCCATACATGGACATGTGGTCGCCGTTGTAGGTGGCCCAACCCAAGGCCAGCTCGGACAGGTCGCCGGTGCCAATGACCAAGCCGCCGCGCTGGTTGGCCAGGTCCATGAGGATCTGGGTGCGCTCCCGGGCCTGGGAGTTCTCGTAGGTGACGTCGTGGGTGGCCTCGTTATGGCCGATGTCTTGGAAGTGTTGGCGCACTGCGGCGGCGATGGGCACTTCTAAAAGCTGGGCGCCCAAGGCCTCGGCGAGAGTGCGGGCGTTGGAGTGGGTGCGGTGGGTGGTGCCAAAGCCCGGCATGGTGGCAGCGAGGATGCCGCCTCTATCGAGGCCGCAATAGTCAAAAGCGCGAGCACATACCAGCAGCGCCAGGGTGGAGTCCAAGCCGCCGGAAACCCCCACCACCGCGCATTTGGCGTGGGTGTGGGCCAGGCGCTGGGCCAAGCCGCGCGCCTGGATGTCCAGGATGTCCTCGCAGCGCTGGCTGCGGGTGGCAGGGTCGTCGGGCACGAAGGGATGGGGATCCACCCAACCGGTCACTTGCTCGTCGGCAGGGTCGAAGCTCTCCGGCAGCGACGTGCGAGTGTAGCCGGCGGCTTCAGGAGAGGCGCTGGTGCGATAGGTGGACATGCGCCGGCGCTCGCTGGCCACATATTCCAAATCCACCTGCCCCAGGGCGACGCCGCCTCCAAAGGGCTGGGCCTCGGCCATGATGCGGCCGTCTTGGCATACCAGGTCATGGCCCGAGAAGACCACGTCCTGGGTGGACTCGCCCCAGCCGGAGCTGGCATAGCCGTAGGCGCACACCAAGCGGGCGCTCTGGCCTCGCACCAAGTCGCGCCGGTAGGCCGCCTTGCCTACCTGGGCGTTGGAGGCCGAAAGGTTGCAGATGAGCGTGGCGCCGGCCTTGGCCAGGCCAATGGAGGGAGGCTCTGGGACCCATAGGTCCTCGCAGATCTCCACACCCACACAAAAGTGCTCCATAACAGGGGCTTCAAAGACTTGATGGGCGCCAAAGGGCACATTCCAGCGGCCAGCCACAGAAATGGGAGTGCACTCCACAGGACCTGGCTCAAAGTAGCGGCCCTCATAAAACTCGTTATAAGTGGGGATGTGCAGCTTGGGCACCACGCCCAAAAGCTCGCCGGCACAGCAGACGGCCGCCACATTGTAAAGCTTGGAGTTCACCCGCAAAGGCAGCCCTACCACCGAGAGGCATCCGAGCTCTGCGGTGCGCTCGATATAGGAGGCCAGGCCCTTCTCGGCAGCGACCAGAAGGGCGTCCTGCCAAAAGAGGTCGTTGCAGGCGTAAGCGGTGAGAACGCACTCGGGAAGGATGACCACTCGGGCCCCATGGGCCACAGCGCTTTTGGTTTCCTCGACGCAGGCGACCACGTTAAAGTCTACGTCACCCACGTGGACCGCGGGAGTCACCGCAGCGACGGTGGTGAGGCCAAGCTTCATGGAGTGCTCCTCTCTAAGGGGGCTGGCTAGAGGGCGGCGTGCGGCAGGGACGCTAGGGGTAAACGGGCCGAGCTGGGCCTTCCTCAACGACCGAAGCAGCGTCGCCGCCCGGCGCCCCCGCTCTTCAAGCGGTTTCATAGACCTTGTTCCCACCCACATAACAGGCGAGCACCTGCGCCTGATGAAGCTCCTGGGGCGGACAGGACAGGGGGTTCTTGTCGATGACGATGAGGTCGGCAAACTTGCCAGGCTCAAGGGTCCCCAGCTCATCCTGACGGCCCACCGCCACGGCGCCGCCCAGCGTGGCGGCGCGCAGGGCCTCGGCGGCGGTGACGCGCTCTTCTGGCAGCCAGCCGCCCATGGGGGCGCCGGAAGCGTCCTGGCGGGTGACCGCATCTGCCAGGATGGCGGCCGGGTCGCAGGGAACGCAGGGGGAATCGGTGCCAAAGGCCATGTCCACGCCGGATTTGAGGTAGGTCTTGAAAGGCCACATGAAGGAGACGCGCTCCTCGCCCAGGTCACGGGCCGGCTGGGTGATGTCGATGACCACGTGTTGCGGCTGCACCGAGGCCACGATCTTTGCCGCAGCCATGCGGTCCACGTCGTCGCGCTCCAAGTTCTCGATATGCTCTAGACAAAAGCGCCCCTGATGAGGTTGCCCGTACTTATCGGCAGCCTCTTCAAAAATGGAAACGCCCTCATGGACCGCTGCGTCGCCTATGGCATGAATGCGCACGGCAATGCCCTCTTTGGCGGCGCCCAGCACGATGTCGCGCATCTGGGCAGGCGGGATGGCGGGGTGGCCGCGATCGCCGGGGAAGCGAGGGTTCTCATAGGGCTCCAAGAGCCAGGCGGTGTGGGCGCTGGAGACGCCGTCGAAGAACTGCTTGACGCCTGGCGCACGCAGCATGGGGCCGGTGAGCTCTGCTTGGAGCTTTTCAATGCGGTCAAGGTCGCCGTCCAGCGGCAGCGTGGGGAACAGATGGCCGCGCACGGTGAGCTCGCCTGAAGCTTCCAGATCACGCCAGACCTCGTCTAATACGGCGTCACAGCCCGGAATTGCCGATAAGCCCATGTCGTCCACACTGGTGATGCCTCGGCGGTTGAGCTCGTGGGTCCAGTCGAGGAATATCTGGCGCAGCTCTTCTTTGGAGAGGGACTCCAGCACTCGGGCGATGTAGTACATGCCGGCGCCCTCGCGAAGGACGCCGGTGAGCCGGCCTTCCTCGTCGCGGTCAAAGGAGCCGCCGGCGGGAGGCTGGGTGCTCTCGTCGATGCCCAGGTGCTTAAGGCCGCAGGTATTGAGCCAGAGAGTATGGGAGTCGCCGGAGTACATGGCCACCGGTCGATTGGGGAAGAGCGCATCGAGCGACAAGCGAGTGGGCGGGATGGCCGGATCCCACAGCATGTCGCGCCAGCCATGGGAAAGCGCCCAGGAGCCATAAGGCTGGTCTTTGGCAAAGTCATACATGTGCTGGGCGCAGTCTGCCTCAGAGGCGCCGCAGTACTCCATGGCCCGAGCCGATGGATAGAGCGCCGAATGGAACACATGTTGATGTGCGTCATGGAGACCGGCGCAGATGAAGGCGTCCTCATAGTCTTCTACCAGGGTGTCTTTTGCAATAAAGGCATCCATCTCCTGAGGCGGCACCACCGCCGAGATGATGTCTCCCTCTATGACCACCGCGGCAGGATAGCTGCGATCGTGAGTGCCGTCGAACACGTGGCGCGACGTGATAATCCTAGATGCCATGGGCTCAATCTCCCTTGGATGAAACCGGCTCTAGCTGAGGATACCACGCCCCTCTGATGGGCTTTTGTGCTGTGAGGACTGCACGAGGTGCAATGCGGCTACTCTTCGCTCTTGTCGTCCAGGTAGCGCGAGAGAAATTCCCGGGTGCGTGCATGCTGTGGATTGCCAAAGATCTGTTGGGGCGTGCCTTGCTCGGCGATGACTCCTTGGTCCATGAAGACCACGCGGTCGCTCACGTTCTTGGCGAAGGCCATCTCATGGGTGACCACCACCATGGTCATGCCGCCGGCCGCCAGCTCGCGCATGACGCCCAGCACCTCGCCCACGATCTCAGGGTCCAGGGCGCTGGTGGGCTCGTCGAAGAGCATGATGGCCGGGTCCATGCACAGGGCGCGGGCGATGGCCACGCGCTGCTTTTGTCCGCCGGAGAGGCGCTTGGAATCGGCGCCGATGAAGTCCTGGAGCCCTACGGCTTCCAGGTGGCGGCGGGCGATCTTCTCGGCTTCCGGCTTTTTGAGCTTGCCCAGAGTCACCGGGGCCAACGTGCAGTTATCCAGCACGTTGAGGTTGTTGAAGAGGTTGAAGGACTGGAAGACCATGCCGATGTCGGCGCGGAGGGCGTTGACGTCGGTGGCCGGGTTGGTGAGGTCTTCTCCGCGAAAGTAGACATGGCCGGCGTTGGGGGTCTCCAGCAGATTGAGGCAGCGCAAGAGGGTGGACTTGCCCGAGCCCGAGGCGCCGATGATGGTGACCACTTCGCCGGGGTAGACGTCCAGGTCGATGCCCTTGAGCACCTCGTGGGCCCCAAAGGACTTGCGCAGCCCCTGGACGGAGATGAGGGGCTCAGATGTAGAGGCGAAAGCCTGGGAGGCAGGCGCAGAAGTGTCCGTAGTCATGATCATTCCTTTTAGGACTGCATGGGCTGGGCGGGGTGGCGAGGAGCAGCGGCGGGATCGGTGGTGGAACCCACGGGACCAGGCGCCTCGACGTCAAGACGAGCGGCCAGCATGGTAAGGATCTTGGAGAACAGCATGGTGAGGATGAGGTAGATCACCGCGGCGATGCAGTAGGCTTCGAGACCCTTGTAGTAGATGCCTATGACCGAGGTGGTGGCAAACATCAGGTCGAAGACGCCGATGATGGACAGCACCGAGGAATCCTTGATGTTCACGATGAGCTCGTTGGACAGGGCGGGGATGGAGTTCTTGACGCCCTGGGGGAAGACCACCTTGCGCATGGCTTGCCACTGGGAAAGGCCCAGGGAGCGCGCTGCCTCCAGCTGGCCAGGATCCACTGCTTCGATGCCGCCGCGCAGCACCTCCATCATATAGGCCGTGGAGTTGAGGCTGATGGTCACAAGGCCGGCCCAGAAGGGCGACCACACCGCGTTGATGTGGGCCGTCTCCCAGCCCAGGGAGCGAAAGACCGCCAGGCCGGCGAAGTAGACGATGGCGCCCTGGACCATCATGGGCGTGCCGCGCACCACGGTGGAATAGAAGCGCGCAAAACCCGAGCCCAGCGTCTTGAAGAAGCGCACCGCGTCGTTCTCGCCGCGATCGGGTGTCTGGATGCGCAGAAAGACCATGAGCAGTGCCAGGAAGAAGGCGATGACCGTGCCAAAGAGCGCCAGCTCGATGGTGGTGGTGACGCCGGTGACAAACAGCTGGCGGCCGTTATAGAGCATGTAGACGGCGCTCTCCAAAAAGCCCGTGGGATTGGTGGAGCTGGCGATGGCCCCTTGGCAAAGGGCCACAAAATGAGAGATGGGGCCCAGGCAAAAGAGCGCTGCCGAGCAGATCCACACCAGGTAGCTGGCGTAGCGCAGAGGTGCCCTAAGCGACGCCTTGGCCAGGACGAAGCGGGAGCGATACCTCTTGCGCAGCACAGCCTTGGCCACCAGGGCCACCAGCGAGAGGGCCAGCCAGACCACACATACCAGGGTGAGGACGGAGCCGGCGGCGCCCAGCGACATGCCGGCGCAGCAGGCCAGCGAGAAAGCAGCCAGCGCGCTGGTTCCCAAAAGCACATAGGGATGGTCGCTCTTGAGGAAGTGGGCTAGACGACGCAGGGTGCCGGCGTCTTCTGGCAGCGGCTCGGCATAAGGGTGGAGGTTTTCTTCCTCTTCCACTACAGCTTCTTCCAGCTGGGGATCGGGTACTCCAAGGGCCATAATCGCTCCTTTATAAATGGCGATGGAGCGCCAGATGCACAAGGGAGGCATCCGGCGCTCGCAAGAAACAGAGTGCGCTAAGGCATAGGGCGCCCGAGGCGCTGTGCCTTAAGCGGGCTGACGGTCGCAGGCAGCCGTCCAGATCTCCTGACGCTCAGCGTCGGAGATGGCGTTGACAGCCTCGTTCACTGCCTGAGCGTTGGCGTAGTCCTTGGTGTAGCCCACCGAGGCAGGGTTGGTGGTCTCAAAGCCAGCGCCCTCGGCAAACTGGATGGGCACCAAGTTGGAATTGGAGCGCATGTAGCCCTCCTCGTTCATCTTGGGATAGGTGACCGCATCCACGGCGCCCTGAGCCAGCTGAGCCAGCACGGCAGGCATGGTGTCCACGGGAGTGGCGTGGTTGACGCCCTCGATCTCCTCGATGCAGTCATCGTAGAGGGTGGCCTTTTGACCCATGACCGTGGCGCCGGCGAAGTCCTTGAGGCTGGTGGCGTTCTCGTAGGGAGAGCCCTGGGTCACAAAGATGCCGATGGTGTCCTCGATGTAAGGGTCGGAGAAGTCGATGGACTGGCGGCGCTCCTCGGTATCGCTCATGCCGGCGATAATCACGTCGATCTGGCCGTTGTTAAGGGCGTCGATAAGGCCGTCGAAGGAGAGCTTCACGGCCACAGGCTCGGCGCCAAGGGCCTCTGCCACACGCTTGGCGATCTGGACGTCGTAGCCGTCTGCATAGGCGCCGGAGACGTTCTCTATGGGGATGGTGTATTCGCTCTCCTGGGTGGCCTGCCAGTTATAGGGGGCATAGGCAGCTTCCATGCCTACGCGCAAAGTGGAGCCGCTCTCTTGCTCTGAGGCCTGGGCGTCAGGAGCCCCGGCGTTTGTGCTGCCGCAGCCGGCAAGGGCCGCCAGAGAGCCCAGGGCCACCAACGAGCCGCCTGCCTGGAAGAGCGAGCGACGGGAAACCGAGCGCTTGAGCAGCCCGCCTGTGGCGGTCGACTGCTGCACCTGAGGGGTGTTCTGGTCATTCATGGCTGCTCCTTTGCATCCAAATCTCGCGAACCCTTATGTTCGCTGGTGGGCTTACAGATTAGGGGAAAGACGAACCTGCAGGTAGAACCCACTGCAGACCTTTACTGCATAGAAACACTATGCATCCGTAACTTTATGCATCATAGGGCGGATAGGGCAAAAACTCGGTATAACACCAGGTAGATGCTCTATTTCTATGCATACAAACGTGAATTAGAGGGGTTTTGAAGGGGTCTTATTCGTCAAATAATACGCCCTATTTTGAGGTCTGTTTGTATAACCGCAGGTAGAATAGGTACCTGCTTCTTCTCCTTTCGATACATCACCGTATGAGAGCCTCTTTCCTGTATAGAAGCTGTAAATAAGCTGCAAGCCTCAGGACGGCGCCCCACAGCAGCAACCAGTGACCAAATCGCGCAGAAAGGCCACCCCTTGCGCAAAGGCAGCAGAAAGGATGCGCTCGTTGGTGCCATGGACTCCCCGCGCGATCTCTGCCTCGTCGCCCACAAATGCCGAGAAACGCAAACACTGGTCGCAGCAGCCCTCATACATCCGGGCATCGCTCGCTCCTGTAGCCAACGTAGGCACCAGAGGGATAGGCGTGCCGTCGAGCTCGCAGAAGAGCGAAGCTGCCGCTTGGCGCAGCTGGTCTACGCCCCACCCGTCTTCTAAAGACACGCAGGAAGGATCATTGGCCCCCTCCATAAGGGTCACCTGGACATCCAGATCTGCCACGAGAGCTCTTACCTGGGCCACGAGGCCTGCCACCGAGTCGCCCGGAAGCAGCCGGAAATTAATGGCTGCGCCCATATCCTGGGGCAACACATTGGGGGCCGAGGAACCGCCCTCCATCATGGTAGGCGCCGCTGTAGTGCATACCAGCGGATAGGTCTCAGGATCGCGAGCCAAAAGCTCTGCCAACGCCTGGCCGCACGCCTCGACGCGCGTTGGATCCCCTTGGAGCAGCTCCCCAATAGGCCCTCTGGCGATCCGCGGCGCCAGCTGGCGAAACATAGCTGCTACCGGCGCAGTAAGCCGAGGTTGGCCCATCTCGCGGCACACTCGCGTCACCGCTTCGCAAAGCCGCCCCAGCGACGTGCCGCGCGCCGGATTTGACGAATGCCCCCCTTCCGAGCGCGCAGAAAGCCACAGGTCGGCATAGCCCTTCTCGGCAATGGCCACCCCCATCCAATGGCCGCTGCCGCCCAGAGAGGCCAGGTCGTGAATGAGATAGTCGCCCTCGTCCACCAAGAACGCCGGATGTATGCCACGCTCCTCTAAGCGCGCCGCCAATGCCCGCGCGCCCTCTTGGAGGCATTCCTCATCATGGCCCAGCGCCGCGATGACGCCTCGCTCCAGGGGAGCCCCGCTGCCAAGCACCTGCCCCAAGGCTTCGAAAATGCCCGCCAGCTGCACTTTCATATCGATGGCGCCGCGTCCCCAAATCCAGGTGCCGTCGGCCGTGCCCGCGAAGGGGCCGTAGGCCCAATGATCCTGGGTGCCCGGCACGCAGGGCACCACGTCTTGATGGGCCATCAACACCAAGGGCGCCAGCCGCGGGTTGTCCCCGGGAATTTCCAGAAGCATGGCCTGGGGGCCGCCGCCGGCCGCACCCTCCACCAGCTCTACCGACGCAGCCGAAAACACCTGAGGATAGGCAGCCTCAAGCCACGCCCGCTGGGCCTCGAAGGCGCTCCAGTCACCGGTGCGGTAGGCCTGCGCCGCCAGAGTGGGAAAGGACAGCAGCTGCGCCAACCGCCTGTCCGCCTCCGGATCTGTCGCTCCCCCGTTCAAGGGCCCAAAGAAGCCGAGAATATCCTGGCCGCCTGGCAGCGGCTCTCCCAGGGTCCCCATGGCTACTCCGGCTGACGCTCGAGGGCGCCGTCCCAAAGCTCTTGGCGTTCGGCATCCGAGAGGTTCGCCAGCGCGCTGTTGATGGCCAACAAAACCTCATCGTTGCCTTTGGAGACTCCCACTGCGGCAGTGACCACATCGGGAAAGCCCTCGCCCTCCGCAAAACGCACCGGCACGATGCCCGGATTGCTCTTGAGGTAGGCGGCCTCGTTCTCCATGTTGTAGGTGGCGGCGTCTGCGGCGCCCTGCTGAAGGGCTGCCAGCACATTGGGCACAGAGGGCAGCGGCGTCATATGGACCACACCAGGTATCTCATCGATCACCTCGTCGAGCTTGGTGCCCTTTTGTCCCACCACCGACGCTCCCGAGAGGTCTGCCAGGCTGGTGGCGTCTTGGTAGGGCGACCCCTCGCGCACGAACAGGCCGTAGGTGCCTTCGAAGTAAGGGTCGGAGAAGTCGATGGACTGCCGCCTTTCCTCTGTGGGGGCCATCCCCGCGATAATCACATCGATTTGGTTGGAAGCCAGGGCGTCGATAAGGCCGTCGAAGGAGAGCTTCACGGCCACAGGCTCGGCGCCAAGGGCCTCTGCCACACGCTTGGCGATCTGGACGTCGTAGCCGTCTGCATAGGCGCCGGAGACGTTCTCTATGGGGATGGTGTATTCGCTCTCCTGGGTGGCCTGCCAGTTATAGGGGGCATAGGCAGCTTCCATGCCTACGCGCAAAGTGGAGCCGCTCTCTTGCTCTGAGGCCTGGGCGTCAGGAGCCCCGGCGTTTGTGCTGCCGCAGCCGGCAAGGGCCGCCAGAGAGCCCAGGGCCACCAACGAGCCGCCTGCCTGGAAGAGCGAGCGACGGGAAACCGAGCGCTTGAGCAGCCCGCCTGTGGAGGTCGACTGCTGCACCTGAGGGGTGTTCTGGTCATTCATGGCTGCTCCTTTGCATCCAATAGCGAAGAGGCCCCATGGCCTCCCGATCTGCAACCCCAAAGCGCCCGAGACGCACCCTTGAGGCAGGAGCGCACCCCTCTGTAGCTTTGGGTTGGAAGAATCCTAGACAGAATCGACCAGCGGTAGGAAAGGAGCGGCAAAAGTGTTATTGCATAGAAATACTATTCAGCCTGATTGCTATGCACTCTGGGGCGCATAGGGGTGTTTATTGGCATTTTCGCAGATATCACCCATTATCTTGCTGTATATGAGAGCTATTTCCTGGGGATTGCCTCCTTTAATATGCGTGTTTTGATACGAGATTTAGCGATAACTATGTATACATCCTGGTAACAGCGTTATTAATTTCACTCTCTTCTGCAATACTGTGCATACTTTATTTCTAATTATTTCTCGGGATTTCTGTGAGCATTCTCATCGCAGCGTGGTTTCGCCTCAAATAGATCGCATCTCTTGCAATCTCATGCACCTTGACCACCAGGAATTTCCTCTAACTGACATGACAACCCACCGCACACCGATAGAGAGCCCCTTTGTCTTTTGGGGTTTGCAAAACGCGGGACAGAGTTGCGTTTTTGGGGGAATATCATCGCAGGAAGAGTCTATTGATCCATCTACTAAGGAGCCGCCATGGGCCTGCTTGACCACATTTTTCCCAGCACTGACGAGCCAAAAGCTGAGGATTTCACCCCTGTCGAGGCTGTCGCCAACCCCAACACCATAACGGCTCCTGTGACCGGCGCCGTCATCAACCGCATCGACGTCGAAAGCGACGTGTTCGCTCAAGGCCTGCTGGGACGCGGTTGCGGCATCCGTCCCCAGGAAGACGTCATCTATGCTCCCGCCAACGGCACCGTCACCGTGCAGTATGCCGGTTCCCGCCACGCCTTTGGCATGGCGAGCGACGGCGGCGCGCAGATCGTCGTGCATGTAGGCCTGGGCACCGTGGCCATGGAAGGCAAGGGCTTTACCTACCTGGTGCACCAGGGAGACAGCGTAAAGGCCGGCCAACCCGTGCTCGCCTTCTCCCGCGAGGCCATCACCGAGGCTGGCTACGACCCCATCGTAACCATCGCCATCGTGAACAGCGACGACTTCTCCCGCATCGAACTGGTGCAGCAGGGCCACGTGGATGCTGGCCAGATCCTGTTTGAGCTGGAGAACTAAGGCACATAAGCTGCGCATGCTCAGTGCTGATAATATCAAATGCTCCATTAGCTACGTTTAGTTGTAGCTAATGGAGCATTTTATTAGAGGGCAAGAAGAATTTATTTTGGAACCCTCGTGATCATTTCGCTCGCCTTTGATCGGGTGCGTCCAATGGATCGAGACTCAAGGACCGGCCATCTTACCTGCTACTGGCTAGAGTCTCCGCCTGCTGTCCCTTCTCCTCCGCCTCTCGACGTACGGCGGCGACGGCGACGTTGCTTGGAAGTCTCCTTCTTGGGACCGGAGGCTTTGGTTCCGGCTTTGCTGCTCGCCTCCTGTCCAGATGCGCGGCCGTTCTTAGACCCAGATGTACCACCTGCGACCCCAGGCTTGCCGCCCTTGCGGCTGCCGCTGTTGCTGCCGCTGTTGCCGCTTTTGTGGGAAGGGATGCTCTTCTCGGCAGCGGGACGATCGTTCGCGAACCGAGGAGCGCCATCGCTGGCAGCTGCGGCAGCATCGGCCTGGCGGCGGCGCCTCTGGGCTCGGCCGGGACGCACGTCTACCAGGGGCGTGCCCGAACTCTCCTCGCGCGGGGCGGCTTGGGACGCGGCAGCGGCAGGAGCGCTGTCGGTGGCGTCGTGATGGCGGCGGCGACGGCGGGTGGGCTGGGGCGCGGCGGCTTCGGGACGGTCGCCGATGTCGCGCGGCTTGCGGCGGGAGTCGCGCTTGGAGCCTGCGCGGTTGTCGCGAGCAGCCTCGCGGCGAGCCTCCTTCTTGGCCTTTGCTTCGCGGGCGGCCTCACGGGCAGCCTTTTCTTCCTTTTGCTCGGCCACCTGGGCGCGGCGATGGGCGCGGCGGCTCTCGCTCACAAAGACCACGTCGGAGCTGTCGTAGTCCAAGACCTCGCCGGCCTCGGTGCGGTCAAGCTCGGCCAGAGCCATCTGCACCTCGGGAGAGTCCAGAGCGTCCAGCATGGCGCGGGTCACGGTGTCGGGGCGGCAGGAGCAGCCGTTGGTCTCGGCCTTCTTGCAGGCCGCCTCGGAGCACTCCATGCCCTCCAGGGGCACCTTGATGGTTTTGCCGTTTTCCAGACGCAGGGTAAGGCCCTCGCGAGGGGTGTCGTAGTCCACGATCTTGGCGGTACCCAACGGTGTTTGGATGAGGGCGTTTTTCTTGGGGGCACGGCTCTTGAAGTCGCGATAAGCCTCGAACTCATAGCGCAGGCAGCACATGAGGCGGCCGCACACGCCGCTGATCTTGGGGCTGTTTAAGGGCAGGTCCTGCTCTTTGGCCATGCGGATGGACACCGGCTCGAACTTGCGTTCCCAGCGTGCGCAGCAAAGCTCCTGGCCGCAGCCAGCGTAGCCGCCCATGAGGGCGGCTTCTTCTCGGACGCCGATCTGGCGCATATCGATGCGCTCATGGAGGGCCCGAGAGAGCTCGCGCACCAGGTGGCGAAAGTCCACGCGGTCGTCGGCGGCAAAGTAGCACACGCAGCGCTCGCCGCCAAAGAGATACTCCACGCCCACCGGCTTCATGGGCAGGCCTTCCTCCTTGGCCAGGGCGCGAAAGACGGGCAGCGCCTCGTCGCCTTTGGCGGCCAGCTCGGCGGCGCGGTCGTGGTCTTGTTCGGTGGCCACGCGGATGACCGGGGCAAACTCGGCCTCGCCGATGGTCTCCTCCAACTCCTCTTGGGTGACCTCGAAGGGATCGGCGACGGCAAGACCCATCTCGGTGCCGCGACCAGTCTCGCAGATCACGTGGTCGCCGGCGCAAGCGCCGGAGTCGCGGGGATCAAACCACAAATCATGTTGCACAAAGGTGAATCTCACCGGTAGGACATGGGGCATAGTGCCTCCTTGAAGGCAAACAGCATGGTCTCTAAGACCAGGCGTCCATCGACATTGGTGGCCAGCTGAGAAGACGCGCGGTTGGCGCTCTCGATGGCCGCGAGTAATTGAGAGACATCCGCCGAGCCGCAGGCCGCCAAGATACTGGCGGCATCCGGGCCCGAAAGCGGGCGTGAAAGCTCTTTGGAGGCCAGCGCATCAGCAAGAAGCGAGCGACAGCAGGCCACCACTTCCATCATAGCCGAGCGGTCCTGCGCGCTCCTCTGGCGACGTTCCTGCTGCTCTAGAGCCTTCTGGGCGCCGCGGGTGAGGTAGTCTGCGCGGATTTGCTCCTCCTGCTCCCTGGCCGCCAGCTGGTCTTGGAGGACGCGTTTCTCGGCATCGGAAAGCCCCTTGGCCTTGAGGCGCTCCTTGAGCTCCTTGGCATCCATCTCGCCGGAGAGCTCGCCTGCAGCCTCGGCGACGGAGCGGGCGGCCAAGACGATGTCGGCGTCGCTCATGCGCGGCAGGTTGCCGAGAAGATCCGCCGCCTGTTGGCGCAGGGCCCACCTGCCCGGGTCTTCGAGCAGGGCGCAGGCCTTGGCAACGTCGGGGTAGATGGCCAGCGCCTGGCGCGCCTCGTCGAGGCTCGCCTGAGCGGCGGCTGCCACCTGCTCCTCCACCGCTGCAGCATTTGTGGGTGCAAAGGGCACCACCTGGCAGCGGCTCACGATGGTGGGCAGCACGCCGTTTGCCGCGGGGGAAATGAGGATGAAGCAGGTGCGCGCCGGGGGCTCTTCCAACGTTTTGAGCAAGGCATTTGCCGCCAAGGTGCCCAGACGTTGGGCCTCTTGGATCACAAAGACCTTGGAGCCTCCACCTACCGCGCTTCTATTGGCAGCAGCGATGATGGCCTCCACCTGCTCCAGCAGATAGCCGGTGGCAGAACCGGGCGCATACACATGGACGTCGGGGTGTGCGGCGTTTTGGGGTTCCAGAAAGCTGTGGGCCACCTTTTGGCAGCTCTCGCAGGCGCCGCATCCGCCAGCAGGGCAGGTGAGCGCCTGGGCGACGGCCAAGGCGGCTGCCTGCTGATCGGTGGCGGCGCGGCCCACAAAGAGGCTGGCGTGGGAGACCTTTCCCTCGGCGAGGGCGCGGGCAAGATACTCGTGCACCTGAGGCTGGCAGCTCAAGGGCGCCAGCAGTGCCTGGGCTTGAGAGGGCGTGCTAGTCACTGGCCGCTCCCCCGCTCTGAGCGGAATCTGCCGCGACAGCAAGCCTGAGGCCACAGGCCTTCAGCGCCTGAGAAACTACCTGGTAGACAGCTTGCTCTACCTGCTCAGGGGTGCCAGAGGCGTCGATAGCCACCACACGCTGGGGCTCTTTTGCTGCGAGAGCCTCAAAGCCTGCCGCCACCGCTTCTTGGAAGGCCACGCCTTCCTGCTCCAAGCGGTCGGGGCTATGGGCGCCCGTTGCACGAGCCAAGCCTTGGGCCGGGTCCAGCTTGAGCCACAGGGTAACGTCTGGGGCGAGCCCGCAGCTGCCCAGGCGGTTGGCCTCGCTCACCATCCGAGCGTCCAAGCCGCGGCCGGCCTGCTGGTAGGCCGTGGTGGAGTCATAGAAACGGTCGCAGAGCACCACCTGGCCCGCGGCCAGTGCCGGGCGAATCACCTGCCGGACCAACTGGGCCCGAGAGGCCTCGTAGAGCAAAAGCTCAGCCTCAGGGACCATATCGCCATTGGCGGGGTCCAGCAGTAGGGAGCGGATCTTCTCGGAAAGAGGGGTGCCACCGGGCTCGCGCAGGCAAAGCACCGGATAGCCCTGGGCCTCAAGGCTCTGAGCCAGACGAGCTACCTGCGTGGATTTGCCGCACCCATCGACACCCTCGAAGGTGACAAAGAGACCTCTCACCTTTACTGCTCCTAGTCGTTGATGAAGTTGGTGCGCACGTGAGGCTCGTGGAGAGGCAGGTCGACGCCCGCCTCATGCCCGGCCTCGATGCACTTGAGCATCCAGGCCATATTGCGCCCCAGGGTGCGCATGATCTGCATGCCCTCTTTGTCTTTGCGCACCTGCTCGGGGCTGTAGCCATGCACCATGTTCCAATACTGGGAGGGCACCACGGGCATGTTGTTGATCAAGAAGTATTGGTTCAAGCGCTCCAGGGAGGCGGTGGTGCCCGCGCGACGGGCGCTCACCACGGCTGCTGCCGGCTTGAAGGCCAGCTTGGAGGAGGCGGCGTAGAAGAAGCGGTCCATGATGGCGCAGAGAGCGCCGTTGGGGCCAGAGTAGTAGACCGGCGAGCCCACGATGAGGCCGTCGATAGTGGGGGCGATGTCGATAAGCTCGTTGACTACGTCGTCAAAGACGCAGCGGCCGGTGCGCGCGCAGTGGTGGCAGGCTGCACACCCGCGCACGGTGGCGTTGCCCACGTTTTTGATCTGTGTCTCGACGCCGCACTCGTTGAGGATGGATGCCACTTCGTTGAGGGCTGTGCGCGTGCAGCCACCGGGATGGGGGCTGCCGTTGATAAGCAAAACCTTCATGAGACCTCCGAGGAGACGAACGGGTGAAACGATAGATGGGACGTGCTAAGACGCCGCCAGGGAAGCCGGCGTCAGCCGAAGGAAGCAGACCAGCCGGGTCAAGGCGCTCAAAGCGGCTATTTGGCTTTAGCGCGACGACCTCCACGACGAGGGCCGGCGGCCTTCTTCTCTTTGCCAGGACAGTTCATATTGACGCAGATCTTCCAGGGGCCGCGCTCGGTCTCGATCTCCACCTCGGGGGCGCCGCACACAGGGCAGGTAGTGCCCAGGGCATGAAGGGCGCCGCGCTGAGGCAGCGGGTAGCTCACGCCGCACTCGTCGTAATTGGTGCAACGGATGAAGCGCTTGCCGGTCTTCTCGCTCTTATGGGCCACCAGGTCGCCGTGGCGGCCGGCTTCGGCGCACACCGGGCAGGTGCCCACGATGACGTCGGGTTCCTGGTTGGTGGGGCACTGAGGGTTCACGCACTGCTCGTAGGGCTTAGAGCGGAAGGGCCAGATCTTCAAGCGAGGGGCGCCGCACTCTGGGCAGGGCTCTTCCAGAGGCTCGATCTTGTCGCTGTTTTTACCCGGCACCGGATAGGTGACGTCGCAGTCGGGCCAGCCCATGCAGCCAATGAAGCGCGACTGGGTCTTAGGCGAGTTTTTGATCACCAGATCCTTGCCGCACTTGGGGCAGGCGCCCACGCGGGCGTCGGCGGTGACGGCATCGGCAATGGCTTCGCCCAGGTCCTCTGTGTGCTCGATGAGCTGGTTCATCATGCCCGCCAGCAGCGCGCGGGAGTGATCCACCACGGCATCCTCCGTGGTGGAGCCCTCGGCCACCAGGTTCATGTCCTGCTCCAGCTCGCTGGTCATGGAGGGCGTGGTGATGGTGGGCGCATAGGAATCCAGCGCGTCGATGATGGCCATGCCCAGCTGAGAAGGCTCCACCGGGTTGTTCTTGAGGTACTTCACCTGGAAGAGACGGTCGATGATGGAGGCGCGGGTGGATTTGGTGCCTAAACCCCGCTTCTCCATCTCCTGAATGAGGCGCCCTTGGCTGTAACGCGCCGGAGGCTCGGTTTGCTTGGCTTCCAGTGCCAAGTCGCTCACCTCGACGGTATCTCCCTGAGCCAGAGAGGGCAGCTGCTCGTCCTTCTTGAGACCGTAAGGGTATGCGGCCCTGTAGCCCTTTTCTTTGAGCACGTCTCCGGCTGCCGAGAAGGGCTGGCCTGCCACGTCCAGGCTCACCTTGGTACCCTCGATCACCGCGGGCCCCATGAGGGTGGCCATGAAGCGGCGGGCGATGAGGTTGTAGAGCTTCCAGGCGGCAGGCTCGAGTTTCTCGGGATCTGCGGGTGCCGTGGGATAGATGGGCGGGTGGTCGGTGGTCTCCTGCTTGCCGCGCGTGGCATGGAGGGGGCCCGCCAGGATCTGGTCGCAGATGGGTGCGTAGGCGGGCACCTTGCGCAGGGCCTTGAGGGTGCCCGCTAAATCCAGGGATGCCGGATACACCGTGTTGTCTACACGGGGGTAGGAGATGAGGCCGTCCATGTAGAGGGACTCTGCCAGACGCATAGCGCGACCGGGGGCGATGCCCTCAGCAGCAGCGGCGGCCTGCATGGAGGTGGTGTTGAAGGGCGCCGGGGGCGCCGACTTGCGGCTTTTCTTGGTTACGGCAGTCACTTGGCCGGTGGTGGCGCCTCGCACCTGGTCGAAGGCCTCCTGCGCCGCATCGCCGTTGGTAAAGCGGCCGGCGGCATGGGAGATCTTGAAGCTCTCGCCGTCTTTGGCGGCGCGGCCGCCGATGACCCAGTAGTCCTCGGGCACAAAGGCCTGGCGCTCGCGCTCGCGCTCCACCACCAGGGCCAGCGTGGGGGTTTGCACGCGGCCGGCGCTGCGCACGTTGCCAAAGCCGCCAAAGCGGGCCATGGTGAGATAGCGGGTAAGCGCAGCTCCCCAGATGAGGTCGATGTACTGGCGGCTCTCGCCGGCATCGGCCAGGTTTTGGTCCAGCTCCACCAGATTGTTGAAGGCATGGTCGATCTCCGCCTTGGTATAGGCCGAGTAGCGGGCGCGCGTGGCCGGGATGTCGGGATTCACCTGGCGCACCTGGTTCAAAGCATCAGAGCCAATAAGCTCGCCTTCGCGGTCGAAGTCGGTGGCGATGATCACCGCGCTAGCCTTCTTGGCCAGATTTTTGAGGGCGCGGATGATGCCTTTCTCGGCAGGGTTTTTCTCTACCGGAGCCCAGATGAGGTAGGGCAGGCTGGGCAGCTTCCAGCCCTTGATGTCCACGCCGTCTTCCATAAAGGGCTTCTTGGGCTTTTTAGGCTTGCCGTCCTTGCGCAGGCCGCCGTCGAAGGGAGGCTTGGGCAGGCTGGCGGGGATTTGGGCCGGCAGCACCTCGCCCTCGGTATCGACGGCGAACCAGCCGGAGGACTTGTCATAGGTGAGCTGGGTAGGAAAATCCGGGGCCAGGATGTGGCCTCGCAAACCGATGGCCACCCAGTCGTCGCCGTCGCGCCTAAAGCGGTAGACGGGCGTGTCATAGACCTTGTCCTGCTTGGGCTTGCCCGACTGGCTCAGCAGACGGGCGATCTGCTTGGCGGCGTCGTTTTTCTCTGCAATGACCAAAACCATGGGCGAACTCCTTGCTTTGGCCCCTTTCAGACGCGGGCCCAAAGCTTCTAGAACGTATAGATAAGAGGGGCGCGAACAAGGAAGCCCTCTTTAAGAATCGACCCGCACCGGGCGGGTCGCACGCATTTATGCAGCCTGTTCCTCTTGCTTTTCGTAGTCTTCGCGCGTCCAGGAAAGCGCCTGAGGCCCATCCTTTTGCACCAAGACCACCCGGGCCACCGCCAGCGAGATCTCATAGAGCATCACCAGCGCGGCGAACATGAAGAACATAGTCACAGGCGAGGCGTCTGGGGTCACAAATGCCGAGAAGACCAACAACCCCACATAGATATAACGCCAATTCATGCGGAAGGTGCGGTAAGGCACCACATGGAGGATGGAGAGGTAGAAGATCACCAAGGGCACCTCGAAGGCGACGCCAAAGCCAATCTCCAAAAGCATGAGGATGGACAGGTAGTCGTTGGCGTCTGCCAGCTGGGTGGCGAACTGCACCGTTTGATCGTGCATCCAGCCAAAGGCGGCCGGCAAAATGACGAAGTAGCAAAAGACCATGCCCAGGAAGAAGAGTACCACCATGGCGCCTACCGTGGGGATCACCCAGCGCTGCTCATTGGGGCGCAAAGCCGGCAGGAAGAAGGCCATGAGCTCCCAGATGATGATGGGGCAGGTGATGATGGCGGCCACAAAGAAAGCCACTTTGAAGCGGATGGTGAAGCCTCCCAGAGTGGAGAGCACCGTGAGCTGTCCGCCGTTGGGCAAAAATTGGCGAATGGGGTCGATGAGCACATCGATGATCACCGGGGTGGCCATGTAGACCACCACAGCGCACACCACCAAAGACACGATGATGATGGTGAGGCGGCGGCGAAGCTCGCCCAGGTGGTCCATAAGGGGCATGCGCGCAGGTCCGATAGGCATGACAATCAGAGGAGCCCGCCCTTAGGCAGAAGCTCCGTCCTCCTCTCCAGAAGAAGCAGGGGCAGCCGCCGGCTTGGAAGCCAGGCCATAGAGGGCCGCGGCACTGGTGGGGTCAGAAGCAGGCTCTTGGGCCGCAGGCGCTGCAGGGGCAGTCACCGAGACGCGGCCTGTGGCCTCATCCAGCTCGCCCTTGATCTCAGCGCCGGTGAGGGCCGCAGCGGCCTCGGCTGCTGCGGCAGCCTCTTGGGCCTCTTGGCTGGAGACGGGCGCCGAGCTGGCCGAAGCGTCGTCAGCTGCTGCGGCAGCATCTTGAGCCGCAGCGGCTGCAGCTGCCTGGCGCTGTTCCTTCTCGGCAGCCAGACGGGCTTTGCGCTGGGCAAAGGTCTCAGTGGCGCGGCTGGAGAGATCCTCTTCCTCTATGTCTGCGTCTTCATTGGAGGCGACTTTGGACTTCACCGAATCGCCGGCGCCCGTGGCGGCCTTGGTCATAGGATCGATGACCTCTGACTGGACCACCTTGGTGACGGAGTCTGACGCCTCGCGGAACTGGCGAAGCCCGCGTCCAATGGTGCGGCCCATGCCCGGCAGCTTGTCCGGGCCAAACAGCAAAAACGCGAAGATGATGATGAGCAAAAACTCGGTGTCCCCGATACCGAACAACCGGGACACCCCCTCTCTATAGTAAAGGGGACCGTCGCGAGCGGCGGTCTCCCAGGACAGCTCTTAGGGCTTTGAGCCTACAGGGGTGAAGCCTGGAGCGCAACTTAAAGCCTGTCTTCAGGCAAACCCCTCAAAGATCTACTGTTCGTTGACGTTGAACTCAGAGCCTACGCCCAAAAGCGTGAGCACGCGCAGCACGTTGGGCTGCGGGCGGGAGATGGTGAGGCCGCAGCCACCCTCGGCAGCACGATGGGCAGCCGCCACCAGCACGCCGATGCCGGTGGAGTCGATGTAGGGCACAGCCTCCATGTCGACGTCGATGGTGGTGGGGGCGCTGTCGAGCACGGCCTCCAGCGTGTCTGTGAGCTGAGAGGCGTTGGAGACGTCTACCTCTCCCTCGATGATGACGTCTACGTGATCATCTGCGGCCTTGGTGTTAATTGAGAGCGACATCGCTAACCTTCCATAGTTGGGCACAGGACGTACCTGCTCAGGTAATTCTACTAGTAACGGCTGGGATTTATGGCAGTTCCTTAAGAAGTGCTGTCAGCCGGCGCCGTTTGGTCGAGTTTCTCTGAGAGAGCGCTGGCTCCGCCAGAGGAGGTGGCTGCGCTGGAGCGCAGGCGAGACAGGGCGTCTTCGCAGTACTTCTTCACCGTGCCCTGGGAAGAAGTGTCTGCTTGGGCACCCTTCTCATAAGCGTCAGTGGCCTTTGCGGTCTCTCCCTGACTTTCGTACATCATAGCGAGGTTGGCCCACGCCGAAGCGTAATTGGTCTCTTTCGCCAGATCCTCCAAACCTGTCACACCTTGCGCCGTGTTGCCGGAGTAGTAGAGGCTAAGGGACTCGTTGATAGAGGCGTTCTTGGCCTGGTCTGTGTCCAGCGAGCCCACCTGGTCGATGTAGGCGGCATAGGCGGTAGCGGCTTCTTTATAAAGCTGCGTAGCCTCTGCCTGCTCGTCCTCATTGCCGGCATAGATCGAGGCGTAGGAAGCCCAGTTGAAATAGGCGTCTGCCAGCTTGAGCTCTTGGGCGGCATCTTGGCTGTTGACTTGCAGCGCGGCTTTGGCCTCATCTACCTGGGGCTGATAGCGCGACGCTGCATCATCAAAAGAGGTGGGGAACGACTGCGACGTGCGTGGGGCCGCGAAGATCTGCGCGAAGGAGGGCAGCAGGATGGAGATGACCATGATGATGGAGATCACCACCACGGCGATCTCTTTGCCCGTGGGTTTTTTGCGCTCCTTGGGCTTGGCCATTTTACGCACCCCCTCCTTTGGGTAGAAGCAAGTTTTCAAAACAATGAGATAGTATACCAACAGTGACCGATGTGTACCAAATGTGCATCAGGCTGAGTTTGAGCTATATATCCCTTAATTGGTTACGAACGACGCTCTAGCTCTTGAGCTGCGGCAACGGCTTTGACGCAGGCACAAAAGACGTCCAACGCCTCCCCTAATTCTTGAAGCGTTGGATAGCTGGGGGCTAACCGAATGTTGGAGTCACGGGGGTCATCGCCATAGGGCCAGGTAGCTCCAGCGCCAGTAAGCGTGACACCCACTTCGCGGCACAGATCCACGATGGCCTTGGCGCAGCCTTCCGGCGCCTCGAAAGAGACGAAATAGCCGCCGCGAGGGCGCGTCCAGGCAGCGCACCCCACCTCGCCCAGCTGCCCTGCCAGCTTAGCTTCTACCAGCTGGAAGCGAGGACGCAGCACCTGGGCCATCTGAGCCATGTGCTCTTTCACGGCAGAGGCGTCTGCGAAGACGCGGGTGTGCATGAGTTGGTTGATCTTATCGGCACAGACGCGCTCGACGCCAAAGGAGCCCTTGAGGTCTTTCAGATCGTCCGGGCTGGCAGCCACGCAGGCAATGCCCGAGCCCGGGAAGGTGATCTTGGAGGTAGAGGCAAACTCGTAGACCAGGTTGGAGCCTCCCACCTCCTGGACCGCCGAGAAGATCTCCAACAGCGAGTCCTCTTCCTGGGGATAGAGGCCATGCACCACGTAGGCGTTGTCCCAAAAAATGCGAAAGTCGGGGGCTGCCGGCTTCAAGGCGGCGAAGCGGCGGACGGTCTCGTCCGAGAAGGTCACCCCGGTGGGGTTCTGGTATTTGGGGACGCACCAGATGCCCTTGACTGCGGGGTCTTTGACCAGCTCTTCTACCTGGTCCATGTCGGGGCCGGCGGCAGTCATGGCAACCGGGACGTTTTCGAAGCCAAAGTGCTCGCTCACCGCAAAATGGCGGTCGTAGCCGGGCGAGGGGCATAAAAACTTAAGGCCTTGCTGCTGACACCAGGGAGTCTCGCCCTGGATGCCTCGCACGAAGCCGTGAGCCAGCACGTCGAACATAAGGTTGAGCGAGGAGGAGCCAGACACGATGACCTGAGCGGGATCCACCTCTAGGATCTGCGCGAAAAGGCGGCGGGCAGAGGGCAGGCCGTCCGGCGCGCCGTAATTGGCTGCGTCCACGCCCTCGTCGGAAAGGTCGCTCGTGGAGTTCACGGCGTCCAGCAGCGGGCGGGAGAGGCCCACCTGCTCTGGCGAGGGCTTGCCGCGAGCCATGTCGAGCTTGAGGCCCAGCGATTTGAGGGCTTCTACCTCGCCGTTGAGACGCTCCACCTCACAGGCGAGATCCGCGGCGGTCATTGCGCTATAGATGCTGGTTTGAGGGGCACTCAGCACGCTGTCCATGAAAACCTCCCAGACTGGCGGTGGTCTTTTTAGCGCCTAGCTGCGCTTTTGTTAGTATAGCGACCCGAGCCCTGTTGCTCTGCCTCACCGCAGCGGCATTCTCTAATGAGAAATGATAAGTGACAGATGACATACTTACTGCTGCAGCCCACAGGAGCGCTGGCGCCTCGCGTGCCGCCAGCACCATCACCCAACCCGAGTCGGCGCTCATATCGCCGCAGGCCAAGTCGGCCCCACTCAAAGGAGGCTCATGGACGCACAAAACTGGGAGCAAGCTCCCGAGCACGGCGATCTCCAACGCCTGATAGACGCCCTGTTTGCGACCGAGAAACGCGCCAACCGCCTGGATGCGCTCATACTGGCGCAGGCCCACGACCTCTCCGATGATCTCATCGAGGTAGTGGGCCTGCTTCCTCCCATGTCCATGACACGGGTGCAATTTTGTGACCAGATCAACTCCACCTTGGCCGCCCATGGCTGGGGCAGGCGCTACGGCATCGTCTCTTAGTCTTGTGAGTCGCCAGAGCCTGCAGTCGCCTTCTTCCCGGTGAGGAGGATGTAGAGGCAGCCGATGGTGGCAGCGATCACCGAGCCGCAGAGGATGGCGAACTTGGCGGCCAGGATCTCGGCGGGATTGGTGAAGGCCAAGCCGGCGATAAGGATGGACATGGTGAAGCCCAGGCCGCCCATGAGACCTACGCCGATGATCTGGTGCCAGTCGACGCCGGAGGGCAGCTTGGCGAAGCCGATCTTCACCAGCAGCACGGTCACAGCCACGATGCCGATGGGCTTGCCCAAGATGGAGCCGCACATGGTGCCCAGGGTAACCGGGTCTGCAAAGACCGAGGCCACATCGGCGCCCACCAGGCGCACTTGGGCGTTCACGAAGGCAAAGATGGGCAGGATGACGAAGTTCACCGGCACCGAGATGGCGCGCTCGGTACGCTCCAGCGGCGGCGTCACCTGGTGCATGATGCGCTCCACGGTGGCCGAGGTGGCCATGAACTCATGCTGGCCCAAGATGTGCATGTTGTCGTCGTAGATGTCGTCCAGCCTATCTGCTTTCTTCTTGAGCCAGGGGCGCAGGGCGGCCAGCGAGATGTCAGACTTGGCAGGCAAGAAGAGCGCCAGAAGGACGCCAGCCAGAGTGGCGTGGATGCCGCTGTTAAACATGCAGAACCACAAAAGCAGGCCCACGATCATGTAGTGGCGCACACGAAACACCTTGAGGTAGTTGAAGACCGCCAGGATGAGCAGGCAGCCAGCCGAGGCGGCCAGCCATGCCAGCGAAGGCGTATGGCCGTAGAACAGGGCGATGACGATGATGGCCAGGATGTCGTCCGCGATGGCCAGGGTGGAGAAGAACACCTTGGTTGCCGGGGCGACGCGGTCGCCCAAAAGCGACATCACGCCCAGGGCAAAGGCGATGTCGGTGGCCATGGGGATGGCCCAACCCGAGGCATTGGAGCCCGAGGAGTTAAAAAGCAGATAGATGGCCGCGGGCACCACCACGCCGCCTACCGCGGCCAGCATGGGAAGGGCCGCCTGGCGAGGCTTGCGCAGCTCGCCCACGGTGACCTCGTACTTGAGCTCAATGCCCACCAGTAAGAAGAAGATGGCCATAAGGAAGTCGTTGACAAAGGCTTCGATGGAAATGGATCCCACTAGCGGCCCGATGCCCAGCGTGAGCGGCTCCATCAAAAAGTGATGGACCTCCTCGTAGGCGTCGCTGTTGGCCACGATGACCGCCAGCAACGCGGCGCCCACCATGACCGCCGCGGCGATGGTGCCGTTGGAGGTGATCTTAGTGAGCTTCTTTTGGCGGCGCCGGCGCTCGAGCACCTGAGGCACCGCGATGATGGACTCGCTCTTGGGCGAGCTCTGAGGCGTATCAGACATGGATGCAAAACTCCTCTCAGGCGCAGAAGGCCTGTCTAGCTGGTAGAACGCAGGGACCACCCCACAGGCATGGCCTTTGGGGCCTGACGGCGGTCCGGACCTGACGGCGGTCCGAAATTCTCAGTTTGTCATCAGGCTCGCGCCCAAAGGGGCTCTTGCGCCCTGAAGCAGAGAAACCCCACGAGTAGGCCCGTGGCGCCGCCGTGGATTTGAGGGCGGAAGGCTGGATTTGAAGCCGTAAGGCCATACCGCTTGGCATTGGATTCCTGAGGGTAGATACCCTAGAATTCACAGGTTGGCTCAGTGCGTCGGCATTGCCTGAGACTGCCGCCAGCCAGCGCCGCGCTGGCAAAACCCGGGCTGCATCGCTGCAGTTGGGGTATCAAAGATTCGCTTTCATCCGCGAGGGAAAAGGGATGCACCCTATGAATTCGCAAAAGATCGCCGTTATCACCGACTCCGGCACCAACGTGCCTCCGGCATTTGCCCAGGAGCACGACATCCGCATCGTGCCGCTGCTTATCAACTACACCGACGGCACCTACCGCTCAGAGATAGACATCACCGGCCAGCAGGTCATCGACCGCCTGTCTTCCGAGGTTCCCACCACGTCGCTTCCCAGCCCCTCCTCCATTCGCGAGGTGCTGGAACAGGCCAAGGCGGACGGCTATGAGAAAGCAGTGATCGTCACTATCTCCTCAGGGCTTTCGGCCACCAACCAGACGGCGCACCTAGTCGCCAGCCAGATGGAGGACTTCCCAGTGGAAGTGGTGGACACCCTCTCCATCGGCATCGCCGCCGGCCTCACGGTGATGGATGCCTCCCTGATGATCGAGGCGGGCGTGCCCTTTGAGGAGCTGCCCGGCAGGCTCAATGCGCTGGCAGCCCAGACGTTGGTGCTCTTCTCGGTAGACGACCTCACCTACCTGCGCAAAGGCGGCCGCATCTCCGAGGCCACCTATCGGTTGGGCTCCGCCTTGAACATCAAGCCCATCTTTGACTGCGACGACGAGGGCCATTACCGCACTGTCAAGAAGTGCCGCGGCCGCGACAAGGCGCTCAAGGCCACTATCAACCTCATCGCCGAGCGCGCCAAAGAATATGAGCAGGTAGTGCTGGCCGCCGCCGTCGCAGTGCATGACGCCACCAACGACGCCGCCCTGCACGCGCTGGAGGAGAGGGTCACCAACGCCGTGGGGCTCATCTCCACCTCCATCTCCCCCGACCTGCTGGTGCACACCGGCCCGTCGCTTTTAGGCATGGCCGTGCAGCCCGCCATCCCCGAGATGGCTGCGGCAGCCGCCGCCCTGGAGGGCTAGCGCAAACGCTGCGGGCAACCCACTTATGATGTGCAGGCCCACTTATTACGTACGGGCGGCTGGATGACGAGGGTTTTCCAGCCGCCCTTTTTCATGTAGAGCAAAGCGCGGCTTTCTATCCCTTGATGCCAAGTGCATCCATAAGGGCAGCCACCGAATCTTGACCGTCGAGACAGGTGTCGATCAGGTAGCCTGGCTCCGACTCCCACTGAGCAAGACCGCGATAGTAGAACGCTTTCTTTGAGTCCTCGATAAGAAACGGCACATGGCCGTGGCGCAGACACTCCTTGAAAGCTACGAGTCTACCCACGCGGCCATTGCCGTCCTGGAACGGGTGGATGCACTCGAACTCCTGGTGAAATCTCACTATGTCGGTAAATGAAACCTCGTCTTGGGCCTCGTATCCCGTTATCAGTCGGCACATTTCGCGGGGAACATCTCTAGGATCGCAGGTCGTGCGCCCTCCCACCACATTGGGACGCGTCTTGTAGTCTCCCACCGCGAACCAGCCAGGGCGCGAGTCATGAGTGCCCCATTTCAAAATATGGTGCAGCTGCTTCACAAGGTCTTCCGTAAGCGGTTCTTCCGCCTTGTCGATACAAAAATCGATTGCCCTAAAATGGCCCACCGTCTCTAGGACGTCGTCCACAGGTACGCCGCCAGCCGCATCTATCGTACGGGTCTCGAAGATCATTCTGGTCTGATCCTCGGTAAGCCGACTCCCCTCGATGTGGTTCGAGTTGAAAGTCATTCTCACCTGGAGCTCGTGGTAGATACCGCCGGAGATGTGGGCCTCCTTCTCGTCTCGCAAGGCTTGAAGAAGCGCGTTGTCCGAGATGGTCCTGCAGAGGTCATCAGCCCGACATCCTAGATAGGCGGCCATACGATTGATGACGCGACCTGAGACCGACTCTCCTCGGCCAATCTTGGCCATGGTTCTGGAGGATATGCCAAGAAGCTTGGCGAAGGCGGTTCTCGAAAGGCCACGCTCACCAAGCCTTTGGGACAGACCTGTATAGTCGACCATTGCGAACCTCCATGCTTTACTTTTCGCCCGCATCTTGGCGAAAATACTTTACTTTTAGGAGTAATTTTAGCTTATAAGTAAAGCACTCGACCCTATCGATGAAGGGCCACAGCACCGTCTGGTGATAACCGAAATTTATAACTAGTTGTTTCGGTTAGCGCCAGCGCAAGCGAAAGCACAGCAGATTATCTCGCCCTGTACACCAGCACTTTTACCTGATCGCAGATAGTACGATCGGCCAGTTTCAGGTCGTAATCCATCTGCAAATTCAACCAGAACTCCGCCGAAACGCTGAGCGCTCGATCCAGCAACAATGTATACTCGAGGTCAATAGCACGAGTCCCGTCGATGATCTCAGCGACATTCCCTAGCGGTTCTCGATGGCAGAGACGTTCTTGATGGCGATGGAGATGGTGCCGTCCAGGTTGCTGGTGAACTCCAGAAAGTCCGGGTTCTTGCCAAACTCCGCCGGAAAGGTGATGTCGACTCCGGTGTCGGTGCGAATGTGATGCTTGGCCGCCACCCGGCGCGCCACCTTGGGCTCCACCTTAAGCTGCGCGGGCAGGTCGCGGTCGGCGGCCTCCTCCACAAAGCGGTCGTGGGCCTGCGGAGATCCCGAGAAAACCTCCCGTGCCAGCTGCTCTGGCACCAGAACCTCGTCGTCCTCTGCGTTCTCGGACACGTAGGCCTTGGCGGCGGCCACCGCTGCAGCCGAGTTGGCGCCAAACTCGTCTGCCACCTCGCCCACCAGCTCGGTCACCGCCTCCACGCACTCCTTGCTGGAAGCCTCCGAGGTGCACTGCAGCAACCCCTCGGGCAACAGCTGGATGGACTGCCCCGCAATCACCCTCGGCACGTCGCAAAAGCGCACCTCGCCAGTGGCAGCCACCACGGCAAAGGAGCTCACCTTCTGGCCTGGATTGGGCAGGATGGCGTGATGGCGCGCGATGGAAGCCACCTGATGCCCCAGCGCGTCCATCCCCACTTCGCACATGTAGGCGTCACGGCTCTCCAGTACCACAATGGCCAGGTACCTGGGAGCTTGCGCCTCATACATCATCTCGACGTCTTCATCGCTCAAATCATTGAGCGTCTTGTCAACGTTGCCCTCGAAGTCGATGACCAGCACGTCGGTCGAGGGCGTGTGCTCCTGCTTGCCCAGCTCGTCCAAGAGGTAGTGGGCTATCTCTGCCGAGAAAGGCGCCAACTCCTGCTGCCCGCGAAAGTAAGCCTCGACACTCTCTTTGAAGGCGCTTTCCGGCAAGAAGGCGCCACGACGCGCATCCAGATTGGAGAGCGACCGACGCGCCTGGGAAGTCACGTAGCGCTTGATCTCGGCCTGGGACAGGTCCATAGGGGCTTCCGAGAAGACCGTGACGCAGGAGCCTGCAGCATAACTGTGGAGAATGGCTTGATTGACGCGCATGAAGTTCCTTTCTGGAAGCGTGGGAAAAGTCGGCGGCTTAGAGAGCGCACGCAGCGCAAAAGAGCAGGCAGCATGGAAGCCAAGAGGCAACGCTGGGGCCCCAATGGTCCCAGCGCGCGGCGCAGCGACCCCTATTAGGCCAAGGGCTCGAAGCCCTCCAAAGACCGCACCACGGTGTCGATGGCAGACTCAAAGGTGGTGCCCGGCCGCACGTTGAAGAGCAGAGTGGCCTTAGTGCCTGCGGACCCAGTGCCCGTGCAGACTATCCGTGTGGCGTTGGCAGGATCAGCCACGGGGCCTAAGGCCTTGTCGGCACGGGCGATGACCTCCTGGCAGGCCTGCTCCAGATCGCAGCCAGGCTTGAAGGTCACGTCCAGGGTGGCCTGGCTGGCCAGCTGCGAGGTGAGTCGGGTGAGCGATGAGGAGTTGAGCTGGGAATTGGGCACCACCACGGTGTTGCCCACTCGGTCGCGGACGGTGGTGTCGCGCCAGTTGACGTCCACCACCTCGCCGGTGATGCCGTTGACGGTGATGTAGTCGCCCGGCTGCACCACCTTGGAGGCCATGAGGGTAAGGCCGCCCACCAGGTTGGAGATGGTGGTTTGCAGGCCCAGCGACACGGCAATGGAGGCGGCGCCCAGCGAGGCGATGAAGGCGTTGGGCGAGATGTCGAAGACCGGCTTCAAGATGCAGAGGCCGGCCACCAGCCACACGCTGCCGCGGACGATGTTCACGAAGATGGAAGCATCGGGGATGTTGGTCTTGGCCAGGGCGTCACGCAGGATACGAGTGAGCACCCGCTGGACCCCGTAGGCGATAGCGGCGGCGATTGCGAGAATGATGAGCTTGCCAGTAAGGTTTCCCAGATGGTCCACGATAAACTGCGCAGGATTCATGGGCTACTCCACCTTCACGATGGGCGCGAAGCCCTTCATGAGCTTCTTCACCTGGCCGCTCTTGGCAAAGCGCACCTCGATGACGTCGCCCTTGGCAGCGAGCACCTCGCCCACCCCAAAGGTCTTGTGGCTCACGCGGTCGCCGACAGCAAAGGACTCGGCTGCAGCCTTGGGGTCCCGGCGCGGCTTGGCGACAGGAGCAGGGCCAGAAGCCCCGCCGGCCGAGCGCGTGCGGTTGCCAAAGACGGTGCCCCCATACATCTCGGAGCCGCGGCCGGCGCCAAAAGTGCCATGGCGGTCGCCGCGCTTCTCCCAGCCCGTTCCCGAGAAGCCCGCCGACCCCACGCCGGTAGCTTTGAGGTGCTCGGGCGGGATTTCGTTGATGAAGCGGCTGCGAGGATTCGCCTGCGTGGCGCCGTAGGTGCGCCGGGTAGCGGCATAGGTGAGGAACAGGCGCTGGCGGGCTCGGGTGATGGCCACGTAGGCCAGGCGGCGCTCCTCCTCCAGCCGCGCCGGGTCGTTCTCAAAGGTGAGGTTGGGGAAGAGGTTCTCCTCCATGCCGGCCACAAAGACCACGGGAAACTCCAGGCCCTTGGCCGAGTGGATGGTCATCAGCGTCACTGCGGAGTTCTGCCCCGCCAGCGAGTCCAGGTCGCTCCTCAATGCCAGCCATTCCATGAAGGCGGGCAGTTGAGCGCAGGCCACCGGCTCGAAGCGCTCCTCCACAGAGGCGCCGGCCACTCCCGGAGCTTGGGCGCCCGCAGGGATCCCCGGCAACACTCCTTGGGAAGAGGCCTCTGCTGCCGAGAAAAGCGTGCCCTCTGGGGCTGCGGCAGCCAGGGTGGGCAGGTCTTCCTCGGTAAGGATGCCGGAATCCCGCAGCTCGTCGATGGTCTCTAAGGCCGAGACCACATCCTCGTGGCTCTCGTCGAACTCCTGGGCGATGAGCATGAACTCGCGGATGTTCTCGATGCGGCCCTGGGCCTCGGGGGTGTGCTCGGCCTCCAGGGCGGAGATGAGGCCGCTGTTGTCCACGATGGCCTCGATGACTCGGGAGAGCTCGCCGGTGTAGTGGCGCGCCTGCTCGATGGTGGAGGTCCAGGAGGCCAGCGCGTTGCGCACGCGCGGGGTGAGCAGGCCTTCCTCGGCCACGCAGGCCTGGGCGGCCTCGAAGAAGGAGAGGCGGTGGGCGGCGGCGTAGGCGCCGATCTTGTCTTGGGAGGTGGCGCCTATGCCTCGGCGGGGGACGTTGACGATGCGCCGGGCAGCCACGTCGTCTGCGGGGTTCAACACCAGCTTGAGGTAGGAGGTCACGTCGCGGATCTCGGCGCGGTCGAAGAAGCGGGTGCCGCCCACGATCTTGTAGGGCACGCCGGCACGCAGGAACATGTCTTCGATGATGCGGCTCTGGGCGTTGGTGCGGTAGAAGACCGCCATGTCGTCGTAGCTGGTGCCCCGAGCGTGGAGCTTCTCGATTTGGGCGGCGATCCAGGTGCCCTCGTCGCTCTCGTTGGCCGCTTGATAGACCTGGACCAGCTCGCCGTCGCCTAGGTTGGTGAAGAGGCGCTTGGGCTTGCGCTTTGAGTTGTGGGCCACCACGGCATTGGCCGCTGCCAGGATATGGCCGCTTGAGCGGTAGTTTTGCTGCAGCTTCACCACATGGGCGGCCGGATAGTCCTTCTCGAAGTCCAGGATGTTTTGGATGTCGGCGCCGCGCCAGGAGTAGATGGACTGGTCGTCGTCGCCCACCACCATGAGGTTTTGGTGCTTTGCGGCCAAAAGCTTGGTGATGAGGTACTGCACATGGTTGGTGTCTTGATACTCGTCCACCGAGATCTGCAAGAAGCGGTCCTGATAGCCTTCCAGCACGTCCGGGAACTTGGTCAGAAGCTCCAGGGCGTTCACCAGCAGGTCGTCGAAGTCCATGGCGTTGGCGGCCAACAGGCGGCGTTGGAGCTCCTCGTAGACCAAGGCGGCCTTGGCCACCGCGGGGTCGTCGGCATCTTGGCGCATGTCGTCCGGCGTCACCATGGCGTTTTTGGCTGCCGAGATCTTGGAGCGGATCATGTTGAGCGGGAAGCGCTTGGGATCGATGTTCAAGTCGCCCATAATGGCCTTCACCAGGCGTTTTGAATCGTCGTCGTCGTAAATGGTGAAATTTGGGCCATAACCCAGGCGCTCACCGTCTTGCCGCAGGATGCGCACGCACATGGCATGGAAGGTGCACACCCACATGCCGCGGGTGCCCCCAGGCAAAAGGGCGCCTAGGCGCTCGCGCATCTCGGCCGCAGCCTTGTTGGTGAAGGTGATGGCAAGGATCTGCCAAGGACGGTAGCCTAGGTCGCCGATCATGTGCGCGATGCGGTAGGTAAGAACCCGGGTCTTGCCCGAGCCCGCCCCCGCCAGCACCAGCAGCGGCCCCTCGCAGTCCAGCACGGCCTCGCGCTGAGCGTCATTAAGCGAGTCGATATCAACCACGCTGTCTGCCATGAAGGGGTCCTCCTCAAGATGCTGCGGGCAAAACGGCCTTCTAGTCTAGCGCAGACCTGGCCGCTCCTCGAAAAGCTCTGTGAGCAACCGAGCGCTCTCCGCCGCATCCTTGGCATAGGCGTCAGCCCCCACCATCTGGGCATACTCCGGGTTCAACACCGCGCCGCCCACAAAGACGTAGGTATTTGGGGCTTTTTTGCGCAGCAGGTCGATGGTCTCGCCCATGGCTTTGACCGTGGTGGTCATCAATGCCGACAAACCCACCACATGGACCCCGGTGTCTTCCACCGCTTGAAGCACGGCCTCGGGGGCCACGTCGCGACCCAGGTCGATGACGGTGAATCCGTAGTTTTCCAGAAGCATCTTGACGATGTTCTTGCCAATGTCGTGGATGTCGCCCTTGACCGTGGCCAGGATGACGCGGCCCTTGGAGGCCGTGGCCTCGCCCTTGGGCATGGCAGCCTTGATGACGTCGAAGCCGGCGCCCGCCGCCTCTGCCGAGGCCATGAGCTGCGGCAAGAACATGGCGCCAGACTCGAAGCGAGCCCCTACCTCGTCCAATGCGGCGATGAGCACGGAGTCGATAACCTCCAGCGGATCCTCAGTCTCCAGCAGCTGCGACACCAGCGAAGGGATAGGACCCTTGCGGCCTCTGACGATGAGGTCGTAGGCCTGCTGGGCCGGTGTGGCAGCCGCGGCGCCCTCTGAGACCTCCCCGCCGGCTCCGGCGCCTGTGGCAGGGGTTTCTCGGTAGTGAGGGGCGGCGTCTGTGCGGCCTGCATAGCGGTCTATATAAGAGGCGGCGCCTGCGTCTTGTCCATCTAATAGGTAGTGGACGGCCAGGACGTCGGCCAAACGGGGGTCCAGCGGGTTCACGATGGGCAGGGTGAGGCCGGCGCCTAGGGCCTCGGCCAGGAAGGCGGCGTTTACCAGCGGGCGCAACGGCAGGCCAAAGGAGATGTTGGAGACGCCCAGCATGGTTTGGACCGGCAGCTCCTGGCGCACTCGTTTGAGGGCGTCGAGAATCTGGGCAGGCGCCTCCTGGTTGGTGGATGCGGCCATGGCCAAGCAGTCGATGGCGATGTCATGAGGCGCTATGCCTGCTGCTTGCGCGTGCTCCACCAGGCGACGGGCGATGGCGACGCGCTCGCTGGCGGTTTGAGGTATTCCTGACTCGTCCAGCGTGAGGCCTACCAGCGCCGCGCCGTATTTGTGAGCGATGGGCAGGATGGCGGCCAGGCTCTCGGCCGATCCGTTTACAGAGTTGATGAGTGGCTTGCCTGCGTAGTGACGGCAGGCCTCGATGAGGGCGGCAGGATCGGTAGAGTCCAGCTGCAGCGGCAGGTCGCAGACCGCTTGGATCTGGGTGACGGCTTGGGCTAAACATGCAGGCTCGTCGATCTCCGGCAAACCTGCGTTGACGTCCAAGATCGCAGCTCCGGCGTCCTTTTGGTCCAGAGCCTCGCTCACCAGGTAGTCGAAATCCCCTGTGCGCAGGGCCTCCTTGAGGCGCTTTTTGCCCGTGGGGTTGATGCGCTCGCCCACCGGCGCCACCGCGTGTCCGGCCGCCGGCAGATGCACTACCCGCTGGCTGCTGGCCACGGTAAAGGCGGGCTCCACCTGGCGCTTTGGCAGCGGCGCCGCATCTACCAGCGAGCGCAGGGCGGCGATGTGGGCGTCTGTGGTGCCGCAGCACCCGCCCACCAGAGTGACGCCGGCGGCAATAAGATCCTGCGCCGCAGCCACGTAAGGCTCGGGGCCCAGATCGTAAACCGTGGCGTCGCCCTCCATGCGCGGCAGGCCGGCGTTGGCCTGGCATACCAGCGGCACGTCTACCAGAGGGGCCATGGCCTCGATGAGGGGGGCCAGCTTGTCGGGGCCCAGCGAGCAGTTGACGCCCACGGCCGAGGCCCCCGCAGCCGCCAGCGTCACCGCCGCAGCCTCTGGCGAGGCGCCCAGGAACGTGAGGCCGTCCTCCCCAAAGGTCATAGTGCACACAATGGGGACGTCTACCTGCTCTTTTATGGCGATGAGGGCGGTTTTGGCCTCCAGCAGGTCACCCATGGTCTCGATGATCACCAGGTCGGCATCGGTGGCGGCGATGGCTTCGCCCTGCTCGCGATAGAGCGCCTCGCACTCATCCACGCTCATGGGTCCCAATGGCTCCAGGAGGGCGCCCGTGGGCCCCACATCTGCCGCCACATAGCGGGCCCCAGCCTCGCGAGCCAGCCCCACTGCCCGCCCATAGACCTCCGCCACCGAAGCCTTGCCCTCAAGCTTGCGGGCGTTGGCCCCAAAGGTGCAGGTGGTGATCACGTCTGCGCCGGCTTCCACATAGGCCCTATGGACGCCTGCCACCAGCTCAGGATCCTCAAAAAGCAGCAGCTCCGGAATAGCTCCCGGCTGCATCCCCCGAGCCTGCAGCATCGACCCCATGGCCCCGTCCAGCAGCAAAAATGCCTGGCCTGCCAGCGCCCGGCCCAGCAAGTCCTGGGGACCAGAGGCGGCGTCCAGCCCTTCGCGGACGGGTTTCTCGGCAGCGGAGGGAGCTTGTGGCGCATGCATCATGAGTCGTCCGTTTCTTTGAGGCCTATGAGGGCGGTGACGGATTTTTGCGGCACCATCCAGAGCTGGGGCGTGAGGGTGATGCCCAGGGTGTTTTGAGCGTCCAGGGCGTCCAAAAGGGCCGGCTGGACGGAGAGCGGCAAGTCGCCGTAGCCGGGGCTGTAGCGTTTGGTTGCCGAGAAGCCCTGCCCTCGCGCCCAGGCATCGATTTGGCGGTTGGCGGCGTCGGCGGCGCGCTCCACGATCTCGATGGCGCAGGCGTTGTAGATGAGGGCCTGGGTGGGGTGCTTCTCATGGGTGCGCTGCCAGGCAAGGTCGGGGCCGGGACCGCAGGTGACGGCCATGAGGGCGATGGCAGAAGCCCCCTCAAGCAGCGCCTCCATGGAGAGGCCGCCAAGCACCAGCGAGGTGCCCTCCACCACAAAACGCGTGGCGGTGACGTTGCCGCTGCAGGCGACAGCGTCCTCTTGGCGCAGGGGAAAGACGCGCCAGACCCAGCGGGGGCGAATGGCGGCGGCTGCCTGAGCGCAGGTGGCCTCGAGGGCGGCCTGGAGCTCGGGATCTATGGCTTGGGACTTGTGGCCTAGATAGCGCAGCACCTCGGAGAGCCGGGGCTCTTGGGCGCCCGCGCCCTGGCGAAGCGGCGTCAAGGGTTGAGCGGCAGAGGCAGCGCATGGCGGTTGACCCGCAGTGTGCTGCGGCTGTCTGGGATCCCGGGCGGCCATCAGAGCGCCTCGCGGATGGCGGCTACGGCCGCGGCAGCGACCTGCGGGCGGTTCATGGTGTAGATATGCAGGCCGTCCACCCCGTGGAGCGCCAGGTCTTGGAGCTGGGCGCAGGCATACTCGACGCCTGCGGCGCGAAGGGAAGCGGGATCGTCCTCGTAGCGGGCCAAAAGCTTGACCACCGCTGACGGCAGGCTGACGCCGCACATGAAGATCATGCGGCTTACCTGGGATTTTGAGAGGAAGGGCATGACGCCGAAGGTGATGGGCACGGTGATGCCCGCCTTATGGCAGCGCTCGCGAAATCGGTAGGCCAGCTGGTTGTCGAAGAAGAGCTGCGTCACCAAGAACGAAGCTCCTGCATCTTGCTTGCCGCGCAGATAGGCCACGTCGATGTCTGGGTCCAAGCAAGAGATATGGCCCTCGGGATATGCAGCGGCTCCTACGCAAAAACCGTCCTCTACCAGCTGAGGGATCATATCGCTGGCATATTCGAAGTCGCCGGGAGCGGCCTCGGGATTGGGGTCGCCGCGCAACGCCAGAACATTTTTGATGCCCGCCTCTTTGAGGCGGGCGCTTTTCTTGGCAAGGCTTTGGCGGGTGAGCCCCTGGCAGGTGAGATGGGCCACGGTAGAGACGTCAAAGTCGCGCTGGATGAGCTGAGCCACCTCCAGGGTGCGCGAGGAGTTGCCCGAGCCTCCGGCCGAGTAGGTCACCGAGATAAAAGCTGGATCCAACGGCGCCAGCTTCGAGGCCACCTGTTGAGCCTCTTCCTGGGACAAGTCGCCTTTGGGAGGAAAAATCTCAAAGGAGATAGGCAGCTTTTGGGTAGCGAAGATCTGGGAGACGGTTTCTATGGCCATGGGTCCTCCGGGGCGTCCGGTTTTTTGACCTCATGCTAGCCCTCGGATACCCAAGGGCCCCTTTAGCGCACCAGAATGAAATAAAGAATTACTAGAACGCCTAGGACGATGCGGTACCAGCCAAAGACCTTGAAGTCATGGCGGCGCACGAAGTCCATGAGGAAGCGGATGGCCGCAATGGAAACCAGGAAGGCCACGATGCAGCCTACGGCGAGGATGGAGCCCTCGGCAGCGGTGAGGGCGTTGCCCGCGATAAAGAACTTCGCCAAACGCAGGGCCGAGGCGCCAAACATCACGGGAATGGCCAGGTAGAAGGTGAACTCGGCTGCGACAGTGCGGGTGCAGCCCAAAAGCAGCCCGCCAATGATGGTGGAGCCGGAGCGAGAGGTGCCCGGCACCAGCGACAGGATTTGGAAGCAGCCGATGCCCACAGCGCGGCCCAAGGTGAGCTGGGAGATGTCTTGGACAGGCTGGTCGACGTCTGCCAGCTCGGCTTTGGTGGCGTGAGGCAAGACGGCCTCCTCCACCTGCTTGAAGTGCTTGGGTTGAGGCGCCGCTGCCAGCTGGGCCTCACGGGCCATGGCGCGGCTCTCGCGCACCTGCTCGATGACGATGAAGATGACGCCGTAGACGATAAGGGCCGCCGCAATGACAAAGGGGCTGGAGAGGTGTTCCTCCATCCAGTCGTCCAGAGGGATGCCCACCGCTGCGGCCGGGATGCAGGCCAGCACGATCTTGCCCCAGAGCGACCAGGTGCCCCGGCGCTCCTCAGGGGTCTTGGAGGGGGCAAAGGGGTTGAGCGGGCGGAAGAACAGCACGCACACCGCCAGGATGGCGCCCAGCTGGATCACCACTAGGAACATGTTCCAGAAGTCTTCTGACACATCCAGCGACACGAACTGGTCCAGCAGCAGCATGTGACCGGTTGACGAGATGGGCAGCCACTCCGTAATGCCTTCTACCAGGCCAAACAGCGCAGCCTTGAGCAACTCCACAATCTCCACCAGGTCCTCCTTGATCTAAGATAGCCCGCGCGCAAAGCAGATATCGCTTGCATGGTTGATGCCCTGGCCCTGTGGGCCCGAGCAGTGTGCCAGGTTCATACCCCGCGCACGGAGCCGTGCGTGCAGACCATGATGGCGCACTCAGAACATGCTTACTGCTATTCCACCGTATCTCTTGATGAGATGGCGGCTCTTCTCGGCTGCGCCTGCACCCAGCGCCACTACTATAAGGACAGGACTATAAGGACAGGGAAACGAGCTAGTTTTGAGCCTCTACCAACCAAAGGAGACCCATGGAGAACTTTAAGGATCTGGAATACCAAAAAGTGTTCGCGTGCCTGGACGGCACCGAGCAGCAGCGCCACGTGCTCAAGCGCGCCGCCATCGTCGCCGCCAACAACCATGCCGAGCTGGTCATTGGCCACGTGGTGGACGTCACTCCCTTCGAAAGCTTCGAGCCCGCCAAGGCCGAACAGGCTCTCGAGGCCAAGGAGTCCGAGTTCCACGCCTCCATCGCCGATGCCTTGAAGCGCATTGGCGAGAGCGACCAGATCCCCTCGGTGGAGGTGGTCATCGAGCGCGGCCGCATCCGCGAGACCCTCAAAGACAAGATGCTCGATGCCATCGAACCCGACATGGTGATCTGCGGCGCAAGAGGCCTCTCTTCCATCAAGTACGCCCTTTTGGGCTCCATCTCCACCTTCCTGCTGCGCAATTGCGAATGCGACATCCTGGTGGTCAAGTAAGGCTGCGAGCGCTCCCCGCAGATGACCTTTCATTGGTATACAAGTGACTCTCAGCCCGGTTTCCGATTCCTGCAAACGGAGGCCGGGCTTTTTGGCAACGTGGGCTCTTATCGGTATTCTACGCTGCGTTTTTATGGACAATGGTTGCATTTAAATTTGTCTATGCGCTCGTTCAAGCTCTGTGGGCTGTTCATGGACAGCCCAAATCGCGTTTATCGTGACTAACACGATGCTTGTTGGGGAATGCTGTTGGGTTTCTGACGCAACGGCAGGCTGCCCGCGATGGCGCCCTTCTTTAGCGCGACGTCAGGCGATAGGTTCGCTGGCGTGCCTTTCATTGGCACTCTTGGTGGTTTGCCAGGGGTCTTGCGCTCCGCCCTTCAAGCATGAAGACAGACGGAACGGGAGTTTGGATGAACGCACTGACCCTTCGTATGCGCGCCGCCATTGTGGTGTTGTGCGCCGCGCTTGCCCTGATGGCAATGCCGGTGCCCGCCTTGGCAGACGGTGGCGAGCAGGAAGGCGACTTGTCGGAGCTCCAGATCAAGATCGAAGAGTCTGGGAAAGCTTACGACGAGGCCTGTGCCAAGGTAGAGAGCCTTAATGAAGAGGCTGCTCAAAATCAAGCCCGCATTGACGAGGTTTCTGCACAGCTTCCGGCCCAGCGCCAAAAGGCCTCGGCCGCCATCGCCGCCAGTTACAAGATGAGCCAAAACCAGCCCGGCCTTATGGGCCTCATCCTCTCATCGGAGAACTTCGATGACTTTTTGGCCACCATCACCTATCTCAACGCCGTTCAAGGCCACAACCTTGACCAGGTAGACCGCCTGAACGACCTCCAGGACGAGCTGGAATCCAACCAGGCAGAGCTGGCCCAGCGCCAGGCGGAGGCCGAGGCCCAAAAACAGGCGGCCCAAACCGCTCTGGACGAGGCCAAAGCCGCTCGCGAAGAAGCCCAGCGCCAGGCAGAGGAGCAGGCTGCCCGCGAAGCCGCCGAGGCTGCCGCCGCCCTCCAAGCCGAGGCTGACGCCCAAGCCGCTGCACAGGCCGCACCTGTCTCCCAGGCTGCCGCACCTTCTGCTCCTGCTGCGCCCTCCACGGTGGATTGGAGCGGCGACAAGAGCTCCTTTGTCGCCCAGTGGGCCCCCCGCATCGACGCCTATCTGGCTGGCTCCCCTCTGGCTGGCCAAGGCACCACCTTTGCCTCTGCCGCCTGGGACTACGGCGTGGATCCCCGCTGGTCCCCTGCCATCTCCAACACCGAGAGCTCCAAGGGCGCCGTGTGCTTCCGCCCCTACAACGCCTGGGGCTGGGGCAACGCCAGCTGGTCCAGCTGGGAGGAGGCCATTCCTGCCCACGTGGCCGGCCTGGCCCGCGGCTACGGCTACACCATCTCTTGGGAAGCCGCCAAGAAGTACTGCCCGCCCAACGCCGCCCACTGGTACAGCGCCACCCTGGCCGAGATGAACTCCATCTAGCCTGCGTGCCCCTTGAGCCGCGAGACGCAGCTCGCACCCGGCGTTACCTGCGTCTCGCGCTACCTGCGAGCAGTCATATCACCCATCTTGAGCAGCCCCTCCCCTTGCGGAGGGGCTGCTTTTCTTTTGGCGCTGAAGCTGCGGGGCTGGATGGGCTCGCTGGTTGGGCTGCCGGGCTGGTTATAGTTCGAAGTTTGTCGATACACACTGGTAGGGAGGGTGGGGTTTCTCGGCAAGGCGGCTGAGACGAGCAAGCGCGCGGCGAGCAGCCTGCGGCAGGAGCCAAGGCTTTTGGCATAAAGCCCCATTAACCGGCAGATCTGCATCCCCATTGGCATGAAGCCCAACTTTCCGGCAGCGATTTTGCCAGAAAGGGGCGCTAGCGAGCAGATTTGGGGGCGAATCTGCTCGTTCGAGGGGTTTCGTGCCAAGATTTCTGCTCGCTAATGGCCTTTCATGCCAAAGCTCCTGCCCGCCTTTCATGCCAAAGCTCCTGCCCGCACGCCATGCCAAAGCCGATCATCCTGCCCACAGAAACCCCCGCATTGTGAGCGAGCCAGCGCAGTGGTCGCCTTCCTCAACGCGCCCGCCTGCGGAATCGGCACAAGGGGCCTTTTGGGCATGGCGATCTTGGCACAGAAGGCTTGTGGGGTATGGGCTTTGCCAAAATCCGTGCCCTACCGGGGATTTCTGCCAACTTTGCCAAGCCGCCCTAACCGCATCCTGTGCTGGCGCGCCTCATTTGCACACCCTCGCGGCACTTCGCGCCGACGGGCCCTCGCAGCATTTCAAGCCAAGGGGCCCTCGCGCTCCACGCCTCAGCGTCACGCGCTGCGCAATGCAAGCGGTTCGGCGCTGTGCGCCATGCCGGTTCAGCTGCCGAGAAGCCCTCCCGCCGCGGGCTGGCACTCCATCCAAATCCCTGGCGCCTACAAGGCCCCGCCATATCCGCCAGAATGTCCCGCATATTTAGGGACTCCTTGCTAGAATCGGTAGGGCGCCCGGGCCAACAGGCTCGCGGGCCCGGGCTTTCCCGTGCCGGGTATACAGGCGCGGGCGTTTGGTATACACCCAAGACGCAAGATTTTTGCAGTTGCAGAGCAGGAAGGGACATAGAGTGTCACAGGAGCCACAAAGCGAAGAGGTCCAAGAGGAAGACGGGGTCGCCGCCAAAGTGGTCCCCGGACAACAGCTTCAAGAATCCGGCCCCGGCGCCGCTCCTGCGAAAAAGCTCACTATCTTGGGCGTCGCGTGCACGCTCATAGGCGGCATACTCTGGGGCTTCTCAGGCACCTGTTCAAAAATCCTTATGGACACCTGGGGCATTGGCTCCCTGTGGCTCGTGGCGATCCGCCAGCTGTTCGCAGGATCGGTGCTGCTCGCCATGGGCGTCTGGGCCCATAGAGACGTGCTCGGGCGCCTCGCTTCCTCCCGCAAAGACATGCTGCAACTGGTGCTTGCCGCCTTTGCAGGCATGATGCTCAACTCGGTAGCCTACCTCAACTGCGTGCATATCACCGACTCCGGCACCGCTACCGTGCTCCAAAGCCTCTCCATCGCCATGGTGCTCGTCTACCTGTGCCTGCGCACTCGCACCGCCCCCAGCAAACGCGAGGTTATCGGCCTGCTGCTGGCCCTCCTAGGCGTGTACCTCATCTGCACCCACGGAGATCTGGGCGCTCTGCGCATCTCGCCCTCCGGCCTGTTTTGGGGCTTCTTCTGCGCGCTGGGCGCAGGCCTGATGAGCGTCGTTTCTCGGCGCCTCTTGGTGACCTACGGCTCCACTGCCATCACCGGGCTCATGATGCTCGTGGTGGGTGCAGTGCTCCTCTTTGTGGTGCAGCCCTTCTCCCACATGCCCGCCCTGGATGCCGCCGGTTGGGGGCTTTTGGCCTTTACCGTGGTCTTTGGCACCGTGGCGGCCTATGGCCTGTACTTCCAAGGCGTCAAGATCCTGGGCGCCTACAAAGCGGGGCTGCTGGGCACCATCGAGCCAGTGACGGCGACGGTGGCCTCGGTGCTGCTCACGGGCACCTCGTTTGTGGCCCCTGAGCTCGTGGGCTTCGCCGCCATCATCCTCATGGTCTTCCTCACCAGCTAGAGCGCCGCGATGCCGCAGGGGCGCCAGCTTCGCAGCAGCGCGATGCCGAGAAACCCTCGGCCCTCCTTCCTGGAAGCGGCACGCCCATGGCTCATCTGGCATCCGGCCCACCCAAAAATGGGGAAGCCTATCATCTATGGAAGACAAACCCAACCGGCAGCCCTTGTCCAAAGGCTCCCAAGGAGGATCTATGACTCAGTCCGCACCTGTGTGCCCCAACCTCAAGCCCGGAGATGCCGTCGGCGACTTCACGCTGGTCTTACGCGAGCCCGTGTCGGAGATCGACGGCGAGGCCCTGGTCTTTCGCCACTCCCCCTCGGGAGCTGGGGTTTTATGGCTCGCCAACAGCGATAACAACCGCGCCTTCTCCATCGCCTTCAAGACGCCGCCCACCAACGACACTGGCGTCTTCCATATCTTGGAGCACTCGGTGCTGGACGGCTCTGACAAGTACCCTGTCAAAGAGCCCTTCGTCAACCTGCTCAAGAGCTCCATGCAGACCTTCTTGAACGCCATGACCTTCCCAGACAAGACCATGTACCCGGTGGCCTCCACCAACGTGGCAGACCTTGAGAACCTCATGGACGTCTACCTGGACGCCGTGTTTCATCCAGCGCTCTATCGCAAGCCCCATATCTTTGAGCAGGAGGGCTGGCACTACGAGCTGGAGAGCCCCGACGCGCCGCTCACCTACAACGGCGTGGTGTTCAACGAGATGAAGGGCGCCCTCTCAGACCCCGACGACGTGCTCTTCATGCACCTCAAGCGCCAGCTGTTCCCCGACACCTGCTACGCCTTCGAGTCTGGCGGCAACCCCGCCGCAATCCCCGAGCTCACCTACGAGGAGTTCTGCGATACCCACGCCCGCCACTACCAGCTGGCCAACTCCCATACTGTGCTCTACGGCGATCTGGACATCGAGCGGGAGCTGGCGTTTTTGGGGGAGCGTTTCTCGGCAGTGGACCATGAGGACGTGGGAGCCCCCAACGCGCTGGAGCTCCAGGAGGCAGTGAGCCCGGATCCTGTGGAAGTGCCGCTGTCTACCTCGGCAGACAATCGCTGCGTAGGCGTAGGCTACGTGCTGGGGACCTCCAAAGACCGCGAGCGCGTCCTGGCGGCAGACGTGCTTATCGACGCCCTCATGGGCTCCAACGAGGCGCCGCTCAAGCGCGCCGTCCTGGATGCTGGGCTGGGCGACGACGTCTTCGCCTACCTCATCGACGGCGTGGCGCAACCCATGGTGATCTTCGAGCTCAAGGGCGCAAAGCCAAAAGTAGCCGGCCAGTTCAAGGAGCTTTTGGAATCCACCTGCAAAGGCATCGCCGCAGCCGGCGTGCCCACCGACCGCCTGGAGGCCTCCCTGGCCCAAGCCGAGTTCAACCTGCGCGAGGCCGACTTTGGCTATCCCGACGGCGTGGGCCTGGCCATCTGCTCCATGAACAGCTGGCTCTACGACGAGGGCGACCCGCTGTCCTTCGTGCGCTACGAGGCCGCCTGCGAGGACCTGGAAAACTCGCTGGGCCTGGGGGTCTTTGACAAGCTGCTGCGCGAGCTGGTGGTAGACAACCCCCACCAGGCCCTGGTGACCGTAGAGCCTCAGGAAGAGACCGCCGCAGCCCAAGAGGCGCAGCGGCTCGCCCAGCTCAAGGAGACCCTGAGCCACGAGGAGCTGGAGAAGATCTCCTGCGACATGGCCTCTCTCAAGGCCGAGCAGGCCCGTCCCGACAACCCCGAAGACGTCGCCCGCCTGCCCCACCTCTCCATCGCAGACATCGCCGAGGCCCCCGCCCTCCCTGTTGCCGAGAAGGTCGAAGCCCCCTATCCCTGCTATTCCTACGACCTCGAGACCCACCACATCGACTACAGCTACCTCTACTTTGATCTGGAGCGGGTAGGCTGGGGCGAGCTGCCCTACGTCACTGTGCTCTGCTCGCTGCTGGGCAAGCTGGACACCCGCCAGCACACCGCCGCCGAGCTGGACACCCTCCTAGAAAGCCAGTTGGGCTCCTTCTCCACCTTCGTGGAGGTCTACGGCGACGCCCGCACACCTCTTAAAGTAGCCAAGCCCAAGCTGGTGGTAGGCGCCGCCTCCCTCTCAGAGAAGGTGTCTTACCTAGCCACCCTGCCCTGCGAGGTGTGCTGTGAGACCATCTTTGGCGATACCGAGAAGATCCGCGCCATCCTGGTGCAGCAGCGCATCGCCATGGAGCAGTCTTTTGTCAATGCGGGCCACGCCGCGGCCCTGGCCCGCTGCGGCAGCTACTTCTCCTGCGCCTCCAAGGCCACCGAGGCCCTGCGCGGCATCGACTACTACAAGTTCTTGGTATCGCTCCTGGACAACTTCGACCGCCGCGCCAGCTCTCTCTGCGAGATCCTGCGCAACCTCCAGGGCCGCATCTTCAAGGGAGACGGCCTGGAGTGCTCCTTTGCCGGCGCCCCCGGCGATCTGAAACGCTACTGGGAGGCCGCGGGCGACCTGGGCCTGGCAAACGACGGCCATCCCACCGCGCCCCAGCTTCAGGTACCCGAGCCCACCGTCGCCCGCGAAGGCTTCACCGTGCCTGCCAACGTGTGCTTCGTGGCGCAGATGGCTGCCGGCAACCTCATGCCCAACAACCAACATACGAGCTACAACGGAGCTTGGATCGTCGCGTCCAAGGCCCTCAATTATGGGTACCTCTGGAATGAGGTGCGCGTGCTTGGCGGCGCCTACGGCTCCGGCTTCAACTGCGCTCCCTCATCGCTTTTGGGGTTTTACTCCTATCGCGACCCCGCGGTAGACCCCACTCTGGCCGCCTATGCCAAGGCAGGCCAATGGCTCGCTTCTTGGGACCCCACCCAAGAAGACCTCGAGGGCTTCATCGTGTCCTCGGTGGCAGGCCTCGACGCGCCCCAAAAGCCCCGCACCGCCATGCGTCTGTGCGACAACCAACGCTTCTCCCACCGTCCCGCCAACTGGCGCCGTCTGGTGCGCGACGAAGTGCTGGCCGCTTCTGTCGACACCGTGCGCAGCCTCGCCAGCTCCCTGTCTGGCGTTCCTGAGCACGGCGGCATCTGCGTTATTGGCGGTTGCGACCAACTCGACGCATCCCAGGCCGGAATCGAGGTGCAACCCCTCGTCTAGCCTTAGCTAGGAGGGGCTTCATGAGCCAGATGACCAAATCGGACGACCAAAAGCTTGGCATCAAGATTTTAGATGCGTGGGCTTCCGCCATCGACGGCGTCATGGACGACCGCCCCGACATCACTGGCTTTTGGCTGCTCAAGGCCTTCCAAGTCAAACGTGCCCAATGCCGCTTCCTGCCTGACCGCTGGGCCCACCCCAGCGGTCGGCAGGCGGCTCTTTTGGCGCTGGAGTCTGTGACAGGCGCCCTTGAGCACCCCCAAGACATCGTGCTCACCTCCATCTTCATGCCCAATGAGATCTTTCAGTCGCTGGGGCTCTATCCTCTTATCGCCGAGGCCGCAGCCAACTTTGTGACCGGGGCCCACGCCGAGCCTTCCTTCATCGACAGTGCCGAGAAACACGGCGTTCCTGAGACCTATTGCTCCTTTCACAAGGTGCTTCTGGGCGGGGCATTCGCAGAGGTGTTCCCCTCTATCCCCTTCATCGCCAACTGCTCGGTGGCCTGCGACGCCAACAATCTCTCCTTCAAGCTGCTGGCTGCCCACTACGGCGCCCCTCAGCGCTATATCGATGTGCCGGATTCTTATACAGAGGAGAACTGCCGCTACGTGGCAGAGCAGCTGGAGAGCCTGGCTCGCGCCTTGGAAGAGGCCTACGGGCGCACGTTGGACCTGGAAGATCTCAAGGAGCGCGTAGCCCGCTCCCAGCGCACGTTGGACAAGCTGGTGGCCACCCTCCCCTTGCGACGCAACCGCTTTGTGAAAAACAACATGGGGCTCGAGATGCAACATGCCCTGGTATTCCATACGCTGTTAGGCGACCCCAAAGCCGAGCAGCTGGCAACCCAGATGCTCGAGGACTACGCGGGCGCCCCAGAGTTTCATGGAGTCAACCTGGTGTGGAGCGCCACGGCCCCGTTCTTCTCGGTACCTTTGCAAAAGCTTGTGGATGTCAATCCGGAGCAACAGATCATCGCATCAGACATGTGCTTTGACCAGGTCACCTTTGACGGTTGGCATCACGACGGCGCGCATGAGCCCTTCCCGGCCATGGCCGAGCGCCTCATCCGCAACTCCTACAACGGCGGAGGCCAGCGTCGGGCAGACAGAATGGCAGAGCTCTGCGAGATGGCCAAGGCAGACGGCGCCGTGGTCTTTTGCCACTGGGGCTGCAAGGAGACCATGGGCTGCGCCCAGCTGGTGAAGTCCACGCTAGAGCGGGCGGACTTCCCCTGCATCACGCTGGACGGCGACGGCTGCAACCGCGCCAACTTCCCCGGCGGCCAAGCCGCCACGCGACTGGGCGCCTTCTTGGAGATGCTTCACGCTCGCAAAGACCAGCGGGCAGCGGCACACCCGCAGCCTGCAGCCTCCCCGCGCGACGAGAGCGACAAGCAGACCGTGGCATAACAGATCCCGTGGTCTCAGGCCTCTTGGGCACCCTGGGTTTACAATGCCTAGAGCTCGCTCTATTCAGAGACGCGCCATCCATGCGCCTGAACCTTTTGACAGCCGCTTCACTCTAGAAACCCCCAATCCATAGGAGCGTCGGGTGACTCCCACCGTTTACTATCCCTGCAAATACGCGCCCATCGAGCTTTTGGCCGGCTACGGCGCTGCCTGCAAACCGGTTACCTACGAGGCCACTTCCTTTGAAGATGCCGATAGGCTCGCCCACCCCAACCTCTGCGGCTTTGGCAAATCCCTCATCGCCTTTGCCCTAAAGCCTGAGGTCAAGGCGCTGGTGCTCACCAGCTGCTGCGACGTGATGCGCCGCGTCTATGACGTGTTGGACGCCGAGCAGTGCTTGGACTTCCTGTTCATGGTAGACCTCCCTCATCTCACCGGCCCTGCGGAGCGCGCGCGTTTGGCCTCCGAGCTTGAGCGTTTGGCAGAGGCCTGGGAGCGCTATTCGGGTGAAACCTTTGATGTAGGGGCGGCCCTTGCCTCCTTCGAGCCCCCGGTGGCCAGACAAGACGCCCGCGTCACCCTGTTGGGCGCCCATGGCCCCGAGTCGCTGCTTAAGGCTGCCGAGTCTGCCTTCGACCTGCCGGTGGAAAACCTCACCTGCACCGGTGGCCGCAGAGTGGCTTCTCCTCCAGCCTCGCTGGGTCGCGCCATCCGCCAAGAGGCGTGCCGCGAGAGTTGCGACGCGAGCACACCGGCCCCAGACCCCAAGGAGGCGTTTATCGGCTGGTATGCAGGAGCGCTGCTCGACCAAACCCCCTGCCTGCGCATGGCCGACATCTCTGGCCGCCAAAACCTCATTGGCGCTCCAGGACAACGCGGCGTGATCTATCACACCATGAAATTCTGCGACTACTACGGCTTTGAGTACCTTATGGCCTCCCAGGACGCCGCGGTTCCCATGATCAAGGTGGAAACCGACGGCACCCGCCAAAGCGCGGGCCAGCTCTCCACTCGACTAAAGGCTTTCGACGAAACGTTGGTAGGTATGACTGACACGCTCAAATTTGACAAAGGCACCGGCCCCATTTACGTGTTGGGAGTGGACTCGGGCTCCACCTCGACCGATGCCGTCGTAGTAGACAAAGACGGCACTCCTGTGGCCACGGTGATCCTGCCCACCGGCGCCAAAGCCACTGAGAGCGCCCAGCGCGCCATCGACTCCGTGCTCGAGAAGGCTGGACTTGCCCGCGACCAGATCACGCTCGCGGTGGCCACCGGCTACGGCCGCGACTCCATTCCCTCCATGGACACCTCCATCACCGAGATCACCTGCCACGCCCGGGGAGCCCATGCCCTGTGCCCCGAGGCCATGACCATCGTAGACATCGGCGGCCAGGACTCCAAGGTCATCAAGCTGGACGAGGACGGCAATGTGGTGAACTTTGTGATGAACGACAAATGCGCCGCCGGCACCGGGCGCTTCTTGGAGATGATGGCCCGCACCATGGAGCTGCCCTTGGACGAGTTTTGCACCCAAGGCCTTTCCTGGAAGCATGACGTGAAGATCTCTTCCATGTGCACCGTCTTTGCCGAGAGCGAGGTAGTAAGCCTGGTAGCCGACGACACTCCCGTGCCCGACATCATCCATGGCTTGGATCGCTCGGTGGCCTCCAAGATCACCAGCCTCGCCAAGCGCGTGAAGGCCGAGCCTCCCTACCTCATGACCGGCGGCGTCGCCAACAACGAAGGCGTGGTCACCGCCATTGGCGAGGCTTTGGGCGCACCGGTAGCCACCAGCGAAGACTCCCAGCTCTGCGGTGCGCTGGGCGCCGCTCTGCTAGGCCTGGAAGCCCTGGTTTAAATCTTGGCTGCAGCCACTGCCCACCTGCATTGCCGCACTCTTGAGCGCTGCACTCTTGAGCGCCCTGCTCCTTGCCAAAGCCCGCTCAGCTTTGATAGGGAATGGGGCGCTTTTCCAGCCTTCTAAAGAGCAGCCAAGACGCTGCTGCCAGCACAAGGACGGCAGCCCAGCTCATAGCATCGCACACCCACGCGTCCCAGCCACTCACGCCATAGCCCAGCCCGCAGACAAGGCCCATCGCCAGGCAGATTCCCATGGACAAAAAGATGCACACTCCAATGGGCAGCGACTGCTTTGCCAGCGCCGTAGCGCTCACCCACTCAAAATTGGGATGCCTCTCATCCAGTGTCATGCCTACCAAGCCGCAAAAGCCATAGAGCACCACGGTGAGCGCGAAGCATAGCAGCACGCTTGATGCAGGGACGCCGCCAATCAGAAGCAGCACCGCGGAGATCAGCGCGCAAAGCGCAGCCGCTGCCAGCCAAGGCGCCAGCTTTGCCCCATAGAACAGCCTCCGGTCTATGGGCAGCGTCTCCATGAGCCAGACTCCCTGGCCTTCGAGCGAGATGGCAATGGCCGCCGGAGGAGCCATAGCGCCGATAAACGCCATGATCCAGGGCAGGATCACCACCATCACAGGGATGGCTTCCGAAGGATCTCCCAGAGAGTCCTTGGTGAAGAAGCTTGCTATGCCATCAAGTCCCACAATGGCTACGAGAGCCGCAAAGATAACGAGCAACAACAGCGAGATGAGATCGTTGGCCACCACCGTGCCGTTGTCAAAGACCAGGCCCGCCTCTTTGCGGCAAAGCGCTTGGAAAGGAGAGCGCAACTCCGCAGCCTTAGTGGCCTTGCCTCTCTTTTGTTGAGAGCGGGCATTGATCGCAGAAACCACCTGGGTATACGTGTGGGCCAGACCTTCCACCAAAACAGCCCCTAGCGCCAGGTTTACCAGCACGAACACCGCCCACCAGGCCCAGCCAGACATACCCTGGCCCACCCAAGCGTCCATGACCCAGCCGCAGAAGGGCCAGACTGCCAGAGCGTCACCAAAGCCAGCCAGTATCCCCACCAGCATGTCCAGCGTAGCGTTCTCATAGTCTGCACCGGACAGCGCAGCGTTGAGCGCAAAACTTGCAACCACAGCCGCCAGCGCCACAAGCACAGAGGCCAGCGTGGTAAGCGCCTTGCCATGACGCAAACGCCCAAGAACAGCCGTGATCAGGGCGGACAGGAAGATCGCCACCACAAATCCCGGCACAGGGCCAAAGGCGACAATGGACAGCAATACAACCCACTGAAGGGGCGTAGAGGCTATGCCCTGGACGCCCATAAAGACGAGAGCCGCGACTCCCATGGGAATCACCATCAGGGCAGCAAGCTCTACCGCAGTGAGATAGAGGGACGCCAGACGCGCAATGACTTGGTCGCGTTTTGAGACAGGCATGCTCATAAGCAGGTCGTAGTCTCCCGCCTCATAGAGCATCCCAGGGGCCTTGATGAACGAGAAGACGGCGCCGCAAAGCGTGGCGACAAGCACCGCAAGGGCGACCAACAGTCTGTCGGCCCCCAAGGCTGCAAGGCCAACCCCCACCCCAGCCGCATAGCAAGCCATCAACAGTCCCAGGAAAGCCTGGGCGATTCTCAATCCAACGATGCCGCCTCGAGAAGCGTTCTTAGAAGAAGAGCTGCCCAACGTGCGCAACTGCACCTTAATCAAGAGCCACAGACGATGCATGATGAGTACCTTTTCGCCAAATGCGTGATATCAAATAGTGAAGATGCGACCTTAGCCCCTTATCCTCAGGAGAAAGGCGTTTGAGGGGCGTCGGAAGGCCTCACCGGCGCCGCAGGAGTTGCCGAGACCTCACGGGTTTCCACGACGTCCATAAAGACGTCTTCCAAAGACTCGTCACCCAACACCTGGTCGATGGGGCCGAAGGCACGAAGCTGGCCTGCTTGAATGATGGCTACCGAGTCGCAGAGGCGCTCCACCACCTCAAGCACATGGGACGAGAAGAGCACCGCCTTGCCTTGGGCCGCCCGCTCTTGAAGCATAGTGCGAAGGGTGCGCGTGGCCACAGGGTCGAGCCCCACAAAGGGCTCGTCGAGCACCAGAAAGTCTGGGTCGTGCACCAGCGCTCCCATGACCACCAGCTTTTGCAGCATGCCATGGCTATAGGAATCTGCACGATCTGCGAGGGCATCCACCATTTCCAGACGCTCCGCCAGCTCCTGGATGATGCCTCTGCGCTGAGCGCTGTCCACCCCAAAGATATCGCAGACAAATTCTAGGTAGGCCATGCCCGTCATGAACCCATAGACCCAGGGGGTGTCTGGCACATACGCCAGATGCATCTTGGCGGCGATAGGATCTTTCACCACATCGTGGCCGCAAATGGCAATAGACCCCTCATCAAAATCCTGTACGCCCACCATAGCTTTGATCAGGGTGGTTTTGCCTGCGCCATTGGTGCCCACCAGACCCAGGATCGATCCAGGCTCCACGGCAAGCGAGTAGCCATGAGCCGCCACTTTGGTGCCATAGCGCTTCACAAAACCACGTACATCGAGGATGGGACTGGCCATGACATGCGTCCTTTCGCACGACGGGATAACTGCGCCACGCGCGCCCTTTTCAAGGCGCTGCTACGATTAAACGAGGCCGATAAAAACGCTTGACCTAGTCTAGCCATTTTTAGGTATGGCGGATATAGGATTTAATGCCCTGGGGCCAACTGTAAGGAACAGGTCACCACTGGGGCCCACGGCGCAGACCGGGCACTGAACAAGGTGTGAGGCGCCTACGCAGCCCGCGATGCCACCGCCGGGCAATCAGGCGAGAGCGCAGTGAGGTAAGCCACCCTATAAAGGGATGGCGCTGTCGCTTCACCCAACTAGAAAGCCTGCGGTTGCCCATCGTAATTCCAATCGCCGGAGGTGGGCCATCCCTTGGCATACTAATCGATATATACGAATCTGTCGACAATCTGAAGGACTACTGACGCTACAAATTCTAAGAACGGTACATTATCTTGCCCTCAGCGCACGGGAGCATACCTATTCTTGTATGGTGCAGGCTACGGCTCCTCGCCTTCCAGCTCAAAAAGGTCAGATCCCGCAGTAGGACCTGCACCTCCCTCTTGGGTAGGCAGCGAGATGGAGCGCAGCTTTCGCTCCATCACATTGGTGCGAGTAGTGATAATGGACTCCACCGTATTGCTGGCCGTGTCGATCTGGCGTTTGGCTTTGACAAGAGCTTCTTGATAGCGAGGAAGCTCTGCCTTGACTGCCTGCAAAATGCGCAGCACTTCGTCTGTGCGCTGCTGGAGCTCGAAGGTCTGATAGCTCAAGGCCAAGCTGTTGATAAGCGCAGCCATGGTGGAGGGGCCAGCAACCACCACGTTATAGGTGCGCTGGAGCGTCTCCAGCAAACCCGGCAGCGACACCACCTCTGCATAAAGGCCTTCGAAAGGCACGAAGAGCACGCCAAAGGCCGTGGTATGGGGTGGGGCCACGTATTTGGAAGCGATGTCTGAGGCCTCGCCTAAGATACGGTCTTGCAGATGCTTTTTGGCAGCCGCAATCTGAGCTTTATCGCCCGTGTCATAGGCATCCAATAGTGCTGCGTAAGTGTCCCCAGGAAACTTCGCGTCGATGGGAAGCAGAACGGGCTCGCCTTGAGCTACCGGCAGTTTGACGGCGTACTCTACACGATCACGGCTCCCCGGCTTGGCAGCCACGTTTTCCAGGTACTGAGAGGGAGCCAGGATGTCTTCCAAAATCGCCCCCAGCTGCACCTCCCCCAGAATGCCGCGAGTCTTCACGCCCGAGAGCACACGCTTGAGATCACCCACCGAGCCTGCCAGGTTTTGCATGTCGCCCAGGCCCCTGTAGACGGCCTCCAACTGCCGGGAAATCTGTGCAAAGGAGACTGAGAGCTGCTCGTTGATGGCTGCCGTGAGCTTTTGGTCCACCGTCTGGCGCAGCTCATCCAGCTGGCGGGCATTGTCTTGGCGCAGCTGCGCAAGGGCGCCGGCCAACGTTTGATCCATATGGGCCAACCGCGCCTCTGTGCGATCGCGATCTGCGCCCAGCTGAGCTGTGACATCGCGCCGCAGCTCATCGACGCGCCCCGCCATGGCCGCAGAGGTTTGGGCAAGACCATCCAGGCGGCCCAGCACCTGCGATTGCTGGTCGAGGAGCCTCGCCTGAGCCCCGGTGTCTGCACTTTGCTGCCCGCGGGCATCTTGGCGAAGCCTTGCAAGGCTCCATAGTGCGATGGCCACCGCTCCCACAGCCACCACGATGGCGCAGATCTCCCCTACCGACATAGATCCCCCTACTCCCCGAACACTACAGCTACAACGCTCCAAGTGCATCGAACATCTGTACGCATTAGTATAGGCGAGCTACCACCCCCTAGGCCTCCAAGATTTTGAGGAAGTTTTTCTCGGCAGGAAAAGCACTAGGAGGACTGTCTGGTTAACGCACCAGGAAGCGGACGATGGCATCAGATAAGGAGTTGTAAGGCTGATAGCGCATGGGCAAGTCGATGAAGCGAGACTTCTTGAGCATGGCCTTGTAGTTGGTGAAGGTATCAAAGGAGAACTTTCCGTGATACCGCCCTAAGCCTGAGGCCTTGTTGCCGCCAAAGCCAATGTTTGAGACCGACACCTGCATGATAGTGTCGTTGATGCAGCCGGAGCCAAAGGATAGTTGATTGAGATAGTAGTCGATGATGCTCTGGTTGTGCGTGAAGAGGTAGGCGGCCAGCGGCGTGGGCAGAGAGCGGATTTGAGACCATGCCTCATCGATGGAATCGAAGGTCATAATGGGCAGGATGGGGCCAAAGATCTCTTGGCTCATCACCTTGTCGGCAGGCTGCACGTTATCCATCACAATGGGGGCGATGCGACAGGCAGCGTCGTCATGCTGCCCGCCAAACACCACCTTGGCAGGGTCCACCAGGCCCAAGATGCGCTGGTAGTCGTGGGGCTTGCAGATCTTTCCCCAATCGGGATTGTCCAGGGCGTTCTGTCCAAACTGGCGCACGATCTCGTCTTTGACCGCCGCCACAAAGGCGTCGTGGACCGGACGGGCCACCATCACGTAGTCGGGGCACACGCAAGTTTGCCCACAGTTGAGGAACTTTCCAAATACGATGCGGCGCGCCGCCAGCTTGATATGCGCATCTTCACACACGATGCAGGGGCTTTGGCCTCCCAGCTCCAGAGTGACCGAGGCATGGATCTTTGCCGCCTGCTCCATGACGTAGGCTCCCACCCCTTTGGAGCCGGTAAAGAAGACGTGGTCGACAGGCTGGGCCAAAAGGGCGTCAGCGATGTCGTGGGACCCCAGCACACAGGCAACATGCCGGGAGTCAAAGGCCTCGGCAATAAGAGCTGCAAGTGCTTGACCCACGTGAGGCGCCGAGTCGCTAGGACGCACGATAACGCAGTTGCCTGCAGCTACGGCTCCCACCAGAGGCTCCAGCGCCAGCATCACCGGGTAGTTCCAGGGGCTCATCACATAGACGACCCCTTTGGGGTTGGGCACATCAAAACTGAGCGCAGGGAAGTTGATAATGCTAGGCGCCTTTAGTTGCGGCTTTGACCAGCCTCTCAGGTGGGCGATTTGATATTTGGTCTCCGAGAGCACCAATCCCACTTCGCTCATATAGGTCTCCTGAGCGCTCTTGCCCAGATCTTCTTTCATAGCCTTGGCCAGTTGCGACTCATGATCTTTCACCGCATCGTAAAATCGCTGAAGCGCCAGGAGGCGGCGGTTCACATCCAGCGTTGCCCCGGATTCAAAATAGGCACGCTGGCTGCTCACCAGCTGCGCCGGATCGATTTCTGGCTGGGACGGTGCGGGTTTCTCGGCAAGAGAAGCCGATTTCGACACGGTTTGACGATCCATGATGCTTCCTTTGAGCGACGATGTGCATGAGATGCATGTACCCGTTGAAAGGCTCGCCCAAGGCGATGCCGAGAAACCCTGCCGTCGTTAATGGGAGGCTGCCTGAACCCGCAAAAAAGGCGCTCCAAGACAAAGCTTGGAGCGCCTGGAAGGTGGCGCCTGGAATATAGCTTAGCGGTCGGCAGCCCTACGGCGGCGAAGCACTGCCATGGTAGTGCAGGCCGCAGCGCCAAAGGCAAGGCTTACAGTAAGGGCGCCGTCGACCACCCGGTCGCCAGTGGCAGGGATGACGGCCACAGAGCGCAGGGCTTTCTTAACGGGGACCACAAGGTCAGACCCGTTGGCCTCGTTTCCTGCATAGGGGTCCTGGACGGTCTTGATCTCGGCGATCCCAGCAGCGTCTACCGCCACAATGCCTCCGGACTGGACGCCTGAGGAGCCATCGCCGGAGGGGTCGGTGAGACCAAAGCCAGTGCCAGAGGCGCTGGCGCGGTTGACCACGGCTGTGCCATTGGCGGGCTTAGACAGGTCGCAGGCGAAGGTGACGCGCCAGACCTCGCCGCCTTGGATAGTGCCAATAGGTACGGTGAGCTCGCGAGTCTCAGGATCGTAGAGGTCGCGGGCGAGGCGCTCTTGGGTACCGTCGGGATGGATCAGCGTGAGCGACGTGGCCACCATAGCGAGGCCGTCTGGCAAGGTGTCATGCACCACCACGTCTTCCCAGGCGGTACCCGGCTGGCTGTTGCCCGCCTCGATGGAATAGGTCACCTGGTCACCCTCGTAGTAGCCATTGGGATGGTCGTCATCAATCACAGTCTTTGCCACGGTGGGCTGGGGGATGGCGAACTTGATCCAGCCTGAGGGGAAGATCTTCTGAGACTGCTGCTGCTCGCCCTTTTTGTCTTCGGGCGTGTTGCCATCGACGGTGGCGACGTTGCCAATGTCGTGGGCTTCAGGAGTTGCCTCATCCACAGCAGAGCGGTTGACCTTCGCCTCGAAGGTCACGACCACCTTCTCGCCCCCAAAGATGTTGCCCACAGGAACCGTGAGGGTATGGGTCTCGTCGTGGTAGACGTCGGCAGGATCCATAGCCTTCTCGGCGCCATCCGGGTAGGCGACCTTCACAGTATCAGGGACCAAGTCAAGGCCCAGGGGCAGCAGGTCTGAGGCCACCGCATCCTTGAGCTCGGAATAAGGATGGTCGTTGGCCACCGTGACCGTATAACGCAGAAGGTCGCCCACCTGGGCATCGGTGGCATCGCCGCGGGTCACATTGGTGACCTCCTTGGTGACGGTGGGATCCGGGTTCGCGGGGAGCACCTGTTCGCTGCCAGGAGTCGGTGCCTCGCGCTGGAGCTCCTCCGCCGGCGAGCCGTCTGGATTCTCGCCTGTGACCTTCACAGAGATGTCTACCTGCGGGTCAAAGGGATCGGTGGGGTTGGGATCGTCGGGATCAGAAGGATCCGTGGGCTCATTGGACTTAGGCGGCAGCGCCTTGCCGTTGACCTTGGTGGGGATATGCACCTTTACCTGGGAATCTCCAGGCACGTCACCAATGCGCAGGGACACTGTGCGGCTTTCAGGGTCATAGACGTCTTTGGGATCGAGCGTTTGGGTGGTGCCGTCGGGGCGCTCCACGGTGATGGGCTCGTCCATGAGGTCGACGCCGGCGGGCAGCGGCACAGAGACGTTCACGCCCTGCCAGTAGCTGGTGGGATCGCCGGTGTTAGAAGCGGTCACTGTGGTGACCAGCTTGTCATCCACCTGGGGATGCTCGGCCTTTGGATCGGTGATATTCTCGGTCTTTACGGTTACCTCGGTCTTGGGGTTGGGAACCCATACGGCATAGTAGGTGCGGGTGTCGTCAGGCTCTTCCCAAAGCTGCTCGTCGCCGTCGAAGTTGGGGATGAGAGAGCCTTGCTCGGTGCTCCAACCCATGAAGGAGTAGCCCTCGCGCACCGGCGTGCCCTCGGGCGCAGTGACCGTCTTCAGGGCTTCAGAGTGCTGCACGATGGGGTCGGAAGAGGCGGGATCGCCTTCGTTCTCGCCGGGCATCTCGCCGCCATCCAGATCAAACACCACATCAATGGGTTTGGGCGACCACTGGCCATAGAGCACCATGTTCTTAGTAATGGGGGTGGCGGGGCCAAAGGAGTCGCCAGAGCCGTCAGCCTCGGTATTCCAGCCATCAAAGCGCCAGCCGTCGGTGGCAGGCGTGACAGGCACGCCCTCGGCAGCGCCGGCAGAGCCGGGATAATAGGCGGCTGCCACGGTGTCGCCAGGCAGATAGGCGCCAATGTCGTAGTAGTAGGGGCTTGCATTCTTTTTGGTATTGAGCGCTTGTCGCAGCCCCGTGCCACCGGCACGCCAGAAGGCAATGGGCTCCACCTGGGGGTGCTCCCCCTGAGAGGCGGGCTGCTCGAGGTCTTCGTCGTTCTTGTAGTAGGTGATGTCAAAGGTCTCGATGACATCCAAGAACTTGGTGCTCTCCAGGTAGGCTCCCGCCTTGTTGCCAGAGGTGTACCAGCGATAAGTCATGCGATAATGCCCCAGGTCACGAAGCTCTGTGTGGCGCTGGCGCAGCAGGAGCTCCTTGACATCGTCGGTGAGCTCCACATTCTCCCACGCGCCATCCTCCAACTGGCGTTCCATCAACACATCGACAAGACCGCCCACCGTGCCCAACTGCACGTCAGAGAATTCCATGGATGTGGCAGGGAATGCCTCCTGGATCAGCTGGCCATTACCCAGCTGAATGGCGTTGCCTTTGGAAAAGTTCACGCCCAGGCGATGGTCGTAGGAGACGAAGCCCTCGTCGACATTGACGGGTAGAGGACGGGCGCCGTCGCGAGCCACATAGGCCACATGATCGATGCCGCGAGAGGTGGCCAGCGACAATGTGGTGGTGGGCACAAGGCGCAAACGACGAGATCCTGTAGCCTGCTCACCCGTGATGGGATTGGTGTAGACCGCACGCACAGTGGTCCAGCCTACGCCGGGGGCCAAGCTCTTAACCTCGTAGGTGTTCTCATCGAGCACGATAATGGGCACGTCGTTGTTGCCTACCACGGTGCTATAAAGTTTGTCGGCTTCCCAGCTCACGGCGAAGTTCGGATCGTTCACCATGGCGTCATTGGTGAAAGGGAAGACATAGGTGATCTTGCGCACCGTGTCATACTCAGCGTCGGTGAAGTCGCCGTTAGAGGGATAGAGCATCGCCGTGCAGACGGAGGCCATGGAATTGGCCACCATGCTGTTGCGATTGTTCGCCGGGAACTCCGTGGGATCAGCAAAGCGCTTGAGCTGTGGATATACACCCTCTTTGGCCATATAGACATCGGAGGAGAGGCCCGGCATGTTGGCAAGGGCCCCAGTGCCGCACATCTCCTTGGTGAGGAGGCCCTTGATATTCTTTTGGGTGTCGACAGCGCGCACGTCCATGGCGCTTGTCTGTTTGTCGAAGTAACAGTTTGTGAAAGTAGCATTGCCGTGGGTGCCGACAAAACCGCCTACGCTGGCAGCATTGCCTTCTGTGGTGAGGGCGCCCACCTCACCGGCGGCATAGCAGTTGGAAAACCTCATGGTAGACGTCGCAGAACCCACGAAACCGCCCATATTGGAAGCCGATGACTGCATGCCTGTCATGGTGGTCGAATAGCAGTTGGTGTACTGGGAAGCCTGCTCAAGGGCACATCCCACGAAACCGCCTACTTGGTCGGTGCCTTCCACCACACCGGAAGCCCCACAATTCACGAAGGCGTTGTTGAAATGGTTGACCCCGTTAAAGACGCCTGTCTGCGTGTTTCCGTACATGGTGATGTTGCAAAAACAGTTCTCCACGTAGCAATATCCAGGGCACGAGACAAAGCCGCCAGAGTGGCCGCCGGTTGAAACCGTCACGCCGCCTGTAGCATAAGAGTTGGTAACGGTGCCTCCCCACAAAGGCGCGATGAAGTTACCAATGCAGCTATTGCCATAGGTATATACGCGCACAGTACGGCATCCGTCGATACGGGAGCCTGTGGGATTGGCCAATTTGTTTCCGCTGCCGTCCACCGCAGCATAGCTGGTGTTCCAGCCTACGCAAAGACCGCCGGCGAAGTTTACGCCTTTCACCAAGGAATCCTCGACGCCGACATTTTGAAGTAGGCCGCGGGCAAACCATCCCACAGCCACCGCATAGTTATAGGTCCCTCCGCTAGATCTCACCTCTGCATACTTGAAAGTGAGGTCCTTCATGGTGAAGCTTGGGTTGTTGACTGCAGAGATGAAAGCCAGCCCTGCGCCCGTCACGCCTGCGCCCGAGCCGCTGACATAGAGGTTGTAAATAGTATGGCCGGCGCCGTCAATAAGGACCTCGCCAGAGTCGAAGCCAGTAGCCGGAGCCCAGTTGCGCTTGGCCGTCCCGCCCATATCGAGATCGGACGTAAGGCGCAGGCTCTTTTGCGTCGCTGGAGCATTGTGCATGACCCAAGAGAGCTGCGCGGGCGTACCGACGAGCCAAGGGTCTGCAGCCGTGCCAGAACCAGAGGTGGGCTGAGAAGCGCCCCCATCCCAAGGAGTAAGCCCCGTAGTGCGGTCGAGCGCCGCAAAGGTGTCTTCGCACTGTTGCCACTGCTGAGCCAGGTAGGTCTGCCAATCCACCGCCCAAGCAGCCGTGGGACCCACAAAGACGCTGCTGAGCACCAGCAGCCCGCTCATGCAAAACGCCACTATCCGGTGCGCCCTTGCAGCGAGCCTACCCCTCTTATTCATATTGATACCCCTTAATTCAGTTTGTCTTCATATATGGGTATTCGACAACATAACGCGCGTGGTTACCTAAATCAAGGGAATACTATGCAAGAAGATTACCTTGTATAACGTGCTATTGCATCGATCATTATAGTTATTTATTTATTCATATATCTTACTATTTACTCCTATGATCGACACCGCGTATCTTCTTATAATATTAAGAAGATATATATTATGAACATATAAGAGACCAAAACATTGTTGGGCACCCTGAGTGCAGGTTTTTCTCGGTAGGATTTGAAGGCTGCGCAAAACGCGAGATCCCCGCGCAGCAGCGTCATCGCGCAGGGATCCTATAGATGCATTTATATATTGTGCTAGTGATATCGACGACGGCTCTAGGGCGCATGCCGGCGACGAGCCTGAAGGCTATGCCGGGTCGTGCTCAGAGAGGAAGCCCTCCACCAGGGCGTTGTAGGTCTCGGGGATCTCCAGGTGCACGCAGTGGGTGCCGCGTAGAAGCTCCCAGCGGGCGTTTGGAATGCCGTCGACGATCTGTTTGGAGATGAGCGGGGTGGACTCGTCGGCGTTGCCGGAAGTCACAAGGGTGGGGATGGTGATGGAGGGCAGCTCGTCCACCACGCTCCAGTGGGAGAGTTTGCCGGTGACCACAAACTCGCTCATTCCCTGCATGATGTGGTAGACCTCGTCGCCATGGGGGTTGGGGATGGGGCGCCGCAGGTTGTGAGGACGCTGGTCCTCGGGGACAAGGCTCACATGGCGGCGGTAATACAGGTCGCTGGCGGCTTTGACCTCAGGACGCTCGTAGTCTCCATCGCGGTCGGCCTGGGCCAGGGCCTCCTCCATCTCTTTAGGCAGGTAGCTGCGCAAACGCAGCGCCTCCTCAAGCCACAGGTCAAGGGAGGCAGGCGAGCTGGCGATGACCATGGAAGCGACGCCTTTGGGGTGATGGGTGGCGTACTGCAGCGCCAACATGCCGCCCCAACTCTGACCCAACAGATGGCACTGGTCCAAGCCCAAGTGCTCGCGCAGGCATGCCAGCTCCTCTTCGAAGAGCTGGGCGGAGGCCTCTTCTTGGGGGTTGGCCAAGGGAGTCGAGTTGCCGCAGCCCACCTGGTCGTAGTAGATCACCTGGCGGCCATAGCGCTGCGCAAGCTCGTCCAAGGAACGCAGGTAGTAGTGGGTGTTGCCAGGGCCTCCATGGATGGCGAGCAGCGGGAGCTTATGGGCCGACGGCTCCCCCACCACGCGATACCAGGTCTTATAGCCATGAAAGTCCATGGCGCCCACTGTTTCTTGAAGCGTCATAGCAGCCCCCTTCGAGGTCATGAAGCATTCTTTCCGCCGCGATGGGCCAAAAGGCCCCACATCAGGCACCCAGTGTAGGGTCCCTTGATTGCGTCCCTATTAATAGTGGACTCTCGTTTTTTGAAGCCGGGGGTTTCTCGGTCACTATAGGGCCACTTTAGTTTGACAGAGGAGGGTCCTATGAACATCCAGCTCAACCGCGCTCAGTTTTTGAAGGCAAGCGCAGCCACCTTGGCAGCCTGGGGTGTGGCGTCGCCTTTGGCCGGCTGCAAGTCCGGCAGCGGCGCTGAGGCCGTCTTGGTCTACGGCATCCAAAACCCTACCGGCATCGAGCCTTACACCCTTGAGGACGAGAACGCCATGGCCGTGTGCTACCAGCTGTTCGATCCCCTCACCCGCTACAACCCCCAAACCCAGGAGCTGGACCCTCTGGTAGCCAAAAGCTGGGAGTCCAACGACACGGCAGACGAGTGGACCTTCCATCTGCGCGACGACGTGACGTTTCATGACGGCAGCAAGGTGACGGCCAAGTCCTTTGTCTACGGATGGACGCGCCTGGTAAACCCAAAGTCCTACGACACCCCCTCGGCCCTTGGCTACCACCTGTCCATGGTGGACGGCTACGACGAGCTCGTAAGCGGCGAGAACGTGGAGTTCACGGGGCTTTCCGCTCCCGATGACACCACCTTTGTGGTCAAGCTCTCGGCCCCCTACGCAGACTTCCCCTACGTATGCTCCACTTGCACGCTGGCACCCATCCCAGAAGGCATGGGCACCGGCGACAATTACCAGTCTTATGCGGCCGCCCCTGTGGGCAACGGCGCCTTCAAAATGAAAGGAGAGTTCAAAGACGGCCAATATGTGGAGCTAGAGCGCTACGAGGATTATTGGGGCGACGTTCCCAAGATCTCAGGCGTGCGTTTTACCGTGTACCGCGACGTGCTCACGTCCTATAAGGAGGTGGAGGCCGGCAGTTGCGACTGCTCCAATGTGCCCCTCAACCAGTGCATGCAGTCCAAAGAGACCTACGGCGAGGCCGAGGACGGCGGTTATGTGGCCAACCCCGGCCACCAGTACTTCTCTGGCGAGATGCTCTACACCCAATACCTGGTGTTCAACATGGGCGCTCAAGAGATCGCAGACATCCGCATTCGCCAGGCGCTCTCCCTGGCCATCAACCGCGACGCCATCTGCACCAACGTGTACCAGGGTTCTGCCGAGCCAGCCACAGACATCATTCCTCCCGCCATCGCAGGTTCCACCCCCAATACCTGGCCCGTGGAGTTTGATCGCGACCGCGCGGGCGCCCTGCTGGACGAGGCGGGCTACCCGGCAGACAGCAATGGGCGCCGCGGGCTTGCCATCCAACTGATGACCAATGCAGCCAACGACAAGACCGAGTATGAGGCCATCATCTCCGACTGGGACGCCATCGGCATCGACGCCTCCATCAACCAGCTGGAATATGCCGCCATGCTGGACAACTACTACTCGGGCAACTTTGTAGTGGCAGCCCGCGGATGGTACGCAGACTACCCCATCGCCGACAACTACCTCTATCCGCTCTTCTCGGCATCCTCCAGCGACAATATGAGCCACTTCGATGACCCTGAGTTCGACCGGATGATCCTTGCGGCCCGCGCCATCACCAACGACCAGGAGCGCGTGGACGCCATGCACGCCTGCGACGTCTATGCTGCCGAGAAACTCCCCATCGTGCCGCTCAACTGGCGCGGGCTTGCAAAATGCGCCACGGCCCGCTGCCATGACTTCCGCATCACCCCGCAGATTTTGCCGGTAGCCGCGCAGATGACCATCGAAGGCTGACGGCCTCTCGCTCACCCCCCCCCCGTTCTCCTAGGCACTCTAAGAGAACAACCAGAGAGAGCAGCTGTTCTCCTAGGCGCTCTAAGAGAACAGCTATTTGGACTCTCCGTACTCCTAGGCAGCTAAATAGAACCCATTCTGTTCTATTTAGCTGCCTAGGAGTCATTATGGCTTGAAGATCGCTTGAGAAGCGTTCTATTTGGAGTCTAATAGCCATCGCCGCTTTGCAAGTTGTTCTCCTAGGTGACCATCTAGAACATCGAGATTAACGGCTCAGATGGCCCCCACCGAGAGATCCCAAGAGTGCCAAAAAAACGACGATGGGCCCTGGGATCAAGATCTCAGGGCCCATCGCATCTCGCGACGTCTTTGGCAGACGAGCCAGAAGCCTTAGCGTTTCTCTTGCTCGTCGACGGTAGCGTCTTCCACGTCCACGTCTACCGGAGCATCCTTGTCGTCGTGGCCCTCGCGGATGCGGGAGAGCCATCCGCCGTCGCGCTCATGGGAGCGCTCCGAGTCTTCGTCGGCTTGCTCCTGCTCGGGATCGTCGGGGACCGGCGCGATCACACGCAAGAGGGCGATGCGATTGCCGCGCATGGACTGCACGCGGAAGCGCCAGCCCTCTACCTCGAAGACCTCGCCGGGGCTGGGAAGGCCGTCCGCCAGGTCCAGGATGAAGCCGGCTATGGTCTCGTAGGCGTCGGAGTCCTCGATGGGCCAGCCCAGCTCAGCGGCGTCGTCGATGGAGAAGCGGCCATCCACCAGCCACTCGCGGTCGGCCAGCTTGGTGAGGTACTTGTTGTCGGGGTCGAACTCGTCCTCGATCTCGCCCACCACCTCTTCGACGATGTCCTCGATGGTGATGACGCCGGCAGTTCCGCCGTACTCGTCTACCACGATGACCATCTGGTCGTGGCTGGTCTGCATCTCGGAGAGCAGCGGGATGATGTCTTTGGTGTCAGGCACGAAGTCTGCCTCGCGCACATAGCCCGCGATGGCGTCTTGGCCCTTGCCCTCGTCGATGATGGGGGCGATAAGGTCTTTGATGTGCGCGATGCCCACGATGCGGTCCACATCCTCATGGAAGATGGGGATGCGCGAATAGCCCGTCTGGCGCATGCAGGCCAGCACCTCGTTCAAAGTGAGGGTGTCTTCCAGCGCCGTCATGTCCACGCGAGGCACCATCACCTGGCGAGCCGCGGCGTCGCCCAGGTCAAAGATCTCGTGGATCATGCTCTTCTCTTCATCGGTGAGCTCTTCTGCATCGCTCACCATGTAGCGAATCTCTTCCTCGGAGACGTTCTGGCGCTCATCGGCGCTTTTGACGCCCATTAGGCGCGAGAGGCCGTCGGCGCTCTTGGCGGTGATCCAGATGAGGGGGCGCACCGCCTTGGTGAAGCCCTTCAAAAAGCCGGCCACACCCTTGGACACGCCCTCGCAGTCTGCCAGAGCGATGCGCTTGGGCACGAGCTCGCCCACCACAATGGAGAAGTAAGACACGATAAGGGTGATGATCACCGGCGCCAAACCCGAGGCCACAGAGGCCGGCAGGCCCAAAGAGACCATCCATTGGCCAAAGGGGTCGGACAGATTGGTGGCCGCAACGGCAGAGCTGAAGAAGCCCACCAACGTGATGGCCACCTGGATGGCCGCCAACAGATCGCCAGAATCGCCGGAGAGCTCAAAGGCGGTGGCCGCCTTTTTGTCGCCCTCCTCCATGTCGCGCTCGAGCAGCGGACGCTTGACGTTTACCAGGGCCATCTCGCTCATGGAGAAAAAGCCGTTTACCAGCGTGAGCAAAAAAGTGACGATGATACTAAGAGCTACGTCCATCTAAGTGTTCGACCTCTAACGGTTGAAGAATTGCCTAACGATACTCGAGTGTTCATATTACCTAAAGGCCCCGAGCCGCCCAAATGCACGCTGTGCGGCGCAACTTGCACGCGCGTGCGCCCACCGGGCTCAGAGCGGCCCGGACACCTTCCCCTTGCCGAGAAACGCTGCCGCCTAGGGTTGCAAAATCCCGGTTGCAGGGCTGGTTTTAGGCCAGTTTGAAGCCTGCGGCCTCGATGGCCTGGGAGACTTGCTGGGGAGTGAGGTCGCCCTCATAGGTGACGGTGCCGGTGGAGGCGTCTGCCTTCACGTCCTTGGCGCCGCGGTCCTCAAGCTCCATGGTGACCAGCATCTCGCAGTGCTTGCAATGCATGCCTTCTACCTGAATGATGTTCATGGCAAACCTCCTTAGTGCCCCTGGGGATCATGCGGCGAGGGGCCGCTGCGGACACCCCAAAAGATCCCCGGTGTGCCAAGAGGAGGAGCCCGTCTTGCAGGACCCCTCCTCTTAGATGACGGTCTTTTAGCTTAGGCCATCGCCATGCAGGACCTGTGGCCCGCACAGATGGCCAAAGCAAGGGTTACTCGGTCTCTTTGACCATGGCGCGGACCTTGGCCTGAAGATCGTCCAGATAGGCCTGGTCGGGGCGCCAGTTGAGGCTCACCGGGTCGAGAGGCAGCTGGAAGCCGGTGTCTGCCAGCACCTGCTGCACCTGCTTTTGGGCCACCGGAGCCCAGCCGTAGGAGCCAAAGGCCAGGCCTACGCGGGTGTTGTTGCGCGGGGACAGGCCGCGGAAGTAGGTGAGGAACTTGGCCACGTTGGGCAGCATCTGCATGTTAAGGGTGGAAGAGCCCACGCACACATACTTGCAGTCCATGATGTAGGACAAGATGTCGCTCTCGTGGGTGTACTTGAGGTCGAAGTAACGGCAGTCGATCTCCTCTTGGACAAAGGCTTCGCAGATGGCCTTGGCCATCTTCTCAGTGGAGTCCCACATGGTGTCATAGATGACGGCGCACTTGTCCACGCGCTCGTTTTGGGTCCAGTGGCTGTAGCACTCCAGGATGTCGCCGATATGCTCGGTCCAGATGACGCCGTGAGCCGGAGCAATCATCTCGAGGTCCAGGCCCTTGACCGCCTCGAGGGCCTTGGCGGCCTGCATGCCGTAAGGCTGCACGATGTTGGCGTAGTACTTGCGGGCCTGCTTCATGACCTCGCAGAGGTTGGAGTCCGCATCGAAGCGGGTAGTGGAGGCGAAGTGCTGGCCAAAGGCGTCGTTGGAGAAGAGCACCTTGTCGTACTCGTCGTAGGTGACCATGTTGTCAGGCCAGTGGACCATGGGGGTCTCGACAAACGTGAGGGTGCGCTTGCCAATGTTCAAGGTGTCGCCGGTCTTCACGGCATTGAACTCGATGCCGGCCTCCTGGTAGTGCTTGGCAAACTCGCCCACGGCTTTGGTGGAGCAATAGAAGGCGGCGTTGGGGCAGGCCTGGGCGATCATAGGCAGGCTGCCGGAGTGGTCCATCTCCACGTGGTTGGCAATGACCACGTCGATCTTGGCAGGGTCGATCACCGAGGAGATGCGCTGCAGCAGATCCTCATGGAACTTGGCCTTCACGGTGTCGATAAGGGTGACCTTCTCATCGATGATGAGGTAGGCGTTGTAGGTGAGGCCCTTCTCGGTGGTGTAGCCGTGAAAATGGCGCTCGTTCCAATCCAGCGCGCCCACCCAATAGATGTCTGGCTTGATTTGCTGTGCGACCTGCATGAATACTCCTTTCCCCAGCGAGCGGCCGGGAAGGATCGTGAGACCGGCCCTCTACGCCGGCCTTCGAAGACAAAAATATACCGCTATGTTATCCCCACAACTCTGTCGCTCCATCCTGTCGCTGCCGAGAAGATCGAACCCCCTCACAAGGGCATTGCCCCTCGTAGAACAGGCTGCCCATCCGGGCAATGCTGAGGGCCGCAGACGCACCCGGAGCGCGCTTGGGGGTATCCGCTCCACCAAAAAACGACCCAGCTTCCCTAGAAGGGAGGCTGGGTCGCCTGCTAAAGGGTGGGCGAGGCTAAGAAACGGGCGCCAACCTTAAGGCGACAGGGGTTTCTCGGCAGGGAAAAGGGGCACAGGACGGCTTAACGGCCCTGGGAGCGGCGCTCGCGATACTCGGCCGCCAGGCGCTCCTGGACGTCGTGGGGCACCTGCTCGTAGCCCTCCACCTCGATGGAGTACTCGCCGGTGCCGCGCGACAGGGAGCGAAGGCGGGTGGCGTAGTCCACTACCTCGGCGTAGGGTGCGGTGGCTTGGATGCGCACGTCGCCCTTGTCGGTGGTGTCCATGCCCTCCACGCGGCCGCGGCACGCCGAGATGTCGCCCATGACGGAGCCGGCGTAGCTCTCGGGCACCGTGACCTCCATGTGGGCCATGGGCTCGAGGAGCACGGGCTCGGCCTGCTCGACGGCGTCCTGGAAGCCCAGACGCGCGGCGGTGCGGAAGGCCATCTCGTTGGAGTCAACCGGATGGAACTGGCCGTCGTAGAGGGCCACCTTGACGTCGATCATGGGGTAGCCCGCCAGCACGCCCTCGCGCATGGTCTCCTGGGCGCCCTTGTCCACCGCGGGGATGAAGCCGCGGGGCACCGCGCCGCCTACGACCTCGTCCAAGAACTCGTAGCCGCCGTCGGGGTTGGGCTCGATGCGCATGCGCACGTCGGCGAACTGGCCGGCGCCGCCGGTCTGCTTCTTGTGGCGGCCATGGCCCGTGGCCGTGCGGCGGATGGTCTCGCGGTAAGGAATGCGCAGCGGCACCGTGTGGGCCTGCACGTTGGCGCGGCTCTCCAGACGGTCCAGCAGCACCGACACCTGGGCCTCGCCGATGGCGGAGATGACGGTCTGGCCGGTGTCCTCGTCGCGGTCCACCTTGAGGGTGGGGTCGGCGTCGGCCATCTTCTCCAGGAAGGTGTAGAGCTTGTCCTCGCTGCCGCGCTGGTCGGCCTCGATGGCGATGCGGTAGAGGGAGTTGGGGAAGCGGAAGGCCGCGGCCTCCACCTTGCCGGTGGCCGAGAGGGTGTCGCCGGTCTGGGCCTCCAGCTTGGGAACCACCACGATGTCGCCGGCCCCGGCGCTCTTTATCTCGGTCATCTCGCGGCCCATCATGCGATAGATGTGAGCCAGGCGCTCGGACTTGCGGGTGCGCGCGTTGGTGAGCTCGGCGCCCGTGGCGATGGTGCCCGTAAGGACCTTGATGAACGCCAGGCGCCCCTGCTGCTGGTCGTTCATGATCTTGAAGACGAAGACCACCGGGCGGTTGTCGTCCGGGTCCACATCCAGCAGCTCGCCGTTGACCAGCGGCACCTTGCCGTAGGTGGCGGGGCTGGGGAAGTAGGCCACGATGTCGTCCAGAAGCGACACCACGCCCTCCTCCTTCACACAGACGCCGGCGAAGACGGGCACGAAGAGGCGCTCGGCGATGGCGGTGGAAAGCAGCCCCTCGATCTCCTGGTTGGTGAGGGTCTCTCCCTCGATGTACTTCATCATGAGCTCGTCGTCTGCCTCGACCACCAGGTCGCAGATGGCGTCGCGGGCAGCCTCTGCGGCCGCCACGTACTGCTCGGGGATATCGAAGACCTCCACCTTGCCGTTGGCATCCAAGCGCCTGGACTGCATGCGTATGACGTCGATGATGCCCTCGAACTCATCCCCCACTCCCATGGGCAGCGTCACGGGAGCCAGGCGATTGCCAAACCTGTCGGTAAGCATGGCCAGGGTATCGTCGTAGTTGGTTTCAGAGCGGTCGATGCGATTCACAAAGACGGCGCGGGCCAGCGAGAGGTCCTCGGCGGCATACCACAGGCGAGTGGTGGTGGATTGAGGGCCCGAAGCCGCATCCACCACAAACACTGCGGTCTCGCAGGCGGCCATGGCGCAATAGGCGTCGCCGATAAAATCTGGATAGCAAGGCGCATCGATCACGTTGAGGCGGCAGTTTTGCCACTGGATGGGGGCTACCGAGAGCTTGATGGAGAACGAGCGCTTCTCTTCTTCTGGATCGTAGTCGAGAGTGGGCTTGGTGCCGGAGTGACCGCCCAGGCGAGTGGTGGCGCCGCTCAGGTGCAGCATCGCCTCGGCCAGCATGGTCTTTCCCACACCGCCCTGACCTACAAGTACGACATTTTTCACGCTTTCAGCCATAGCTGCCTCCTTGCAGACGATGCGTTAGGTGCGACTAGCATACCAGTGCATCGACGGTTAGGCACCCTGGATGCCCATGGCTTGGGTGAGCGGAAGGTACCTGAAACTGCAAGACGCCTGCGATGCGCCTTGCCGCAACCCTGCCGCGACGGAGCATCCCTAAAAGGCTTAAACTCATACCACAAAAGCGCACAGGTCGAAGAAACCGGAGCCGCACTAAAAGCTCAAGGCCCAAGGAGAGGAAACCCTATGCTCAGAGTTGGAATGCTTACCAGCGGCGGCGATTGCCAGGCACTCAACGCCACCATGCGCGCCATTGTGAAGACGCTCTGCCACAACACCGAGGGCAAGGTGGAGGTCTACGGGTTCCTCGACGGCTACCAGGGCCTCATCTACAACCGCTACACGCGCCTCTCCCCCGAGGATTTCGCCGGCTCCCTCACCCACGGCGGCACCATCCTGGGCACCAGCCGCACCCCCTTCAAGGAGCTGGACAAACCCACCGCGGACGGCATCCAAAAAGTCCCTGCCATGATCTCCAACTACCGCAAGCTGGGCTTGGAGTGCCTCTTCATGCTTGGCGGCAACGGCTCGACCAAAACCGCCAACCGCCTCTCCGAGGAGGGCCTCAACGTCATCGCGCTGCCCAAGACCATCGACAACGATACCTGGGGCACCGACATGACCTTTGGCTTCACCTCGGCCGTCGAGGTGGCCACCCGCTGCATCGACGACATCCGCACCACCGCCACCAGCCACGGCCGCGTCTTTGTCATCGAGATCATGGGCCACAAGGTAGGCTGGATCCCCCTCTACGCCGGCGTCGCCGGCGGCGCTGACGTCATCCTGCTTCCCGAGATCCCCTATGACATCGACAAGGTCATCGAGGCCATCGACACCGACCGCCGAGACGGCGAGCGCTACGCCATCGTGGTCGCGGCCGAGGGCGCCATCTCCAAGGAGGACGCCGCCCTATCCAAGAAGGAATACAAGGCCAAGCTTGCCAAACGCGTGATGCCCTCTGTGGCCTACGAGATCGCCGAGCAAATCTCTGCCCGCACCGACCGAGAAGTGCGCGTCGCCGTTCCCGGCCACACCCAGCGCGGCGGCCAGCCCGACGCCCAGGACCGCATCTTCGCCATGCAATGCGGCGTCGAGGCGGCCATGGGGTGCCTGGAGGGCCGCTACGGCTTCATGGTGAGCCAAAAGAAGGGCAAGATGTGCCGCGTCCCCCTCAAAGACGTGGCAGGAAAGCTTAAATACATCGACCCCAACGGCGAGATGGTGCGCGAGGCCCGCGACCTGGGCATATCCTTTGGCGACTAACCGCTGCCGACAAACCCGTAGCCTTCGCAACGTTGGAGCAGCGGCGCTGCGAAGGCAATGCGACCGGCGCACCGGTGAAGCCATTGCCCCCTTGAGAATTGGAGTGCAGCCTAGCGAGAAGCAACCGGCAGCCCACCGAACGGCATGCCCCCCTCCGGACAGTCTGATGAAGGGGCTCTAGATAGCCTGATGAGGGGTGTGGTCTCCTCAGAAATTATGCTTCATTGGTTACATTTAAATGTGGCTAATGAAGCATAATTATTGCGACACCATTACTGCGATGTAGCTGAAGTAGCATATTTTCTGAGGGCTTCTCCTACCTATTCAGAAGGCCCTCACGCTAGAGAGTTCCCATGTCCACTGGCGGCACAGCTCGATAGCCGCCACCTCTGCAGCTTTATCTCCATAGCTCTCGCACGAACCATACTTTATCTTGCAACAGCGCATTCAGCTATAAGGCTTATTCCAGCGATGTCATAAGCTCATGGATGTTTACACCGTAAATCATTCTTAAAATTAACATACATCTCTCACATGTACATGTGTCTATGTTTATGCACCTACGCATGTGAGAGGAGCCGCCCCCCTATGGGACTGCGCAACCATCACGATCGCCACACTGTCGCCGACCTTGCTTCCAACAAAAAGGTAACTGCGGGGCTTCTTGGAGCTACCCTGGGAGTTTCCGTTGCGCTCTTTGGGGCCACCCCTGCGCTTGCCGCCGACAACGCCTCTGAACCTGCATTGTCGCCTGCCCCTAGGGCCTCCAGCCTGGAGGACCCCGCATCTTCCTCCCTGCCGCAAGATCCCGCCACAATCCAACCCGAGCAGCCGCCTCAGGAGCTTTCGCAAACCCAGCCCTCCACGCCGCAGGCTGCCCAGGACGCAGCCGCCGCGCAAGCGGCGGCTGCCGCACAGGATCCCGCCCCCGCGCAAGCTGCGGCCTCTGCAGATGCCGCAGCTCAGGAGATAGGCTCTGTTGTCTACAACGCCACCGAGGGCTCTCTGGCAGGCGACGGCGCCCTCGCCCATGGCGTCGAAATCTCAGCCACCAATACCGCAACGGGCACTTCCATGGACAGCGGCTGGAACAACAACACCGCCATTCTGGACCTCACCAAGTCTGGTCCATCCATTGACGGCCATGTCAAGATCGCCAACAACTCCAACGAGCGCCTTAAGGTGGAGGAGATCGTCCTTCTCCATAGGTTTGGGAAGACCGATGAGCAGCTTGCAGACCAGTGCCGTCCGGACGTAGTGGTGGATGAAGGCCGCGTCCAAAACGACAGCCTGTCCCTGGGGCTGGACAACGAGGAGATCAGGTACAGCGTCAAAGCTGGCAATTACAAGACGCTCGCCGAGCTGCGAGCCGCCAACCCGGGCTTCTCTTGGAGCCAGGTCATCGCCATCATGTCTGTTGGCTATTTGAATCCCGGCAGCTCGGTAGATGCCGTGATCCCCTTGACCATTGCCAACTACGGTTCCATAAAATCGCAAGTGGAGTCCCTTGCACAGGGGAACGGCGCCGACGAGCTGGCCTCCTCTGGGTCCCGCTTCTTCGACCTAGGCGCCTATGCCTATTATTGGAGAGGCGCAGACTTTCGCACCATCCCGGCGGCCGGCTCCTCTGTCGCCGTAGGCGCCCCCTACACAAGCCTCATGGACTCTATCCGGCAAATGACCCGCGGCGAAGCGCATTGGGATGCCACCGTCATGACCGTCGACAAGGACGGCACGCGCGTCTACGACCCCGCCCCCAAAGAGGTCCAGGATGCCCTAAAGCCTCTCGCCTACTCGGATTTCGAGTTCACCAACCGCGGGGTTGTGAGCGACGTGCTCTATACCGACGGCCAGTTCGACATCAAGCTCGAAAATGCCTTCAATTCCATCAAGGACCTTGGCTATACCGTCAACATCCTTCCTGACGGCAGCGACATCTGGCCCTATTACTCCTACACCACCCGAGGGAACGACGGCTCTGTCATACACTCCAACGGGGTGATCTATCTCCAGGTGAGCCAGGTCTTCGATACCAAGGACCTGACCCTCGACCAGCCAGGACCCTGGCGCCCTACAGACAACCTCGTCTCCGCCCAAATCGAGCGCTACCACCAAGGCTCCATGCGCCTCACGGGCACCAGCAACCTCAAAGACTCCGGCGACTACGACTTCGAGCTCTTCGACGCCAACCATCAGCTCGTGGCCTCCGGCCATGGCGACCAGCCTGTGGAGCGCCTTGCCCCCGGCGAGTACCAGGTGTGCTATTCCTATGCCATCAACCCCACCCATAAGGTCTCCAAGACCGCCTACGTCACCGTTGCAGACCCCAATGCCCATCCTAAGGACCCTCACGACAATCCTCGTGAGCCCGACTCGCCTGCCAGCCCTTCCGATCCCGCGGCCCCCAAGACTCCTTCCGCAGACCCCACTGCCGAGAAACCCCTGCAACCTCAGACTGGACAGGCATCGGAGGCCTCTGCCAAATCCAAGGTCGATGCGGGTGATGTTGTGCAGGTTGGCGCCGTCGCATCGGCTTCTCGCACCCAAAGCCACGCCATCCCGCGGCTGGGCGACCAGGGCAGCGATGCCAACGCCGCTTCTGTCCAGGGCGCTGGCGTAGCTGCCCTTTTGGGCATAGCGATTGCCGCAGCCTCAGCCGCCCGAGCTCGCCTGCGCCGCCGCGACTAAACGCACCGGGGCAGGAACGGGCCCTTAGGCGCCTTGCCAACCCACAACAAAGCACCAGCTGGCTCCTGCCAGCTGGTGCTTTTCTATGACGATCTCGCTCGAGGGGCCGCGGGGTTTCCAAGAACGGCCTTAGGGGTACGCTGCGTCTGGCTATCCGCGCCTTTTGCGCGACGACAGGATTGCGCCTAGGCTCAATGCAGCACCAAGACCGGCTCCAACTCCGCCCAAAAGACCTGCGGCAGAGGCCACGTCGCCGGTAGCCGGCATCACTTTAGAACCTGCCAGTGGCAGAGAGAAGTCATAGTAGGTTTCGGCGAGCAGGCTGTCATCGCGATCAAAAAGGCGCACAACCACGCGATAGTTGCCCGGGGTTGTGGGAGCTGCATCCAGGCGCGTGAGCGTGCCGTCCTTGTTGCGCCTGTAGTAAGAGACCTCCAGGTGCCGACCCTCAGGATCGCTAGCTTCATCGAAAGGCTCACCGTCCACCTCGACACGAGGTCTCGGCATGCCGTCAATCATCTCGATATCGGTTACCTGGAGGTGAGGGGCGTCCTTCTCGGCAGGGGGAGTTGGTGCGGGGCTCACCACAAATACCGAGCTGCCAGGGCCATAAGGGCCGCTGGGATCGGTGGGAGTAGAAACCACTAGATAGGTCCCCGGCTCACCAGGCGTGTCAACCGGAATCCAGTGGGTGGGATCCAACGGATCCTGCATGAGAAACGCGTGGGTGACCTCCACAGACTCGTCTTGGGCGCCAAGGTCGGTGATGTGCAGGTCGGCGCCCTCCAGGATATCCTCTGCGCCCACCAGCACCGGCTGCTTGGATGCGCCCGGAGATGGCGCAGGGGAGTCGGCGGGATCGCCATCGGCGCCATTAGGATCCACCACGTTGAATATATCGTTCCCTGGAAGCGCCGGTGTGCCGTCAGGCAAAGCGCCAGTGGAGATCACCAGGTAGGTGCCCGGTTCATCGGGTTCGCCAGCCACAAGCTCCCAGCGGTCGTCCACTCGCTTGAAGTAAGTGCGCGTGGCCTCCACGGGGTTTGCATCCAGCGTCTCTGTAACATCCATAGGTTCGCCAGCCACCACGTCTTGGGCGCAGGTGGATATCTGGCCCGCACGCACCGGCGCAGGAGACTTTTGCACCGTCACAAAGGCAGGCTCGAACGTGTACCGATAATTGCCCAGCGTGTAGGTGCCATCCTCATTGGCTTCGACATCACCCAACGCCGCAGGCTTTGGCGTCACTTTGTAGACGCCAGGGGCAGGATTGGCGCTATCCAACGTTCCAAGATCCCAGGCAACCTTACCCAGCACCTCTTCAAGGGTCTCGCCGCCCACCAGCTCTCCTGCTGCCGAGAAAGACCCCTCATAGGGCTTGTATGCCGGAGCTTTCGGCATAGAGGGAACAGACGTGATCGTGACGTCTTTAGGCGTCACTGTGCCCTGAAGCACCAGGTCTTGGCCGCGGGTGTAGCCCAAAAGAATGACTTTATCGGCATCCGCACCTTTGAGCTCAGTGTTCTTGAGGGTGATGGGGTGAGTGCCTGCGTTGGCGCCCTGGGGATGGTAGGTCACCTGGGTGGGATCGTAAGCCAAGGAGACGTCAAAGCCAGCAGGCACAAATCCCAGGATGTGTGAGCCATTGAGCTGGGGGAAGGCAGGACTGCCGTCATAGACCTTCTCGTAGTCCCACCACTCGGGGTCAACCGCCACAAAGAAGTCCTCGTTTGAAGCGGTGTTTGAGTCGGTGTAGTTACCCTTTTCCACCGGGATGAACTGGGCCGTGACTCGCTGGCGGCCAAAGGGGACAGAGGAGTCGAGGTCGGCGACGCCCAGCGTGGCGCGGCGCAATGCAGTGCGACCTTGGGCGCCAGAGTTGGCGAGGGTGTCTTGAGGATTGACAAGCAGGGGCCGATAGGTTTCGGGAGCCACCTCGAGCGTCGCGATGGACTGCTGGTAGCCGTCGCGCAACTTGTCGAGATCTTCGCCCTGACCCACCACGGGTACGGGAGCGCCTACCGGCGTGCCGTTGATGGCGAACTGCACCGCGCCTGCCGGAGCCTTGCAGGTGGTCGCCTCTTTTACCTGGGCGTCATGACGCGGGGTCACCGCAGCGGTCAGACGCACAGTGGCGGTATCGCCCACACGCTCCACCTGGAGGCTGGTCTGGGTGTCGGCGGGAGTGATCTCGGCATAGTCGTAGTAGCAGCGATGACCGTAGAAGCTCTCGGCAAAGCCGGCTTCCTGGGCGTACTGGTTGGAACTGATGGTGAGCTTGTACTTGCCTACGTTGGCATTGAAGCCCTGGGTGATGCCGGAGTCAGTGTCCACCTCGTAGATGTTGGACGGGTCAGAAGTGTCGGCGCGCTGGATGAGGCTGCCGTTCTTATCGGTAGCCAAACGCTGGGACTCCATGACCATGGAGTCTGCCTTGTCTAGCTTGTTTTTGTCCAGGCCGGCGGGCACAGGCGGGTTGTCCACCTCCACGGCCTGCTGAGCCACCTCGGAGAGGAGCTTGCCAGAGACGTCCTCGCCCCAAGGCAGACCGTCATAGCGCTTGGTGAGGTTCTTGAGTGTGGGAACCTTCTGAGGGTCGATAGAGAAGATCACGTACTGCTTGAGGTGGTCGCCGCCGTTTTGGACGTCGTCCATGTAGTAGGGCTCGGTCTTCACTACGTTGCCGTCACGATCGACAGCGGTGAGGTTCACGCGGACCTCGCCCTCGGTGGTAGTGGGAAGCCACAGGTAGAGATTGCCACTCTCGTCGGTGGAACGGGGCGCGCCGTAGGGGTAGGCCACGCCGTTGACCGTCATATCGAAGGCCGTGATGTTAGCATTGGCCCCCAGGGTGCCCGGCACCTTGATGGTGCGCATCATCACCTGGGTCGACTTGTCCAGCGAGCCATAGGCGGTCTTCTGGGAGTAGTTGGTGTAAAAGTCTGAGGGCAGATGGTCCGGATCGATGGGGTCGCCAATGTATGCCTGGTACTTCTCTTCGGTAGTGCGACCGTTGTCGTGCTTCACTGTGCCAATACGAACCGACCCTCCCGTCACGTAAACCTCTCCTCCCAAGGCGCCGATGGCGTGAGCATAGCCGTAGCCGGAGTCCTGACGAGAGGTGTCGGGCAGGAGAGTGCCGCCGGTGATGACGATCTTGCAGCCGATGTTCCAGCAGAAGCAACCCTGGCCAATGGCGTTGCCGTGGTCGGCTGAGATAGGCGTGATGATGCCGCCGTTGAACTGCAGGTTTCCAGCGCACACCTTGGAGTGCACCGGCGTGCCGGCATTGGCGCCAAAGCCGGAGCCAGGCTGGCGGTCGCTAAGCTTGGCATCGGGGAAACGATAGTTGTTCTCACGCGTGGTAGACCCTGCGGTTTGATAACTGGGGCCGCCTCCGCCGATGGCAGCGCCATGATAGGAGGCATAGGCTGTGACAGCGCCTCCGTTGAAGGTGATCCAGGTGTCGGGCGTGGTGCCATGGCCGCCGTGAGAGCCGCCGATGCCAGCGCCAAAACCGTAGGTGCCATCTCCTGTAGCCCTGGCTGTGATGATGCCGCCGTTGAACGTCATCTCCCCAGTAGTCTCCCAGTCGCTGCCTCCGATAGCGGCGCACAGGTAGCCTCCGGTGACATTAAGTGCGCCGGGATTGTCGCTCTCAAGATTGGAAATGTTGGCATCAGGGCCGTTGGCAGTGGCGGTGCGGGTTGTGCCGTCCTTGTCCACATAGACGGTGCCTGCCTTGATGCGGCCTCCGGCAACGTCGATAGGAGCGCCGTTCACGTCCACGTTAGGCACGTCGTCATCGATGGTGAGCGAAGTGTCCTCGCCGCAACGCATGCCAGGGGCATAGGAGGCTGCAGGTGACACCAGCGTGTTGGTTGAACCCGCCGCTAAAACGATGTGAGCGCTGGTCTTGGGCTCGATGGAGTTGCCCGCCTCGTCACGGTTGCGCTCCAGCGTGAAAGGCACATGGGAGCTGATGTTCACCCCGTCGAAGGTAAGGTTGGCTTGAGTGCCCGCCTCCACAAAGATAGTGGCGTCTACCGCCATGGCAGGATCACCCGTGTTGGAGATCGTCATGGGCGTGCTCGAACAGATAACCAACTTGTTGAGGGTGCTCGTGACGGTGTTGCCCGGGTTTCGCGTCCAGGTGTCGGTGGCGTAGTAGTAATCACGTCCTTCGATGCCGCCAGTCACAGTAAGCTGGCAGGCATTGGCCGGATGCGCATAACCCGCAGGCGGCGCGGCAAGCGCAGGCGTACTTGCAGGAGGAGCGACCGCCAACGTGGTGCAGGCGAGGGCGGCTGCGGCCATTGTGGCCAGAGTACGAGTCATGGAGTTCATTGACACCGCCTAACGAATGCAGCGAACGCCTCGCAGCTCACTTTGGCCGCAGCCACATCCTACGAATCGCGACTAAGGAAGGGCGTCCCAGCCAGAGGTATCCGCTATTTTGCAGATTACTTTAAGTTAAGACTGGTATCTAATACTGTCAATATTTAATGTGCCAATTTGCCTACATTTACCTGCGGGTATATATGGCCTTATTAGGCTACTGGTTGCCTAATAATACAGATGGGTTCCCTCTCCCCAACAACACCCAGCCGCCCACCCAAATCGCGGCCGCTCATCAGGGGTTCTGCCACGCAACGCCATGGGCCCGCGCAAAAGCCCGCTATCCCTCGAAAGGCCCCTTAGATCTCCTCGCAAAAGCTCACGAATCTAAGGCGCTGGATGGCGTCGATGAACACCTGTTTGCGGTCCATGGTGGGCAGCGTAATGGTAAGGGTGGCAGCCACAAACGAGCTCCCGCTTTCTCCGCCGGTAAGCAAGAAGTTGTCGTAGCTGCAGTCCCAGCTATGAAGCTGCTTTAAAAACTCCTTCACCGCCAGCCGGTTCTCAAACTCCACGTAGAGGTCGAACTTCTTGGTATGGCGGTGCACCATCACGTCGAACCACGAGAGCACCGTGAAGGTGAAGATGACAAAAAGCAGCGCGATGATGGTGGCGTCCACCTCGCCTATGCCTGCAGCCAGGCCAATGCAGGCGCATACCCACAGTCCGGCGGCCGTGGTGAGGCCGCGCACCTCGTTCTTGCCTGTGACGATGATGGTGCCCACGCCAATGAAGCCCACGCCGGAGATAACCGCGGCGCCATTGCGCACCATATCGAGCTGGGCGCCCGGCAGCTCTTCAAGAATGTATTGGCTCACGATCATCGACATCGCTGCGCCCAAGCACACCAGCACGTGAGTCTTGACGCCCGCGCCTTTGTTCTTGAACTCGCGCGTCATGCCAATGACGGTACCCACGAGCATGGCAAGGAGCAGCCGCAAGAACACTGCCTCCGTGCTCCAGCCAGCTGCTACCTCACTGAGATGTGCAAAGTACCTACCAAGCATCCTGCCGCCGTTCCAGCCATTAACGCAACCCGTTTCCCAAGCCTATACCTCTCGCGCTTCCAAAGGCGCCCAGATATAGGGAGTATCCCCCCATAAAGCCCAAAGCATAGCGTCGGCGCAACAAAAGATTGCCCTTGGGCGACCGCAGTCTTTCCCAAGGGCAACCTCTTACAAATTCCTAGGGGCTGCCGATAAGCGCCCCCTTTCGTCCTAGGTCTTCCGGAAAAATCCCAAGACCCATGAGCTACAGGCTCTCCTTCTTGCGAGCGCCATAGGCCACAAGCACGATGAGCGCGCCAAGCCCTGCAGCAGCCAATGCGGCTGCGAGGGCGCCCCAAGATGCCTCTGTGTCGCCTGTGGCAAGCACAACGTTGTTGGCAGAAGTGGGATTAACGGCCTTGGCATCGGCGCCAGGCTGCCCTGCCTCGGTTTTTTCTGCCACAGGCCCTGCCGAGCCTCCCCCGTTATCTGCGGCAGGCTTCTCGTCGTCGGGAACGGGGCCCTCTTCGATCACTGGCTCGAGCACTACCTCGATGGTGTGGTTGGAAGCCACGTCCTCGAAGGTGTAGGAGGCAGCCTCTGCCAGCTCAGGATGCTCCTTGCCGTCGATGAGCACCTTGGCCACGCGGTAGCGCACGCCGTCGCGCTCTCCGGCTGCCCAGGTCACAGTATGGCTCGCGCCTTCCATGACATCGGTGGTGGCAGTGACAGTGCCGGGGCCTCCGGAAATGCTCGAAGCAACCTCATAGAAGGTCTTGTCGGCCAAAGACTCGCGCTGCTTCGGCGCCACGTCGTCGCCCTCGCTCTCCTTCTGCACCTTGAGCTTGACCACGTACTCGCCGTCGCTCTCGAGGATGCTGGAGGGGATGTCCACGGCGGTTTGGCCGGGCGCCACAGGGACAACCACAGGGTCGCCAGAGCCACCCTTGGGATAGATCTCTACCTCGACGGGAGTGTAGCCCTCGGGCACCTCCCACTGGATCTTGGGCGGGTTGTCGGGATCGACGTCGTCGGGATCAAAGATGCCTCCGCCAGTGATCTCGCCGGGGCCGCCATCCACCTGAGTCTCGATGTCCACAGTGGATCCCAGCGTCTCGGGAGTCACAGCCGGCTCGCCGTCCTTGGCGAAGTAGACCTTGATTTGATGGTCCTTGTCGATGTCGCGGATGCCCATGTCCATGCGGGTTGTGCCTGTGAGCAGCGGCTCGATGATCTCCTCGGGGTTGAACACCGCTGCAGGAATCTCTGCGGCGTAGGCCTTGGTCATCGTTGCCGAGAAGAGCTCCTCCAGCAGGGTGGACTCTTCCTCGGGCTCGCCAGTCTGAGAGGCCGCATCGTTGGCAGGCGCTTCTTGCTCGAGCTTGTTGGCCTGAGCCGCCTCGGCCTGAGCAGCCCCGTCGTCTACTTTGCCCTCTTCGCTGGCAGGCTGATCTTGAGGAATGGCCAGCTTTTGGAGTTCGGGGGCCTCGGAGCTGGCGCCTTCGCCCCTAAGGGCATCGACGATCGCAGCTGACAGCGCTTGAGGGGACGGGGCGTCCTTCTCGGCAGCGGTCGAAGGAGCCTCTAAAGCCGTCTTGGGGGCCGCATCGAGCTCTTGGCGCAAAGACGGGCTCTTCTTGATGCCTTCGCGGTAGACCTCTTTGCCGTCGATCTCCAGATAGGTGATGCGGGAGCTCGTATTGGCCTGGGCGCTGATGTCTACATAGTGGTTGCCCTTGTACACGGTCTTGGAGGGCTTGGCGGTGCCGTCGCCGTACTTGAGAATGGCCACATTGAAGGTCACCGGGCGCAGCTTTACCACCACCTCTTGGTTCTCCTTGATGTTGGTGAGGCTCACATCGCCGGCATCGCCATCCACCGCGGCGCCGTTCACGGAGACGCTTTCGACCTCGTACACCGCATAGGCGGGATCGTCGCGGTCGGCAGTGGTTTGGATCACGGGATTCCAGGCCACAGTGTAGCTCTCGCCTTTGGCCACAGTGGAGCCGCCGGTAATGGTGCCAGGGCCGCCTTCGATCTTGGTGGAGACCACCACGTTGTCGGGAGCGAGGCCGGTAGTGCCGTCCTGGGCTTCGACCACGATATCCACCACATGGTTGGCGGCGATGGCGGAGAAGTTGCAAGAGCCGGCGGCCACTTGATCCAGGCTCAGCTTGACTCCGTCCACCGAGACGCTCTTGATGACATGGCCTTCCTTGACAGACCATGTCACCGCCTCAGAGGAGCCGGCGGCCACCGCCATGGAGTCGGAGGCCTCCACGCCTTTGGAAACGCCATAGGTGTTCACGGTGATTGTGTAGTAGCCCTTGGTGGTATGGGCGGGGATGAGAGGGATCTCTGCCAGGGTGACCACCACAGAATGGTCTCCAGAAAGGTGCGAGAACTCATAGCGGCCGCCCTTGGCGTCCACGCGGCGACCGTCCACCTCGACGCGGGAGACGTAGGTATTCTCGCCAGGAGCCCACACCACGGCGGCAGAGGCGCCCTTCACCACATTGGCGCTCGGGCTGATGGAGGCTCCGGTGGTTATGCCGCGCAGCTGCGTGGTGATGGTGTAGGTAATCACCGGCTCGTCTACCACATTGGTGTCGGGGATGCCGTCATCGTCTGTGTCGATGTTGGTGTCGGGTTTGCCATCTCCTGTGGTGTCGACGTTTACGTCGGGCTTGCCGTCGTTGTTGGTGTCGACGTTGGTGTCAGGCTTGCCGTCTCCCGTGGTGTCGATGTTGGTGTCGGGCTTGCCGTCATCGTTGGTGTCCACGTTGACGTCGGGCACGCCATCGCCGTCTTTGTCGATGTTGATGTCAGGGATGCCGTCGCCGTCGATGTCCACATTCACATCAGGCAGCCCATCGTCGTCGGTGTCGATGTTGATCTTGCCGCCGTCCTCGGTCTCCTTGTTAAGGGTGGACTGATATTGATAGACCACCAGCGTGACAGAGTTGGCCGCAAAGGTGCCCGAGGCGTTGGCGGGGGTGGCCACCAGCTCATACCCAGGGATGTCCAGAGCCGAGGTGGTGTAGCTGTCGCCTGCGTTGCCATCGATGACTTGCGACTTGATGGTGTTGCCGTCGGGGTCGCGATAGAGCACCATGACGCTGGACGCCGTATAGGTGATAGGTGAGTAGACCACCTTCACCACCATGACGCCTGCCTCGAACGTGCCGGCATAGGTGTAGGAACCAGCGGCGTCCTGGCCACCCACGGTCTTGATGTTGTACTTGGTGATCTTGGGCAGGGCCGCCGTGGCGGGATCGCCCACGGTGCCCGTGAGCTTCCGGTCCTCCACCAGGGTCACGTCGTTCTCGTCGACGAAGCGCAGGAGGATGGTGCCCTGACCCTGCTCCGCGGCGGCGTCTTTGCGGTAGTAGTAGGTGATGGTCCTGGCCTGGAAGCCGAAGTTGCCGGTCTTGGTGGTGGGGTCGTCGGCGTCGCGCCCGGGCGAGAGGGCGGCGGCCAGGGACCCCGCGTCGCGGGTGGTGACGCTGTCGGTCCGCTCCTCCACCCTCACGAAGACGTAGCCGGGGAAGTCAAGCTTGGTGACGGTGTAGGGGTCGCCCACGGCACCGCGGTAGACCATCGGATCGCAGAGGTCCTCGCCGGAATCCACATCCACGTACCGGGCCGTGACCGGCTGGGCGGTGTCGCCGCCCTCGTCCGGCCCCTCGTCGTCCAGCTTCTTGTAGCTGTAGGTGACCGAGATGGGCCGCCCCTCCAGGAAGACCCCGGATTCCTCGCCCTCGACGCCGGCCAGCACGTAGCCGTTGAAGCTCAGGTCGATGGTCTGGTAGGGCTTGCCGGCACGCCCCTTGTAGGTGATGGTGTCGGTGAGCTTCTCGCCGCTCTCGGTGACGTAGTTCACGGTCACGATGGAGGCGTTGGACACGGTGAAGTACTTGGTCTTCTTTGCCGTGAGGCCCTGGGAGGTGAGCACCTCCAGCACCACGCGGTACTCGCCCTCCTGGTCCACCACGACGCTGTAGGGGTTGCTGCCCTGGTAGACCTGCCTGCCGGCCGGGTCGAAGACCGTCCAGGTCTCGTTCCTGATGGTGGCCTTGGTGGCCGGGTCGAGCCAGGTGCGGTCCTCCATGGAGAGGGTGTCGCTGGGCACACCCGCATAGGAGGGCTCGCCGTTGTCGAAGAGCTGGAAGTCGGCCTTGATGGCGCCATTGTCCTCGGCTGCTTCCATGGAGAGGTTGTAATAGAAGGCGCTGGAGTTGCTCGCCGTGACGGGGCCAAAGGAGCCCGCTTGGACCGGGGCGTCCACCGAGGCGCTGATGCCCACGGAGGGGGACGTCACCGTGATCTTGTTCTTGGTGACGTTCATTGTCACGCGATGGCGCACATTCTGGACCGTGGCGGCGCCGTGAACGAGGATGGTTCCCTGAGCGAAGCCGCCCGACCCCTTGCCGCCCGTATGGTTATATTGGCTGTCGGCAGCATCGATGGTGGAATGGTAGACAGGCCCTTTATGAGGCGCGCCGTCTTTGGCTGGAGTCCACTCGCTCACATAGGCGATGCACCAATGACTGTGGCCGCACTCCTCATACATATAGAACGAGTAGACGTCCTGCCCTGCGCTGTTTTGCTTCTTCTGGATGCCCCAGGCAAAGCCCCAGGGGTCGGCATCACTACTCAGGAAGTCGCAGGAGAACGTTCCCGTGGTGAAGCTCATGAGGTTGGGGTTGTAGTAGCCGGTGAAGCCCACGTTCTGGGTGGTCATCAGGCTGCCGTCGGACTCCCGGTACTGCTATCCCGCCGCATAGCCGGAGCCCAGGTTGGCGCCCGGGAAGTTGATCCACTCGCCGAAGACCTCTTTGAGGTCGATGTAGGTGTCAGCGGCGTAGGCATTGATTGGCGCAGCGCACACAGCTGCCACCGACAGGGCAAGGGCAAGCAGCATGCGTGCGACGACCTGCCGAGGTTTCTTTCCCATGACAACCCCTTTCGCGTGGTAAACATCGCGTCCAACGAGGCTTCAAATTGACGGACCTTGTTCCCCATCAGATGCATCTAGTGAGAAGCTCCCACATATAGATACTTATAAATTGAATACCAGGCAAAGGTTTTCTGTCAATATTCTGAAAGTTTTGAGACTCCCATAATATATTGATTATGCAGCTTGATGCCTATACTCCTATAAAAAGCTCCCGGTTGCCTTAGGCATCCGGGAGCTTTAGGTTTGCATGCTACTTAGCTTATTCCATCGATGGGAATTGCATTATTTATATCTTACCCTACGACGGCCTGATTCTCCTCGTCAGACTTGGCGATGATCTTGGCCTTCTCGTCCACAGGCATGTTGGAGAGCTCGTCTGCGTAGATCTTCTTGCCGGTGGGATGCTCCTCGAGCCAGAGCTTCTCAGCGGTGGCCTTCCAGCTCTCAGCGTAAGGAGTGGTGCGAGCGCAAAGGTCATCCACGGACTCGGGCGCCGCGTAGTCGGTGCAGGGAGCGTCTGCCTCGTGGACGATCTGGGGCAGGATCTCCGGGTTCTCCAGCATGGGGCAAGGCTGGAGCATGTTGTCGTTGAAGGGATAGTGCGAGCGGTAGGCCTGGAAGATAGGCTGCTGCAGGCACTCGAGCCAGCTCTTGTCATGGATGTTGGCGTTGGAGTAGTGGATGAAGACGCAGGGCTCCACGTCGCCGGCTGCGTTGACGTGGCAGAACACGCGGCCGCCGGCGATGCAGCCGCCCACATACTCGCCGTCGTTTTGGAAGTCCATGGCAAAGATGGGCTTGCCGCCGGTGATGCCGCGGATCTCGCGGATGCGGTGGAACATGTACTCGCGCTCCTCAGGGGTGCACATGAGGTCGGTGCCGGCGCCGGCGCCCACGGGCATGAGGTGGAAGTACCAGGCGTAGCGGCAGCCCTTCTCGATAAGCATATCGAGGTACTCGTCAGAGGTGACGGTCTTGTAGTTCTTGGTGGTGTAAGCCGTGGAAGTGCCAAAGAGCAGGCCGTTGGCCTTCATGAGGTCCATGGCAGCCATGACTTCCTGGAAGGAGCCGTCGCCGCGGCGGCCGTCGTTGGACTCCTCGAAGCCCTCGACCGAGATGGAGAAGGCGATGTTGCCCACGCGCTTGACGTCGTCGCAGAAGGCCTGGTCCACCAGAGAGGCGTTGGTGAAGATGTTGAACATGCAGTCATTGTGCTTGTCGGCCAGCTTGATGATGTCGTGCTTGCGCACCAGAGGCTCGCCGCCGGTGAGCATGAACATGTGGGTGCCCAGCGCCTTGGCCTCAGAGACCAACCTGTCCATATCGTCGAAGGACAGGTTGTAGCGGTTGCCGTACTCTGCGCTCCAGCAGCCAATGCAGTGCTTGTTGCAAGCCGTGGTGGGATCGAACAGGATGATCCAAGGCACGTTGCACTGGTACTTCTCTGCGTTCTCAGTGCAGGTGCGCAGGCCGCGGAAGGCCGCCTCATAGCCGCCGTTGAGCACGGTGGTCTTGATGATGTTGTGATCTACCTCGTCCATGAGGGAGAAGAGGAACTGCTCCCACTTGGACCCGGGATACAAACCGGCGCGAAGGCCGCGGGCGGCACCAGGAGCGGTGTCTTTGAGCAGCTTGGAGCCCATGTCTACAAGCTTGTCGAGATTCTTCTCACGATCCTTGCCCGAAGCGGCGTTGATGATCCCGTCCAGAGCCAGGCCAAAGGCCGTGCGCTCGGCTGCGTGCGCGATCTTAGACTGCATCTTAACCCCTTGCTGTTTTGCCGCGACCTGATGCCGCAGCTCCGTTGACTGGGAAGGTTGTACCCTCTTTTCTCTCTTTGCTCCATAGGTTTTGGTTTTGCCTCACAGATTTTTAGAACCTGCAACGTATCTGTCGCAAGCCTCGCTGCCGAGAAAAACCGCCATCTTAAGGTGGGCGTCAAGAGTGCGAAGAGAAGGTGCCCATCAGCTGAAGACTTTCTGATTTTTAGGCCTTACGCTGCTGTTTTATACCTTCCAGCTCCCTGTGGTTTTGAAGCCTCTAGTGTAGACCCCTCCATCTTTTCTCGCTGAGGTGACTCTAGGTGATATGCAAAACGGCTCGCATACCGTAATAGTTGCGAAGCTGCAAAGGCGCAGCAAGCCGCCCCGCTGGCGAGAGGCCAGCGGGGCGGCGCGGGGCACCAGGGAAAGAAGGCAGCCTTTAGAGGCGCGGGTTTCTTGACAAGGAACGCTAGAGGAGACCCACACGCTGCGCATTCTCGCGGATATGGGCGCAGCTGGCATGGAACTTTTCCACCTCGTCGGCAGTAAGGTCGAGCTCGATGACCTCCTCGACGCCGGAGGCGCCCACCACGCAGGGCAGCGAGGCGTAGACGCCCGACTCGCCGTACTGGCCGTCCATGAGGGTGGAGCAGGCGGTGATGGCGTGCTCGTTGGACTCGATGGCGCGCACCAGGCGGGCGGCGGCGTTGGCGACGGCGTACTCGGTGCAGTGCTTGCCGGCCATGGTGACATAGCCGTTTTGGCGGCCCAGCTGCTCGAGCTCGTCATGGTCGAAGCCAAAGCGCTGGGGCTGCTCGACGGCAAGCTGGGAGAGCGGCTTGCCGCCAAAGTTCACCGCGCTCCAGGCGGCAAACTGGCTGGCGCCGTGCTCGCCCAGCATGTAGGCGCAGATGGAGTGCTGGTCGATGCCGGTGGCGTTGGAGAGGGCGAATTTGAAGCGGCTGGAATCCAGCGCGGTGCCGGTGCCGATGACCTTGGCGGGATCTGCGCCGGAGAGCTTCCAGATCTCGGTGGCCACCACGTCGCAGGGATTGGCGATGGTCACCCACACCCCGTCGAAGCCGGCTTTGGCGACAGGCTCGATGAATCGCTTGGCGGTGTCCGTGGTGTAGAACAGCTCGCCGTCGCGGTTTTGCGCCGCCAGCGCCACCTTGCCCGCCGCATTGACGATGACGTCGCAGCCCGCCAGCGCAGCGTAGTCCTCGCCGCAGGAGACGATCTCGACGTTGTGCGGGCAGAATGCCAGCGAGTCATGCAGATCTTGCACCTCGCTTCTGAGCTTGGCGGAGTTGTCCTCGTCGCCGGAGCAGATCTCGGTGAGGTAGAGCTCGTCTGCGATGCCCTGAAGCATGAGGCTGTTGGCCACATGGGCCCCCACGTGCCCCAATCCGATAATGCCGATGCGATTGACTCCCATGCCCCTATCCTTCCTGCGAGCTGATGCAGCCTGCTGCGACGATGTATGGCGTCCGGCGCGCGGCGCGGCGTGTCGCCGCTGGTGCGTGCCCCGATTTTTTGTGCCTTGGTTATACCGCAGGACAGGATGGACCGGACAGGACAGCTCCCCAAATCCGCTGATGAGGCGCTCAAACTGTAACCTGGACAGGCGTAGGTTCGATATTTATCGATACACACTGGTAGGGATGGTGGGGTTTCTCGGCAAGGAGGGAGCCTGCAGCGGCGGATGGCTGGGGCGCCTGGCCGACGTGGCGGCGAGCAAGCTGCCCTGCATGGCAGTTGGACGCCGACAACCAGCTTTGGCACGAGGGCCCACTTTCCGGCATCAATCTTGGCAGCAGAGGGCCCGAGCGAGCAGATTTACCCTCAAATCTGCTCGTTAGTGGGGAGTTGTGGCAAAAATGCTGCCGGAAAATCCGACTTTGTGCACATCGGATCGTGGACCTGCCATCATCGAATGGCTTTCCTGCCAACACCCCTTGCCGCGTCATGCCCTAACCGCGCCTCGTGCCAAGAGGCCCTAGCGCCAGGGGCGGCACTCCACACGCCGTCCGCCATTGCAAGTCATCCGGCAGAGCATGTCGTACGGCGCTGCACGCTGCAAGCCGCCAGCAGGCAAGCAAGCTGCCGAGAAGCCCGCCCACCACAGGCTGCAGGTTCATGGTGGATGAGGGCGGCATGGGCGCTCGGGAGCGGGTACATTGGAAGGCGTACGTCGCTGGAAGAAGCGCAGGTCGCCTGCCGCGCCCCGCTGGCCGTGAGGCTGCGGGCCGGACGTTGCCGCACGCTGCCGCAACACGCACGAACCGCATCGTCGATCAGGAGGCTCCCCCATGGGATTTCGCACGCTCACCTGCCCCATCGCCAAAGAGTGCGGCGGCTGCGAATGGCTGGCGGTGCCCTACCCCATTCAGCTGCGTCGGAAGCGCGAGGCGGTGGAGGAGCTGTTCCGCGACTACCTGGAAGACGTGCGCCATGGCGCCACGGTCGACGGCCTGCGCATTTACGGCATGGACGATCCGGTGGCCTTCAGGCATAAGGCGGCCACGCCCTTCGCGCCGGGCAAGCGCGGGTTTGTGCGCAGCGGGTTTTATGCGCGGGGGACACACAGGATAGTGCCCTGCTCGGCCTGCCTCACCGAGGATCCGCGGTGCCGGCCCATCCTCAACGCAGTGGCGCGTATAAGCTCTGACCTTGGCATCCGTGCCTACGACGAGGACAAGGGCACCGGCCTCTTGCGCCACGGAGTGGTCCGCACCGGTTGGAAGTCCAATGAGGGCCTGCTCACACTGGTAACCAACGGCGACTCGCTGCCCCATGCCAAAGAGCTGGCGAAGGCAGTGGCCCAAAAGGCCAAGGTGCGTTTGTCGGTAGTTCAAAACGTGAATCAACGGCGCACCAACGCCATCCTGGGATTCAAGAACAAGCCGCTGCTGGGCCCCGGCGTGATGCACGACAGCCTGCTGGACGTGGAATTCACCGTTGGCCCTACGAGCTTTTATCAAACCAACCCAGAGCAAACCGAGGTCCTCTACAGTTTGGCCATCGCGCAATCGCGCCTGGACGCCGGCATGCGGGTGCTGGACGCCTACTGCGGCATAGGCACCATCGGGCTGTGCGCGGCCCATCAGGTGGAGGGGCTCGAGGTCGTGGGCGTGGAGCGGGTGGAAGGCGCGGTGGCCGACGCTCGGCGGAACGCCAAGGCCAACGGGCTGGAGAAACAGGCTCGGTTCGTCTGTGCCGACGCCACCAGTTACATGATCGACGCTGCCCGAGCCGGCCGAAAGTTCGACGGCGTGATCCTCGACCCGCCGCGCGCCGGCTCGACCCCGGAGTTTTTGAGCGCCGTCTGCGCCCTGGCGCCTGAGCGCGTGGTCTACGTGAGCTGCAACCCCCAGACCCAGCGCCGCGACGTGGATCTGTTGGTGCGCCAGGGCTATGAGCTGGACGCATTGGCAGTGGTGGATCTGTTCCCCCAGACCAAGCACGCCGAGACCGTCGCCACCCTGGTGCGCACCCGCGCCTAGCAGCTGCCGAGAAACCCGCCCGTCAAGGGCTGGAAATCATTACTATATTGATATTCTATGAGGCTCCCTGCGGCACTTTGCCCATGCGACCCGCCATGCGACACTCGGCGCCGCATGGCGGGTCGGCCGCCCTACTGGGCCGCCTGGTCGTTGGAGGCGTTGGCCACCATGGGGAAGGTGATCGAGATGGTGGTGGCGGCGGCGCCGTCGGACCAGGCGTCCACCGAGAGGCCCATCTTGCGGGCCAGGTCCTGCACCAAAAAGAGGCCGATGCCGGTGGACGTGCGGCCAGAGCGGTCTCGGCCGTTCTCGCCCACAAAGCCCTTGTCCCAAATGCGGGGCAGGTCTTGGAGGGGGATTCCCTGCCCGTTGTCGCGCACTTCCAACACCACGGTCTCATGGGCGGAGGATTGGTTTTCTCGGTGGGCGATGAACGCCAGGGTGAGCTCGCGCTCGGGAGAGGCGTACTTGATGGCGTTGTCCACCAGCTGGCCCAAAATGAAGGTCACCCATTTGGGGTCGCAGTAAATCTGCTGGTCAAGGCCCTCGAAGGCCAGGTGCACATGGTTGAGCTGGAGGGCGGTCATCCGGCTGCGGACCACTTCGCGCACCAGCTGGCCCAAGTTTTGGGGGCGCACCAGGTAGTCGCGGTCAACGGAGTAGGACCGGGCCAGGTAGAGGGCCTGGTCGACGCAGGATTCGATGCGCTGGAGCTCGGGCTCGATGCGGCGGGCCAGAGGGCTCGCGTCGCCCTGGACCATGAGGGAGATGGCGGCCACCGGCGTCTTGACCTCATGGCTCCAGCGTTCGATGTAGCTGCGGTACTCGGCGGCGTCGGCGCGCTCTTTGCCGGTGGAGAGGCGGTATTGGTCCAGCAGAGCATCCACCGCGTCGTCGGCGCAGTTGGCCGGATAGCGGCGCTGGGAGGGCAGCGTGCTGGCCACATCGATGGGCGTGGGGTCGCCGCCCACCTGAGCCTGGGCGATGCGGTCCACCTGATGCCAGAAGGAGGCTAAGGGCAGATAGCCCGCAAAGAGTCGCAGGACTTCGGCCACCAGCAGGATGGCGCCCACGAGCGCCACGAAGTCTTCCGAGGCGCCGGTGAGCCGCAGCATCAATATGAGCAGGGCGAAAGTGAGCCCAAATATGAGCAGGTCGAGCAGGCGTGATCGCAGGTAGCGCAATGCATTCATGGCCGTGCCCCGCTACACCGAGTATCCCTGGCCGCGATGGGTCACCAGGTAGCTCTCGATGCCCAACTTGGCCAGCGTCTGGCGCAGGCGGTTGACGTTCACCGTGAGGGTGTTGTCGTCCACGTAGGCCTCGGAGTCCCAGAGCTCGCACATAAGGGCCGTACGCGAAACCACCGCCCCTGCATTGTGCATAAGATAGGCAAGAATCCGCAGCTCGTTGCGCGTAAGATCCACCGTCTTGCCGTTGGCTTTGGCGCAGGAAGCCTCCACGTCCAACGTAAGCCCTTTGTGCGTGAGCGTGGGCCGAGCCTGCGCCTGCGAGCTGCGTCGCAGCAGCGCCTCGATATGGGCCACCAGCACGTAGACCGAGTAGGGCTTGGTAATAAAATCGTCCGCCCCCATGGTCATGGCCAGCACCTCGTCCATCTCCGAGGCGCGACTGGTCACCACAATGATGGGAATGTCCGACTTGTCCCGCAGCTCTCGGCAGATGGCCGTGCCATCCACACCCGGAAGCCCCAGGTCCAAAAGGACCAAGTCCGGCGCCGCGTCCAGCACCGCCCGACTGGCATGGGCCCAATCGCAGACCTCCACGGGCTCATAGCCGCGCTGCGCCAGCAGGTCGCTCAGCGCCTCCCTGATGGCCACGTCATCCTCTACCAGCGCAATGCGCGTCATGACACTCCCCTCTCTTCACTCTTCCTTGCCGACAAAACCCCTGCTCGCATCCAGTGCGATTTTTGCTCTCGCTACCGCGCGGCGACTCGGCGCGCCGCCATGTCGCGCGCAGCGGCGCCAACTCTCCGTGCAGCCGCCAACTCTCCCGCCCGGCAGCGCGCACGACAGATCCCTAGAACGGGCGATGAGGCGTGGCGCGGACGGTGTCCAGCAGCTTGCGGTAGCCCCGCTCCAACCGAGAAGCGATGTCCTTGGTAGCTGCAGCCTCGCCAGAGGCGGCCAAGCCTTCAGCAGCCCGAAGGATGCCGTGCTCGTCCGAAGCCAGCAGGATACCTGCCCAGGCGGCAGGATCAGTCTCAACCCTAGCAGCCAACCGGGGGTCGAAGGTCACAGGGACGCCTAACGTTTTTGCAACATCCACAGCCAAGGAGGCCACCGCTGCCAGCGACTCCTCCAAGCCTGCTCCCACTTCCAGCGTGCCCTCGGGCGTCACTGCCAGCAGAATCTCCGGAGCAACGCCGGTCTCTTGCGCTTCCAAGCGGGCGGCCTGGGCGCGCGCGGTGAGCCCCGCTGCGCTTAGATCCTCAAGCTCCTCATAGGGCCCCAGCGCCATGGCGGCGCGCCCCTGGCCGTCGAGGGCGATCATGAGGACGCCGTCGGGATTCTCGGCAGCCCCCGAATCCAAGGTCTGCTCGATGTGCTGCTGGACCCACGCACAAAACTCCGGAGTCAGCGGCGCGCCCTGAGCGCTGCGGGCACGCAACGCACGCAGGTGGCGGCTCTCCAGCGGAAGCTGCCGCCCTGCGATGCGCCAGCGGCACACCAGCACCGGGTCGCCGAGCTCGAAGGACGCGAGGCGAGCAAGCTCCTCGGCCTCAAGGGCGGCCAGATCGGCCTCTGTGTAGTCGCGGGATGGGTCCAGCATGACGTCTCCTTGGGTTAACGCATCTATCGACGTAGCTTCTACCCTACTTCAACAGGCGGGATAGGTGCCGGGAAGGCCAAAAGAAAGCCCGCCTGGAAGCGCCGCGTTCTTCTTAGGGCAGCCGTGTTTAGGGTAGCTGCGTTCTCCTTAGGGCCTTAAAAGAACATCCAGAGAGAGTAGCTGTTCTCCTAGGCACTCTAAGAGAACAGCTATTTGAGCTCTCCGTACTCCTAGGCATTCTAAGAGAACAGTTATGTGAGCTCTCCGTTCTCCTAGGCAGCCAAATAGAACCTATTCTGTTCTATTTGGCTGCCTAGGAGTCATCATCGCTTGAAGATCGCTTGAGAAGCATTCTATTTGGGGCCTAATAGCCATCGCCGCTTTGCAAGTTGTTCTCCTAGGTGACCATCTAGAACATCGAGATTAACGGCTCAGATGGCCCCCACCGAGAGATCCCAAGAGTGCTCTCCCTATGAGCAAGAGGGCTGCTGCCAAATTGTCTGCAGATGCTTCCCCATCCCCACCGCGCCTTTTCCATCGTTGAATCATCGCAAAAAAGGTGGACACTCTCCCGAGTGCCCACCCATCGCATGCATATCGTCGCCCGTCGCCCCCACCTACAGAATGCCGCCCCAGGTGAGGGAGACGGGGCCTCGGGGCCTCATTCCCACCGAAAACCCGCAAGCCCTAGCCCACAGGCCCACGCACGCTACTAGTGCCTGAAGTGGCGGCGACCGGTGAAGACCATGGCGATGTTGTGCTCGTCGCAGGCAGCGATGACCTCCTCGTCGCGCACCGAGCCGCCGGGCTGAACGATGGCGGTGACGCCGCGGGCGGCCAGCTCGTCAACGTCGTCGCGGAAGGGGAAGAACGCGTCGCTGGCCGCAGCCAGGTTCTCCGGCGCCACGCCCATGCGCTCGCAGGCCTTGTGGGCTCGGTCGCAGGCGATGATGGCGGAATCCACGCGATTGGGCTGGCCAGGCCCCATGCCAATGCCGGCGTCGTCCTTGGCGATGAGGATGGCGTTGGACTTCACGGTCTTAACCACCTTCCAGCCAAACTCCAGGTCGTGAAGCTCTTGGTCCGTGGGAGCACGGCGAGTGACCACCTGGTAGTCGGCGGGTTTCTCGGTCACGTGGTCGACGTCTTGCACCAAAAGGCCGCCGTCCACTGTGCGCATCTCCTGGGCGGCGGGAGCATCCACGCCGCCGGTGGCGAGGACGCGCAGGTTCTTGCGACGGCTCAGGCGCTCTAGGGCCTCGGGAGTGAAGGAGGGCGCGATGAGGACCTCCACAAACTGCTTGTTAACGTCGGCAAAGTGCTCCACCAGCTCCAGGGGCACCTCGCGGTTGCAGGCGATGATGCCGCCGAAGGCGCTCACCGGGTCGCAGGCATAGGCCTTGTCGTAGGCCTCGGTGACGTTGGCGGCCACGGCAGAGCCGCAGGGATTCTGGTGCTTCAAGATGATGCAAGCAGGCTCGTCAAACTCGCGGACGGCAGACCAGGCGGCGTCGGTGTCCAGCAGGTTGTTGTAGGACAGCGGCTTGCCATTGAGCTGCGTGGCGCAGGCCAGCGAGTGGGGAGCGGCGTTGGCATCGCGGTAGAAAGCCGCTGCCTGATGGGGGTTCTCGCCGTAGCGCAGGTCTTGCTGCTTGGCATAGGCCAAGGTCAGGCGCTCGGGGAACTGAGTGGGCGCAGCACCCTCGGCATCGATAAGCTGGCCGGCCAGCCAATTGGAGATGGCCGTGTCATAGGCCGCAGTGGTGGTATAGGCCTTCACCTGCAGCTGGAGGCGCAGCTCCAGCGAGGTGGCGCCGTCGTGGGCCGCCATGTCGTCCAGGATGCGCCCGTAGTCTGCCGGGTCGCACACCACAGTGACGCTCTGAGCATTCTTGGCCGCAGATCTCAGCATGGAGGGGCCGCCAATATCGATGTGCTCTACGGCGTCGGCAAAGGTGACGTCCGGCTTGGCAACGGTCTTCTCGAACTCGTACAGGTTCACGCACACCAGGTCGATCATGGGGATGTCGTGGGCCGCGGCCTCCTCCATGTGCTCGGCGCTGTCGCGACGGGCCAGAAGGCCGCCGTGGACCTTGGGATGCAACGTCTTCACACGGCCGCCCATCATCTCGGGAAAGCCGGTGTACTCCGAGATCTCCGTCACCGGCACACCCGCCTCCTCCAGCACTTTCGCGGTGCCGCCGGTGGAGATGATCTGCGTGCCGTAGATGTCGTGGAGCGCGCGGCAAAACTGTGCCACCCCGCTCTTGTCCGTCACCGAGACCAACGCCTTTTGAATCTTCCTCTCTGCCATGAATCCTCTCTCTCCTAGGCTCTGGCTCCCCTCTACTGCATGTTCCATCGTGCCACAAAAGAGGAGCCCGGCAAGCGACTCCGCCCGCCGAACTCCCCCTGCAAGATCGTCTCCAAGCGTCCCGCACGCTAGTGCCGCGCGCGCCTCATCGCCGCTGTTGCCGCTGCAGCCGCCACGCCCAAGACGGCCAGTGCGCCTAGGCCATAGGCTGCCGAGAAACCCTCGTCACCGGTGGCCGGCAGCCCACGCTCTGCCCGATCTTTGGGAGACGCCTTGGTCCCAGCAACCTTGGAATCACCTGATGTTTGATCCGGAAGCCGAGAAGCGCCCTCGCTGCCCGCAGCGCCATCCTGTGAAGGCTGTGGCGCGCCAGGGGCTTGGGAGCCTTCTGGACCTTGGATCTCGCCAGGAGCCTGCGGCTCATCGGGGTGTTGATCGGGAGCCTGCGGCTCATCGGGGTGTTGATCGGGAGCCTGCGGCTCATCGGGCTGAGAGGGCTCCTCGACGGCTTTCCAGTGGGCGTAATAGATCAGGTTGCCTGTGGCGGTCTCGGGGATCTCCTCCACCGCGTCGCCGCCGTCAGACGAGGTATACCAGCCTTCAAAGGTGTAGCCTGGGCGCACCACCATCTGCGGCAGGACCAGGCCCGTGCCATAGGTGTAATGGGTGAGGCGCCGATCGAGGATCTGGCCGCCCTCAGGGTCGAGATACACCAGATAGGTGTTAGGGTTCCACTTGGCCCAGAAGGCCTGGTCGCCTGTGGCCGTAGCCGGGATCTCAGACATCGGCTGCCCTGTGAGCCGCGCATTGTCATACCATCCGCCAAAAGTGCAGCCAACGTGGGTCGCGCCAGGCAATGGCTGTGCCGTGCCAGGCACATAGGACGTCACATCGTCGCCTTCCAGCGTGCCGCCGTTGAGGTTTAGCTGCACTTTGCAGGGAAGCATAGACCATCGGGCCACCAGCTCCACCGGCGCGCCCACTGGAGAGGCAAAGTCATAGGGCGCAGAGGATCCTTTTGCATACCAGCCGTCAAACCTATAGCCGGCACGCACGGGATCTGCGGGGCGAGAGGCCAAGCCGCCGGCTTCCACCAGCTCCATGGCAGGGGCGCCGGACCCGCCGGCAACATCAAAGGTGACTGTATGGAGCGATACAGAGCGGGTGTCTGCGGAGTTCGCCACCCCTCGGCCGCCCAACGCCTTGACGGCGGCAGTATAGCTTCCGGGCTGGCGCAAGGCCGGGCACGCTGTAGACCGGGCGTCTGCCGCCATGCGGTCATCCAACAGCGTCTCGCCGGAGGCAGAGGTCACCGTCACCTGATAACCGCTGGCACCTTCAACGCCATCCCAAGCTATCCGGGCATGATCGGCGCTCCAACCCACCGAGGCAGGAGCGGCCAGCTGCCATTGGGCGGTAAGGGTGATGGGCGCCATCACCTGGGCTCCCCAGCCAGAGAAATCATAGACAGGGGCCAACGCGCCGTCGACCGGGGAGGTGGTCCACCCCTTGAAGCTGTGGGAGCCCCAACTAGGAGCAGCCGGGGTCTGATCTGACTGCAGCCTTTGGCCGGCCTCCACAAGCATGCCTACGGGAGTTGGCGCCTGGCCATTGTTGGGATCCAGAGAAACCGTCACCACCGTGTCGCGCGCGTTGATAAGCGAGGAGCTCGAGCCGCCTGCCGTCTGAGCGACGCCCACCGCAAACCCATAGGTGCCGGGCTCTGCGATGGTAAGGGAGTAACTGTTGGTTTGCAGCGAATAGGTTTGCGTATGCACGCCGTCTTTCATGACCCAGAGCACGTAGTAACGAGCGCCCGTCACGGCGTCCCAAGACACGGTGGCGGTGTTCGAACCCGTCACCGCCCACCTTAGATTGCTAATGGTGCGGGAATCTTGGGCGGCTTCTATCGGGTCAGAGGGATCCTCTGCCAGCGCCACTGTTGCCGTTCCGCCCAGACTCATCGCCATGAAGCAGACGGCCAAAAAGGCCGCGGCTTTCCAACGGCGACTTGTTTTATTCATTCATAACTCCTTTGAGCCGGTGCACGAAATGATGCGGCGCCCAAAAAAGGCCAAGCGCCACAGCGGTGTTCTCAAAGGAATATGTCCTCGCCGCCCCAAGCCAATCTATGCATCTCTCAGATACAACGACGCGCAAGAGAACGGCAACAAGCTGGAGGCAATCTAAATAGGCACAAAGCGTGCCCCCCAGCGCCCGGCAGCCACCCAGAACAAAGCTGCCTGCGGCATAAGAAAGCCTCCGCCAGGCCACGCCTAGCGGAGGCTTCAAGTCACTTTGAAAGATCAGGCTTCCAGAGCCCAACCGTCCTCTTAGAGGTGAATGCGAGTGCCAGAAGTGCCCTTCATGGCCTCAGGAGCCTTCTCCAGAGAGCCGATGATAGCCACGCGGCCAGGACGGCTCTTGGCAAACTTGACGGCAGCCTTGACCTTAGGCTCCATGGAGCCCTTGCCAAACTGACCCTCGGCCAGGTACTTCTCGGCCTCCTCGACGGTGATGTCCTCGAGATCCTTCTGGTCAGGCTTGCCAAAGTTGATGGCCACGTGATCCACGGCGGTCAGAAGGATGAGCTTCTCTGCATCGCAGTCCTCGGCCAAAAGCTCGCCGGCCAGGTCCTTGTCGATGACGGCGCCCACGCCAACCAGGGCGTTGTCTTCCTCGACCACGGGGATGCCGCCGCCGCCGCAGGCGATGACGATGTACTCCTCGTCCAGCAGGTGGCGAATGGAGCCAATCTCCACGATGGCCTTAGGAGCAGGAGAAGCCACTACACGACGATAGCCGCGGCCGGAGTCCTCTACCAGAGTCCAGCTGGGGTTCTCCTTCTTGACCTCCTCAGCCTGCTCAGCGGTGAGGAACTGGCCGATAGGCTTGGTGGGGTTCTCAAAGGCAGGGTCGTTCTTGTCTACCTCGACCTCGGTCACGATGGTGGCCACATGCCAAGACTTGCCCTGGCGGCGGATCTCGTTGCCCAGGCCCTTCTGCAGGTGGTAGCCAATGTAGCCCTGGCTCATAGCGCCGCACTCAGGCAGGTCCATCGCGGGAATATCAGAGTTGACCTCATTGGCGGTGGCAAAAGACTTCTGGATCATGCCAACCTGAGGGCCGTTGCCGTGGGTGATCACAATCTCATTGCCCAGCTCGATCAAGCCAAGCAGAGCAGGAGCTGCAACGTTGATACGCTCCATTTGCTCCTTGGGGTTGTCGCCAAGAGCATTGCCGCCAAGGGCGACTACGATGCGGTCCGGTTTACCCGGAGCTTTGGTGTAAGTCATGGAAACCTCCCATTGCTTTTTTTAATAAGAAGATCGCGCGGCCCGGTACCACGCAAACTCCGTAGGCTATTTGTATACCCCCGGCAACTCCCAAAAGTTATGGAGAGCTTATGCAGTGCGGCAAGAGGTAGCTATGGCGTTTTTAGTGGTAAACGGGGGTATTGCGAGGGAAGTGTATGTTACTATCCCTGCATTTCATTCATAGCTTTTAGCATACTTTTATCATGCAGGGGTTATGCATCTTTCAGGTTGTTTTACCACTTGCGTATTTTATATTTATGACTCTACGCGTTATACGCCTCCTGCGCCAAGGAACCCATCGACGCCTCAGAGCGCCGCCGCCCAAGGTCCCCTCTCTTAACAGTTTGAACACATGAGGCTGTCCCAAACGACCACGGTCCGCACCATTCGCACCTCGACGCAAAAGCGCGTCCAGAATCCCTTGGGACCCTGGACGCGCATCTTTACGTCCGCATCGCTCGCAACGCAGCAGTGGGCACCCAGCGGCTCAGCAGCACAAAATGCCCGGCAGCCTGTCGCCACGGCGCCCACAGCAACTCGCGGCTCACAGGGCGCCCCCAAGCGCCCTGCAGCTAGAAGGCGCCGCCGCCTCCGCCGCCGCCAAAGCCGCCTCCGCCGCTGCCGGAGAACCCGCCGCCTCCGCCGCCGCCAGAACTGCTGGAAGAGGCCGCCAGCGCGGCCACAGAAGCCTGGTAGCTCGACCGAGAGGCCTCTTCGAAGACCGAGGCCGGCGAGTCCATGCGCCCATAGGTGCCCCACCACATATAAGTGGGCATGAAGTCCGGGTCTTCCAGCATTTGCGGAAGCACCATGCGCAGCTGTTTGATGACCTCGTCGGCAACGCCCAGCACCACAGCCATCACCAGCAGGCGGTTCCACAGCACCACATCGGTGGGCACCGCCTCGTCCAGACGGGTGAACTCCTTGAGCCAGCGACGCAGAGCCTCCAGCTTCGCGGTAAGCTCCACAGCCTCAGACGACAATGCCTTCAGGTGCGCCACCACAATAGCCGACGCCACAATGCCCGCCACAGGCGACAGCAGACTCAAAAACATGGGAAGCGGCGCCTCGAAGATCAAGAAGGCGAAGAATCCCAAGAAGGCCGCTAGGCCGCACAGGATGATCATCAGCACGCACCAGCCCCGGCCATTGCTGGAATCGGTAAAGAACCCTCGCAGATGCGCCTGACCCTCGGCCGTGTCCTTCCACTCCTTATAGGCATCCATAAAGCGCTCGGGCTTCTTCTTGGCCACCTTCTTGATGTCGTCAAAGTCCAGCTCGATGCGGCCGTCAGCAGGCTTCTCATAGTCCTTCACCCGAGGCGCCACCGTCTTGAAGAGCAAGTCCAGCAGGGCATTATCGATAGGATCTTCGATCTTTTGCGCACGCTTGGGGTTATAGGTAAGCCTGTAGGTCTCCTTCCCCCTGGAGAACGCGCCTTTCTTGGGCGTCTGCACGTAGGAAAGGTCCACGGCCCCCTCGTCCGAGATCCTCATGAGCGTTGCCGTGAGCTCCGGGCTTCCCACCTCGTCGTCATGGATCAGCGCGCCCAGCACCGCCGGATGGTCATCGCTCGGCACATCCCTGAAATAACGGTCCTCAAACACCGGCCTGTGCTTTTGCTTGTAGCGCCTATAGAGCAGCAGCGACACCACGCAGGCCACCGCGCCCACGGCCACCACCAGGGTCAACGCGCCATAGTAAATGGAGCGCGCCATCTCGCGCCTGCGATTAGCCTCGTCGGCCCAGCGCTGCTCCTGTTCCAAGATGGTGCTCATGCGCGACTCGCCGGAAGGGGCCACGCTCAGCCACTCCACCGGGAAGGTGATGCGCGCCTCCGCATAGTCGTCGCTGCCCACTGCGGGCACCATGTACACCACGTCGTCGCCCGAGAAACGCACCTCTCCATCCAGGGTGCCGTGGCCCCAGGCCCGCACGTTCTGCTCTGGAGCCACCTGCTGCCCCGCCGGCACCGGCAGATGAATGGTGCAGGTCACATTGTGCGAGGTCTCATCCCATCCATCCGAGACAAACTTCCAATAGAGCTCCCCGGTATCCTTCCAGGCCGTGGCCAGCTGCGGAATGGAATAGGTGATGCGATAGGTTACCTGCTGGTCCTCTGCCGGGTTATAGAGCTTTGCCTCCACATAGCTGCTGTATTGGGTGAGCTCGTAGCTATGGGGATCGCCGGAGTAGTCCTGCACGAACGGCTCAAAACCCCCGTTGTCGCTCACCACTCCCACCGACTCCACCTTAGGCTCCAGCTGCCGCCCCTCGTAGTTTCCCTGAGGCAGCCGCCAGTAAACGCCGTTGAAGTCGCCGTCAAAATCAAAGGTGCGATCTTCTGTCACGTGCAGCGTGCCATCGGCATCCAGCGTGGCATCGATAGCCACCCGAGATATCTCGTAGGATTTCGCCAATGCCTGCGCGGGGGCTGCCACGCACACAGCCATGCATACTGCGATCAATGCCAAAACTGCCGAGAAGACGCCATCACTGCGGCGCCACACACTTGAAACCATGGACTACCTCCAAAAGGAGCGGACGGTCCCCACAGTCTAAGGAAGAACTGAAAAGACTACAAGCAGGCTAAAGCGTCTCAGTGACGTACCAAATCCCTTGCTCCTCCTGCAGCCGCTCCAGATATTCCCGAGGCGTCATCACCGGCACAGGAGACTTTTCAAATCCTGAAGCATCCCGTGTAAGCAGCACGTCAGCCCTGCACTCCTTGGCAGTCAGCGCCACCAAGCAGTCTTCGAAATCCTCCCAACCCCAGACGCATGCTTCTCTAATGCACCCCGCATCCACCGATGCCACATGCAAAAAATCCAAGCTTTCGTAAAATGCCCGCTGGAGATCCTCGCTGCCCACCTCGCGAGCCACTATATAGAACACATCCGTAAAAGACTTAGCACTGCACCAGAGCTGCACGTCGCCCAACATCTGAGCCACCCGCAGCTTCACCGTGACATCAAAAAACGGCTCTCTTTTGGCAAAGTAGTCCACCAGCACACAGGTATCAAGAAAGAGCCTCGTAGTCACGGCATCTCCCCTCTGCCAGCGCGCGCCTGACATCCAACCCTTCCAGATGCACTCCCTCAAAAGTGGTCGCCGCTAGAGACCGACGCAGCTCCTGCATCTGCGCCCCATCCAACCCACGAGGCCCTCGCGACAAGACCGCCACCGCCTCAGAAGGCCCCTCCCCTGGGAGTTCCCCTGTTTGAATCAGATGATTAAAGGCTGCATTCACTAAATCGCTTACCGTGGCCCCTTTAGCCCGCAGTGCGTCCACTCCTTGCCGCTTTATCTCATCAGGGACCCGCGCACTGATAGTCGCCATAGACTCCTCCCATTCCTAAGTTGGAAGAAGTGTAGCACGTATTACATACCCATCTCCACCTCACGAGCCAAGAAAAAACGCCCCGACCTCCTAGGAAGCCAGGGCGCAGATAGCTATCTCAATCCCACACCGCCGCTAAGAGAAGCTCCTGGCAGCCGGAGTGCGGCTCACCGTGAGAGGCTGCGTGGCCTCAGGCGAGGTAGTCACCGTATAGGTGATGGTAGTGGTCTCTTGGGGATTCTCCTGCAGCGAGCAGGTCCACTCGTCGTATCCGTACACCGAGTGCTGCGCTACCGAGAAGACCCCTCCCTGGCCTTGAATATCAGAGATATAACCCCCCGCGGGTGCAAGCAGGTACAGATGCGTAAGCATGTCGCCCTGACTACGCTTGTCTGGGTTACCGCCATAGACATACAAAGGTGCAGCCGCAGCCTCCTCCGGCGTCATAGCGTTTGTCACAGTGGTAGTCACCTGATAGCTGGTAGAGCCGTCAGCATTCTTCACACCCTCGCCCACCTGGGTGTTCATGTTCAGATACCAGTCCATCTTGGACCAGGTGTAGTCATTGGTATAGGTGCCCAGCACGGGCTTGGCGGGATCAGCCTCCAGCTTGCCCGAGAAGCCCAGGGCATCAATGGCCGCCTCTTGATCAGGATCAGCCATCCATACCTGGAAGTTGCGCGTCAGAGCGCCATCCAAGATGGTCTTGGCCAGGTCGCCGCTGTCGGCGTGGCCAAGACCGGCGAAAATGGCCTGGAACGATGCGCCGGCGACGCCCGAGAAGAACGCATCCTGCGCATCCACCGGAATGTTCCAATAGGTGTCATGCATAAGCACAGTGGCAGCGTTAGAACCGTCCACATGGATGCCATTCACATCCACCGACTGCCCTGTCACCGCCAGCAGCGACTGCAAAAACACGGGGTCAACAGCCACCACGCCATTGACCGCCTGATTCTTAAATGCCAGCCAGCTTTGAGCGGCAGCCTCTGCGGCACGCGGGAACTGCGGTGTCATCATGGCCGAGCCAGGATTAAACGCAGCACTACCCATATCAAAGGCAGCAGATTCTTCATCTGTGGGAGTAAACCCAGTGCCAGCATCCTGACGGGCATTCTGTAACGAAGCAAAGTCACCATTAAGAGCAATCTTGCCGTCCGTCACCGTCATGGTGCCCCAGGCTCCGGGGAAGCCACCGGAAGAACGGGTCTCCACGTTGTTAAGGGCCACCACCAGATAGGTCTTGGTCTGGCCATCGGCACCCAGCATCACAGGAAGCTGGGGCAACACATCGTCCGCCTCATCCAACAAGTCACTCGCTTGGGACAAAGTGGACTGAGCGCCCTCAAGCACGTCATTGATCTTCTGGATATGGAATGGCTCCAGCGACTGGATCTTATGGATGGTATCCGTGAGAGGAACCTTGATCGCAAGTACCGCATTGACGACCTTTTGCAGGATGGGGATATCCACCTGACCGCCGTCCTTCACCAGCGACTTGATGGATACGCCATTCAAGTCGTTAGAAAACGGCAGCAAGCCGTTGTGCATAAAGTCATTGGCAACGCCCACTAGCTCGCGTCCCTGACGCACATCTTGGCCATAAACCGGCACAATCTCAGCCGCAGTCCAAAGCGGGCTCGATAGACGATCTGCCATGGTCTGAGTGCTCTGAGCCAGCGAAGCCGCCGAGCTAGATAGCTCATCCGACTTGCCATTCATCAACGCATCTTTATATACAGCAAGCTCCTGCTTGGCATTCTGCGCCTCAGACTTGATAGCCTTCAAGTCCTCATACATAAAGAAGCCGCAGGTACCACCCACTACTATCAGCACCGCTAGCACAATGAGCAGGATCTGCCACCAGCGCGGCCCCCTGCGAACAGGCTTGCCAGGCGCCCCAGCGCCCTTGCGCGACTTCACATAGGAGACTGCGTCACCAGAATACCGAGAAGCCGTAGGCTGATAGGGCTGGGTGTAGGGCGAAGCCCCTTGCGAAGCATTGCCTGCCGTTCCCGCGGAACGACTATGAGATGCGCGATAGGAAGAATTCCCCTTGGGGCGATAGCTGGGACGAGAAGAGCCAGAGGCCATATGCTTGGCAGACAAAAGAACTCCTAAAGGTAGGCTGCAGCCGGAGATGGCAGTCAGAAATCAGACACGCTTGGGCCGTAAGAAAAAGCCCGACAGCCAATCTACCACTATATGGATAGATTAATGAACGATTTCTACCCCTTACGGAGCGACTTCAACAAAACCCAATCTCCTGCCGTTAACTCTCGGAGTCCGCGATTAAAAAGGGCAATCAAAAGCCACGTCGATCTCTCCCGACATCCCATTGCCGAGAAACCCGACCTCCAACGCTGTAAGTTCACTCTCACTCTCTAATGACAGTGCTTGCAGGGTTCATAACCCCTCGCCTGAGCCTCCGAGAGCGAGATCGCGTGCTTGCTTTCCTTCAGATGTCGACAACCAGCATTGTGATACTTCGAACCTGTATCCGTGATATACACCGTCTGCTCGTTACGCTGAGCCTCTGCAGCTGCAGCCCTTGCCTGACGTGCCGCCTCCGCCTCAGTAGCCTGCCGTTCGGCTTCCTCCGCAGCCTGGCGTTCAACTTCGGCTTGGCGCGCTGCTTCTTCTTCGGCTGCACGCTGTGCTTCTGCCTTGGCATCTGCGATTTCCTGGGTCTTCGCCTCATCCAGTACAAAGGTTACCGTGGCAGACAGATCGTCGCCCGAGCCATCCACCGCCAGCGTTTGCCCGCTGGCCACAAACACCATGTCGGCAAGGGTGACCTCCGATGTTTTAGCTGCCACAGAATAGGCTCCGGGCTCTAAGATCAGCGCGCGCGAGGACCCCGGCACCACCGACACACTTTGAGCCACTTCTTCGCCATCGTCAGCAGTGCCCGTGACTTCCACTACAACCGAAGCAGCCTCAGCATCCTCCATGGGCCACTGCTCGGATACCACCACAGACACCCTCACGTCCGAAGCCTGTGGCTCCTCCTCTGACTCAGGAGCTGCCTGGACAACCGGAGCTGGCGAAGGTGGTTCTGGGGCATTGGGAGGCGTTGCGGGTGAACCCCCGGCAAATGCACTGGTAACCACTGACAATGCCAGAACTCCACCCAACGCCCAGCTTGCGATCACCTTGGGACTAAATCCCTTGGCATGCTCCATAGCACCAGTTATAACGGTACGAACGTCGTCATCCAGCTCCAGTACAGGATCTTGATCAGATTCCACCTCGTCAAAAGCCTCTGCATCGTTCCTCATGACCAAGGACTTTACGGTCTGCCATAGATTCAATCCCATGGTTGCCTCCACAGGTTTACAAATTCATAACCATCTATAAGTTCAATATCAGCTTACTATCAGAATATACTCAATAAGATACTCATTAACCCGAGCAATCCGCACCAAAGGTTGGCTGCGCGCAGCCAACCTCGCTACAACCGACCCATCAACTCGCACTCACATTCAACCTGGAGCCCTCATGGATTCGAAGACAACCAAACCCCAAACAACAAGCTCACGCCCAAAATGGACCACCATTGGGTCGAATCCCACACCTCAACAAATCACTCCAGACACCAGCTTTAGCCAAGCCATTGTCCCGCCCGCGCCTGGTTGCGAGGATCCCAAAATCACCCAGCGCCAACTAGAGGCTCTTAATCGCTGGCGCTCACTTGCCGGCGACCATCCAACGGCGCAAGTCACCGTAACTGCCGGCGGAAAAGAAACCATTCAGGACACCACTGGAACCATCGGTGACTCTCCCGCCGAGGCCGACCTCCTCCTAGCCATCAAGGGCACGCGCGAATACAAAGACGGCGCTTCCAAGGCCCGCACTCAGGCAAAAGCAGCGGCAGCCCAAGCGATCCAAAACTTCGAATCCCGCCTTGACGCCCTAGCTTCCATTGGTGACCTCGCTCCCACTCCCCAAGATCTCGCTTGGTATGAGAGCAACCTTGCCGACGTCCAAAGTTGGCACGTAGACCCCGAACCCTTCGACGAGCCCGAGCCCTCCCTAGACGCCATCGCCCAGGAGCTTGGCCGGGAAGCTCGCGCCGCCGTGAATCCCTTCGCCTTTTGGAAAACCAAGCAGCTGCGCTTGGGATATATCGCCCAACGCGCCCAAGACCGAGTCACCGCTGCCCTCCAAGGATGGGAAGCCCGACGCAACGCCTTCCTTGCCGCCCAAACCGAGCGCGCCCAATCCCTCGAAGCTGCTCGCGAATCTGCCATAGACTGGCTCACAAAGGCCATGGAAGGCGATCCTAGCTACGTTACCGAGAAAACCATCCAAAGCCTTACCGAACTCAACCTTCCCTTAGACCTTTCCCTCCAGCTCTCCTTCGAGGCCCCCACACTCACGATCATGGCCTCTTTCGATCCCGAGAAAACCTTTCCTCAAGAACGCCCTTCCACCCTCAAGACAGGATGGCTTCGCACCAAGCCAATGTCTAAGAAGGATCTTTCGACCTTGGTAGATCAACTCACTCCAGAGCTAGGTCACGTTCTCGCTGCCGTAGGTTTTGATGTAAGCCCCGCCATCGAGCAGGCTCGTGTCAATCTCTATTCCGACAATATGGTTTTAGGCGAGTACGAATACACCCGCACACAGTAACCTTCGGTTGTTTTTTTACATCATTCGCATTACGGTATTTAAGCTTCAACAACGAACGTGATATATAAGGCATTATATAATATGAATCACTCCGTCGCATTGTGTGGTCTCAGTTGACTCTCAAAATGAAGACCCCCCGATTGCTTCTCATAACTCTTGTTCTGATACTTGGTGCGAGCGTTGTTTTGTGCACTGCACAAGCTCACACGCCCTCAATGCATGCATCGATTGACGATGTAAGCCTTTCTTTGTCTAATCTCAAAACAAATAAAACCAAGTACACCAACGCATTTGACGAACCATTTTTTGCGTACCTAAAAAGACTTCACGAACAGTACGGAGCTAAATTTAGCTTGTACTGCTATTTGTCTGACATAAAAGATATAGGCACGTCCTACCAACATGACTTTGCCAACACTTCCGATTGGCTCAAATTCGGCCTGCATGCGCCCGATACAACCCGAGGCTACTCCAGCGCCACATACGATCAAGGAAAACAAGATTGGATTAGCTTTTCTAAAGCCGTTCAAGACCTTACTGGAAACATCGGGTCTCTTGATCGAGTAGTACGCCTAGACCGTTTTAATGGGTCCAAAGAGGCATTACTAGGAATGAGAGATGCACCCTACGGCGCCCGCGGCCTTCTCACCGCAGATGCTGCTACTCGCCCCAGCTATTACCTCAATAAAGAACAGCTTTCACAGCTGCACAACAACGGGGAACTCACAGACCAATCGACCAGCCTCCGATTCTTTTCAACGGACATGCGTGGGGAATGGTTCTCACCCTCATTTTTCTCTGAATACGAATATAGAGTCCCTCAAGCAGCTTCTGTTTACACAGAAATAGAGAGACTTTACTCCCAAAATGCGCCTGAAGTTGCTGATAAACGACTGATTTTCTTTACTCATGAATGGCAACTATATGACGGGAAAGGTCTCAATCAAAATATCTCATGGCTCGAAGATCTTTGTCTGTATAGCAGAGATCACAACGTCCCTTTTAGATTTCCGCTGCAATAGCTCTCCTCTTATTTCACAACGAGTTCGCATGCATGTTCTCTTCAAGAATCTTTCTAAAAGAGCAACAACAAGTATGTGAATAAGCAACAATGCCATAAGGTTGTAAGAAGTGCCCTTTATTGATCTCGCACTCAACTTCCAAAATGCCCTTAATGGCTAGAGTTACCTGGAGAGCCCACATTGATGCATAAGGTATCAATAATAATCCCCGCTTACAACGTAGCCACCTTTTTGCCGAGATGCCTTGAATCTGTTTTTAAACAGACATACAGCAACCTCGAAGTACTGGTTATTGACGACGGGTCAAAAGACGATACGCTTGCTATCGCCCAACAAATCGCAAAAAGTGATTCTCGCTGCATAGTAATCCATCAGCCCAACGCAGGCTTATCCGGTGCTCGCAACACAGGCATCGATAATTCCACGGGCGATTTTCTTTTTTTCCTAGACTCCGATGACTTCATTGGATCACAAGAAATCGAGCAGCTCGTCGATCGGCAATCTGCCACTCAGGCTGACATGACTATTGGTGGATTTACTTTTACAGATCCAGAAGGACAGCCTCTTTCCCGTATATGCGCACCATCTGAGCTTATTGATGAGGAACAATTCTGGGATCGAGCTATGGGCCACGCAGACTCTGTTGAGTTTATCGTTGCCTGGGGAAAGCTCTATAAAAGAGAGTTGTTTTCCCACGAAAGATTCGATGTGGGAAAACTCCATGAAGACGAATACATCATTCATCGTCTTGCAGCTCAATGCTCTCGTATTGCAACTGTAGCGATAGATGATTATTACTACGCTCAGAACCCTCAATCGATAACCCATGCAAAAACGGTTGTAAATTATCTTGACGCCTCTGAAGCACTTTTAAAGCGCATTGACTATCTCACGGATAAACATTGGTTTGCACCGGCCTGGGAGGCTCTCTCTATCGCGAAAGCCCCGTTATCTGAAGCTCGATATGCATCAGATCCAGACCCAACCATTAACCAAAAACACCTCAAGTATCTAAAAGATTGCTGGGATGCCAGATACGATTACCTGACTTCATCGTTTAAGCCCTCGCGCTCTTTTAAAAATATTCTTGCAACTAATTTGTTCCGCCACGCCCCAAATCTTTTCACAAGTATCAAGAAAGCGATCCATTAGCTATCATGAAACTCAAGCCATTTACTCACTACATAGGGGCAGTACACCGCCGCACTTCCTTAGCCTCTGTTGTACCAGCATTTGCCTCTCACCAGAAGCATCACTCTTCTTCGGTCATTGTTATGGGCACCCCAACCCATTCGAACCTCGGCGATCAGGCTATCGTCTATGCGCAGGAGCAGCTGCTATCAGATGCAGGTCTTAATGACATTGCCTTTGAGATCCCTAGAACCACCTATGAACGTTTTCATGGTCACATTGACCATCTAGTCCGTCCTCATGACCTCATTATTATTGATGGAGGAGGTAACTTAGGCACTCTTTGGCCTGAAGAAAATACCTTTATCAATACTATCCTTAACAAGTTTAAGAACAATCATATAGTCATGTTTCCTCAAACCGCTTATTACGAAGACACTCCTCTTGGACGAATCACTCAAGAAGAAACAGCACAGGTGTTCTCCGAGAATCCTAATATAGTCTTCTATTCTAGGGATCAACCTACTTATAAACTTATTAAAGTACTATCTCCTCAAACTACAAATTATCTTGTTCCCGATATAGTTCCCTACCTAGAGTTAGACGATCTATACCATGAGAGGAGCGGCGCATTACTCTGCTTAAGATCTGACAAAGAGCGCGTTCTTGAACCTAAAGATGCAGAGACCCTTGAGTGCTTTCTAAGAGACAAACTTTCTTTAGTTCATAACACTTCAACTCTTTCTGCAACTCAATTCATTGGTCGCGCCAGGCGCCCCGAAGAGCTACAGGCGAAGTGGAATGAGTTTGCCTCCGCGAAACTGGTCGTTACAGACCGTCTTCACGGAATGATTTTTTCTGCTATCACCGGGACGCCTTGTGTCGCCTTAGACAACGTAAGCCATAAAGTTCAAGAAGGAGCCTCTTGGCTTTCTGACATACCGAATATCAAGGTTGCTACTTCGGCATTCGAGGCCAAGCAGGCTATTCAAGATGTTCTTGAAGTCGGCCCCCTAACTTATCGTCGTGGTAAGCGCGCACCTTATTATGAGTCAATCAAGCAGGTGATCCTTGATGCAGTCAAGTAAGGTCGCTACGGCCTTCAATGTTGCCTCAGCGATCGTCACTCTCGTGGTCCAAATGGGAATTAGCTTTGTCTTATCCTCATACTTGGTTGCCACGGTAGGTGAAGCAGCGACCGGCTTTAGCCAACTTGCGAACAATTTTGTATCCTATGCGTCGTTGATTACCTTAGCTTTCAACTCAATGGGCTCACGCTTTATTGCCGCTGCCTACCATCGCGGCAATAAAAAAGAAGCCACTGCCTATTACTCTACTCTCGTAGTATGCAATACAGTCTTATGTCTAGTTTTCCTTCCTGTTGCAGCAGCTGTTGTGGCAAATGTTCAGCAGATTGTCGATCTTGGCAATGCTAATCTCCAAGATGTTCAGCTTTTGTTTTCCTTTGTATTCATTAATTTTGGTGTGAACCTCTTTGTCTCACTGTTCTGCAGTGCCATGTTCGTCACAAATAAGCTCTACATTCAGAACATGATCAATTTAGGACGCAATGTCCTAAATGCTGTATTTCTTCTTTTTGCCTACTCTATCTTTGAGTCCCAGATCCATTATGTGTCGCTGATCGCTCTCACTTTGTCGCTAATTAGCGTCCCCATCTGCTATCACTTCAAGCGGATACTAATTCCCGAAATTACATTCAAGTTTAACGACTTTTCTTTTTTCTTTATAAAAATGCTTACCTCTTCTGGCATTTGGAATACCGTAAATCAAGCAGGGAACGTTCTCACCACAGGTCTAGATCTCCTATTTGCCAACTGGTTTGTGGGAGCAGGTCCAATGGGCACTCTCTCAATTGCAAAAACCGTTCCAACCGCAATTATTACTCTTGCAAGCACACTTAATAGTAATCTAGAGCCGGAGCTAGTCATTGATTATGCCAAAGAGGGCACCAGCGGGATGCTTGCTCGTCTCTGGCGTGATATTAAATTATCGAACTTAATTTTGTCCGTGCCTATTGCCGTGTTCTGCTGTCTTGCCGTACCGTTTTATTTGCTTTGGGTGCCATCTTTGGATGCAAATCTTCTTGCAGTTCTCTCTTTTCTCTCGATCATGAATTTCATTCCTTGGGCAGGATTACAGACTCTTTACAACGTTTTTACAGCCACCAATCACCTTAAGGTGAACTCTGTCGCATTTGCTGTAGGGAGTGCTCTCAACGTACTTATTGTTTTACTACTGCTCGAATTTACCGATCTCGGCCTTCTTGCTATCGCGGGAACGAGCTCTGTTATTGGAATAGTCCGCAACTGCATAATAGTAGCACCATACGTCGCACAATTGCTAAATACGCCTGTAAAGTTCTTTTACTTCGAGGCTTGCAAATCGGTGGGTTGCTGCGCTCTCACTTGGATCATCACTGCAGGTATTACCTATTTTTGGTATCCCAATACTTGGCTTACGCTCTTCGGAGTCGCCACATTGTCATGTATTATCTGCTGGCTAATTGTTATCTTCATTACTTTTTCTAAAACCGAACGTCAACACCTATTTGCAGGTATATTCAGAAAACTTCACCGTTAGGAAGCATTATGAAAAAGTTATTTTTCTTCGGTATCCCATTATCTGTTTGCAATCTACGTTGTCATTATTGCTACCTTGCTCAAAGAGACTCGCAGTACGAAGGTATTATTCCGGCGATGAAATACGATCCCGACCAAGTTGCTTATGCAATGAGAATGGAACGAGTCGGTGGCCCATCATTTTTTAACCTGTGCGCAGACGGAGAGACTCTCTTACTTCCAAATATCGAAGAGTACGTTAGGAAGCTTGCTCTTGAAGGCCATTGGATCGAAATAGTATCCAATATGACCATTACAAAGAAGCTCGATCAAATACTCAACTTGGAAAAAGACGCTCTCTCTCATATTGAATTCAAGTGCTCGCTTCACTACCTGCAGCTGAAAGAGCGAGGCATGCTTGATAAGTTTGCTCGCAATGTTAATGCAGCACGTCATTCAGGAGCTTCCATTACAGTAGAGATTACTCCTACAGACGAGCTTATCCCATTTATCGAGGAAGTTAAGGAATACTGCATTTCAAATTTTGGAGCTTTACCTCATCTCACAATCGCAAGGGATGATGCGACTTCTGGCATTGAGATGCTAACCAACCTGAGTATCGAAAAATACAACGCCATCTGGTCCACATTTGATTCTAGCTTTTGGCGATTTAAATCTTCAATTTTCGGAGTCCGTCAGACAGGTTTCTGTAATGCTGGAGCCTGGTCTTACATGGTAAATATGTCTACTGGAAATACACGCCAATGCTATTGTGGAGTATCGGTTGGCAATATTTTCGCCAACCCAGATAAGCCTCTTCCCGAAAAACCAGTCGGACGATGCTTACTTCCCCATTGCTATAACGGGCATGCCCTATTAACCCTTGGCACCATCGCCGACCTCACACCTGTTTGTTATGGAGATATTCGTGATAGAAAGTGTGCCGACGGGACCCACTGGCTACAGCCAGAGCTAAAAGCAGCTTTCAACACAAAGCTCCAAGATGCTAATACGCTGCCTTCTTCTGTAATGCAAGGAGTTGATATATTCAAAACTGATGTATACGAGAAGGCGAAACTACTCAAATCTAAGCTAATCGGACCCTCTGATATCTAAGCGGCTTAACCAACAGAATGGACTATTCGGTAAATAGATCTAAGGGGGTAGTATCCAAAAGCAACAAGAAGACACGCTATCTTCCTATCGATTCGCATATCTCCATTAATAAGCTGACGCAATACTTTTCTAAGTAAGATCAGATTTTCTTTAATCTGTGAAGCGTATTTCAAATCTGTCTGTTTATTACCGTGAATAACCGAATCTACAAGAATAGTAAAGTAGCTCCTATCGACATTATATTCTATATCATCTATATATTTAATTGCATGACCTCCACGTTTCCTCGCTAGGGAGGCAATTCGCTTCCATACATCTGTAAGACTCAAATAATTTTCTCCAAAAGAAGTCCCCGTTATGCTTTGAGGATTTTGATAGTAATAATACAGTGGTTCATCTGTCTCTATAATAGTTTTTGATTTTAACAATACTTTGAACATGCTCTCTACGTCCTCGTTGAGGACGCCCACTGGGAATTGATCGTTTTCCAGAAGATCCCTCTTATAAAGTTTTCCGCACGCATAATGAATCGTTCGATTTCCATTCTTGCGAAAATAAATGTCCAAATACTGGCTAGCTGAATAGCATTTAGCTCGAGATGTATCCGCCTTTACTTGTAGCGACTGCTTACTTCCATCGGTTTTTAGAAGACTACATACTGCAAAACTAGCATTATACGAAGTCAACAAATTATAAAGCACTTCTAAGTAAAGAGGCGAAACCCAATCATCGCTATCTATAAATGTTACATACGATCCAGTACAGTGCTCGATACCGGCATTTCTTGCACTACTTAGTCCACCGTTTTGTTTATGAATTACATTTATCCTCTTATCATCTTTGGCTATTAGGTCACAGAGATATCCAGATCTATCTGTCGACCCATCATCAACCAAAATTACCTCAATGTTTATGTACGACTGTGCCAAAACCGAATTGATGCATCTTGCTAAATACATCTCGACATTATATACAGGCACAATAACAGATATCTTATCGGTATTTAAATTTGTTTCTGCATTGTAGCTGCCCATATGCCGAACTACCTTACCCATTCAAAGAAGGATCCACGATAATCGAGTACAGATCCGGTGTACGTCCCATTAATAAAGGTTTAATGGACTATATTACCAATTTACCAACATTGTCACTCAAATAGTATCTTACACGCCTTATCGATATAGTGTATAAAGAATAAAGCCACCTGATAATGGGCGTGTTTCCAGAATAAAGCCGGTAGGTAATAAACCCACTTATTAGTCCCCCAGTATTCCGGAACACTTGTTGTGAATTGAGAGATCGAAAGGGACTTTACGACCCTATGCCACACTCTTGCGGCTTGTGGCAAATACTTGACATCCAATGTAGCAGACCTTCGGAACTGCTGCGCAATCTCCTTTGCCATCATTGCATGTTTTTCGTTTTCATCAAACATAGTACAACTATTCACTGCTGTTTCATATGGTAAGAGAGAATCTGGATCATTTACATCATTTACTGAAACTGTCTGCGATACGGATAGATTCCATTGATATAGTGGACTATATACAAACTCTACTTCCCCTTTAGAAGCGATTGCATTTAAATATAATATATTGAAATAGTAGTCTTCTGAGAACTTAACTCCCACAGGAAACAAAGAACTTCCTATACATTTTTTTAAAATATTTATTACTTTACTACTATAAAGCCGTCCCCAAACAGCATTCCACTCGAATAGATTTTGAAATGGTAATTTCAAATTCGTATCTTTATGAAGGCATTTATCTAGCACGCTTTTTGCTGGAATAGCTACGCTATCTATCTGACTCAATTCATCGTACTTCAATTTTGACGGCAGCTCTCCATCTTTTAAATATCCGAATACTGCCAGATCCGCAGTATTATTACTTAGCACTTGGTCGATTCCCGCTTTCCAATTTGGCAGAAAACAATCATCTGCATCAAGGAACATAATCCACTGCCCACTCGCTGCCTGAAGACCAGCATTGCGAGCAGCTGATCTTCCCATATTCTTCTGTGTAATTATATTTACTCTTGAATCATTTGCGCTTATATCAAGTAAGATCTCTCCGGTTCTATCCGTAGAGCCATCATTTACAACAATTACTTCGAAGTCTTTGCTTGGAGTCTTCAACAGACTTTCAAGCGTTTCTCGGATAGTGCTTTCTGCTTGATATGCGGGAATAACTACAGACAACTGCATTTTATTATATTCATGTGACAACATAATTAAATACTCTCACTACTAACTACGGTATTTAAGCATGCGACGGATCCTTGCCGCAGTAACAGCTAACGTTTTATTCCAGCCTCTCTCCAGATAATTTCGTGTTAGGTCCATCTGATATCTGTATTGGGGTGATATCCAAGAGGCGTCGTAATGATGGATAGAATGCGTATGTGAGGTAACTCTTAGTGTCTCGCTTTCAAAGCTTCTAGGACAAAAGTACTCCGTGGGATATATACGGAAGCCCGCAACCTCCTGCACCCCCTGCTTGGCCTGAAGCCCTTGTTTAATTAGATATTCCGTAGTTCTTGTCACTACGGTTTCTCCTCGTACTTGTCTCCCTCGGTTAGTTAAAAAAGGACTATTGTAGTAACCTTTTAACATTTGTTCCAGAAAAGGCATCTTTGCATAAGCACCCATACCCAACCCAGGATTCACTACACCAACCGACTTATCAGGAATGGGATCCTTTTCGTACCCTAAAAATGGCCCTAAAGGCAAAATATCCTCGAATGATCTAACCACTTCTACATCAGTATCGAAGTATAGGCCACCACACTCATTCAATATTTTAAATCTGGCAACGTCACTAACAAATGCCCATTTTTTCTGCTCATATGCTTCTTTAACATAAGTACAGCAATTAATGTCAAAGTTAGCTTCGTTCCATTCAATAATTTCATAGCCTGGGAAAAATTCCCGCCACGAAGCAATGCAATTTTTCCCTTCTTGCGAAAGCTTTCCGTGCCCGAACCAACAATAGTGAATTATCCGCGGTATCGCTTTCACAAAAGCCTCGCTTTCTTACTTCAGAGATCCCAATATGCCGTTGCAGTTCTGCGTCATTGACAATTTACCTAGTAATCTATTTCCCGCAATTACAATGTAGTAATTAAATGCCACTAGCATAAATGTTGTCTCCATCAGACCCATAATTGCAAAAAGCGATAGACCAAGCGCCTCTGGCGTGGGACTACCAATTCGGCACGGAACGAAGAGTCCGAAGATTTGCACAATTACTATGAGCATAAATGGAATCAAACCGAATCTAATAAGCAAGTTGATATAACCCATATCAACTAGATAAGAACTCACAATTTTATAATCTACGTTTAGTAAATCTACGTTATGCCCCATTAAATTAAGCGGCATTTGTTTTAAAAAGAAATGCGCAAGCTCTGGTCTCATTGAAAGCAAGTCATTTAACTTCCTCATCCAAGCTATATCAGCATCAAAACCATATGCAATTAACACTGAAGCAACTAGCGGCATTACTCCAATAATTCCGATACTCCACAAGCAAATAGCTCGCCCTTTCCCCTGACAGCTCATAGACATACATGTTAAGGAATATAGTAAAACTGCTGAAATTAGAAGTACTTCGCAAGTTCTAGATTTTGGATATAAATGAATAAACAGCAGCAGGGGAATAGCTACTAAGACACTTAGCAGCTTGAATTTAGGAGCCCTTATTACCAACCAAGCAATATAGGCAGAGATGACGAAGATTCCAAGGGTATTGGGATGCAAAAAGCCCAATGAAGTTCTCAATGTAAAGTTTGGACTCACTTGATAATAGCTTGGAATAATTCCTAGGGCAGAGGCAAAAACTGTTAATGCAACTAAAGCTCCTAAGGTAACTGTACCAATAAGTGCACAAGCCCTTACGTCGACATTTTGTGCAGCAATAATAAATAGCCAGACAATCATAAGGCTCAAGTCGCGCGACTGAAGCCAACTGACAAACAAGACTAAAGTAATCAGTACCCCTACAACAACTTGCCGCTTGCTATACTTAATAAGACACAGTCTGAGAATAAGCAGTGCGACTACCATTACTTTCGTCACTAATTCCAGTACTGTGCAATTGATGAGAAGAAAGCCTGAGAAATAATAAAGTATTACAAGCAATAATGCTCCATAAGTAATATATGATCCCTCTTTGTCTTCATAAGAGCTTCTGAGCGCATAACTTGCCTGCTCTTGGCCCTCCTCTAAATTAACTTTTAGATGTTTAGGACTATCCTCTATTACATTTGTTGTATTTTTTATATTTTTATATACGAATATCTTTATTCCGTATATTAGCAGGATCATATAACTCGGAAGACATCCTAAAAGGATAATGGCCGCTATTGATTGCGCGGTTAATACATTTTTATAGATGCCAAGAATTTCTATGTTTAAGGACCCTCCTTTGGCGTCCTCCGCTTCAATTAGAGCTGTTTTAACCTCATCCAGTACACCGTGGTCAAATGAATCGGACGCCCCCCTAAGCATGAGCGTGTATGAATTGGCGCCCTTCAATAGAGGAGATGGTTCAAATGAAATTCCTGCCCTATCTAATAAATCTGGAATTTCATCCCGTAAAAGTGAGCCACTTTTTGCACTTGAAAGGAGCTGCGATTCGAGTTCCTTTTGGGCATTACTCGAACCCCCATATCTAATTAACACATCCTGCTTAGGCGAGATGCTAAATGAAAGCAATGCGACATCACTAGTTCCTCCCCTAAAAAAAGCATTTCCCATCCCTATAAAGATGCACAGAATCGAAGTGACTAGTAGGCGCCATCCACCTCGTTTTAGTAATTCCAGTGCGTTTTGGAACGACATAGAAACACCTCCTTAAAACGGTCTCGTCTAAATATCAATTACTCTAAGCACTGTCAGCTTTCTAGGACTCTCCAATTACAATCACAAAGTCATATTTTTTATATTGTTATAATTTTTCTTAAATATTTATTTCGCATCATGCCCGTAGTAATTAGCCAGCAGAATAAAGTGATCCCAGTTGTGTAAATAAGCCTCCCCAAAAAGTCCGCAGGGTGCCATATTTGAGCAACAAGCGTTATTATTGGCATATGTAGTAAATAGATTCCTAGTGTTGATGACCCTAAAGATGTTATCCACTTTGCAATTGGCTTTTTCCCCACGATCTCAGTAATCGGGTTCATAAATAGATAGAACCATCCAATGATTACTGGGACGCCAAGCACTGTACTAAGGATGCCCATTCCGCTAACTTTTCCTCTTAAAAGGCTAAGCGCAATAGACCAGATCACTAAAAGGCCGTATGTTATCAATCCCATTCTTGCATCTTTTGCCTTAATTGAAAGGCCTTGTCTTACGAGACCTCCGCAAACAAAATAAACCAAAGCGTCAATTCCGTTATAGGGATTTAGCCGAAACACCCAGCTGCGAGCATTTTCTATTGCCATCCCCCAGGAGTCCGGTAAAACAGCCTGCAAAAAAGAAATAATATAAGACAACGCCGCGATGGTAATAGCTAATAAAAATAGGGGCACGACAAAAGAATACTTGACTGTCAGATTGTTATTAAGTGCTACATATATCAATGGAGTAATAATATACAATGCGGCTAAGGTTTGAAGGAACCATAGTACTCCCGTAAATTGAGACCCAGGACCCGTTTCAAGCATCCATTGAACCACTGTATTTAAGGTCAAGGGACTGCCTGTCACAAGCGCTTGAGAAATAATAAGAATAAGGGACCACACAATTAAGAGCACTATTACTTTTTTTAGACGACGGCAATGCTTTCTCTCATCAAATGGTTTGTCAGAAAGCAAGAGAAACCCGTTCACAAAAAAGAAGATTGGTACACCTTCACAAGCAATTCGAATGGCAAATTGCAAATATGTCTGCACACTAGGATTGTCAATAATATCGATATTGAATAATCCTGTATGAAGAGGGACGACCATGCATATCGCCAATGCCTTAAGCGCATCCAAACCCCAAATACGCGCCGACCTATGCGTTTGACGATTGTCATTACCAGCTAACTGTTTCATTAGAAACTCTTCTCGTATTTCTTGCCGCTATATTTAGCGGCAAGAAATGAACTACCTTTTTTAATCCAATTAACAGGTTCAATATTTTTAAGGGGTGCTTCCATAAATGGAACGCTGTTCTTCTCGAGCCAAGTATCAAGTAGATACTCGCTCATTCGACCCGGCACGCGAGCCTCAAAAGGACTTAACTGGCTGTAATCGAGGTGTTTCTCGGCAGTTTTGAGGACAGGAAAAAGCCAAGAGCAATACTCGTCCAGGAGATTCTTACGCATCAGCATCATATTGAACATATGCCCACCGGTTTGCTTCATGTGATGGTTGAAGCTAGCGAGGTAGTCGGGAGCAACCTCTGAGAGCGTGTCGCGAATATAGTCGATATGAGCTCCGTCGAGGGTATTGGCGTAGTGAGACTCAAGAGTCTCGATATAGTACTTGCGCTTTTTAGGGAGGACTACTGGAGCTTTCGCCAGAAGATCTTGGGCTTCTGAGCTAGTAAGAACTCCCTTTTCACCAGAACCTGCAAAGTGCCGGCGATAGTGGGCAAGACCGATTGCTGGAGCGTCAAGGTTCTTCCATGCCCAATAGAGTCCAGTAAGTTCACAGTAGTGGTTGTTCTCAGTAGAGATATTGTCACCCTCATCATCGCGCTGGAAGTGAGGGATGGATTCTTTTCCAGCAGCACCCACCTGCACAGGAAGATAAAGCGGATCATCAGGCATCCAATAGGGCTTGTGTGCCGCAACGATGATTGTAGGAGTCGACATGAGTCAATCCAATGCTAGATACGTTCTTTATATCTTGTCTAGCATAATTACAAACGTATGTAATACGAAAGACCTCGATTGATCTCTACAGAATCCAAAAAAGAACAATACCTAGACCTGCGGCGTATTTAAGCGCCTAAATTCCCATAGATTGTTGAGATAAGGCCTTGGTAAAAGGAGATACTAGGACTCCAATTGAGATAGCGTTGGATCTTTGAGATATCTAGGCCATAACGAGTGTCGTGGCCGGGACGATCTTTGACGTGGGTCATGAGACGAGGAGAAATATCAGGATCGCCGGTAAGCTTGGAAAGTGTATCGAGGATGGTGGTGATGAGGGATATGTTGGTGTGTTCTTCTCGGGCACCAATGTTGTAGATCTCGCCAGGAAGAGCGTTTTGAATGACGGCATCGATGGCTCGGCAATGGTCGTCGACGTGGATCCAGTCGCGCACATTGCGGCCATCGCCATAGATAGGGATTGGTTGGTGGGCAAGGGCGCGGCTGATGGTGAGAGGGATGAGTTTCTCGGGGTATTGACGCGGCCCATAGTTGTTTGAGCAGCGAGTGATGTTGACGGGCATGCCGTAGGTGTCCCGGTAAGAAAGAACGAAGGTGTCGGCGGATGCCTTGGAAGCTGCGTAGGGAGAGCGAGGAGCGAGGGGGCTTTTCTCGGTAAAGAGGAGGTCAGGGCAGTCGCGAGGAAGGGAGCCGTAGACCTCGTCGGTGGAAATCTGGATGAAGCGATGGTGCTCGGGGTCTTGATGGACCCAGTGCTGGCGAGCGGCTTCAAGGAGTGTGACTGTACCCAGTACGTTGGTGTGAGCGAAGAGTTCGGGAGTTTGGATGGAGCGGTCGACGTGGCTTTCGGCAGCGAAGTTGACCACAACATTGGGGTTGTACTGGGTGAAAACGGCGGACATGGCGGCCTGGTTGGTGATATCGGCCTGGATGAAGGCATAGCGCGGATCCTGTGCCACGGATGAGAGATTTGCCAAGTTGCCTGCATAGGTGAGTGCATCCACGTTGACGATGCGCAAGTCTGGATGGGCGGCCAGCTCATGTAGGATGAAGTTTGAACCTATAAAGCCGGCGCCGCCGGTTACGAGCATCGCGGTCACGGATGGGCTCCTTGGGGCTTGTCCTGTTGGTATTAACGCTTAGAGAAATGCCTTGATAGCGTTGCTTGCGCCTCTCCAATTAATATTACTTGCACACGGGCCGAGCCCGGTCTCACATGAAGCGTTACTCCTTCGAGAAGGTATCGCTTGGTTAAATCACCGCAAAGGGTCTAATTTAAAGGAGTAGTTTTTAAAAGACTGTTCATAAAAAACTCTCTGCTAAGGAAGCCCAATGGACTCGCAGCGCGCTATGGTTAGAAACTTTGATTCTGTGCATCAAGCCAAGGATTGGTATGAGTGCCGCAGCTGCTCAGCGGACAACAGCCAGTATGTTCCTTCCAACATGTGGAGCTCTGAAAACGCCCTACACCATGCCCTTATGGAGGGTAGCTGCAAAGACACGAGCCTCTGCGAACTTGCTGCTCCACGTATCAAGTATTTCGCTGGTTGCCTTCGCACCGCATCTCTTTATAGCCCTACTATTCTTCTGACCGACTCGAACCTCTTGGACGGTGTCTTTTTTCTCGCCTTGGGCCCTAGGGGATGCAGGGAGCTACTGGGCCTAGCTGAACAGGAACCCCTTCCCCTTACCGTGCTCTGCCGCAATAAAAGTACGCTGAGAGAGGCTTACGGAAGTTTTTTGGGCATACCTGGTGCTGGAGCGCACAAGGCTGGAGCTATTGGAACATCCGAGCTCTCGAGTAATGGGACTAAGGCATCGGATGCTCCGGCCCTCAAGCCCTTTCCTGAGCTGTCCGCACTGAGCATCTTTACTACCTCCAAGCCCGCCCATGCTGCCTCGTGCCAAGAACGCTGCAACATTGTCTGGGACCAAATTTGCAACTTGGATAATGCTGAGTTTTCCAAGGGTTGCTCCCGTTTTATCGCGCAAAGAGCTGGACTCAATCCCGTTGACTTGACCGCCTACACCCTCGCCATCAAGGACTGGCTGGATGCCTATGACTCTGGAGTAATAGGACACTCCTCGTCTTGTGTGCTTCCTGACTTCTCCGCCCGTTTTAGGCAGATCTCTGATCCGTACTTCAAGCTGTACAAAAACCATGCACACCAGGACGAAGAGGCGATTCAGTCGTTGTGGGACTCAAAAGACGTCAATATTGGCAATCGAACAAAGGCCCGAGCGTATATAAGAAGCCAGCTAGGAATCTCGCCATGCCCAGAGGATCCGACTGCCTTCTGCCCTGATGATGAACGGCTCATCTTTGACTGGTACGATTTTTGTTACTGCCGGGCAATCGCTGAAGCAAACCATTCCTCTCTCATAAGCATTGAGGGTCCCTCTACTTTGGCGCCTCACTCAAACTCGCAGGTGTTTGCGCACTTCTCCGAGATTGTATTGGAGCATAGAGACGAGATTGAACGCTATAAGACAAAGAACGGAAATGTCCGCGTAAGCAATCTGGGAGGGATCCTCAGTACGCTTCAGTCCATTCCTTCGGGCATGTTCAGACAAATCTGCGTAACCTACCAAAAAGATATAAAGCTCTGGTGGGAGGTTCCAGCCAGCAACAGCAAGGAAAAGAGCAAGAAAGCCTACCATGTAACCTATGCGATTAATAACGGTATAAATTGCAGATCCTTTTGTGACTTAGTGCGGGAATCTATCGGATCGTTAGGCATCGCCGTCTTTGCGTTTGTCTTATCTACAGATTTGGCTACAAATCTAGTAGGACTAGGCGCCTTGGTGGGCGCACTCATCCTAAGCAGTTTCGATGACATAAAGAGCATTATCGATCTCTATAGAGAGGCAAGGCAGGCCACCGGTAGCTTTATGATTTCCTAAGGAGTGCTCGTGTCCCCTATCAAAAAAGCCCAGGAGAAGATTCTTTTCTCCTCTGGACAACCCATACACCTGCAAGTGATTTCCAGCCAGGTGACTCGCTTGGACGGCCTAGTCTATGACACCCAATTCGTCCAATGCGGAACCGGCAAAGGCTCTGTCTGTGTAGCTTTCGACGATGCAGGCCGCCTTTTATTGGGGAAGCACTGGAGGGCAGCCCTTAGAGGCGAAAGCCTAGAGTTTCCCAGAGGAAGAGCCATGGCTGAAGAATCTCCGGAGGATTGCGCGAGACGCGAGCTCTATGAAGAAACTGGGTTAGAGGCTCAGGAGGCAACGCTTCTGACCAAAATCCACGGGGATACCGGACTGCTCCGCGACGAAGTCTGTATCGTGGCCTGCCGAGTCAGTTATCCTGTCTCCTCCAATATGGGAGATGGCGAGTTCTCTTCAACTTCTTGGGCCAGTCCCGAAGAGTTCAAGCGACTGGTTTTAGAGGGTTGTGTCTCAGACGCTCTCACAATCTCTGCCTTCCTAATATGGGAACTATGGAAGCTGAGCTAGAAGCCGGGATCGGAAACAAGGCTGGTGATACAGCCGAAAAATCTAGCAAGCATTCTTAAACAGTGGGCCCCTGAGAATGGAAGCTTGAGGCGAGAGCAAGGGTTTCTTGGCAGGGGTTTAGAATTGAGGGGTCGCAATGATGCGGCCTTGGACGAGAGGATGACTATGGCTGAGAAGGCTGAGGAAGTCTACGACCTGTTGAACAAGCAGATTAATGAGGAGTTGTATAGCGCCTATTTGTATTTGACGTTCGCGGATTACTACGACGAGCGCGGATTGAAGGGTTACGCCAACTGGTACATGGTGCAGGTCCAAGAGGAGCTGGCGCACGCCAAGATTTTGCGCAGGTTCCTGCTGGATCACGACTACTCGGTGAAGATGTTTGCCATTGCCGAGCCTGATTTGGAGTTTGACAGCGACCTGGCTCCGCTGAAAGCCGGTTTAGCCCATGAGAAGCACATTACGGATTGCATTAATAAGTGTTATTCGGCAGCGGCGGGCATTGCCGACTGGCGCACGGTGAAGCTTTTGGATTGGTACATTCAGGAGCAGGGCGAGGAGGAGACGAACGCCTCGGATCTGATCAAGGACTACGAGCTGTTTGGGACGTCTCCCCAAGGACTCTATGCGCTGGATCAGTCCTATTTGAACCGCACTTTTGTGGCGCCCACCATGGCGATGTAACTGGAGTTATGGACGAGTTGGCTGATGTGACGCAAGGCGCAGCTGCTTGTGCGCCCGCAGGCTCCGCTGGAAGCGGGGCGTGCGGGCGGTTTGCTGGTGCTGTTGAGAGACTTCCTGATTTGACAGACAGCCCTCAGCACACCGAGGTGTGCGGACGGTTTGCGCCGACGCCTTCGGGACGGATGCATCTGGGCAACGTCTTTTCCTGTCTGCTTTCCTGGTTGGACGCCAGGCGGGCAGGCGGGTCCATTGTGCTGCGCATGGAGGATCTGGACCCCGCGACCTGCGATAGGCAGAAGGCGCTGCAGCTTATGGACGACTTACGGTGGCTGGGGCTTACCTGGAACGGCGATCCGTGGTATCAGAGCGAGCGCAGTTGGGCCTATGGCGAGGCGCTGGAAGCTTTGGAGGCCCTAGGCCTGGTGTATCCCTGCTTTTGCAGCCGCGCCGAGCTTCATGCGGCCAACGCTCCCCACGCCAGCGACGGTACCTATATTTATGCGGGCACCTGTAGGGGTCTGAGCGCTGCCGAGATAGCCGAGCGAAGCTTGGTGAAGCGCCCTGCGCTACGTGTGATGGTACCTGAGCTGGGCGACCCTGCGGGTTCGATCGATTTTATCGATGGGGTGTACGGGCTACAGTCGACCGTGCTGGCCCGAGATTGCGGCGACTTTTTGGTCCGCAGAAGCGACGGGGTCTATGCCTATCAGCTGGCAGTGGTGGTAGACGACGCCGCTATGGGCGTGAACCATGTGGTACGGGCCCATGACCTGATGGGATCCAGCGGGCGACAGCGCTATCTGCAGCATGTGCTGGGCCTGGGCGAGGTGGAGTACTTCCACGTGCCCCTGCTGGTGGCGCCGGATGGCAGGCGCTTGGCAAAACGCGACTTTGACCTGGATTTGGGGAGCTTGAGGGCTTGGATGCGCGGACCTGAGCGCTTGCTGGGGCTTCTGGCATGGAAAGTGGGACTTATTGAGAGCTTTGAGCCTGTGAGCGCTGCTGAGCTGGTGGGTGAGTTCTCCTGGGACAAAGTGGCTGCAAGGTGCGGCGACATTGTGGTGGACGAAGCACTGGTGGATGCATTACGCGGGTGAGCGCGTACGCCGGGACGGATGCGGGCGCGAATGCGTGGGTTTCTCGGCTGGCACGTACGGACGCGCAGGCGCGAGAGCATGAGCACCCATGACAACTCGGGACTTTAACTGAACGGCTGAATCGGGTATGCTTCTAAGGCCCGGAGAGCTGACCGAGAGGCCGAAGGTGCTCGCCTGCTAAGCGAGTATAGGACTCAATCCTATCTGGGGTTCGAATCCCCAGCTCTCCGCCAGTGACTGTGATGACCCCCAGTGGCCGCAAGTGCGGTTGCTGGGGGTTTGTCGTGCGAGCGGGTGATGACGGCGCGTAGCGTTGTAGGTGTGCGTGGGCTAATGCATGCGCTTGGATAGACGGGGTAGATGAATACCCAGGTAAACAAGGGGTATTGTGCCCTCTGAGAAATTACTGCGATTGTTACACAGAGGGGTTCCGAAGGTAGTGCAATTTGAGAGTTTATTTATAGCCCCTTCGTTGTCCATGTTATGGCTGCTTGTCTGGGCATTTTGGAGTTCATCAGACGGATAGCAGGTCTATGCAGCAAAACAAAACAAGAGATATCTTTCGATTCATTGTTGACAGAGCTCTGGTTCCATTGCATACTATTTCTCGCACGCGGCGTTACCTCAGCTGGATAGAGGGTCTGACTACGAATCAGAACGTCACAGGTTCGAATCCTGTACGCCGCACCAGCGCAGATTGAACGGAGGACACCTTGGTGTCCTCCGTTTTTTGCTGTGGGTCATAGGTTGTTTTCTGAATGCTACCTGCCTTCTCCGAGTTCCCAATAGTTGCAGAGCTGTTATCTAAAAAAGACGGCATTTTCGGTTGACAAGTATCCCAATCTTCACGATACTCAATATGTCTTGCGGCGTTACCTCAGCTGGATAGAGGGTCTGACTACGAATCAGAACGTCACAGGTTCGAATCCTGTACGCCGCACCAGTTTAATTTCTTCAGGCCCTCCGGGGCCTTTTTTCTTGGCTAGCCGCTTGATTGCAATGCACCATAACAATGGCCTCGAGAGCCTTGAGCCAGAATAGGACAGGAACCGGTTTGAAGTTGGGTTTTGCGCCAGGGGCTTGCAACTGAGAGTTTGAAGATGAGCTTCTTGGCTTAAAGGGCCTTGCTCATGGAAGAGTTCTCCAGGATGTAGGGGCATTCTGCAACCATGAGAAGCTCCAAGAGGTCCGAGAGCGTAGTGACACCCTTTAGATCTTGGGCGAGAACCAAAGCCTCTTGACCCGGGGCGCAACGGAGGGCAGCCCAAAGTTCCTGTGTCTTGCATAGGGTGACTCGCCGGTGGAGGGGTGTGGGCTTCTCGGCACCGGGGGCATTGGAGAGGGGCTGGGAGCGCCTCAGGGTTTCATAGAGGTAGATGTTGTCAGCGGAGTCGTAGACGGCGATCTCGACGAGGTCGCCGTCTAGATTGTGAGTTATGCGAGCTATCTGCTGGATTACCTCTGAGGGCTGGGCAGGACGCTTGGAACCCTTGCGACGATCTTGTGCCATACTCTCTCCTCTCATAGAGAATCTCTGTGCCCCTCTAATAATAGGAACATATGTTCTATTTTATTGGGGTACAAGAACTCTATGTAAGTTTTACACATATTAAGGGAGGTCGAACCCATGGCATCTAATCATAGGGAGGGCGTTGGGCTCGCTCTGGCAGGCGGCGGCTGGAGATCGTTCTCGGAAGTCGCGGTGCTTGAAGATATGGAACGCAATAATCTAAAGGTTGCGGCGGTGGCTGGCACCTCGATGGGCGCACTGGTGGCAACGCTGGTGGCGTCGGGGCTGAGCTCGTCGGATATTGAGAGTTTGCTGCTGGAGCTGGACAAGTCAGTGGCAGACGCGGGAATCATCAAGACCATGAAGAGGCATGTGCTTTCAGCGGTGACCCATCAAGGGTTTTTGGGTGACGGCGTGCTGATGGATCAGGTCGCTCCCCTGCTGGAAAAGGCGGGAGTCAAAACTTTTGGGGATTTGAAGCTGCCGCTGGCGCTGACTTCTGTGGATATTCTCACCGGCGAGCTATGCGTGTTCACAGGAACGGACGGGTATTTCTCTGGGCCGGCGGGGTCGTGGAAGTGGATTCCGGGCGATCACGATTTGGCGAGCTGCATTGCGGCTTCGGGAGCATATCCTCTGGTAGTGCAGCCTTTGTCCTTTGAGGGGCATACGCTGGTGGACGGCGGATGCCGCATGAATCTGCCCACGCCGCTGTTTGACCGGTCCACGGTGGACGGGGTCGTGGCGGCGCACATGCTTAGAACCTTTGAGCCAGCGGACGATCTGACGGTCTTGAACCTTATGACCAAGTGCATGAATTATGGCGCTCAACAACTGGAGATCCTCTATGCGCAAGCGGCAGACGTCGAGGTGAACATCCCTGTGCCAGGCGAGGAGACCTTTAATCCGGGCAATGGCCAGGGCGTCATCGATTTTGCGCGAGTGTGGCTGAAGGAGCATCCGGTGGACTGGTCGGCGGCACATCCGAGCCTACTGGACTCTGTGCGTCGTGGCGCCGCGGACTATCTGAGCAAGCTGTTTAGGAGCGCGCAGGAGTCGGTGAGCCAATAACATGCTACAAGCCCCAGAGCGCGCGGATGGATGGCGCCCTGGGGCTCGCTGGGATGTGTGGGATAAACGGGTCTTGATGGACCGATCTTGCTAGGGCGCGGCCTGAAAATCCTTGCCTTCGATGGCGCTATAGACCAGAAGTCGAAGCTCATCTATGGAATGGACGTTGAGCTGGGCGAACCCTCGCATTCGAGCTGAATTAACAGTCCCCAGGGAGTAGGAGAGCTTATTTGCTGTCTGTGGCCCTGTAAACCCTGCGAGCAACAAGGACAAAATCTCGGCCTGCGTATCTGTTAACCCTCGACATTGTAAATAGGACTGCAATCTGGTTTGCGATCCTTTTTTATCTTGGGGAATTGCTTGACAACTCTTTTGAATCACGGTTTCCCTGACGATAACCGCTACAAGTGCCAGAGAACCGCAAATGAGCACCGCAAGAATGGGAAGAGTGGCCTCAGGTGCGATCTGGGAACCGTAAAGCGTCCAATTGTAGTTGTAAGGACGTCCACACCAAATCTCAAGCAGGACCAATAATGAAGCAGCTATGCCGGTAGAACCGGCTACGCAGCGCCAAGACTGGCAATCAGGGCCGATCCACCAAACAGCAAGATTCAGAAGGGCTACAAGAGAAAGGAGACCTGTGGCTCGAGGCGAGAGACAAAAGAGCAGCAAGAAGCCCGAAGCTGCGACAAACGCTATTTGCAACCACGTCCTGTTAATAATCATATTGTCCATAATGAGTTGTGTTGCCAGAAGACCTATGGCTAAAGGAGCAATTGCCCTCGCAAATGAAAGCGATTGCCCGGTGTCGCAGGAGGCAACAAGAGCTGCACCCAACACCACACCGAGCCACAGGGTATGACGATTGAAGAAAATAGGCACTTGTTGTGCATTGCCTTTGGTAGGTGCACAGGGTGATGAGGTAGTGAGGCAGCTTATAGAACCCCAGGTTAAAAGAGCAGCCAGCAATACGAAGGTCAAAGGCGCAATCGGGCGAATAAAGGACAGAATATCCAGTTGGGATAACGTGCAAAGTGCAAATAAACTCCAGGCTGTGACGCGTAAGGATCTTTTAGTGCTATTCAGAGGCCCATAGACCCAGAAAGCGAGAGCTCCAGCAGCAAGGCTTAAGAGAGAAGCTTCCTTGGAGTAAGCCGGAATGACCAAGCAAAGACCTAACAACGTCAGGGTTCCAAGGACTAAGCGAGCGGAGTTGTTGGAGGCAGGGATTTCTCGGCATGAAGGTAGGGAAGCGGCGAGCGAAGTACGCAGCTCGGCGAGATTGGATACCTGGGCTTTCTCGTAAATTCGACTGAGATACACGCGAGCAGAAGATGGGGCTATATGGAGGAGATCGGCAACTTCTTTGGAGGAGCAGCCTTGAAGCGTAAGTTCCAGGACGGTAGTCTCTCGTGGGCTTAGCTGCCTCGCGAGTGGTAGAGGTATCTGGGGATGCATGGGCTCAGTGGCTGAGTGCGCAGGCAGACCAAGTCGAGGAGCAACAGCAACTACAGAGAGCGCAACCCACCAGAAATCGATCTTGAAGTATATGAGGCCAAGTATGAACAAAAGAGCCGGAACGTATTTGAGGACACGCGCAAACGCTGGGTGAGAGATCCCATTGGGGGCGGTGGCTGACATGGCATCACCTCGTATAGACAGTCTCCTAATTTTTGAATCATAGCTTGATATTTGAAGTTTTGCATCCATAGATTCTGCTGAGCGGTAGGTAATAGGTATTTATCGAGGTAGAAGCCGTGATTCGAAGTAACAACGTTGAATAGGATTGGTTGTAGCAAAGCTTCATAAGGGCTGTTTACAGACACAGAGCCACGCATTTGCCACCATGCCTTGTCAAAGACCGAAAGATGAGGCGGGTGAAATTGTGAGTAAGCTGATTGGACTGTTATGCAATCGAGGATTGAGGCACCCGCTGTTTTGCATCTATGTGGTGCTATTGGCGGCGGTAGTGGCATGGCCCTATGTTTCGTCGGCACCCACCTCGCTGGACGTGATGGTGGGCAACTACCTTATCAACCTTGAGAGCACACGCGATACGGCGCGCAACATAACGCGAAGCGAGATTCCGAACTCTGCGGAGATAGCCGCGCTCTTGGAAGACCAGGCCGACGCTATCGAACAGATGGATGGAGCGGATGACGGCGATCTTGTCTCGCTCATGGCTCGCTGGGAGGAAGACAACAGAGAGCTGGCTGCATTGGGATTCGCCTATGACGATATCCCAGCTTACAGGCAAGCAATGAGCCAGACGGTGCTAGTACTAAACGAGCTTGAGGATCCACAGTTGTTTGGGTCATGCCCCGAAGAGCCGGCTCTTTACTACTTTTGCGAAGTTATGGGGTCGATGCCTTGGATGTGCTGGTGCGTCTCGGTAGTAGTGGCACTTGTGGCTCTGAAACCGTTATTGGGTCGAGGCGGACTGATTGAGCAGGCTCCTTTGCGACAGTGGAAGAAGCTGCTGAGTCTATTTGCAGCCTTATTGTCGCTATCACTAGGAGCAATCCTTGTAGCTTGGATGCCGGTAACCATAGCCGCCGCTTTACGCAATGGTTGGGGCGATCTGGCTTATCCCATAGTGAATGTGGTGGACACGGCCGAAAGAGAAATGGTAATTGGCACCACTTTGAGCAGCTGCTTTTTGGCTAACCTTGCCTTGCTGTTGTTGGTGACAGCACTTTTATGCGGGTGCGCCGTAGGATTGCTCTACTTTCTGGGCGACAACTCAAAAATACTGATTGCACTTTTGTTGATAATCACGCTGCCTCTGCTTCAGGGGTTCGTGGGGTTGCCTGCAGCCGTCGCGCGATGGAGTCCGTTCACTTACTTCGATACCTCCATCTTTGCCGGAGTGCCGACTTATCAGGGATTTGAACTGCTTAGACCAGATGGAGCGACCTGGGAGACGGGGAGTGCGGTGGTGGGGTTTCTCGGCAGTGCATTGTTGGTGAGCACGCTGACGGCCGCCAAGCTGAAGCCGCGCTACAGGCTTTAGGGGGACGCATGATTTCTGTAATCGATCTGCGTGTAGGTTATGGCGCTGAGCCGTTATTTAAACCATTGAACGCTCAGTGGAATGCAGGGGAGATCGTGGGCATCGCAGCCCCCAACGGCTTTGGAAAGACGACGCTGCTGCATGTATTGGGCGGAGATTCAGAACCCAAGTTGAGCGGGTCTGTGAAGATAGACGGCTGCGAGGATCCAGACGACCCAAAGTTTCGCAGGAACGTGGCCTATGTGTCAGGCGGAGGAGCGCTTCTGACACCTAATGCGAGTGTGCATGAGAACCTAGCGATGGCGAAGGAGCTATGGGGGTCTACTGCGGACTTGGAGGCATTGGAACAAGACTGCGGCATTGAGAGCTTTTCTGGCAAGCGAGTAGCCGATCTATCGCAAGGCATGAGACAACAAGCCTCGCTCGCTGCGGGTTTTGCCACTGGGGCTTCGACACTGCTGCTGGACGAGCCCACAAACGCACTTGACCCCAACAATGTAGAACGTTTCTCGGCATTGCTGCGACGACACTGCGATCAGGGCGGCTGCGTGGTGCTCTCATCACACCTGCTGGACAACCTCGCAGCCATCTGCACGCAAATCTTGGTGTTTAGGGATGGGATGCCGGCCTGTGTAGCCTTGGAAGCTTCTGGTCCCACTCCCAAGGAGTTGTACTGGAAGGCCTATGGAGAGAAAGGAGGGACGGAGCCTCTGTAGTTAATAAGCCTTGATTATAAGGAGACAATTATGCGTAAGAAGAGTTACCTTGTACTTGCATTTATCATGTGTGCCCTGTTCATTTCGTCAGTTTCTGCGTATGTCCCCGCATTGGCCAAATCCGCAGATCCCATCCAACCACTTTCCTATAGGGATGAGGTCATTTCTACCTGGGATCGCTACGTATGCAACTACACCTCAGCACATGATCGTCCACAATACAATGTTAAATATCGCACTCTTGTATTTCCCAATTCGTATAGCTATTCCGATACTTATACGACAACCGCAAAGAATGCCTATTGCGATAAAAACCATACCGGGACCGAGTACCATTACACACGCCACTACACTACATGGTAATCATTATTAATATCAATTAGAAAAGCTGCCTCGATAACGTTTAAATATCGAGGCAGTTTTATATCGATTAGTCGTGGCTCTTGGGCCAGAGGGCGTCTACCAGGAGTGATGCGGCGAGACCTAGGAGGATCCAGGCCCAGCCGGGATGCCAGGTGCCCCAGAGGGCGCCGGTGATGAGGAAGATGGAGAGGCCTGTCCAGAAGCAAAAGCCGGCGACGGCTCCGCGTAGCTTTTTGCCGCGATGACCGCGCACCCAGGCATTGGCGACTCCGCAGAGACTTTCCCATGCGGGGATGGCTGCAATGAAAGCCCAGCCTAGGTTCCAACGCTGGCCAAAGAGGCCTAGGCCCAGCAGGGCGATGAGGGAGAGGGGCGCATAGGGGATGCGCGCAATGAAGGCTTTGGGCTTGGAGTCGTGGGAAGTGGCGCGATGGGCGTCGGCCCAGCTGTCGTAGCGAGTGTCGTCGATCCATACCGAGCCGTCGTCCTGGGTGCGCACGGTATGAGTGCCGTCGGTGGCGTTGATGTGGATGCCGCCCGGACCCACCTCCACCTGGTCGCCAGAGACATAGTCGTGCACCCGCACGCCGTCCCAACCTACATGCACTGAAGCATCTTCGGCGTCTACATGAACGCCCTCGTCCCAGGAACAATGGACCTGGTCGCGGGAGTCGCCATTCTCGGCATCGGGACTGTTGTCTTGGGAGTCGTCAGCGGGAGTGGGCTCGCCTGCCGGATTGTCGGCGTCGGCGGCGCTGGGACTAGGAGCGTCGTCCGAGTCTTGGGAGTTGGGTTTCTTGGCAGGGCCGAGGAGGTCGGCGGGGGCATCCTCGCCATAGATCAGCTGGTCGAGGGTGACTCCGTAGAGGCGGGCGAGGGCGATGAGGTTGTCGGTGTCGGGGCTGGACTCTGTGCGCTCCCATTTGGAGACGGCCTGACGGGAGACTCCGAGCTTTTGGGCCAGCTGTTCTTGGGTGAGGCCGTGCTGGCGGCGAAGGGTGGCGAGGCGCTCGGCGATGGAGACGTTCATGGGCGTGCCTTCCTGTGCGGTGGGCTGCGGGATGAAGTGGTGCGGTTCCATTGGTTCCAGCGTGCCAAGAAGGCCGGTTGCGTGCCACCGCTTTTGGGTTGAGAATCGAAAACGCCTCCGCAACGAGGGGTTGCGGAGGCGTGTAAGCGCAGGTAGATCGAGGTGTAGGGAGCGCTAGGCGTTGACGGATTCCTCTGGGGTGATGACGGTCACGCCCCCCATGTAGGGAACGAGGACCTCCGGGACGGTGACGGTGCCGTCCTCGTTTTGGTAGTTCTCGATGATGGCGGCCATGGCGCGGCCCACGGCGAGGCCGCTTCCGTTGAGGGTGTGCACGTAGCGGGTGCCCTTGAACTCGCTGGGGTCCTTGTAGCGGATGTTGGCGCGGCGGGCCTGGAAGTCCCAGCAGTTGGAGCAGCTGGAGATCTCCTTGTAGTTGTGGTAGCTGGGCAGCCACACCTCGAGGTCGTAGGTCTTGGCGGCAGAGAAGCCCAGGTCGCCGGAGCAGAGGGTCACCACATGGTAAGGCAAGCCCAGAGCCTGGAGGCAGAGCTCAGCCTCGTGGGTCATGGCTTCCAGCTGGTTCATGGAGTCCTCGGGGCGGGCGAACTTGACCATCTCCACCTTGTCGAACTCATGCACGCGGATGATGCCGCGGGTGTCGCGGCCGGCGCTGCCGGCCTCCTCGCGGAAGCAAGGGGTGAAGGCGGTGTACTTGAGAGGCAGCTTGTCGCCATTGATGACCTCGTCGCGGTGGATGTTGGTGAGCATGACCTCGGCCGTGGGGATGAGGTAGAGGTTGGGCTCCACATGGAAGAGGTCGTCTTCGAACTTGGGCAGCTGGCCGGTGCCGTAGAGGGTCTCGGCATTGGTGATGACGGGAGGCCACCACTCCTTGAAGCCGGCCTTGATGTGCATGTCCACAAAGAAGTTGATGAGGGCACGCTCCAAGCGGGCTCCCATGCCTCCCAGCAGGTAGAAGCGGCTGCCGGCGATCTTGACGCCGCGCTCGAAGTCGATGATGCCCAGCTCAGGGCCGAGATCCCAGTGGGCTTTGGCCTCGAAGTCGAACTGCCGGGGGGTGCCCCACTTGCGGACCTCGACGTTCTCGGAGTCGTCCTTGCCCTCCGGCACCGAGGCGTCGGGGATGTTGGGGATGCGGCTCATGAGGTCGTGGAGCTCTTGCTCTACCTGGCCACGGCGGTCTTCCAGCTGGGAGATGCGGCTCTTATCGGCAGCCACCTGGGCTTTGAGCTGGTCTGCCTGGTCGCGCTTGCCCTCGCGCATGAGGGCGCCGATCTCCTTGGACGCCTTGTTGCGCGCAGCCTGGAGGGCCTCGACCTGGGCGATGGTGGAGCGGCGCTCGGCCTCGAGCTCGAAGAACCTCTCGCGGTCCCAGGAGCCGTGGCGCGCCTCCATGGCGGCGTCGACGACCTGGGGATTCTCTCGTACGAACTTGATATCGAGCATGGGGCCCCGCTTTCTTGTGGGTTGATCTTGCATATATCTTGGCAGCCCGGGAGGGCTGGCATGATGCCTGCTGGCATGGCGCGCGATTGGGCGCGCCGGTGTGGTGCGTCTTGCGGTTGGCCCGGAGGGGCTGGGCGAGTTCTCAGTATATACTTGCCACTACCGCTTGTTGGATACTACCCCGGGCGTCCTGCCGCAACGGCGCGACCCGGCCATTGGGCACATCTTGCACCGAAAGGTTAACCATGGACTTCTTTAGCTGGCTTTTTGATACTCGCGCAGGCGTGGCCTGCCTGTTCATTGGCGGCATCATCCTGTGCCTCATCATCGCGTTCATGCTGGAGCGCCGCACGCGCAAGCAGTATTTCAACCATGAGAAGACCGACGATGAGGAAGGCGGGATCTTCTCGGGTATTTTTGGCGACGACGATGAGGATGACTCCAGCTCGAAGCAGTAGCTTCCAGCTCAAAGCAGTGGTGCGCCAGACGGGGCGGCAGGGGCGGCCCGCGGCTTGGGGCGAGAGCAGATCCACCTGTGAGATGGGGACGCAAGGCAGATGAGGTTTTGACTGGGTGCCATCTCATGCCCGCTAAGTACTTTCTCCATGCATTCATGCCTACTAAGTACTTAGTAGGCCAATTTCGCCCAAAATCTGCCCCACTTTTTATTTAAGTATCACATCACCCAAGCTCACAGAGTTGGTTTCCTATTAAATTGTACTTAGTAGGCGCGTGCTGGAGGAAACGTACGGGAGAAATGTACTTAGCAGGCGCGTGCTGGAGGAAATGTACAGGGGAAATGTGCTTTGTAGGCGCGAGTGTTGTCGCTCTTCTGCATCTTGGCCCCGCAGACCCTACAGGTCGCCTTCTTCATGGAGCCCTCCTGCCTTCAGGATGAAACGACTCGATTCTGCTGTCTTCATCTGGGATTATAGGGCCTCCGATAGCACACCATTTGTCCTGTACATCTAATCCGGGAGTGTGAATCAGGAGCGCTACTCCGGAGCGATTATTATTTGTACTTTTAGCGCGGCATGAAAAAAGGAGCCTTGAAGGGCTCCTGAGAAAGTCTGGTGCGGGCGAAAGGACTTGAACCTTCATGAGATTGCTCTCATACGGACCTGAACCGTACGCGTCTGCCAATTCCGCCACGCCCGCGTAGCTAGGTTAGTATGCCACACTTTTACCGCCTGTGGCAAAGTTTTTTTGATCGCACCTATGAGTCCGGTTCCCCACATAAGCTCTCCTTGATTTGGCGCAAGGGCGGGGCAAGAGTGCCTAGGCTAAGCGGGGATGCTACACTAGGAAGCCAAAGAGTCGCAGGTACCCGTCGGTGCCTGCAGACAAAAGTCGTCCATTCGCACCCCATACACACCAAGGACGTCGTTATGGCCCCATTCAACCAAGAGATGCCTTCGCAGGCTGGACCCGCTCGCACGGGTCGCAGCGCCTACGGCGTTGGCGCTGCGGGAGGCCTAGGGGTTGCAGCTGGGGGCGACGCTTTCGCATCTCCCCAGTTGTTGGGACGCTACCGCATCATAGAGCAGCGCGACCAGGGCGGTTTTGGCTCCGTGTTGGTGTGCTGGGACGTGCGCCTGCAGCGACGCGTGGCCATCAAGTGCCTGCCGCTGGAATCCCAGGATCCTGAGGCCTATGCCCAGGCAGGCTACGATGCCGCAGGGTACGGCCCAGCGGGCTGGGGCGCGGGGAACGCCGCAGGCTATGGAGCCGATGCCGCGGTGGCAGAGGCGCTGGCAGAAGCCCGGGCGTCCAGCGCGCTTACGCATCCCAACATCGTCACGGTGCACGACTTTGCGGTGGACGACCAGTTCGCCTACATAGTCATGGAGTACGTGGACGGCGTGACCCTTTCAGAGTTGATGGGCCGCGTCGAGGGTGGCGTGCTTATATGGTGCGAGGTGGCCTACGTGTTGCAGTCGGTGGCCTCGGCGCTCTCCTACGCCCACGACCACGGCGTGCTGCATCTGGACATCAAGCCCGCAAACATCATGATCGACAAGACCGGCGCGGTGAAGCTGGCAGACTTTGGCATGGCCTCGCTGGCCTCGGCGGCCGGCTGGGACGATGCCCGAGGCGGCACGGTGGGCTACATGCCTCCCGAGCAGCTTTGCGGCGAGCTGGTGGACGAGCGCTCCGACGTCTTTTCGCTGGCAACCGTCTGTTATCAGGCGCTTACGGGACGGGCGCCCTTCTCGGCTCCTACAGCCGAGAAGTCGCTCAAGCTGGAACAAAAGGGGGCGCCGCCGCTGGACTCGGTGGAAGCCGAGCTGGCGGGCCCCGTGACCTTGGCTTTCGAGAGCGCCATGAGCGCCGATCCGGCCGCGCGCATGGTGGATCCGCTGGAGCTGGCGGGCGAAGTGGTGCCGTCGCTGGGAGACCCCGAGGAGGGTCGGGCGTCCATCTGCGGGCTGCTGGACCAGGCGGAGGAAGGCGAAGAGTTCGATGAGTCGGCCTGGAGGGCCATGGATCCTCCCGGACGCCGCATCCCGTGGCTTGCGGATTTTGTGTGCGTCGCCGCCGACGCCCTGGCCGCATTCCTCGTGGCCAGCTGGGCCTGCCAAAGCCTGGGATTGCCCCTGAGCTGGGTGAGCGTCCTGGCGCCTGCCGCCTGCGCAGCCCTCACCGCGCTCGCCCCCATGGTGGGCGCCTGTACTACGCTACTGGTTGCCTGTGTGGCCACGGGTTCGGCGGCCTTTGGCTCTGGCGGCCTGCTGCCCGCCCTGGGTTGGAGCATCGCGGTGGCGGTGCCTACCCTGTTATGGGTGGTGCGCGTGCTGCCTTGGCTGCCGAGAAACTCCAGCCGCCTGGCCTGCATCTCTCTGCTTGCAGGGCCGGCTGCCGGGTCGCCGGCGGTGAGCCCGGGCATTGCCGGCTATGGGCTGCCGCCTGCCGTGGCGGCCCTCACCAGCGCCCTGTCGTCCCTGCTTGCGCTGGTAGTGCGCGCAGGAGCAGGCGGCAACGCCGGAGGCAGCCTCTTCTTTGCAGCGGGAGCCGCAGGAAGCGCTGCAAGCTCTGCCGGCGGCATGGGCCCTCTGGCTGCCGTGGGAGCGGCGGTGTGCGTGGTGGGCTTCTCGGCATTGGCAGCTGCAGCAGCGTCCTGGTGCGGCGCCAAAGGCAGCCCGGGGCGCGCGGCGGCAGGGCAGCTTTTGGCGGTCGTCCTCATGCTGGTAGGGCTTTGCGTGGCTTCAGGTCTGGAGAATGGCCAGATATGGGCCGCTCCATCAGTTCAGGCCACGGCCGTTGCGGTAGGCTCAGGAGTACTCATGCTCCTCATGGTCGCGCTGTTTGGCATCCCCACGGCGCGCCGGGAAGGTGAAGACAGTGAACTTCCTTAACGTGTTCGAAGAGCGCATCTCTGGTCTGTTTGGCGATTCCGCCCAGGCTGCCGCGCCCTTCTCCTTTAAAAAGCTTGCCAAGAAGGCCTCGAGCGAGCTGGAAAAAGAGACCTACGTGATCAACGGCGTAGATACGGCTCCTGCCCTGTTCACGGTGCTTATATCGGCAGACGACGATGCCGCCATGCGCCCTCTTTACGCCAGCCTCACCCAGGAGACGGCCCTGTTTTTGGAGGCCCATGCCCAGCGCCGCGGCTACACCTTTGTGGGCGCGCCGCTGGTGCGCTTCATGGTGGACCCGTCGCTCAAGCACGGCAAGTTCTCCGTGTTTGCAGAGAATGTCGACGCCCGCACCCTGGATCATCTGCGGGTGGAGGAGCAAGAGGTGCTCTCGGGCGCCCCTGCCGCCGCCCCTGCGCAGGGTCGCGCTGCAGCCACTCCGCGCGCCGCCGCCTCTGCCCGCCCCCGCGCCAACGCGCTGGAAGCGGGCCTGGGCCCCATCGGCAGCCCGGTGGCAGACGGCGCAGATGCCGGCTTGGACGTCATCAGCCCCAGCACCGTGCTGGACGTGGTGGAAGACGCCTACATCTCCGAGCAGCCCGGCGTCCCTGTCGCGCGTCCCGAGGCCCCCATGGGCCCCAACCTGGCGCTGCGTCCGGAGCCCGCGGCTCCCTATGCCGACAATGGCATGCCCCAGGCAGCTGTCCCGGCCGCCGGCGGCCCGTCCTTCTCGGCAGCAGAGAATGCGTCTGCCGCTGGCGCCGGTGCGCAAAGCCGCAGGCATGCTGCCTCGACCCCCCTGGTAAACCCCCATGCGGACGGCTCTTACAGCGCCACCCCCAGCTATGCCGGCTACGACGTGCCCGGCGCCCCGGCTCCCGTGGCGCCCTCGGTGCAGCAGCCAGCCGCATCGGTCCCTGGGCCTACCATGGCCCCTCCCACCCAGCGCCGCAACGTGCCCCTGGTAAACCCGCGGGCAGGGGCCGCGCCTCGTGCGACGGGCCCTTCGGCGGTGCTCATCGACCGCCAGAGCGGGCGCACCTATGCCTGCACCTCCGACCGCTGCGTCATTGGCCGCGAGCGCACCACCGGCGGCATCGTGCTGCACGACCCCAACGTGAGCCGCCGCCATGCAGAGCTGTCCTATCAGGGCGGCCACTGGCTCATCAGCGACCTCAAGTCCATGAACGGCACCCTGGTGAACGACGTGGACATCGAGCGCTGCGTGCTGCGCGACGGCGATCTCATCACGCTGGGGCTTACGAACCTTGAGTTCCGGGAGGGCTGATGATCGACCTCGTCCTCTTTATTGGCCGCATCCTTTTGGTGGTGTTGCTCTACCTGTTTTTGTTCGCGGTCATGCGCACCGGCATTGGCCTGGTGAAAGGACAGCGCAAAGACTCCGCCATCTGGACCTTGGACTTGGAGAAAGGGCCTCGCAACCTGCGCGGCCTCCATGTGGACATGCTGGGGCCGGTGGTCATCGGCCGCTCCCCTAGCTGCGACATCGTCATCGACGAGCCCTTTGTGAGCGCCAACCACGCACGCCTCACCCTCCAAGGCCCGGCGCTGGTGCTGGAAGATCTGGAATCCACCAACGGCACCATGGTCAACGGCCGCGAGGTCACCGAGCCCATCACCCTGCGCGACGGCGACGACCTGCAGGTAGGCGACGCCGTGCTTCGAGTGAGCCGCCGATGACAGAGGAGCATTCTTTGGCGTCCAAGCTGGTGCGCCAAGCCACCGCGCCCCTGCGCCCCATGCTCGACTTGTCGAGCAGGCCGGGATCTGACTCCGAGAGCGGGTCCAACCACTTTTTGGCCTGGGGCTCCCGCACCGACGTGGGGCTTATCCGCGATCACAATGAAGACTCCTATCTGTGCCGCCCGCCGCTCTTTGCGGTGTCAGACGGCATGGGAGGCCATGCCGCGGGCGAGGTAGCCAGCTCTATCGCCATCCATGCCATCGCCCAGGAGGCGCCCGCCCACGCAGACTCCGCCGCGCTGGGCGCCGCCATCGAAGCGGCCAACAGAGACGTGATCAGCGCCCCCGAGCAGGGCCGCGGCCGCGAGGGCATGGGCTGCACCGCCACCGCCTGCATCATCGAAGGCGATAAGATGGCCATCGCCCACGTGGGCGACTCTCGCCTCTACCTGCTGCATAAGGGCACCCTAGTGCGCGTGACCCACGACCACTCCTTTGTGGAGGAGCTGGTGGACTCCGGCAAGATCACCCCTGACGAGGCCCGCGTGCACCCGTCGCGCTCGGTGATCACCCGCGCCCTGGGCTCTGACCCCGACATGTATGCAGACCACTTCACCTTGGACGTAGAGAGCGGCGAGCGCGTGCTTTTGTGCTCCGACGGCCTCTCCTCCATGGTGCCCGACTCCGAGATCGAAGACATCTGCGTCACCAGCGCCAGCCCTCAGACCTGCGCCGACGCCCTCGTCTCTGCCGCCCTCATCGCCGGCGGCCACGACAACGTCACCGTCATCGTGGTGGACATCTTAAACGACGGCAAGGAGGCGGCCCGCTCCCGCAAGCGCCGCAACGCCGTCTTGGGCTGGCTGGCCGGCTTCGTCGCCATCTTGGCCGTGGTGTGGCTGGTGGGCTCCCTCATCGTGAACCGCAGCTACTACCTCTCCACCTCAGAGGGCTATGTGGCCATCTACCAGGGCGTCGAGGGAGACTTCTTAGGCTTCCCCCTCTCCCACCTCCAAGAGACTACCAGCGTCGAGGCCTCCCAGCTTCCCGAGGCCGTCCAAACCCAGCTGGCCTCCGGCATCACCATGGACAACCTGGATGCCGCCAACGCCACTGTGAACGCCTACCGCGAGCAGATCGAGGAGGCCGCCCGCAAGGCCGCCGAGACTGCCGACACCCTCAAGAGCTCCGGGGACGCTTCTGCTGCCGACAAGGACGCAGCCACCGCTGCCAGCGATGGCGCCTCTGCTGCAGTGGAACCCCCTGCTCCCGATGCTGCCGCCTCTGAAGGCGGCGCTGCGCCTCAGGAAGGCGGTGCCGCATGAACCTGAACCCCTACGCCACTGCGACCTCGCCCGATCCCTTGGAGCGGGGAGCCAATCGCCGCACCACCGAGCTGCTGCTGCTCATCGCAGGCGCAGTGCCGGTGCTGCTCATCTATGCCATGTACGTCATCGACACGGGCACCGCCCTGTCGCTGGAGACCGTCTCGGTGCCTCTGGGCCTCTTCGCCGCCTTTGCGGCGGCCCACGTGGCGGTGCGCTTCTTGGCCCCCGGCGCAGACCCGGCGATCCTGCCCATAGTGTTCGTGCTCTCCGGCATAGGCATCACCTTTGTGACCCGGCTGGCCCCGAACTCGGCGATGTCCCAGGTCATGTGGCTGTTCGTCTCGGTAGCCGCCATGGTGGCCACCCTGTTTTTGGTAAAGAACCTCGATGCCTTGGCCGACTACAAGTACACCATCGGCATCGCCGGCGTGGTGCTTATCCTGCTGCCCATGGTCTTTGGCGTGGCCCACTACGGCTCCAAGCTGTGGCTGCAGATCGGCCCCTTCTCCTTCCAGCCCGGCGAGCTGGCAAAGATCGCCATCGTGCTCTTTTTGGCCAGCTACCTGGCGGCCAATCGCGAGCTGCTCTCGGCTTCCAGCCGCAAGTACGGCCCTCTCACCCTGCCGGCGCCCCGCATGCTGCTGCCCATCCTGCTCATGCTGGGACTCACCTTGCTCATCGTGGTCTTCGAGCGCGACCTGGGCAGCGCCCTGCTCTTCTACACCATCTTTGTGGTGATGCTCTACGTGGCCACGGGCCGCATGAGCTACGTGGTGGTGTCGGTGGCGCTTTTGGCCCTGGCGGCGGTGGCCTGCTACTTCCTCTTTGGCCACGTGCGCACCCGCTTTGACATCTGGCTGGACCCCTTTGCAGACGCCCAGGGCGGCGGCCTGCAAATCGTGCAGTCCCTCTACTCCCTGGCCGACGGCGGCCTCTTTGGCGCCGGCGTGGGCAAGGGCATGCCCGAGCTCATCCCGGTGGTGGCCTCAGACTTCATCTTCTCAGCCATAGGCGAGGAGATGGGCCTTTTGGGCGCCAGCGCCGTGCTGCTGCTCTTCATGCTCTTTGCGGTGCGCGGCTTTGCCACCGCGGCCCGCGCCAAGTCTGACATGGCAGCCTTCACTGCAGCGGGCCTCACCACCTCCATCTGCTTCCAAGCCTTCCTCATTGTGGGCGGCGTCACCAAGTTCTTGCCGCTCACAGGCGTCACGCTGCCCTTCATGAGCCAAGGCGGCTCCTCGCTTTTGGCGAGCTTCATCGCTGTGGGCCTGCTGCTTCGCTGCGGCGACCAAGGCACCGGCCACTCCGTGCTGGTGAGCGGCTCGGGCACCACCGGCGCCGAGATCACCCCGGCGCTTCATGCCCACGGCACCTCCCAGAGCTTCGAGGCGCTTAAAAACAGCCCCTATGCACGCATTTCCCGCGGCATGGAGACCCCGGAGTCCGGCGTGCTGGGACGCGTGGCCCTCTCCTCGCGCCTCACCGCCCTGGTGACCTTCTTCACCGTCCTGTTCGCGCTGCTCATCGCCAACCTCACCTTCATCCAGGTGATCAAGGCTTCCGACTACCAGAACCTGCCCATCAACAACCACACCATCGCCCGCTCCTCCAAGGTGCAGCGCGGCGCCATCATCACTTCCGACGGCGTGACTCTGGCCGAGTCGCTCCAACAGGCAGACGGCACCTACGTGCGCAGCCATCCTGCCGGGAACCTCGCCATCCATACGGTGGGCTACATCTCCACCCAATACGGCGCCACCGGCATCGAGCAGTCCATGAACACCTCGCTCACCGGCCATGCCGACTACACCAGCTGGCGCAGCGCCTTGAACGCCCTCTCGGGCAAGGAGCAGCCGGGCGACACCGTGGTGCTCACCTTGAACTCCAAGATCCAAAAGGCCGCCGACGAGGCCCTCCAGGGCTACACCGGCGCCATCGTGGTGCTCGATCCTTCCACGGGCGCAGTGTTGGCCAAGGCAAGTTCGCCCACCTATAGCTACGACGATCTCTCCTCGGTCATTTCCGGCCAAAGCGGGGAAGGCGCCCTGGTAGACCGCACCACCCAGTCGCTCTATGCGCCGGGCTCCACCTTCAAGGCCGTGACGCTGTCTGCAGCACTGAACTCCAAGCTTGCCACGCTGGACAGCCAGTGGGACGCCCCGGCCTCCATGGACATCGGCGGCGCCGCAGTGACCAACGACGGCAACCGCGAGTACGGCACCATCAGCCTGCGGAAGGCCTTCGCGGTCTCCTCCAACGTGGTCTTTGGCCAGCTGGGCGTCAAGCTAGGCGCCCAAGCCCTGGTGGACGCCGCCAGAGCCTATGGCTACAACGGCACTATCGGCCTGGACTTTGCCTGCACCCCCTCGGTCATGGCCAACCCGGCCGACATGACCGAATGGGAGACTGCCTGGGCCGCCTGCGGCCAGCCGGTAGGCGAGCATCAAGGCCCCATCGGCCCCCAGACCACCGTCATGCAGAATGCCGTTATCGCAGCGGCCATTGCCAACGGCGGCGTAGTGATGAATCCCTATGTGGTGGATTCGGTGCTTTCTCCCGAGGGCACAAAGATCTCAGCCACCACCCCTAAATCTTTGGGTCAAGCCATCTCTTCTGAGACCGCAACCCAAGTGAAGGAAGCTATGCTTGAGGTAGTTGACGACGGAAGCGGCTCTGCCGCCTCGGTCCCCGGCGTAGAAGTCGCCGGCAAGACCGGCACGGCAGAGACCGGATCCTCGGCCAACTCCCTCTTCATAGGGTTTGCCCCTGCGGATAAACCCACCATTGCCGTCTCCATCTGCGTGGAGGGCAACGGCGACAACGTGCGAGGAGTGGCCACCAGGCTGGCCTCGCGCATCATCGCCGCATCCCTGCAAGTTCAGGCGGAGGGGTAAGAGATGGCCGCACCCGCACTATAGACGCACTTCAAACGTAGAACTATTCACCACGAGGCATCGCACACCACAGATTGCTGCACGAACGTGCCCACCCCTTAAGGCACGCGCACAGATAGGAGAGGGATATGCCAGAAAGGGTCCTCGGCGGACGCTACCGGGTCCAAGGCAAGATTGGCATCGGCGGAATGGCCACGGTGTACCGCGGCACTGACGAGGTACTGGGGCGCACGGTCGCCATCAAAACCATGTTGCCGCAGTACGCGGCCGACCCCTCCTTCGCCGCCCGCTTCAAGCAGGAGGCCCAGGCGGCCGCCGCGCTTCAGAGCCCCTATATCGTGGGCATCTTCGACTGGGGCAAAGACGGCGACACCTACTACATCATCATGGAGTACCTGCGCGGCACCGACCTCAAGAGCGGCATCCGCACCCACGGCGCCTTGGACTCCCGCAAGGTGGCCCAGATCGGCTCCCAGATTTGCCAGGCGCTCTCGGTGGCCCACAAGCACGACATCATCCACCGTGACATCAAGCCTCAAAACATCATGGTGCAGCCGGACGGCAACATCAAAGTCATGGACTTTGGCATCGCCCGAGCAAAGAACAGCCACCTTACCGCCGACAACTCCGTCCTTGGCACCGCTCACTACGTCTCTCCCGAGCAAACCAAGGGCCAGCCCTTAGGCCCCACCTCCGACATCTACAGCCTGGGCATCGTCATGTACGAGGCTGCCTGCGGCAAGGTGCCCTTCGACGGCGACGACGCCATCTCTGTGGCCTTGAAGCAGGTCAACGAGCAGCCTGTGCCGCCCTCCCAGGTGAACCCCAACGTGGACCCCCAGCTTGAGGCCATCATCCTCAAGTGCCTCATGAAGGATCCCGCCCAGCGCTTCCAGACGGCAGACGAGCTGCGCCGCGCCCTCACCGACTATCTTGCCGGCCGCGTGGCAGCCATCTCCAACAACGCCACCACCATGCTGCCCGCGGCAGCCACCACCCGCCTCAACAAAGGCGGCCAGGGCACCCAGCAGATGAACCGGGTGGCTCCCGACTCCAAGTCCGGCGACACCCGCATACAGGCCTCTATGGGCCGCAATGTGACCCCCGTGGACGACGAGGGTCCCTCCAAAGGCAAGCGTGTGGGCATCATTCTAGGCGTGATCGCCGCCATCGCCGTCCTAGGCGCGGCCCTCTGGTTCCTCTTTGGACAGCAAGCCGGCGATCGCAGCGTGCCCAACTACATCACCATGAGCCAGGATGACGCCACCAAGGCCATCAAAGACTCTGACTTCTTCCAGGTGGGCACCATCTCCGAGTCCTACGACGACAACGCTGCCGAAGGCACGGTTATGGCCCAGGACCCCGAGAGCGGCTCCATGCGCCCCAAGGGGACCCGCATCAACCTCACCGTTTCCAAGGGCAAGCGGCCCGCTCAAGAAGTGACGGTGCCCGACCTCTCCAACATGACCCCCGACCAGGCAGAAGAAGCCCTCACCAAGCTGGGCCTTGTGGGCAAAGCCGGAGACTCCGTGTCCGACAACTCCATCGAAGCCGGACACGTAGCCCGCCAGAGCCCCGCTGCCGGCACCAGCGCCAAAGAAGGCGACACGGTGACCTACAACCTCTCCAAGGGCGCCGAGTCCAAGAGCGTCCCCGACGTCACCGGGTACACCCAGGAAAGCGCCACCTCCACGCTGGAGAACGCGGGCTTCAACGTCTCTGTAGGCAACAGCACCGCCAGCGACACCGTGCCTGCCGGCTCCGTCATCAGCTACACGCCCTCTGGCAACCAGCCCGCCGGCACCACCATCTCGCTCACCATCTCCACCGGCCGCAAGTCTGTGGATGTGCCCAACGTGGACGGATTGAACTTCGAGGAAGCCCAGAGCACCCTGGAAAACGCAGGCCTGCGCTACAACACCCGCTGGCAGGCAAGCACCAGCGTGGCCAAAGGCCAGGTCATTAGCCATTCGCCCTCTGGCAACCAGCCCACCGGTACCACGGTGACCATCATTGTGTCCGCCGGCCCTGACACCTCTTCCCAACAACCGGCCAACCCCGGCAACAACGGCGGCAGCGGAGGCGCCGACGGAACGAACAGCGGAGACTAGCCTAGAGTTGGCTGCACGACAGTCCTTAAGCCCAGTGGGGTCTGGTTCCCACGGCCCCACTGGCTTCCAGTGCAAACCTGCCGCCCTTGGCTCGCCCTTCGCCCTCGCTTGTGTTACCCTAACCTCGCTGGGCCGAGCAGACCCCCTCCCATCTTGTCTGCAGCGCGTGTGGCGGCGCCATCGGACCCACAGAAAGGCAGAGTGCATCTTGCGCATCTTCTAGACATCCTCAGGTACCCACCATATACACTGCCAGCTCATAGGCCATCTTTCTTGCATGAGTCGGGCAGCTCCAAGGAGTCTAGATTTATGCCTATCGTTTTATCTGACGTGACATTTGCCTATCCCCACGCCGCTAAACCCCTCATTCTCAACCTATCCCTCACCTTCGGCACCGGTTGGACCTGCCTCTTAGGCGACAACGGCTGCGGCAAGACCACTCTCGTGAAGCTCGCCGCCGGATTGCTCGAGCCGCAGCAGGGCTCCATCCAACGCTCGGGCTATGTGGCCTGGTGCCCCCAAGAACCCCAACGGGCGCCAGAGGCCCTCCCCGACTTCGCCTGCGCCTACGACCCCCTCGCCCGAAGCCTCCGTTCCCGCCTGGCCCTGCAAGACGACATGCCTTGGCGCTTCGCCCAGCTTTCCTGCGGCGAACAAAAGAAGCTCCAGGTAGCCGTCGCGCTTTGGCAACAACCCGACGCCCTTATCCTCGACGAGCCCACCAACCACATAGACCATCAGGCGCGCCAGCAGCTGCTGGAAGTGCTTCGACTGTTCAGGGGCACGGGCATCCTGGTGAGCCACGACCGCCAGTTGCTGGACCTTCTCGGCAACCGATGCGCTTGCTTCGAGCAGGGCCGCGTGATCCTGCGACCGGGAAATTATTCGGCAGTGAAGGCGCAGACGGAGCTGGAGCGACGCAGTGCGGCGCACGAGCGAAAGTCGGCCGCTCGAGAGCTGAATCGTCTTGCTGCCGAGAAACTCCAGCGTTCCCACCAGGCGGCCGCTGCGGCGTCGAGGCGCTCCAAGCGCGGGCTGGATCCCAAAGACCATGATGGGAGGGCGCGCATTGGGCTGGCGATTGTCTCGGGGCAGGACGGGGCTGCGGGGAGACTGTCGAGTGCGATGGACGCTCGGCTGAAGAGGGCGCAGGAGCGCAAAGCCGCAGCTCAGGTGAGCAAGCGCTACGACGGCGACCTTTGGGTGGGGACGGAGGTGCATCCGCGACCAGTGCTGCTTAGGTGTGAGGCGACATCTATTGCGTGCGGTGAGGACGAGCTGGCAGTGCCCGATCTTTATGTGGGCCATTGCGACCATGTGGGTATGGTGGGGCCAAATGGCTCAGGGAAAAGCACGCTGGTGAGGTGGCTTTTGACACAGGTGCCCCAAGATGTGCGGGTGCTTTATGTGCCTCAGGAGGTGAATGAGGAGGGTGCCCGGGGGCTGCTGGAGCGCTTGGCTGAGCTGAGCGCAGCCGAACGCGGGCAAGTGCTCTCAGTGGTGGCCCAGCTTAATTCTGAGCCGGAGCGCATTTTGGAAGGGGAATCGCTGAGTCCTGGCGAGGCCCGCAAGTTGATGATCGCATTGGGCGTGCTCGAGAAACCACAGCTACTGGTGTTGGATGAGCCTACTAACCACTTGGACTTACACTCTGTGGAAGCGCTGGAACGGGCATTGGCTGCATTTTCCGGCGCGCTGATTTGTGTGAGCCACGATTATAGCTTCTTGGACGCCTGCTGCGCAGTGCGCTGGCGAGTTGAGGATGGGGTTGTGAAGGTGGAGGTGTGAGCTGTGGGCGACGCGCTGTGAACGCGCTCGCTATTGGAGGAATGAGACTGAGTGGCTGAGGTAATGAAGGTGGTCTCTACGAGATAGAAGGGATAGCCAGCGAGCGGTAGAAGAGGTGGCCAATAAAGGGTAAATGTGCCTCTGAAAAGTATCTACTTTCGCTACTTCTTAACGAAGCTTTTTTAAGTAATATCGATTATAATAGATACATCTACTTTAGCTATTCGAAGGTGTAGCTATTGAAGAAGATTTTCTGAGGGAGCTAGACCCTAACGCCAGGGGCCGTAGGAGTGCGCCATAACTTTAAGACAGCCCCTCGAGCTGCCCGTACTCCCACCTTCAAAAACAACATCGCCCAATACTCTGTCAGTCACCGCAGTCGAGACTCCATCTGCCTATACGCAAACAGCCCAGAACCCCACGCGGGCTCTGGGCTGCAATCAATTCGTGGTGCGCCTGGGCGGATTCGAACCGTCGACACCCGCTTTAGGAGAGCGGTGCTCTATCCCCTGAGCTACAGACGCATGATTGGACTATTTTAGCGCATCCGGCTGGTTAAGGCACCCCCGCTGAGGCGTCCCTCGCTCGAGCATCCCAGCGAGGGACGCCAGCCAACCTGCAGCGGCAGGGTTTCTCGGCTAAGAGGCGAGGCGCATGCACATGAGGCGCACGCACACCCCACACTCGGAGCTGCGCATAGGGTCTATTTGGAGCCCTTCTTGCGCTCGGCTTTGGCCAGGCGCTTGGCTTCCTCGCGCTTGTAGTCCTCGTCGATGATGGCCTGCATGCGCTTTGCGGAGAGGCCGGCTACCGTGGCGTCGGTGTCGCGGCGGATGGGGCGCACCTTCACCCAATCGAAGATGAACGATCCGATGATGCACACATAGGCCAGAATGAGGCAGACCATGGCCAACATGCCCATGGGCGAAGTGACGTCTTGGGAGGCGCCGGGGAAGATGAACATGGCCAGCCAGGAGATGGCAGTGAAGGCAAGACCTGCGCCCAGGCCAACCCACCACACGCGGCGCACCTTGTTGTAGGCGGGGTTCTGGCGCAGCAGGATGTTGCTCACCACCGTGGCGCGGTCGCGAGCGTCGCGCTCGATGCGCTTTTGCTCCTTGCGCTCCTCCTTGGAGAGAGGGGCGGCGCCAGCGCGGCCTGCAGACTTAGAGCTGCTCTTCCCCGAGCCCTGAGTCACGCTGTCAGCAGCAGCGCGCACGGGCTTGGCGCTGGAGGGACTCTTGCGCGCCATGCCAGAGATGTTCTCGGTGCGCTGCTTGACCGAGCGCTCGTTGTTGGGATTGCGGATGGACATGTAATTACTGCTCCTTCATGGGGACAAAAGCGTCGCCCGTTATCTTTTCAAACGCTTCTTTGTAGCGTTTCGAAGTACCTTCGATGATCTGGGCAGGCAGATGAGGGGGCTCGCCCTGCATGTCCCAGTTGGCCTTGAGCCAGTCGCGCACAAACTGCTTGTCGTAGCTGGGCTGCACCCGGCCCTCCTGATAGCCCTCTTGGGGCCAGAAGCGGCTGGAATCCGGCGTGAGTGCCTCGTCGATGAGCACCACCTCGCCGTCGATGAGGCCAAACTCGAATTTGGTGTCGGCGATGACGATGCCCCGCGTGGCTGCATAGTCTGCCGCGGCCTTATAGAGCTTAAGCGATAAATCCCGCAGCTGAGAGGCGATGTCTTCGCCCACAATCTCTACGCAGCGCTCATAAGAAATATTCTCGTCATGGTCGCCGATGGCCGCCTTGGTGGACGGGGTGAACAGCGGCTCGGGAAGCTTGGAGGCCTCGGTGAGACCCTCCGGCAGCGAGATGCCGCATACGGTGCCGTCCTCGTCGTAGGTTTTCTTGCCCGAGCCGGTGAGATAGCCGCGCACGATGCACTCGATGGGCAGCGGCTGGGCCTTACGCACCAACATGGCGCGTCCTGCCAGGTAGTCGGCGTAGGGAGCATACTCCTCAGGGAAGTCTGCCACCTCCAGGCTCACCATATGATTTGGAACGATATCCTTGAACTTGTCAAACCAAAAAGCCGATACCCGGGTGAGCACCTCGCCCTTGGAAGGAATCTCGTCGGGCAAGATGAAGTCGAAGGCGCTTACGCGGTCGCTGGCTACCATAAGCAGCGTGTCCCCGCAGTCGTAAATGTCGCGCACCTTGCCCGAAGAATCCGGTCTCAGCTCCATAGCCCCCATAGCTCTCCCCCTGATCACGTCTTGGTACAAACCGGCGCGCGGGCTCGACGCCCACGAGCGCCCCAGGGTCCCTCTGACCCCAAAGCTCAATCATAGGCCAACGGACGCCCGCGCATTTTGAGAGGCTCCCCAAGCATTTCTGTTGCCGAGAAACCCATAATCCTCGGGGCCGGCACTCTCGCGGTGGGCCCTGAGGCCCCACAGGCTGGCGGCCAAGCCCCCCTACTCTTTGGAGGTGCGGGCACGGCTGCTGCGAGGCTGCTCTGCAGGCAGGTGGATAGTGAAGACGGAGCCGCGTCCCAGCTCGGACTTCACCTCGATATAGCCGTTGTGTTTGGTCACGATCTCCTTAACCAGCGACAGGCCTACGCCCAAGCCGCCCGAGACGCGCTCGCGGCTGGCATCCGAGCGCCAAAAACGCGAGAACACGCGGGACAGGTCCTCCTCGGCGATGCCGATGCCGGTGTCTGCCACCGAGATGGTGACGTCTTGGCCCTCGCGGCCCACCCGCACGAAGACATGGCCCCCCTCGGGCGTGTAGCGCATGGCATTGCTCATAAGATTGATGACGGCTTGCTTGAGCATGTCGGGGTCGGCGGCGATAGTGAGCTCTTGGGAAGAGGCGCGCTGCTCGTAGGTAAGGGTGAGGTCCTGGTCTTTGAAGAGGCCTTCCTGGCTCTCCACCAAACCGTGGACCATCTGGCCCACATCGGTGGGCTCGAGCTTTACCGCCGTGGTGCCGTTCTCGATGCGCGACAGGCGCAGCATGGCGTCTACCAGGCGCGACAGGCGACGCACCTCGCTGGCCACCAGGCCCAGGTGCTCGTCGTCTGCAGGCAGCACGCCGTCTTGCATGGCCTCGACGTTTACCAGCATGGCCATAAGGGGCGTGCGCAGCTCATGAGCCACATCGGAGGTGAGGCGATGCTCCATCTTGAAGTCGCGCTCCATGGTGTTGGCCATGTCGTCGAAGGTCTCGCCCAGCTGGCCCAAGTCATCGTCGCCGGTGACGCCGGTGCGCGCGGTGAGGTCGCCGTTGGAGATGGCTTTGGCGGTGTTGGAGATGCGCTTGATGGGACGGGTAAGCGAGCGCGAGATGAACACGCCCATGATGCACGCCAGCGGGATGGCTGCGCAGGCAGCGGCCACGATGGCGCCGTAGGAGTTCTTGCGAAACACAGTGTCGCTCTTGGTGAGCAGGGCGTCTGAGCCCAAAGCCCAGACGCGCACGGTGCCCACCTGGCTGCCGTTGGCCATCACCGGGGCGCTCACCACCGAGCCTGCCTGGGCAGGCGCCAGCGACACCGAAGGCTCTACCTCGCCGTCGCCAAAGTTGCCGCCGGCAGGCCAGGTATCGTCGTAGAGGATGATGCCCTTGGAGCTCACCAGCTGGATGCCCACGTCAGAGACCTGAGAGCTGGCCGCCTGGGCGGTATCCAGAGTCTCCTGGCCCCACCCGCCGGCCTCCTCATAGGTGCGGCCCAAAAGCAGCGCCGTGTTGTCTGCGGTGCGCTTCATGTTCTCGCGGGTGTAGCTTTGGAACTGGCCTTCCCACACCACAGACAGCACTACCACCAACAGGGCTGCCGTCATCACCGCAGTGAGAGCGAAGGCCAAGATGAGCTTGGAAGAAAACGACTGGGCAGAGCCATTGTGCGCTCGAGAGGTGGACCAAGCAGCGCCCTCGCTCCCCTCCTCCGACGGGAGGGAAGGATGGTGCGGCTGCTCAGCCTCTTGAGTTGTGTAGTTGGAGTCCCGCGCAACCGGTGGCGTCACTGGCTAAGGCCCAAACCCTAGGCGCGATCCGCGGGCTTCTCGGGAGCCTCAAAGCGGTAACCCACACCGTGAACCGTATAGAGCCACTTGGGATTGCGGGGGTCGTCGCCCAGCTTGGCGCGCAGGTTCTTGACGTGGGAGTCGATGGTGCGCTCATAGCCCTCGAAGTCGTAGCCCAGCACCTTTTCTACCAGCTCCATGCGGGTGTAGACGCGGCCGGGATAGCGGGCCAAGGTAGTGAGCAGCTTGAACTCGGAGGCGGTGAGGTCTACCTCTTTGCCCTCCACCATGACCTTGTGGCCGGAGATATCGATGACCAGGTCGCCAAAGTCCAGCACCTCTACCTGGGGCTCCGGCTCCATGCGGGCGCGGCGCAAAAGGGCGCGCACGCGGGCCACCAGCTCGCGGGGGGAGAAGGGCTTGATAAGGTAGTCGTCTGCGCCCAGCTCAAGGCCAATGATGCGGTCTTCAACCTCGCCCTTGGCGGTGAGCATGATGATGGGCACGTCAGAGGTGTCGCGAATGGCGCGGCACACGCGCTCGCCGGAGAGCTTGGGCAGCATGAGGTCGAGGATGATGAGGTCAAAGGTGTGCTTCTCAAACTCCTCAACGGCCGATTGCCCGTCGCCCACCGAGCGCACCCAGTAGCCCTCGCGCTCAAGATAGGCCTGCACGGCGTCGCGAATGACCTTCTCGTCTTCTACCAACAGGATACGTTTAGCATCTGAAGCCATGACAGCCTCCCCGTTCTCAAAAGTAAGGGAAACGCCCCGAGCGGGCCTCTCCACATATCTGAACATCCCTAGTTTACCCCACATGGCCCTAAGTTCATTCCAGCGGGCGCCTAACGGTTTCGCAACCTATGTGTCCCCTATTTGTAAGGAACCCCCAGGCGCCCTTGCTGCCGAGAAACCCCCGCTTCCGGGGCTGAGGCTCGCCGGCAGGCTAGGAGACCTTGAAGGCTCGCACCACCACTGCCGAAGGGTAGGAGGTGGTCGGGTCTTTCACCGTGGCGAAGGTGACGAAGTCTTGGCAGGTGCCAATGCGAGCCGGGTATTCGCCGTAGTCTACAGAGCGGTCCTCGGCTGCCAGGGTGCCGTAGGTGCCATTGGCCAGATCCGCCACCACGTAGGAGGCGCGGTTCTTGACGATGCAGGTGTTGGCCGTGCCCGCCGGAGGCGCCGAGGGCTCGCGAGAGATGGCGGCATAGCTGCCGTCGTCCTGGGCGACATAGGTGCCCATCTTGCCCAAAAGGCCGCCGGACTGGTAGTTGGCCTCGATCTGGAAGGCAAGGCGGCCGCCCAAGAGCACCGCGGAAAACGGCCTGATGGACTGGGGCAGCACCAGCTCGTCTTTGGCAGAAGCCAAGTCGTCGCTCAGGCTGTAGCTGCGGATGGCGTAGTGCACCGCGCCGTCGCGGTCGTCGCGAGGCACGCAGACCAGCTGGCCCTCGGACACCGTGGGAGCACAGGCGAAGCGGCCGTGGGACACGATTTTCGCCTCGCCTTTGGACTGGCCTGCCTTCCAGAGGTAGCAGGTGGAGTCCTGGGAGGTCTTGGCGCCGCCGGCCACCGGCATCACGTACCAGATGACCTGGTTGCCGCTGCACACCAGCTGAGGCGGGTCCCAATCTTTGTCGCCAGAATAGAGCTCCAGGGCGTTGCCGGTAAGCGCGCCGTTGGAAAAGGCGCTGCCGTAAAGGCGCCAGTCGCCGCTCACCACGTCCAGCTCCACCCAGGCATAGACGGAGTCCGAGCACCTGGCCTCATAAATCACGTAATTGGCGCCGCCGGAAAGCGGCTTGTCCACCACGGTGGCAAGGTTGCCGGCTGCCACAGAAAACGCCCCTGCCGAGACCGGCGGATAGGGCGTGTCTCCCGTGAGCGTCGCGGCGATCCAGTTGCCCTCCGAAGGATAGAGCACCGTGCCCAGCGCCACCTGCCAGCGACCGGCCTCGGCAAGGTTGGGCGCGCCCTCCACATAGGAGTAGTCTTCCATCACCTGGACGGCGTCCTTCTCGTCCACCTGGGCCGGAGCCACCAGGTCTTGGGAGGCCGCGTCTTTGGCGCAACCTTGTATGGAACTCACTACCGACCCAGCCGCAGTCAGCCCGCCCAGGCCCAGCGCGCCTTTGATGAGCGTGCGGCGGTCAAAGGAGCCGGGAGCGGGCGCGCCAGAAGGACGTGCCGAGAAAGACGGCCCCAGCGGCCTGGAAGGTTGTCCCTGCGCGGCCCCCGCACGCTGAGGGCCCTGCTGCCGTTGACCGGCAGGTCGCGGCGCTGCCGCAGGGCGCGCTTGAGAAGCCGGGCGGAAGGTCTTAGAAGATGAAGTTGTGCGAGAGGCCCTGGGCGTGGAGCGCCGCGCTTGGGAGGCGCGAGGCCGGCTGGCGACCTGGCGGCCCTGCGTGCGGGGCGTGCCCTGAGATTGGCGAAACGCCATGGGCTTAAGCCTCCATGGCAGCAGCCGCCGCCTGCTCTTGGCCCTGGCGCAGGGCGGCTGCCAGCTGATCTGCGCAGGAGGTGGCCCGACGGCCACAAGTGTTGCCGGCGAGGAGGGCCGCGATCTTCTCGGCAGGTTGGCCGGCCACGAGCTTGGAGATGGCTTTGAGGTTGCCGTTGCAGCCTCCGTCGAAAGCCACGGACTCGATGGTGGAGCCGTCATCAGAAAGCGAAATATGAATAGCCCGGGCGCAGACGCCGCGGGGCTTGAAGTCATAGGCGAACATACAGATAAAACCCCTTTTCGTCCTAGAGAGTATACGACGAGAAGGGGTTTTTCAGGTGACGTCCACGGTGTCTGCGCGAGGCGACCACTAAGCCTACAAATACCTAGTATCTAGTAGGTATTTAGAGCCGCGCCCTCGCGGGCCCGCGCTCCAATTGGGTGGATCCTCGCTGGCGCCCCCGCAGCTAGAGCTTCATCAGGCGGCCGATGGCGTCGATGTAGATGGCCAAGGCGCGCTTGAGGGAGGCCTCGGACACGGCCTCGTTGGGGCCGTGCATGGAGCCGGCCCACTCAGGCTTGTTGGGGTCGTCCTCCTCGGGGCCAAAGGAGACGCCGTGGGCGAACTTGCGGGCATAGGTGCCTCCGCCCATGGTGAAGGCTTTGGCAGGGGTCCCGGTGACCTGGGAGTAGGCAGCCAGCAGAGCCTCGACCTCGGGCGAGGTGGGATCCAGGTAGAAGGGCTCTTTGACGTGGGGCTTGGCGGTAGCCAGGCCGGCGCGCTCGGCGGCGGCGAAGAGCTGCGAATGAATGTGCTCGGAGGTGATGGAGGGCGGGAAGCGCACGTCCACGCTCAGGGTGAAGCGCTGGTCGTGGGTCTTGGCCACGCCGCACACCAGAGTGAGGGGGTCGAAGCGCTCGTCGGTGGCAGCCAGCCCCAGCGCAGCGCCGCTGGTGTTCATAAGGGACTGCAAGAAGCCCAGGAAGGCGCCTTGCTCGGCCCGGTCGTAGAGCTGGTTGGCCAGCAGATAGGAGGCCAGCACGCCCAGCGCGTTCACCGTGCCGGCGGGGATGGACGCATGGCCTCCCACACCCTGAGCCAGCACCTGAGTGGCGCCGTCTTCCAGGGCTCTCAGGGTGATGCCGGGAAACTCCGGGCAGTCCTTAGGCGCTTTGCGCACCACCGCGCGGGCCTCGCCAGGGATGGCGTTGTGCACCGTGCCGGCCTCCAGAGACACCAGCGTGCCGCCGGCGATGGGGCCCGAGGTGAACTCGGTCACAAAGACGCCTTTCTCGCCGCAGCCCACAGGAAACTCGGCGTCAGGGGTGAACAAAAACCAAGGCTCGCCCATACGCTCCAGGTAGGTAGGCGCATCTGCCATCTCGGTCTCTTCATTGACGCCCACGATGCAGCGCAGGGTGCGCGGCAGCTTGAGGCCGCGGCGCTTAAAATACTCGGCCGCCCAGAGAGACAGCACGAAGGGCCCCTTGTCGTCGATGACGCCGCGGCCCATGAGGTAGCCGTCGCGGCGCTCCATCTTAAAGGGATCGCCGGTCCAGCCGGGGCCCGCCGGCACCACGTCCACATGGGCGATAGTGGCCAGCACCTCGTCAGAGGCGCCTGGGAGATCGGCGTAGCCAATGTAGCCGTCCAGATCATGGGGCTCCAGCCCCAGGCGCGACGCGATGCCCAGCGCCACGTCCAACGCCTGCCGAGGCCCAGGCCCAAAGGGGCTCCCCGGCGCCGCCGCCCCTAAATCCTCCACCGAATCCACGGCTACCAGCGCCGCAATGTCATCGAGCACCTGCGGCCACACCTCGTTGATATAGCGTGCCACATCCTCGGAAATCGCCATGATCGTCCCTCTTTCATCCTGTTGCTCAGGTGCGCCTTGTGCGCCTGCTGCAAGCACGCATCCCGCGCAGACCGCAACATGCGCCCCGGGGCACCCTGCAACTCTTATTCACACCCGTGGTTTTGTGCCCCACAAGAGTCCCTCTATTCGCGCGACGCCTCCAAAACTTGCTGCCGAGAAACCCTTCCTTCCCACCGGCGAGCGCCAAGGAAGGATGCACGGGTTTCTCGGCAAGGAAAGATGCTGCGCGACCAGGGATCCTAGGGGATGAGGCCAGAGATGCTAGCCCTCGAAGGAGAGAGCCTCGACTCGGTCAAAGACGCTGTCCACACGGCCCAGGAAGCTGCGGGGGTCGAAGATGGCATCCAGCTGCTCTTGGGTGAGGGGGCAGCGAGGGTCGGCAATGAGCTTCTCTTCGAAGGTGGCGCCGGGCTCGCCCTGCTGGATCTCGCGCCAGGTGGCCATGGCGTTTTCCTGCACTACCTTGTAGGCATCCTCGCGGCTCATACCGGTGTCGACCAGGGCCAAGAGCACCTTGGAGGAGTAGATGAGGCCGCGGGTCTTGTTGAGGTTGGCCATCATCTGGGCCGGGTAGAGCACCAGGCCGTCCACGATGCGAATGAGGCAGGCGAGCATGTGGTCTAAGGCGATGAAGGAGTCGGCCAAAGCCACGCGCTCGGCCGAGGAGTGGGAGATGTCGCGCTCGTGCCAGAGGGCCACGTTGTCAAAGGAGACCTGGGCGTTGGCCTTGACCACGCGCGCCAAGCCGCAGACCTTCTCAACGGTGATGGGGTTGCGCTTGTGGGGCATGGCGCTGGAACCTTTTTGGCCGGCGCGGAAAGGCTCCTCAACCTCGAGGGTGTCCGTGCGCTGGAGGTTGCGGATCTCGGTGGCGATGCGCTCGCAGGTGGCGGCTACGCAGGCCAGCACGCCAGCCAGGTAGGCGTGGTGGTCGCGGCTGATGACCTGGGTGGACAAAGGATCTGCCACAAGGCCCAGCTTCTCGCAGACGTAGGCCTCTACGCGGGGGTCGATGGATGAGTAGGTGCCCACCGCGCCGGAGATGGCGCCCACCGCCACGTTCGCCCGGGCGTCTTCCAGACGCTCCAGGTCGCGCTTGAGCTCGAAGGCCCAGCTGGCAAACTTCATGCCAAAGGTCATGGGTTCGGCATGGATGCCGTGGGTGCGGCCCACGCACAAAGTGTCGCGCTCCTCCAGCGCCCGGCGACGACAGATCTCGCCCAAGCGGCGCACGTCGTCGATGAGGATGTCTGTGGCTTGCACCAGCTGGAAGCAGAGGGCCGTGTCGCCCAGATCCGAGCTGGTCATGCCATAGTGCACATGGCGGCTGGGTTTGGGCTGGCCCTCGGGGATCTGTGCGTCGATATGCTCGCCCATATTGGTGAGGAATGCGATGACGTCGTGGTTTGTCACCGCTTCGATAGCGTCCACCTCGTCCACGTCAAAGCCAGCATGCTCGCGGATGTAGGCCGCCTCTTCAGGCGTGATGTCGGTCTCGCCCAGCAGCGCATGAGCCTCGCAGGCCAGCACCTCGATCTCCTGCCAGACGGCGTACTTGTTTTCCAGCGAGAAGATATGACCCATCTCTGGACGGGTGTAGCGATCGATCATTGATGCGTCCTCTCTCAAACTCATCCTCTGCAGTCACGCTCTTTATTTTACAAAGCTCTCAGGTTTTACAAAACAACCGCGAGAAAGCCCACGGCTTTAGCCGTGGGAGGATGTCAAAAAGCTCGCAGCCCAGATATCCGGCTTTTTAACGATTCGTGCGCCTATGATGTATCCTGACCTCACGAGAGGAGCGTCCATGGCCACACAGCACCACCCCAGCGACTACACATTGGAGCCCCTCCCCCGTCGCCCTATCTTGAGCGCCGGCATCGGCTTTTGCGCTCTGGTGATCCTGAGCCTCATTATCCTCATCACGGCCCTCGTCTCCCCTACCCAGGAAGTCTCTGCATCCTGGGTGGCCTGCGCGTCCATGTGCCTGGCCTATTGCATCCCTTGCACCGCAGTGCTGGTCATCGTGATCATGCGCAACATCACCTTAAGCCGCCAGGTGCGCTATATCCTCGCCGTCATCTCCACTGCAGGCATCATCTTCTTTTTGACCTTCCCCTTCCTAGGCATCATCTCGCTTCCCACCAGCGACAACACCGCCGTGCTCCAAATCGCCGCCGCCGACATCGCCCAACGCGGCGATTGGATCATCGTCGTCCTAGGCAGCCTCTTGGGCCTGAGCCTGCCGGTTTCTGCTTCTGCCAAAACCGAGAAACCCGACCCCACCCCTCGCCTCACCCACTGGCTCTGGGGGTTAGGGCTTACCGGATGGATAGGAGCCTCAATCCAGTTGGCCTTTGCCATCATCCAGGCAGACTCCCACACCCTGGTTATGGGACCTGTCATCACCTTGGTCTCCCAGTTGATAGCCTCGCCTTTGATGATCTTTAGCATTGCTGCCATCGCGAGCACCGTGGCCTGGGGCTACACCAGCTTCAACTCGCCTCGCTATCTTCCCTACACGTTGCTCTACGGTGCATTGATCTTCTTTGTAGGCGGCCTAATGGTGACCTTTGGCGAGATCCTGTCGCTCTACAATCTGCCCACACTCACCTTTTCCAGCTTTCGCATCTCGAGCATCCAGGTGCTCTACAACGCCATCTTGGGCATTGTCGCCGGCGTGGGGCTAGGGACTATCGATAAAAAATACGACTATAGCTAGGATTGCGCCAGCATCGCTGGGTGCGCCCTCCAGACCGCGCCTTGACACGGCTGCCACGAGGCTCGTGATGGGTCTTTCATCTTCCTGCAAGGCAAAGATCGTGCAAGGCAAAGAGCGCTGGCTTGGCGCCCAGGCGAACGCTGGATAAAACCGGCTAGTTCTCTGAAGGTGCAGGCAGAAGCCCTTTAAAGCCAAAGATGCGCTGCATGAGCGAGGCCGACTTAAGCCTGCCCACCAACGCTGCTGCATTGTTGGCGCGCACCAACGCATCACGCAGGGCTTCCGATGCCTCGCGCGAAGTCTCCCGCTCTTTGTCCAGCGTTGCCTGCTGGGACTCCAACAAGGCCGCGAGTTGGGCTATTTGAGCGTCTTTGACATCCAGCTGCTCTTTGAGGGCGGCGATTTGCGCCTCATACGACTTCTTTGACTCCTCGATCCAGGAGCGATAGATAGCTGCTGTGGCCTCTATCTGCGCATGAGCCTGCTCTTCTTGCGCCTTGACCTCTACCTCTGCCGCAGTTGGTTGCGGCTCCGCACGCTTTAGCAGCGTGTCTGCGATGAGGGAGGCGGCATAATCGTCGATATCCAGCATGCCGCGCTCACCTTTTTTGACCACATGCTCGCCACGAAGCCCCAGGCTATCGATGGTGCGAATCACCGTCATCTTTGAGACATTGCAACGCTCTGCGAGCTCTTTAAGGGTGGCCATGAACTGCTCCTGCCGGCACGAAGGTACCAGGCTATTGTAACACTGGGCACCCAGGTTCATATCCTTGCTGATAATGTGAGTTACATGTGCATATCATGGGTGAGATCGATGATTCGACTGTGGCGGAGAGACCAACGCAGGAGCGATGTCACTGAGGTTGATATGGTGATCGTATCAGATATAACTAGCTGCTGTTATGCAGCTGATTGGCGGCTTGTATACCCCTGCGCACTTTCCCAAATGAGACACTATGCGCTTTTGTTGATGCGTAACCGAGTGTTATTATCCGTAACGTATTGCATATAAATTTGTAGTTGTATGTTTGCCACAGATGTCACGGCGAAGCACAAGGCACCAAATCGGCGGCATCAGATGGCATCAGCAAGGCCCAGATGCACAAAAAAGAGGCCAACCACTCTTGATGGTTGACCTCGTCTGTTTCATGGTGGGCCCTGTGGGGTTCGAACCCACGACCTTGGGATTAAAAGTCCCCTGCTCTGCCAGCTGAGCTAAAGGCCCAATGCACAAGCCAATAGTTTACCTCACTCCCAGGCCCATTGACCATGCACAAACACAGGTATTTCTTCTCCTTGAGCAGTGATACCCCAAATATCGAGGTCATCGGTACCAATCATAAAGTCCACGTGTTGGGCGCTTTGGTTCACTCCGGCAGCCGAAAGCTCGTCGGCGGTCATGTCAAAGCCGCCCTCGTAGCACTCGGGGAAACCCATGCCCAGCGCCAGGTGGCAAGAGGCGTTCTCGTCATAGAGTGTGTTGTAGAAGAGCAAGCCGCTCTCACGGATCGGGGTGTTCTTGGAGATTAGCGCGCACTCCCCCAGGTAGCGAGCGCCCTTGTCGGTAGAAAGAATCGACTCGAGGACCTCTGCACCTTCGGCAGCGCCATAGTCTTTCACCTGGCCGTCCTCGAAGCGCAGCCAGAAATCTCGTACTACGCTGCCGTTGTGCACCAGCGGCAGGGCGGAGTGGACGATGCCCTGGGTGCCTAGGCGGTCGGGGGTGGTGAAGACCTCCTCGGTGGGGATGTTGGGAAAGAACCGCACACCGTCCTGAGTTGCAGCCGAGCCGCCATCCCAGAGGCCCTGGGTGTTGAGGCGCACAGTGAGGTCGGTGCCGTTGGAGGCCTTGTAGCGCAAGCCGCTGAAGCGATGGCGGTTCATGGCCTTCTTGTTCTTCTCCAGCATGGCGTTGTGGGTTTCCCAGGCGCTCTTGGGGTCGTCGGTGACGCGGGCGGCATCGAGGATGGCTTCCCAAAGGGCCAGCAGGGCCTCGCGGCCAGGCAGGTCGCCGAAGACCTTTTGGGCCCATCTTTGCGTAGGCACGCCGCCTATGCACCAGGCGTTCTCGCCAAAGTCCAAGCCATGGCGCCAGCGGGTGCACTGGGTGTTCACTGCGCGAGACCAAGCAGCGACCTTGGAGTGATCGATTCCCATCAAACCGTCGGGATCGTCGCCGTCGAGCCAGAGGAAGCCGGCGCCCTCAGCGGCCAAGTCGTCGCGCTGGGCGCGCATCCAGTTGGGCACGGTGTCAAACCATTGGGGAGAGACGTTCTCATAGTTTAGGCGGCTTAAGGCATCGTCGGTCCAAATGGTGGTCACATGGCCGGCGCCAGCCTCATAGCCCGCAGAGGCTACCATCCGCACGAACCCATAAGCCTCCACCGGAGCGGTGACCACCAGCTCCTGGCCTGGCTGCACGTTGATGCCCCTGCTTACCAAAAGCTGCGCGTAGCGCTCCATGCGCGGCTTGAGCGCATCAAGGCGCAGACGAAACTCTTCTTCAGAAAGATCCCGAGCCATCTTCAGCTTCCTCCTTCTTCAAAACGGCGCTTCATGCCGCGCCGCCGCTCTAAAAGCTTACCGGCAGACCTCTTCGCCAAGCTTGTCAAAGACTTAAAGCCCAGGAGAAATCACCATTGTTGTCAGCGCTGCCAGACCCCTGGCAGCTGCGACCCCGGGCACGAGGCACAGAGCGCTAGCAGCGGAACAGGGTCTCATCGGTAGCGGAGGTATCATCCCCCAAACAAAAGTCTATGAGTCGCACGCAGTAAGGGGCCAGCGTCGAGGCGCTTTGAGCCGCAAGGCGGGGCAGGAAGAAGACCTTGCGCCAAAAGCCGGTATTGCGCCCCATAAGGGCCGAGGCTGCATAGATGCCACGAAGCTCACGAAAGGTCACGCCGCGCTGCTCGTACCACTCCTCGGCATTGCGCACGCCAAACTCCTGCAAAAACTCCTTGGCATCGCCGCGCGAGGCCACTGGGCACGCGGGGATGACGTAGCCCTCGTGGCGAGCGACATCCCAGACAAGCTCGTCGGCTGCAGGGTAGAACCACATCTCGTCGTAGAGCGCCTCTTTGAGCAGCGCCAACAGCGCCTCAGAAGTGACGCGCGAATCAAGTTTGAACGTGCCGTCTTCCTGACGGTTCTCCATTATGAGGGCGCGAATGGCCTCGGCCAGATCGCGATCTACTCGCTCCTCGCTCACAGATGACCTCCATTTTCACGACATCACCCGCAAATCCATCCGCACATCTTACCCATTTTTCACAGGCGCTCACAGACGCACGTCTTTTATTGTGCTCAAACCTGCAAGCTCAGAAGAGACAACTGCGGTATAATGGCTCTCCGTTGCGCGGGTGTCGCCAAGTGGTAAGGCCCCAGCTTCCCAAGCTGGTATCCGCGGGTTCGAATCCCGTCACCCGCTCCAGCGCATTGCATGGGCGCCGCAGTCAGGTTTGCTGCGGCGCCTTTTTGCCTCCTATGGCACCCTAAGGCTAAAAGGGCTCGTAATGCATGAGGATGTACTCATCAAAAAACGGCAGGAGCAGCCGTACGTGACCATACTCTTCACCTGAGATGATGCCTTTACGTATGAGGCGTTGCCGATAGGGATTGAATTCATTGGTGCTCATCCCTAAGATCTCGCGCACCTCGGCAATTCGACCAGACTTCACCTGAGCGATGCCATAAAGCACGGTCTTGTCTTTGCGAGACAGCTCGGACCACACCTTGTCGTAGGCATATTCATCGAGGTATTGACGTGCAAGTTGTCGGCTCTTTTGTGTGTCGCCCTTGTTATCCCAGGTAAAGTATCCAAGAACTTGGAATGCAAAGGAATAGCCTTTGGTGAGCCTCGCCAAATCCATGCTCTCTTGCTCACTCAATCCAAGGACCGCTCGATAATCCTCTGCAATGGTTCCGATATTCAACGGCCCTAGGTGAATCTTGGGAGCGCGATAAAGGAAGGTGAGGCTCTTCTCGTTTTGAAGCGCACTTATATTCTCAAACAGCCCTGTCATCAGAAGATACACGGGCAGATCTTGGCGCAGAAAAATCTGGAATGCAGCAGCAAAGGCCCTCATCTGAGGCGTATTGGTAACCTCGTCAATGCTAATGAGCAGACGCTTCCCTCTTTTTTTGAGGCTGAGCAGCATCTTTTGAAGGGCGGTTTCTATCTCGGTGATGGGGGCGGCCCCTTTGACTTCAAGCCCAAACCCAAAAAACGAGAGATTGATTTCGGCTGACTGAAAAAGGCGTGCGAGTTCATTTTCACTGGACAGTTTCGCGGCAAGACTGGTTAACAAATCTCGCTCAGGATTTAGTTCAATGCTAACCCAGTCCTTTTGAGAGGCAATTTTGCGCGCAGTCTCGGTCATAAACACGGTTTTTCCCGTACCTCGAATCCCTGTGATCATATAGACCTGCTGATTGCTGGGCTCCTCCAGAAAGGATTCGATCACCTGCTGGGATTGAGCCACTCTCGCAATAAGCTGCCCAGGCTCTTTGCCAAATGTGAGGGTATAGGGATTTTTCTTTATCATGGCATCCCTTCACGTGTTTTACTGGTTCTAGATAATTTTACTGGTCTTTACTGGTTTCACATAAACTTACTGGTCTTTACTGGTTTGGTCAAACCTCTTGCCACTTACTATGCTTGCCCGCCCATATCGCTCCCTGCAAGCACTGCAGCAGGCTTGCCTACAAGGCTTGTGAGCAAGGCTTGCCGCTCATTGCCCCCCCCGCCAAAGCTCACGCTACCGAGAAACCCCGCCTCCTCCATGAGGAAGAGACGGGGTTCTGGGGTGGGCGCGCGAAGCGCTCGCACAGCGGCTCGCCGGGGTGCTGCGGCCGAAGGCAGCTGGCGGGCGCAGCGGCTTAGCTGCGACGCCGCCAAACCACAGCGCCGGTGGCAGCCAGCGCTACGGCAGCCAACAGGCCTGCAGCCGGCGCCAGCCAAGTGAGCCCCTCGTCGCCGGTGCGCGGGATCACACGCAGGCTGCCAGCGCCGCCGTCGGTGCCGTTGGCGTTGGCCGGCTCATTGCCTGTGCCGTCGCTCAGCGGAGGCGCCACAGGGTCGGCGCGGTCGTCGGGATAGGCAGCGGGCGTGGGATCCAGCAGGATGGAGCCTTCGAAGTCCTCAGAGGACGCCGGGGTACCGGGATCGGGGCGTTTCTCGGTAGAGAAGATGGTGTCTGTGGAGGAGTCGGAGGGTTTGACGTAGGAGGCAACGGCATGATTGCCAATGTCTTTACCTTCGGCGTCGGCCATGACGGCAGCCTCGAAGGTGAGCTGCAGCGATTGGCCGCCCTTGAGCATGCCGCCAAAGACCGAGATCTTGTGGGTCTCGGCGCTGTAGGCGCTGTCGGGGACAGGCACCTGGGCGCCGTCAGGCAGTTGGAGCCTCATGGAACCAGAGACCACGGCGAGGCCGGCGGACAAGTCGTCTGCAACCACCACGTCGTACATGCAGCAGGTCTCGGCGCCGACGTTGGCCACGGTGATGGTGTAGCCCAGGATGTCGTTCACGTGCACCTTGCCGTCCTCATGGGCGGTGAGGTTGTGGGAGACCTTGGTGACCTGGGCGTCTTGGGCCTCGGGATCGCGAGGGGCCACAGGGCCGGAGGTGCCGCCAGTGGGATCTGATGCCGGGGCCTCGGTCTTGAAGAGCTTGTAACCCAAGGTCAGAGTGCCGGTGAGCGGCGCGGCGCCACCCGGAGCATCGCCGGGGCGCTCGTAGTCCACGCTGAAGACGTAGTCGGCGGGGTCGGCGACGCTCACCTGGTCCTCGGGGCCAATGGGAGTGCGGTTGCCCTCAGCGTCAACTCGCTCCAGCTTCCACTGCTGGGCAGTCACGCCGCTGGGGAGCTTGAGGCCGCGAGAGGCGGCCAGGTCCATGGCGCGGGCCAGCAGCTCGGCGCCGGTGACAGCGCCTTCGCGCGCAGGCTCGGACACCTTGGTGTTGGCCTTGAAGCTACCGGGCGTGGGCTTGTCTTCTGTAGGCTGCTCCTCCTCAGGAATGGTCTCGTCCCACACGATGTGATGGAGCGTGGCCTTGACGGTGGTGCCGTCAGCAGCCTTGAAGGTGGTGGTGAGGTGGCTCTTGCCCACCTGGGTGAGATCGGCGGCTTCGTGGCCAGTGGCCTGCGTGACAGCCTGACCCGCAGGCACTGCTACAGGATGCTCGGCATCAAGGTTCATCTCGTCAGGATCGGCCGACAGGTCATAGCCGTCATCCAGCGCATGAGCCCTCAGGTGATCCAGCAGCTCGGCGCGGGTCACATAGGTAGGCGCCGGGTCATTGTCGCCATCGCCGCCAGCGGGAGGCGTAGGATCTGCAGGCTCGCCGGTGTCGCCTGTGCCCTCGCCTTCGGGAGCCGCCTGCTTGAGAGCATCCACGCGGCGCACGTACTCGGTGTACTCCAGCTCGACGGTGGCCGGCTCCTCGTCCTGACGCTCGTCCAGCGTGGGGTCTGCCGGCGGGTTCACCGGGTCGTCGCCATAGGGGCCAGGCGTGGGATCGGGGATCACCACAGTGATGGGCGCGGGATTGGAATCCGGGGTGGGATCATCCGGATCCACAGGCGGGTTGTCAGGGTCGTCCGGGTCATCGGGGCCCACCGGATCGCGGGGGTCTTGGATGGTGTCGGAGGGCTTGGTGCCAAAGAGCCTTCCTACGTTGCGCAGGCTTTGAGGCGCGTTGTAGCTCAGGCGGTCGGGCGTGACGGCAGCCTTGAAGGTCACCTGGGCAGTCTCGCCACCGTAGAGGTGTCCTACGTTCACATAGAGCACCCGGCTGGAAGCGTTGTAGTCCACCGAGAAGTCTTCCTGGGTGAGGGTGACGTTTTTCTCGGCACCCTGGCGACAGACCACCTGGATGGAGCCGGGGATATAATCGATGCCCACCGGGAGCTCGTCTTTGATCACGGCATTGTAGTAGATGGAGCCCAGCTTGGCGTTGGCGGCCGTGAGGGTGTAGGTGAGCTCGTCGCCTACCTGGACGATCTCGCGGTTAGTGCGATTGGCGGCGTTGGCGGTGGTGTTCTGCCAGGTCTTGGTGACAGAAAGCTCGCCTGCGGCGGGGTCCGGGTCTTCGGGGACGACCACCAGGTCATGGTCTCCTCCAGAGGAGCCCAGATCGCGCAGCACATAGAGGATCTTGGAGGTGGCCTGGGTGCCGTCCGACTGCGTCCAGGTAGCGGTCACCAGATAGGACGCCGGCTTGTCCAGCGCGATGAACGGGTCTGCCCCGGAGAAGCCCTGCTCGTGCCAGGTCAGGCCGTCAAAGCGCTCCACCTTGAGGACCGGCGTGCCTTCGGGCGTGATGCCCGCCGCCTCCACCAGCTCTTGAGCCTGGGCTACGAGCTCGTCCTTGCCGAGAAGCTCTGCCTCCTTGGTTGCCAGGTACTTGGTGTCATCGGCCTCGGTGGAGCTTGTGCCGTCAGGCAGAGTGGCCGGGAGCTCGGTGAGGGGGTCGGCGAAAGCCGCGGCAGCCGGAAGCTCCGGAGTGCCCACAGGCTTGCCGTTGACATTGTCGAAGCGGGTGTCCCAGGGGAAGTTTGCGTCGTGGGAGAAGTCGATGCCGTAGGTGCCCCAGGTGGACGAGGTGGAGCGCAAATTGGTGAGCGTGCCGTGCTCGGGCAGGATCACGTCGTGGTGTACCGTGGCTTCCAGCTCGAAGCGCACCCCCTGAGATCCATAGAGCGCAGGCAGGTTCTTCACCTGGATGGTCTGACCACCCAAAGGATTGCGGGTCACGGTGTAGTCGGCGCCTTGCGTGAGGGTTTGACTGGCCTCGCCGGGCATGGTGACCCTGAGGGCTTCCAGGGAGGCGTCGGCGGGCACCGTGAGCTCATAGATGGGATTCTGATACATGGAGCTGGCCTTGGTGTTCGAGAACACCGTGCTGTAGCACAGCTTGTCGCCTGGGCGCACCGTACCGTCTTTGCGGGACAGATTGCGCACAGACTCGCGAGCTTCGATGGTGGGTGCTTCCTGCAAGTCGGGATAGGAGTAGATCTTGAAGCTTCGAACCGCCTCGTCATAGGCGCCTGTCTGCTTGACGGTGGCGGTGATGGTGGTGACGCCAGGGCCGTTCACTTTGATGGGAGCTCCCACCACATAGGTATTGGTGCCGGCCTGCCACTGAGTGCGGCGGTTGATGAGCCAGTTTGGGTCAGAGCGCTCGATGGAGACCACGCCGGGGTTGGAGCTTGTGAGCTCCACCTCGCCCACCGAGCTGGTGAGCAGGTAGACGCTGCGAGCCCCTTTGCCCACGTAGTCGCTAGCCACCACGAACTGCTGGGCGGGATGGTCGCCGTTCTCGGCAACGTAATCGGCGTCCACCAGGTAGGTGTCCAGGGATCCGTCGGGCTTGGTGGCGGGGGTCCCATCCTCGTTTTGCTTGACGCCCAGGTAGCTCATGCGCACCTCAGAATCGGTGCTCTGGAGCGCCGCCGCCTGGGCCGCCGTGTAGCTCTTGGGGTCTTTGGCGGGGTCGAAGGAGCCCTTGAGCAACGTGCTGTAGAGGGTCAGGCCGGGGTTGGCCATCTCGATCTCCACGGCTGCCGGCTCGCTGGAGCTCTCGTAGTAGTTGTGATAGGCGCTGTCCTCATAGAGAGGGATGGTTTGGCCCTCGGCCTGCGCTGCCTGGCCGCGCTTAGGCGCGTCTGGGTTGGTCACCGAGGTGTAGCCCACCTGCACGTGATGCATGTTGTCGCTGGTGGGGCCCAATCCCCAGGACTCCAGCTGAGAACGGGTGACCTTGAAGTAGCCCACCACGTGCTCGCGCCCGTCGACAACCTTGATTTGAGCCATGCCGTCGCCGGTGGCAGAAGTGCCTGCCGCATCGCCGGAAGCCGGCCTCTCCAGATGGATGACGCCGCCCAAGCTCTCCCCCACCTCGCGGCCGTCCAGCGACAACGTCACCTTGCCGGTGGGAGCCTTGCAGGTAGCCGCGCTCATCTGGTCTGTGCCCGGGATAGTGCCGCTGGCAATGTCGAAGGGCACCACCAGGCAGTCCATAGTGGCCGTGTTGAAGTCCACAGAGCTGTTGGCGCCCTGGGCCCAGGTAGGCACCGAGTACTGTTTGGTCTCGCTGCCCACAACCACATCCACAGGCGTCGCCACTTCTGTCTTTGTGGTCGAGTTCACCGGCAAGATCTCTGCGTTGCCGCGAATGCGGTGGCCCCAGTAAGACTCCATGCCCGAAGTGTTGGCATATTGTTTGGAGACGATCTCTATGCGTTGGTTGCCGGAGTCTGCGGGCAACGACGTGCCGGAGTCGAGGATGATGGGGTCGCCGTTCTTGTCCAGCTCCTCGGAGAGCTTCTGGTAGCTGTACTCAAGCGCGGTGGAATCGGTAAGCTGCTTGCCGATGAGCTCCAGGCCGTCGGTGGAGATGTAGTGACCCTCCTCGGCCGAGAGCTCCAAGCCCGCCAAGGGCAACCCGTCGTAATGCTTGTTGAGCTTCGCAAAGTAAGCCGCCACCAGCTCGCGGGCTGCAGGGTCGAGATGCTCGTTGTCAAGATCGATGTTCACATAACGCTTGAGGGTGGAACCCGTATCGCCGCCAAGATCCTCCACATAGAGAGGCTCCAGCCGCTGCTCTTTGCCGTCAGGGTCCACATAGTTCAGGCGCACCTCGATGCGGGCGGCCTTGCCGGTCTCAGGGTCCTTCTTGAGATAGGCGTCAGAAAGCCACAGGTAAAGCTTTCCGTCATCGAACATGGTGGGAGCGCCGTAGCTGTGAGGCTGGCCGTTCACCAGCAGCTGCCAGCCGGAGATCTTGGAATTCTGGCTGTTGAGCTCTTGGAGCTCCTTTTGCATGTCGATGGTGACCATGGTGAGCTTGGTGGTCTTGGACTCGTCAGACCAAGGGCCGTCGCCTTGGAACTTATTCATGCCGGCAATGCGCATGGAACCGCCGGTGACGATCACGGTGCCGCCGTTGCCGCCCAAATCCCAACGGTTGGGAGAGGTGGGCAGCAAGGTGCCTCCGGTGACCTTGATGACCTTCCCTTTGGCTCCAGGGGCAGCGGCCGAGTCGCAGGCGCCGCCAAAGGCGTTGCCGTGGGTGAAGCCGCGAGCCTTGAGGAAACCGCCGTTGATGGTGATGTTTCCGCAGGTAGAGTTTGGAGTGGTGGTAAGTGCGCTGGGCTGGCGGGGGCCGCCGTTATAAGTAGTGCCGCCCTCGAAGCGCAGCGGGGCGCCGATGCCGGCTCCATGGTAGGAACCATAGGCGTCGATATCGGCAGCGTTGAAGAACATGTCGGTGGCGCCACCGCCGCATCCGGCGCCAATGCCGGCGCCGGCACTGGCATAGTAGCTCCCGCTTGCAGGTGTGTCGGCATCCCCCGCAGCGCCAGGATTGTCCAGGTTCACCGCAACGCCGCGCCAGGCACAGGCCACGATGGAGCCGCCGTCAAAGACCATAAGGCCTGCGTTTTCCATAGATCCCGAGCCAATGGCTGCGCAGCCATAGCCGCCGGCCACCTTGAGCACGCCGGGGTTGGCAGCCGAGAGCTTGAGCAGCTCGTCGCCCACTTCCACCTTGGTGCCGTTGAGCAACGTGCCGGCAGTGGCGATCTTGCCGCCATCCACCTCGACATGGGTGCCGTCAACAAGGCGGTTGGTCACCGAGTCGTCGATGGTCAAGCTCGCCGTCTCAGCCACATGGATGCCGGCGCATTGAGTCTCCAGATGCGTACGCACGTAGTTTGTGGTGCCGTCAGCCAGCGTGATGTGCAGCGAGGAGTCGGGCCACAGATCGATGGGCGAGTTGCGGTCGGCCGCCGAAGTGGGCGCCGAGCTCTTGCTTGTAAGGCTCAACCCCGCCAGCACGATGTTGGCGTGCACGCCATTGGCGATCTTTATGGAGCCTTCACCCGTGCCAGAGAACGTCAGCGGGGTACTAGATTTCACCGTGAGCAGCAACGGAGAAGTGGACACGTCGAAATCCACCCCCTGCTCGCCGCCGGAGACGGTGACGCCTCCAAAGACCGTCACCGTGGATGCAGCTCGCGCCAGAGCTGCCACGCAGGGTTGCGGCACCGAGATCAAAAGCGCCAGCAGCGCCACCATCGCAGAGCGCACCAGGTTTGGCAGAGTTCGATGAGACTTCATAAGGCCACCCCTTATTCGCACAACCAGATCCCCAGCCCATCCCTGCACCCGACCGATTGAGACAATCCCCTATCCGCCACAGCGTCAGGTCATAGTTCCTGAATTTGAGCTGATTCAATAAACGATAGCATTTATCCCCTAATAATTCCGCTTTAAAGACCCACGTCTTCCTTTGAACGGGGTTTCTTATCGGCAACGTTTACCTGGCTAGTTGCCTATTTTTCCCTACCGATAAACACTTATATTCCTTATTGATACATATCGTATTACAGCTATTTATTTTTACACGATATGCTACATATTGCCTATATATCCATCTGGTCTGGAAAACCTAGGGATATTGGGATTGGCTTTTGTGCCTATGCGTTGCATTGCTCTGCCACGACAAAGCCCGCCCTCCCCCGTTTGGGAGAGAGCGGGCCAAGAGGTGGGACCTCAAATTGAAGCGGTCGTCTGAGTACTACGAGCTCTCAGCATCGGCATCGCTTACTTGCGATTGCGGCGCTTGCGACCCACGAAGGCGATGCCGCCGGTAGTGGCAGCGGCTGCCGCCAGGAGACCTACCAGGCCGGAGACGATGGAGACGTCACCGGTCTTGGGTACCACAGCCGAGCCTGCAGGGGTGACCTTGGAGCCGCCCTTGGTCTGCTGGCTGAGGTAGTCGGCATGCTGAGGATGGTACTCGTCAGCCCAATCGTACTTGCCGTCGCCATTGGTATCGATATTGGTGTCGGCCTTGCCATCGCCATCAGTGTCGATATTGATGTCAGGTTTGCCGTCGCCGTCGGTATCCACGTTGAGGTCGGGTTTGCCGTCGCCATTGGCGTCGATGTTCACATCGGGCGTGGGCGCGGGATGCTGCTTGGGATCCACCGGATCGGGTTTGCCGTCCTTATCCTTATCAACGATGTTGAGGTCGGGTTTGCCGTCGCCGTCGGTGTCCACGTTGAGCTCGGGCTTGCCGTCATCATTGATATCGATGTTGACGTTAGGCAGTGGCGGATTCTCTGGGTCGATGGGGTCAGGTTTGCCGTCACCGTCTTCGTCCACGATGTTCACATCTGGCTTGCCGTCACCGTCAGTGTCCTTATTCACGTCAGGTTTGCCGTCGCCGTCGGTATCCACATTGGTAGTGGGTTTCTTGGGACCTTCGGGATCCTTGGGATCCACTGGATCTGGCTTGCCGTCGCCGTCTTCGTCGACGATGTTGACATCCGGTTTGCCGTCTCCATCGGCGTCCTTATTGACATCAGGCTCTCCGTCACCGTCAGTGTCCACGTTGACATTGGGTTTGGGTGCGGGCTTCTTGGTGGGGTCGATGGGGTCAGGTTTGCCGTCGCCATCTTCATCCACGATGTTCACGTCAGGTTTGCCGTCGCCGTCGGTATCGATGTTCACGTCAGGTTTGCCGTCGCCGTCGGTATCCACATTGGTAGTGGGTTTCTTGGGACCCTCAGGATCCTTGGGATCCACCGGGTCGGGTTTGCCGTCGCCGTCTTCATCCACCACGTTGGTATCAGGTTTGCCATCGCCGTCGGTATCCACATTGGTATCAGGTTTGCCGTCGCCGTCGGTGTCCACGTCAGTGTCGGGCTTGCCGTCGTCATCGGTGTCCTTATTGATGTCGGGCTCGCCGTCGCCGTCAGTGTCCACATTCACATCGGGCTCGCCGTCGCCATCCGTATCAATGTTGGTGTCAGGCTCTCCATCACCATCCTTGTCGATGTTGTTCGTATTTGTCTCAAAGACGACAGTGATGTGGTGGTTCTTGTCGACATCCTCGAAGGTATATGTGCCTTTGTCTTTGAGATCGGGCTGAGGAACGCCATCTATATAGACGAAGGCGACCTTCTCATTCTCATCATTGGGAGCCCATGTCACTGTGCGGCTATCACCTGCATGGACAGTGCCTGCGCCCGAGATGGTTCCTGCGCCACCCTGCACCAAAGTGCTTATCTGGAATGTGCTCTCAGGATCCACATTGATATCGCCGGGGATAGGTTTGTTGGTGTTATCCACGGGCTTGCGGGCAAGTGCTACCTCGAGCTTATGATCTCCCTGAACATTGTTGAAGGTGATTTGGCCATATTCGTTGGGCGTATAGACATTGCCGTCGGCATCCTTCACAGACTCAACTATGTAACCTTCGCCCGGAGCGATGGTCAAAGTGGCATTCCCACCCTCGTTTACCAGGGCGTTGCCAGATACAGTGCCTTCTCCATTGGTGATGGTGGCAGAGACGTTGAAGGTCTTCTCGGGCACTGGGTCGACCACCGGTTTGCCATCAGGATCGGTCTTGGGGTTTCCATCCTCGTCGGTGGCCTGCTTGGCGAAGTAGACCTCGATATTGTGGTCGTTGATCACGTTAGTGCGATCCATGGAGCTGCGATCGAAGGAGTCTGTATAGGTCGTCGCAGGATCCTTCTTCAGAGGCTCGCCGTCGCGGGAGGTCGTACCTTCGAAGTCCTCGAGAGTCTCAGCAGTCTCTACTGTAGGAGCCTCAGGCAAAGCCTCGGGCTCAGAGTCGAGGTCTTTCTCGGTCTGGTCATCTTCTTGGACTTGGGCCTCTGACTTGGAAGTATCATCCACAAGCTGATCTGAAGGCTCGTCGTTGGTCTGAACAGCAGTCTCTTCCTCAGGCTCTGCGACCTCCTCTGCCGGAAGCTCTGTGGAGACATGGGAGATCAAGCCTTTGGAGCCCAACCAGTATAGGGGGGCGGCTTTAAAGAGACCGCCGCGGGAAAGCGCTTGTTGGGGGGACACGGGGTTTTCCACCACGTCTCCGGCCTCAACAGCGTCATAGATAGTCTCGCCGTTCACCACTACCTTCATGAGGTAGGAGCCAGCAGCGGGATTGGCATTGAGGTCTTTGTAGTTGCCCAGGTGATAGACAGATCTCGAAGGAGACACATTGCCCTCGCCATACTTCACGATATTGACAGTGTGGAGCACTGGGCGCACGTGGACCTCTATGTCTTTGTCGCTGTTGGTGGGAACCGTGATTTTACCTTCGGCATTTTTGGCCACAGGCTCGCCGTTCACCACTACTTTTTCTAGTTCGTAGCACACGTAATTGACATCATCGGGGTCGATGGCCGTGCCGTCGGCACTGGTGGCATAGAAGAACCCGTTGTTGCCTGCCTGCAGGTTGCCCAGCTTGAGCTCTTTGCCGTTGTCTGTCGTAGCCTGGAGGCTCCAGTCCACGTCATAACTGGCATTTTCATCCTTCTTTACCGTAGTTCCGCCAGTGATGGAACCATTCACTGCACCCACTGCGCCTACGATCTTGGTCTTGATGTGCACGTATTCGTTTGGATCGGTGTAGTCGGGGATCACAGGGGCGCTATCAGGATCGTCTGAGGGTTCTGCCATATAAATATCGACCACATGGTTCGCAGAGATTGGCTTGCTGAAGACGCCCTTGCGGTAAGCCCCAGTGTTCTGAAGAGTCTGGCCCTTGAGCTCTGAGGTGATGTCTTTGTTGTCGATGACGATCTTTACGATCTCCCATTTGCTGTTGAGGGCGTTCCACATGGGATGCACAGTGTCGCCCTCGTTGACAGTCATGGTGTGGGAGGTCTCCACGTCGCTGTCGCCGCCATAACGGTTCACCGTGACGGTGTACTTGTCGACGGTAGTCACCTCAGTGCCGCCCATAGAAGGCAGGCCGGTGACGGTCACCACCACGTCGTGGTTGGAAGACACGCCGGTGAAGTCGAACTTGCCAGCGGCGATATCGACCTCTGCGCCGTCAACCTTGACGGAGGAGATGGTATAGCGGGAATTCTCAGCGATAGACCAGGTAACCTGCGCGTTCTCACCGTTCTTCACCGACTGGGTGGGGCTGAGCGCCACCACGTCTTGCGCAGTGGTGCCTTCGACCCTGGTGGAGATGGTGAAATGGGTGTCGACCGTTACCGGAGGCTTGGGCTTCTCGGGAACATCCGGTTTGATGACAGGATCCTTGGCAAAGACCACGGAAACCTTGACGTCTTGGGTTAGAGGATCTTCCACGGTATAGCTACCAGCATCCAGAAGATCATCGCGCATGACACCATTCACAATGACGCGCTCGACGTGAGACCCTGCGCTTGCAGCCCAGGTCACGGTTGGCGTTGTGCCTTCCTTTTGCTTGATGGCGCTCTCGCAGGTGCCTTCGCCGTCGCTGGAAGGATCCTTCTCCACTTTCACGTCGAAGTAGCGATCATAGTACAGCTTGAGCGAGAGCGTGGGATTGCCGGTTACCGTACCGGTGAAGACGTTGTTGTTGACGGTCTGTTGAGAGCCGTCCTCACTCACCGCCACGTGGGAGCTCTCGGGGTTATACCAATAGCTCTTGCCGCCAGTAGCGATCTCTGCGACTTTGTCAGCCTCGGGCACCGTTTGGGTGCTCTCGGTGGTAGCGGTATAGGTTTTTGTGGGGCTGGTACCATCGTCGAGACTGTTCACCTTGGTGTAGAGATAATTGCCGTTGGCATCCTTGTTGCCGGAGTTCACGTAGTAATCGACGGTGTACTTGGTGTCGTCTCGTGGGGTCCACTTGGCGCGGAACGTATGCTCCGCTCTGGTGACAATGGTCTCATTGCCTGTAAAGGCGGTATCGCCCAACGTGTCGCCGGTGACCAGGAACCAGCCGTCGAAGTCATAGCCAGGACGCGTGGGGTCCTTGAACCCACTATAGTTAGTCGCAGTGGCGTTCTTATAGGCCTGGTCAGAGACTCGCGACCCGCCAGCGGAGTCGAAGTGCACGACGAACTGCTCTTTGTCTTCTTTCCACACTGCGTAAATCGTGATGTCGTGAGCAGGCATGGTAGGAGCTGCGATTGGGGTAATCCCCGTGACGCCGCTGGCGACGGCGAAGGTGTTGGCCGTGTTGTCCATGGGGTTCTTGGTAGTGGACCAACCCTGGAAGATATAGCCGGGCTTTGTGGGGATGGTGCGGCCGCTCAACGGGAGGCTCAGAGCACCGACGTTGGCCTGGTATTTGATGCCTTCAAATGAACGGGTGGCGCCCAAAGAGCCGCCATTGGCATCGAGGCGCACTGTGTAGTCGCCGATCTCCCACTGGGCGACGAGGTAATAATTGTTCTTCTTGATGTTCTCTGGCTTTACCGGGGCGGTGGTGTCGCTCTCATCGATTTTTACAAGCTTGGCCACCTGATCGTCTGGGGAAATGAGTTGGTTTCCCGTAGCGGTGGTAGTACCGGCCTCTTTATTCACAAGGCCGTCAACCACTGCATTGGTATCGCCAGCCACGAGCTTCCAGCCTTTGAAGGAGTAGCCCTCTCGCACCGGGAGCACCTTTTGGTCCTCGATCTTCTGCAAAATCGAATTGCCAGAGATCACCTGGAATGAAGTGAATGCGGCGGTGTTGTCTTCTGCGATTTGCCCCCCGTTGGCCAGATAGATGAGGTTGGCGTAATCCTTGGCGTAGCTGGGGCGGATGATGATGGTGTGATCGTCGGGCACAGGAACGTCGGTGCCAGGAGTCACAGGGTCGCCGCCAGGGGTGGTCCAGCCGCTGAACTTGTCTTCAGGGTCGTCGGGATCGTCGAGATCATCCTCATCAGGAAGCACGATGATAGGCTTCTTACCAATGACAATATAGTCGTCGATGGGATTGCCGTCAGGATCTTGAACCTGAACGCGGGTGGGTTGGAACACAGTTTTTGCTCCAAGGTTGCCGCATTCGTCCTTCACCCACACCACGACGGGCTGAGTGCTGTCGAGCTCATAGTCTACAGAGGCAGTGTGGGATACCTCTTCGAAGTACTCCCAGTCGGTCTCGGTTGGGGTGGCGTTCTCGTCGTTAGTGATCCAATAGGCAGCGACGCCAGAGCCACGGTTATCCTCAATAAAGGTGATGCCGTCATCGTCGATGCCCTGACCGGTGTCGGTAAAGGTAAAGGTAGCAATGTTCTTCGAGGAGTTGGTGCCCTCGATAAGAGGAACCTTATCGTCGAGGAATGCAGTGATATAGGTCTGAGAGGCCTTGGATTCATTGCCATTCTGGTCTTTGACCATAAGCTCGAAGATCCATTTGCCATTCTTGCTGTCCTTGTCGAAAACAAAGTCAGGAATCTTTGAGACGTCGTCGACCCAACCGCTAGTGGCAACCTGGTTGTTGTCAGGATCCAGCACCGTGAACTTCCATTGGGCAATGCGGGCATCTTCACCGGTACCAGCCAGCTGCCCCACCTTTGACTTGTCACGAATATTCACCGCAAATGTCGTATTGGTGTTCAGCAGGTGACGCTGATGGATCGTCATGATCTGAGTAGGCGTCTCCGACTTTTTAGTAGAAGCGTCCACCATATAGAAGTTCGCCAAAGGTATTGGAGAGGTGACGGGCTGCGAGGTGTCGAATTTCTTACCCTCAATGAAGCTGGTGTAGATATAGTCAGCAAGCTCGGTTACATAGTCGTCAGACATTGCAATATAACCGTTCTTTGCGCCCAAGCCTTGATGGGTGATGTTGCCCTCGGCGTCTTTCGTTGAGTCCGTGACAATCTTGCCGTCTTGAGCGTTAGAGAGGTAGAAGATCTCATTTTCATTCATACGGTTGATACCGTCTGAATAGGTCTCGTCTGTCTCGTCGGGAATCTGAGGATCGTTGGAGTCGCCCACCAGGTTGATGAAGTACTTTTGCTGGGCTCCCTCGTAGTACTGAACGGTCTTCAGCGCATCGAAGGCGCTGGAGTCATAGTTCATCTCCAAGTCTAGGAAGGAGAACTGAGTGAACTCAGAACAACCATGGCTACTGTTTTGCATATAGGGGCCAAAACCGTTGTAACCGTTGGCTACAAGAGCTACAGGGCCATTGAATAGTGTTTCGATAGTTCCCAGATTACCTGATGCATCGTAGTTCTGCTTTTGTACCGTCACGCTGGTTTCGCGAAGGTCGACGGTGAAACGTGCCTTGTTCACAGGCCCAAGATTGGTTGCTTGACTGGCAGTGCCAACCTGGGTTCCCCCTATCACCGAATTATTGGTTGGGTTGTAATTACTCACCTGATAGATAGCAGCGTTGCTGATGGCATTACTGGTACCTGTAAGGCGAAGGTAATATCCAGTGAGGGTGCCGTTTGAGTTCTTACCCACATTCATCATGAAGCCAGTGCTATTGAGAGTATGAGTCCTCACAGCAGAACCATTAACGTCAAAACTGAACGTACGACGAGCATTGCTGGGTGCAGGATAAATCATTGCATCAAATGCGGCAATGTCAGGATATCCTGCAAAAATCATACTGGTCTTGCCATCTTCAGTGAAGTTATAGATATGACTACTAAACGAGAGACAGGAACCATTTGTAAGCTTGCCCTGAGTTTTGTCAAAATAATCAGCAATATTCACTGAACCAGTATTGTGGTTGTACACAAGCCAGCCCTCAGTATTGCTGGTGTCGATCTTGGCTGCCGTGTCGGTAATACGAAAACTGCCAGGATCCATGCCCTGAGCAATCAACTTTTGGGTGAGTTCCTGCTTAAACTCAAGGAATGTCCCTTGATAGTCGCTAGGAAGTGCTACAGCGATATCAACCTTGGGTGTTGGGTTGGCACCCACGTCAACCGCACCAAGTGCTGGTTTTAATACACCTCCCCCAACAATTCCAATAAGCGCAAGCAGAGTGCATACCACAAAGGCATACAGCCGCTTGATAATGGGGTGTAGTATAGATTTATTTTTTAACATATTATCCCACCTTCCATAAACCCCATATATCTACATTTACAAAGTTAGAGCAGAGTATACGCTTATTTCAGCGTACTTTTAGACTGTTGTAGATAGAGTTATATTCATAAATATAAAATTAGCTTTGATTTTCTTATTAGCTCATTTACCACGTATTCTATAACCATTTATTGTGGTTCTTCTTCATACAACCACACCATCCTGATCCTTAGTCGAATGGTTTTGTACTTCAGTTTCTGAATTATATTGACAGTGGTTGCCTATTTCTAAAAGTAATTTATATTTAGTTTATGATTATTATCATATATTCAGGTTGCCTATAACTTGCATCTTACACCCACCCTGTCTATGTTATGTGGGTGCATATCACTAGTCATAAGTCTCAAAAGAGAGGGCATATATCCTTTGCTATAAGCCCACAAAGATTGGATTAATCATGGCCAATGAAAAAGCACGCTCTCTCGAGCTCTTCTATCGCCCCACTTGCCCGTTTTGCCAAAAAGTTTTGCGTTGGATGGAAAACCACAACGTAGACAACGTGACTCTCTTCGACATTACCAGCGATTCTGCAGCAGGACAGCGTCTTGTAGAGGTTGGCGGCAAGAAGCAAGTTCCCTGCCTGTTCATCGATGGCAAGCCCATGTATGAGTCTGACGACATCATTGAGTACTTGGGCACCTTGCTAGATCATCAAACAGACGATGTCGCCAAGTAATTCCCTTGCTCCCAAATTCAGGGATCATTCTTGTAAGGAACGCTTTATGACCCTCTATTACTTGCCTACCTGCCCTCACTGCCACAGGGTCATCAATTGGATCGAGGCCCACGGTCTTACCAATCAATTCGATTTTGTAGACGCCTCCAGAGATCCTGCTGCACAAGAAGCACTCTTTCAGGTCTCTAGCGAAGGTAGTGTACCTTGCCTGGTTACTCCAGGTGGGAAGGCTGTTGTAGGCGACACTCCCATCATCGATTATCTGGAGACTCAGTACGCTTAAGCTCTGAACATCTCAGACGTTACGTCTCGTAAGATATCGCTCTTTTACGTAAACAACCTCCTTGTTTTCCTTTTACCAGGGAAAACAAGGAGGTTGTTTTGTCACACAGGATACATCTGTGATAAGACACTCCCCTACCACAAACGCTCATGAAGTTATTGGTTCTAGGACCTTCTAATAAGCTCGGAGACCAGTTGGTTTACTTGAGACACCTGGGCTGGGTCGACGTTGGCTGCGATATTCTCGGCAGTGTGAGCCAGTGCAGGCACCTCACCAGGATCGCATCCCATCAGCGTCACAGAGCGAATAGAGGCGCGCATGGCGGGAGTGGCGTCGGTATCTGCCCAGGGTCGAGGACGCTCTGCCAGAGGAATATGAAGATCTTTGCTTATGCGGCCGAGGAATTTGAGAAGGCGCCGGTCGGCACGGCGATGAGAGACAAGTCCTTCCTGGGAGAGCGCGGTGAGTTGGCCAGCTCCCACAGAATCGAGGTTGATAAGGAATGCACCACGTAGATCCTTGCGATGATTCTCTATGAAAGCTTTAGCTCCTGCATGGTCAAGCTCAGAGGCGCCCACAGCCACGAACCAAATGTCATGGGCCACCAGATCAACGTCGCCAAGAGAGAGAACGGCATCTTGCAGCTCTAGATCGTCACCTTGATCGCCTTCGCGAGTCTCCTCAGAACGAGTGGCGCCACCCTTCCAAGAAGAGCTGGGATCGTCGTCATTGAAAGAATCCCAAGAACCAATGGACTCACCGTTAGACTTGGCGTCAAAGTCCTCATCTACACCAAGCCATGAGGCCATAGACTGCTCATCGGCAGCGTTCTTGCGATTCGCACGACGGGTCTTTGCACGACGTTTGGCAGTTTGGGTTTGATCAACCACTTCGAGAGGTTGAATGGGTACTGCGTCCGCAGCCATCTGAGAATTCTCATCTGTCACAGGGATCTGTCTCACTGTCTCACGATGATACACAGAAGTACTTGCAGGTCCTTGGCTCCTTACTGTTTGGCGCGTCACCACAGTGCCACCAGATACAGGTTCTTGAGCCGCGGGAGCTTCATTGGGCATCTCATAGTTGGAAGCCTCGAGAGAAGATGCATCGAAGTCTTCAGGTGAGAAATCCAAAGGATTAACTTGGCTCAAGGGGCCAGACGCATCCATGGCCAGGGGATCTATCGCAGCCACAGAGGGATCAGGCAGGTCAAAGAGCGCTGCGCGACGAGCCACATTTACCGGGTTCGCAGGCGTGAACGATGAGGTTCCCCAAGAAGGATCGCTGGTTATATCGAACTCCTGTACACGCTCAGAGATCACTGGTTGAGGGGCTACTGGCATTGCCTGAGTCGATCCACTGGCATCTTGAGCAGGGGAGGGCACTTCCATATCTGCAGGGGTGATAGGGGTATCGGCCCACGTGACAGGATTCTCTTCAGGCTGGGCCGGCACCTTTGCGCCTGGCTCAACGTTGGTATCGGCCCAAGTAACCTCATCCTGGCGCGCCTCAACATCTTTATTGGGGCCATGCACCAGCACCGGCGTCTCATCGTCATGCTCGCTGGCCTGAGAGATATGCTCCCGCATATTTGAAGTGAACCTCTGAGCCGAGCGAGCAAGTCCGCGGAAGCGTTCGTGAAGCTCACCAGCAACCTCATTGACGCGAGGCATGCGGCCGGTGGGTTCACTTACAGCACTTCGCACCTCATGGTTGTAGGGAGAGGCTGCTGGCTCTACGGGCATCTCTTCGAACGACTCTGACTCTTGATAGGCCATAGCGTTTGTAGTGGGTGTAACACCTACTGTCACAACTTCATCTTGATAGATTATCTGGCAGGTGGGCGGAAGGATGCCTAAGCTCTCCAACACTTCTTGGCCGTGGCGCACCGCAGGAGTGGCCTCGACCTTTGCAACTGTCTCTTGTGCTGGTTGCTGACGGGGGCCTTCTTGACCATAAGTTATCGTAACAGGTGTATCTACCTGCTGATATTGCTCTCCATTAAAGAGATCTTGGCCTTCTTGAGAGAGGACTGGCTCCTGTTGTTGAGATAGAGCCTCAAACTCATTGGTAAGATGCTCTTCTAGTTGAGCCGCTTCCTCACCGTTCATCGCACGCATCACATCATGAGATACACCCAACATGGCAGCCACAGATGCATTGTTATCGTTGGCAGCGCCCGTGAGGGGTCCAAAGTGAGCCACGATATTATTGATGCCCCACAAAAGACCGGGCAGTGCGGCTACCATGCCAATGATCCAGATGATTCTGCAGGGGAGGGACCCTGCCCCAAAGAGTTGGACGACGACACAGATCAAGGCAACGACAGCACCTAAGGGAGCTGCCTGATAAATGAAGTGGCTATAGGGGGAAAGTGCAGGTTTAGCGAGAAGCTCCTCATGACCCGTGTCGTAATGAGCCATCACAATGATGGGACGCACGCCGCGACCGGCATGAGGCCCGCAACCTCTGTGGACACCGATGACGTTTTGGCTGCGCGCGGGAGGCAAAAGTCTGCTTACCACAGGATGACCGGTTACCAACAAGAATAGGATAGCGGCGCTTAACACTGCTATTACAAGTCCCAACACCGCAAGGCCAATGCCATTGATGCCTGCCACAACAATGCCCACAAACAGAAGCACAAAGGCAACGCCTGTTACCAACTTGCCGTGGGCCGGCGCCATAATATCTTGGCGCTGCAGAGAGAGACCATTCTCATTGAGCAGAGTCTCGATTATATCTGCCGCCACTACCTCTTCTTGAGTATTGGCAGGAGCGATCTCGATCTTGGAGTCAAGATAGCCGAGGTATTTATCGCTCATGGACATTGGCGTCATCCTCCATGGGTCCGGTGCTGCCTAAGCGCACCTATGGCTTCGTTTAGGGGTGCATTGCTCATGGGAGCAAGCCATATACCCGCAAGTATACGACCCCAGCCACACCCAAAAGCGCTGCTTAGGACATACCTCTTTAACTAACCGCAATTTACACGGGCAGAACTTTGGCCTGTTACGACCCCTTATGGTTGTTCTACTTCACTCCCATTAGCTGTGTTACTGGGTTACGAGGGGTGTGATACCGCCATGTCTGACTATTATTCCCCGAACAAGGATGACTGAAGGACAATTGCACCTCATTACCCCAGCTAAATGCGTAGGTTAACCCTAGAGTTGAACGTTATGGTTATGAGGGGAGCGTTTTTTAAATCAGGGCAGAACAGTCGTTACTATCACTTGCCGTTTCACAAATACCATAACGTATGTGATATGAGGACTGTTTTCATCTCGTAAGGTCTCACAAGCGTGACTCACAGATATGTATATTCAGTTATCGAAGTATTCCTATCACTAGTTAAGTGACACTACTCGTCACAGTTTTGTATCATGCAAACTATAACATCACATAACAGCTGCTAGATATAAGCATCAATATCCCTCTATTGTTGAGATATGAGAGATCACAAACAGATATCTTGTTTCACATTTCTGTTTTCGTGCAAATAAAAACGCTCAGCTTGCAAGAGACTGAGCGCCTGAATCTTTCAAGGTTTACCGCAAGAGAAAAGTTAGTCCTCGTGATGTCGGCGCCATGACTCGATGAATTCCCTTAGATCTGAGCTAGGAATAGTAGCCACATTGGCGCTTGGAAGCGCATTGATAAACGTCCTGCCATAGCGCTTGGTCATAAGGCGCTGATCACACAGGATGAGGAGGCCCTTATCGGTAGAAGTACGAATGAGACGTCCTGCAGCTTGTTTGACAGCGAGGACGGCCTCGGGCAGCGAGTAACGCCACCAAGCACGGCGATCTCGGGCTTCACGCTCCCTTACTAGCGGATCATTGGGATTTGCAAAGGGGAGCTTAGGGATCACCACACAGCGCAGCGTGTCGCCAGCAGCGTCGAACCCTTCCCAGAATGATTTGAGAGCCAGCAAGGAGAGCTCTTTGTTATCAATAAAGCGAGAGCGCAGGCGTTGAATATTGGAATTGCGCATCTGATAGGCGACTTCTAAGCCCGCCTCCTTGAGTCGTGGAGTCAAAAGGCTGTTCACGCGTTCAAGATCCCGACGATTGGTGAAGAGCGTAAGCACCGAGCCACCCATAGCCACATGGATATCATAGAGAGCGTCCACCAGCCGAGGTATGTAGTCGTGCGAGTAGGGATCGGGAAGATCTTGAGGCACCACTACAGCCATGTGGTCATCGAAGTCATAGCAAGAGGGGAGTCGAAGCGTCGTGACTTGAGGTTTCTCCTGAGTGGGACTTGTCATAACTCGGTCAAGGCCTACATTTTCTATATAGTGGTCGAAGTTATTGCCAATAGCCAGAGTCGCAGAGCAATAGATTACTGAGAGCATGTCGGGGTACCAGTGGTTGGCTAGCTCCTCGCCAATGTCGAGCTTCTCGGCAGCAAGGCGTTCCTGTCCTCGCTTGGCTTTGGTGCGAGGAGCCTCCAGGTAATAGACGTAACTGGTATCGGTACCGGCAAGGATAATGCGCAGGGAGTCAAAAAGCCGAGAAAGGCTATCCAACGGGCGCATCATCTCGCGCGAGGCGCTAGGAAGGGCCTCTGTGGCGGCTGCCTGGGCCTCACGCAGGAATCGCAGAGCTTCCTCTAGAGCCTTGGCAAAGGCTTCGCCAGACTCTGCCAGCTGGGACCATTGCTCAGTTTGGCGAACGTCGGGATTGATCCAGATAGTGGCATCCTCATAGGCGTTTGCAGGGGCTAACGTCGCCAGCAGCAGCATGTCGTCGAAGAAGTTCGCCGAAGCCACCTGGGCGCGATCCAGCGCAGCAGCGCCCTTCACTAGCAGCCGCTGGGGGAGAGCGGCGCCCTCGGTACCTGCGATTTGATTCATGAGGGTATGGATGGCGCCGGTTTTAGAGGAGCCCAGGGCCGCAAAGGCTTGGCGGGCATCAGCAGCGGAGACTGAGAGGGCCCACTGGCGGCGAGCCTCGTCGGCAAAGGAATGAGCCTCATCAACGACCCAATGGGCCATGGGCGGCAGCAGACGGTTTTCTGCGGCTACATTAAGCAAAAGCAGCGAGTGGTTGGTCACTACGATGTCAGCAGATGCCGCCCGGCGGCGTGCTCCATGAAGCAGGCATCCCTCGCTAAAGAAGGGGCAACGACCATGGAGACACTCTTCAGGCGTAGTGGTGATCATAGATCTGGGCACATTGCGCCAGCGCACGCCCAGACTGTCGAGATCTCCCTCGGGCATCTGGCTTACTGCAGCAAGATTCACTGCGATGGCAGTAAGCATGTCGGCTGCCACAGTGTTTTCCGAGCGCTTGGAGGTGTCGACCAAATGGAGCGGCAACTCGCCGTCCATAGCCCTCACTATCTTGCGCAGGCAGGGGTAATGGTCGTAACCCTTAAGAGCCATGAAGCGCAGGCCACCGGGGAGCACCTGGCTCAATGCTGGCAGCTCTTGGGAAATAAGCTGATCTGTGAGCGCATTGGTTTTTGTGGCAACGCCGCAGGTCACATGGTTGTCCTTGGCAAAGCGCGCCAGCGGATAAAGGTAGGCCATGGACTTGCCCACTCCCGTGCCTGCCTCCACTGCCAGGTGAGAAGAGCTGTCAAGCGCATCCCGTACCGCTTGAGCAAACTCCACCTGCTCAGCGCGCTGCTCAAAGGCTTCGAAGATCTCACCTAAGGCGCCCTCACCGCTAAAGGCCGCCTCAACCTCAGCTGCACTGGGGGCAGTGAGGGAGCAGATCTTCTGGGCAGCGTTGTCTTTCACTTCGTCATGAAGGGCCTCAATGAGCGCTTTACGGGTCTTGAGCAGCGAGAACTCTGCAGACTCAGCTGATACCGGAGCAAAGGGAGCTGCCGATAAGGACGCGCCCTGGGCAGCAGGGGAGCGATCCAAGGATGCAAGGGGGTTGTTCTCGGCAATGTAGTCAAAGAGTTGCCTGTAAGGCCACTGCACCTCGGGATGCATGGCGGCCAATTGCGCAGCCAAACCCGCAGGCATATGGGCGATTCCTAGCAGCAGGATGCGCCAGATGCCGGAGAGCGCCTCGACGTCGGCCATGGCGCGGTGAGAGACAGGGTTGCATTGGAAGGCCTCGGCCAGCGTGGCGAGCCGATGGCTCTTAAGGGCCGGCAGGGCGATGCGTGAGAGAGCCAAAGAGTCGATCCAATTATTGGAAACTCGGTATCCGCCCTGGACATTCTCGATGAACGTTCTATCAAATATTGCATTGTGTGCCACCACAGGGGAGCCTGCCACAAAGTCTGCCAGCTGCGCCACCGCCTGCTTGGCGATGGGAGCGCCTTTCACATGCTCATTAGTGATGCCGGTGAGCGCGGTGATCTCTTGGGGGATTTCGCCCTTGGGTGCCACGAACGTTTCGAAGCGATCCACCACTTCGCGACCGCTAATGCGCTGAGCTGCGATTTCTATAAGCTCGCACTCGCGAAACGAGAGGCCTGTGGTCTCGGTATCCAGCACAATGATGTCTTCTTCCAGCGGCCCAAAATCCACCGACTGGGCCTCATGGACCAAGTCTCGATAGGGAGCCTTGATGAACTCCGGAGTCTCTGGAAGGAACAGATCGTCCACGGTTACCGGGAGCTGTTGAGCCATAGGGGCCCTTTCTTCGCGCTGGCTTCAAGAGCCACAAGTATAGAAGAGCGGCACGGCGAGATGATGATGCGATCTGACACCGTGCCGCGCCTGTGCATGAGAGGGGATAGATTCGCAGGGGTCTACCTGGCCTTTTAGTGGCCAGCCTCCAATGCCCACTCTATGAACATGCGGCAAAGCTCCGAGAAAGGAATGCCGTCATGAGCAGCGGAATCGGGGAGGAGCGAGCGCTCTGTCATGCCAGGGATAGTGTTGGTCTCCAGGATCACGGGGGTGCCGTCTGCCTTCACGATAAAGTCGCTGCGCGAGCAACCCGCACAACCTAAGGCTTGATGGGCCATAACGGCCAGCTCTTGAGCACGTCCATAGACGTCAGGAGCCAAGCGTGCGGGCATCACATGATGGAGCTCGCTGGGCTCATACTTGGCTTTGAGGTCGTAGAACTCACCCTCCATAACCACCTCGACGATAGGCAGGGCGCGAGCGTCCTCATTGCCGATGACAGGCACCGTGATCTCGGTACCGACCACGCACTCCTCGATAAGGGCGTGATCCGAGGACTCCAACGCCAGCTTGACGGCATCGTCGATTTGCTCAGGCGCCGTGACGCGAGTCACACCGTAGCTGGAGCCATTGACGGCAGGCTTGATGAAGAGAGGAAGGCCCAGCTCTTCCACCACTGCACCAGGATCCACCGCTTCGCCGCGATGGACGCAGAGGCCGCGAGGCACAGGGATGCCTGCCTGCTCATAGAGGAGCTTGGAGACGTCTTTGTCGGCGCCCATGGCGCTTGCGAGCACACCTGAGAAGGTGTAGGGGATATGCAACACCTCCAGCAGGCCCTGGATGCAGCCATCCTCGCCAAAGGCGCCATGCATAGCCACAAACGCCACGTCATAATGGCCGTCCGAGAGGGCAACCACGAACTGAGGGTCTGCCACATCGAGCATGTCCACGTGCTCGAACCCAGCCTCTGCCAGCGCCTTAGCCACTGCCTCAGCCGAGCTATGGCTCACATCGCGCTCGTCTGCCCAGCCTCCCCAGAGAAGTGCGACGTGATTTTTCGTGACATCTGTGCTGCTCATGGGCGCTCCCAACACCTTTGCAACGATAGGGAATAGACTTGTAGGACTTACAGTCTGCTCCCGAGGATACCCCACTCATCAGGCCATTTAAGACAAGGAACCACGATGCCCGAGAATCCCCGTACAACCAAAACCAAATCTCCGTCTGCTGCCGAGAAACCCGCAGCCCCCGTCGCTGGAGGCACCTGTGCCATTGACAGCGAGGCGGTAGTTGCCACCTATGATGCCGCCAAGGAAGATGCCAAGAGCGCGAAAACCCCTCGCGCGAAGGTCAATTTGGCAGAACTCTCCCATGATGAGTTGGTCAAGTTTCTCGGCACGCTAGGGGAGCCCGCCTTTCGCGCCAAGCAGATCGAGGATTGGGTGCGCTCCAAGAACGTGCGCAGCTTTGACGAGATGACCAACCTTTCCAAAGCACTGCGCGCGAAGCTCAGCGAGACAGCCACCTTAGGAGGCGTGACCGAAGTGGCCCGCCAAGAGTCCGCCGACGGCAGCCGCAAATACCTTGTGGCCTTTGACGACGGCACCTCGGTGGAATGCGTAGGCATGCCCCATGGCGACAAACTCTCTGCCTGCGTCTCCACCCAAGCAGGCTGCCGCATGGGATGCCTCTTTTGCGCCACTGGCCAGGGAGGCTTCACCCGCAACCTCACAGCCGATGAGATCTATGCCCAGGCCGCCCATATCGCCCAAGATTTTGGACGCAGGATCACCTCGGTGGTGCTCATGGGCCAAGGCGAGCCTTTCGCCAACTACGACGCCGCACTAAACGCCATGCGCGAGATGAACAGCCCTGAGGGCCTAGGTATTGGCGCGCGCCACATCACAGTCTCTACCTGCGGCATCATCCCAGGCATTCGCGCGCTCTCTCAGGAGCCTGAGCAGTTTGGCTTGGCAGTCTCCCTGCACTCTGCCGTGCCGGAGACCCGCAACATCCTTATGCCTGGCGTCAAAAAGTACAGCCTCAAGCGCCTGCACGACGCCATGAAGGACTACACCGAGAAGACCCGTCGCCGCCCTACCTATGAATACGCCATGATCCGCGGCGTCAACGACGACGACGCCTCCTTGGATGCCCTGGTGGATTTTTGCGCCGGCACCCTATGCCACGTGAATCTCATCGCGTTAAACCATCTGCCGGGCTCAAAGCTGGAACCCTCCGATCCTGCCCGTCTGGATGCCTTCGTAAAGCGCCTGAGCTCTGTGGGGGTTGAGACTACCATTCGCCAGTCTCGCGGCGCAGATATCGACGCCGCCTGCGGCCAGCTCAAACAGCGCAAGGCTGCCAAGTAGCCCAGGAGGGGAGGGGAGTGTTTCTTAGCTTCCTTGCCGAGAAACCCAACCTAATGGGTGAAGCCTATTCCTTATCCTTGGCATACCTAAGCAGAAGTTTGACACGAAAACAGGGCACCCACGAGGGCGCCCTGTTTCTTTAACTCATTACTCGAATGAGAGTTTGACTGATGTTAGTGAGATTACAGGTCATCAAGCCTAGACAATCTCGCGATCTAATAGCCCACCTTTTCCCACTGCTGAGCAATCCAGTCTTGGTTGGCTTCCAATCTCACAGCCTCTTTACGGCTCTCTTCTGACTCTCCTAACTTCTCAGTCATAGACTTACCAAGATCTACGGCCTTGGAAACAGTAGCCTTGAGATTCTCTCTGGCCTCAGGGGTCAAAAGATAGTGATAGGCAGCATAACCCATCCCCACCACAAAACCAGAAGCCACAATGAGCTTGAGGGGTTTATTCACTGTCATCGTCCTTTTCTTTGGTGGCGATAAGATCCATAAGGCGCCTTAGATCGTCTTCATCTTTAAACTCAATCTCGATGCGGTTCTTGCCGCGAGACTGGCGCACCCTCACATTGGTATCCAATGCCATACGCAACGTACGAGCCGCGCGCTTGTAAGACTGCGGGGCGATTGGGCGCGAGGGTTTCTCGGCTTCTGTGCCAGAAAACAGTGGTGCGAGAGTTTCTGTCTGACGCACCGACAGATTGTCTTCCACTACTCGCTTAGCTAGCTTAATGCGACCTTCCTCAGAAGGCACCGCGAGAATAGCCCGCGCATGACCCGATGTAATGAGATGCTCTCGTAGGAGCTGTTGCACCTCTGCAGGGAGATCCAAAAGACGCAGTGCATTGGCAATCGCAGGGCGTGACTTCGACAGGATCTTAGCTAAGCCTTCCTGAGTGAGCTGATGAGTCTCAATGAGTTGGCTATAGCCTTGAGCCTCTTCAATGGGATCCAAATCAGAACGCTGGAGATTCTCAATCAAGGCCAGCGAGAACACATCTTCATCGTCAATCTCACGAATGAGCACCGGCACCTCTTCAAGCCCGGCCATCTTGGAAGCCTGATAACGGCGCTCGCCAGCGACGATCTCGTAGTGAGATCCCTTTTTGCGCACCAGGATAGGTTGAAGCACGCCATGTTGTGCAATAGAATCTGCCAGCTGCTCTAACGCTTCCTCATCGAAGTTCGAGCGAGGCTGATTGGGATTAGGCTTGATACGCGAGATAGGAAGGGTAGTTTCTGCATCTTGCCCTACTTCTGCAGAGGACTCAGCCATGAGCGCATTGAGACCTTTTCCTAGCCCAGTCTTTTTAGCCACGATCTATCACCTCCTGCGCCAGAGCGTTATAAGACTCGGCGCCACGATTATGAGAGGCGTAGAGAGAAATAGGCAGTCCATGAGAGGGTGCCTCAGAAAGTTTTACTGTACGAGGAATTACAGAATCAAAAACTTTGTCTCCAAAGAACTGGCGAACCTCATCGACTACCTGATTTGAAAGCAATGTACGGCTGTCATACATGGTCATAAGCACGCCAAAGATATCTAACTGAGGATTAAGGCTCTTCTGCACCATAGAGGTGGTCTCCATGAGCTTGGTAACTCCTTCCAATGCATAGTATTCACACTGGATAGGAATCAGGAGCCCATCAGACGCCATAAGCGCGTTGAGAGTAAGCAAACCTAGCGAAGGAGGGCAGTCGATAAGTACGTAATCATAATCATCCTTCACTGGTTCCAGAGCACGACGGAGGATAGACTCACGAGCCATCTTGGAAACCAGCTCGATCTCTGCACCAGCCAGTTGGATAGTGGCCGGTACCAGATTCACATTAGGCTCAACAGTCTCTATAACCAGTTCCACCATGGGTTCATCTTCAAGCAAGGCATTGTAGATATCGCCATCTAGCTCTTCCTTCTCGATACCATAGCCGCTGGTGGTATTTCCTTGAGGATCAAGGTCAATAACCAGCACACTCTTGCCTGCTTCGCCCAAGGCAGCCGACAGATTCACTGCCGTCGTAGACTTACCTACGCCACCTTTTTGATTGATAATGGCAAGTACTTTGGCTGGATTGTCCTCATAGTACGTTTCTTGTTCCACCGAAGACACAAGCCTCTCCTCTCATCGAGCGTTGAAGTCTTAATTACTCCTATTGGCAGTATACAGAGGGCTTCTCTTGTTTCACGTGAAACCATGACCCCTTCCCACAGACATCACGGTCTTTAGAAAAATCATTGGGCTTAGCCAACAACCTATAGGCCATCACACACTATTCTGGTTCTAAAACCAACTATCTGAGAACCAATAGTATACTCACGACATTCACATTGGCCCAGTGTCTATGTCAGAACACCGTTAGTGTCACAACCACTATGGCTCACCCATAAAGAGTTCTTTAGCTCGAGCAGCCTTGTTTCTTGTAGAACTATCTATATAAGCTTTGCAGAGAAACTCACTTATCCCAATGGATGCTTTTTCGCCTCGCCAACTGGACGAGGAAGTTTAAGAGCTGGTTTAGCCACTTTCTCAAAAGTGAGAATCTCACGATGCCCCATGGAGTAGGGGAGTTCTAACGTTTCACGTGAAACAAGTTTCATACCAGCCAACTGAGCAGCTTTAAAACCACTAGCTATTTCTTCATCACTTAGGCGACCCTTTGAGACCACTAATTGTCCGTGAGAAACCAAAAAAGGTTCTGCGTACTCAATGAGTATTGGAAGCCTCGCTACCGCACGAGCCACAACAAAGTCATAGGCTTTCGGGTGGCTGAGAGCGAACTTCTCGGCACGTTCATTAGTAGTTACCACTCGATCTGAGATATCGAGTGCATTTACAAACTCATCTACGGCACGAACTTTCTTACCTACAGAATCCATCAAAGTAAAAGGCCGTTGCGTGAGAAGAGCCAGCGGAATTCCAGGAAATCCAGCCCCCGTTCCAATATCCAATACGGCACCAGGAGTAGCCTCTGGAGACATCGAGATTTGCTTAAGGCTTGGTAAAAGGAGTAAAGAATCCAAAATATGGAGCACTAAGGCATCATCGACGGAAGTGATTCGAGTGAGGTTCATCACTTGGTTTTTCTTAAGCACTAGATCTAGATGCTGGAGTAAAGAGGCCGCCTGGTCATCTGTGAGGCCAATATGATAGGCCTGTGCCAGACCTTTGAGTTTTGTTTGATAGATAGGGTTTTGAGCTAGAGGAGCGGCAAGAGGTTGAGAATCGGCTTTTGTAGAAGCACAAGGAGCTTGCTTGTTGGATGACATAGTACCTCCGCCAAAAGTTAGTGATTCAAAAGAAATTGTCAGCTCAAAGCTCAATTGCACGTAAGCGCAGAGCTATAACTATGGGTCTCAACACTTCTCAGTGTAGCCTCCTCAGAGCTGGAACTTGGTAGTCAGAAACCAACCTAACAGTCACTCTAAAAAAGAAGGCCAGGGATCTACATCCTTGGCCTTCTGGTACAACATATCTGTCAGATAGATTTAAGACTACTTTGAGTGGAAGCCACTTCCTTCACTCAAGAGTTAGTCGCGGCTATTCACCGCACAGACAACCACGTAGCGGTCGGGGTCTTCACCCTCGGAATAAGTAGTAACCTCATCGTCACTGCGTAAAGCGAGATGGACCAGGCGGCGCTCATAGGCATTCATGGGAGAGAGGGGGACCGCCGTGTGGCGGCGCTTGGCCTTCTCGGCGGCAGAGAAGGCCATGTCGCGAATCTTCTTGCGACGACGCTCGCGATAACCTTCAATATCTACGATCACAGGGAAATGGAAGCCTAGCGATCGATTGACCAGCGAAGAAAGAAGCTGTTGGAGCGCTTCCAAAGTGCGACCATGACGACCAATAAGAATAGCCAGATCGCCTTCAGAGACATCGAGAATAAGCTCGCCTTCGTCACCCTCATACTCGTCGATAGTGGCGTCACCCTCACCAAAGCATGCGAGGATCTGGCGCAGGTAACTCACGGAGAGGTCAGCCACTGCATCCATCTCCAGGTCGCTTAGAGAACCTGTCTCGGCGTAATGCTCCTTGATGGCCTCAAGGTCCACAGCAGCATCAAAGGCCTCTTCCAAAGCCTCTCCCTCTTCATCGAGAATGTCCTGGGAGTCCACCAGGGGCTGGCCACCGTCCTCATCCTCGATATCCTCAGCAGAGGCGACCATCACAGACTCGCTCTCCACCTCATCAAAGGCGCCAGAGGTTTCATCAAGATTCATTGGTGCTCCTCTCAATATAAGTAAGGGCACGGACCAAGCGAGTTCCGTGCCCTCCAATCATTTCTAAGAATCAGACGAGTGTCTTTAGCTTATTACTTCTTTTTGCGGGGACGAGGCTTTTGCTCCTTTCGCACTACGTGTACTTGCACAGGAGCATTGGCGAGACGCTCAGCCTCTTCTTTCTTGTACTTCTCCAGCACACGGTTGGTGATGAATTGGGTTTGAATAACACCCCAGGCAGCCGAGGTGTTGTAGTAGAGCAGCACGCCTACGGGCACCGACCAACCAAACCACACCATCATGCCGGCCATCACCACGCCCATGATGAGGGTCTGAGACTGCTGTTGGCCTGCGGTGGAGTTGCGAGTGTTCATCCACATAGGCAGGAAGGTGAGGCCACCAAAGAGTAGATCTAGCAAGATGTAGACCCAAGCACCGGCAAAGCCCGCAGTAGCCACCACCTGGGCTACAGAGTCTGCGAGAGAGGGGAGGATGCCATAGAAGTGAGCTTCTGCAGGCACCTGCTTGAGCACCGTGAAGAGTGCGAAGAAGATTGGCATCTGCAAAAGCATGGGCAAACAGCCGCCCAAGGGGTTGAACTTGTGCTCGGAGTAGATCTTGCGAAGCTCCTCTTGCTGGCGAACAGGATCGTCGGCATAGGTCTCTTGGATCTCTTGAAGCTTAGGTTGAAGCACCTGCATCTGAGCAGAAGATTTTGTCGACTTAAGCGTAAGCGGCGTCAAAATCAAGCGAATGATGAAGGTTAAGATGATGATGGCTAGACCCCAGTCGCCGCAAATCTGCTGGAGACCTTCCAGGATCATTGTTAGAAAGCCAATAAACCATTCCCACATAGGTCGTTTCCTTAGAAATAGAAGTCGAGGTTAAGGGACAGGATCGAAGCCACCCTTGTGAAAAGGATGACAGCGCAGGATACGCTTTAGGGCAAGCCACCCGCCCTTGGCAGCCCCGTACCTTTGCACAGCCTCTATAGCGTACTGAGAGCACGTGGGGCTGTAGATGCACGAAGGTGGAAAGAGCGGAGAGATGTAGCGCTGATAGAACCAGAATAGATGTAACAGGAAACGGGCCGCGAGGCTACGGTGGCCCTCAGCCTTCATGATCCATCCTTACCTGAGCCTTAATAAGCGCCTGAGTGAGATCTTTGGCCACGTCTTTGGGATGGGACGCCGCGGTCTTCTGGGTGGCAAACAAAATAATGTCGTAACCAGACAAAGGCAGCCCACAAGCGCGAGCTGCCTCCCTGAGAACCCGTTTAGAGCGGTTTCTAAACACCGCATTGCCCAGCCGTTTAGCGCAGACAAAGGCGACACTGCCGTCTTCTGAAGGAACGGGGAGGGCGGTGACACGCACAAGAGATGCGCGCCCCCGTCGTCCCTGCTTGAAGACACGCCCAAAGGCTTTGGCCGATTTGAGCGTTCTCATGCGAGGAGTCCTCTAGACGGTGAGACGCTTGCGGCCCTTGGCGCGACGACGTGCAAGAACCTTACGACCGCCGGCGGTGGCCATACGAGCACGAAAACCGTGGCACTTGGCGCGCTTGCGCTTATTAGGCTGATAGGTACGCTTCATGGTAAAGACCCTCCTGGATACTACGTTCAAGCTGCGATGGCAGCACAAGCTCCACGATTGTATGAGCTTGAATCATGGACTGTCAATTGTGGCACACAACGCGCAAATTTGCCCTCTCAGCAGCATCTTCATGCATTGACCACTTCACTGGGGCTAAGAGCGCCTGCCAAACGAGTGTTGCAGGCGCTCGATCATCCCATTGAAAAGTTCTAAAAACCCGTGCAAGCTTTTGCATGATCGTGAAAGAAATTCTTCACAGGCCATGAAATCCGATAGGTCAGATACCATGGAATGCGCGGGAACTAAGACTCCCTGATAGCGAAGTTTTCCACAAGGAATCATCTCTTGTAGAAAATCACTCTTCTATTGAAAGAAATTGCCTGAAACTTTTCGACAGTCTTTCAAAAGCTGTTGAAATCTTCGGAGGATCCCATGGCCGACGCCTTTTATCCCTTCGTCGAGAACCCCTCGACACCCCCACATTCCTCGGGCCACGATGGTCTGAAAGACAGAGCAGAGAGCTCTCAAAACTCCCACATTTCAGGCACTTCCGAGGCATATGTGGCTGCCGAGAAGCCCGCACCCCCACAACCAGATAGTCCCGACAACGCAGTTCCATCTGCTTCCGGCGCCCACAGATCAGGGGTGCTGGAAGTCACCTCTGCGGCACGCATCGCGGTCTATGACGATGTGGCTGCAGCTCCCCGCGTGGTAATGGTGGCTCCTCAAGACATTCGCTCCTACCTTGAAGAGATCACTGCCACCGTCAACAAGCTGGCCCAAGAGCAGGGCGGGGCTATTCCCTTCACCGTCATTCGCGAGTGCGTTGAAAACCTGATTCACGCCTATTTTCAGGCCCCCACCATCTCGATCCTTGATGGGGGAAACACCATTCGCTTTTCAGACCAGGGCCCTGGCATCCCCAACAAGCGCCTGGCATTGGAATACGGCACCTCAAGCGCCACTGAATCCATGAAGCGCTACATTCGCGGCGTGGGATCCGGCTTGCCTTACGCCTCCCAATATATGGCCGACAAGGGCGGCACACTCACCATTGAAGACAACATATCCGGAGGCTGCATCGTCACCATCTCGCTGTCCCAGATCCAGGAGCCCCAAGATCCAGCAGGGCACAGGTATGCCCCCTCTGCTGCAGCAGCTGAGGCAGGGGTTTCTCGGCAACCAGAGCCGCTGCAATCCGGCTTCGAACAACCAGGGTACGGGCAAGCTCCTCAGGGCTACCCCTACGGACAGCCTCAAGCACCTGGTTATGGAGCTATGCCTGGCCAGATAGCACAGCCTGTCTTTGGACAGCCACAGCCAGGTTGGGTGCAACCTGCCTACGGACAGCCCCTATACGGGCAGCCGTCAGTACCGGGTTACGGACAGCCATCCTACGGAACACCTGTTTTGAGTGGATATCCGTCGCCCACTGGAACGTCTGGGACGTCCCAGGGACAGACGCCTTACGTTGGCGCAGGCATAGGTGCTGGTTACGGAGGAGAGCAGCCGTCTCAGATGCCTTTGGGCGACGGCTCTATAAACGATCGCGACCGCAATGCCCTGATGTACTTGCTTCAACACAGCGAGGGAGGGGGAGCAGAACTTACCGCAGCTTTTGGCAGCTCGGGACCCACATGGAGCCGCACCTTAAAGCACTTGAGCGAATTAGGGTTTGTACAAAAACACGGGCAAAAATATCGTCTCACAGAGGTGGGACGCCAATGGACCATCGCTCATTGGCTGTAACCCACCAGCTCATAGGCTATATCTGTACATCCCTAAGAAACGTAACCCATAACATGGCCACAGAAATAGAAGGACCCTATACTCAATAGCCTGCACATCTCGCTCAAGTTTTCATCACCGGTGACCACTGAGCCAACTCATGGTTGTTACCGTTGCCAAGTTTTCAACATGGGCTTTATAATGGCCATCCTAAGAGAAGGACGGAGTGAAGTTCATGGATGTATTACAAGCCTCGGATGCCCGGATTTTGTGGGAGGACGCGCGTTCTATTTTGCAGTCCCAAGGGGCTACTGAGCAGCTTTTGAATCTCATGGCTTCCTGTGATCCTTTGGCGCTAGAAGGCAGTCAGCTGCAGTTGAGCACCCCTTCGAGCTTTGCCAACAGGCTTTTAGAGCGTGAGCGAGACCAGGTAGAAAAGGCATTGAGCCAGGCGGCCTTTGAGCCCACCACCTTCATGATTGCTGGAGCCCAGACCCCGTCATCGACAACTTCTGCTCCAGACCCCACCGTGAATCCTGTGGCTGCTCAGCCTCAACCGGCTTTCACTCCCGCTGCCACTCCCGCACCTCGCCCGCAGACCCTCGCTGCATCTCCTGCAACCCTTGAGCCGGAGGCGCCGTCAAAGTTCAAGGCCAACCCCTCTTTTGGGGCTCAGACCTCGATGACCATGGAGCAGTGGCAGGCCTATCAGCGACAGGCTACTGCGACCGAGACTCCTGCACCCTCTCAGCCTGCAGCGGCGCAGGTGATCGAGGTTGCGCCCAAAAACCCGCTGGTAGAGATTGTGGCCGAGAAAGACGCCACCCTCACCTTCGACACCTTTGTGGAGGCCGAGGAAAACCGTTACGCCCTTCAGGCTGCAAAACAGGTGGCTAACGGCTCGCCTCAGTACAACCCGCTCTTCATCCATGGCAGCTCGGGCTTAGGAAAGACCCACCTGTTGCGCGCCATTCAAAACTACATTGCCGTGAACGACCCCTCTCGCCAATGCGTCTATCGCATCGCCACCGACTTTCGCGATGACTACGTCAAGGCCATGCAGGGAGACCGCTCGGTAAAAGACGCGCTTACCCGCAACTACCAAAACATCGACGTATTGATCTTGGATGACATCCAACATATCGCCAACGCCCAAGGAACCATGGAGTTCTTCTTCGATACGTTCAACTATCTGATGAGCAACGGCAAGCAAGTGATTCTAGCTGCCGACGTTCCGCCCGCAGAGATCGGCATGGACGAGCGCTATTCCAGCCGCATGAGCCAGGGTTTCTCGGTAGCTATACATACGCCTACCTTGGAATTCAAGCGAGTGCTCATAGAGACGTTTTATGAGCGCATGCATGCAGAGGGCATTCCTGGCACCCTCACTCGCGACGATCTGACCCTTATGGCAGACAGGGCTGGAGGAAACATCCGCTCTATCCGCGCTTTTGTGCAAGATTGCCTACTGCGCTCCACCCATCAAGAAAACGGGCGCCTGGAGCCAGCCGACATCATGGCTGCCGCCGCAGAGCGCTGGTCGCGCGAGGGACTCCATATCTCCATCGAAGACATCCAGTCGCTGGTGCAAAGCACGTACTCGGTATCGCGGCAGGATTTAGTGTCCAACAAGCGCAACAAAGAGATCGCCCAGCCGCGCCATATCGCCATCTGGCTTTCGCGCGAGCTCACCGACTCTACACTGCAAGAGATCGGGCGCCATTTTGGCGGCCGCACCCATGCCACAGTGAAGCATTCCATCGCCTGGGTGGAGGAGACCATGGAGACAGACAGACTCTTTCAAGACCGCGTCAACCGTCTGCGCGATAGATTAGGAGGCTCATAAAACCCCAGATAAATGCCTTGGGAACCCGGTGAGGGCTTTCTCGACATCCCCGGTGCGAAAACCCTGAGAATGATGTTCATAAACCACGGGTTTCTGTAGAGGATTTCCACGCACTCTGAACTTCTGTAGAGAAAATCGAGAGTTCTAAACAGAGACGGATGTTCGCTTCACCGCAAGTACGCTGGGAAAACAGGGGTTTTGAACATATCAACATGTCCTACTAATCACTACTAATTATTTTTATTTATAAGGAGATAGTAATGCGCTTCGACGTCAGCAAGACCACGCTCCAGGATGCTATCGCCATCGTCTCGAAGGCCACAGCCTCCAGCTCTACGCTCCCCATTCTCACCGGCATTCTTTTGAAGGCTGAGGAAGGCGAGCTTACGCTCCAGGCGACCGACTTGGATGTGTCGCTGCGCCACACCATTGCCGCCAACGTGCGCGAGCCTGGCTCTACTGTGGTCTCTGGCAAGATTTTGGCCAACCTGGTGAAAACCTTGCGCGGCTCCACTGTCTCCTTTGATTCCGATCACAACAGCATTCAGGTGAAATGCGGCAACTCCCGCTTCAATCTCAATACGCTCAACCCAGTGGATTTCCCTGAGTTCCCTCAAATCGATCCCGAGAAGAGCGTGGCTCTGCCGGTGGACACCTTGGCCGACATGGTCAACCGTGTGTACAAGATGACTTCTAAGGACCTCTCTCACCCCATTTTGGGTGGCATCTACCTCACCGTGGACGAGAACCTGGTGCGTTTGGTGGCTACTGACTCCTATCGTCTGGCGGTCTGCGACACCAACGTAGAGACTTCTACGTTGACCGAGAGCTTCCAGGTGATAGTCTCTGGCAACGCGTTTCACGAGGCGCTTTCCACGTTCCCCTCTACCACCGATGATGGCAGTGCTGCAGAGGTGGTGTTGGGGGCCACTGATTCCCAAGTGAGCTTTAGGTGTGGCAGCACCCTGTATGTGTCCCGCTGTATCGAGGGCAACTTCCCGGATTATCGCCAGCTTTTGCCCAGTTCCTGCACCACTTCGCTTACCCCGCAGTTAGGGGAGCTGCAGGATGCGCTCAAGTGCGTCTCGGTAATGACCACTCAGAATCCCCGCGTGCGCTTCGACGTGGATGTGGATGGTGCTCGAGTGACGCTCTCTGCAGTCAACGCCGACATGGGCGATGCGGTGGAAGTGCTGGAGGACATCGAAGTAGAGGGGCAGAACGTCTCCATCGGCCTCAACCATCGCTATGTATCTGACTGCCTGGCAGCTCTAGGGGACCGCGAGACGGTGTCCATCGAGCTTTTGGGCGAGATGCAGCCGGCTATCTTCAAGTCCTACGGCAAGCCTAACTACCTGCAGCTCATCATGCCCACGAGGCTCTAATCCATGGGTCTTGTGCTCTCCTGTGCCACCCTCCTAGATTGGCGCTGCGCCCAGTCCCTTGAGCTGGAGTTCTCTCCGGCCATGACGGTGCTCGCAGGGCCTAATGCCTATGGCAAGACCAACACAGTGGAGGCGCTCCAGCTTTTGACGGCTGGAGTGTCCTTTCGCCATCCCTCTCCTCGCGACTTGGTGCGCCAAGGAGCTGAGGTTGCCAAGGCGTCAGCGCGCCTTGAAGGGGACGGACGCCTGTTGGATGTAGCGGTGATTGCCAGTGAGAGCTCGCGGCGTTTCACGAGAAACGGTAAGGCGGTGCGTCCCTCAGAGATTCCGGGAACTCTGCTGTCTGTGCTCTTTAATCCTGACGACCTGGGGCTTGTAAAGGGGTCTGCCTCTGCACGCCGCGATGAGACAGATGCCTTTGGTTCCCAGGCATCCCGAGCCTTTGCTCAGGTGGTGAAGACTTACAAGCGTTCCATCGAGCAGCGCAACCGGCTGCTCAAAGAGCCTCAGGTGGATATGGGTCTCCTGGATGCCTGGGATGCCTCGGTGGCTGTGGGTGCCGGGACGCTGCTCTGCCATCGCACGAGCCTGTTGGCGCGATTGGGCGAGCTGGTGTCTGAGGCTCATGAGGCAGTGGCTCCAGAGCGGCTGATCATTCGCTATGAGTCCAGTTTGGGACCCTTGGAGGCAGGCTCTTCTCGGCAGGACCTCATCGAGCAGATGGCCGAGGCCCTCAAGGAATCTCGAGCCGAGGACCTGCGCCGAGGTTTTACCACCAAAGGGCCCCAGCGAGACGATATTGGCTTTGAGTTGGACGGTCGGCCATTGCGCACCTTTGGGAGCCAAGGTCAGCAGCGCACGGCGGTATTGGCCTGGAAGATGGCGCAGGTGCGCTTTGTCCAGGAGGTGTTGGGACAAACGCCGCTTTTGCTCTTAGACGATGTCATGAGCGAGTTGGACGCCCATAGGCGCAAAGCGGTGAGCGGGCTGGTGGGCCAAGGGGTGCAGACGGTCGTCACCACGACGCACCTGGGCTACTTTGACCCACAGATGCTGGCAGACGCTTCGGTGATCGAGTTCACGGGGAAGGGGGTTGCCCATGGAGTGGAGCGATGGCACCAACGAAGATCCGGCAGCTCTTGCGACCTATAGGCCCATGAGCGCTGTCTTGACTGGCTGCATGCAGTCGCTGGGCTATAAGTCTGGCAAGGTAAGCGCGGGTTGGGCGTGGAACAAAATCGCCGGCCCACGCGGCCGGGCCCATACCCGGGGCGTCTTCTTGCAAACTCAGACAGCGCCTCGGCTGCCGCTTTTACGCGTGTATCTGGACTCCTCGGTGCTCATCCAGGACTTCTCTACTGATCACTTGCTGTTCGAGCAGCGCCTCTCAGAAGTAGGACTGCCGGTGGAGCGCGTGGTGTTCCAGCTCTCCAGAACCGTGGGGACCACCCCACCAGGAGGGGCCCAGGTGGCTGCGGGCTTCTCGGCAGGACAAAGAGCCGAGAAGCCCGCACCATCCCAACCTATGCCTTTAGAGTCGCTGCCGCCTTTGAGCAAGGAGCAAAAGCAGCAGGTGGCTCTGATGACTTCGGGGCTTGATGGGGAGCTGCGCCAGGCAGCACTCAAAGCTATGGAAGCGAGTCTGCGACGGTCGCAGGGAAAGCTCGAAGGATAGGGGAGCCCCAAAAGCTTTGATAGTGGCTTACGTATTTATGGCTATCAAAGACATTGAGCCGCTGTGAGCGCCATAAAAACGTAATAGGTAGGGGGATGGCACAGAAGGCTAATCGTGGCTACTAGATGCCTTCTGGTGCCCCTGGTGGCAAATGACGGCCACAACCATTAGAATTGGTAAGTTCGACTTGTTGGAAAACGCGAAGGGAGCCCTGTGGCCAAAAAGCATGAGTATGACGGGTCTGAGATCAAGATCCTCGAAGGCCTGGAGGCAGTGCGCAAGCGCCCAGGCATGTATATTGGCTCCACCAGCGCCTCGGGTTTGCATCACCTGGTCTATGAGGTGGTCGACAACTCGGTAGACGAGGCGCTAGCCGGCTTTTGTACCAAGATTTTAGTAACCATACACCCGGATAACTCGGTGACGGTAGTGGATAACGGCCGAGGCATTCCTATTGACAAGCACCCTCAGCGCAAGATTCCTACGCTTGAAGTGGTGCTTACCGTGCTTCATGCCGGCGGCAAGTTTGACAACAACGCCTACAAGGTCTCTGGCGGCCTTCATGGCGTGGGCATCTCGGTGGTGAACGCGCTTTCCAAGAAAGTGGTGGTGCAGGTCAAACGCGACGGCAACATCTATGAGATGGCGTTCTCCCGCGGCAAGACCACCGAGAAGATGAAGGTCGTGGGCAAGGCCAAGGGCACTGGTACCACCGTCACCTTCTGGCCTGACGACGAGATCTTCGAGACCTGCGTCTTCAACTACGACACCTTGCGCGATCGCATGCAAGAAATGGCGTTCTTGAACCGCAACTTAAAGATCGTGCTCACCGATGAGCGCGAGGAAACCCCTCGTGTCGACGAGTTTTGCTACTCCGGCGGCATCATCGACTTCGTAAAGTTCTTGAACGACGGCAAGGAGCTGGTAGGGGATATCAAGACCCCTATCTACATGAGCGGCTCTGCCGACACCGACGACCCTGCCAAGATGGGCGAGGTCGAGGTGGCCTTGCAGTGGAACAGCGGTTACGGCGAGACTGTCATGAGCTTTGCCAACAACATCTATACCCCCGAGGGCGGCATGCACTTGGAGGGCTTTCGCACGGCGCTCACCCGCGTGATCAACGACTATGCCCGCAAAGCCAATATCCTCAAGGACAAGGACAAGAACCTGGAAGGCTCTGACGTTCGCGAGGGCCTTTGCGCAGTGGTCTCCGTCAAGCTAGGCGACCCTCAGTTCGAGGGCCAGACCAAGGCCAAGCTGGGCAGCTCCTACATGAAGCCGCTGGTACAAAAGACCGTGGCCCAAGGTTTCGCCGAGTATCTGGAAGAGCATCCCAAGCAAGCCCGCGCCATTGTGAACAAGGCTTCCTCGGCCGCTAAAGCGCGTCAGGCTGCCCGCAAGGCCCGTGAGGCCACTCGCCGCAAGGGTTTGCTGGAGAGCGCATCGCTTCCTGGCAAGCTGGCAGACTGCTCGGTGCGCGACCCGGCGATGACCGAGCTGTTCATTGTAGAGGGCGACTCCGCAGGCGGCTCGGCCAAGATGGCCCGCGACCGCTCCACCCAGGCCATCCTGCCGTTGCGCGGCAAGATCTTGAATGTGGAGCGCGTAGGACCTAGTCGTGCGCTCTCTGCTGAGACCATCCAGAGCCTCATCACCGCCATTGGCACCGGTGTGGGCGATGACTTCGACATCTCTAAGGCGCGTTACCACAAGATCGTGATCATGACCGACGCCGACGTCGACGGCGCCCACATCCGTATCTTGCTGCTCACCTTCTTCTATCGCTACATGCGCCCCATGATCGATGCTGGCCACATCTTCATCGCTCAGCCTCCTCTGTTCCAGTTGATCCCCAAGGGTCGCAAGAAGGGCGAGTACATCTACACCGACGAAGAGCTGGCGTTGCAGGTCAAAGGCTTGGAGAAGGGTTACAAAGTCCAGCGCTACAAGGGCTTGGGCGAGATGGACCCCGAGCAGCTGTGGGAGACCACTATGGAGCCTAAGAACCGCATTCTGCTCCAGGTAGGCATCGACGATGCGGCGGCTGCTGAGCGCACGGTATCCGACCTTATGGGCACCCAGGTGGAGAGGCGCCGCGAGTTCATTCAACGCCGTGCCAAAGACGCACGCTTCTTAGACATTTAGACAGAGAGGTTTGACCTGTGGCAGATAACAAACGACCCGGCGGAGACGGGTTTGACGACGAGCTGGACTCTGGCGTCAACGAGGGCGATCTCTTTGAGAACGACGAGGTGCGCGAAGGCGCGGTAGGCCCTGACGGCGACGTCGAGCTCGACGACCCAGAGGATAACTCTGGCTCTGACGACGATATCGACTACGACCTCGCCGTTGAGGAAGACGGCGATGAGGTGGGGGTGGAGCTGGATTCCATCGGCGATTCCACCACGGGCCTTTTGGCTGACGAGGGCGGCTCTCGTCTAGACCTTACTGACATCCATGGCGGCACTCTGAAGCCTATCGGCCTCTCCAGCGAGATGCAGACCAGCTTCATTGAGTATTCCATGTCGGTCATCGTGGCCCGCGCCTTGCCCGATGTGCGCGACGGCTTGAAGCCTGTGCATCGCCGTATCCTCTACGCCATGCTGGACTCCGGCGTGCTTCCCACCAAGCCGCATAAGAAGAGCGCGTGGACGGTAGGCGAGGTTATCGGCAAATACCATCCCCATGGAGACTCTGCAGTCTATGACGCCATGGTGCGTCTGGCTCAAGACTTCTCCATGTCGGTGCCTCTCATCGACGGCCATGGCAACTTTGGCTCCGTGGATGGCGACCCCGCCGCTGCCATGCGTTATACCGAGAGCCGTCTGGCAAAGCCTGCCATGGAGCTTCTGCGCGACCTCAACGATGACACGGTGGACTGGCAGCCCAACTACGACGAGTCCATCATGGAGCCCGCCGTGCTGCCCAGCCGTTTCCCCAACCTGCTGGTCAACGGCTCGTCAGGCATCGCGGTGGGCATGGCCACCAACATCGCCCCTCACAACCTGGGTGAAGCCATCGACGCCACCTGCATGATGATCGACAACCCGGATGCCACGGTGGACGAGCTCATGAGCGTCATGCCTGGCCCGGACTTTCCCACCGGCGCCGTCATCATGGGCACCGAGGGCATCCGCGATTCCTATGAGACTGGCCGCGGCTCCATCTGTGTGCGCGCCAAGGCTCATGTGGAGAAGATCAAGGGCAACCGTCAGCGTATCGTCATCACCGAGATCCCCTATCAGGTGAACAAGGGCCTGCTTCAAGAGAAGATCGCCAAGTTGGTGAACGACAAGGTGATCGAGGGTATCTCAGACATGCGCGACGAGACCAACCGCAAGGGCATGCGCTTGGTCATCGACCTCAAAACCAATGTGGTGCCTGAGGTAGTGCTCAACAACCTCTACAAGCACACCCAGCTCCAGACCACCTTTGGCGCCATCAACATCGCCCTGGTAGACGGTGTGCCCAAGACGCTCACCCTGCGCGAGATGATCGGCCACTACATCGACCACCAGGTCGACGTGGTGACTCGCCGCACTCAGTACCGCCTCAAGAAGGCTCAAAAGGAGCTGCACGTACGCGAGGGCCTGCTTATCGCAGTGGATAACATCGACGAGGTTGTCCACATCATCCGCAGCTCTTACTCCGACGCCGAGGTGCGCGAGCGCTTCAATGAGCGTTTTGGCCTGGACGAGGTTCAGTCCAACGCCATTCTTGAGATGCGACTCAAGCGCCTCACCGGCTTGGAGCGCGAGAAGCTGGTGGCAGACATCGAGCGTCTCAAAGAGGAGATCGCCTATCTGGAGAGCCTCTTGGCAGATCGCACCAAGCTTTTGGGCGTCATCAAAGATGAGATGCGTGAGATCAAGGGCAAGTACGCCCGTCCTCGCCGCACCACCATCTCCAATGCTCCTATCACGCTCAATGTGGAGGATCTCATCGCCGACGAGGATATGGTCATCACCATCACCCACGCCGGCTATATCAAACGCACCCCCGTGGCCGACTACCGCTCTCAAAAGCGCGGCGGCAAAGGCGTGCAGGGGGTCTCGCTCAAGGACAATGACTTCGTGGAAGAGCTGTTCGTGGCGAGCACTCACGACTACATCCTCTTCTTCACCAACCTAGGCAAGGTCTATCGCCTGAAGGTCCACGAGCTGCCGGTGGGCAGCCGCACCGCCAAGGGCACTCCGCTGGTAAACCTGCTGGATCTGGCTGATGGCGAGCATGCTACCTCGGTCTTTACCACCAGCGACTTCCCAGAGAACGAGTACCTCATGTTTGCCACCGCCAAGGGCAACGTGAAGAAGACGGCGCTCTCTGCCTATGACCGCACCCGTCGCGACGGCATGATCGCCATCAAGCTCAACGAGGGCGATCAGCTGGTCACTGTGCGGCGCGTCAAGGCGGGTGAGAAGGTCATCCTCACTTCGTCTGCCGGCAAGACTATCCTCTTTGACGAGTCCAAGGTGCGCCCCATGGGCCGCGCGGCTGCTGGCGTCAAGGGCATCGACCTCAAGGGCGACGCCTCCATGCTGGGCATGGAAGTCTCCAATGGCAAGGGAGACCTCTTTGTCATCACCGAGAAGGGCTATGGCAAGCGCACGCCTGTCTCTGAGTACACAGAACACAACCGCGGCGGTCAGGGCATCTTCACCATCCAGATGACCGCCAAGAAGGGCGATCTGGCTTCTGTCAAGGTGGTGGGCCCGCAGCATGAGCTTATGATCATGAGCCAGGAAGGCACTGTCATCCGCCTCAAGACCGCTGAGATCTCCCGGTTGGGCCGCGCCACACAGGGCGTCAAGATCATGAACGTCTCAGATGGAGACAGGATCACTTCGGTGGCCCGTATGGTCGCCGGCAAAGCCAAGGCCAAGAAGAAAGACGACGGCCAGGCGACCCTCTCACTCACTATCGAGGATCCCTCGGAAGAGGATGAGTCCATCGACGTGGGTGGCGAAGAGTTCTACGACGAAACCATCCTAGGGGATGAGGAGTAGCTCTTATCGGCAGCAATGACCGTTGAGGTACGCCTGGACTTCTTTAATGGGGACCGGGCGTGCTTTCTTAATTTAGGGATTAGAACTTGGTGTAGGCTAATCAGTCATAATTGGTATAGACCGGGGAGGAGGGTGCTATGACGATGATTCGCGTAGATATCGAGACAGTGGTTATTGGCAATGGCCCCATGGCATCCCTAGTGGTGCTCAAGCCGCGCAACGGCGGTTCACGCGCCTATGAGCCGCTTCCTATTCGCATTGGCATGGTGGAGGCCTCGGCCATTGGCATGGGGGTGGAGAACCCGCATTCCGACCGCCCTATGACCCATGACCTCTTGCAAGCCGCCATTCATGAGCTGGGGGCGACCATTACCAGCGTGGCCATCGTGGGCGTGGAGGGTACCACGTTTTTTGCCGAGATAAACCTCACCTCTAAAGCCGGATACCATCTGTCGCTGGACGCTCGGCCAAGCGACGCGTTGGCGCTGGCGGTGCGTGCCAAAAGCCCTATCTTTGTGGCTGAGTCTGTGATGGCCACCGCCAGCTACCCGGACTTTGATGCGGTGAAGCGCGATCAAGACAGGCTTGATTTGGAAGCCTTCGACCGCTTTATCGACTCGCTTTCGCCAGAGGATTTCAGGGCCGCTCCGGGGGCTGCCCCAGGTAAATAAGACTCATGGGAGCTTTTGGGCGCCCAGGGGTTTTGTGGTGAGTTTATCGGTGAAAAATACCTCTTGACGCACCCCAAGAACGCGATTAGTATTGGTTCTTGCGTTGGGCCCATAGCTCAGTTGGTCAGAGCGTCCGGCTGATAACCGGGAGGTCACAAGTTCGAACCTTGTTGGGCCCACCATTTTTTCTGCGAATAACCGCCCCAGCGTGGCCGAGTCGCCGCTGGGGCGGTTATTGATACGCGGGGACGTAGCTCAGCTGGGAGAGCGCGGGCTTTGCAAGCCTGAGGTCGTGGGTTCGATCCCCATCGTCTCCACCAGACTTTTACGAGGTCAACCAAGATATTTGGTTGACCTTTTTCGTTGGTAGGGTCAAATAATGGGTTAAGCCTGCGCTCTCTTGGGTTGTCAAAACAAAAAAGTGAGTCAGTGAGTATGCTCGCTTGGTATAGGTATCAAAATATTGAGTGTGAAGACACTGTCTTCCAAGGTAGTGGTCATGATGCCTTGATGACGTTCGACGATCTCGCGCATGGATCGGGTACCCCAGCCATGCCAAAGTGTGTCATCTTTGGAAGTCACCTTGATATCTACCTGGTCTTTTGCACAGGCATTGCTTACTTCGATGCCAATAAGGTTGCCACGACGATGAACTTGTAAGGCAATGGCACGCTCATTAGGAGCTACTTCTTCCTGAGCTTCCGTAGCATTGTCGATGGCATTGCCAAAAAGTGAGTAAATGTCGGCGTCATCCATGAAGGCGAGCGAGCTGCCATCGGCCACACAGGTAAAAGGAATGTGGTGGCGCTGGCAGGCGAGGGCTTTCTCAGTGAGGATGACATCGAGAGCGTCGCAGCCACAGGAAAACATGGCGTCGCGCACGTCGATGATATCTTCTAGCTGCTGTAAAACCCCGGGATCGACAGTGGCTTGTGGGGTGAGTTGGCGGATCTGATGTTTAAGATCATGACACTTAAGGTGAAGCTCTTGCAGGTTATCGCGGGAAATCTCGTATTGACGGCGCTCGGCGGCCAGCAGTTCTTGGGAGAGGCGCGACTGATCTTGGAGTCGCTTACGATAGAGTAGGTCGAACTCCATCATGAGCACCAGAAGGCAACCCAAGATGTTGGTGAGGTTCATGAGCAGGGCAGAGATAAAATCCAGGTGGCCCAAGAGCAAAAGGTTGCGGGTGAGCAGGTTGAAGGCAATCTCAAACACCGCCACCACCCCCATGAGGCCCCAAAGCGAAGAACTCTGGATGGCTTGGAGGCCTTGAGGGTTGATGTGGCGGGCATAGCGGCGCCAACAAAGACTATAAACCAGCGCCATGAGCACCAAACCAATGAGATCGATGGCTTGGATGTGGGGTTGCACGAGCCCTAGCTCACCCATAACCACCTGCACTAACATGCGCAGGGTACTCCAGAGGCATTGGACAGAGAACGCAGCCACGGTGATAAACAGCACGGTATAACGGGTAATGTCGAAGCATAGGCTGATAACTACTGCCGTTCCCACCAGAAGGCCAATCAAGGGTAAGGAAAACGTGGTGAGCGGCATAGCATGGGGATCTATCTGCTGGATGGTGCATTGAAGCCAGCCGTTGAAGATGGCTACTGCAGCCATGAATCCTACCGAGAAGAGCAACCGTCTTAAAAAGTGAGGCCTGCGAGGAAGCTTGTAGCAAAACATAGCAGCTGCTGCGGCAATTTGGGCTAACAGTAAGAGGCAGAAGGTGATCCAGTCAGCCATGGGAGGCCTCCATGGCAAGCCAGGTACACACCTGATTCATCACTTCTTCTCGTCGGGAAGCAGTAACAGGAATAGTGTCGCCGGAAGCGAGGCAGAGACCTTTCTCAGTAATTCCTTCGATGGATGCCATGGACACTAGACAAGAGGGGTTGCAGCGCACAAAAGGCAGGTGGGCAATCTCTTCTTCTACTACGGCCAGCTGGCTATGGCGAGAGATATTCTCATAGGGAGGTGTCCGATGGTAGATGACCGTATGGTTTTTGACCTCGATATAGGTGAGGGTGGAAAGAGGAATTACCTGGAGGTGGCCCCGGGAGGAAAGCACGATGGATTGGGAGTCTTTGCGGGCCAGGCGCTTTTTGAGGCGCTTCATCTGGAGGCAGAAGGCGCCCCAATCCACAGGCTTTACTAGATAGCCAGCGGCTCCTACCTCCCAACTGGCAACGGCGTATTGGGCCAGCGACGTGACAAAGGTGATGGGGCGGTCCACCGAGCGCTCCCTAAGGATATGGGCGGCGCGCATGCCATTCATTCCAGGCATCTCGATATCAAAAAAGAGAAGGTCGAAAGGGATTTTCTCGGCAAGAAATGTGGCAGCGTCAGAGAACGTCGATATAGAGAGTACACAATCCGGTTGAGTGGATTCCCATTGGGTGAGATAGGCAGTGAGGGCGGCAGTATCCGTAGGTTCATCTTCGACGATGGCAACGCGCCACATACCGTTCCCCCTTCGCAACCAGGTGTCACACGTTTCATTGGGGTCATTTTACGACAGCTTTCAGGAAAGTCTTCGAGCGCTTCCTAGTATGGCCTTAAGGGAATGCGAGAGGCCTGTCACTTGCAACTCTGCCTTACAGGCGGGTCTCTTGCCATAAGGAGAGGATGCGTTATGACTCAGAAGACTAGTATGTCCCGTCGCGCGTTTGTGGTGGGTTCGGCCGGTGTGGCTGGCGCGTTGGCGCTGACAGGCTGCAACAACGGTGCTCCGCAGGCCCAGGCAGAAAGTTCGGCTGACCTGCCCAAACCGGAGGATTACCCCATTGACCCCGACGGCGACGATGTTGAGGCCAAGTGGACCTCCGAGAAGGTCCGCAAAGATGGCTGGACACGCGTGACTAATCCCGATGGTGGTCAAGAATTGGGTGTGATGGATGAAGGTCGCATCATCCAGGTGGCTGGCCTTGCCTTCCGTGATATGGATGGCGACGGCAAACTGTCGCTCTTCGAAGATTGGCGCCAATCCAATGAGGATCGTGCGGCAGATCTGGCTTCCAAGCTTTCTGCCAAGGAGTGCATCCAGCTCATGTGGCATGGCGGTGTGCAGGCTACCATGGATAGGCCTGGGGTAGAGAGCGATCCCTCCGACATGAGCCTGCTGGATTCTGGCTCCTGTGCGGGTGTCTCCAGGCTTACGCCTAATGAGGATTCCTATGCGTCGGCCATCGAGTGGATCAACAGCGTGCAGGAGAAGTGCGAGCAGCGCCCTTGGGGCATTCCTTACCTCAACTCCTACGATCCCTACTTCATCATGGGCATCCCCAGTACGGTGGGTCTGGCCCCGGCTATGGACAAGGATGTGTGGCGCAAGGCTGGCATGTGGATCGGCCGCGCCTGCCGCGCCACAGGGCACCGCTGCGAATTGGGGCCTCAGATCGATCTTTATACTCATCCTACAGTAGCCCGTCTGAACGGAGCAGAGACCGAGGATCCTGCACTGGCCCGCGACTTCACGGCAGCCTTTGGAGGCGGACTGCAGTCTACCTGGGGTGATGACGAAGCTAAAGAGGACTTGGGCTGGGGCAAGGATTCGGTAGGCGTAATGCTCAAACACTTCGTGGGCGCTGGCGCCATCGAAGGTGGTCGCAACGATCATGGCGACTATGGCAAGTACGACGTGTTCCCCGGTGGCAATTACAAAGCTCACCTGGTGCCCTTCTTGGATGGCGGCATGAAGCTGGATTCCAAGACGGGTCAGATGTCGGCAGTGATGCCCAACTACGGCATGCCCTTCTCTGAAGACGGTGAATACGGCCTGCGTGTGGGCGGCGGTTTTAACAAGAAGCAGCTTTCCATCCTTCGCAATGCCGGCTGGGACGGCATGATCTGCACCGACTGGGGCATCATCACCAGCGGCCGCGGCACCGAGAGCATGGATGAGCAGCAGCGCTACAAGCTGATGTTAGATGCCTCCGTAGACCAATATGGCGGCGGCTTTAGTCCTGACGAGGTGGGAATGCCGGTGTTCGAGCAGCTGGAGAGCGAGCTCGGCGAAGACGAGGCACTAGACCGCGTGCGCGACTCTGCTCGCCGTATCCTTACCTTCATGGCAAATGTCGAGCTTTTCGACCAGCCTTACTCTGACCGCGACTATGCCAAGTCCATCTTTGATTCCCAAGCAGCTGCTGACTTTGCCCAGGACTGCAACGACAAGTGCGTGATCATGCTCAAGAATGCCGGTGGCGTGGTGGCTAAGGATGGTATCTCTGGCAAACCCAAGGCCTATATCCCTCAGACCTATACGCCCTCTTCTTCCAGCTTCTTTGGAGTCACACCGGCCTCTGCCGCCCCCTGTCTTGACCTGGACGTCTTTGGCGAATACTTCGACGTGGTGACCGATACGGTGGGTGATCCAACAGGAGATCCGCTGGAGGGCGAGACGGACAAACAACTTCAAGAGTCCGACGTCCAACGCGTAGCTGATCTCTCTGATGTGGACTATGCCATCATCAAGGTAAAGAACCCTCAGGATGCCTTGGACGGCGTGCAGGAGAACGAAGATAAATCTGTGACCTATCTGCCTATTTCCCTGCAGTATCGCCCCTACACCGCCAACGGCTCCAATGTGAGGCAGACCTCCATTGCAGGCGATCCTTCTGACGGCCAGCAGTGGTATGACCATGGCACTGAGTCCGGCGTGGCCATGGAGAACCGCTCCTATTATGGTCAATCCACTCATGCCACCAATGAAAGCGATCTTGATCTGGTGATCTCCACCAAAGAGAAGTTGCCTCAAGGCGCCAAGCTCATCCTTGTGGTAGAAGCCGATCACCCCATGGTCTTCTCGGATATCGAGCCCTATGCCGACGTGATCCTCATGAGCTGGGCAGGCGACGCCGGCCCCACCGGCTCGGGCTTCAATGTGAGCCCCAGCTCCTATGCACGCATCATCACTGGTCAGGTAGAGCCCTCCGGCCTGCTTAACTTCCAGATGCCAGCCTCCATGGACACTGTCGAAGCTCAGCTAGAAGATGTGCCTCGCGACATGGAGTGCTACAAAGACTCCGAGGGTAGCACCTACGACTTCTGCTTTGGCCTTAATTGGAGCGGCAAAATCGACGACGAGCGTACCAAGATTTATAGTGCAGATCCGCTCACCGCTCCTGAGGCAGAGGTCAAGGCCACTGATTAATGGCTTGTAGGGGTGAAGGGGTTTCTCGGCAGCCTGATGGCGTTCTTACCGAGAAACCCTTACCTCCAAAGATCGAGAGCCCTAGGCAGTCCCTTCTAGTTTCTCAGGTGACTCTTGCACTGGTGGCAAGGTCCCCTCTCTCCTTATCGCCTCCTGCGTTGGCAGACGCAGGAGGCGTTTTCTATGCGTAGGGGCGTTCTGTTTGTTTACAGATATGAGGGGACCCTGCTGCGACATAGCCCTGTAACCTATGAGCGCTAGCCTAGGGTTGGATACGTTTGGTCTTCCTTGGTATCTTTCCCTGCATCCTTTGGGAGAAGGTGTGGGGATCTCATTGTCCGCTTTACGGCCATCTCTTGAGCTAAGGGAAGTGGCCAGGCATTGCTATGGAGTGTTGTCTATGCATAAAACCAAGGGTTTAGGAAGGTTGGCGCAGCTGGTCTGCCTTGTGATGGCAGTCTTTTGCGCGTTCTCTTTGGCAGCCCCGGTGCCTGCGTTGGCAGACGTGGAGTCTGTGAAAGGCAAGACCTACCGCATTACCACCGACACCACTTTCGCCCCCTTCGAGTATCGCGATTCCAACGGCGACTTGGTGGGTATCGACATGGACCTCATCCGCGCCATTGCTGAGGAAGAGGGTTTCAACGTGCAGATCGAGTCGCTGGGATTCAATGCCGCCATGGTGGCCACTGAGTCCGGCAACTCCGATATGACCATTGCCGGCGCTTCCATCACCGACGAGCGCAAGCAGACCTATGACTTCTCTGACCCCTACTTTGACTCTGGCGTGCTTATGGCGGTGCCCGAGTCCTCCGACATTGCAGGCTATCAGGATCTCAAAGGCAAGAAAGTCGTGGTGAAGACCGGCACCGAGGGCGAGACCTTTGCCAAGTCCATCCAGGATCAATATGGCTTCGACATCGTCTCGGTAGATCAAACCTCCACCATGGTGCAGATGCTCCAGGCCGGCCAGGCCGATGCCATGTTCGACGACTATCCCATCATCGCCTATGGCATCGCGCAGGGCAACGGCATGAAGTCGGTGACCCAGAAAGAGGCAGGCAACTCCTACGGAGCCGTAGTGGCCAAGGGCAAGAATCAAGACTTGCTCCAGGCTTTCAACGAGGGTCTGGCCAAGCTCAAGGCCGATGGCCGCTACGACCAGATCATGGAGAAGTATCTGGGCGACAACGCCACCAAGGCAGAGCAAACCAGCTTCTTCGGCCTGCTGCAGCAAAGTGCTCCCGCGCTTCTTACGGGCGTGAAAAACACCCTGCTGGTCACGGTAGTGGCCTTCGCAGGCGCTCTGGTGCTGGGCATCCTCTTTGGTCTCATGAAGATCTCCGGCTCCAAGATCCTTCGCGCCATCGCTTCCTTCTATGTATGGCTCTTCCGCGGCACCCCGCTGCTCATCTGGGCGTTCTTCTTCTACTTCGCCCTGCCTCAGGTTGCCGGCGTCAAACTCTCGGTCTTTGCGGTGGGCGCGCTGGCGTTGGCGCTCAACGCCGGTTCCTACATCACCGAGATCGTCCGCGGCGCCATTCAATCTGTGGACCCGGGTCAAACCGAGGCTGCCCGCTGCCTGGGGTGCTCTTCTGGCCTCACTATGCGTGCCATCGTGTTTCCTCAGGCCGCCAAGATCGCCACGCCTTCCCTCATCAACCAGCTCATCATCATGGTGAAGGATTCCTCGATCCTTCTGGCCATAGGCTTTGGCGAGCTGCTCTACCAGGCACAGCAGATCTATGCCGCCAACCTGCGCGTGAGCGAGGTGCTCTTCATTGTCGCCATGTTCTACCTGGTGACCATCTCGCTGCTCACCATGCTTGCCAACTGGGCCACAAGGAGGTTCTCCGAAAATGGCTAACACCACCCCTACCAAGAAAACCAACCCTCAAACCTCGACGGCTGCCGCTGCTCCTGAGGCTGCTGCTGCCGAGAAGCCCATCATCCAGGTGGTGGACCTTCACAAGTCTTTTGGCGACAACCAGGTGCTGGACGGCATTAACCTGGATGTGCGCAAGGGCGAGGTCATCACCATCATCGGGCCTTCAGGCTCAGGCAAATCCACCCTGCTGCGCTGCCTCAACGCGCTGGAGCAGCCCACCTCCGGCCAGGTGGTCTTTGATGGATTGAACCTCATGGCCCCTGACGTGGATATCGACGCGGTGCGCTGCCGCATTGGCATGGTCTTCCAACACTTCAACCTCTTCCCCCATATGAGCGTGTTGGAAAACATCACCTTTGCTCCCATGCACAATCTGGGGCTCACTCAACAAGAGGCCGAGGATCGCGCCCGCGCCCTCCTTGAGGACGTAGGCCTTGCCGAAAAGGCAGATGCCAAACCCAGCTCTCTTTCTGGCGGTCAGAAGCAGCGTGTGGCCATCGCCCGCGCCCTGGCCATGCGCCCCGAGGTATTGCTCTTCGACGAGGCCACCAGCGCTCTGGACCCCGAGATGGTCAAAGACGTCTTGGACATCATGCGCCGTCTGGCAGACGAGGGCGACACCATGATCGTGGTCACCCACGAGATGGGCTTTGCCCGCGAGGTCTCAGACCGCGTGATCTTCACCGAAGGCGGCCACATCGACTGCCAAGGCACCCCCGAGGAGCTCTTTGAAAACCCGCCCACCGAGCGCCTTCGCGAGTTCCTTTCCAAGGTGCTCTAACCTCACAGGCCCAATCAAGACGCATGTCGCGGCTATTCGGCGAGCCTTGGAGCCCCTCTTTACCGAGGTGACTCCAAGGCTATTTTTGTGAGGTGGTTCCTGCCGGCAAAAGGATGTTTACCGAGAAACGCCCCTCCTGTGCGCAGAAGGCAATGGTGCCCCCGGCGCGTCTCACTACCTCTGTCATGGACTTCGTGCCCCAGCCATGGCCGGGATCCGTTTTGGTGGTGATGGGAAGCCCATCGCTGAAGGCGGGGGCGTGTGGGCAGGCATTGCTTATATGGATGAGCGTCATGGCTCCCTTGCGGCGCACATCCACGACCACACTGTGGTCAGCATCTTGAGGGAGCTTTGAGATGGCTTCAGCGGCGTTGTCGAGACTGTTACCAAAAAGCGAGTAGATGTCGGCTTCAGAAAGCTGTGTGAGCGCGGCCCCATCTGCAATGACAGACAGGGAAATGCCTTGTGGCCTAAAGGCCAAGGCCTTCTCGGTAAGGATGACATCGAGGCCTCGATTGCCGGTAACAAAGAAGGCATCTCGCTCTTGGGCGGCAGCCAAAGCTTTTCGAGCTGCCTCGGGAGCAATGGCGGCAGCGCGTACTTGATGCTTTAGGTCGTGACTGCGACGCATAAGCTCGTCGACATTGGCAGCAGAGAGCTCGTATTGGCGACGCTCCAAGGCGCGCGCCTGCTGAGTGGCAGCGGCTTCCATAGCCTGCTGCTGACCCAAAAGCAGATGGAATTGCATGAAGAAGACGGTGACACAGGCAAAAATATGGGCGAGGCCAAAGTAGATCTGTTGGTAGGCGTTCAATCCTCCCATGGCCATTTGGCGCTCCACAGAAAAAAGTCCCACCTCGAACACCATCACAAAGGCGGCCACCCAGGCCATCCAAGGGGTTTCCATATATTGCAGGCCGCTCTGAGTGATTTTGCGGGCAAAGAACCAAGCGCACAATCCGTAGGTGACAATAAATAAAATGATGGTTGAGGGCATGATTTGGTCGGGGTTGTCATAGGTAAACAAGCCCAATCGAGTGACGCTCATACGAAAGAAGGCTTCTAGGCCTGCCCAGAGGTTTTGCACGCTGTAGCCGGCGGTGCAGCAAAAGAGTGCGACCCAAGGGCCCACAGAGAAGCAGGTCAAGATGACAAGGGTGAGCGTGCAGAGCAGAAGTGCCCAGCATGCGATCTCCACCAGGGAAGTGATCTCTGCATTGGCGAGATTCTGGGCGGCCAACGCGGCTGCCATGCAACCCAAAAACAAGAGAGGAATGCAGAGGGTGAGGCGAGCACCAAAATGAGGTCTGCGCGGCAAGCGCGAGGCAAAGAGAGCTACTCCAAAAAAGACTTGCAAAAAAGTGAGGGCAGAGAGCGCGAGTGTCATAGGAACCTTTAGGCAGAAAGGGGAGTGGCTGGCAGGGCGGCGGCGTTTCTCGGCAAGGAACAACGGGGCGCGAGCGGGCTAGAAGATGCCTTCGGCCAGATAGGTGCAGATACGCTGGCTGGCTTTTTGGCGGCGGGAGCGCGAAAGGGGAAGGGTCTCGCCATTGTCCAGGCGAACATTGGTGGGATTAACTTGCACGATGTGATCCATGGAGACTGCCAGAGCATTGCTGATGGTGACGAGTGGCTCGTCGTGGAGCGCCTGACAGGCCAAGGTGAACGAAGTGCGGCAGCGCAGCGGCTCGAGGATTTGGCTCATCCGGTAGTCCACGTAGTGGCCGGAGCCTCTGAGGTAGAGCAGTTGAGAGAGATCTATCCAGGTGAGGCCATCCAGCGTCTTGAGGGCGATACGACGGGTCTCCTGGCGATCCAACAGCTTTAAGGCGCGGTCGAGCCGGGTGCAAAAGGCGGCGTAATCCACGGGTTTCACGAGAAACGCGCAAGCATCCACCTCGTAGCCGTGGAGAGCGAACTGGGCCATGTTGGTCACAAAAAGCAACGGACAGCCATAACCTGCATTGCGCAGTTGTCTGGCGGCATCCATGCCGTTGACACCGGGCATCTCGATATCTAAAAAGACGAGGTCAAAGGCCTGGCGGTCGTAGGCGGGGTCAGCCAAAAACCGGGTAGCGCTTTCAAAGTGGCGGCAGCGAAATTCAAGGGGCTTGGATGATTGGTAGGCCTCGAGGTAGCGAGTGAGCGCGGCGGCGTCAGCCGGGTCATCTTCTACCAGCGCCACTGACACATGGCGCGTCGCCGGGCGTTGCATGAGTGTCACCGCCTTTCTGTAAGGGTTCTTCAGCTTATACCAGACATGCTTAAAATCGCACAGGTTACGCCCAGTTTGGGAGAGGCATTCAGCTGCTTTGTAGATTGAAGCCACAGGAAAGATGGTCCAGGACAGGAAGGAATGAGACCATGGACACCATCACGCGTAGGAACTTTGTGGCCGGATCTGCAGGGTTGGCATCGCTTTTGGCGCTGGCTGGCTGCAATAACGGAGCCCCTCAAGCCCAGGCAGCAGATGACAATCTGCCCGCCGACGGCGACTATCCCATCGACCCTGACGGCGACGATGTCAAGGCTCAGTGGACCAGTGAGAAGGTGCGCAAGGACGGCTGGGTGCGGGTGACCAACCCTGACGGCGGCGCCACCCTGGGCGTCATGGATGAAGGAAAGGTCATCCAGGTGGGGGGCTTGGCTTTTCGTGACATGGACGGAAGCGGCAAGCTGGACCTTTGGGAGGACTGGCGCCAGCCTGCCGAGAAGCGCGCAGCCGCCTTGGCCGAGGCCCTCACTGCAGAAGAGATCATTCCTTTGATGTGGCACAACGGCATGATGAGTGCCAATGCAGATTTGGATGAGGACTCCATCAACACCTTGAAGCAAGGCATGCGTGCCGGCGTCTCTCGTGCCAGCGCCAATGAGGATTCCTATGCTGACGCCATTGCGTGGATCAATGCGGTGCAGGCCTGGTGTGAGGCTAACGACGCCCATGGCATTCCCTATATGAACTCCACCGACCCCTATCAGCTCTATGACATTCCTGACAATCACTGCCTGGCCTCCACTTTCAACCCCATCATCTGGAAGAAGGCGGGTCGCTACACCGGCCGCGCCTGGCGCCTGACGGGCGCGCGCGTGAACCTTGGCCCTCAGGTAGACGTGGGTTCCAATGTCCTGTACTGCCGCATGGGCGGCTCTATCTGCGAGGACCCGGCCACCAACCGCGACCTGGCCAAGTATTTTGGCGGCGGCATGCAGTCCACCTGGGCCGATGACGAGTGCACCGACGACAAGGGCTGGGGCGATGAGTCTGTGGCCTTGATGTTCAAGCACTACGTGGGCGCCGGAGCGGTGGAAGGCGGCCGCAACGACCATAACGACGCCGGCAAATTCGACATCTTCCCCGATGACAACTTCAACGCCCACCTGGTGCCCTTCTTGGATGGCGGCCTTAAATTGGAGAGCTCTACCGGGCAGATGGCTGCAGTGATGCCCAACTACGGCATCGCCTACTCTGAGGACGAGAAGTACGGCCCCAACTGGGGCGGGGCTTACAACAAGCGCAATCTTTCCATCCTTCGCAATGCCGGCTGGGACGGCATGATCACCACCGACTGGCAGATCCTTCGCGCCACTGACTTTGGCGATCGCGCCCATGGCGTCAAAGAATTCTCCGAGCCCGAGCGCTTCAAGATGCTGCTGGAATCTGGAGTGGACCAGGTGGGCGGCGATTTCGCCCCTGAGATTGGCACCGAGGGCTACAAACTCTATGAGCAGCAATACGGCAAGGATGAGGCTCTGGCCCGCGTGCGTGAAAGCGCCAGGCACATCTTCACGGTGATGAACCGGGTGCAGCTCTTCGACCAGCCTTATTCTGACCGCGACCGTGCCGCAGAGGTGCTCAAAGACGAGAAGGCCGCAGCCTTTGCCCAAGAAGCCTCCAATGCCGCCATCGTCATGCTCAAGAACAAGGGCAACATCATCTCCAAGGCAGGCATTGCCGGCAAACCCAAGGCGTACATCCCCCAAAAGTTCGACGCCGGATCCATGTTCAACGTGGAGACCAAGTTCGAGCTGGCCATCGACGAGACGGTGGCCTCCGAGCTCTTCGATGTGGTCACAGATACCGTAGGCGAGCCAACGGGATCCGCCTCGCCCATGAGCCCAGGGCAGACCGCTCCTTCTGAGCCCATCACCGTCTACCAGGCTTCCGACTGCACCCGTGCCGACGCTGCGCAGCTCAAGGATTGCGAGTATGTGGTCATGGTCATCTCTTCGCCAGATACCGGCGCCGGAGAAGGCGGTTCCATGTTCTCCAACGAGCCGGTGCCCGAGGATCAAAAATACCTGCCCATCTCTCTGCAGTATCGCCCCTATACCGCCGAGGTGGCCCGCAACCCCTCCTATGCCGGCGACGTGGTAGACGGCGCCAAAGAGAACCGCTCCTACAACGGCCGCAGCGTGAGCGCTTCCAACGAGAGCGATCTCGACCTGTTGCTCTCCATTCGCGAAGCTACCCCCAACGCCAAGATCATCCTTATCGTGGAGGCCACCAACAATGCCCAATGCTTCCATGAGATCGAGCCCGCCGCAGACGTCATCCTTTGGAGCTGGGCCTCCTCCGGCCGCAACTTTGGCCAGGCCTATGGCCGCATTCTCAAGGGCGAGGTAGAGCCCTCTGGCCTGCTTCCCTGCCAGATGCCCAAAGACATGGCCACCGTGGAAGAGAGCCTGGAAGACGTGCCTCGCGACCTGGACTGCTACACCGACTCCGAGGGTCACACCTACGACTTCACCTATGGACTCAATTGGTCGGGCGTCATCGACGACGACCGTGTGAAGACCTACTCCGCCCCGGCTCTGCGCGAGCCCGAGTGCGAAGTGAAGCCCGACGAGGACTAACGCTTGAAGCACCGCCTTTCGCGACCTCTCGAGCTGGTCTTGTGGGTCACCTGGAAGCCCCGCTTCCTTAAGAGGCGTGGCAGCGCCTCTTGCACCGTGGCGGCGGGCAGCGAACCCTTCTTGCGTTCTCTCCTGTCCTGCTGCTCGACCGCCACCTGTCCCACATCCCTTTGCCGCCTTCTGATCTCTTGCAGGCCAGAAGGCGGCTTTTCTCGGCAGGGAATTAAAAGGGCCTGCCGAGAAACCCCTCCTGGCAGCCCAGGGAGGCTAGGCTTCTTCCGACGCTTCGGCAGCAGGTATCAAGATATTGAGCGAATAGGTGGAAAACTCCGTTTTGATGGAGCAGTAGCCGCCGTATTTCTCGGTAGCCAGCTTGATGGATTGCGTGCCAAAGCCATGGCTGCGGGTGTCGCCCTTGGTGGTCTGGGGAACGCCGTCGCGCATGGTGATCTCGCCGTCATAGGGGTTGGCCACGTGGATGGCCACCATGGAGCCGCGGCGGCGCACCTTCACGCATATGGTGTTGCGCTCGGGGTTTTGGATCTTGGAAACCGCCTCGATGGCGTTGTCGAGCGCGTTGCCAAAGAGCGAGTAGATGTCGGCAGGCTTCATGAAGTTCAAGGTGGCGCCGTCGACTATGCAGGAGAGGGAGATGCCCTGGTTGGAACAGAGAAGGGCCTTCTCGGTAAGGATGACGTCGAGAGCCTCGTTTCCGGTGTGATAGGTGTTGTCGTAGACGTCTACCGCCTGGGCCATCTCGCGCAAGGCCTCCTGGTCGATGACGCGGCCGGAATCCTGGAGATGGCGGATTTGATGGCGCAGGTCGTGGCATTTGATATTGATGGCTTGAATATTCTCTTTTGAGAGCTCGTATTGGCGGCGCTCGCCTTCCATTACCCTGGCCACCGTCTCCATCTCCTGCTCCAAGCGCCGGTTGGAGAGCAGGGAGAACTCGAAGGCCAAAAGCATGAAGTCCACCACGATGTTTACCAGGGAAAGCAGTACCACATAGAGCAAGGGCACCCGAAGCACGGAGATGGCTTTGATCACCGAGCTGAAGACGATGTTGAGCAGGATCACGGCGGCCATCATGGCCAACATGCGGCGCTCGGCCACAAGGATCAAGCCCTCTTCTGAGGCGCGGTTGGCAAAGAGGCGCTTGGCCACAGGGTAGATGATGAGGGCCAACAGCAGCTGGAGCAGCACGCGGGCGGCCAGGCCGCGAGCGAAGTAGGGCGCCATGTCCAAGAAGTTGGCCTTGATGAGGATGTTGGCCAGCACATCTGTGGCTGCCCAGAGGTTCTGGGTGGCATAGCCGGCTGTGCAGCAAAAGAGGGCGGTCCACACAGAGGTGTCGTAAAAGAGCATCACCACGGCCACCGAGGAAAGCAGGACCAAGGTAAAAGGAATGATCTCCATCTGGATGGACATGAGGCTGGTGAAGGGGATATGAAAGGCGCTGCCAATGGCAGTGCTCACGATGACGCCGATGAGTATGGCGGCGCCGATGGCCAGAAGGCGCCAGCGCCAGCCTTCGCGCTTGGGCAAATGGGAGGCAAACATGGCCACGGCCAATATCAAAAGGGAGATGTTCAAGAGGGGGTCAATGAAGTCCTGCCAGCTCACGGCTCACCTCGCTTGCTTAGCGCTCATCGCCTGCCAGATAGTTGGCGATCTCTTCACAGGCCTGCTTCTTTCTGGGGCGGCTGAAGTAGAGGGTGGTGCCGTCTGCCAGGTCGAGCTGGTTGCCTTTGACCCGCATGATGTGGTCCATGTTGACCAAGCAAGAGCTAGAGATGCGCACAAAGGCGACGTCTGCCAAGGTCTCCTCCACCTCTTTGAGGCTGCCGCGCACCACCAGGTCGTCGTCGAAGTCGGTGCTGTGGTAGACCAGGTCGTGGTTGAAGACCTCGATATGGCTCAAACTGGAGATGCGCAGGGCATGCATGCCGTGGCGGGTGGGGATGCGCAGGGTCTTCATAGACTTGTAGCCGAGTATCCGGCACACTTTCTCCATGGTGCGCTCAAAGCCGTCGTAGGCCACAGGTTTGACCAGAAAGCCAAAGGCATCCACCTCGTAGCCGCGCAGGGCATATTGGGCCAGGTTGGTCACCAGGACCAAAGGGGTGTCGAGGTCGTTCTTGCGAAACTCGGCGGCTGCCTGAAGGCCGTTGATACCGGGCATCTCGATGTCCATGAACACCAGGTCGAAGGGCTGGCGCGACTCTAGGAAGCCATCGGCATTGGGGAAGAATGTGGCACTGAAACGCTCGCCATGGTCCTGGCAAAAACGCTCCAAATAATTGTTGAGTGACTGGGCCTCTTCAGGATTGTCCTCCACAATGGCTGCCTGCCTCATGATGCCTCCCTTCCCAGCCTGCCGCCGCGAGCAAACCACCGTGCAAATGGCCTTGAATATACCACGATCCATAGATATGACCCGGACTTTGCAAGGGTGGGTTTGCAGACCTCTAGGTATCGAGGTAGCCTAATCCATCATAAAGCAGGGACTATAAAGATTCAAAGGCTACAAACCGCAAATTACGACCATTGAGCAACAGGTTGCGACTATAAGGGGCAATAGTTTCTCGGTAGCAGAACTAAAGAATTCAAAGTCCTCTAAAATTGCCGTTCAACCCAAAATTCAAACCGTTCATCTTGGGAAACAGTGGGCCACCAGGGCCGCAAACGACAGATTGCGACAGCCAGGCGCTCATCTACGACAGTGCATCTTTTCAGGCAAGTTACAGGAAATTAGTATCCGGTGTAAGCAAGGAGCGGGGCTTTGGGGAGCCATGTGGGCGTTTTCCTCGACCTTCGCCCTTCCTATGGGGAAGGGCTCTGCCGCAGGTGAAGGCCTTGCTCGATGCGAAGGGTCGCCATCGAGAGACAAAAGGAGAGAGCTATGGGATCCATTAGTCGCCGCGACTTTATGCGCGGCTCGGCAGGCTTGGCCGGACTTGCAGGTGCAGCAGCGCTTACGGGCTGCAACAAAAACGCTCCTCAGGCAGAGGCGGGCACAGAGGCTGGCTACAAAGAGACCGCCACCGATGCCGGATATGTGCTGGTAGAAAATCCCGATGGCCCCGACCTGGGCTATTGGCCAGATTCGGGCATGAAGATCATCGAGGTGGACGGCAAGCCCTTCAAAGACTTCGAAGGCACGGGCGAGCTGGCTCCTTACGCAGACTGGCGCCTTTCCACCGAGGAGCGCGCCGAGGACCTGGCCGGCCGTCTCTCCATCGAGGAGATCGCAGGCCTCATGTGCTTCTCGGCCCACGTCTTCAAGCTGGACTCCACCGACGTGGCAGACGAGCAGAAAGAATTCTTGGGCCAGCATGTGCGCGCAGTGTTGAACGCCGCCTCTGGATATCCGGCCTATGAGCAGGCTACCTGGGCAAACAATCTGCAGGCTTTTGTGGAGGCCTCTGACAACCGCATTCCGGTGAACATCTCCTCCGACCCCCGCAACGGCAGCAACTGCACCGACTGGCCCAACAACCTGGCATTGGCCGCCACCTTCGACCCCGAGCGCGCCAAAGAGACCGGCGCCGGCATCGCCAAAGAGATGCGCCAGATGGGCATCACCACGTTCTTGGGACCCCAGATCGACGTGTCCACCGACCCCCGTTGGCAGCGCTTCTCGGGCACCTTTGGCGAGGATCCCGCACTGTCCCGCGACATGACCCGCGCACTGGTGGACGGCCTGCAGTCTACGGTGGACGAGAACGGCGAGGACCAAGGCTGGGGCACCGGATCGCTCATCGCCATGGTGAAGCACTGGCCGGCTGAGGGCCCCGGCGAGGGCGGCCGCGAAGCCCATCAGGACGGCGGCAAATACGCCGTCTATCCTTCCGGCCACTTCAACATGTGCATGATCCCCTTTGTGGACGGCGCCTTCAAGTTGGATGGCAAGACCGGCTCTGCCGCCGAGGTCATGACCTCCTACACCATCGCCTTCGACGAGGACAAGAAGTACGGCGAGCTGGTGGGCTCAGGCTTCTCCAGCTATAAGATCACCGAGCTTTTGCGCAACAAGTACGGCTTCAAAGGCGCGGCCTGCACCGACTGGGCAGTGTTGAACGACGTCCAGCCTGACGGCGCCAAGTCCTATCGCTGCTGGGGCGTCGAAGACGGCAGCCAGTGGAATCCTGCCAAGCGCGCCAGCCTGGCTGTGTCTGTAGGCGTGGATCAGATGGGCGGCTGCAACGACCCCAGCCTGCTTATGAGCGCCTATGAGGACATGAAGAGCGAGAAGGGCGAGGCAGAAGCCGAGAAGGCCTTCCGCGCTTCCGGCAAGCAGCTGCTCCTTGGCTACTTCAACACCGGCCTCTTCGAGAATCCCTATGTAGACCCCGAGATCGCCAAGAAGGAGATCGACCTGGGCATCGACGAGGTGAACGCCGCTGCTCTGGACGCCCAGGTGAAGGCCATCGTCATGCTCAAGAACCATGGAGGCGTCATCAAGCAAGGCTCCGAGGGTTCCAAGCTCAAGGCCTATGTGCCCATGCGCTACACCAAGGCCTACCGTGAGAGCGCCACTATGGACACCGCCCCTTGGAAAGACGTGGTCGCCACTTGCGACCTGCCGCTCTCCCAGGGCATGCTCTCCCAGTACTTCGAGGTGGTCACCGACACTCTGGCAGAGACGCTTACCGGCCCCATGGACGAGTCCGGCGACAAGCCCGTGCCCACCCCCGCTCCCGAGGACCTCACCCGTCTCACGGCCGCCGACATCGCCGACGTGGACATCGTCCTGGTGTGCGCCACCGCTCCCAAGAACGCCAGCGCCCGCGGCTCCAAGACCGAGGACGGCACCTTTGTGCCCCTGTCTGTGCAGTATCGCCCCTACAAGGCCGACAACGAGCATGTGCGCAAGGTCTCTTTGGCCGGCGACTTGCTGGCCGACGGCACCCGCGAGAACCGCTCCTACTTTGGCCAAACCTCCCAAGTGGTCAACGAAGAGCAGCTGGATCAGATCCTGGATGCCGCCAAGCTGGCCAAAGAAGCCGGCAAGCCCTGCGTGGTGGTGCTCGACATCATGCAGCCCATGTGCGTCCATGAGTTCGAAGACCAGGTGGACGCCATCCTTGTCTCCATGTCCGGCTCCACCGAGGCCGCCTGCCGCGTGGTGGCAGGTCTGGACGAGCCCTCCGGCCTGCTGCCCATGCAGATGCCCAAGGACATGCTGGATGTCGAGGGCCAGCTGGAAGATTGCTCGCGCGACATGACCTGCTACACCGATGTTGACGGCAACACCTACGACTTTGCCTTTGGCCTCAACTGGTCCGGCAAGATCGACGACGACCGCGTGGCCAAATATTCCGCTCCGGTGCTCACCGAGCCAGAGGCATAAATGACTCAATGAGCTTTGGCCTGCGAGCGGCCAGATGTGGGCTCTGAACGGCATACAGACGAGCCGATGTCTCTCTCACGGGCCGAGAAGTGCGAGCTTCTCGGCCCTTTTTATCACCAGGGTCCCAAAGTGCAATCTGCGCCGCCCTTGGTGCAATCTACGCCAGTTCTTTTTAAGGCGGCTTTTAGCTTCCTACTATGAAGCCAACGAATAGGGACGAATCGATGTTTTGATTCGCCAAGGACAGAAGGAATGAAAGGAAACCCTCATGAACAAGAAGCTCATCGTATCTGCCGGCCTGATGGTTACCCTCTCTATGCCCCTGGTGGGATGCGGCGGCCAGCAGGCTCCCGCCGCTCAGGCTGAGACCAAGACCGACGACAAGGCTGCCGAGTCCAGCTCTGACTTCGATGCCGTGGCCTTCTATAACGGCACTTGGCGCGGCAGCGTCGAGACCACCGGCCAGACCGTGTATGGCACCGCTGGCGGCTCCGAGCAGATGGTGGACGTCATCTTGAACGAGGACGGCACCGCCGAGACCAAGCCTTGCAAGAACCACGAGGACCTGCTTACCGAGGAAGGCACTTGGGAGGCCACTGACGACAAGTCTGTCACCGTGAAGCTCCCCTCCGGCGACATCGTGCTCACCGTGGTTGACGAGACCAACATGACCGGCGATCCCACCGCCTTTGGCATCGACGGTTTCGATGTGTTGAACTTCACCCTCTACTAGGCCCTTCTGTCTGGCCGGGTGGCCGTCCTGCCTGCGGCCGCCCGGTTCCCTTTACCTCTGGCGCGCAGGCCCCTCAAGGGGCGTGTTTGAGGTTTTGGATCCGGTGGCGATGGCGCCTCTGCCAAGATGCTCGCTATCAAGACCACTAATTAATTTGGGTTTCAATCAAAGGAGAGAACATGGGATCCATCAGCCGCCGCGACTTCATGTTGGGTTCTGCAGGATTGGCAGGCTTGGCGGGCACATTGGCCCTCACCGGCTGCAATGGCAGCCCCCAAGCCGCTGCCGACCCTGCGGCAAACCTGCCTAAGCCCGAAGACTACCCCATCGATCCCGACGGCGACGACGTCGAGGCCAAGTGGACCAGCGAGAAGATCCGCAAAGACCAGTGGACTCGCGTCACCAACCCCGACGGCGGCGCCGAGCTGGGCGTCATGGACGAGGCTCGCATCATCCAGGTGGGAGGCCTCGCCTTCCGCGACATGAACGGCAATGGCAAGCTGGACTTATGGGAAGACTGGCGCCAGCCGGCCGATGAGCGCGCCAAGGCGTTGGCAGCCTCTCTCACCGCCGAGCAGTGCTTCCCTCTGGTATGGGCCGGCGGCACCCAGTCCAGCTCTACCGAGACCGACACCTCGGCTATGGACTACATCGAGGCAGGAAGCCGCGCTGGCGTCTCCCGCCTGCAGTCCACCATCGATACCTACGCCACCGACGTGGAGTGGATCAACAAGGTGCAGACGGTCTGCGAGCAGAGCGAGCTGGGCATCCCTTACCTCAACTACTCCGACCCCTACGTCCTCTTTGGCGTTCCTTCCTCGGTGAGCCTGGCGGCTGCCATGGACAAGGACGTCTGGCGCAAGGCCGGCATGTGGCAAGCGCGCGCCTGGCGTGCCACCGGCGTGCGTATGGAGCTGGGCCCGCAGATCGACGTCTACTCCAACCCCATTGGCACCCGTCTTTCTGGCTCCGTTTCTGAAGACCCCGCACTGAACCGCGACTTCGCTGCAGCCTTTGGCGGCGGCATGCAGTCTACCTGGGGCGATGACGAGGCTACCGACGACCAGGGCTGGGGCAAGGATTCCTGCGCAGTCATGCTCAAGCACTTCGCCGGCGAAGGCTCCAACGAGGGCGGTCGCGACGACCACTCCGACTCCGGCAAGTGGAACGTCTTCCCGGGCTCGAACTTCAACGCCCACCTGGTGCCTTTCCTGGACGGCGGAATGAAGCTGGACTCCAAGACCGAGCAGATGGCTGCCGTCATGCCCTGCTACGGCATCGCCTACGACCCCAACGATCCCGATGGCTTGGGCGAGCATGTGGGCAGCGCTTATTCCACCCACAACATCTCGATCCTTCGCAACGCCGGTTGGGACGGCCTGCTCTGCACCGACTGGATGATCTTGGATGGCATCCAGCACGGCATGCAGAACGTGGAGAAGCCCGACCGCTTCGCCAAGCTCATGAACAACACCATCTCCCAGCACGGCGGCTCCTTCGAGCCCGACGTGGCCAAGGAAGCCTATGACGTCATGGTCAAGGCCGACGGCGAGGACAAGGCGCTGGCCACCCTTCAAGAGAACTGCCGCCGCATCTTCAAGGCCATGGTGCTGGTGAACCTCTTTGACCAGCCCTACTCCGACCGCGATGCCGCCAAGGAGATCCTGGAGAACGCCAACGCAGCCGCCTTTGGCGCCGAGACCGCCGACAAGTGCGTGGTCATGCTCAAGAACAAGGGCGACGCCATCTCCAAGGACGGCCTCAAGGGCAAGGTCTACGTGCCTCAAAAGTTCACTCCGGCGCGGGAGAGCTTCTTTGGCTCCTCGCCTGCCATGGTGGCCCCGGTAGTGGAGCTGGGCGACGGCTTTGACATCGTCACCGACCACGTGGCCGACGGCGATCCCAACGAGAACTCTGTCACCGCCCTCACCAAGGAGGAGCTGGCCGACGTGAGCTATGCCGTGGTAGGCATCCACAACCCTCAGGACGCCTATCAGGGCGTCGAGGGCGGCCCGGACTTCATGAGCATCGTCATGGGCACCGAGCCCGCCCCTGGCCCCTATTGGAAGCCGCTCTCCCTGCAGTATCGCCCCTTCAAGGCCGACGGCGACTACGTGCGCAAGGAGTCTTTGAACCCCAAGGACGAGTTTGGCGAGTACGTCAACCGCTCCGTCTATGGCGCCGAGACCCATGCCACCAACGAGGCTGATCTGGACCTGGTGCTCTCCGTCAAAGAGAAGCTGCCCGAGGGCGCCAAGCTCATCGTGTGCATCGACGCCGATCGCCCCATGTGCTTTGGCGAGCTGGAGCCAGCCGCAGACGCCATTCTCTTCACCTACAGCAAGCTCTCGGACGACCAGTTCTCCCACATCCTCTCCGGCAAGGTGGAGCCCTCCGGCTTGCTGTCCCATCAGCAGCCCAAGGACATGGAGCAGACCTTCGTCCAAAACGAGGACGTGCCTCGCGACATGGAGCCCTACACCGACTCCGAGGGCAACGCCTACGACTTCGCCTTTGGCCTCAACTGGTCCGGCAAGATCGACGACGACCGCGTGAAGACCTACTCGGCAGATCCTTTGACCACGCCTGAGACCGAGGTCAAGGCTGACGCCTAGCCCCTGGCGGCGACAGCCGGCCTTCTCGGCATCGCCCCTTTGTGAAAGCTTCTGCCGGGACCCATCCCGGCATGGGCCCTGTCCGGCAAAGACCTGCGGCCGTATCCCGCAAGAGAGGGTCGCAGGTCTTTGATGAAAAGAATGAAAGGAGACCTCATGGCGCAGAAACCCAAGAGAAAGACGGGCGCCATAGTCATGCTGGTGGTTGCCGGCGTGCTGTTGGTTCTCGGCATCGCCGTGAACGTTGCTGCGGGTATGTTTAGCTCGCTTTTAGACCATTACCTGGGCGGCCGCCCCTACACCGTAGAGACTGTGGCGGGCTCTGAAGATTGGGACACGGCCTACTACGACGCCCAGTACCGTGGCCGCGGTCGCGCCACTGAGGACGCCAAAGCCCTGGTCTCCGAGGTAGAAGGGGAGGGCATCGTCCTTCTCAAGAATGACGGCGGCTTGCCGCTGACCTCGGGCGAGACCGTGAGCCTGTTGGGCCGCTTTGCAGCCGATCCTGTCTACGGCGGCGCCGGCTCAGGCACGGTCGACCCCGACGACTGCACTGACATCTATGCCGGCCTCACCAACGCCGGCCTCACCGTGAACGACACGGCCTACAACTTCATCAAAGATGCAGTGGCCTCCGGCAACTATCCCAAGGCCAACATCACCATGGACAACCCCAAGACCGCCAGCTACTACATTGGCGAGATCCCTTGGGCAGATTACAGCTCCGAGGCCAAGTCCTCCATCAACGGCACCATCGGCGTGGTGGTCATTGGCCGCGGCGGCGGCGAGGGCGGCGACCTGTCCCGCAACCTCAAAGGCGACCTGGAGAGCGGAGTATCCGATAACTTCACCGCCAATGCTGAAACCGCCAACTACGCCGACGGCCAGCATGAGCTGGAACTCTCGAAAGAAGAGCGCGACCTCATCGCTGCCGCCAAGCAGTCCTGCTCCAAGGTCGTGGCGGTCATCAACGCCTCCACCCCCATGGAGGTAGGCGACCTCATGGTCGGCGACCTGGCCGTGGACTCCATCATCGAGGTGGGCTCCCTGGGAGCTTCTGGCGCCGAGGCTGTGGGCAAGGTGCTCACCGGCGAGATCAACCCCTCCGGTCGCACCACCGACATCTGGGCTGCAGACTTCACCGCCGACCCCACCTTCGCCAACTTTGGCGGCAAGCAGTATACCGACGTGTCTGGCTACTACACCACCAACTTTAACGACACCGCCTCTGACGGCACTGCCTACTTTGTGGAGTACGAAGAGGGCATCTACTACGGCTACCGCTACTACGAGACCGCTGCCGCAGAGGCCGAGGCGGGCAATTACGCTGGCTTCGACTACGACCGCGCGGTGACCTTCCCCTTTGGCTATGGCCTCTCCTACACCACCTTCGAGCAGGCCCTGGACTCCGTCACTGTCGAGAATGACGAGGTCTCCGCCACCGTGACCGTTACCAACACAGGCGACGTCGCCGGTAAAGAAGTGGTGCAGCTCTACTACTCGGCCCCCTATGAGGCCGGTGGCACCGAGAAGAGCGCTGTGGTGCTGGGCGGCTTTGCCAAGACCCCGTCTTTGGCCCCCGGCGAGTCTGCCACTGTCGAGGTGAGCTGGCCTGTGCGCGACATGGCCTCCTGGAACACCGCTCAGGGCGCCTATGTGCTGGATGCCGGCGACTACACCGTAAGCCTGCGCTCCGACTCCCATCATGTCATCGCTTCCAATCCCGTGACCTTGGAAGCGGCGGTCTATGATACCGACAGCGCCACCGGCGAGAAGGTGGAGACCCGCTTCGCCGAGATGAACTCCTACATGGAGAAGAACTGCGAGAACCTCTCTCGCGCCGACTTCGCCGGCACCTTCCCTGTGGCTGCCGAGGATAAGACCGCTGCCGAGACGGGCGTGGAGTTTGCCGAGTTCAATCCTGCCGACGCCCAGGATGCCGCCGACGAGATGCCTGTCACCGGCGCTTCCAACGGGATTTCCCTCATCGACCTGCGCGGCAAGAGCTATGACGATCCCGAGTGGGACTCCCTGCTCGATCAGCTCTCGGTCTCCGAGATGACCACCATGTTGAACGACGGCGCCTACAACACCGCCGAGATCCCCTCCATCTCCAAGCCTGCCACCCATGACCCGGACGGCCCTGCGGGCTTCACCTCGCTCACCGGCCCCACCGGCAACTGCGCCTACTGCTCCGAGTACCTCATGGCTCAGACCTGGAACACCGACCTCATGTACCAAGTGGGCCTGATGGTGGGTCAAGAAGGCCTGGCCTCTGGCTATAACGGCTGGTATGCGCCTGCCATGAACACCCATCGCAGCCCCTTCGCCGGCCGCAACTTCGAGTACTACTCCGAGGACCCGCTGCTGGCAGGCAAGATCGGCTCTGCCGTGGTCTCCGGCGCTGCTCAAAACGGCGTCTATGCCTACGTCAAGCACTTCGCCTTGAACGATCAGGAGAGCTACCGCGTCCAGCACCTGGCTACCTGGGCCAACGAGCAGGCCATGCGCGAGATCTACCTGCGCCCCTTCGAGATCACCGTCAAAGAGTCCCACTACGACTTGAACTACATCGCCGATGAGCTGGGCACCCGCGAGACCATCCAGATGCCTGCCTGCACCGGCATCATGAGCTCCTTCAACTACCTGGGCACCACCTGGGCCGGCGGCAGCCATGCGCTGCTCACCGAGGTGCTCCGTGACGAGTGGGGCTTCCGCGGCATGGTGATCACCGACTTCAACCTCTACGGCTACATGAACAAGAACCAGGCCGTGGCTGCCGGCACCGACCTTCAGCTCACCTACTCGGCCATGACCGGCGACTTTGCCGACACCAACAACGCCAGCGTGGTCAAGCAGCTGCGCCAGGCTACCAAGAACGTGCTCTACACCACCGTGAACTCCAACATGATGCAGGGCATGGCCCCTGGCTCTGTGGTGCGCTACGGCACCGCCACCTGGCAATACGCCGTCTATGGCGTCACGGCCGCCCTGGTGGCCATCGCCGCAGTGTTGGTCTTCTTTGGCCTGCGCAAGCTGGGCGTCATCCCGGCATCCAAGAAGTCCAAGGCCTCTGACAACGACGCCAACGCCAGCAGCGGCGGCGCAGTGGTGGCCTAGGAATCGTTCGAGTTCGCCTGCAGTCTGTACGTACCTGAAGGGGGCATCATGGCCTACGAGGAGCTCATTAGCTCGATGACATTGGAAGAGAAGTGCGCGCTTCTCTCAGGTGGGGACGCCTTTGGCACCTACCCCATGGCTCGCCACGCCATTCCTCGCATGCAGTTCTCCGATGGCCCCCACGGCCTGCGCGTGCAGGCTGCAGGCGCGAACCACCTGGGCATTGGCGGCTCTCTGCCCGCCACCTGCTTTCCCACCGCCGCCACCGTGGCCAACAGCTGGAACCCCAAGCTGGGCGAAGCTTTAGGCGAGGCGCTGGGCGAGGAGGCGCTGGCCCAAAAGGTGGACGTGGTGTTGGGGCCTGGCCTCAATATCAAGCGCAACCCTCTGTGCGGCCGCAACTTCGAGTATTTCTCGGAAGACCCGCTGCTGGCGGGCAAGATGGCCGCTGGCTATGTGAGGGGCATCCAATCCAAGGGGGTCTCTGCCTGCCCTAAGCACTTTGCGGTGAACAGCCAGGAGACCCGCCGCATGGCCTCGGACTCCGTGGTGGACGAGCGCACGCTGCGCGAGATCTACCTGGCGGGCTTCGAACGGGTGGTCGAAGAGGCCCATCCTGCCTGCATCATGAGCAGCTATAACCTGGTCAACGGCACCTATGTGAACGAGGACCCCTATCTGCTTCGCCAGATACTGCGCGACGAGTGGGGCTTCGACGGCGCCGTGGTCACCGACTGGGTCGCCAGCCACGACCACCCCGCCGCGGTCAAGTGCGGCTCTGACTTCGAGATGCCGGCTCCCGGCATAGGCTCTGTGCGCGAGCTGGTGGAGTCGGTGCGCGACGGGCGCGTGAGCGAGTCTGTGATAGACGCGCGGGTAGAGGAGTGCCTGAAGCTTATCTTCGCCACCACTGCCCATACCCGTGCGGCGGGCAGTGAATTTGACGCGCAGGCTCACCATCGCCTGGCAGAGACCGTCGCCGCCGAGTCCTGCGTGCTGCTCAAGAACCAGGACGACCTGTTGCCTTTGGCTCCCGGCACCAAGGTGGCCCTGGTGGGCGACTTTGCCGCAGAGCCGCGCTATCAAGGCGCCGGCTCGTCGTTGGTGAACTCGGTCTACCTCAACAAGCTGGTGGATTGCATCCGCGACTACGATCTTGACTACGTGGGCTTCGAGCCAGGCTTCGACCGATGCGGCCCCGCCAATGCCGAGAAGGCCGCCGACGCCTGCCAGCTGGCCTCCCGAGCCGACGTGGTCTTGCTGTGCCTAGGCTTGGACGAGACCCGGGAGACCGAGGGCGCCGAGCGCCAGGACATGTGCCTGGCCTCTTCCCAGGTTGCCCTGGTGGGCCAGTTGGCGGCAGTGAACCCCAATATCGCGGTGCTCTTGTCGGCAGGGGCGCCCGTGGAGACGGGCTGGGACAAAGACGTCAAGGCGCTGGTGCATCTGTGTCTGGGCGGCCAGGCAGGGGCTCGCGCGGCCTTGGACGTGGTCTGTGGGTTGGTGAACCCCTCGGGCAAGCTGGCCGAGACCTGGCCCCATGCCCTGGCCGACACCGCTACCGCAGGCTTCTATCCTGCCGAGAAGAAGCATGCCCTCTATAAAGAGGCTCTGTACGTGGGTTATCGCTACTTCGATAGCGCGCAGGTGGATGTGGCCTATCCCTTTGGCTTTGGCTTGTCCTATACCACCTTTGACTATTCTGATCTGCAAGTGGATGTGCAAGATGGGCCAGACCCGCAGGTGAAGGTGTCGTGCGCTGTTGCCAACACGGGACCTGTGGCCGGAGCCGAGGTGGTGCAGCTCTACGTGGCAAAGCCCGAGGGCGACGTCTTTAGGCCGGCCCAAGAGCTTCGCGCCTTTGACAAGGTGGTGCTGGAGCCGGGGCAGAGCGCGCGGGTGAGCTTTGAGCTTTCCGGGCGAGACTTTGCCTACTACCACGTGGGGAACTCGGATTGGGAGATCGAAGGCGGCACCTACGAGCTGCGGGTTTCTGCCTCCTCGCGGGATGTGCGCCTTAGGGCCGCCGTCGAGCTCTCTGGCACCGGCGCGGCCAACCCCTATGAGGGCCGCGATGTGGAGGTCTACAAGCGCGCCCAGGTGAGCCAGGTCTCAGACGAGGCCTTCGCGGCCATCTTGGGTCATCCGGTGCCTTCTCCCAAGGTCACCTTGGGTCCCGACCTGTGCATTCGCGACCTCAACCACGGCCGAAGCCCCCTCTTCTGGTTGGTGTGGCTCATCTTGGACCGGCTGGTGAAGGCTTCCTACAAGAAAGGCGCGCCCGACCTGAACCTGCTCTTCATCTACAACATGCCGCTCCACGGCCTGGCCAAAAACGCCGGCGGCCTGGTATCGCCCCAGATGATCGATGCCCTGGTCTTGGAGATCCGCGGCTTTTGGGTGGTGGGCCTGTTGCTCTTCATTGGCCGCTTCTTCACCAACCTGGCCAAAAACTCCCGCATCGCCGCAGCGCTCAAAGAGGCTGCTGCCAAGGCTGGCGCCGGGCCTGCCGCGTCCCACCATGCTTCTGACGCCTCTGAGCACGACGCCTCCGCCCCTGGCGGCGCCACCTTCGCCTAACCAGGAGCCATGCCTGCGAGCTTGCAGGCGCCCGCCCCGCCCAACGCCCGTCATTTGAGGAGGAAGCCGCCATGAGCTTCAAAACCTGGACCGAGGAGCATCAAAGCCTCTGGGAGTTCATCAAGTTCAACATCTTGTCCAACGTCTCCACCGCCACCCGATTTGTGGCGACCTGGGTGGGCACCTGGCTCTTTGTGAACACCCTGGCGCTCACGGCTCCCTTCTCCTTCTTGATCTTCAACTACACGTCGTCGGGCTCCAACGGCCTGGGAGGCTTTCTCACCTTCCTTCTGGCCGAGGTGCTCGCCCAAGTGGTGAACTTCTTCGTGCAGATGAAGTTCGTCTTCAAGAGCCAGGCCTCCTTTGCCACCGCCGCACCTAAGTTCGCCGTGCTGGCTGTGCTCATCGTGGTGGTGAACCTGGTGCTTCCGGGCTACGTCACCAACTTCTGCATCGGCCTGGGCCTAGGCGCCGAGCTGGCCGCCACCGTCGCCTCCGTGGTCAACACCTTGCTGGCGGTCATCGTGAGCTTCCCGGTGCTCAAGTTCTGGATCACCCCCAGCCAGGACAGCGACTCTCCGGCCTCCGGCGATCCTGCAGCCACCGTCTAGGCGCACTCTCTCCTTGCCGAGAAGCCTCAACCCTTCAGATCAGGGGCTTTTGGGTGGAGCGGCAGCTTAAGTGGGCGTGGGGACGCCCCCAGCGTGAAGGCACGGAACGATACGGGCTTCTCGGCAACAAGGTGTGCCGAGAAGCCCGTTTTGCATGGAGATGGGGCGTGGGGGAATAAGGCGGCGCTTCTTGGATCTTAGGGATTCCCGCTGCTTTATGGGGATTTGTGGCAGGGAGTGTGGCTGGGGGCCTATGGGTTTAACGTAGGTTGGTTAGTGTAGATGTGTCTTAGAGGGGGTCTCATGATCAGCCCAGAGCTCGATGAGCTCTCCTGCAACCTCATCGGCGAAGCGCTGGATGTGCTGGCTGCAGGGGATCTCTTGGGAGTGGCGGCCTCGGTGCTTGATGACCAGGGCAACCGTGTGACCTGCGCCTTCGAAGACGACGGCGAGGAAGTGTGCCTAGAGGCAGCCCACAGGTGGGTGCAAGACCTGGCCTCGGGCGCCCGCACTGAGCCGCAGTTGGGAACCCCTGTGTGCTATGCCATTTGCTACTCCGGCGCCGTAGACACCGGCGACGGCTTTGCCGATGCGCTCATGTGCGAATTTGGGGATAAAGACCCTGGGCCTGATTATTCGGCGTTTCTGCTGGTGCAGGGTACCGGTGAGAACTTTGCCTGGACCGACCCCGCACCGGCGGGCGAGCTGCCCAGCCTACTTTAGCAACAGGCTGCGCCTTCGCGCAGATCGGTGGCCCGTCTTCTGGGCCTGCCTTGAGTTTTCCGCTCCATCATGAAAGTGAGTCCTATGCTGCAAGAGAACCTGCGAAACGTTGCCATCATCGCCCACGTCGACCATGGCAAGACCACGCTGGTGGACAAGCTGCTGCGCGCAACCGATGCCTTCAGGGCAAACCAGCAGGTAGAAGATCGTATCCTCGACTCCAATGACCAGGAGCGCGAGCGCGGCATCACCATTTTGGCTAAAAACATCTCCATCGAGTACAAGGGCGTGAAGATCAACGTCATCGACACCCCGGGCCACGCAGACTTTGGCGGCGAGGTGGAGCGCGTGCTGCGCATGGCAGACTCGGCGCTGCTGTTGGTGGACGCCTTCGAGGGGCCCATGCCTCAGACCCGCTTCGTGCTGCGCCATGCCATCGACGCAGGCCTGGCCATCATGATCGTGGTGAACAAGATCGACCGCCCGGGAGCTCGCCCCGAGGAGGTGGTCAACGACTCCCTGGACCTCATGATGGATCTGGGCGCCACCGACGAGCAGCTGGAATTCGCCATGGAGCACGTGGTCTATGCCAGCGCCGTGAACGGCTTCGCCCGCCTGGACCCGTCGGACGACAACGACGACATGTACCCCCTGCTGGACATGATCGTGGACTGTTTGCCGGCCCCCGACTGCGACCCTGACGGCCCGCTGGCCATGCAGTGCGTCACCGTGGACCACTCCAGCTACGTGGGCCGCATCGGCATCGGCCGCGTCTACTCGGGCACCATCCATGCCGGCGAGCAGATCCTGGTGGTCAAAAACGACGGCAGCCGCGCCATGGCCTGCGCCAAGCAGCTCTTCACCTTCGACTATCTGGGCCGCACCGAGTGCCAAGAGATCAAAGCCGGCGACATCGGCGCGGTGGTGGGCATCGACCACACCGACATCGGCGACGTCTACACCAACCCGGACAACCCCGTGGAGCTGGATCCCATCGAGATCGACCCTCCCACCCTGGCCGTGGTCTTCGAAGCCTCCACCTCGCCTTTGGTAGGCCGTGAGGGCGACATCGTGGGCGGCCGCCAGCTCAAAGAGCGCCTCATGCGCGAGGCCGAGAACAACGTCACCATGCGCATCGAGGAACTGGGCGACAAGACCGGCATCGAAGTGGCCGGCCGCGGCATACTGCACCTTTCCGTCCTCATGGAGGCCATGCGCCGCGAAGGCTTCGAGTTCCAGGTGGGCCGCCCCCGCGTGCTCTTCAAGGAGGACGAGCATGGCCACCGCCTAGAGCCCGTCGAGCTGGCCGTGGTGGAGACCCCCAACGAGTACTCCGGCAAGGTCATCGAGGTCTTTGGCGATGCCGGCGGCACCATGACCAACATGCAGTCCGGCGAGACCCACACGCACCTGGAGTTCAAGATCCCCACCCGAGGCATCATGGGCCTCAAGAACCGCATCTTGAACGTCACCCACGGCGAGGGCATCTTCTACCACACCTTCTCTGAGTACGGCCCCTACGCAGGCGAGCTGGGCCAGCGCAACAACGGCGCCATGATCTCCATGGCTACCGAGAAGGCCGTGGCCTACGCCCTTGGCACCCTTCAGGAGCGCGGCACCATGTTTGTGGGGCCGGGCGACGAATGCTATGAGGGCATGCTGGTAGGCGAGCGCTCCAAGCCCGGCGACATGGTGGTCAACGTGGCGCGCACCAAATCTTTGGGCAACCAGCGCTCCTCCACCGCCGACATCGCCGTCCAGCTCACCCCTCCCCGCACCTTCTCCCTGGAAGAGGCGTTGGAATACATCATGGACGACGAGCTGGTGGAGATCACCCCCAAGAGCATCCGCATGCGCAAGCGCATCCTGGACACCATCGAGCGCAAGAAGGACAACGTGCGCCGCGGCCGCGTGAACAAGCTCAACTAAGGGCACGCTGCGTAGCGCGGCACGCAACGCGGCGAGCTTCGCTGTCGCAGCTGCGTATAACGCTTGCAAGCAAAAAGGGCGCCGACTTCGGTCGACGCCCTTTTTGCATCTCTTGGGTATGAGGGAACGAGAGCAGCCCGCAGTGGGTGGGCTTCTCGGCAGGGTTGGGATGGCATGGAGTCACAACGCGGTCTCGTGCAACGGGCGGCGGCCCGTGATCTCGCTGGCATAAGTTACACCTAATAGGCAGAATTTCTGCCACAAAGCCCCTCTAGTAGGCAGATTGGGGGCAAATCTGCCTATTTCCTGCCACTTCTGGCAGGAAATACACCTAATAGGTGCCGGTTGAGATGGTTTTGGCACAAGAGATCATTAGGCAACGGCATAGCTGCCACAAGATGCCGCTAGACGATGGATTTGGCCCAAATCCATCGTCTAGCGGGCGCTTCTGCCAAGATCGCCATCGTCTAGTGGGACTTCATGCCAAACGACGTCAGGTGCCTGCTGGCACGAGACGCAGGTAGGGCATGGAAAAGTTGGCAGAAGTCCCCGATAGGGCATGGATTTCGCCAAAATCCATGCCCTAGAAGCTTCTCATGCCAAGATTGCCATACCCTAATGAACTCTCGTGCCAAAGAGCTGCCAGACAACCCAGATTGGCAGGTCTGCGACCGCAAAAGCCTGCCAATCTAGGCTTCATGGCCCTGGGCGCAGCTAAACTGCGGGATCACAGAGGGTAGATTGGCAGACTGTCGGCTCAATAATCCTGCCAATCAACCTAGCTTGGCAGTTTGCTCTGCCAGACGCTCCAAGTTGGCAGACCTGCCGTTGCGCCGCTCGCCCATGCGCTCCGTGCTGCCGAGAAACCCCGCCATCCCGGGCCGCGAGCTAGAGCGGGTCGGGATAGAAGCGCATGCCGGAGGGGGTGCGCACAAATCCGATGCTCGCCAGCACGCGCGTCCAGCGGGTTTTGAGAACCGGATGGTCGTTGACCTGCTCTACCTCGATCTTTTGGGTGGCCCAGGAGAGGCCTTGGCGCAGGGCGGCAGCTTTCTCGGCAGCCAGCAGCGCTTGGATGGCGTGGGCTGCCAGGGCATCATCGCTGCTGGTCGTGGTGGCGGCGGGCGATGGTGCAGCGGTGTCCACCTGCTCATCGTCCTCAGCTGACATATAGACATATATAGATTTAAGATGCGCACTGGCATAGAGCACCGGGGCGCCGTCGGCGAAGACGCAGTGGGCGTCAGCCCGGCGGGTGGGCTTCTCGGCACTTGCAGGCCAGGGGAAGAGGGCACCCAGGGGCTGAGCGGGATCGGTGGCGGATAAAACCCGCAGCTCAGGGGCAGCGTCAGGGGTGGAGAGCGGTGCCGGTGGGGCGTCGGTGGCGCCGACATCAGCGGCGGGAGACGCGGGGACGGCGGGGGCGGGTTTCTCGGCAGCAGAAGCGCGTAGGGCCTCTACAAAGTCGGGGGTGGCGTACTGCAGCGGGCCCAGGCCGTCCACAAACTGGCCGCGCCAGAGGGTCCCGGTGTCTTCCAGCGCGCGAAGGGCCGGGTAGATCTGGCTGAGGCCGCCGGGGATGGCGGCGGCGCGGGCCACCTCGGGGGTGAGGACCCCGTAGCGGTCCAACGCGGATTGCACCAGAGCCAGGGCGCGCTCGGTGTCGGTAGCCTCGGCGGCTTGGGCGAGGGACCAGTGGCCGGAAAGCGCCGTGTCCACGGGAACCGAGGCGGGTCGGGGCGCCCGCGAGACAGAAGCGCGGCCGTAGCGGGAGCGGGATCGGCGGCGGACGGGAGCGGCTTTGGTCGCTTTGGCGGGCTGGGCAATCGTGCGGACTGGTCCAAAGGAGTCCACCAGCACCAATCCTCCCCACAGGTAATCCTCCAGCTGGGCTTGGATGTCCGCCGAGCTCGGAGCCGCTTCGTCGCGGCCTGCCGCAACGGTGGCGCAGGCCTCCTTCAATGCCGAGAAGGACCAGCCGCCTCCCTTGGACATCGCTTGCCAAAGGGGGTTGTCGGCGGCACTGGCGGCAAGATCGTCGGCGCGCTGGGGCGGAGTGGGAGTTGCATAACGCGTTGCGGCGTCTGCGTCGTCCGAGGCATCCGGGCCAGTGGCTGCTGCCTCGGCGGCCAGCGGCAGCGGGGCGAAGGGGGAGTCGGTGGGAAAGAATGCCACCTGGTAGCTGGGCTTTTGAGCGGCGTCCAGCGTGCGGCGGCCCTGCCACACCACCTCGCCGGAGGCCAGAAGCTCGTTCAGCAGCGCAGGCTTGTAGCCGGGCACGCGGGCGGGAAAGACCGCCTGCTCCCAGGCGCCGGCCTCGAGCCATACCCCCTCGTAAAGCGCGATGGCGCTGGCCAGCAGGTCCAGAGGATCTACCTGGTCATGAGCGTCTTGGGCCGGGATCTCCTGAAGGCGCCAGAGGCTCTCCAGATAGGTGCCCATGCCCACGGGCTCCATTGCCTCATGAGCGGCGGCCAGCGAGCGTTTGCGCAACCGTTTGAACACTGCGGCAGAGACCCACTGGCGAGGTTCTTCCAGCTCATCGATGCCAAAGTCGCCGCGCAGCAGGCGGTCTTGGGCGCTTAGGCGCTCCAGGGCATCGGCTACGGGCTCTGCGCCAAGTCCCAGCGACGCTGCGGCTGCCTGGGTGCTAAAGGGCCCATGGCATCCGGCGTAGCGAGCCACCAGAGCGTCCAAGAAGCGGCCGGGTTTCTGAGCGGTCGCCGCAGAGGTAGACAGGCCGGCTTGCGAGAGCAAGGGTTTCTCGGCAGGGTTGGCATCAAAGCTCGAGGCCGCAGGCGACAGCGGGAGCCCCACCAAAGCATCAAGCTCCTGAGCTGCGGGTTTATCGGCAGCGAGGGCAGCCGGGGGTGCGGCAGGCGCCCAGGAAGGCACAGGAAGGCCCAGCACCTGGTGGAGGGCCTGGCCGTCGGTGGCGGCGATCCAGCAGGGTTGGCCGGCGACGGCGCCCTGGAAGACCTGCTTCTCCTGGGCCAGTTGGGCAAGCCAGGCGTCTGCTGCATTTGCAGGGTCGCAGCGCCGGGCGATCTCATCGAGCCTGAGCGGTCCCAAGGCCCGCAGCAGGCGGGCGAGGCCGGTGGGGCTTGTGGCCTTATGTCCAGAGGCGAGCCACTGGAGCTGGGCTTCCAGTTGGCGCAGGACGGCGGGGTCTATGAGGCTGGAAAGGTCGGGGGAGCCCAGAAGGTCGGCCAGCAGGGCAGGATCTATGGAGAGCAGGGCGGCGGAGCGCTCGGCCTGGGGTTTGTCGGCATCGTAGAGGTGCTCCATGACGTAGCCAAAGAGCAGGTTTCCAGCGAAGGGCGACGGCGTGGTGGTGGCCACCTGGGTGATGGCCACCTGCTTGGAGCGCAGCTGGCCCATGAGGTGGGCCAGGCCGTCCAAATCGTAGACGTCCTGGAGGCACTCGCGCAGCGCCTCCAGCACCATGGGAAAGCCCTCCAGCTGCCGCGCCTGCTCCAGGAGCTGGGAGGCTTGCAGCCGCTGAGCCCACAGCGGCGCCCGCTTGCCAAAGGCGCTGGGGCGCATGAGAAGGGCGCGGGCGGCGCATTCGCGAAAGCGTGCCGCAAAAAGCGAGGTAGAGGCCACTTTGCGCTGTACGGCCGCGCGCAGCTCCTCCTCTTCGAAGATGAAGGTCTCCGGTCCAGGCACCTCGCCCGCAGTGGGCGAAAGCCGCAGCAGAATGCCGTCGTCTGCGGCCATGGCCTCGGGGTCGTAGCCCCAAAGGCGCTCGATGCGATCGGCCACCGCCAGCGCCCAGGGAGCGTGGACCGCCCGGCCAAAGGGGGAGTGCAGCAGCAGCCGAGTGTCTCCCACCTCGTCTTCCACCAGCTCTATGACCAGCGACTGCCCGCTGGGAATCACGCCGGTGGCCGCCCGTTGGCGAGCCAGCACCTGCCCCAGGCTCCCAATGGCGTCGGCCTCCATCCCGCATTGGGCGAGGCGAGCCCTAAAACCCTCATCGAACTCCGCGCCCTCGAGCGCCGCTGACGCCGCCGCCAAGAACTCCCCCTTGCGCCGTCCGTCCTCGTAGGGCCTGCCAGGTCCTTCCCCATGCCAAAAGGGCAGCCGAGAAGCCCGTGCCTTTGCAGGCTTCACCAGCACGCGGTCGTTGGAAATCTCGGTAATGCGCCAGGTGGTGGTTCCAAGAGTGATGACGTCTCCCACCCGGCTCTCATGGACCATCTCCTCGTCCAGCTCGCCCACGCGCCGGCGCCCTTGGCGCCCCTGCGCCTCGTGGGTGAACACCGGGTAGAGGCCTCGATCCGGGATGGTGCCGGCGCTGGAGATGGCCATGCGTCCTGAGACCGGCAGGGGAGTGAGCAGGTCTTCTGCCTGGTCCCATACCAGCCGAGGGGCAAAGCTTTCCAGGTCGTCGGTGGCAAAGGCGCCCGCCAACATGGCCAGCACCCGGTCGAAGGCTTCGCGGGGCAGCTCCGAGAAGTTGGCTGCCCGTCGCACAGTCGAAAACCACTGAGAGGCGCGAAGGCCTTGAGGCGCTTGGGACACTGCAGCCACGGTCTGCTGTGCCAGCACGTCCAGAGGGTTCTTTACCAGCCGAGTGGCTTCGATGTCTCCTGCCAGCATGGCCTGAGCCATGACGGCACAGTCTATGAGCTCGAGTTTTGTGCGCGGATAGAGGATGGCCCGCGACCTGCCGCCCACCCTATGGTTGGCGCGGCCTATGCGCTGGAGCCCCGAGGCTACCGACAAGGGCGGAGCCACCTGGCACACCAGATCCACCGAGCCCATATCGATGCCCAGCTCGAGACTGGATGTGGCTACCACGCAAGGCAGCGAGCCTGCCTTAAGCTCGCTCTCGATGGCTAGCCTGCGCTCCTTGGACACCGACCCATGATGGGCGCGCGCGATGGCCTCGGCCCCTTCGGGCAGTGGCTCTGTGTGGGAATCGGGGGACCCGAGAGAGCCCCTGAAGGCCCCCTCGACTATCGGGGCGCCTGCCGGCCTGAGGCCGGCTTCTTGGGCGTGGCGCTCGTTGAGCCGGGCGGTAAGCCGTTCGCACAGCCCGCGGGAGTTCACAAAGACGAGCGTGGAGGTATGGCTTTCTACTTGGGAGAGCAGCTCGGCTTCCAGCGACGGCCAGATGGAGCGCGAACCCACTCGAGACTCCCGGGACACCTGGGGCGCCTTGGGCTGCGAAGCGCCGGAGGCTCCCGGGCCGGAGGGCGCGGGTTTCTCGGCAGCCTTGGCGCCCATGGCGGCTTTGAGGCTGCGGTCGGTCTTCCAGGCATCTTTGGCTGCAGGCGCGCGCGTGGGCTTAGGTGCGCCAGTGCCCAAAAACTCCGGCACGGCGTTGATGTTTGCCACCGGGATGCGCACGGCAAGGTCGATAGCCGGCGCGACAGCATCGCCCACCACTTCCACCGGATGGGCTCCTCCCAAAAAACGCGCCACTTCATTTACCGGCTGCACGGTCGCCGAAAGCCCCACCCTCTGCGCCGGCCTCTCCAACAGCGCGTCCAGGCGCTCCAACGAAAGGGCCAGGTGGGCGCCTCGTTTGGAGTTGGCGATGGAGTGAATCTCGTCGACGATCACCGTCTCCACCCGCGACAGCACCGAGGCCGCCTGACTGGTGAGCATGAGATAGAGCGACTCGGGAGTGGTGATGAGGATCTGGGGCGGCTTGCTTTTGATGCGCGCCCGCTCCCGAGGCGGCGTGTCGCCGGTGCGCATGGCCACGCTGGGCAGCACTGCCGGCGCCCCGGCCGCGCCATCAGCGCCCAGGTCGACCGCCCCGGATGCCGCCAGCTCCCCCAGCTCAGCCAAAGGGCGGCGCAGGTTCTTCTCCACGTCGGCTGCCAGGGCCTTGAGTGGCGACACATAGAGCACCACCACGCCTTTGGCGGCAGGCGGGTCGCTCATAAGCCGATCGATGGCACACAGGAACGCCGCCAGCGTCTTGCCCGATCCCGTAGGCGCCACCGCCAGCACGTTCTTGCGGTCCAAGATGGCGTTCCAAGCCGCTTCCTGTACCTGCGTAGGGGCCTCGAAGCTCTGGGCGAACCATTGGCGCACCAAGGGCGAGAGGCGCATGAGCGCACTAGGTTCTTGCCGAGAAGCGCTGCCCTGGGCAGCCGATGAAGTATCCATACAACCAGACTACCCCTGTGGTTGGGCCGCCAACAGACCGAAGGCGGTAACCGCTGGGCTACTAGGTTCCTATGGAGACGTTATAACACGTTATACTCTCTCTTGAAGGAGGTTCCCATGATCGAGACCACGCTTTCCAAAGTGGGCAACAGCATGGCCGTGTTGCTGCCAAAAACCCTGCGCATCCAAGCCGCGTTCGAGCCAGGGGTGCCTCTTGCGGTGGAATCACCTCGAAAAGGGGTGGTGGTGATCACTGCCAAAGTCGAAAGCGATGAAGATAGGCTGGAGCGCTTGACGGGGGCAGAAGCTCGTATTCAGGCGAGAAAAGCTCAGGTGGAACCCTGGCCTGAGGGACATTCTGCAGACGAGCTTTTGAAAGCCGGAAAGGACTCGCGTGCCCATGAGCTCTTTTCTATTTGACTCGAATGCCCTGGTCTATTGGGTGTATCCGGACTCGCCCTACCATGAAGAGGTGAGCTGTCTTTTGCACCATGTGCTTGCAGACAGAGGTGCGGTGTATGCACTGGCATCGTCGCTCAATGAGATCTACTACGCCTTGCATAGGCATTATATGAGCGAGGAGGATGCAAGGGCTTCCATAAGAGAGATTGCAGAGGTATTCGATCTAGTGGATCTCACTGGAACTCTTGTATACAGTGCGCTGGATTCTAACGAGCCAGACTATGAAGACGGGCTTATTCGAGCTGCGGCAGAGGCGCTTCAGGTAGACGCCATTGTGAGCTATGACAAAAAAGCGTTCAAAGGGTCTTACATTCCTCGCAAGACTGCCGCAGAAGTGCTGGCGAGGCAAAGTCTGGGAGCGCCAGACGAATAGGTGCTGAGCAGCAACTGGCTGGGGCGAGGCGTAGGCATTGGGAACGGTGAACGTGCAGGTATTGCAAGGGTATAGCTGCACTGGAAAAACTCTCTGCATCAGCTACGTCTAGTGTAACTAATGTAGCTAGTTTTCAGAGGGACGCAGGAGCATGTTTGTAGGAGCCTGTTTCTGCCTGTACTTTGGCTGCATGGGCCCGTGTCTGCCTGCAGCCCGTTGCGTGAGAGTCACTTTGCACTAAAAAGGACCCCGCAGGGCCCTTAAAAACACCCCGCACGCTGCGGGTTTTATCTACTGGCGGAGGAGGAGGGATTCGAACCCTCGTACGTGCGAAGCACGTAAACGGTTTTCGAGACCGCCGCATTCAACCACTCTGCCACCCCTCCATAGGGTGAGCGGCACCCGTAGGTGCCGCCTTTAACATACTGGCGGAGAGTCCGGGATTTGAACCCGGGAGACGGGGTTACCGCCTACACGATTTCCAATCGTGCTCCTTCAGCCGCTCGGACAACTCTCCCTATGCAATTGCAACGGCTAGAATAACACATCGGCGCTCCAGTGTGTAGAAGAATAAAAGTGCCCGCTGCCCTCATCGCACCAACACATCATAATGGTGCATGGTGTACGCCCCATACCTGGCGCACCGCCCTGCCTTGCGCGCTGCTCTGCATGCGGCACGCATACTCGCACGCAGACCGCACGCGCTACTGTCATCGATTTCGAGGAGAATCCCGTGGGCACCCTCTTCACGACGCTCAATCCTCAGTTCATCACCCTCACCATGCCCGAGTGGATCGATATGGTCGCCGTGGTGGTAGGATCGGCCTTTGGCGGGCTCACGGCTTCAGAGCGCAAGCTGGACCTCTTTGGCGCCGCGGGCCTGGGCATGCTCTGCGGGCTTGGCGGCGGCCTTATCCGCGACATGATCATGCAGTGCGGCAGCGTCTACATGCTCTCCAACGACTGGGCCATTCCTACGGCGGCGCTGGCCGGGACTGCGGTGTTTTTCTTCTCGGGGCTGTTCAAGTCGCTGGATAAGGCCACGGCCATCGTGGACATCCTGGCGGTGGGCATCTTCACCGCCTCCGGCACCGACAAGGCCATCATCCACGAGCTCCCCGTCATGGCGGCCCTGCTCATGGGCGTGCTCACCGGCGTGGGCGGCGGCATGCTGCGCGATATCTTCCTGGGTGACGTCCCCCAGATCTTTAGACCCGGAAACCTCTACGCCTCCTGCGCGCTTATATCGGCGGCGGTCTATTGCGCCCTGGTCTACGCCGGGCTTGTGAAAGGGTTTGCCGTGGTGGTCTGCGTGGCCGTCTGCTGCCTTTTGCGCTGGCTGTCGCTCAGGTTTGGCATCACCACGCCCAGCCCGGTGGACTATACGCCCCGGCTCATCGACTATACCCGCAGGCTCAAGCATCGCACGGTGAGCAATCCCTACATTCCCTATCGTGGCAGCCGAATGGGCCACAGCGTGCGCTGGGATTCCTCTACAGGCTCGTTCGCGCCGGCGCCCAGCAGCACCGACGCGGCCCAACAGGCTCGCGAGCAGCGCCGCGACCAGATGAAAGAAGAAATCAAGCAGGAACTTCGCGAGGAGCTGGGCGAAGAGCTGGAAGCCCGGGAGCGCGAAGCTGCAGAAGGGCAGGCCAAAGGCTCTGCCGAGGCCATCTTCGCCCCTCACGAACCTGCCGAGAAGACCCTCCTCATGCCCCGACCCTCTCCCAAAAAAGAGACTCCCGCAGATCCCGACGACCAGCTGCCCTACCGCTAGGCCAGTGCCAACTGTCGGGCGGCAGGGGATTCGTAAAAGCTTGCACCCTGGAGGGCCAGGGGTTTCTCGGCAAAGGTGCGCTAGTATGAGTTCCACTACCACACAATGGCACTGCCTCCTACATGAGAAGGGCCTCCCATGGCAGACACGACGTTTGTGAACGGACACTACCTCTCCCGTGCCTGGCGCATGATGACGCAGGACAAAGGCTGGCTGGCCCCGATGTGCATCCTGGCGCTCAGCCTCTATGTGCCTATCTTTGGAGCGTTGGGGGTGGCAGGCTACGGGCTCTGCTGGGCTCGGCTCACTGCCTGGGGAGTGGACGCAGCTCCCAAGCAGCGCGGCGTGCGCGTGGGCGAGTGCATCGGCGCCGGATGGCGCGCCTTTGTGATCTCGTTGGGCTGGGGCCTCTTGGCAGGCATTGTGACCTTGGCGCTTACCTGGATGATGGATTTCGCGGGGACCGGTGGCAGCATCGTTTTGGGGATCCTTCTCGTGGGGCTGGATATCTTCGCAGGCTTGCTGGTGCTCGTGGCCAACCTGCGGGGCTGCATCTATCAAAAGATCGGCGCCGGGTTTGGCTTCTCGCAAGTCTGGACCATGTTCTCCCATGATCTGGGCGGCCTCTTCCGCATCCTTGGCATTGCCATCTTGGGAGGCTTGGTCACCGCCATTCCCCTGGCGATCGCGGTCTTTTCCATGATCCCGTCGGTTATGTCGCTCCTGTGGGCCGCCTATTACAGCTACGCCACCAACACCGCCGCCCTCATCATGACTTCGGTGGCAGGCCTCATCCAATCGGCCATGCTGCCCATGCTTTTGGCAAGCTACGTCGCCAATGTGATCAGCGTCGTCGCCATGCTTTTGGTCTATACCGCCGGCGGCCTCTGGATCCGCCAGTTCAATGTGCCTGCCTGGGGAAGCCCCTCCGATCCTGTGCCCCTGCCTTCTGGCCCCGATCCTGTGGCTGCGGGCTCCTACAACCCCTATCCGCAGCCTCAGCCAGCATCGCAGCCTCAACCGTCTCCCGCAGCTCAGGCTACTTTGCAGCCTCAGACGCCTGTCTCGACGGTCGCGCCTGGACAGCCTGCAGCTCCCGCAGAGCCCCAACCTCCCCTTGCCGAGAAACCCGCGCCCCAGCCGCCTGTGGCAGAAGAGCAGGCAGAGATAGTGACGCCCCTCATCGTGCACAAAGAGGATGAGGAGGAAGGCGGCGAGCCCGAGGAGTAGCAAGGCTTCGGGGCTGCCAGCGCCTATAAGAGTATTAGTGCAGGCTGTCTTGTGTGCCAAAGAACTGTAGGGAAGGGCCGCTGCCAATGGCCCTTCTTTTTTATGGATCCCGTGGAGCCTCATCTTGAATAACAGGAACTTCACAAGGCTTACCTGGGGTTTTGCCGGTTTGGTCAAAAAATGGCCAGCGGCGGGACAGAAATGTGACAAAAGCCGGTGAAAGCCTTGGAGCCAGCGGCTGCGAGCCTGAGGGTGGTTCTTCCCGGCAGGTACTGTGTTGTGAGAATCATCCAATGATGTGTGTTAGCTGGGGAGACGGGTCTGCTGTGCTAATATCGAACACCGACCTTTCCTGCCTCGGGCGCAAACCTTCACGACCCGAGGCCATTTAGCCCGGAGGAGGTGAAATCATGAAGGCCTATGAGATTCTGTTCATCGTCGACCCCACCATCAATGAGGAGACCCGCGCTGGCGCTCTGAAGCGCATCGATAGCGCGATCACCGAGAACGGTGGCACCATCGACAACGTCGACAACTGGGGCAAGCGCAAGCTCGCCTATGAGATCGACAAGCTCACCGAGGGCGATTACACCCTCATCAACTTCCACGCAGACCCCACTCAGATCGCCGAGCTCGACCGTGTGTGCCGCATCACCGATGCCATCAAGCGTCACATGATCGTCCGTCGTCCCGACCACGAGTAAAGACTGCAAAGTGACCCATCCGGATCACTCAAGGAGGCTGTTTCACCATGAGCATCAATCGAGTAACCATCACCGGCAACCTCACCCGCGACCCTGAGCTTCGCGCCCTGCCTTCGGGGAGCAGCGTGTTGTCCTTTGGCGTGGCCGTGAATGATCGTTGGCGCAATCCGCAAACCCAGCAGTGGGAGGATCGCCCCAACTACATCGACTGCGTGATGTTTGGCAACCGGGCTCAGTCGCTGGCGAACATCCTCCACAGGGGGATGAAAGTGGCTATCGAGGGCAAGCTGCGCTGGAGCCAATGGCAAGACCGCGAGTCCGGCAAGAACCGCTCGAAGATCGAGGTGGTTGTCGACGAGGTCGAGTTCATGAGCTCCCGCGACCAGCAAGGCCAGCAAGGTCAACCAGGAGGCTATCCTCAGCAGGGCGGTTATGCTCAGCAAGCCCCGCAAATGGGCGCCCCTCAAAACCAGAGCTTCACCGCTTCCACCCCCGCACCTGCCCCTGTCCAGACGCCGCCCGCTGGCGATGTCTACGACAAGGACATCCCGTTCTAATTATTCCGGCTCTCCGCCGGTATACGAAAGGTACTCAAAGACATGGCTACTGAATATCAGCGTCAGCCGCGTCGCAAGTATTGCCAGTTCTGCAAGGAGGATGTCGAGTTCATCGACTATAAGGACACCCAGCTCCTTCGCAAGTACATGACCGATCGCGGCAAGATCAAGCCCCGTCGCGTCACCGGCGCCTGCACGCAGCACCAGCACGACATTGCCAACGCCATCAAGCGCGCCCGCGTGATGGCTCTTCTGCCCTACACGGTACCCGTGGTATCCAACCGCGGCGGCCGTCGTCGCGACTAGAGGCGCCAGGTCTCATCGTGGCCTTTAAAGATGACAAGAACTCTGACGCTCAAGAAGAGACCGGTCTGGTGCGCTACGGAGAAGAACCTCCCGCGCAGCCCAAACCCTCTCAGCCACGCCCCTTTGTAAGCGCCCTTATCTGGTGCGGCTTTGGGGCGGTGGCCCTCACCAGCATTGCCGTCATTGGCGTCGCCATGGTGGCCTACGGTATCTCGCGAGGGATATCCGCCAAGCTCTCCCGCTCCCATCTAGGAGCTCTGGCGTCTGCCTCTGTGGCAGGCCTCATCCTGGGATGGCTTTGGGTCCAGGGCAACTTGGGTGTGGTGCTTCAAGGCGGCGTGGATCTGTGTATTGCGCTTGTGGTGGGCGGCCTGGCGGCCAAAAAGCGTGCCAACCTCACGGTGGACTACGCAGCGGCCGCACTGGCAACCCTTGCCACCATTGGGCTCAACTGGTTGGTGATGTCTCTGGCCGGCGAAGACTTCTTTGCCGCCATCCGCAGCATCATCGACACGCAAGTCCAGGCGATCTCCGAGGCTTCCGGCCTTGAGATGGCAGCGCAGATTCGCTCTGCGACCTGGGTTATCTACCTGCTTTGGCCCTTCGCCTACTTTGTGGCGGCTGGCTTGAGTGTGCTTGCAGCCCACTTTGCAGGCTGGGTGGCCCGCGAGACTCCGGGCACTCCTCCTACCTGGAGAGCCCAAGCAGCCGATGCTCCCACCTGGGCAATGGTGGTGCTTATCGGCAGCATTGCCCTCATGGCCTTCAACTTCTTGTTTGGGCCCTTGAGCCAGGCGGCCGCCACCGTGGGCGCCAGCGCCCTTATGGCAGTGCGCTTCGTCTTCCTTTTGGAGGGCTACGGAGTCCTTATGTGGTGGCTTCAGAAGTATCAGGCCGGGTGCCTCATGAGGTTCCTGGTGATCCTTCTGGCACTGCAGCTAGAGGCATCGTTCTTTGTCGTCAGCATCCTGGGCGTCGTAGATTTCTTTGCGAACTTTCGCCACCTCGACCGTGGCGAGCCAAAGGCATCTGCCGCCTGATGGATCACAAGAGTTTTCGCCGGCCGCTTTCGGCTGGCCGATCAAAGGAGTAGTCCCATGAAAGTCATCCTTCTGGGTGAGCTCCGGGGCAAGGGCGGAGAGGGCGACATCATCGACGTCGCCCAGGGTTATGCGGAGAACTACCTGTTCCCCAACGGCATCGCCCAGCCCGCCACCCCGGGCAACATTAAGCAGCTCGAGCAGCGCCGCAACAATATTGCCCAGCGCGAGGCCAAGCGCATCGCCGATGCCGAGGCCCTCCGCGAGCAGATTGACGGCAAGGTTGTAGTCGTCGACGTCAAGGTGGGCGACGAGGGCCAGCTCTTTGGCTCTGTCACCAACGCCATGGTGGGCGCTGCCTTGAAAGAGCAGTATGGCATCGAGATCGACCGCAAGCGCATCGAGATCAAGAAGCCCATCAAGACCGCCGGCCTCCACGAGGTCATCGTCTCCATCTACCGCAACATCTTCGCCACCCTGGGCGTCCAGGTGGGCCAGCCTGAGGATCTTCCCGCAGGCGACGAGGAGGTTGCCGAGTCTGAGGAGCTCGCCGTCGAAGGCGAGGCCTCTGAGGCTCCCGAGGCTGAGGCTCCCGCCGAGGCCTAGTGCACCTTGCGTTTTTGTGAACGGCTTTCTTGGGACCTCCTCAGAGGGCTCCAAAGAAGGCTGCCGAGAAGCCCGGCCACAGTTTCAGGGGTCTTTCAAGGCTCTTGTGACTGTGAGCTGGGCTTTTGCTATAGATCGATCGCTATAGGTTGTTAACAACCTCCTATTTCGACAATCCCGGGTGAGGGGTTGCCTATTTGGCCCCTTCAAGTCAAGGGCTATTTTTATTTGTAAGGTGTGTTTCTTTTGGGCGCGGACTCTCCCTCTGGCTGGGCTTTTGAAAATAACACAGCATCTACCTGGGGGTTTATGAAGGCGCGAAACAGCTTCAGGGTGAAATCCCAGGTATTTGGGGCAACGGGGAAAGAGCGAACAATCGTTCGCAAAATGTTGAAAAGAATTTTTCTGTGAGGACTAATTCTTGTTGAAAACGTTGAAAACCCAGAAAGCGGCAGGACAGAGCCTTACCTCTTAACAACATCGGCCTGTTGAGAGTGGAAAAGCAATCATATATGAAACCAACAGAGGACCTGGTTTCGGAGTACTATGCAGTCCGTGAACTCTGGCTCAAAGGAGCGTGCAATGCCTTCAGCCTTAACCCCCGCCGGCTTCAGCGGCAGGGACGCTGCCCCCACAATGCCCCAGGATATCGAGGCAGAGCAGTCGGTGCTATCGGCCATGCTGCTTTCCCCTGATGTATTGCAAGAATGCCTGGTAGAGCTGCGTGACGAGGACTTTTTCATGCCTCGTCACCAAACCATCTTCTCCACCTTGCGCGACATGTTTGACGCATCGCTGCCTGTCGATCCTGTGACGTTGGCAGACCGGCTCAAGTCTTCCAAGCAGCTGGAGGCCATCGGCGGCCCCCGCTATATCACGGAGATCACTTCCAACACCTTCGCGCTCTCCTCTTGGCGCCATTACATGGAGATGCTCAAGCGCGATTCCACCCTGCGCCAGCTCATCACCGCCACCGCTGAGATCTCCAGCTTGGCCTTCGACGCGCCAGAGGACACCAAAGAGGTCATCGACTCTGCAGAGCGCATGATCCTCTCTGTGACCGACCGCGACGTGCGCTCCAACTACATCACCATGCAAACGGCCATGCAGGATCTCTACCTGCAGCTTCAGGAGCAGGCGGCCGCCGGCGAGGATGCCTTGGGCGTCAAGACCGGCTTCCAGCAGCTGGACCACAAGCTGTTGGGCCTTCGCGAGGGCCAGATGGTGGTAGTGGGCGCCCGCCCTGGCGTGGGCAAGACCTCTTTCGCCCTCAACCTGGCGGTCCAGGCGGCGGAGAACGGCGCCACGGTGGCCTTCTTCTCCCTGGAGATGAGCTCCACAGAGATCGCCCAGCGTCTGCTGGCCGCGCGCTCTGCGGTGGGCCTGCAAAAGATCCGCAGCGCCAACATCTCCGGCGAGGAGTGGCCGGCGCTGCTTCAAGCCTCAGAAGAGATCTCCAAGCTTGACATCCTTATCGACGACACCCCGGGCACCACCGTCACCGAGGTGCGCGCCAAGGCCCGCCGCATGCTCCACAACAAGGAGAAGGCAGTGGTCATCCTGGACTACCTCCAGCTGGTGAGCCCGCCGCCCTCCAAACGCTCGGACTCCCGCGCCACCGAGGTCTCAGAGATGAGCCGCGGCATCAAGATCATGGCCAAAGACCTAGGGGTGCCCGTCATCGCCCTCTCGCAGCTCTCTCGTCAATCGGAAAACCGCACCGGCAAGCGCCCTCAGCTCTCCGACCTGCGTGAGTCCGGCGCCATCGAGCAGGATGCAGACATCGTCATCTTGCTGGACCGCTCCACCACTCCCGAAGAGGCCGAGCGCAAAGACCGCCCCGACGAGGGCATCACCGAGTTCATCGTCGCCAAGAACCGTTCCGGCCCCGTGGGCACCATCGAGATGGTCTTTCTCAAAGACCAAACCAAGTTCATGGAGCTGGACCGCACCCATGCCGACATGGCGCCTCCAGCCTAGCTTTTCTGACACCTTGCGTTGTGCTTTCAGAGCAGGGCGTCCCTCCACTATACTGAGAAATGATGCTGCGCCGTCACGGAGGGCGGTGCTAAAGAGTTTGAGGGGGAAGAAAACCAATGGCCTCGACGATTCTTGTGGGTACCCAGTGGGGCGATGAGGGCAAAGGCAAGGTCACAGACCTCATCTCCGGCGAGTATGACGTAGTCTGCCGCTGCCAAGGCGGCGCCAACGCCGGCCATACCGTGGTAGCCAACGGTCATAAGTTCGGACTGCACCAGATCCCTTCGGGCGTCATGTACGAGGGCGTCGTGCCTGTCATTGGCAACGGCTGCATCGTCGATCCCTCGGTGGTGCTCGAGGAATTCGCCACCCTCGACGAGCAGGGCGTCTCCTATCAAAACCTCAAGATCAGCGGCAACGCCCACATCGTGATGCCCTATCACAAGGATCTTGACGGGGCCAACGAGCGCCGCCTGGGCAAGAACCTCATCGGCACCACCCGCCGCGGCGTGGGTCCCTGCTATTCCGACAAGGTTTCCCGCATAGGCCTGCGCATGCAGGACATGCTGGATGAGAAGATCTTCCGCGAGAAGCTGGAGACCGCCCTTGCCGAGAAGAACCCCATCCTCGAGAAGATCTATGGCTTGCCTGGCTACACGGTGGATCAGATCTGCGAGACCTACCTGCCCTATGCCGAGCGCCTGCGCCCCTACATCATCGAGAGCTCTCGCTACTTGAACGAGGCCATCACTGAGGGCAAGAACATCTTGTTCGAGGGCTCCCAGGCCACCATGCTCGATATCGACTTTGGCACCTATCCCTTTGTGACCAGCTCCAACTGCACGGCTGGCGGCGCCATCACCGGTTCTGGCGTAGGTCCCAAGCACATCGACCGCGTGCTGGGCATCGCCAAGGCCTACCTCACCCGCGTAGGCTCCGGCCCGTTCCCCACCGAGCTCCCTCAGGGCGACGAGATCGGCGAGCTTTTATGCGAGGTGGGCCACGAGTACGGCGTGACCACCGGCCGCAAGCGCCGCTGCGGCTGGTACGACGCCGTGGTGGTCAACTATGCCGCCCGCGTCAACGGCCTCACCGATCTGGCGGTGACCAAGCTGGACGTCTTGAGCGTGCTGGACACCATCAAGGTGTGCATCGCCTACGACGTCGACGGCGTGCGCTACACCACTGTGCCCGAGCACCAGTCGCTCTTCTACAAGGCCAAGCCCGTCTATATCGAGCTGCCCGGCTGGAAGTGCGACATCTCAGGCGTGCGCAACTACACCGATCTGCCCCGCGAGGCCAAAGACTACATCGACCTCATCGAGCGCCTCTCGGGCGTGCCGGTCTCCCTTATCGCGGTGGGCCCGGATCGCGAGCAAACCATCAATCGCCACTGGCGCTAAGCCGCATCGCCTGCCCGCAGGATTCGCGAGAGGAGGGCCTCCGTGTTTCGCATCGTCTGTGATACGTTGTCAGATCTTCCTAAGGAGTGGTGCGAAGCCCACGATGTCCACCTGGTAGCCATGCACCTGCGAGGCAAGCATAAGGATGAGCTCGATGTGCTGGGCGTCCACCCAGCCGACGTCTACGTAGATCTGGCAGCCAAGGGCATCTTGCGCCTGTCGCAGCCCTCGGCTGCCGAGTTCATGGAGGTCTTCTACCAGCTCATCGACCAAAGCGACGATCCCATCATCTGCATCACGGCCTCTTCTGCCCTGGTGCAGGTGTTTGACAATGCGGTGGCTGCCGCCCGAGAGGTAAAGAAGCGCTGCCAGGTGGCAGTGATCGACTCAAAGCTGGTCTCTGCCGGCGAAGCCATGGTGGTGGCAGACCTGGTCCATGCCCGTCAGGTGGGCCTGGGCTTCGAAGAGGCTATCGAGCATGTGCAACAGCTTATCCCTAGGGTCACCGTGCTGTTCATCACCCCGCCCGGGGCCGCGCTCTACGACCACACCCGCTCCAACCCCTTGAAGCGCCTGCGTACCATCGTGGATGGCTGGACGGGTTCCTACGGGTTCGTGGCCATGGACGGCCGCGGGCACCTCACTCGCGTGGGGCACCACGGCGACCAGCGGCTTTTGGCGGGACGCATTGCTCGGCTTATGAGCTTGGATGCCCAGAGAGAGGGGCCTCTGCGCTACATAGAGGTGTCGGTGGGCTTTCCCAGAAATTTGTCGATCCTGGAAAAGCCGCTGGATACCAACGAGTTCATCTCCACGCGATCCACGGTGATAAACGCCTCGGGATCGGTGGCGGTGGCGCTGGGTTTGGGGGCCATGGGCATTGCTTACGCGCCCGTGCGCTATCTGGTGCATGAGCCCTCAGAGACAGATCCCTTGAAGGATTTGGAGAGCTTGGAGAGAGAAGGGCTTGTCGCCTGCGAGGACGGCAGCCTTTAAGAGAGGAGAGTCGCTGTGGATGTTCTGCTTTTGGGTGCCGGTGGCCGAGAAGACGCCCTCTTGAGGGCAATGGCAGCTTCGCCTGTGGCTGGGCAGCTGTGGGTGGCCCCGGGAAACGGCGGCATGAACGAGATCGCCCAAGTGGCGCCCATCGATCCTGAAGATGGCGCCCAGGTAGCCCTCTTTGCGAAGGATCACGATATCGACCTGGTGGTCATTGGCCCCGAGGCTCCGCTGGTAGCTGGCGTGGCAGACGATCTGCGCGACGCCGGCATTGCGGTATTTGGCCCTAGCGGCGCTGCGGCCCAGATGGAGGGCTCCAAGAAGTTCGCTAAAGAGGTCATGGCAAAAGCCCATGTGCCTACGGCAGCCTATGAGGCCTTCGACAACGAGGCCGAGGCCCTGGCGTACCTGGAGAAGGTGGGCGCCCCAGCAGTGGTCAAGGCCGATGGCTTGGCTGCGGGCAAAGGCGTGGTAGTGGCGCAAACCCTGGAAGAAGCCCAGGACGCGGTGGCTTCGTGTTTCTCGGGAGCCTTTGGCGAGGCGGGATCCACCGTGGTCATCGAGGAGTTCCTTAAAGGACCGGAGGTCTCGCTGCTCTCGGTGACAGACGGCACCACCGTAGTGCCCTTGGCAACCGCCCAAGACCACAAGCGGGCGGGGGAGGGCGACACCGGCCCCAACACCGGCGGCATGGGCGTCTACTCTCCGGTGCCCTTTGTGACCCCGCAGGAGCAGGCGCAGATGGAGACCATCAACGAGAAGGTCGTCCGCACGCTGGCAGCCCAAGGCATCCCCTATCAAGGCGTGCTCTACGGCGGCTTCATGCTCACCGCCCAAGGCCCCAAGGTGCTGGAGTTCAACGCCCGCTTTGGCGACCCGGAGACCCAGGTCATCGTGCCGCGCTTCAAAGGCGATTTCCTGCAGTTCCTCTATGGGGCCGCCACAGGCGTGCTGGATCAGGTGCCCATGGATTGGGATGCCCGCTGGGCGGTTTCGGTGGTGCTTGTGAGTGAGGGTTATCCCGGCTCCTATGAGAAGGGCAAGGTCATCACCGGCATCGACGAGGCTGAGGCCCTCGACGGCGTCACGGTCTATCACGCAGGAACGGCCAAAAACGACCAAGGCGAGCTGGTGACCGCCGGTGGCCGCGTGCTGGACGTCACCGCCATGGCGCCCACTTTTGAAGAGGCTCGGGCACTGGCCTATGAGGCGACCGAGAAGATCCAGTTTGAGGGAAAGACCCTTCGCCATGACATTGGGGCCCGTGCCGCCAAGGGGCGCGACGCCTGGGAGGTATAGCCTATGGGCAAAGAAGAGCTACAGGAGACCCAAGAAGTGGAAGCCTGCGTCGACGATGCTGCAGAGACTGCGGCGCCTGAGGTCGACGAGGCAGACTATCTGGCCGACGGCGACAGGGATGCGACGGGCGAGGGTCATCATTCCGGCATGCCTTGCCGCCGCCATTTTGTGCCCGGAGGCGACGATCCTCGCGATGCCGCCATCTCCGAGGCCATCTGCGGCGAGGAGCGCGCCTGGAACGGCAAGATCTTTGGGGTCGACGTGCTCAAGGTGGAGCTTCCTGACGGCCGCCCAGCCCGTCGCGATGTGGTGCGCCATCCAGGCGCGGTGGCCATTGTGGCGCTTACCGACGATGGCCGCATCTGTTTGGTGCGCCAATTTCGCACCGCGCTTGACCGCGTCACCGTGGAGGTGCCGGCCGGCAAGCTGGACCCCGGCGAGGACCCTCTGGCCTGCGCCCATCGAGAGCTGTTAGAGGAGACCGGTTTCAGGGCACAAAACATGGGTTACTTGACGTCCATCGTGACCTCGGCGGGTTTCTCGGATGAGATCATCCACATCTATATGGCCACCGGGCTTGCCTTTGCCGCTTCAGATCCTGATGCCGACGAGTTCTTGAATGTCGACCTAGTAGATACCGGCGAGTTCATCGACGCGGTGCTCGACGGCAAGGTAGAAGATGCAAAAACTGTGGTGGGGGCTCTGGCGGTGGACGCCATCAGCCGCAGACTTGAGTAGTGAGCTGTCGAGAAGGCTTCAGATCTCTAGGGTTTAAACAAGTTAATGCTCACAGGGAAGGGTGAGAACGCAGAGCGCACCGTGGGGTGCGCTCTTTAGAGTAAGAGTACCGCCTAGGAGGCGTGTGTATTCTAGGGCCAAAGCAAGGCCTAGGCCACTTTGACCGGAGGGACCCCGATAAAAGCGGTCAAAGGCGTGAGAGAGTTCTGTTTCGTCGGGGCTTTCTCCGTCGTTCGACACCGTGATTACCACGGTGTCGCTGTACAGGGCTCCGTGGATTTTCACAAAGCTTTGGGCATGGCGAACGGCATTGGATCCCATGTTCGACAGGATGGAATAGAGCATTCGACAATCGGAAACCACGTATAGTTCCTGGGGGAGTTCGGGGATGAGGCGGATGCCTTTTTCGTCAGCCGTGGGTGCGAGGTCTGTGAGGGTGTCGTAGGCAATCTCTCGTACGTCCGTTGGTGCAAGGATGGGTGTTGCGGCCATAGAGTCGACGCGCGAGAGTTCGAGTATTTCGTCAACCATCCCCTTCATTCTCAAGACTTCTCGTTCGATAACAGGGCATCCTTCGTTGAGGCTCACGAAGCCGTTTTGTAGCTGCGCGTTGTATCCTTCGATGGCCATTAAGGGGGTCTTAAGCTCATGGGATGCATTGGCAAAAAAGTCACGAGATCCCTTTTCGGCATTGGCAATTTGATTCCTCACAAATCGGCCGCCCACGATCAGGATGGTCGCGGTTATGAGGCAAAGGCCGAGCATCACCATGGTACTTTGATTGAGAACTCCGTAGAGCGCTGTGGCATCAAACGCGTAAAGTGTAGTGGTGTGGTCACTGGGGAGGTGCTCTCGGCTTGTTCCCGGGGCCACCCAAAAGCTGCAGTCATGGCTTTGTATCAAGCGCATCTCTCCAGCTTTCCATTGGAAAGCCTCTTCTGTATAGGCTCGGGCGATATCCCATTGTATTTGGTTTGCGGTGTCAAGAGAGGGAAGCGCGGTCACGGCCAGCACATCACTGTCTTTGGCTTTTACCCAGAGGATCGTTGCTGGAGCCGTGGTGGTTTGGCCTGAGGAGGCTCCTGCGGCTGCCTCTATGGATAAACGAGCCTCACTTATGATGTTGATGTTTTGAGCCACGTAGAGTGTCAGTACCAGCAAAAGCGAGGCTAAGGCGCCGCAGACAGTGAAGGTTGTAAGGTGGGCGTTAGGGGTGTGGGCGCTCACGGCATATCCCTTTTGCTCAGGCGGTAGCCGTAGCCCCATACCGTTTGGTTTATGACATTGGCGTGGGCCTTTAGCAGCTTCTCTCTAAGATGACGATTGGCTTCGTCGGCTGCACGCGATTGGGTCGTATCTGAATAACCCCACACCTCTTTGAGAAGTTCTTGACGCGTGATAGCTCGGTTCTTGTGCTTGAGGAAGTACGCAAGCAGACGAAACTCCGTTGGCGTGAGATGGAGCGGGGCTTGTTCCACGAGAACCTTTTGGGTTTGCTCATCGAGAGCGATGTTGCCAAAGTACAGCCGCCGCGCCGGCGTATGCATAGGCTCCCGGCGTAGCATGGCTCGGATTTTTGCCATGAGAAGCTGAGGCTTGAAAGGCTTAGTTATATAGTCGTCGGCGCCTCTGTCGAGACCCTGGCAAAACTGGGCATCGCTGTCGCAGGCGGTGAGAAGGATGATGGGGACGGAGGAGACCTCCCTCAGACGATCGAGGACGGAGATCCCATCGATCCCTGGCATCATTATGTCAAGGATCACAAGATCACAAGGTTTTTCTTGAAAGGCATGCAAAAGCTGTTCTCCGCAGGAGAACCCTTGGCATTCGTAACCTTCCTGCCTAAGAAAAGAACTTAGTGTTTTGCGTACGGCCTTTTCGTCGTCGGCGTAATAAATGAGATTCACTATGAGGCCTGATGGTCGTTAACGAGGCACACCTTGGTAGCGCTGTGAAGAGCTTCCTCGTGCTTGTAAGTGGGATCCCCAAAATCAAAAGGGCCTATCCAATGCACAAGGACCTCTGCACCAGGCTCTATGTCGTACACATTGATCGCTTGTCCGTCCTCTGTGGTGGCAGGGGTGTCCCCTGAGATCTCAAAAATGGAAAAATCGGGATCGCTGGCAGGGCCACTTTGATAGACGTAGACGTTGGGGTTCGAAGAGATGCGATCGTCATTGATAAGCGCCGTGCTTTTTACCACGAGGCGTTGCGGAGTCCGAGCCAAGACCGTTCCACGAAGGACGCATTCGGCGTTTTCATCGTAATCCGTGCGGGCATCTCCACTTGGTCGCGCGGTTTGAGCATGGTCTGCAGCAGGGGTGACATTGGCTTTAGGTGAGAGAGGCGCTGAGCAGCCACAAAGCGCCATAAGGAACGAGGCGGCAACCAACGGGATAAGATGCTTGCTGCGCATAAGATGTCCTTTTGATCGGTAACCAACGGGATAAAGAAGACTGCATCACGAGGTAGTCCGGATCCTCATAAATAAGAGTACATAAATATGTTTTCAGGCATGAGAATAAAAATACTTGAAATTGCAACGGTTTTTCATTTGTAACCATGGATGCATGAAGTCTCATGCTGCAAAGAACTCATATACCCTGCATAAAGAGAATTCAGAGGTCAGTGGGGTACAGTCATATAAGTAATGCCGTGTTTGGAAGGGATACCCTGTGTCTAAGGACAACCCCTCGCTCTTCAAGTCGTTTCTATCCTACTACCATCCTTGGCGAGGGCTCTTTTGGGCCGACACTGTCTGCGCCATCCTTCAAGCAGCGGTAGACCTGGCATTTCCCATCATCTTGCGCTACCTCACCAACGGGCTGTTCAGCGAGGGGTCGGCAGCGATTCTGGCCAACCTGGCTTGGATTGCCGCAGGGCTCATCTGCCTCTACGCCTTGCGCTACGGGTGCCGCTACTTCGTCTCCTGCTGGGGCCACATCATGGGCGCGCGCATGGAAAGCGCCATGCGCCAAGACCTCTTTGACCAGTACGAGCGCTTCTCGTTCTCCTACTTTGACAAGCACGACACCGGCGACCTTATGAGCCGCCTGGTGAGCGACCTCTTTGACATCGCCGAGGCCGCCCATCACCTGCCTGAGGCCATCATCGTCTGCGCCATCGAGGTCGTGGGCGCCTTTTGCATCATGTTCTCCATCAATTGGCAGCTGGCGCTGGCCATGGCGGCCATCACAGCGGTGCTAGGCGCCTACAACCTCTATATCAACAGGCGCATGAAGCGCATCTTCACCCAAAACCGCGAGCGCATCTCAGACGTGAACACCCAGCTGGAAGACTCGCTCTCGGGCATGCGGGTGGTGAAGTCCTTTGCCAACGAAGGCCTGGAGCGTGCCAAGTTTGGCACTGCCAACGACGCCTACCTCTCCTCCAAAGAGGGCATGTACCGTGCCATGGGGTCCTATCAGGCGGCTGCGGCGCTGCTTACCGGCGCCCTCTACACCACCATCATCGTCTACGGCGGCTACTTGGTGGCGTGCCAGGCCATGACCGTGGTGGACCTGGCCACCTACGCCCTCTATGTGAGCCTTTTCACCACGCCGCTTCAGACCCTCATCGACTTCACCGAGATGTTCCAGAAGGCCTCTGCGGGCTTCCGCCGCTTCCAAGAGGTGGTCCACACCGACCCCGACATCCAGGATGCCCCTGGCGCCAAGCCTCTGCAGGTCACCCAAGGCCACGTGGTCTACCACAACGTGTGGTTCGATTACGACAACGAAGGAATTGCCGATAAGAACGAACTCCGTCACCGGGCGGTGCTCAAGGGCTTCGATCTAGACATCGCTCCCGGCAAAACCTATGCCCTGGTAGGGCCTTCTGGCGGCGGCAAGTCCACCACCTGTGCTCTCTTGCCCCGTTTCTACGATGTGGATGCCGGCTCCATCGCCATCGACGGCCAGGATGTGCGAGACGTCACCTTGGACAGCCTGCACCAGGCCATTGGCATCGTGCAGCAAGACGTCTATCTGTTCAACGGCACTATCGCCGACAACATTGCGTACGGGAGGCCCGGGGCTTCTCGGCAGGAAATCGTCGAAGCTGCCAAGCTGGCCAACATCCACGAGTTTGTAAAAACTTTGCCTGAGGGCTACGACACGCCGGTGGGGGAGCGGGGCGGCAGGCTCTCGGGAGGGCAAAAGCAACGCATTGCCATTGCCCGCGTCTTCCTCAAAGATCCTGCGCTGTTGGTGTTGGACGAGGCCACCAGCGCCTTGGACAACGAGAGCGAGCACGCGGTGCAAGAGTCGCTCACTCGGCTGGCTCGGGGCAGAACCACGCTGGTAATTGCCCATCGACTGTCTACTATTAAAGACGCCGATGTGATCGTGACGGTGTCTGATGGCTCAGTGGCCGAGGTAGGCACCCATGAGGAGCTGCTGGCTCGCCAAGGGACCTACGCGCATTACTACGAGATGCAGCTTGGCCATCAGAGGCCTTGAGTCCTCAGCAGGACTTAGGGCATGGAGCCCAGGGAAGAAGGTGGCGCACGTGGTTTCTGAGTTGTGGATCCTCAGATGCCTTGGCGGCATAGCCATAGGCTATCTGTGCGGGCTGTTTTTGACGGCAGACCTGGTGAGCCGCGCAGTGCTGCACAAAAGCGCCTTCGAGGCCGGCGACGGCAATCCCGGCATGGCCAATTTGGGCCATGAGCTGGGGCCAAAATATGCGGCCCTCATTCTTGTGGGTGACTGCGGCAAAGTGGTCGTCGCTGCCGTTCTGACCGCCTATCTCACTCAATCCACCTGGTCCACCTCCACCATTTGGGCGGGCATCGGCGCCACGTTGGGCCACAACTATCCCATTTGGCACAAGTTCCGCGGCGGCAAGGGGGTGGCCACCACCTGCGCCACCTTCATTTTGGCCTGGCCGTTCGCGGGCACCCTTTCGTGTCTGGCGGGGCTTGCGGTGGTGATCTTCTCGGGCTATCTGTGCTGGGGAGCGGTGGCTATCCCTGTGGCCTATGGGGTGTGCTCTGTGGGTTTTTTGGCCTACCTTGTCTCCCAAGGCTCTGCTTTGGGCCCCACTTCCATCATGATCGTGCAAGTCATCGGCGCCGTCATTTTGCTAGCGCTCATGGTTCTGGCGCACTGTTCGGCCATCAAGGGCATCAAGGAAGGCACTACCCCGGTGGCAACCCTGGCCAAACGGCTGCGTGCCAAGCACAGGTAGCAGGGCACGGGCGCAGGCGGCGCGAGGGGAGTTGGTGCAAAGAGCTGCGGCAAGGCGGGCCCCAAGCCGCACGCCCAAGGTCCCTTGAGAGCCTATGCGCTTTAGCGGGAGTCTTGGCGGCGGCCCTCAAGCAGGGCCCCGGTGCTTTTACAATGACTTTCGCGAGGGCCAACGGCCCCAGTTTTTAAGAGGGCGCCCATCTGCCCTCCTCATCCGTTGGCAGAGTTTCAAGGCGCCATGAGGGCGCAACCCGGCTACGAGGGGTCTTGATGGCAAAGAAGAAGCGGAGCAAGTATTTAAGCACCCCCGAGGTAGAGGCGCTGTTTGCTACCGTCGACGAGACCGGTCACTCCAACGCCAACACCGCAGAGGCCGAGCGCGGCCGCCGCGCCCGCGAAGGCGTGGGTTTGCGCATCGACCCGCTCTCTGGCAAGGATCCTTCGGGCTCCAACGTAGGCAACGTTATCGCCCGCATCTCGGTGCTCTTCGTGCTCATCATCTTCGCGGTGGTGGTGGGCTCCCAGATCTTCTTCTCCATCACCCGCCGCGTCACCACCACGGCGCTGGCAAACCATGTAGACATCCAGTCGGTGAACTCCGCGCTGCGAAACGGCGTGGAGTGGGGCGACGGCTTCACCGGCTTCCCGGAGCACTATACCGTGCAGGAGGCCAGCGAAGAGACCGGCCGCGTTGAGGTCACCGTCATAGACATCACCAGCGAGACAGCCATGTCGGCCCTCTCCACCGGCTATATCCAGGCCACCGCCTTTGCTACAAACGCGCTGCTCAACCCCAATATCTCCACCGTCATCTACCACATAGACATCCATGAGGAAGACGGCAAGATCCAAACTACCCGGTTCTTTGGCTTGCTGGAGCCCACGGGTCCCCAGCGCAACTTCCTCACCTTTGTCTTCACCAAGGTGGCCTCGGCCGACGGCGGCATCAACTTCTTCTGCTCCATCTCCGGCCTGGACGACAAGACCGCTGAGGCCCTGCGCGCCAAGGTGGGCAACACCACCCTTGAGGGGCTCTTGGCCGCTCCAGAAGACAGCTCCACCCCGGCCAACAGCGCTGCCAAGGATGTGGGGGCTTCTGGCCAAGAGGGCGCCGCCGGCCAGGATGCCGCCGCTTCTGGCTCGCAGGGCGCTGCCGCTGCCGAGAAAACCGACCCCTCTGCCAGCGCTTCGGGTGAGGCGGGGACAGGCGTCTCACAAGGAAGCGCCGCCACCGCAACGCAGTGACGGCGCTGAAGAGCGCAGGTCAAAAGAGGCTGCGGGCCGGGGCAAGGTTGCGGTCTCTGGTGAAACCGGCTTATGCCCTGGGCCCTAATCCAGCAAGCGGGCTATCTCTCCCAACTTGGACTCAAAGCTCACGCCGCGCATCTTGTACTGGGGCTGGTCCTTGGTCACCAGCATGGCGTCGTGCACGAAGCGGCTGGCAAACTCGGTGGCGGCACCCAGGGATCGGCCGCACATGATGGCAGCCAAAAGGCTCGAGGCAAAGAGGTCGCCGGTGCCATGGAGCTGGAAGGGCAGCATCTCGCCGGTGACTTCCAAGGTCTCAAGGCCGGCGCCGGCCACATAGTTGCGCACCTGGCCGTCGCCATGGGAGACGCCCTTGAGCACCACGGTCTTGGCGCCCAGATCCACCAGCGCGTCGATGTTCTCCTTCACAAAGGCCTCGTCCACGTCATGGCCGCGGTACTCGATGCCCGTCAAAATGGAGGCCTCGGTGAGGTTGGGGGTCAGCACGTCGGCACCTTCCACCAGTCCCTTCATGGCATCGCAGAGCTCAGGGGTGTAGGTGGGGTAGATCTTTCCGGCATCGCCCATGACCGGGTCCACTATGCGCAGCGCGTCCGGATGCTCCTCATAGAGACGCTGGATAGAGGCTACCTGCTCAGGGGCTCCCAAAAAGCCGGAATAGACGGCATCCAGCTCCACCTCTTCTGCCTGCCAGGCATCCAGGTAGGGCTTGAGCATGTCGGTGGTGTCCAGCATATAAAACTCGGGGTAGAGGGTGTGAGCGCTAAAGAGCGAGGTAGGCACTGGGCACACATCGCAGCCAGCAGCCGAGAGCACGGGGATCGCCACCCCCAGCGAGCACTTGCCGTAACCGCACAGATCATGGACGGCTCCCACGCGGGGGATGTAGGCTCCTTCTCGGTCGTAAAGGTAGAGATCTGCCGGAGATGCGTTCAAAGTCATGGTTCCTCTTTTCTGACGTGGACTTATGGACCAACGCACGCATGCCATCCTAGACCAATCTGCCTGGGGGCGTGCGTCAGAATGGCGAGACTGCCAGGAGCTTAAGAGAGCTTGTGGGCATCTCTAGGCCTTGTCAAGAAACACTGTCATTTTTTGGCCCTCACTCTGGGCGGTCCCATTTATCCACGTCATTTCATGGGATACACTGAAAAGCGGAGACAGGAACTAAAGAGCGTTTTCAGGGAGGCGTCATGGCCCAGCCGCTGGTTGGAATTATCATGGGATCTAAGAGCGACATGCCGGTGATGGAGGCCTGTTGCGATCAGCTTGAGGAGCTGGGCGTGCCCTTTGAGCTGGTGGTGGCCAGCGCTCATCGCAACCCGGCCAAAGTCCATGAGTGGGCAGAGTCGGCGGCCGATCGCGGCCTTAAAGTCATCATCGCTGCGGCGGGCAAAGCGGCCCATCTGGGCGGCGTGGTGGCAGCCTTCACCCCGCTGCCGGTCATTGGGGTGCCCATCCGCACCAGCGATCTGGGCGGCCTGGACTCGCTGCTCTCCATGGTGCAAATGCCCAGCGGCGTGCCAGTGGCCTGTGTGGCCATCAACGGCGCTAAAAATGCCGGCATCTATGCCGCTCAAATCCTGGGAGCCACCATGCCCCAGTATCGCGAGGCCATCTGCGCCCTCAAGGAATCCATGGCCCAGTAGGGCTCACACAACAACATTCAGGAGATGTCTGTGGACAAGACAGAGCTGTTAGACCAGATCAAAGACGCCATGCGCGCCAAGGATAAGAACCGCCTTTCCATCCTGCGCCAGGTGAACCAGGCCATCAAGCAGATCGAGGTAGACGAGCGCCGCGAAGTGACTGAGGCAGACATTGTCGCCGCGGTAAAGCGCCTCCAAAAGGTGACTCGCGAGGAAGAAGAGGCTCTGGAGAAGGCCGGCGCCGCCCACGAAGACCGCATCGCCATGCTCAAGGAGCAGTCCCAGGTGCTGGCCTCCCTGTTGCCCGCCCAGCTGGAAGGCAATGCCCTGGAGGCGCGCATCGACGCCATCATCGCCGAGCAACATCTGGAGACCCGCCGCGACATGGGCAAGCTTATGGCCGCGCTCAACCAAGAGACCAACGGCAACTTCGACAAGCGCGCCGCCGCGCAGATGGCCGGCGCCAAGCTGGGCTAACCATGGAGGCCGCGCATAAAAAAGAAAAGAAACCCTGGAGCACCAAGCGCAAGGTGCTCTTTGTGCTGCTCATCGTCATCGACATCGCCCTCATTGGCGCCGCCTTTTGGCTCTGGTATGACAAGCAGCAGGAATACGACCATGTGGCAGCCCAGGTAGAGGTGGCTCAGCAGTCGGTGCAGCCGGGTACCCAAGATGAGCCGCCAGTAGTGGATTGGGCAGCCCTCAAGGCCCAAAACTCCGACGTGCGCGCCTGGGTGCAGATCCCTGACACGCCGGTGAACTTCCCGGTCTACCAGGGGGCCACCAACGACACCTACCTGCGCACCGGCGCAGACGGCAACTACTCGCTGGGAGGCCTGGTCTTCATCGACTCCCAAAACACCGGGCCCAACCTGGAAGACATGCAAACCATGGTCTACGGCCATCACTTGCAAGACGGCTCCATGTTTGCCTGGATCGACACCATGAACCAGCAACAGGTCTTCGACGAGCACCCTCGCATTTGGTGGGTCACCGAGCAGGCCAACTATGCGCTCACCCCGCTCTTCACCTATGTGCTTCCGGAGTCCGGCGACCTTACGGTGCAGCTGCAATGGCCCGATCTGGCCGCCTTCCGCGCGCACCTCGCCCAGCGTTTGGGCCAGGCCAATGCCTGCCGCCCGGATGCCGCAGAGATCATCTCTCGCACCGATCACGTGCTTACCCTCGTCACCTGCAACTACGACAATGGCCGAGGCCGCACGCTCGTGGTATGCGTGCCTCAAAGCGTGGCCGATGGCACCACTGCCACCGCCGCCTCTTAACCTTTGCAAGGAGATCTATGGATTCACAGATAGCCACCCCACAGCCGGCCGACGGGCTCCACGACGAGTGCGGCGTCTTTGGCGTGTGGGCCCCCGGCAAAGACGTCGCGCGCATGACCTACTTCGGCCTCCATGCCCTGCAGCACCGCGGCCAGGAGTCCGCGGGCATCGCGGTGGGCAATGGGTCCACGGTGCTGGTGCGCAAAGACGAGGGACTGGTGCAGCAGGTCTTCTCGGATGCCGATCTCAACGCCATGCGCGGCCATGTGGCGGTAGGCCATGTGCGCTACGGCACGTCGGGAGCCTCGGGATGGGAAGGCGCTCAGCCGCACCTGTCCACCATCAACGACACCATCATCGCCTTGGCCCACAACGGCACCCTGGTGAACACCGACGCGCTGCGTCGGGAGCTCATCAACATGGGCATTCCCTTCCGCACAGACACCGACTCCGAGGTGGCCGCCAAGCTCATCGGCTATTTCACCCAGCAGACCCACCACCTGCGCGAGGGCATCGCTTCCACCATGGCTATGATCGAGGGGGCCTACGCCATGGTGCTGGCTCGCGAGAACGCCCTCTATGCCTTCCGCGACCCAGACGGCATCCGCCCCTTGGTGCTGGGCCGCCTAAAGGACGAAAGCGGTTGGGTGGTAGCCAGCGAGACCTGTGCGCTGGACATCGTCGATGCAAAATATCTGCGCGACGTGGAGCCCGGCGAGATCCTGCGCATCTCCGACGACGGCCTGGTCGCCCAGCGCGAATACCATACCGAGAAACCCAGCCACTGCATCTTCGAGCAGGTGTATTTTGCCCGCCCAGACTCGGTGATGGGAGACGGCACGGTCTACATGGCGCGCCGCCGCATGGGCCAGCAGCTGGCCCAGGAAGCTCCGGTGGACGCAGACCTGGTCATTGGCGTGCCCGACTCCGGCCTGCCCCCCGCAGAAGGCTATGCCGAGGCCGCAGGGATCCCCTTTGGCGAAGGCCTCATCAAGAACCGCTACGTAGCCCGCACCTTCATCCAGCCCACTCAGGAACTGCGCGAGATGGGCGTGCGCCTCAAGCTCAACGCCCTGAAAGACGTGGTGGCTGACAAACGCTTGGTGCTGGTGGACGACTCCATCGTGCGCGGCACCACCATGGCCCAGATCGTGCATCTGCTGCGCGATGCCGGCGCTACCGAGATCCATGTGCGCATCAATTCCCCCGAGGTCAAGTGGCCCTGCTTCTACGGCATCGACACCGCCACCCAAGACCAGCTCATCAGCGCCAACAAGTCGGTGGAGGAGATCCGCCGCTTCATAGGGGCAGACTCGCTGGCCTTCCTCTCGGTAGAGGGCCTCATGGCCGCCGTCAACCCGCTGCCGGGCTTTTGCACCGCCTGCTTCACCGGCGCCTACCCGGTGCCCATCCCCGAGAGCTTCTCCCGCGGCAGCTTCTTGCCCGGCTACAAGCCCAACAACCTGGTGGACCCTTCGCCCACCTCGCTCATGAGCGTGGAAGAGGTCACCAACGTTTTGGCGCTCTGTCGCGAAGAAGCCCAAAACATCTGGGGCGAAGAGATCCGAGGGGCCTCCTCCCACGAGCTTACCTAAATCACATCGGGCGCCACCAGGAAGTATGATCTGGGGCGCCCGTTGCATCCAGGACTCGGATTCATTGCAGCGGCTCCGGAGAGCGTCTCGTTGTCCTGCAGTCAACCTCTAGCCATCACCTAGTTGCCACCCAAGGATTCAAGGAGAGAGAAGCATGACCACACACATGTCCTATGCCGATGCCGGCGTCGACGTCTCTGAGGGCGCTCGCGCCGTAGACGCCATCAAAGAGGCGTGCGCCGCCACCAATCGCCCCGGCGTCATGGAGGGGCTGGGCGGCTTTGGCTGCCTCTTTGACGTGTCAGCTCTCAAGTCCATGGAGCAGCCGGTGCTGGTCAGCGGCACCGACGGCGTGGGCACCAAGCTGGCCTTGGCCCAACGCTTGGGGCGCCATGAGACGGTGGGCATCGACCTGGTGGCCATGTGTGCCGACGACGTGGTGGTCACCGGCGCCGAACCCCTCTTCTTCCTGGACTACGTGGCGGTGGGCAAACTCGCCGCCGAGTCCATGGCCCAGATCGTAGGGGGCATTGCAGAGGGCTGCCGCCAGGCAGGCTGCGCGCTTATCGGCGGAGAGATGGCCGAGCACCCTGGCGTCATGGCCAAAGACGACTACGACCTGGCCGGCTTTTGCGTAGGGGCGGTGGACAAACCCGCCATGCTGGGTCCGGATCGCGTGTGCGAAGGCGACGTCATCGTGGGGCTGCCCTCCAGCGGCATCCATTCCAACGGCTACTCGCTGGTGCGAGCCGCCCTCACCGACAAGCTGAGCGACAAGGAGCTCTGCGCCCCCCAGGAGTCGCTGGGTGGTCAGTCTATCGCAGACGCCCTGTTGGCGCCCACTAAAATTTATGCGGGCGATATCGTGCGTGCCCTGGCTGCGGGCGTGCCCCTCCATGCCATGGCCCACATCACCGGCGGCGGCATCACCGAGAACCTCAACCGCGCCATGCCGGATCACTTGGATGCCCAGGTAACCCTGGCCTCCGACGGCACGTGCCCGTGGCCCGTGCCGCCCATCATCGGCCTGGTGAGCGACGCCGCTGGCCTTACTCCCGAGGAAGCGCTGGTCACTTTCAACATGGGCGTAGGCATGGCGCTCATCTGCGCTCCTGAGGATGTAGACCAGGTGGCGTCCGCCTTCACTGCCGAGAATTGCGCGCCCTTTGTCGTGGGAGAGGTGGTTCCAGGCACTGGTAAGGTGACCTATATATCTAAGTAAAATCTCACCGCTTACCGAGGGTTCGCAGGGTAGTCCGTAGACTCGATGCAATAACTTTCTCTATAATTATGAGACTGTAATCCTTAAAGAATCGAGGTGGGGCTATGGGAGCGCGAAGTCTATGGCGGCAGGCAGTTCCCGGCATTTGCCTGGCTTTGGCGGGAGCCTTCTGCCTTTGGTGGTATGGCCAGCAAGTGATGATGCATATTACCGCAACTTCAGGCGACACCCTTTGGCGCGGCCTGGTCGCCTGGCTGGGAAACCTTACCTGGCTGGGCTTGGGCATCGCGGCGGCGGCCTTGGTGCCTGCAGGCTCTAAGACTCACCGGCGTTGGGGTGTCGTCCTGATAATAGTCAGCGCGATGTTCATTGGACTCACCGTGGCCCTGCGGCTGTGGGCTGAGTTTTCAGAGCCCATAGGAGCCTTCATTTGGGCCTTTACCTGGGGATGGCCTCTAGAGATCATCTATCTCGCCATGGGAGCGCTCTTGGGCTATGGCATCAAGCTGGCGTCTGCGCGAGCCTAGGGGCCAGAGCAGCGGTGGTTTGAGGCGCTTCTCGGTATCTAGGGTGTTGAGAGAAGCGCTGTGTGCTCTAGCGATAGGGATCCACCAATAGGCAGCGTGAAAAATCCTGCAAGGGTTCTCACGCTGCTTTTGCGCTCCCTGTGAGTAGAAATTTGTGTTTTCGGGCCTACGTCGCCCTCGGCAAATGCAAACGCCCACTGCGACGAAGCAGTGAAAACACAAAAGGCAAGCTGCAAGCCCTCTGTGTTTCTCCATACCCTCGCAGTGCTAAAAGCACCTTCCTGCAGGCAACATCGCCCATGGCAGCGTCCCTCGCCGCCGCTACCATACGATGTCGATGTTGCCCAGAGTCGCGTCAAAAAGGCGCGCATAGGCCACTTGTATCTGATCGAAGAGGTATTCCATGCCATAGGTGGCATAGAGCATATGCTTGGGTGACTGGCGATGGATGTACGGCTTTATGGCGAGCACCTGGTCGTAGCCGTCGTAAAGGCCGCCTTCGCCGGTGCGTGCGCCCTCTGCGGCGGTGATAAATACCTTTTTGGCGCCCGAGGCCTCTATCTGCTCATGCTGCGCCTGGGCAAACGACCCTGAGGCCGATACCACCACCAACAGATCCTCGGAGGTCAGGCTGCGCACGGTTTGGGTGGTGGGGGCAGACTCTGTGACCATCTGCACCAGCCGCTTGAGCATGGCCATGGCGCGCTGGAAGTTGATCAGCGAGGCAGATGAGGAGTCCGAGGTCAAAAGCACCACATGACGCGCTTCATGGAAGTCGTTGCAGAGCCCCTGGGTCACTGCCGGAGTCATCAGGCGGTCGATGTCGCTGAAGATCTGCGAGAGATCCTCGCGCAGATGCAGCTTCACGTCGCTGTAGAGCAGGCTGTAGGACAGGTAGTACTGGCGAAACATCTCCCACTCCACAAAGGCATCGCGCACCTCGGAGAAGTTGCCAAAGCCAATGGACTGGCAAAACCTGCGCACGCCGGAGCGGGACACGAAGGCCGCATCCATCAAGTCGTTCACTGTGAGCTGGTCCAGCCTGTCAAAGTTCTCCAACAGGTACTTGGCCAGAAGATGCGAGGTCTCGTCGCACTCGTTGTCGTTGTAGACCGAGAACAACGAAGGCAACAGATTGAGCCTACCTTCACGCATTTTCCCCTCCGTACCATCCCAGCCAACAGGGTTACCTACAATGCTAGGATGCTGGATGGTCTTTTGGCACTCTAGCTTGGATAAGCGCTGGTTCAGAATATGAACCATGGAAGTAATGCGAACGGGAGGCCCCATGGCGTGGGACGTGTGCTTGGCAGTCTCGGACATAGATGACACGTTGATCCCGCGGGGGACTCATGGTTTGCCGAGAAGAACCGCCGTCGCCATTGAGCGCTTTGTGGCCTCGGGACGTCACTTCGCTCCCATTACGGGCCGTAGCAGGGACGATGCGCTCAAGATGTTTGGCGACTGTGCGGCGGGCTGCGCAACTGGGGCGTTTGTGAACGGACAAGTGGTCTACGTGGACGGCCGACTGGTGCGCAGCGAACTGCTGCCTTCGGCCCGGCTCCAAGAGGTTGCAGACTATCTGGATCGTTGCACGCCGGCAGCTAACATCCTGCTCTACCGGGGCGCTTCCATTCACGCGCTCACCAAAAAACCCTGGCGCCTTAATGACTATCCCTCTCAGGAAAACGGCCGCCGTGACGGCTGCATCCAAGCTATCGAAGAGCCTTGGGTAGAGAAGGCCAACATCCAATGCGCTTGCGACCCCCAAGAGGTGCCGGCTTTGGCGGCACGCCTTTCTCGGCAATTCGAAGATTTGGACTTTGTGCAGCCAGGGGATGTGTCGGAGATCGATGTGGCTCCCAAGGGCTGGAGCAAGGCCCGCGGGGTGCAGGTGCTGGCACAGGCGCTGGGCGTGGAGCTCGCGCAGATCGTGGCAGTGGGAGATTCGGACAACGATGTGGCTCTGCTGGAGTACGTGCCAAATTCTTATGCGCTGGCCTCGGGGACGGCTACCGCTCGCCGGGCGGCTGCCCATCAGTTGCCACCGGTGGACCAGGAGCCGGTGGCTCAGGTGCTAGAGGCTATTTTAGCTGGGGAAACGCAGCCATTTTGCTCCTAAATGGCGATGCTTAGCAATCGATGTACATAAGTCAATGCTTTGAATGGTTCGTTTTGCTGCCCATGGAGAGAGGAAGCATTAGGCGGAGGGCTTCCTGGCACAAAGAGGGGGTTAAGGGAGCGTTAAGCTTGGCCGATGGAAGGCACTGGCGCTGGATACAAATCAAAATAAAAAGTAAATAACCACTGTTCATCTTTTGGCTCACCAAAACTCTAGAAGGCGAACGGTTCTGGCGGTTCCATAGAACCATCAAAGGGTTTGGTCCACGTTCAGAAATGGAAGCGCCATGAGTGATCAAGAGTTGTTCAGTCCCGATTTGGTGTTCTTCGATCTGGAAGCCGCAGGTCGCCAGGAGTTCTTCGAGAAGCTGGCAGGGCGGCTGGCTGAGCGCGAGCTCATCCAGGACAGCTGGCTTGAGGCCATCTGCGAGCGCGAGAAGAGCTACGCCACAGGGCTTTCGTTTCCCTCTGTGCAGGTGGCGATCCCCCACGTGGACCCCGAGCACATCAAGCGCCCCTACATCGCGGTGATCAAACCCAAGACCCCGATAGTCTTCGAGGCCATGGCGGGCATGGGCGACGATGTTCCCGCCCAGCTCATCGTGAATCTGGGCGTCATGCGCGACGGCGGCCAGGTGGCCGTGCTCCAGAAGCTCATGAACATCTTCATGAATGAAGACTACGCCGCCGAGCTCATCGGCATCACCGACGCCCAAGGGATGGTGGATGCCTTCGGACGGCTCTTCGAAGAGGTCTCGGCGGAGTAATCCGCCTGGCGGCATGCGGTTCCGGGCGGAGGCGGCTCAGTGGCCATTGCCTGTCGGCAACGAGGAGCTGGCAGGCCCAGGCTGCCGAGAACCCCTTGCCTCCTGGGCCCGGAACCCTCCGTGCATCCTGCAGTCTACAAGGCTGTGCGCTGACGCACAGCAGAGATACGAGGGAGTCCCCTCAAGAAAGGAACGGCTATGAAACGTGTAATCGTGGCTTGTGGCTCTGGTGTCGCCACCTCTCAGGCGGTGGCCTCCAAAGTGCAGCGCATCTTGAAGCAGCGCGGCGTCGAGGCAGATGTCGAGGCCGTGGACATCAAGTCGCTGGATCACTACATCAACGACGCTGATGCCTACATTTCCATCGTCAAGAGCGATGACGACTACGACATCCCCACCTTCAACGGCATCGCCTTCTTGACCGGCATGGGTGCAGACGCCGAGGCCGACCGCCTGGTCGAGCTGCTCGAGTCCTAAATGAGCAAGAAGAAGGCCGCTCAGGCGCCGGCCCCAGACCCCAAGCCCCTGGGGCTTGGCCGCCCAGCTTGGATCTTTCTCACCCTGATCGATCTCTTCCTCTTTGTGGTGGGGGTTCTGAGCGGCAGGATCGATCTTTCTCTGGGGGCTTTGGTGCTCATCTTCATCATCGAGCGCTACGCCCACGACCTGCTGGTGGCCCCCTATGAGAGGCGCCAGGAGCGCCTGCGGGCCCAGTATGGCATTCAAGGGCAGCTCACCCCTGAGCAAAGCAGGGAAGTGCTTAAAGAAATTAGGCGTGAGCGCCAGGAGCGCAAAGCTCAGAGGAAGGCGCTCAAGAAGCAGGCGCACACAGCGGCGCTTCCGGGAGACAGAGCCGCTGAGTAGTGAGGGGCCCTTCGCAGCTGGAGGGCAAGATTGGCAGCCATCGGGGGAGATGGGGCCACGGAGTGGGGTTTCTCGGCAAGAGAGAGCCCAAAGAGAGGTGATTTTTCATGGACTGGAAAGAGATCGCGGCCGTCAAAGAGGTAAAAGAGCTCACCTACCTCATGTGGGACAAGGGTTGGGACGAGGCCAACGGCGGCAACATCTCCTATATCCTCACCGACGAGGAAGTGGCGGCGCTGGGGTACACCCCGGGTTCTGGCCGTCAGGTGGAGTTGGCCGACATCCCCGCTGCCATGCGCGGCCGCTTTGTGCTCACCACCGCCACGGGCTCCTACTTCCGCGAGGTGCGCGACGACGTGGACTCGCTTCTGGGCATCATCTACCTGCCTCAGGAAGGCGACTACTACGAGATCGCCTATGGCTTGGAGGGCAACAAGCCCAGCTCGGAGTTCCCCAGCCATCTGGCCGCTCAGGCCGTGCGTCTGGCCGCCGATCCCGAGCAGCGCGTGGTCATGCATAACCACGCCTCCAACGTGCTGGCCATGACCCATGTGGGCCCCACTAACGCCCGCGACTTCACCCGCGCGCTCTGGCGCATCATCACCGAGGCTATGTATCTGTTCCCGGACGGCGTGGGCTTTGTGCCCTGGTGCGTCTGCGGCGGCCAGGAGATCGCCGACAAGACCAACGAGCAGATGAAGGACTGCCGCATCGTCATCTGGCAGTACCACGGCGTCTTCACGGCGGGCCGCTCGCTCCATGACGCCTTTGGCCTGCTGGAGACCGTGGAGAAGTGCTGCGCCGCCTGGATGGCTGCCGAGGCCTGCGGCCACCGCAACCCGGGCATCTCCGACGAGCAGCTCAAAGACCTGTGTCGCGCCTTTGGCCTGACTCCGCACCCCGGCTATCTGGACTAACGGCTCTGCCTGTCCATCAGGACAGAGAAGGGCAGGCCGCAGGAGAGAGCGGCCTGCCTCAAGAGAGAGGTCCTACTCGCAACGGAGGGCGTGACAGGAGACCCTCCGCTCAAAGAGAGGTACAACATGGACGTATTGCTAAATATTGTTAACTATATCCTGGGCTTCGGGGCCGCCGTCTTCGTGCCCCTGATCATGCTCGTCATCGGCCTCATCGTGAAGATGAGCTTCAAAGACGCCTTCTTCGCAGCTTTGACCTTGGGCATCGCCTTCACCGGCATGAACGTGCTCATCAACTTCATGACCGGCGCCATCACCCCGGCAGCCCAAGGCCTGGCAGAGGCTACGGGCATCTCGCTGCCTGCGGTGGACGTGGGCTGGCCGGCGCTCTCGGCCATCGCTTGGGCCTGGCCGCTGGGCGTGCTCTGCTTCCCGCTGCTTATGGTCATCAACCTGGTCATGTTGCTGCTCAAGCTCACCGACACGCTCAACGTGGACTTCTGGAACTGCTGGACCAAGCTGCTCACCACCGTGCTCACCTACTATCTGTGCGCTGCTGCCGGCATGCCTGAGGGCGTGGCCATCGCCATGGGCTTTCTGGCCGCCTCGGTCCAGATCATCCTGGAGCTCAAGATCGGCGACGCCTTCCAGCCCACTATCGAGCGCATCACCGGCATCCCTGGCGTCACCGTTCCTCATGCCATGATGCTCACCGCCACCGTCGCCTATCCCATCGAGCGCCTGCTGGAGAAGATCCCCGCCATCGAGAATAACAACGCCGACGCCAAGTGGCTGCGCAAGAAGATCGGCATCTTTGGCGAGAACGCCGTCATGGGCTTCATCATTGGCACCGCCATGGGCGCCATCGCCTACCGCGACCTGCAACAGGCTTTGACCCTGGGTGTCCAGGCTGCCACCGCCCTGCAGCTGTTCCCCATGGTCTCCAAGCTCTTCATGCAGGCCCTGTCCCCCATCTCCGACGCCGTGGGCGACTTCATGAAGGCCCGTTTCAAGGGCCGCGAGCTCATCATTGGTCTGGACTGGCCCATCCTGGCCGGCTCCAACGAGCTCTGGGTCACCTGCATCCTGCTCATCCCCTTCGAGCTCATCCTGGCCTTTGTGCTGGCTCCCGTGGGGAACATCGTGCTCCCCTTCGCCGGCATCGTGAATATCTGCCTGGTGCCTGGCTTGCTTATGGTCTCCAACGGCAACATCATCAAGATGCTCATCGAAGGCATCATCATCACCCCTATCTATCTGCTGGTGTCTTCTTCGTTCGCCCCTTGGGTGACCCAGCTGGCGCTCACCTATTCGCCTGACTCTCTGGCCAATGTGGGCGGCGACGCGCTTATCAGCTGGTCTACCTTGGAGTGCCCGGACTTCCGTTGGGCCATTGCCAATGCCTTCTCTGGCAATGTGGCGGGCATCGCCGTGCTCGTAGGGTGGCTCGCCCTGTTCGTGTGGATGCTGCGCGGCTTCAAAAAGCGTAACGAGGCCCTGAAGGCTTCGGAGTAGTCCTGTGGCTCGGCTTTTGCACAGTTGATTTTCGGTCCCTCCGGACCCCACGCCAAAGTCCTCCTACTTTGGCGTGGGGCTTTTATCTAGGTAAGGAGCAGCCAATGTTATGTAACGACCCCGCGCTCTTTCGCGACGAGATGCTCAAAGGCTATGTGGCAGCCTATCCAAGCTACGTGATGGAGGCGCCCGGCGGCGTGGTGAGCGCCCGAGAAACCCCCGCCTCCAAAGTGGCCGTCATGAACGGCGGCGGATCTGGCCATTACCCGGCCTTCTGCGGCATCGTGGGCGACGGCCTTATGGATGGCTGCGTGGTGGGAAACGTCTTCACCTCGCCCTCCTGCGAGGACGTGTTGGGAGTCGCTGGCGCGCTTCGCACTCAGGCAGGCCTCATGATCCTGGGCGGCAACTACGCCGGCGACAAGATGAACTTCGATATGGCCCGCGACCGCCTTCGAGCTCAAGGCATAGACGCCCGCACCTTCTATATCACCGACGACGTCTCGGCCGCCCCACCCGAGCAGGCTCCCCTTCGCCGAGGCAACGTAGGCACCTTCCTGGTCTTCAAGGCCGCAGGGGCCGCCGCGGCTGCTGGCCTCTCCTTAGACGAGGTGGAGCGCGTAGCCATCAAAGCCAACGACCGCACCCGCACCATGTCCATCGGCCTTCGCGGCTGCACGCTGCCCGGCCACACCAAACCTCTCTTCGAGGTGCCTTCCTGCCTCATGGAAGTGGGCCAGGGCATCCATGGCGAGTCTGGCGTTGCCGAGAAACCCGTGGCTTCCGCTCAAGAGATCGCCTCGCTCTTGGTGGAGCGTGTGCTGTCCGAGGCTCCCGGCGACGCCCGCCGTGTGGCTGTGGTGCTGGACGGCTTGGGCTCCACCAAGTACGAGGAGCTCTTTGTGGTCTGGGGCACGGTGAGCCAGCTTTTGGCCAAGGCGGGCTATGAGCTGGTGGAGCCCGTGGTGGGCGAAGTGGTCACCAGCCTTGACATGGAAGGCATCGCCCTGGCGGTGCAGTATCTGGATGAGGAGCTGGAACGTCTTTGGTGCGCTCCCTGTGCGAGCCCTGGCTTTAGCCGAGGGCCTCAGACGGCTCCCGCCAAGTTGCGCGAGAGGAGCCAGGCGGCGCACTCCAGCGACGGCGCCGAGCGAATTTGGGCTCCTGCAGGGCCTGCCGCTCAAGCTCAAGGCCGTGTGGCTGCCCGTGCACTGGCCGCAATGGCTGCCTGCATGGCCGATCAAGAGGAGATGCTGGCCCAGATCGACTCGGTGTGCGGCGATGGCGACCACGGCCGCGGCATGGTGAAGGGCTCGAAGGCTGCCGCAGCTGTCGCCCAGGATGCCGTGGAAGCCCAGGCAGGAGTGGGTTCGGTGCTCCGAGCAGCCGGCGACAGCTGGCGGGCCGCTGCCGGAGGCACCTCCGGCGTCCTTTGGGGCAGCGCCCTGTGGACGTTGGGCGAGACATTGGGAGACGAACAGGAGGTCATCGATGCTGCACTGATGGCGCAGGCGACAGATGCTGCCTGCGCCAAGCTCATGGAGCTGGGCGGCGCCCAGGTGGGTGACAAGACCATGGTGGATGCCCTGGCGCCCTTTGCCGAGGCTCTAGGCCAGGGGGCCGAGGCCGGCCTGAGCCTGAGCGAAGCCTGGGGCAAAGCTGTCGCAGTGGCTCATGAGGCCGCCCGCAACACCGCCAACCTCACCGCTAAGATCGGCCGAGCTCGCCCTCAAGCCTCCCGCAGCCTGGGCACCCCCGATGCCGGCGCCATCTCTCTGGCCCTCTGCCTCGAGGCCTGCGGCCTAGGCTGTCCCCAGAAGGCGCAGTGAGCCATGGGACGCTTGCAGACACGCCGCCGCAGCCAGCCGCTCGTGCTCACTCCACAGCCCAAGGTGTCCCAAAGGGCCCCCAAGATCGTCTTCTCCGATCTGGACGGGTCCTTTCTTACCTCTGCTAAAACGGTGCACCCTGTCAATCAGGAAGCCCTGCGCCGGCTGGCCTTGGCACAGATCCCCTTTGTGGCCTGCAGCGGCCGTCCGCTCTCCAGTCTTCAGGACCAGGTAAGCCAGCTGGGCTGCCGCTACCTCATCGCCTCCAATGGTGCAAATATCTATGACTGCCAGGAGGGAAGGACGCTGTTCTCGGCAGGGGTGGATCCTGCGGCTGCCCTCGCCCTTATGGATGCCGTGAGCGACATGGATGTAGTGGTCGATTTGGTGGTGGACGGATGCCTCTATAGCCAGCGAGGCTCGCTGGGGCGTTATGAGGGCCTGGGAGTAGGCCCCGAATCGCTGGCCACTCATCTCAAGCTGGTGCATCCTGTGGACGAGCCGCTGCGCCGGCTGGCGAGCGCCGGCGGCGCCATCGACCGCATGGGCGTCTGGTATGGGCCGCGAAGCGATTTCGAGGCCATCTGCGCCCAGGTAGACGCCCTCGACGGACTTCGCTGGATCGACTCCGAGGAACACGTCGTCGAGATGGTGGCTGCAGGCGTCTCCAAGGGGGCGGCGCTCATGTGGCTCTGCGAGCACCTGGGTGTTGACCGGGCGCGCTCGGTGGCCTTTGGCAACGGCGGCAACGACATCGAGATGCTCGAGGCCGCCGGCGACGGAGTGGCCCTCTGCAACTCGCAGCCGCAGGTGCCGTCTCACGCAAACCACCTCACGGCCCGGGACAACGACCAGGGAGGCTGCGGCCTCTACCTGCTGGATCTTCTGGAGCGCACCACGCTTTAACGTTACACGCTAACCTTGCGGCGCATCCCGATGCAGTGCAGCCATAATCTATAGTGCATAAAATGAGGGGTCCTTATCGGTAATGCCGAGAAGGACCCCCATTGCATGACGGGGCTGCGCCGGTGGCGGGGAAAGGCGAGCGGTAGGCCCGGGGCAAGGTGAGTGGCAGAGCTGCTCTGGGGTATTCAGGGCGACGGGCTTTTTAGGTACTCTTAGCTAATCTTGTGAATCTGAGTGCCCTCAAGATGGCCAGGCATGAGCGGGGGTTTTGATCTGGGACCCTCGCGAGCCTTGACAGCGCCTAGGGGCGAGCTATCCCGAGAGGAGGGAAGCCATGGAAGACGGACGCATTCACGTGCTCATGTCGCTGTTTGACATCTATAACGAGAATGAGCCTGACCAGCTTTCCCACACCATCGCTGAGTATCTTTTGACTCACTTTGAGTCCATCGGCTCCATGACGCTCCAAGAGGTGATGGATGCGGGGTTTGTGTCGCGGTCGGGAGTCAGGCGGTTTTGCCAATCCATTGGGATGGAAAACTTCTCAGCCCTGCGCAACCAGGCAGGGGAGTGGGAGGAGTTTCGCCACTACTATCTGGCAGCGGCGTCACGGCCTGCAGACTACAAGATGTCCGCGCGCCAGGCCATGGTGGAGATCTTCGATTCTGTCGACCGGTTGCAGGAGGACGGCATTTTGCAGCGTTTGAGCCAGAGGGTGAGCGCCAGCTCCAAGGTGGTGCTCTTCTCGGCAGAGTCTTCTGCGGGCGCGGTGACCGACTTCCAATACGCCATGCTGGTCTCGGGCAAGCTGGTGCAGCTGGTGACCGAGTGCAAGCCCTCTGTGGAGGCGGTGCGCAACTTAGGGCCTCAGGACCTGCTGCTGGTGGTGTCTTCCTCGGGATCCTTCGCGCTGCGGCAACAGGCCCAGGTGGAGAGCTCGGGGGCTGCCAAGGTGCTCATCACTGCCAACGACGACCCGGAGCTTCACGGACTCTACGACGAGGTGGTCCTTATGGGGCCGCCTCTGGCCGAGCACGTGGCGCCTCACCGCGTCTACGCGCTTTTTGGCACAGCCTACCTGTTGAACCGGCTGCTGGAGGACTACGTCTCCGAGTAGATGCGCGGGGCTGGAGCGTTTCTGTCGGGCGTAACGAGTTTGCGGCGATGCATGTGCTGATAACGTAGTGATAAAAATATGGCAAAAAGTATCGTTAAAAATCCTGCGATTGCGCTAATGATACTTTCTTGGCGTTAGAATGGCATTACTGATTTTAACGCTAGAAAATCGTCAAAAAATAGCGTTAAAAAGGAAATGATGATATTCTTGATCCGCAAAACAAATATGCACAAGAAGAAGTGGCAGATGTAGTGCGTTATGTAGACGCCACTGATTATGCCGTCGAGGCGATGGGTTCCCTTCCGATCTCTAAACGCTTGCTCAAAGAAGTCCATTCAAGACTTTTGCATAACGTAAGAGGTGCAGATAAAGACCCTGGCGAGCTTCGGCATTCGCAAAACTGGGTGGGTCCAGGCGGATCTACTATTGCCAATGCGCCCTATATCCCGCCTAATCCAGAAGATATGATGAATGCGCTTACGGATTTAGGGCTTTTTATTAACTCTGAGGCGCCTGTCGATCCGGTAATTAAAGCAGCGCTAGTGCATTATCAATTTGAAACTATCCATCCATTTCTTGATGGCAATGGGCGATTGGGCAGGTTGCTCATCACGCTCTGCCTCATGGAGTGGAATGTGCTCTCCAGGCCGGTGTTTTATCCTTCCTACCATCTCAAGCTGAGGTGTAGCGAATACTACGAGCGCTTGATGGACGTACGCTTACATGGCAATTATGAGGGATGGATAGACTTCTTCTGCAAAGCAATGAACGATGCTGCAGTGGATGCAAAAGCCTCTATGGATCGACTTGTGAAGCTGCATAATCAGGATTCTCAATTGATCGACGACACCCCGGGTATTGGCTCTGCGAATGCCCATCGCATGTTAGAGCTATTAGAAGGCCATCCTATCGTGGCGGTGGGAATGGCAGGCGAGCAGCTGGGGGTAAGCCGTGCCACTGCAGGCAAGCTCGTAGATCGTTTTTGCGATTTGGGCATTCTGAAGCAGACTGACGAGTCTAGGCAACGCCACCGTTCTTTCGTCTATGAGAACTATTTGGCGATTCTCCGAGAAGGTGGAGAGCCGCTTTAGCGGCAATTCGCATCGATGACTATCCAACTTGTGTTTTCGGGACTTCGTCGCCCTCGGCAAACGTAAACGCCCAGAGCGACGAAGCAGCGAAAACACAAAAAGCAAGCTGCAAGTTCCTGTACACCTGAAGAGCTAGCAGCTCAGAATGTTCCGTTGGGATCCTTGTCTGTGCCGGTCCTACCCCTCCAGCACATGGATGCGGCCCAGCTCGTCCATCTTCACCCGGTCGGCGGCAAGCCAGCGCAGCACCTCGGGGTAAAGCTCGTGCTCCACCTCATGGATGGCGGCCTCCAGCTGGTCGCGGTCCCAGCCCTCCTCCACGGCCACCGGACGCTGGGCGATGATGGGGCCGCGGTCGTACTCGGCGTTGGCCAGATGCACCGTGACGCCGGTGACCTTGACGCCGTAGTCAAAAGCCTCGTTGATGGCGTGGGCCCCCGGGAAGCTGGGCAGCAGCGCAGGATGCAGGTTGAGCACCGCGTTGGGGAAGGTCAGAAGGATCGCTGGCCCCACCTTGCGCATGTAGCCCGCCATGACCACGTAGTCCACCTCATGTTGGCGCAGCGTGGAGGCGATGACCTCGTCGGCGGTCTCGGGGCTGGCGTAGACCTCCTTTGAGAGCGCCATCGTGGGGATGCCAGCCTCGGCTGCGCGCTTCAAGCCCTTGGCAGAAGGCCGAGAAGAGATCACCACCTCGATAGTGGCATCCAGGGAGCCCTCGGCGATGGCGTCGATGATGGCTTGCAGGTTGGTGCCGCTTCCGCTGATAAGCGCGCCAAGCTTGATGGTCACAGGGGCTCCTTGGATCGATGGCGATATCTAGGTGAATCGCGCTGAGTTGCGGGACAAACCAATTCGCAGCCGCCCCGCGAGAGCGTGGCTCTAAGTATAAGGCGCTGCAGGTTCCCAGTATAAGGGGACATCGGGCCCGCTGCATGGGTGAGGGGTGTGGCGCCGGGCCCTAAAGGGCTGGGCGGCCCTTGCATCACACCTTCTAGGGGGCCCAGAAGAGCGTTTTAAGCTCGGCACGGTTGCCCACATCGCACTTGTGCACGATGTTGTAGACGTGGGTCTTGACAGTGCCCACCGACACCACCAGAGTATCGGCGATCTGCTGGTTGGTGCGCCCGGCCAACACCAGCGCCAACACTTCCTCTTCGCGAGGCGTGAGGCCGTGGTCGGCGCCAAAGCGGGGCATCAATTCATCTACGTGTGCCGAGAAGGTCGCGTCTCCTGCGGCCTGGGCGCCCTCGGCGGTCCCGGCGCCGGTGGTGGTTCCGGTGGGGGTGGCGGGGTTTGTCGGCAAGGAAGTGGGCGCGGGACTAGGTTGCCGGTGAGCCTGGGGTTGGGAGCGCATCCTAAAGGAGAGCTCGCGCCAGGCGATCCTTCCGGTGAAGAAGGCAAAGACGACGACCATGGCGTTCTCGCAGAAGTTGCGCTCGGAGAGGTAGGGAGTGATGCCCAGCTCTTTGGCGGGTGGCAACACCAGGATGACAAGGGCGTCTTCCAGACACACCAGCACCACTTCTACCAGCAGCACCCACATAAGCCAGCGGTGGCGGCCCAGCCATTGGCGCTCTTGGCTGGTGGGGGCGCGGCGCAGGGTGGAAAGGCTGTAGAGGGCCATGAAAAGGCAGAAGACCTGTCGGCAGGTGTAGTAGCAAAACTGGCGCAAGGCCCCGTAGGGCATGAAGAGCAGGCAGGCGCCTTGGGCCAAGAAGAAAAGGGCAGCGGGAATGGCCAATCGCCTGAGAGAAAACCGCTCAACGGCTAAAAGCACATAGGCCCATAGGGATCCCCAGAGCACGCAGGCGATGAGGGTGCGGGTCAAAGGGTAGGTGACGGCGTAGTAGGAATCTATAGGAAACGCTATGTTTTGATGTAGAAACTCATCTAAGAATTGACGCCCAGCTCTACGAAGTATGTGAGGAAGAAGAGGCCCGCGGCGGCAAAAGGCTTGCGTTTCGTGGCGTCAAAGGCGATCCATTGGTAGACGGAGGACATGAGGCAGAGCGCTAGGATTGCCATGGTGTAGCCAAAGAAAAAAGCATCCACAGGAAAACCTCCCCCACGGAGTTTCGCATCTTAGGGCCGTGCATTATGCCCCCTAGAGTACCACGGGTGCTGCTCCATGGTTGAAAAAATTAGGGGAGCTTAGATGGAAGCGCATATATGTGAAGGAAGGGCTCAACCTCTTTGTACCAGGGGTTTATTTAGGGTTGATTTCTCCTAGCGGTCTCTCAACCTCAAATCGTCTTGTGTTCTTAGGGCGGTGGGCCGATATTCAAGACAGTTTCAGTCACAGCGGCCTATGAGAGGGCAAGGCGCCGTAGAGTCATGCCGCTTTCACAGAAGAGCCGCTCGTCCCAGGGCCCAGAGATTTCCCGGTGATCGTCTGGCGTCCCCAACCCCTAAGGAGGCTCTTGTCATGCGCACTATCCCTGAGTCAGAGTCCACCCCCAAGGCCGACGGCTTTTATATGCCGGCAGAGTTCGCACCTCAGAAGCGCGTGTGGATGGGCTGGCCTCATCGCACCGACACCTGGTCCTTTGGCGCCAAGCCTGCCCAGGAGCAGTATGCAAACATCGCCCGCGCCATCTCTGAGTTCACCCCGGTGGTCATGTGCGCCAACGAGGCAGATTACGCCAACTGCAAGCGCGTCTTCGAAGAGGACGAGCGCGTCACCGTCATCGAGATGACCACCGACGACGCTTGGTTCCGCGACACCGGCGCCACTTTCGTGGTCAACGGCGAGGGCGAGTTGCGCGCCAACAACTGGCACTTCAACGCCTACGGCGGCCTGGTGGACGGCCTCTACTTCCCCTGGCGTGCCGACGACGAGATCGCCACCAAGATGGCCGAGCTGGCCGGCGCTCGCACCTATCGTCCCGACGATATGATCCTCGAGGGCGGCTCCATCACCGTGGACGGTGAGGGCACCGTCATCGTCACCGACCAGTGCCTGCTCTCCCCCGGCCGCACCGCCTCCGCCGTGCGCGTAGACGAGCCCGACGCGGGCATTTGGCCCACCTTTGCCCTCAAGTTCGAGCCCTGGAGCGAGCCGCTGCGCGCCTACATGGACGAGCACCTCAAGGAGTACCTGGGCGTCGAGAAGGTCATCTGGGTCAAGGAGGGCATTGACCCCGAGGAGACCAACGGCCACATCGACGACGTCGCCACCTTCATCGCCCCTGGCGTTGTGGCCGTCATCTGGACCGACGACCCTGACTACCCCTTCTACAGCCAGTGCCACGACGCCTACGAGACCCTCTCCAATGCCACTGACGCCAAGGGCCGCCAGCTCAAGGTCTACAAGCTCCCCATGCCGGTGAACCCCCTGTACATGACCCAGGAGGCCTGCGACTCCATCGACGTGGACGAGAATGCCGAGCCCCGTGTCCCCGATGAGCCCCTCATCGCCTCCTACATGAACTACCTGGTCACCAACCACGGCGTTATCGTGCCTCAGTACGGCGACGTGAACGACCAGCTGGCTGTTGACACTCTCCAGAAGATCTACGACGAGACCTGGGGCGAGGGCGTCTATAAGTGCGTGGGCGTCAAGAGCGAGCAGGTAGTCTACGGCGGCGGCAACATCCACTGCATCACCCAGCAGGAGCCTCTTGCCTAAAAGTGTGCTTCGCCTCCAACCTTAGGCACACTCCCTAGGCACAAGCCCCTGTACCCTCCCGTGCGCCCTTGTGGAGTGCCGGCTCCTCAAGGCGCCCTCAAAGACCGATGTCTTTCCCAAGACCTCGCAGGACCATAGAGCCTGCGGGGTCTTTTGGGGTGGGGCGGCTTAAATCAGGCGATAGCAAATTGAGGCGCCTATTAGCCGGTGCACTTACTAAGTGCTTAGCCAATGCGTCCTTGGTAGGTGCGCCTACTAAGTACTTTTTTAGGCTTTCGCGCGGCTTGGAAAGGAAAAAAGTACTTAGTAGCCGATAAAAATGCAGGTCAAGCAGATTGCCTACTAAGCATATGTACTTAGTAGGTGAGAGGCGTGGTAGGTATGAGAAGCGTCAGGTATGAGAAGTGGCAGGCGCGAAGAGTGGTGGCAGTGAGGAGCGACAGGCATGGAGGAGAGCGAGCATACCTCCATGCCTGATGACGTAAGGGGATTACCAAAAATCATGTGGGCCCAATACGGTTTGCCGGAGTTCAGCCTGTTTTGACTCCACTGGTGTCTGAAGAGGTACACCTAACTTTCGAGAGATTATCTCGGCAACGCGTTTTAAAGCGGATTCGCTATAAAGGGTCTGTGGGGTTATGGGGAGCACTTCGATATCCATAGCCATAAGGGCGGCTATTCGCTGTCGGTCGTGAGTGTTGAGGGATTGGCTGTGGTACTCATCGCTGTCATACTCGACGTCGAGGGCGGCTTCGGGCCAGAAAAGGTCAGGTTTCACAGTCTTTTGGGCAGGCAGTAGCTGACGCGCGGATTCATTGAGCGCAATGCTAGGGTTTGCCTTGGGTTTTGGCAAGCCGTAGCCACCCAGTCGAGCGGGGCAGGTGAGCAGCAGGAGGAGTGCTGCCTCTGCGGGAGAAGCTAGGTTATTGATAAGGCAAGCGGCGGTGGACTGTGCTTTTTTCCGGCACCGCAACAGGGGGTTCATAGCTAAATAGTGCTGTATTGATTCGGCAGAGCAGAGGGGTGGGGCGCCGATAAAACCGCTGGTAAGATCCGGACGAGGCCGATACTGCCCGCATAACCAAGAGCCCAGGAGGAGCAGCTGGCTAGAGGTGAGTCTGCCGGCTGACTGGCGAAAATGCTCCATCGGGGCAGTGAGATAGATGGCGCTTTCACAATCTTTAGGAAGAGAGGCCGGCCATAGCCGTACCAATGCTCCCGGCGGGAGGTCGGCTGTGCATACAGTTACTGTGCAATTCTTGAGTCTGTGAGCCTTCGTTGGATCGTTCACCAGGAGGCTTGCAGTAGTGTCGCATGGACTCAGCGCCTGACGAATGTCATGGCTGTTTCTGTAGAGCCTTGATCTTTCGAGTAGGCCTATGGCCAATCTGTTTGCTTGGCTGTCGGCGAGAGCCATTCTTTGCTTCTCGGGGGTACATAGAAACTGGGATATCCCAGATATCAGGGCTAGATGAGCCGATATGCCACAAAGGATTAACACCGTACCCTCCGCCTATCAATATCAAAATAAAAATTTATCCGGAGGCTTGGCGGGCGACCGTTGCTTTTGGTAGCACTGCTTTTTGACGGCTGCCAAGGGGCGGCGTTTGCTTTCGCTGCGCTTTTGCTGCCACTTTGGCCTTGCGCCGTTTGGGGGAGAGCATTTTAGGTGTGCTGAATATCAGACATTCAACACGACAAGCTCCATGACAACGGAGCGCCCCTCCCGAGCCTCAAAACCCGGAGTTTTCATCACCAGGTTTCTCGAGCTTACTCTTTTGTGGGACATCCTTATGGGTAAAGGGGATGTCCACTATATTTCAATACCTTCATCCGTGCCTGGCCGTGGGTGCCCACATGTGCGCGGCCAAGCGATCCGGCGCGGTGGTCATCGGTGGGGCCCGCAGCCGGGGGCCACAGTTGGGTGACTCTGATCAAGCGCCTACTAAGCACTTTTTTGGGTCCTCGCGCGGCTCAAGAAAGAAAAAAAGTACTTAGTAGGTGATAAAATCGCAGCTCATCAGATGCGCCTACTAAGTACTTGTACTTAGTAGGCGCTGCAGCGCTGCAGGATGCTTAGCCGGCACTTTAGGATGTTTGGCACTCTCGGCGCGATACTCAGCGGACGCGGCCAGGCGCTGCGGGTCACTCAGCAGGGTGCTTGGCGGTAGGATGGCCGCCCGCACAGCAGCCTTTTGTCGCTTCTTGCCCTCGGCATAATGCTGTTGCCCCCCCGTTCTGGCGGACAGCCCTGCCCGACAGAACAATCTCCGCTCGATCCAGCTCGGCGAGGGCTCCAATAGCCGGTCTAGCAAGGGTTTATCTAGGGTTGATTTCTCCCAGTGGCACCTCAACCCTAAATAACCTTGCCCTTCGAAATCCATCGATAAATATTGGACTCGTAGATCAGGCGGAGCCCATCCGCCCCAGGGAGAAGGGCCTTAAAACCTAAGGCTTTCGGAGAAAGGACATCGCTATGGCTCAGGGATTCCCCAAGGATTTCATCGACACCAACGATCTCACCAAAGAGCAGATCCTCCAGATCATCGACCTCTCCATCGCTCTTAAGAAGTGCATCAAGAACGGCTACTATCCCCACCTGCTCCAGGACAAGACCCTGGGCATGATCTTCCAGCAGGTCTCCACCCGCACCCGCATCTCCTTCGAGACCGCAATGACCGACCTGGGCGGCCACGCCGAGTTCTTTGGCCCTGGCTCCATCCAGCTGGGCGGCCATGAGTCCATCGAGGACACCGCCCGCGTCATGGGTTCGCTGCTGGACGTCATCATGGCCCGCGTCGACCGCCACAAGGACGTTGCCAACCTGGCCAAGTACTCCCCCGCCCCCGTGCTCAACGGCATGAGCGAGTTCAATCATCCCACCCAGGAGATCGGCGACCTCATGACCATGATGGAGAACCTGCCTGAGGGCAAGAAGATCGAGGACTGCAAGCTGGCATTTATCGGCGACGCCACCCAGGTGTGCGTCTCCCTCATGTTCATCTGCTCCAAGATGGGCATGGACTTCGTGCAGTTTGGCCCCAAGGGCCACCAGATCACCGACGGCGGCCTGCAGGTAGACTCCGACATCGACCTGCTGGCCATCGGCGAGGCCAACTGCAAGGTCTCCGGCGGCACCATCACCATTTCCGATGACCCCGACAGCATCAAGGGCGCCGACTTTGTCTACACCGACGTGTGGTACGGCCTCTACGACGCCCAGGTGGACGGCGCCTCCTACATGGACGTCTTCTATCCCAAGTACCAGGTGACCATGGACCTCATGAACCTGGCGGGCCCCAACTCCAAGTTCATGCACTGCCTGCCCGCCACCCGTGGCGAGGAGGTCGTCGACGAGGTCATGGACGATCCCGAGCGCTCCCTCTGCTGGGTGGAGGCCGAGAACCGCAAGCACTCCATCCGCGGCCTGCTCGCTACCTTCTGCCCCTGGAACGTGGTGACCGACGAGGTCAACGGCGCCAAGCAGGAGCTGGTGGCCGCCCTTCAGGCCATGAAGCTCCCCACCTCGGAGCTGGACAACTAATACCTGACCCCTACTCGTCATGGAAGGCCGCCTGGGCGCGATCTCTGGCAACGTGCCGGCAGGCGGCCTTCTGGCACAACGAAAGGAGTAGTTGTGGCCGGTAAGAAGTTTTCGTTTATAGACGTCATCCTGTCGGTGATCTGCGTGGTGTTCGTGGCCGAGGCTGCCGCACCCGCCGCCGCCATTGGCAACGCCCAATTCTTCTGGTGGATCTTTTTGATCATCACCTTCCTTCTGCCTTACGGCATGGTGGTGGCCGAGCTTGGCACCACCTACGACTCAGACGGCGGCCTCTATGACTGGGTCCGCGACGCGTTGGGCGACAAGTGGGGCTCCCGCGTGGCCTGGTATTACTGGATCAACTTCCCGCTTTGGATCGCCTCCTGCGCCACCCTGTTCCCCGACATCATCGGCTTTGTGACCGGCATGGAGTTCACCATCTGGGGCACTCTGGCCATCGAGCTGGCCTTCGTGTGGATCGTGGTGCTCATGGCCACTTCCAAGGTGTCCGACTCCGCCTGGGTGCTCAACGGCGGCGCCATCCTCAAAGTGGCCATCGCGGTGGTCGTAGGCTGCCTGGGCATTTGGTACGCCACTGCCAACGGCTTTGCCAACGACATGAGCCCGGCCACCTTCCTGCCGGACCTCACCAACGTGAGCGCCCTCACCTTCCTGTCCATCATCCTCTTCAACTTCATGGGCTTCGAGGTGGTCACCACCTTCGCCGACTCCATGGCCAACCCACGCCGCGACATCCCTATCGCCATCGTGGCAGGCGGCATCACCATCGCTGCGGTCTACATCCTCTGCGGCATCGGCATCGGCGCCGCGGTCCCCACCGAGTCTTTGAACCTGGACTCCGGCATCGTGGACGCGGTGGTGGCCATGGTGGGGGAGGGCTCGCCGCTGGTGAGCCTGGTGGGCGCGGCGTTCTTGGTGACCTTGTTCGCCAACATGGTGAGCTGGTCTTTTGGCATCAACTCTGTAGCTTGCAAGGCTGCCGAGGAAGGCAACATGCCTCGTCCCTTCGCCCTGCGGTCGCGCGCCAACTCCATGCCCAACGGCAGCGCCCTCATGACCGGCATCGTGGCGAGCCTGGTATTGCTGCTGCAGGTGCCTCTGGGCGAAGACTCCGAGGTCTTCTGGATCTTCTTCTCCATGAACGTGGTCTTCTTGCTCCTGAGCTACCTGCCCATGTTCCCCGCGTTCGCCCGCCTGCGCGCCACCGACTCTCGCGAGCGCGTCTTCCGCGCCCCCTTCAAGGGCAAGCTTTTAGCCGTGATGCTGGCGCTGCCTGTGGCAGAGATCGTGCTGGCCGCCGCAGCCACCGCCGTGCCTCTCAACGACACCCCCGACGAGCTGGCCAAACTGCCTCTTTTGGCAGGCGTGCTCATCCTGCTGGCCGCGGGAGAGGCCCAGCGCCTCTTGAGCCGCAAGCGCCAGCTGGCGCGCAGGCAGGCTGCATCCGCAGATCCCGCCCCCGACGACCCCGACTCAGGCCCCATGGCCTTCTCCCAGTGAGCTTTGCAGCCAACAGCTGCGACCAAAAAGCCCGAGCGCTTCTCCTTGCCGAGAAACCCTTGCCCTCTCTGCCTGGGATGGAAGGGTTTCTCGGCAAGGCTTGAGGGCTCCGGCGAACCTGCGAGCTTGGGACGCAATCCCTTGCCTAGAAAAGCGCTGCACCTGGAAGCCTTTGGGGCTACCAGGTGCATTTCATGTTTGTGGCCTGGAGGAGCGCCATTAGCCATGCCCACTACCGTTGGCGGACGTTATGATGGGGCTTACAAATATATTTATCGCACGGGGTTTGGGGCTGTGGGGGAGGTGCACGCGTGCGAGTCTGGAGGGCGGTCTGCGGCTGCCTTGGGTTTGTCCTGCGATAAGCCCTTGAGAGCAGAGGGTGTCCTGCGAAGGCAAGGCGCTCAGAAGAAACCTGAATCCAGCGGCGTTCAGCTATGCCCCTGAGCTGAAAATGAGCGATAATCATAAGGCGATAGTGCGCCCATTCTGGCTGGAGGCCGCGTGCATGGCAGCCCGCAAGGGTCGCTTCGGGCGAAGGCCTGAAGGCTTAAGCGAGCGGCGCACCGTCCTTAGAACAGGGCTTTTGCTGGGGATTTCCCAGTGCAGAATCACCCTTTGAGGGTGGGTCGTTAGGCTTTGAAGGAGAGGATATGGCAAGAAAATTCAAGTCAATGGATGGCAACGAGGCCGCAGCCTGGGTCTCTTATGCCTTCACCGAGGTGGCGAGCATCTATCCCATCACGCCGTCCAGCCCCATGGCCGACCATGTGGATCAGTGGGCTGCCCAGGGTCTCAAGAACATCTTTGGCACCCCGGTGAAAATCCAGGAGATGGAGTCTGAGGCTGGCGCTGCCGGCGCTGTCCACGGCTCTTTGGGCGCTGGCGCCCTCACCACCAGCTACACGGCCTCCCAGGGTCTGCTGCTGATGATCCCCAACATGTACAAGATGGCCGGCGAGGGCCTGCCCAACGTGCTGCACGTAAGCGCCCGCACCGTGGCCACCCAGGCCCTCAACATCTTTGGCGACCACTCCGACGTCATGGCCTGCCGCCAGACCGGCTACGCCATGCTGGCTGAGGGCAACGTCCAGGAGGTCATGGACCTGGCTCCTGTGGCTCACCTGGCCGCCATCGAGGGCAGCGTGCCCTTCCTCAACTTCTTCGACGGCTTCCGCACCTCTCACGAGATCCAGAAGGTGGCCACCTGGGACTTTGAGGACCTTGGCGACATGGTCGACATGGACGCCGTCCAGGCCTTCCGCGACCACGCCCTGAACCCCGAGCACCCCACCGCCCGCGGCTCCCACGAGAACGGCGACATCTTCTTCCAGCACCGCGAGGCCTGCAACGGCGCCTATGACGCGCTGCCTCAGATCGTCCAGAGCTACATGGACAAGATCAACGAGAAGCTGGGCACCAGCTATCACCTGTTCGATTACTATGGCGCCCCCGATGCCGACCGCGTAGTGGTCTGCATGGGCTCCTTCTGCGACACCCTGGAAGAGGTCATCGACTACCTCAACGCCCATGGCGAGAAGGTGGGCCTGGTCAAGGTGCGCCTCTATCGCCCCTGGTCTGTAGAGGACTTCGCCGCCGCCCTGCCCAAGACCGTCAAGAAGATCGCCGTGCTCGACCGCACCAAGGAGCCCGGCTCCATTGGCGAGCCTCTCTACCAGGACGTCGTCACCTCCCTGGTGGAGGCCGGCATCACCGAGATCCCCGTCATCGGCGGCCGCTACGGCCTGGGCTCCAAGGACGAGCCCCCCGCAGCCGCCTTCGCCGTCTACGAGGAGCTCAAGTCCGATGAGCCCAAGCGCGAGTTCACCATTGGCATCGAGGACGACGTCACCTTCCTCTCCCTGCCTATGGACCCGGATGCCCCCAACACCGCTGCCCCTGGCACCATCGAGTGCAAGTTCTGGGGTCTGGGCGGCGACGGCACCGTGGGCGCCAACAAGAACTCCATCAAGATCATCGGCGACCACACCGACAAGTACGTGCAGGCCTACTTCCAGTACGACTCCAAGAAGACCGGCGGCGTGACCGTAAGCCACCTGCGCTTTGGCGATTCGCCCATCCGCGCTCCTTACTACGTCACCAAGGCCGACTTCGTGGCCTGCCACAACCCCAGCTACATCATCAAGGGCTTCAAGATGGTCCGCGACGTCAAGCCGGGCGGCATCTTCCTGGTGAACTCCCAATGGTCCGACGAGGAGTTCGCTGAGCACCTGCCTGCCGAGGCCAAGCGCTACATCGCCGAGAACAACGTCAACGTCTACCTCATCGACGCCATCGACTTGGCCCAGAAGGTGGGCATGGGCAAGCGCACCAACACCGTGCTGCAGTCCGCCTTCTTTGCCCTGGCAGACATCCTGCCTGCCGAGGAGGCCCTCCAGTACATGAAGGACGCCGCCACCAAGTCTTACTCCAAGAAGGGCGACGCCGTGGTGGCCGCCAACCACAAGGCCATCGACGCCGGCGCCACCGCCTTCCACAAGTTCGAGGTGCCTGCCGACTGGGCCAACGCCACCGAGGTTGTCGAGGACGAGACCCTGCGCGGCCGCGACGCCATCGTCGAGCAGGTCCAAAAGATCATGAACCCCATCAACCGCATGGACGGCGACAGCCTGCCCGTGAGCGTCTTCGTGAAGAACGCCGACGGCGCCTGGGAGCTTGGCGCTTCCGCCTACGAGAAGCGCGGCACTGCCGTTATGGTTCCCCGCTGGGATCCCGAGAAGTGCATCCAGTGCAACAACTGCGCCTACGTGTGCCCCCACGCCGCCATTCGCCCGGTCGTCATGGACGCCGAGGAGCAGGCCAACGCCCCTGAGGCCATGAAGACCCTGGAGCTCAAGGTCCCCAAGAACACCGGCTACACCTTCACGGTCGCCGTGTCCCCGCTGGACTGCATGGGCTGCTACAACTGCCTTTCCGCGTGCCCCAAGTCCACTCAGGAGGACGGCGGCGCCCTCACCATGGTGCCTCAGGCCGAGGAAGCCGACCAGATTCCCGTCTGGGATTACGCGGTCAACGACGTCACCGAGAAGCGCGAGCTCTTTAGCGACAAGAACACCCGCGGCAGCCAGTTCTCCATGCCCATGCTGGAGTTCTCCGGCTCCTGCGCCGGCTGCGCCGAAACCAGCTATGCCCGCCTCATCACCCAGCTCTTTGGCGACCGCATGTTCATCTCCAACGCCACTGGTTGCTCCTCCATCTGGGGCAATCCTGCGGCCACCTCTCCCTTCACCTGCAACGCTGCCGGCCACGGCCCTGCCTGGAACAACTCCCTGTTCGAGGACAACGCCGAGCATGGCCTGGGCCTGCTCATCGGCTACAAGGCCGAGCAGAACCGCCTGGCCGCTCAGACCGAGAAGCTGCTGGAGGTCGAGGGCCTGCCCGAGGGCCTCAAAGAGGCTGCTGCCGCATGGCTCGAGAACAAGGACACCACCGGCATCTCCCAGCAGGTCTCCGCTGACTATGCCTCTGCCTTGGTAAAGAGCGACAACCCCGTAGCCGAGGACATTGCCGCCAACAAGTCCTACCTGTCCAAGAAGTCCTTCTGGATCTTCGGCGGCGACGGCTGGGCTTACGACATCGGCTTTGGCGGCCTCGACCACGTGCTGGCCTCCGGCGAGAACGTGAACGTCTTCGTCTTCGACACCGAGGTCTACTCCAACACCGGCGGCCAGGCCTCCAAGGCCTCCAACCTGGGCCAGGTAGCCCAGTTCGCCGCCTCCGGCAAGTCCATCAAGAAGAAGCCGCTGGCTGAGATGATGATGAGCTACGGCTACGTCTATGTGGCTCAGGTGGCCATGGGCGCCAATCCCTCCCAGCTGCTCAAGGCCCTTGCTGAGGCCGAGGCCTATGACGGCCCCTCCCTCATCATCGGCTACAGCCCCTGCGAGATGCACTCCATCAAGAAGGGCGGCATGCTGCACTGCCAGGAGGAGCAGAAGCGCGCGGTGGATTGCGGCTACTGGAACCTGTTCCGCTTCAACCCCGCCGCTCCCGCTGGCAAGCGTTTCGTCCTGGATTCCAAGGCCCCCAAGGGTGGCTACCAGGAGTTCCTGGAGAACGAGAACCGCTATGCCTCGCTGCGCCGCTTCTTCCCGGACCGCGCTTCCGAGCTGTTCGCCGAGAACGAGCAGGCTGCCATGGATCGCTACGAGCACCTGCTCAAGCTGCAGTCCATGTACGATCAGGCAGACGAGCCTGCCGAGAAGTAATTTCTCCCTGACTCGCACCCTGTGAGTCGCTCGTGAGCTACTTCTGAGTCGCTCGCATTGCTTGCAAGAGACCGCATTCCCCTTTGGGAGTGCGGTCCCTTTTTGCGCTGGTAGCTCTTCTTGGCAGGCGCCGACTTGCAACTTAGGCCTTCATGGCAAGTATTGTGGCGCCGCGCGCGTTATGAGGCGGGTCTGGGCACTGGGGTTTTGTAAAACCCCAGTGCTTGCTAGCCTTGTGAGCAAAGCTTTTTGGAAAAACGCTTGCTCACAAGCCCTCATGGCAAGTGTGCCAAATCCTCCAGCCCTTTCCAGATCGCTTAGATGTAAAGCAACAAATAAGGAGCGTTGACCTGGGTCAACGCTCCTTATTTGCGCACGCTCTTTGTCCGCATGGCCACGGTGGTTGTGGCCCGTGGCTGCTTTGAGGAGTTAGTCCTCCAGCTTGATGTCGCGTTCTTCCACAACGCCTTCGACGTCGTCGGGATCAGTGGTCAGAGGGACGTCTACGCCCTCGGTCTCCTGCTCCACAGAGTTGGCGCCTTCTACCATCATGGGGTCGGCTTCGCTGGCTTTCACTTCGTCCATTTTTTTCTGGGTGTCGCTGCACATGGTTCCTCCGGTAGGTGTAAGGGTTTTGCTTCATGCAAAACGCTGCTAGAGAAGGGTTTACCCGGCAATGGAGGCGACTATGTCCAAACAGCTATTCAGGGGGGTTCATCAACAAAGAAGCCATAGCAGCTCTTGCGGCAGCTATGGCTTCAGCGTAGGAGTGGTGGGGGAGCGAGGCGGCAGGGTTTCTCGGCAGCTAGATGGAGCGAAAGCCTCGACCGATGATCTCAGAGCTGCTCACCATGGTCATGAAGCTTTGGGGCTCCTGCTCGGCGAGGAAGGCGCGGAAGCGGACGGCCTCGGGTCGAGAGAGCACCACGGTGATTTGGGTCATGGGCTTGCCGGAGAACGCGCCTTGGACTTGGGTGAGGGTAGCGGTGCGATAGAGCTCGTTGACCAAAAAGTCGATGGCGGCGGCAGGGTCGGGGCAGAGCACGGTGCAGACCTTGGATTGGTTGAAGCCCTCGATGGCGTTGTCCACGATGAGGGTTTTGGCGAGAAGGCCCAGGATGCAGAGGAGGCCCGTCTCGGCGCCGTAAAGAAAGACGGCGACAGCGACGATGGCGCCGTCGGTGGCAAGGAGCGCTTGGCCCACGCGCAAGTGGGTGCGACGTTTGAGGATGAGGGCAAGGATGTCGGTGCCGCCGGTGGATGCTCCCACATTGAAGACCAGCGCGCTGCCCATAGCCGGCAACATCACGGCGAAGCAGAGCTCGAGCAGGGGGTTGGAGGTGAGCGGGGTGACTCGGGGCCAGATGATTTCGATGAGCGAGACGTAGAAGGAGAGGGCGAAGGAGGCGAAGACGGTCCAGCCCATGGTGCGAAGATCCAGCAGGATGAGGCCGGCGACCACCAGGATCAGGTTGAGCATCCACATGAAGTCGCCCACGTCGAACTGGGGCAGCAGCGTGGAGAGGATGATGGAGAGGCCCGAGGTGCCGCCCAAGGCGAAATGGTTGGGCGCCTTGAAGATGACGATGCCTATGGCGGTGAGCAACAGTCCCACGTTCACAAAGAAGAAGGTGCGCCTAAAGCTGGGGAGCTCTCGGCGGCGGCGCATGCGCTCGCCGTTGGCTTTGTCTTCGGGGGTAGCGTGAATTCCTGGAGGCACCAGGGGCATGTCCATAGCGGCCAGAGCTCTTTTCGACGGATAGGAAGGATCGAGGGATAGAACGGGCGCCTGGCAAAAGCGCGCGGGGCCCAGGCGGTGCGATGCGCGCTTTTGCCAGGCGAGGCAGTGCGGATTAGCGGTCGCTCATATTGAAGCGGTCGCGCATGTTCACGCTAGTGGTAAAGAGCACCGCTGCCAAGACGTCATCGGTGGCTTTTTGGATAAGGTCGCAAGTTTTTTGGTTAGCGGCTTCTAGCGCTTGGGCGAGCCGGGCGCCGTCTAGCTGGGCGCAAGCGGCGTCGGTGGCTTCTACCTGGGCATGGCCTTGGCCTAGGGTGGCGTCTTGGTAGGCAGTAACGGTATTCCAGTTGCTGCCAAACTGGGCGTCGGCCAGGGCGGCGAGGATGCGGTTCTCCCAGTAGAAGGTCTCGGTGGTGGTGCGAGAGGCCACGTCCAGGTAGGCCGGGATGGAGTGGACGTTGGTGTAGAGCGGGATGAAGGTGGAGTAGGTCATGTCGCCCATGGCGGTCCATTGGATCGCCTTCAAGCCCTCGGGCGCATAGGGGCGGATCTGGATCAAGGCGCACTCGTTGTTGCGGTTGATGCCTATGGTGCGATAGTACTTGCGGGTGAGCTCGTTGCCGCGGGTGCCGTAAGGGTCGTAGGGCGTGTCCTGATAGTGGCTGGAGAGCACCTGCTTGACGTCTTCCACGGTGACCTTGTGCTCGGGCACGCGGCACCAGGGCAGATCGTCGCTCTCTGGCTGGTACTGGGCGTCGGGACCGTCGTAGGTGTCCGAGGGGTTCAGGCAGCGCTGCATATACCAGGCGCGGGGAGTGTTGTAGATGTGGTCGGTGTAATCGTGGCTGCCAAAGAGGATGCGGGGGTTCACGATGCGGGGCAGCCCGCGGAGGCGGTCCTTGTCGGCACTCATGGCGTTCACTGCAGAGGCCAACGCGCTTTTGGCGAGGGACTGAGGCATGGCCAGGTTGAGCTTGTGGTCGATGATGAAGTCGATGATGTCGGCGCTGGCAAGATACTCGCTGCCGTCGCCGGTGGCGTCCAAAAGGTCGAGGCGATCGATGCCCAGCTGGTTGGGCTGGGTGACGTAGGCGTTGTCGGGCACGCGGCGGGCGATCCAATGGTGGCCGCCGATGGTCTCTAGGTACCAGACCTCGTTTTCATCGGAGAAGGCGATGCCGTTGGACTCATAGGTGCCATAGCGCTCCAGCAGCCGTCCCAGGCGAAGGACGCCTTCGCGGGCGCAGGTGATGTAGGGGAGCACCAAGGTGACCAGGTCTTCCTCGCCAATGCCGCCCGGCTTCTCGGGGAGGTGGCCTGGCTGGCCTTGGACGCCTTGGGCGGGCTGGTAGGCCACCAGGGGGTCTGCGCCTAAGACGCGGGGATTGGTGGTGATGGTCTCAGTGGCGCTCATGCCCACATTGGAGTCGTTGACGCCGGCTTCTGCCCAAATGCCCTCTTTGGGATCCACGTTGGGCATGGCGGTATAGCGCTGAGGGGTCTCTGTCAGCTCGATATCCAGATGAGAGATGGCGCAGTGGTAGTGGCGGGGCTGATCGGCAGGCTCGACCACCACCATTTTCTTGGGGCAAAAGGCACCGTCGCCGTCGTCCTCGTCGCGGGCGATCATGGTGGAGCCGTCGTAGGTGGCGCCCTTGCCTACCAACAATGTTGTGCAAGCCATAGCATTCCTCTCTGGTCGGTGAGCAGCCATTTTATTTTAAGACTCTGTCCCATAACTCTGGAACAAGGGGTAAAAAGCGGGAAAAACGGCCTGGAAAAATTGCCATAAATATAGATAAATACGCATTGATATGCATATTTTAGTATTTAGCGCATAGTGCATAAATAAAAGACCGTGCAATTAAGAAACTGCGCTCTAATGTGTTAAAGAGCACGTTAACCCTGTGTAGTGTCTTGTTAGGCACCCTATAGAAACGAATGAAAATCAACCGTTACCGCATAAAAACCCACCGCTCGTCGGTGAATAAGCACCCTTGGAAGTTTCAGTGACATATCGACAAAGAAGGGAGTATCCTAATAGTTGCTGAAAGGGAGCTAAAGCTTCGCGGGCCCATAGAGAGTAACCGGTCGCGAAGGGGGAGCGGCTCCGTGGAGCTGTTGGGGTTTGAGGCTTTTGAGCCTTTCCCAACACGTCTGTTGGCAGAGAGAGGGACTCAATCCGGAGTCCCCGAGAAAGGGATGCCTATGAAGACTCGATGGTTCAACAAGGCGATGACCGGCTTGGCACTGGGTGCCGCAGCCATCATGGCCCTCCCGGTAAACGCGCTGGCGTGCACTCAGGTGTGGATGCCCGACACGTATACCAAGGAGGCCAATACCTGGTATGCCGGCCGTGCCGAGGACACCGCCGCCCGCCAAGCAAAGATCTTTGGCGTGGAGCCCGCCCATGAGGCTGGCTTCGTCTATCAGTCAAACGAGAACGGCGACTTTGCCGAGGGCGACAACTTCCAGTGGACCTCTGACACGCCCACCTATCGCTATACCTATGTGCGCGACCACGGCGACAATGGCTGGGAAGGCGCTAAGAACGCCTATTCCGCCGCCGGCATCAACGAATGGGGCGTGTCTTGCTCGGCCACGCTGTCCACCTATCCCAGCTCCGAGATCAGGGCACTTGACCCCGCGGTAGACAGCGGCGTGGGCGAGTTCAACTACGTGGCCTTGGCACTGGGCCAGAACAAGACCGCCAAAGACGCCGTGGCGTTCCTAGGCTCCTTGGTCGATAAGTACGGCTCTTGCTCCTCTGACCAGCTCATCATTAGCGACGCTCACGAGTCCTGGATGTTCTCCGTGGTTTCCGGCCACCAGTGGCTGGGCTTCCAGCTGCCTGAGGACAAGGCCTCTGTGAACCCCAACATGGGTTCGCTCACCTATCCTGAGGACTTGGACCTCTCTGACGCCGCCAAATGCCTCCACTCCAAGGACCTGGTGGAGATGCCCAAAAAGGCTGGTGTGCTCAAGTACTTCGAGGGCGCTGATGGCAAGCCCGACGAGACCAAGCCTGACATCGCCAGCACCTATGCCCGTGCCGACGAGGGCGCGGGCCAGTTCTCCCGCTTTGTCATTGGCCGCGCCTACTTCGACGGTCTTGACGGCGTGGATTACTACGTGAGCGGCGGCCGCATTCTTGATGTGACCGATGGCCGCACCTTGTTCTTCACCCCTGGCAAGGGCGACTGGACCACTACGGACATGATCCGCTCGCTGGCCGCTCGCGCCGACACTGTCACCGGCCTCAAGAAAGGCGTCGCCAATACTGTTACCGGCGTTGGCCGCCAGGACTCCCTCGAGAGCCACATGTTCGAGATCAATCGTGTGGCGAGCGCTGACGCCTCCAAGGACGATACCGCAGAGGCCACCGTTGAGTGGCTTGCCCTCAATCGTGATGACTTCTCCCTGGCAGTACCTTCCTTTGGCGGCTTGATGACCGAGGTCAATCCTCGCTATGGCACCCAGGATCTCGACCTTGCCCACCAGGGTGGCAGCGGCTATCGCGACAACCTTGACGAGGCTCTTAAGGCCGGTCCCTGGGACTACTACATGCCCTACGTGATGATGGACGTGAACACCATCTGCAACGCTGACCGCGCTGAAGTAGGCGAGACGGTCCACGCCTATATCCGTGCCCTCCAGGACAACTTCGTGACCCAGAACGAGGCCGTCAAGACTCACATCAGGGCTCTCTCTGGCGATGCGCAGATTGCTGCCGCCAATCTTGCCAGCAGCGTGGCCACCGAGCAGGCTCATGCCAAGTACATGACCCTTCTCACTGAGCTTCGCACCTGGCACAACGGCGACCATAAGACCCCCTTTGTTCCCAGCGACTATGACGCTGAGAGCGATTCTGTTAAGACACCTATGACCTACGCTGACGAGGTCACCGATCCTTATGTCCTCAAGGATGACGTGGTCTCCGATGGCTCGGGCGCCAAGCCTGCCGACCAGTGGGTCATCATGGATGGCAAGCAGGTCCACGTGGACGCCGACGGCAAGATCCAGACCGGCCTTCAAAAGATCGACGGCATCGACTTTGTCATGGGCGAAGACGGCACTGTACAGACCGGCTTTGTCAAGGTGGGCGACAAGACCTACTATGCCGCTCCCGAGGCCAAGACCGGTTGGCAGACCATCGACGGCAAGGATTACTACTTTGGCACCGATGGCGTAATGGTCACCGGCAAGCAGACCATCGACGGCAAGAACTATCTCTTCGATGCCAACGGCGTCTCTCAAACTGGGTGGCAAAAGGATGGCGACAAGACCTCCTATTACAGCCCTGACATGGCCACTGGTTGGAAAGAGATCGACGGCAAGACCTACTACTTTGGCGACGACGGCGCCATGAAGACCGGCATCACCAAGGTGGGCGACAAGACCTACAACCTGGGCGACGACGGCGCCATGAAGACCGGTGTCTACACCGTAGACGGCAAGCTCATGGCCTTTGGCGAGGACGGCGCTCAGGCGACCGGTTGGGTCACCGTGGACGAGACCCCGTACTACCTGCCTGAGGATGGCTCCAAGGTCGATCCCGGCTGGCAGAAGATGGACGGCACCTGGTATCTCTTCGGCGAGAATAACGCTGCCAAGACCGATTGGCAGGCAGTGGGCGGCAAGTGGTACCTCATGGACGAGGACGGCTCCATGCTCTCCGGCTGGCAGAAGGACGGCGACACCTGGTACCTGCTGGGCGGCCCCGAGGACGGCGCCATGAAGACCGGCTGGCAGAAGGTCGGCGGCACCTGGTACCTGCTCGACGGCTCTGGCGCCATGAAGACCGGCTGGCAGGCAGCCAATGGCAAGTGGTACTTGCTGGGCGGCGCTGACGACGGCGCCATGAAGTCCGGTTGGCAGAAGGTCGGTGGCACCTGGTACTTGCTGGGCGGCGCTGACGACGGCGCCATGAAGTCCGGTTGGCAGCTGGTGAACGGCAAGTGGTACTACCTTGGCGGCTCCAACGACGGCGCCATGAAGACCGGCTGGCAGGCAGTCAACGGTTCCTGGTACCTGCTGGGCGGCGCTGACGATGGCGCTATGAAGACCGGTTGGCAGATCGACAACGGCAAGCTCTACCTGCTGCGCTCCGACGGTTCCATGGTAAGCAACACCCGCATAGGCGGCTTCACCATCGGTGCAGACGGCGCTGTGAGGTTCTAAGCTTTCCTCTCGCCTCGACCACGCCCTACCCCAAAGCCTCCCCATCGCTCTCTTGCGGCGGGGAGGCTTTTCTCGGTAAGAAAGAAAACGTTGATGCAAAGGGCGCAGGCTTTCGCCACAGGTGCCCGAGCTGTCGGGTAGTATGGAACACGGGTGTGCTGCCGAGAAGATCGGCCCTCATAGCCGGGGCGGTTCGTTTGGCTGCATCATTCTTTTAGGTGTGAGAGGCGTCTCTTTGGGCCGCGGCGGCGCGGCTGCAGGAAGGATGTTCATGGCCAACCGAGCTCCACTGTCTGCGGGCCGTATGACCCGCATCGCGATGATCGCTGCGCTCTATGGAGCGGCCACGTTGGTGACCATGCTCTTTTTGGGCGGATTGGCCTGGGGCCCGGTGCAATTTCGCATCTCCGAGGCGCTCTGCGTGCTTGCCTTGTTCACGCCGGACGCCATCGGCGGCTTGGCCTTGGGATGCGCGGTGGCCAACACCTGCAACATAGTGCTGGGGGGCACCGGCACGCTGGGGCTTCTGGACGTGGCCTTTGGCACTTTAGCTACAGCGCTGGGAGCTTGGTTTACCTGGCACTTCAGGGCAAAGCCGGCGCTGGCCGTAGCAGGCCCGGTGATCTTCAACGCCCTCATCGTGCCGGCCTATTTGCCGCTCATGCTAATGGGCTTGGGGTTTTACACCATTCCCTTCACCTCCATCTCGCTGGACGGGGCCTGGGGCGCCATGTACCTCTTTGGCGTGGCCGCCACGGCTCTGGGCGAAGGGGTCACCATGTACTGTCTGGGCTTGCCGCTGGCGCGTGCCCTCAAACGCACGCCCTTGCCCGGCCTTCTCGCGTCTGACGGCGCCGTTCCGGCTCAAGGGGGCCGTTCATGAATCCTGTCATCGTCATCCCGTCCTATTGGGCCTCCACCGAGGAGCGTGTGGGCGGCTACGACCACGCTACTCCGGTAGGTACTCCCAATCCGGAGCTGGCCCGTTGCCTGGAGTCCTTGGAGCAGGTGCGCGGCGTGGTGCGCACCATCATCTTGCTGGTGGCCTCCCCTGAGTCCGAGCGGCGAGCCCGCGCCCAGGTGGACGCCATCTGCGCCGAGCACCCCAACCTCTCGCCCCTGGTCGTCGGCGAGGCCGAGGGCCGCGTGCTCCAAAACTGCGTGGTGGAGATCGCCCCGCGGCTCACCGGCGAGTGCGTGAGCCTGCGCGGCTACGGCGCCATTCGCAACATGGGACTGGTGGCCGCGGCAGTCTTTGGCCACGACGTGGTGGTTTTCTTGGACGACGACGAGGTGGTGCTCTCGCCCTCCTTCTTGGCAGAGGCTGTCTATGGCTTAGGCCAGCGCACCCGTCAAAACCTGCCGGTGCTGGTGAAGAGCGGCTACTTCATCGACGAGGACGAGTCCTGCCTGGCCAGCGAGGATCTTGCCTGGTATGACAGCGACTGGGACAAGAACCTGCAGTTCAACCGCTGGATGCGCGAAGCCCAGGCAGGCCCGCGCATCTCCAGGTCCAGCTTCATGTGCGGCGGCTGCATGGCCATCTGCGCCGAGGCCTACTCCCGCGTGGCCTTCGACCCCTTCATCACCCGCGGCGAGGACATGGACTACCTGTTCAACCTGCGCCTCTATGGCTTGGACGTGTGGTTCGACAACCAATGGCGCGTCATGCACCTGCCGCCCTCCACGCCGCGGCCGGCCAACCGCTTCCGCCAAAACGTCTTTCGATGGGTCTACGAGCGGGCCAAGCTCGCCCGAGCTGCCACCAAGATCGACCTCAACCAGGTGACGCCGGAATCCCTGATGCCCTACCCGGGCCCCTGGATCTCCGACGACCTGGACCGCCGCATCGCCTCCACCGCGCTGCGCCGGGCCCTGGGCACCCCCGACCACGCCGAGTATCTGGCCATCTGGCGCTCCGGGCTCAAAGAGGCGGCCGCCAATGCCGAGAACCACGTGCTCTCCTACCTGAGCTTCATGAGTTGGTGGCCCTCTATCATCAGCCGGCTGTGGTCCGAGCGCCAGGTGGCCGCCTGGCTCTTCGACCATGGGACCCCTCCGGGAATCCCTGCTCAGAACCCCTACCTGGCGCCGGCTTCCACCGCTGATTCCACCATGGCGGCTGCTCAAGCGCAGTCGGGAGTCACTGGCTCCATGGACGAAGCCTGGGAAGACGCTCAGGAGGCGGTGGAGGTTGCCCAGGAGCAGGAGGAGTCCTTCTCGGCAGCTAAGGATGCCCTAGAGGCGTCCGAGCAGGATGCCGTCGGCGAGCCGGACGGTGCCCATGGCGCGCGATAGGAAAGACAACTACATCAACAACTTCATCACCGCCATCCTGTGCCTGTGCATCTTCACCATGGCGATCCTGCTTATTTGGGGCGTTGCCCAGGGCGAGACCATGGTGTGGGTCATCGCGGCCATAGGCATCGGCGTGGTGATAGTGGTGGGCGCGGGGGCCTCGGGCGCTCCGGACTCCGTGCGCTCCCAAGCCACTGAGCGTACGCTGCGCACCGCCTCGCTCACTCTGGAGCATCTGCGGGGCGGCCTCACTTTCGAGGGATGCCGCGCCGTGTGCCAGTCGCTGCTGCCCGAGACGGTGGCCATCGCCGTGGCTATCACCGACCACGAGAAGGTCATCGCCTACGTGGGCGAGTCCGAGGAGAGCTACCCTCCCGGCCGCCCCATCTCCACCCAAGCCACTCGCGAGGCCCTGGACAGCGGGCGCACCCAGACCTTCTCCCTCATGAAGCGCCTGGACAACGACGCCATGGCCAACATGGACGCCCAGAGCCGCCTCAAGCTCATGAGCTTCGTGCCGGCGGGCATCGTGGTGCCTTTGGTGGTGCGCGACCACACCATAGGCACGCTCAAGTTCTTCTATCGCAGCTATAAGGAGATCGACAACACCCAGCACGCCGTGGCCGAGGGCTTTGGCGAGCTGCTCTCCACCCAGCTCTCCCTCTACGAGCTGGAGCGCCAGGCGCAACTCACCGCCCAAGCCGAGGTCAAGGCTCTCCAGGCGCAGATCAACCCCCACTTCCTCTTCAACACCTTGAACACCATCGCGGCCTTCACGCGCACCGACCCCATGCGCGCCCGCGCCCTGCTGCGCGAGTTTGCCACCTTCTACCGCCAGACGCTGGAGAACTCCGAGTCGCTCATCCCCCTGGAGCGCGAGCTGGAGCAGACCCGCCGCTATCTCACCTTCGAGTACGCCCGTTTTGGCGAGGACCGCATCGCCGAGCAGGAGCGTGTGGAGGAGGGCTGCGAGAACGTCATGGTGCCCGCCTTTGTCATTCAGCCCATCGTGGAGAACGCCGTGCGCCATGCCATGCGCGAGGAGGGCGTCTTGCACATCGACATCCACGTGACCCGCGAAGGCCCCGACATCCTCGTCGCTGTGGCAGACGACGGCTGCGGCATGAGCGAGGAGCAGGTGGAGGCCATGCTGCAAAAGGCGTCGGGCATGTCTGATGCCGAGAAGGGCACGGGCATCGCCTTGCGCAACGTCGAAGAGCGCTTGGCTCGCTATTATGGCCCAGGCTCAGGCATCGACATTGTGAGCCGCCTGGGGGAAGGCACCGCAGTGACCCTCAAGCTGGTCGGGGCCATCCACGGGCCTGCTCCAGCAGCCCTCAGGGCCCACGGAGGGGCTCAAGGCGAGGCTGAGATACCGGCACATAGCGAGAGCCGCCCAGTGGTGTAAGATGGGATTCAGCTGGTTTTGTGGTTGTCCAAGGAGGTTGGACGGCCATAAAAGGTGTAAGAGTTTATCGGCAACCGGGTCTTGTTCGAGATGCGGCTGCCGCTCTTTGATGGCTTGAAGATGCACGACCCATGAGGTGATTGAATGCTCAGTGCAATGATCGTGGACGATGAAGCCCCTGCTCGCTCTGAACTGCGCTTTTTGCTGGAGGAGACCGGCAGGGTAGACTCCATTGACGAGGCTTCCAGCGCGCGCGAAGCGGTGGAGAAGATCATTGAGACTCGGCCGGACGTCCTGTTTTTGGATATTTCCATGCCCAAGACCAGTGGCATGCAGTTGGCGGAGGCCCTGCATAAGCTCAAGAACCCGCCAGCGATGATCTTTGTGACCGCCTACAGCGAGTACGCGGTGCAGGCCTTCGACGTCAACGCCGTGGACTACCTCATGAAGCCGGTGGAGACAGACCGCCTGGTGACCGCCTTGAACAAGGTGGAGAGCCGCATGGCGCCGGTGGCCCCGGCCAACCCGCCCCAGGAGCGCATCGCGGTGGAGAAGGGCGGCCGCAAGGTGCTGGTGCCCATCGATCAGATTCGCTACATCGAGGCCAAGGACGATTACTCCTGCATCTATACGGATACCGACCGCTACCTGTCCACCATCTCGCTGGCGCAGCTGGAGGCCAAGCTGGTGCCCCATGGATTCTTCCGCGTGCACCGCGGCTATATCGTGAACCTGGCCCATGTGGAAGACGTCGAGGTGGTGTCCAGCGGCATTTTGCAGCTGGGCTTGAACGGCATCGAAGATAAGAAGATCTCGGTGTCCCGCCGCCGCGTGGTGCAACTCAAGCGCGTCTTGGGCATATAAGGCTGCGAGAGGGCATCCTAGGGCGCTGCAGGCGCGGCGCAACCGATATCCCCTGAAGCCCTCCCAGGCCTTCAGGGGCTCCAGTCACAGACGGGCCGTCCTTCGAGGCGGCTCTTTTTTAGAAGAAGGACGCACAGGGTCATGGCAGACAAGCGAGTGGACATCATCAGCGACACCCACGGCTATATCTCTGACGAGCTCAAGCGCGAGCTGCGTGGGGCCGACGTGATCGTGCATGCCGGCGACATCACCTCTTCTGCCGACTTCGCGCTGCTCAAGTCCATCGCACCTTTGCATCTGTGCCTGGGCAACAACGATTACGCCGGCCAGTACGGCCCAGACATCAAGCGGATGATGCGCTTTTCCATCGACGGCGTGCGCTTCCAGGTGGCCCATCATGAGGAGCAGCTCAAGCCGGCCTCGGCCGACGTATGCGTCTTTGGCCACAGCCACAAACCCTCCATCCGCCGCTCTGCCGAGGGCGGCCAGGTGCTGCGCCGCCGCCTGCAGTCCAAGCCCCTGCGCGCCATGGAAAACCCCGGGCAGGTGATGGAGGCCGTGGGCTATTCGGACGCCGGGGCGCTCGACTGCCTCGATGAAGGCGGCGCCTGGCTCATCAACCCCGGCAGCCCCACGCTGCCGCGCACGCCCATGGGGCCCACCATGGCACGGCTGTGGATCCGCGACGGCCTGGTAGAAGACCCCCAGATCATCCAGCTGCCTGTGAGCGACATGCAGATGGGCAGCCCCTGGTTCCGCTTTGGGCTGTAGGGCTTGTGGTGGCAGCTCTGGCACCGTTGCGGCCCTAGCGCTGTTATTGCATTAGCTACGTGAATTCACGTAGCTAATGTCTGCTGGCGACCTGGGGTTTTCCGTTTCACTACGTGAATCCACGTAGTGAAACGGCCATTTTTGGCCCAAAATCCACGTAACAAAACGATGCGTCCAGCCAAACGGAGCCCGTAGCAAAACGGGTCGCCCAGTCAACCGGGCCGCCCAGCAAAACGGAGCGCGCGCCCCTACTTGCTGTGGCGCGGCGCCTCCACCATGCGCTTGAGCCTGTGGTTGGAGGGGTTCACCGGCTCGCTCAGAAACACCGGTGCCACCACCTTGGTGTAAAACGCCAGCCAGATGAGCGAGGTGCAAAAGCCCGCCAGCACGTCTGAGGTGTAGTGAACTCCCAGGTAGATGCGGGAGATGCCCACCAGCGCGATGACCGCCACAAAGAAGAGGCTCCACAGCATGCGCAGGGTGCGGTCCTCGTCGTAGCGCCAGATCATCCACACCAGAAGGCCGAAGAACGCCATGGATACCATGGAGTGCCCCGAAGGAAACGAGTACCCCGTCTCCGAGATGAGCCTGAACCCCTCCGGCCTGGGCCTGTGGACAATGAACTTGAGCAGGCTGTTGAGCAGCACCACCAGCACCAGGTTGACGGTGGCGCACAGCCCCGGCCTGCGCCCCGGCGCAAAGGCCGCCACGATCACCAGCATCACTAGCAGCACCACGGGACTCGCCAGGCTGGTGAGCTCTTCCATGATGGGCGTGAGCAGGTCGCTGCGGTTCTCCACAATGAAGCGGTAGCCCAGCGCATCCAGCCTCACGATCTCGCCAAACCACACGTCTTCCAAGATAGCCAAGAAGCACAGCAGCGCCACGCAGACCAGGATGGTGCGCACGTGCCTGCGGCACAGGTGCAAGAAGCGCTGCCAGTAGTGGGGCTTCTCCACCTCGGGAGAGAGCCAGGCTGCCGTCTCGGCAGGGGAGTGTGGGGCGGGACGGGCGTGCTTCTCGGCAGGAACAGCCGGCTGCCGAGAAACTCCTGCCTGGTGTCTGGGATCCTCTTTGGGGGTGCGGGTCATAAGGTCTTGCCTTCCGAGAAAAGATGTTGCCAGGAGCCGGCGGCGCGGGGTGGAACGGCGGGCCAGGGGCGAGGGCGGCACAAAAGGCCCGCACGCTCCGTTTTACCGTACACGTGCGGGCCCGTGATTTGCCTCACAGCTTTGTAATGATTGGGTAAGCCTTCTTAGGCGGCGCGCCGTTTTGCGGGCGCGAGGCCGCGCGGCTTACCTGTCAAGCAGCGGCGCCTGGCTTAGAGGTACTGAGCCAGCTCCTGGACCAAACGGTCGCGGGGCACGGCGCCTACTACGGTGTGCACGGCCTTGCCGTCCTTGAAGAGCATGAGCGTGGGGATGGACATGACCTGGAAGCGAGCGGCCAGATCCTGATTGTCCTCGACGTTGACCTTGCACACCTTGAGCACGGAAGCCATTTGATCGGCCAGGTCGTCGACGATGGGCGACATCATGCGGCAGGGGCCGCACCAGCTGGCCCAAAAGTCCACCAGCACAGGCTTGTCTGAGCTTGAGATGACCTCGTCGAAATTCTGAGCAGTGAGTTCTGTGACTGCCATGATTCCTCCTTGGAGGTAGGCCAACTAAAAAAGCTGGCAGTGTGTGTCCGACAGGTGCATACCCACCAGTTCGCGTTTACGATACGAGAAGGGCGATTCCTGCGGGTTTTGCCAACAAAGCTTGCACGATTGCACTGTACCTTAGTTACAAGGCGCCCTGCTCGTCGCTTTTCCAGGGAGGGACCATGACTTCTGCCCGAGAAGAACTCCGCCGCCAGGCGCGCGACAAAACCGCTGCCGAGGTAGCCCGGCTAGAGCAGCGAGGCTTGGTGCTGGCGGGAAACGGCTTTGCCTCGGTGCTGCTGGTGAAAGGCGAGCCGGGGCCTGCCGAGGCCGCCGGTGGCGCGCTTTTGTCGGGAGCCGACGGCGCTGCCCTCCACGCCGCCCTCGAGCGCTTGGGCTACGCCCCGGAAGACTGGTGTGCCCTGAGCGCCGTGACTGCCGCAGGGGCGCCGGTGGATCCGGAGGGCTTTCGGCTGGCGCTGGCCACCTTGAGCCCCTCTACGGTGATCCTTTGCGATGAGGCGGCGGCCAACCTGGCCCGAGAAACCCTCGCCCCCGAGCTTGTGGCTCTGCCAACGCTCGAATGCGCCATGCTGCAGCCGGGCTATGTGACCGAGGTGCTGGGCCTGCGCCTGTTGAATCTGGGCGGCTTCGAGGCGGCTTTGGCCGATCCCGCCGCCAAGCAGCTGCAGTGGGCCTACCTCAAGCAGCTGCCTCCGCTGGGAGAGCCCTACTAGAGGCTGCCCCCGCACCTGCTCTGGGCTGCCCCGCGCCTGCTAGCCGTCGTCCCGCACCTGCGTTCCGTCGCCCTTCAGTGCCATACGAGTTCGTTTCACATCTGTAGAAACCGCAGTGACCGCCGAGCTGGCCGCCTGGCGTCCCGCCGTGGAGTAGATTGAAAGCCATAGAGGCGAAACAGTTCGCCATGGGGCCGAGCCTCACAATTGAGGGGCCTTGTGCCCCGCGAGAAGGGAGCCTGCGGCAGCGTCGCGGCGCCCAGAAGGAGAAGGGAACATTCATGGCAGTTGGCAAGCCTATCGACGCCGTTGCCACCCCCCAGTGGGCGGCCCTGCAAGCGCACTTTGACGAGCTTCAAAAGGAGGGTATCTCCCTCAAGGACTGGTTCGCCGCCGATCCCGAGCGCGTGCCTTCTATGACCTTCGATGTCGAGGACCTGCGCTTCGACCTCTCTAAAAACCTGGTGACTTCCAAGACCTTGGATCTTTTGGCCAACCTGGGCGAGGCAGTGGGCGTGCGCGAGCGCTTCTCGGCCATGCTGGCTGGCGAGCACATCAACACCACCGAGGACCGCGCCGTCCTCCACACCGCGCTGCGCCGGCCCGCCTCTGAGGCAGGCACCCTTATGGTGGACGGCCAGGACGCTGTGGCAGACGTGCATGAGACCCTGGGCCGTATCTATGACTTTGCCGAGAAGGTCCGCTCCGGCGAGTGGAAAGGCGTCACTGGCAAGGCCATCAAGACGGTGGTGAACATTGGCATTGGCGGCTCTGACCTGGGTCCGGCCATGGCCTATCAGGCGCTGGAGGCCTATGCCGACGCAGGCATTTCTGCCCGCTTCATCTCCAACATCGATCCCAACGACCTGGCCATGAAGGTGGCTGGCCTGGATCCTGAGACCACCATGTTCATTGTGGTGTCCAAGACCTTCACCACCCTGGAGACCATCACCAACGCCCGCGAGGCCCGCACCTGGCTGCTGGACAAGCTGACCGAGACCGGCGCCATCGACGGCTCTGAGTCCTCTTGCAAAGACGCTGTGTCCAAGCATTTTGTAGCCGTGTCCACCAACCTCAAGCTGGTGGAGGAGTTTGGCATCGACCCCGCCAACGCCTTTGGCTTCTGGAACTGGGTGGGCGGCCGCTACTCGGTAGACTCCGCGGTGGGCACCATCCTGGCCGTGGTCCTTGGCCCCTCCAACTTCCAGGACTTCCTGGCCGGCATGAACGCCATGGACCGTTACTTCGAGAACACTCCGCTGCGCCAGAATGCCATCGCCCTCATGGGCCTCATGAACGTGTGGTACGTGGACTTCTTCAAGAGCTACAGCCATGCCGTGCTGCCCTACAACCAGTACCTCTCCCGCTTCCCGGCCTACCTCCAGCAGCTCACCATGGAATCCAACGGCAAGTCTGTGCGCTGGGACGGCACTCCTGTCACCTGCCACACCGGCGAGGTGTTCTGGGGCGAGCCGGGCACCAACGGCCAGCATGCCTTCTACCAGCTGCTGCACCAGGGCACCTCGATGATCCCTGCCGACTTCATCGCCTTTGTGAACACCCCCAACCCCACCCGCGACGGCGACCAGGACGTCCAGGAGCTCTTCTTGGGCAACTTCCTGGCTCAGACCAAGGCCCTGGCCTTTGGCAAGACGGCCGACGAAGTGCGCGCCGAGGGCACTCCCGAGGAGATCGTCCCCGCCCGCGTCTTTGAGGGCAACCGTCCCACCACCTCCATCTTTGGCGTGGCGCTGACCCCCTTCTCCCTGGGCGAGCTCATTGCCATCTACGAGCACATCACCTTCGTGGAAGGCGCCGTGTGGGGCATCGATTCCTACGACCAGTGGGGCGTCGAGCTGGGCAAGCAGCTGGCCAAGCAGATCACCCCGGCGCTCTCTGAGTCCGACGCCGCTCTGGCCGAGCAGGACGCCTCCACCCAGAGCCTCATTGGGTTCTATCGGGAGAATCGCGTGTGGTAAGTGCTGTGCGACGTGCTGCCGGCACGTGTAAATGCGGCCGGCAAAGAGGGGCTTGCGACCCTCTGAAAACTTACTACGTTGGCTACTAAATCGTTACTAACGCAGCAAATTGCTACTTTAGTAATACTTTGATGTAGCATAGGCAGTAGCTTTTTCCAGTGCTGCAAAGGGCCACCTCTTTGCTCTTGGGAGTTCTTAGAGCCGGCCCTTGCGGCCCTGCACGGCCCTGCGCTTATTCGTTTCAAGAACCCCGTCGCCATCAAAAGCGACGGGGTTCTTGGCTTTTCTGCGCCAGTCGTAGGCGCCCTCAATGCCCCTGTTAGAATGAGGTCAATGAATTCAACCATGAGCCCTAGGGGGCGCATTCAGGCAGGAGGCCGGCCGTGGCGCAGCTTATCGATATCCAGCAGGTAGTCATTGGGCCTAGAGATCTCACCGCAACCGTGCGCATTGCCGATGGCGCGCCCCTTATGACCTCGGAAGATGTCGAGGCTACTGCCCATGTCTACTGGCTCATGCCAGAGATCGCAAGCCATGCCTGCCTAGGCGACGCCGGTGCCACTTTCCAGGATGCCATGGGCGACACCGAGCTGGCCCATCTCTTGGAGCACGTCACCCTGGAGCTTTTGGCTCAAACCAACATGGCAGGCGATATGAGCCACGGGCGCACGGCTCCAACGGATGTGGACCGCACCTACACCGTCACATTGGCCTGTCCCGACGACGTGCTGGTGGCGGGGGCGCTTTCCTCGGCAGCTTGGATCTTGCAGTGGGCCTACAGCGGCGCCAATCCTGACGCCGAGCCCAATATCCCCGCTATCGTCCAGGGCTTGGTGGACCTCACCCAGGCAGCCTTCGCATCGCCAGAAGACGATGCCGAGGTGTCTGAGGATGCTGCCATCGAGCCGGTGGACGAGGTGGAGATCGATACCGTCGCCGAGCTGGATGAAGCCGCCCAAGACCAGCAGGCCGCCGAGGCTCAGCAACCGGCGCAGCAGCCCGCAGAGGTGGTGGAGGTCCAGGCAGAAGAGGAGGCCGTCCCCTCGGCAATGGAAACCGCAGAGATGGTCGTCAATCCCGCCCCGGCCGCCGCCCAGCCCCAGAATCCTGAGGATTTGGATTAGCCTGCCTTGCAGCTGGCATCCGTGGCGGCCCAGGTGCTTTTGGTAATTGAGGGAATTTTCTAAAAGCCGCTCAGCCTAAAAAGGCTCGGGAGAGGCCCTGGCTAAACTGGGTATACAAGTGCATCAGTGAAGTGGACGCAGCTGGGCGAGTGCGTCATCGTTAGTAGAGATGCGTGATCAAAGACCGCAGGGCGGCCTGCATGAGCGGGCCTGCACCTAATTCGCCTCTTCGGAGGGCGGCACACAAGGAGGATAAGATGGCTAAGGGTGGACTTGGGTTTGTGTTTGGCGCCGTGGTGGGTGCTGGTATCGGCGCGGTGTGCGGCCTGCTGTTGGCCCCGCGCTCTGGCGAGGAGACCCGCGCCATGGCAGCAGATTCCATGAACGATGTGTGGGACAAGGCTGTCGATGCCTACGAGAAGGGCGCCGATCAGGTAGCCAGCAAGCTCAACAACGTGTCTCCTGCCGTTTCTGCCAAGACTGACGAGCTGCGCGCCAAGGTAGACCTGGCCCGCGAGCGCATGGATCAACTGCGCTCCTCGCTGTCCGACTCTGTGAACCAGGCTTCGGCCAGCGTCCAGGACGCCCTCAACAACGTCGCCCAGCAGGCAGAGGCTGCAACTCCCGCTTCTGCCACCACCCCTGCTCCTGCCGAGAAGCCCGTGGATGCCAAGGTGGAGCCCGTCGAGGGCTAGGCCTTTCTGGCGAACCGCTGAGCTGGGACGTGCTGCTGAACTGCGGCTTTAGGAGGAGTTGCCAGTCGATGAGCTGCGGTATGCCTCAAAGCCGCGGATGCTAGTGCGAACTCCAAAAGCCCGAGTCACCTGCCGGTGCCTCGGGCTTTTTGGTGGAGCGGGACGGTGGGGCTGCGAGCCAGTGGGGCTGGTGAGCCGATGCGCCCCAGTGGGCCAGGTAGGGTTTTTCTAGGTGGACGGGCCTTGGGCCGGTGGGGATGGCGCGGGTTGGCAGGGCTGGTATGGCTGGCCGGACTGGTGAGACTGTTTTGCTACGTGGATTTTGGGGCCATTTTGGCGGATTCACTACGTGAATTCACGTAGTGAATCCTAAAACCCCAGGTCGCGAAAAACATTTGCTACGTGAATCCACGTAGCAAATATCATGAAGCGAGAAGGCTTCTTAGGGTATGGCTCTAAACGGCTCTCAGGTAGCCAGATGCGCGGTATCGATGTCCTATGTTCAATAGTAACTAATTTGATAGTAGGTTTTAGGGGCATTGGGCGTGCGTTTGGGATCAAATCCACGTTCCAGTTCGCAAAACCCCAGGTCGCAAGCGCCTAGTGGAGCGTGAATCCAGTAATCAAATGTCATATATTGGCACCCCGGCCGCGGCCTCTAAATCCAGAGTACCCGGATCCGCAAGCCCCCAGTCGCCGCCCGCAGGCTTCCGGCCCGCTAGCTCCTTGAATTTCACGGCCATGAATGTCGCCGTGAATCTCGTCCAAAAGCCGTCCTGAGCGCGCCGCGCTCCAAGCGGTCACGGTAGAATAGCGGCACCACGCCGAGACTTTGGATGTCGATATGTTAACCATGGAACAACTTATAGGTCAGAAGGTTTTTCAGCCCCGGCCTGCCTCCAAAAAGACGCGCACAGACGGCACCCCCGCCGCTCCCAAGCGCATAGGCAAGGTTCACAACCTGGTCTTTTCTCCCAACGGGCTCCAGGTCGTGGGGCTCCTGGTCAAGCGCCCGGACGTCGCCGGCATGATCAAGCGCGAGGATCTCTTCGTGCCCCTTAGCGGCTTTGCCACCTTCGAAGGCGGCCTTCTTATCAAGGATGGCGCCCCCACCGACGAAGCCGCTGCCAAGGCACTTCATCTTGATTTGGATAAATGCATTATCTGGGGCGGCATGGATGTGGTCTCCCAGGACGGCGCCTCGTTGGGCTACGTGGCCGACTGCTCCTTTGATTGGAAGACCGGCGCCCTCGACACGCTCTACGTCACCGACGGCGCCATGGCTGCCACGCTGGTGGGCTCCGTGCCCCTGCCGGCCAATCTTTTGGTGGGCTACTCCAAAGGCACTATGGTGGTGAAGCCCGAGGCCGCTCAGGTCCAGCTCACCGGCGGCATCATGGCCAAGGCTGGCGAGGGTTTTGGCCAGGCTCAGGTGGCTGGCAAAAAAGCCGCAGCCAAAGCGGGCAAAGTGGCCGGCGACGCCCTGGACAAGGGATCCTTCGCCCTGGGCCGAGCGCTGGGCTCTGCCAAGCGCTCCCTATCGGAAGCCCTGGCGGACGACGAGGAAGAGGCTCCCGCCGCCCCCGCCAAAGCTCTGGATGTGCAGGTAGAGAAACCGCCCGCGCCTCAAGAGCTCTCCGGCGAGACTCGGGCGCCCGCTCCTCTCACCTATGCGCCCGCCTCGGCTTCCAAGGCTTCCGCTGCCGAGAAGCCCTCGCCCGCCAGCGCTGGCTCCTCTTTGAAGGACAGCAAGGCCAAGGCAGCTGCAACGCCTAAGGCTGCCGGAGCTAAGCCGGGGGCCTCTCGGCCTTCCAGTTCCGGCATATCCACGGGAAAAAAGAAGGCTGCCTCGCAAGCCACCACGGCAGACAAGGCTGCCAAGGCCGTGGGCAAGCAGCTGGGGCGCACCAAGGGCATGTTCAAGAGCTTCCTCAAAGAGTTCGATGAGGCCAGCAAGTAGGCCCTCAAAAGCATGTCTTGCCAGCCGGGGATCGCAGGGCGCCTAGATAAAGCCAGCAAGTAGGCCCTTTGTGCCCATATTGCCTCGCCATGGCAGACCTGTAGCCCCAATGGGTACAAAATGCCAGTTGAAAGGTGCTATCTTCAGCTGTGGCTAACGGCTTTGTAAGACCTTTGCAGCCACGCGCACATGCCTTAGCCACAGCTTCGCGCTACCCTAAGAACTACCGGGCGCTCTTGCCCGTTTATGAGAACGGATAGATCCATGAGCCAACAGCCACGTCATCGCGCAGCAGACCATAGCCGCCACAAAGCATCCCATCGTGCCGACAGCCCCGCACCCAAGCACGCCAAGGCGCCGGGAGCGCCTTCCCAAAACCAGGGAGCGCCTGCCGCGGGCCAGCAGGCTGCCGGGCAGGGGCCCGCGGCTCAACACACGGGTGCCAATCCCTACCTGGGCTCCAAAGAAGGCGCTGCTCAGACTGGCTACAGGGCTCCGGCTCCCAATCCGGTGCTTTCTAGCGACGCCCCCATTGGCCACACGGCTCATGGCTTCAAGCCGGTGCGCGAGGTGGGCGGCGGCAAGCATAAGATCTCCAAACAAAAGCGCAACCGGGCCATCCTGGTCATCGTCCTCATCTTCGCCGCTATCGGCGGCATGGCGGCGCTGGCCTGGTTCAACCGCAATGTGACTTTCAACCTCAACGGCCAGGAAGCCACCGTCAAGGTGGGCACCACCATCGACCAGCTCATGCGCGACAAGGGGCTCTCCTACACCCCCGGCGATCTCTTGAGCGTCAAGGGAGATGTGCTTGAGCAGGGTGCGGGCAACGCCTATTCGGCCAAGCTGGGCGACCAAGACATGGCGCCTCAGGAGGCAGGCTCTTATCGGATTCAAGGTGGCGAAGACCTCACCTTAGGCGACGGCGCCGACACCACAGAGGAGTACGACTCCCAAATCGTCGAGGAGCAGCCCAAGCTGGTCATGGAGGGCGCCTGGGGCTCGGTCTCCTATGTCAAGCAGTGGGGCAAGGTGGGCCAAATCGAGATGCGCACCGGCAAGCGCTCCGGCGAGACCGCCCAGGGCGATGTCAAGCAAGAGGTGCAAAACTGCATCATCGCAGCCCGCATGGTGGAGCCGGCCAACGGTGAGAAGCTTGTGGCGCTCACCTTTGACGACGGCCCTTCCGAGTACACCCAGCAGTACCTGGACATCCTCAAGCGCTACGACGCCAAGGCCACCTTCTTCAACCTGGGCGACAACATCGCCAACTACCCCGATACCGCCAAAGCCATCGTGGATGCGGGCATGCAGCTGGCCAGCCATACCCAGACCCATCAGCAGCTGCCGCTTTTAGGTGCCGAGAAGCTCCAGCAAGAGCTCACTGCCACCTTTACTGAGATCGATAAGGCTACCGGTGTGAAGACTACCGTCATCCGCCCGCCTTACGGCGACTTCAAGCAGCGCACCTGGCTTGAGTCTGGCGGCCTCATGAGCCTGTCGGTTCTCTGGACCCAGGACACCTTGGATTGGAAGCGCCCCGGCGCATCCACCATCGTGGACAACGCCCTGGCAGGCATTGGGCCGGGGTCCATCATCCTCATGCACGACGGCGGCGGCAACCGCGACCAAGACGTGCAGGCGCTGCCCACCATCATCGAGCGTCTCCAGGCAGACGGCTACAAGCTGGTGACCATCGACGAGCTTTTGGCCTCGGACCCCAACGTGCCCCAGGACATCGCTTCGGGCAACGCCACGCTGCCCGAAGGCTGCGTCTGGCCAACCGAGCTGGGCGACGCCTAAATGAGCTCCGAGGGCATAGCACATCGCATAGAGACGTCCATCGATGCGGCGTCCTGCATGCATCTTTTGGAGCGCAAGCCTAAAGAGCAGGCAGCCGACTGGTGTCACCGCGTGCTGCTCCACAACATCCAGATGCTCTATATGCCGCCGGGAGCCATCCTGCGCGAGCCGGATCTGGCCAGCCGCCTGGACGTCTCTCGCACCCCAGTGCACGAGGCCATCAAGCGCCTCATCGAGGCCCATCTGGTCTACGTGGCCCCCAAGCGCGCTACCTTCGTCTCTCTCATCGACATGGAGGTCCACGCCCAGGGCCGCTTTGCCCGCACCGCGGTGGAGCCCCTGCTCATCGCCCAGCTTCAGGGCCACCTTACGCCCGAGCAGCGCGCCGACTTCGCCGCCAACATCGAGCATCAGGAGCTTATGGCCCGTCAAGGCGCCAACCCTCGCGAGGTGGTGGCCGTAGACGACCAGTTTCACCACCTGCTCTACACCCACACGGGAAACGAGCTGGTGTGGCAGGCAAACCGCATGGTCTCGGCCCAGTTCGACCGAGTGCGCTACATGGGCCTGGTCCTGGGCTACGAGCGCCTCATGGTGGGGGAGCACGACTTCATCCTCGACATCCTGGAGACCGGCGACGTGCCTGTCGTCGACATCTACGACATGGTGGACGCCCACCTCAAGGGCTATCGCCGCTTCATCGACCGCCTCATGGTGGACCACCCGGAATACTTCGTCTAACTGCCGCCCTGCGCCGCCCGCTCACCCCATCCCACAGCCTCGCTTCACAAAACAACGCACCTCCAGGGGGCAGAACCCGGAGGTGCGTTTTTGCAAGGAAGAGGCTTTTTTCGAGGTCCAACGAGTAGGGGAGGGCGTGCAAAGACCGCAGATTTGCCAAGAGCGCTTGTGAGTAAGTGGAACGCCAGGGAAGCCGAAAGGCCCAAGAGAACGCAGGGGCTGCCGAGAAGAGCCTCCCGTGGCCAGGGGTGTTTTTCTCGGTAGGAAATGGGGATGCCGAGAAGTCCGGAGCCCCAAGGGCTGAGGGTTTGTGGTGGGGCGTCAGCGGCGCAGGAGCTAGGAGATGAGGGTGGACGCCTCGCGTACCAGGCGTTCCACGGTGGCAAAGTCGCCGGCGGAGACCACGTCGGCGGGGGCGATCCAGGTGCCGCCTACGCAAAAGACGTTGGGGGCAGCCAGGTAGGTGGGTGCGTTGGTGGGCTTGATGCCGCCGGTGCACATGAACTTGACCTGTGGGAAGGGGCCGCCCATGGCGTGGAGGGCGGCGGTGCCGCCAGCCAGCTCGGCGGGGAAGAGCTTGACGTGGGTGACGCCCAGGCGCAGGGCGCGCATGAGCTCGGAAGGGGTGGAGAGGCCGGGTACCACAGGGACGTTGTGGCCAACGCAGTAGGCGACGGAGTCTTCGGCCAGGCCGGGGCTCACGATGAATCGGGCGCCAGCCTCGAGGGCGGCCTGGGTGGTGGGGACGTCCAGCACGGTGCCGGCGCCTACCAAAAGCTCGGGGACTTCTGCGGCCATGCGGGCGATGCACTCGGCAGCGCAGGGGGTGCGAAAGGTGACCTCGGCGGCAGGCAGGCCGCCGGCCACCAGGGCGCGGGCCAGCGGCACGGCGAAGGCTGGGTTGTCGATGGTGATCACCGGGATGATGGCGATCTCTTCCAGGCGATCGAGCACGCTGGTGACCTGGGGGTTTGTGGCATAGGTGGACATGGCTTTAGGCCTCCTGGGGCGCGTGGGCCGGATCGTTCATGAAGGCTTCCAGCGCCTCGCGGCAAGGCAGGCCCTCGTTGTCTCCGCGGCTGGTGAGCTGGATGGCGCCTATGGCACAGCCGCGGCGCACGGCCTCGGGAATGGAGGCGTGCTCCAACAAGGCAGAGATGACGCCGGCTGCAAAACCGTCGCCGGCCCCCACGGTGTCCACGATGGTGTCCACATAAAAGCCGGGCACATAGCCGCTCTCGCCTGTGGCCGAGGCCCAGTAGGCCCCCTTGGCGCCCAGCTTGACGATGACCAGCTTGGAGCCAGCCTCCAGGTAATGGGCGGCTGCCGCCTGCTCGTCTGTGGTGCCCAGCAGCACCTCGCACTCATTGATGCCGGGCAAGAAGATGTCTGAGAGGGCCGCGAGGGCGTTGGTGGTGTCCACCATGGTGTGGGTGTCGGGCCAAAGCTGCGGGCGCAGGTTGCAGTCGAAGGAGATGGCCACGCCGGCGTCTTTGGCTTGTCCCATGAGGTCGAGGGTGGCGGCGCGGCAGGAGTCGGATAGCGCAGGCAGAATGCCCGTGAGGTGCACTAGGGCGCACTGGGAGAGATCGACGTTCACGAGGTCCTCAGGGCTCAGGGTGCTGGCTGCCGAGCCGGCGCGGAAGTAATAGATCTCAGGGTCGCCCGAGGTCACCTGGCTCTTGAGCATGAAGCCGGTGTTGCGCTCAGCGGTCTTGATCACCTGGGAGGTGTCGATGCCGATCTCTGCCATGAGCTTCAAGATGCGGGCGCCAAAGGGGTCGGGGCCCAGTTTGGTGAGGAAGGCGGCCTCGTGGCCTAGGCGAGTGAGGCCTACGGCCACGTTGAACTCGGCTCCGGCGATGGCAAAGGTGTAGCTGCCGACGTCTTCCAGGGGTCCGGGATTGTCGGCGATGAATAAGCCCATGGGCTCTCCCACAAGCAGGACGTTTTTGGGCATGGGATAGCTCCTTTCGCGAAACGATGCCTCTGAGGCGTGTTGGTTATATATTTCCACGCTTGGAAGAGCTTGAAGAGCACAATGCCCAACTTTTGTGCTATGGAGCGCATTTCCACGAAGGATTGAGTCAGCTGAAAACGCTGTGGAAAATGCGATATGTAGTAAGGTAATTGCAGGTAGATAGGGAGAAAACACTGCATAATCTATCGCCATGACGCTTTCTGAGCACACCTTGAACTACCGCTCGCCACTGAAATACCACCGTCTGCCGCCTGAAAGACACCTAAGGGCTCCCAGATAGAAATATATAACTAGCCAACGGACCAACGGCATACCGCCCGCGGCCAACCAGGAGCCAAAAGGTGTTGCAGCCCGCCCAAAGGAGGCAACCTCAGGCGTAAGGGTTTCTCGGCATAAAGATGTTGGGACGCCTCTCACACGCGCCAGGCTCTTGCCACTTCATGCAGGACCGCAGGTGCGGCCCCCACTCTAAGGAGGAACAGATGACTTCCCTTTTCGATCTTTCCGGCAAGAAGGCCATCGTCACCGGAGGCACGCGCGGCCTGGGCCGCGGCATCGCCGAGGGCCTCATGGAGGCCGGCGCGGCAGTGACCATTTTTGGCACCGGCGAGTCGGCGAAGACCGTGGCCGCCGAGTTTTGCGCCAAGGGCTTCGATTGCCGCGGCATCATCGTGGACATTGGCGACCGCGTGGCTTGCAAGGAGGCCTATGACGAGGCCGTGCGCGAGATGGGCGGCCTGGACATCCTGGTGAACTGCGCCGGCGTGCAGGCCCGCCACCCCTCCGAGGAGTTCCCCTTCGAGGACTGGGACTGGGTCATCAACGTGAACCTCAACGCCACCTTCGAGCTCTGCCAGCTGGCCGGCAACACCTTCATCGCACAGGGCCACGGCAAGATCATCAACCTGGCTTCCATGCTCACCTTCTTTGGCGGCTTCACTGTGCCCGCCTACGCCGCATCCAAGGGCGCCGTCGCGCAGCTCACCAAGGCCCTGTGCAACGAGTGGGCCTCCAAGGGCATCAATGTAAACGCCATCGCACCCGGCTACATGGACACCGACATGAACACCGCCCTCACCGACCCCACCAATCCCCGCTACAAGGAGATCACCGACCGCATCCCGGCCCACCGTTGGGGTACCGGCGACGACATGAAGGGCGCCGCCATCTTCCTGGCCTCCGCCGCCTCTGACTATCTGAACGGCGCGGTGATTCCTGTAGACGGCGGCTACCTGGTCAAATAGCGTCAACTGCCATAGATATTTGAAGGAGCCCTTACATCATGCAGGTCATCATCACCGACAACGATCACGCCAACATCGATACCGAGAAGGCCATCCTCGACGCTGCGGGCGTCCCCTTTCGCCTGGAGCAATGCGTCACCGAGGACGACGTCATCGAGCGCTGCGCTGACGGCGAGATCTTTCTCAACCAGTACGCGCCTATCACCCGCAAGGTGGTAGAGGCACTGCCCAACCTCAAGCTCGTGGTGCGCTATGGCGTGGGCGTCAACAATGTGGACGTCGAGGCCTGCACCGAGCACGGCGTGCAGGTGGAGAACGTGCCGGACTACGGCATGAACGAAGTGGCAGACCAAGCCATCGCCCTCATGATGGCGCTGCTGCGCAAGGTGGTGTACATGAACGAGTACACCAAGCACGTGGGCTGGGACTACACCAAGTCCATGCCCATCCATCGCCTTTCCGACCTCACCTGCGGCGTCATTGGCCTGGGCCGCATCGGCCGCGAGTTTGCCAAGCGCGCCCATGCGCTGGGCATGAAGGTCATTGGCTACGACCCCTACTTCACCCCCGGCGACGACTTTGCCTTTGTGGAGCAGGTTGAGCTGGACGACCTCATGGCAAATGCCGACGTGATCTCTGTGCACTGCCCCCCTGAGCATGCCATGGACATGTTCAACAAGGATGCCTTCGCCCGCATGAAGAACACCGCCTACCTCATCAACGTGGCCCGCGGTGGCATCGTGAACGAGGCCGATCTCGAAGTGGCCTTGAACGAGGGCCAGATCGCCGGCGCCGCCCTGGACTGCATGGACAACGAGCCTGTGGAGCCCGGCAACCCTCTCTTTGCCCATGACAACCTGCTGGTCACCCCTCACATGGCTTGGTACTCCGAGGAGGCCGCAGACGAGCTCAACTCCAAAGTGGCCGAGGAGGCCGTGGCCTTCGCCTGCGGCAAGCCCATCCGCTATCCCGTGAACCATCTGGCATAGTGCGCAAAGCCTGCGAGCTGCGGGGAGGCGCGCAGTCTCCCCGCAGCTCGCAGGGCGCGTGACGCCTATGCATGACTCCCCTAAAGGAGGGACCTTATGCGCAAGCGCATCCCCATTTTGATAGTGGGCACCATCACGCTGCTGTTTTTGGGCCTCATCTACGGCTACTCAGTGGTCATGGCGCCCCTCAAAGCCCAGTTTGACTGGTCGGTCTCCGGCATGACGGTGATCTTTGCCCTGTCCATGATCTCTTTCACCATTGGCAATCTGGTGGCAGGCAAGCTCCTGAAGCGCCACAACGTGCGCTTTGTGATGACCGTGGCCATCGCGTTCTTGCTGGTGGGCTTCATTGGCTCTGCTTTGGTAGACGGTGCTGCCAGCCTTCCTGCGGTCTGGTGCACCTACGGCGTCATTGCCTCGGTGGGCATCGGCTTTGTCTACAACGTCATCGTGCCTACCATCACCGCCTGGTACCCAGACAAGACCGGCATGGCCCAAGGCGTCTGCCTCATGGGCTACGGCCTGGGCGGCTTCGTGCTGGGCCCCGTGCTCACGCAGCTCTACACTGTCATGGACTGGCGAACCGTGTTTGTGGCCATGGCTGTGATCTTCTCGGGCCTGGTGTTTGCCAGCTCCATCGTCATCCACATGCCCTCGCCTGAGGAGGCCGCCCAGCTTCCTGCCTCCAAAGCGGTGGGCGACAACGCCGGCAACGCCGCCGGCACCAAGGACGTGCCCACCCACGAGCTGTTCCGCGACCCCACGTTCTACTTCTTCTACCTCTGGATGTTCTTGCTGGGTGCGGTGGGTATGGCCACCACCGGCATCGGCCGTGAGTTTCCTGCCAGCCTAGGCGCCGACGCCGTCACCGCCGCCTTTGTCATTGGCTTTGTGAATATTGGCTCCGGCCTGGGGCGCCTTATTGGTGGCACCTTGCTCGACCGCATCGGCCGCGCCCCCTTTATGGTGGGCACCGCCTGCTTGTCTGTGGCCGGCGCCCTCATCATGCTGGCCGCCCAGGTGACTGGCTCCATTCCCGTTCAGATTGCCGGCTGTCTGGTCACCGGCTTGGCCTGGGGCGCCGTCATCGTCACCATGGCCTTTGTGGTGCGCAAGGTCTGGGGTCAGGCCAACTTCGCCGAGAATCTGGCAGTGGTCAACTCCTACGGCATCTTTGCCGCCCTGGTGGGCTCCATCGGCTCCGGCGTGCTGGTGCAGGCGGTGGGCTCTCTGGCCACCGTGCTTGTCGTGATGGCGTGCTTTGGCGTACTGGGTCTGGCAGATGCCCTGATCTTGAATGCTCATCGCTCCAAGGTTGCCCGCCTCAAGCTGGCTAAAGCGGGCGCAAAGGCCGAGTAGGGTTTCTCGGCAGCATTCAACTCCAATCATCCTCGCGAAGGAGGATCTCATGAAAGACGAAACCTGTGCCTATTGCATGACCTGGGACGACCCAAGCCTCATGGACGCCTACGGCATTCCCCTGGCTGAGCTGGATAATTCCAACCTGATCCTCTTCAAGGAGCAGAGCCATCCGGGCCGCGTTATCGTGGCTGCCAAACAGCACGTGGACGACATCTCCGACCTCTCTGAGGAAGAGGCCCTGGCCTACATGGCCGACGTGCGTCGCGTGGCCGCCGCCCTGCACAAGGCCTTCGCGCCCCAGAAGATCAACTTTGGCGCCTACGGCGACCTGATGCACCACCTGCACTTCCACCTGGTGCCCAAGTACGAGACCGACGACTACGAGTGGGGCGACGTCTTCGCCATGAATCCCGGCCGCGTGGCCCTCACGCAAGCCGAGTACGACGAGCTGGGCAAGAAGATCCTCGCCGCCCTGGAGGACTGATGTAGGCTCGAGATCTAAAACACTTTCATATTAAGGGGCGCTTTCCTAGAAGGAGGGCGCCCCTTCCTGTGACATAGGGGTTCATCGAAATGGCTAAACCTGGATACAAAGAGCTTTACAGCGAGCAGCCCAGGTGGCGATGGCAATAAGAGAGAGTCCAAACACAATGAAAATGCTGCTTGCTCCCCAGCTCTGTGCAATGGCGCCGCAGATAAAAGACGAGATTGAGGCGGTTCCAAACGAGGCTAAGCTCAGAATGGCCATGGACCGGCCGCCTTCGCCTGGTTCGATCTCGCCAAGGTAACTTGCCGTAAGGAATGTCGATACCGCGCCGGCGCCTAAGCCTGACAAACAGATTCCTGCAGCAGTCAATTCGAGCGAAGGTGCCAAGGCCACAAAGACAAGGGCTGTTCCCATGAGAGCCATGCAGATGCCTGATATCGCCCTAAGGGTGCGTTGGCCTTTATACAGGAGGGCGGCCGATGCTCCCCCGATCGACCCTGCGCCATAGATTGCCACAAGAACTCCTAAAGCGGCGGCTCCCCATCCGCGGGAGTCGGTCAAAAGCGTTATCCCGGTAGAAAAGGCGCCGGAACACACGAGTTCGGCTATGGCCACAAGCGTGAGCATAGCGCGAGGAGCCGGTCTTTTTATGAGGTGGAATAAGGCATCCAGAGTTCCCTTTATGGAGGCTGGGTCAGGCTCGTGGGATGTATCGCACGCGGCTACGGTCCTGAGGATCACTGCAGACAGCGCGAAACAAGCGCCTATGGCGCCATATACTGCAGCGGTAGTCCAATCTGCGAGCATTAGGCCGGCAAGGGTGGGGCCAAGGACCACCCCGCATCGCTGTACGACTGAGAACTGCTTTTGAACCATGGGAACCTGCGAAGGCGTAGTTATCACCCAAGGCATCGATTGAACGGCAGGAAGGAAAATCGCATCGAGCGCGCCGACAAGGACTGCCGTTATTGTGAGGCCTGCCAGAGTGGGAGAGTTGGGCTGCGCCGCACCAAAAAATGCTCCAAAAAGAATCAGAGCCTTAAGGGCACTGGCCAAGCTTGCAACTTGCTTGGCTCCAAAACGGTCTGCAAGTATCCCTCCGGGAAGCAACAACAGGGCTCGAGGTAAGCTGCCAATGCCCATGACTGCACCGACGATTACTGGATCTGATGTAAGGTTGGCCGCATACCAAGACAGGCTTAAATAGTAGGCCTGATCAGCTAGTAATCCGATGGCATAGGAGCTTAACCAGCGGACTTTGTTCCCTTGACGCTTCATTGTGTCACACCCTCACCTGAGGTGAAGGGAGTTTTACGCTCTAAGGTATTGATGTCAAGTAATAGAGATTGGCCAGCCAACATATGTGGGCTTCGTGTCAAATAGTTAATGACAGCATTTGCGACTAATGACCCGGTGGCATAACAGGCGCACACTGTTGTCCCTTTGCTAATTTGTTTGTTGGAGCACTCCTGTTCATAGAGAGCTGCTTGAGGCCATCTATACTTAAGTGATTTGCGGTAATTTGAATATGATTGTCCCTCTTTAGGCAAAAAAAGAGGTCCCACTCTAATTGTTGGCCAAGAATTGCTCGCCACTATGTACGGAGTATTGAGGCATGATGCACTGCAAAGAAGTTCGATCCAGTTCAAAAGATCAGGCATTGGACTATCTGCTGCGACTACTATAATGTTCGCGTCTTTTAATAAAGCAGCTGCATTGGCAGCATCCATAAACAATGGAACGCGTCTGATTTTGCATAACGGATTTATTTTCCGTAGCCTACGAGAGAGAGCGTCGACTTTGTTTGTGTGTAAGTCATCCACTGAATAAGCTATCTGTCGTCCGAGATTTGATAATTCAACTTGATCCCCATCAATGAGGGTGAAAAACCCAACGCCGGATGCAGCCAGCATTTCTGCCACCGGTGCCCCAATACCTCCACAACCTATAATGCAGACTCGAGAAATTGCCAGAAGCTCCTGCATTTTTACCGAGTCTTGAGGGGGTTCGATTTGTTCAAATGCTGCAATTTGTCGTGAATACAGTTCCAATTGCCAAGCGGAAAGACAAGAAGAAGTTTTCCTGTTAACAATCAAGTTCTTGTTAACCAAGAAGGTGAAGAACGGAACTATTACTTTATCGTTAGGAAATTTTGAGACATAGTTAGCAATGGACGAGGTAGAAATGCCGGATTCAAGCAATTTAAGGATATAGGTATAGGTTAGTTGATAAGAAGAGATGTTGTATTGAGATTGACCAAAAGTTGGATAGATTATTATTTCTCCGATAGTGCTGATAAACCAGTCCACTCCGGACCGCAAGCGAAACATCTTGAGTTCTCCTTATAGTCGGAAAAACCCGGTGGAGACTTTAGTAAACGCTCCACCGGGCATTCCACTAGATATTCTTGATAATCTCGGCGGGGTTAACCTGCTTCTCGATCTCCTTGATGAAGTCCATCAGTTGTTCCTCCTTTCATAAACTTGTATACAATTTTATATACACCGCAGGCGTCCGGATCACCTATGGGTATTAACGTATCTGGAGTTAGAGAGAAGCGCCCTATTAACTTGAAGCCTGCCTCGTTGGCGGCAACTTCGATAAAAATGGGGTCATAGTAATGCTCAGAAATCGATCCAGTTAAAGAGCGACACTCATCCCCGTTATCTTTTACAATTACATAGTGCATTATATAATTAGTAGTATAATTTTTACTTTTGCTGTGTCCTGGCCAAGTTAATCTGTATACATTGCCTTTTTCAAAAAAGGTTACCTTAGACATGTACTGTATGAACGCTGGTAGTCCAACAAGGTCAAAAACCAGTACGCCTCCCTCAGCAAGGGAGGAATATATGTTATGAAATAGTAATTTAATATCACTAATGCTTGATATACAGTTAATCACATCATCAAACATGGTAATGGCAGAATAGCGCTCACCGGGAATTTCCTCTGTAGCATCTGCGGCATAAAAAGAGACAGAGTGCTCGGGGTCATTTTCTTGAGCGATAAAAATCATATTAGAACTTATATCTATGCCTGTAGTGTAAAACCCGTAGTTATGAAGCTTTTTCGCCATAATGCCGGTACCGGTACCAATGTCACAACATGTTGCTTTATAGCCTGGTAGTAGTGCATCCGATAGTAACGGTGCAATCAAGGCAAAGAAACGATCATAATCGTCGTCTAATTTAAAATCGTCATAAAAAGGAGCGAGGATGTCGTAGCAGTAGGACTCATTGACGATCTTCATTTAAGCGCTCCTTTCAGGTGGGCTAACTAGATGATAAACATATCTACAAATAAATACAACACGTATTGTATAAATATTAGCGGGAGGAGTTTATGGAAAACAATAGGGATAGGCAACTTCGACTGAAGGCCCTTGGAAATGCGGAGCGCTTGCGTGTGCTTGCCTATTTGAGAAACGTAGGCGAGGCAACTGTTGGAGACGTGGCGAAGGCTCTTTCGATTGCTCCGGGTAGTGCAAGCTATCACATAGGCTGTTTGTTCGACGGAGGTCTAGTGCAGAGAGTCGAGCATCCTGGCGGTGATGGAAGAAAAAGCTGGTGGCTAGCGGTTGACATGGCGAGCCAGGTTGAAGGACATGAGGAAACACTTCTCTTCCAGGCTGCCAACGAAGCCTACGGTGAGGCGTACGGCCGTTATTTAAAAGCAAAAGACACCATTCCCGCCAAATGGGTCGATACTGAAGCCGGAGCTGATGCGGTCCTTGAACTCACCGTGGATGAAGCCCAGCGGCTCAAAGATGACTTGGAGTCCTTTGTGCGTCGATGGATAGAAGACAGCAAATCGGACAAGAAAGACCGTGGAGTGGGTCTTGAACCGGTTGCATTGGTGGTAAGGGCTTTTCGATGGATCCCATAATCACATTGAGCAGCGAAACGAAAGGCGATCGCTGTGGGTCGATGCCACCTACAGCAATCGCCTTTCGTTCAAATATGAGACCAACGATTATAGATAGAACAACGTCTTCGCCATGAACCCCGGCCGCGTAGCCCTCACGCAAGCCGAGTACGACGAGCTGGGCAAGAAGATCCTCGCCGCGCTGGAGGACTGTCGAATCTGCGCTGTCTCACAACATGGCCCGTCTGCTGAGCCGGTCTGCCTTGCGAGGCAGGCTGGCTTTTCGCGTGCGTGGGCGGGAAGTGAGGTCACTCGGACCTAATTCCGGTGGTCAAGCGGATCTGAGAGGGATGCGGGTTTGCGAGAAGGGGTGCAGGCTTGCCGACAGCGCTTGTAAGCAAGCCCACCATGGTCAAAGCTCGCAATAAACCATGTCTCGGCAATGGGGTTTGCAAACGTCCAGTGCTCACAACGCTTGTGAGCATGTCGTCCGCCGCAAGGGCTTGCTCACAAGCCTTATGAGCAAGCCTGGAGAAAGGCAGGGTGGCGCACCTAGTCTTTGATAGGGAGTTTTATGGTGCCAGCGCTTATAAGTGATTCCCAGGCACCAACCTCGGTGAGAACAATATAGTTGTCGAATAATTAAGGATATGTGAGAATCAAAAAAGAGGGACTTCGCAAGAAGGAGTTGCTATGGGCATTCGGCAAAGAAGATGGGTCACAGTGGCGATTGTAGGAGTCCTTCTTGTAGGCGCCCTGCTTATGCCTTCGCCTCTCGTGACAGGAGGCAGTTTTGTACCTAGCGGTGCGCAACAAGCAAATTTCGCAATCACCGGCTCAACAGGCAAAGTGCTTGCGTTAGGCGAAAGCGAGAGAGCTGCTAATCGTCACCCAGATAACGGATAGCGACGACTATGAAATCGGAAGCTCGGTAATGGTTGCTTTCGAGAAAGCTCACCTCGCAGATAGCGTGGCGGCGGGAACTCAGACGTCAGAGAGGCCGCAGATGGGCGAGACCATTACTTGGGATCACCCTACAGATTCTTCGGGGCATTATTCCTATAGCTGTAAATACGTCATAGGGACTACGTTCGAGCGCGCAGACGCCCCGGCGTCCCATATCACGCAAGAAGCCGAAAAACCCGCAGCTTAAGGAGGGTGTGGGCTTCTCGGCTTCTAGGGCTTCGAGGGTAGTTGGCACCTAGCGTGCTGTGGCGTGGGGCGTGGCGGAAAGACCTCGCAGCCGCCGCGCACTGCTAGCAGAGCGCCGGGACGCCCATGGCGGCGATGTCGCCCAGGAGGCCGACGTCGGTGGTGTCGGTGATGACGGCGGTGAAGTCGGTGAGCGAAGCGAAGCGGTAGCCGGCGTGGAAGTCGAACTTGGAGTGCTCGGCCAAGAGGAACTTGTAGGTGGCGTTCTCGATGGCGCGCTGCTTGACCTGGCCGTTTTCCATGGTGTCGCAGGTCACCGAGCGTTTGGGCAGGCTGATGCCGGCGCAGGAGATGAACGCCTTCTCAAAGAGCAGGGGCTCCAGCAGGCTGATGGTGGTGGGGCCGGTGAACCCGCGCATGTCGGGGGAGAGGTAGCCGCCGGTCACCAGGGCTGTGACCAGGGGGTTCTTGGCCAGGATGGCGGGGACGTCGATCATGTTGGTGGTGACGATGCAGCGCTTGTCGCCGGCAGCCAGCATTTCGGCGATGTAGCGGGAGGTCTCGGAGATGTCTAAAAAGATGGCGTCCCCGTCGTTGATCTCCATATAGGCGCGGGAGGCCACCTGTCGCCGGCTCTCCTCTTTGGCCGGGTCTGCCGCCGAGCCGATGGTGGCCGTGGGCTCGGGAATGATGCGCGCAGCGGATGCGGCAGCGGCGATGTCGGAGGGTGCAGGGGCTTCTGCCTCGCGGTCTATGCGAATGGCCCCGCCGTAGACGCGTTTTAGGAGCCCCTGTTTGGAGAGGGCTTTGAGATCCTTGCGAATGCTGTCCACCGAAATATCGAACAGTTCAGCGAGTTCTTCGACGGTTACTCGTCCCTGTGTTTCAAGATAAGCAAGAATACCTTCTCGGCGTTCGTTGGGGAACACAAGGAGTCACCTCGTTTCACGCGTTGGACAGGGTTGGGGGGAGCGCGCAGATGACGCGCTCCTAAAGCAGCTTCGTCGCACGGTCGGGTTGGAGGGCCCGGCGCCCGCAGCAGGAGGCTGACGGGCATGTATCGGGGGAGTAAAGCGGAAAAAACTAGATTTCCTAGTATGTATTCAATACTAAGAAGGCCGTTTCTGGGTCGTAATTTCCTGTTTTTGCCGTTTACCCTAGAATCTCTACCGCTTACGGGACAAAACAGGAAAAATCAGGAAAAGACGTCGTGCAAAACAGGAAATGTGGCATTCTCTGGTTGTCCGACGTTCAGTAGCTTTTTAGGAAAGGAGCGCTATGGCCAAAGCAATCGCGTCCATGCTCAAGCGCGAGAACGTCCAAATCTGGGAAGGCGCTGACTCTTGGGAGGAGGCCGTCGTCGTCGCATGCACCCCGCTGATCGACAACGGCTTCGTGGCTCCCCGTTACGCCGAGGGCATCATCGACAACGCCAACGAGTTTGGCCCCTACTTCGTGATCTGCCCCGATTTGGCACTGCTTCACGCCCGCCCCGAGCAGGGTGCTCTCAAGACCCAGCTTTCGGTCACCGTCATGCGCGAGCCGGTCTTCTTCAAGCCCGAGGGCCCCGGCGTGCGCGTCCTGGTCACCCTGGCCGCGACCGATGCCAACTCTCACCTGGAGGTCATGAAGGAGCTGGCAGTCATGTTCTCCAATCCTGACACCATCGAGAAGATCGCTACCGCCAAGACCGCCGACGAGGTCTACGACGACTTTGTCGCCGACGCCGAGAAGGCCGGCGAGTAGCTCTTCGAGCTCTTGAGGTGAGGGCGAGCGTTTCTCGGCAGGGACACGCAGAAGAACGTGCCGAGAAACCCTTGCACCAAGCTAGGCACCATCCAGCCTGCGGGCTGGCACGCATAGGTAAAGAAGAAGGCGCAGCCTTCGCAGCAAACAGAAAGGAGACAGACCATGGCAGTGCTCGACTTTATCATCAACATTCTGTCGACTCCGGCTATCCTCGTTGGTCTTCTCTCCCTCCTCGGTCTCGTGCTTCAGAAGAAGCCCGTGGAGGACGTCGTAAGCGGCACCATCAAAACCATCGTTGGCTTCTTGGTGCTCTCCGCTGGTGCATCCTTCTTGTAGAGCGGCTCCCTGCTCGCCTTTGGCGAGCTGTTCAACTACGCCTTCTCCATGCAGGGCGTGGTTCCCAACAACGAGGCCGTGGTTTCCATGGCTCTCACCGACTTCGGTCAGGCTTCGGCCATCATCATGGCCCTGGGCATGGTGCTCAACATCGTGCTCGCCCGCTTCTCCCGCATGCCTTACATCTTCCTGACCGGTCACCACACCTTGTACATGGCCTGCATGCTCGCCGTCGTGTTCTCCGTGGGCGGCCTCTCTGGTTGGCCTCTGTACATCGCCGGCGCCTGCGTGCTCGGCCTCATCATGGTGCTCTCCCCCTTCTTCTGCCAGTTCACCTTCCGCAAGGTGACCAAGACCGACTCCATCGCTCTGGGCCACTTCGGCGGCATCGGCTACGCCATCTCCGGCTGGATCGGCCACTTCTTCGAGGGCAGCACCTCCACCGAGTCCATCAACTTCCCCAAGCGCCTTACCTTCCTGCGTGACACCGTGGTCTCCATCTCCATCACCATGATGGTGTTCTTCCTGGTCGTCACCGGCGTGGCCGTGGGTCGCGGCATCCTGGATGCCGACCCCACCCAGTTCCAGCACCTCAACGAGCTGCTGAACGTTGGCACCGAGACCCGCACCAACTGGATCGTGTGGGCCCTGACCTCCGGCATGTCCTTCGCCGGCGGCGTCTACATCATCCTCTCCGGCGTGCGTCTGGTCGTTGGCGAGATCGTCCCCGCCTTCAAGGGCATCGCTTCCAAGCTGGTCCCCGGCGCCATCCCCGCCATCGACTGCCCTGTCGCCTTCCCCTATGCTCCTAACGCCGTGATCATCGGCTTCCTCACCTCCTTCGTAGGTGGCATCATCGGCCTCGGCATCCTGGGCGTCATCAATGCCTCCCTCGTGCCCGTGGCCCTCATCCTCCCCGGTGTTGTTCCTCACTTCTTCTGCGGTGCTACCGCCGGCGTCTTTGGCAACGCCCGCGGCGGCGTGAAGGGCTGCGTTGCCGGCTCCTTCGTGCACGGCCTGCTCATCACCTTCCTGCCGGCCATCTGCATGCCCGTCTTCACCGGCCTTGGCTTCACCTCCGCCACCTTCTCTGACTTCGACTTCTCCATCCTGGGCATCTGCTTCGGCAACCTGGCTCAGATCTGCCCCGGCTGGCCTCTCCTGGTCATCTGCGTCGTGTGCTTCCTGGCCCCCATCGTCTACAACTTCGTGGCTCCCAAGCCCAAGAAGGAAGACGCTGCTGCCTAAGCGCTGCGATCTAGCATCACTTCGCTTTTCCTCGGTGGGGCGAGGATCCTCCAACCTCCTCCTCGCCCCACCGCTTTTCCTGCGCCAAGAGGCCCGACCGGCCTTTTAAGGCACTCTTGAGGCTTTTGGCGTGTTTTCCTTGGTTTTCCAGCACCTTGGGCATCTCCGAGGTTCATCATCGGAGCCGTACGCCCATGCGCCGACAAGGCGCCTCATCGAAAGGATCCATCATGGCTATCAAGAAGATTATGTGCGCTTGCGGCTCCGGCCTGGGCTCCAGCCTCATGGTGCAGATGAACATCGACGATGTTCTGCGCGATCTTGGCAAGACCGACGTCACCGTGGATCACACCACCATCTCTGACGTTGTCCCCGGCGCCGCCGACCTGTTCGTTATTGGCCGCGACCTCGAGAACTTTGTCACCGACATCCCCGAGGAGCAGAAGGTCATCCTGGTCAACATCGTTGACAAGGACGAGCTCAAGACCAAGCTCCAGGAGAAGTTCGACGCCGAGTAAGCGCTTCGCTTATCGCGCTTGGAGGCTCGAGAGAAGCCTCTGACTCTCTCCGCCCTGCCTGCGTAGGCGGAACTATAGCTCTCTTGTGGCGGGCACCTTTGCGGGCCCGCCTTTTTGTAAGCGTTCAATTACGCAACCATGAACTCAATCACTGATGAAAGGAGCAAGGATGCAGGAAGAAGAGCTGAAATCCCTTCAGCTGCTCGCCACCAAGATTCGTCGTGACGTCATGCAGATGCTGCTTCCCTTAGGATCCGGTCACCTGGGAGGCTCGTACTCCATCGCCGACCTCATGGCCCTGCTCTACGGCAAGGTTCTGAAGGTGGATCCGTCCAATCCCCGTTGGGAGGACCGCGATCGCGTCGTGTTGTCCAAGGGTCACGCCGGCCCCGCCTGGTATGCCGCTCTGGCTGAGACCGGCTTCTTCGACCGCGACATGCTCATGACCTTGAACCAGGGCCACACCGACCTCCCCAGCCACCCCGACCGCCTGAAGACCCCCGGCGTGGACATGACCACCGGCTCTCTGGGCCAGGGCTGCTCCACCGCTGCCGGCATCGCCTATGCCCAGCGTCTCAAGGGCGCCGACACCTACACCTACCTTATCGTGGGCGACGGCGAGCTCAACGAGGGCCAGTGCTGGGAGGCCTTCGAGTTCATCGCTGCCAACCGCCTGAACCGCTGCATCGTCATCATCGACGACAACAAGAAGCAGCTGGACGGCTACACCAAGGATGTGCTCAACCCCTTCGACATCTCTGAGAAGATGCGCGCCTTTGGCTTCTACACCCAGACCGTCAACGGCCAGGACATCGAGGCCCTGGACGCCGCCATCACCGAGGCAAAGCACCACGAGGACTCTGCCGTGGCCATCGTCATGGACACCGTCAAGGGCGCCGGCGTGCCGTACTTCGAGCAGCTCATGAGCAATCACTCTCCCAAGTTTGACGCTCCTGCCAAGGCTGCTGCCGAGGAAGCCATCGCTCAGTTCACCGCAATCATCGAGGGGAGTGAAGCCTAAATGTTCCAGCTCGCTCAAGACCGTTCCCAGATGGGCACCGAGCTGCGCGCCGTCGTGGTCTCGACCCTGCAGGACCTCATGAAGGAGAACGACCGCGTCGTGGCTTTGGAGGCAGACCTGGGTGGCGCTTCCGGCTTCACCAAGATCCAGGCTTCCAACCCCGACCGCTTCGTGCAGTGCGGCATCGCCGAGGCCGACATGATGGGCATCGCCGCCGGCATGTCTTCCGAAGGCTTCATCCCCTTCACCCACACCTTTGGCCCCTTCGCCACCCGCCGCTGCTTTGACCAGGTGTTCCTCTCGGGCGCTTACGCCGGCAACACCATCAACATCTACGGCTCCGACCCCGGCTTTGCCGTAGCCACCAATGGCGGCACCCACACCACCTACGAGGACATGGGCCTCATGCGCACCATCCCTGGCGCCGTGGTGTGCGACGCAGCCGACGCCACCCAGATGGAGTGGATCATCCGCGCCTTCGCCGACCTGGGCGCCGGCGTGCACTATGTCCGCGGCAACCGCAAGGCGGTCCGCGACGTCTACGCCCCCGGCTCCACCTTCGAGATGGGCAAGGGCAACGTGCTGCGCTCCGGCTCCGACGTGCTCATCATCGCCGCCGGCCAGCTGGTGTCCGACGCTCTGGACGCCGCTGAGACCCTGGAGGCTCAGGGCATTTCCTGCGAGGTCGTCGACATGTTCTGCGTCAAGCCTCTGGACGTCGACCTGGTGGTCTCCGAGGCCACTGGCAAGAAGTGCGTGGTCACCTTCGAGAACCACGGCGTCATCGGCGGCCTGGGCTCTGCAGTGGCCGAGGTCCTTGCCGAGAAGAACCTGGGCGTGCCTCTGGTGCGTCACGGTGTCGTCGAGCGCTTTGGCCAGGTGGGCCCCGCTTCCTTCCTCCAGAAGGAGTACCGCCTCACCGCCGACGACCTGGTGAACACCGTCACCGAGGCTTTGGCCTAAAGGCTTTAAACAGCCTCTGCCCTAAAGGCTTTGGCCTAAAGGGCTGCGGCTCAAAGGCGCCTTGCCTCTGCGGCCCTCTTGGCCGCCCCTCGCTTTTGGAGTCCTGTCGCGCCGGTTCAAGCACCGAGCGCCGCTGGCGCGGCAGGGCCTCTGGAGCTTCCCGGCAACCCATCGGGAGGGCTCCCACATCATTCTTTTAAAGGAGATCTTGTTCCATGAAACTCAACGGGCTTATCGACCACACCATCCTGAAGGCCAATGCTACCCGTGCCGACATCGAGCGTCTCTGCGATGAGGCCATCGAGCACAACTTCGCTTCTGTGTGCGTCAACACCTGCTGGGTGCCCCTGTGCGCCGAGCGCCTGGCCAACTCCGAGGTAGAGGTCTGCTGCGTAGTGGGCTTCCCCCTGGGCGCCATGGCCACCGATCCCAAGGCTTACGAGGCTCGTTGGGCCGTGGATAACGGAGCCAACGAGGTGGACATGGTCCTCAACGTGGGCTGGCTTTTGGCCGGCGAGGACGACGCCGTGCGTGCCGACATCGCTGCGGTAGTCGAGGCTGCCCAGGGTCGCTGCGTCAAGGTGATCCTGGAGACCTGCTACCTCAACGACGAGCAGATCGAGCGCGCCTGCCGCCTCTCCGTCGAGGCGCACGCCACCTTCGTCAAGACCAGCACCGGCTTTGGCACCGGCGGCGCCACCGTGCATGACGTGGCCCTCATGACCAAGGCCGTCAACGGCGCTGCCAAGGTAAAGGCTTCCGGTGGCATCCACACCGCCGAGGAGGCTGCCGCCATGGTCGAGGCTGGCGCCGACCGCATTGGCACCAGCTCTGGCATTGCCATCGTTGCCGAGTAGCGCGCACCTCAAAAAGCGCGCGATATTCGCTCTTCACACCCTGCATCTCACTGGTTGACCACCCAGAAAGGAATCACCATGAAGTTCTTCATCGACACCGCCGACCTCACCGAGATCAAGACCGCCTACTCCTGGGGCTGCGTGGCAGGAGTCACCACCAACCCCTCCCTCTATGCCAAGACCGGCGGCAAGCTGGCCGACTTCGAGGCCCACATGGTAAAGATCGCCGAGGCCTGCCCCGACGTTCCGGTCTCTGCCGAGTCCACCGCCACCACCACCGAGGAGATGGTGGCAGAGGGTCTGCGCCTGGCAGCCCTTGCCCCCAACATCGTGGTGAAGCTTCCCATCTGCGCTGAGAGCCTGGCTGCCACCAAGGAGCTCAAGAAGCACGGCGTCAACGTCAACATGACCCTCATCTTCACCGTGCCCCAGGCCTTGATGGCCTGCTCTGCGGGCGCCCGCTACGTCTCCCCCTTCGTGGGCCGCTTCGACGACATCGCAGAGGACGGCATCGAGCAGCTGGCAAACATCGTCACCGCCGTGAAGAACTACTACGGCCCCGAGCACACCGAGATCATCGCCGCCTCCCTTCGCACCCCCAACCACGTGACCCAGGCGGCCCTGCTGGGCGCAGACATCGCCACCGTGCCCTTCGCCGCCATGGAGAAGTGCCTGCACCATCCTCTGACCGACCGCGGCCTGGCCGCCTTCGAGGCCGACTGGAAGAAGGTCACCTCCGCCCAGTAAGGCGCACCCTTCGCGACCTCAGCGCCCCCAAGGCGCCCCAGCGCTCCCTGGCGCTTCCAACCTAGCGCACCACCGCTTGCCCCCCCTGAAGGCACCCAGCTTTCAGGGGGCGAGTTTTTCTCGGTTACACCATGGCGGTGCAACTGCCTCGTCCCAAAAATGCAGTCATGCCTAGGTGGTGTGAGCGGGTAGCTGTGAGCGGGTAGCTGTCAGAATCCTAAATGCGCACCCGGCGTGCTTTGCGCGAACCACCCAGCGTTACCGCAGCTCAGTACCCCAAAGCTTGGAGCACGAACATCACAATGGTGAGGACGATGATGACCACAATGGTGGCCCAGGTGATGACGGTCCAGAGGCGGCCGTTGACGTAGCGGCCCATGATGCGCTTGTCGGACGCGATGATCACCATGTAGATCATGAGCACGGGCAACAGCACTCCGTTGACCACCTGGGCGGCCATCATGATGCCAAAGAGGTCGATGTGGGGGATGAGCACCACTCCGGCGGAGAGCACGATGATGGCGGTGATGATGCCGCGGTAGACGGGGGCCTCGCTCCAACCGTGGTCGGCGCCGTGCTCCCAGCCAAAGGCCTCGCAGATGGCGCTGGAAGTGATGCCGGGAAGCACCGCGGCGGCCAGCAGAGAAGCGCCTACCAATCCCAAGCCAAAGAGGCGCTCGGCGTAGGGGCCGGCGATGGGGGCGAGAGCCTGCGCGGCCTGGGCGGCGTCGTCCACTGCCACCCCCGCAGGGTGCAGCGTCACGCCGGTGGCCATGATGATGAACCAGGAAATGACAGATGCCAGGATGGCGCCGGTGGCGGTGTCGATACGCTGGTAGGGGATCTCGTCGGCGCCCACGTTCTTGTCCACCACGTTGGACTCGGCCAGAAAGATCATCCAGGGCGCGATGGTGGTGCCTATGTTTGCCACCAACAGGCTCAGGTACTCGGGCGTGGGGGTGATGCGCGGGAGGACGGTGGCGTTCAGGGCATCGGCCCAGTCGGGTTGCACCATAAAACCTGCGACCACATAGGCGATAAACACGCAGCATATGGCCAAGAGCACTTTTTCAATGCGCTTGTAGCTGCCGCTCATGGTGAGCAGCCAGATGACAATGGCGGCGATGGGCACCGAGATGGGCGCCGGAATGCCAAAGAGCGACATGCCGGATGCGATGCCGGCGAACTCGGAGAGGGTCACCATGGTGTTGGAGACCAGCAGGGCCAGCATTGCGAATGCCGATAAACGCACCCCAAATTGCTCGCGAATCAAACTGGCGAAGCCCTTGCCGGTGACGCAGCCCATGCGGGCAGCTGTCTCTTGGACCACGATCATCAAGAACCCCATGATGGGCACGGTCCACAGCTGGCCAAAGCCAAAGAGCGCGCCGGCGTTGGAGTAGGTGGCGATGCCGCCGGCGTCGGTGCCGGAGAGGGCGGCGATGAGGCCCGGACCCATGGCGGCAAGCACTGTGAGCAAGCGCATCTTGCGCTTTTGAGCAGGGGCTTGCGGGGTAGTGGGGGTGTTCTTCTCGGTAGCCATAGCTAGGCGCCCATCACGAGGGCAGGCAGGCAGATGGCCATGAAGAGCACGATGGACACCGTGAGGGCCAGCAAGCGCAGCGAGAGGCGGGAGACCTCCTCGCCGTGAGCGTCCTGTCGGCGCAGATAGTGCAGGTAAAGGGGTGCGGTGCCATAGCTGATGAGGGCGGAGCCGGCAGAGGCCCAGAAGCCTGCGCTCACCGCATCAAGGGCGGCGGTGGGGGCGAACAGGCCGCCTATGCCAATGGAGAGCAGCATGACCAGCGCCAGGTAGACGCAGGCGATGCCCAGGCCGCGAAAGACAAAGGAGCTGGTGGAGGGGGAGTCTTCGTCGTCGGGGTCGAACTCGATGAAGAAGCCGGTGGTGTAGCTCACCATGTCGTCGGCCATGAGGAGGCAGACGGGCAGCGCCACGGAGGCAGCCAGCGCGGCGGCTTGGATGCCCGCCGCAGAGCCCGCGGCGGCCATGGCCACCACGCCGCACACCCAGAAGAAGAACCAGAGCTGGTTTCCCAAGAGCCAGCGCAGGTCGTGGGTGGGCTTGTCGGTATCGGAGTCGCTTCGACCGCCGGCCAGCTGCAGGTCTTCCTCGTGCTCCTCTTCCAAGACGTCTAGGGCGTCGTCCACGGTGACGATGCCCACGATCTGCTGGGCCTCGGTGACCACGGGGATGGCCAGCAGGTTGTACTTGGAGATGGCCTCGGCGACGTCTTCTTGGTCGTCGTCGGGGTTGGCAGTGATGACGTCGGTTTCCATGATGGCCGAGAGCTGGGTGTCCGGCGACTCCATGAGCAGCGCGCGCAGGGTGAGCACGCCCAGCAGGCGGCGGCTGTCGTCGCACACATAGATGTAGTTGACGGTCTCGATGTCGTCCTCGTCCATGGTGCGGATCTTGGCGATGGCGTCGGCGATGGTGGCCGAAGGGGGCAGCGCCGCAAACTCCGAGGTCATAATGCGGCCGGCGGTATCCTCGCGATAGCCCAGCAGCTGGCGGATGGCCTTCTCCTCCTTGACGCCCATGAGGCGCAGCAGGGTCTCGGCGCGCTCGTAGTCCAGCTCGCTCACCAGGTCCGCAGCGTCGTCCGGGTCCATTTGGGAGAGCATGCGCGAAGCCGAGGCCACGTCCATGTCATCCATGATCTCTGCGGCCATGCCGTCGTCGTCCAGCTCGGCCATGGCGTCGGCTGCCTGGGAGTCGTCCAGCTGGGCAAAGACCTGGCCGCGCAGCCGCGGGTCCAGCTGCTCGATGATGTCTGCGATGTCCGCCGGATGCATGTCGTCCAGGGTTTTATGTGAGATATTGAGCTGCACGTCGGAAAGCTCGCGGTCCAGAAGGTCCATATAGCTCCAGGCGATGATCTTCTCGGGAATGTCGTGGCCCAGCGTGTGGGCGATCTTGGCGACACCGCGCTCGACGGCGGGGGAGAGGTTGCGCAAGATGCCGCGGGCGCCCACCTCGGCGCCCAACAGGCGCAGCTGGGAGGAGCCGGAGTCCGAGAGCTTGAGGTCGTTCACGCGCACTACGCGCAGGCCGCGGGTATCGACGATTTGCTTGTTCATGAGGTCGCGGTTGATGAGGACCTCTTCTGGCTGCAGGTAGGAAAAGCGGATGTCTGTGGAGGGCACTTTAAGGCGCACCGTGTCGCCGTCAAAGCTGTCGACGTATTTGCGCCAGCTGATCATGAAGGGCGTTTTGCCGGGGCCCTGAAACGCCAGGGACGTGACCCGGGGAAACACCTCGCCTGTGGCGATGCCCAGGTCGTTCACGACGCCGATGCGCTCGCCCTCTGAATCCAGAACGGGAATGCCCAGCATCTGAGACAGATAGATCATGAAACTGCTCCTTTGCGCCCGCAGGGGCTGGTAGCGGCGCTGCCTCATGGCAGCCTGTCACACCCCTGGGGCGCGACCCGCCAAGGAGCCGGTCTCAGGGGTCATCGACTGTGCGGTCGAGGTTTCATCTAAACCCTTTCTCCTTTGATGACCCACGTCTGCGCGGCGCCCCGATTTGCCAGAGACGCCCGCCAAAGCGTTCCTATTCTACACGCTCTGCCCCTATGTACCCCCTCGGCTACCAGCCAACTCTGCCGACGGGCACAACTTTTACCCGCCACTCCCTGCGTGGGGGCTACCCCTGGTCGCGCTTTCTCGCGTCCCTGGACTAAACTACGATAAACTCGGATAAACTAATAGTCCTCGTAGAGCGCCATGCGCCCTCGCAGAACGCGGTGCCGCATTGGCCGCGCCGTCACTTCGCTCCCCTTGCAGCTGCCGAGAAACCCGTGCCCTCCCAGGTTCGTGCCCATGGGCCTCCCGGCGCTCGCCATTGCTCAGGACCCTGCCAAGAGCTCCTCCTCCCTTGAGGCTGCTTGCCCCTGCCAAGAGCCCCCCCAGGGCCGCAGGCTGCTGCTACCAGGGATTTTAGAAAGGACCGTCATGTTTTTGAAAGAGCGCCAGGACGCCATCGCAGACCTCATTGCCCTGGAAGGCCGCGTGACTGTGGGCGAGCTGGCTCAGCTTTTTGGCGTGAGCGACGACTGCATTCGCAAGGACCTCAAAACCTTGGTAGAGCAGGGAAGGGCTCGCAAAGTCTACGGCGGCGCCATACGGCCGGAGTCGTTGGCCGACCGCATGATCATGAATCGCGTGGACATCCATGAGCCTCAAAAGCGCGCCTTGGCCCAAAAGGCTTACGAGCTGGTGGAGGAGAACTCCACCATCTACCTGGACTGTTCTTCCACCAACCACTATCTGGCGGAGCTTTTGGCTACCGGCCCCAAGCCGCTCCATGTGGCTTCCAACATGATAGATGTGCTCCAAGTGTTGGCCGGTCACGATCACCTGCAGGTCACGGGCATTGGCGGCACGGTCTCCGGCGAGCTCAACGGCTTTACCGGTCCTCAGACTCTGGCCATGTTGGAGCCCCTGCGCTTTGATGCGGCTTTTATGGGCGCGCTGGGGGTGGATCCCAAAACTGGAGATGTAACCACCTTTGACGCCGATGACGGTATGGTCAAGCGCGCCGTCCTTGCCCGTTGCCAGGTCGCCTACCTGCTCATCGACAGTTCCAAGGTGGGAGCCTGGGGCACGTTTTCCTATGCCACTTTGGACTCCTTTGCAGGCATCGTCATGGAACCGGAGGCCAAAGAGACGGCCCGTGGCCAAGTGTTGGCCGAGCTTCAGGCTCCCTTGCTTTGGTAGGGGATGTAGCTAGGCGCGGCTGCCAAGGTACTTTGCCCTGCAGTTGGTGATGAAAGCTCTCTGCGCACATGTCGGGCGCGTGGCTCATACGCTTGGCTCGTAATTAGAGGTCTGACTGCACTGGGGTTTTGCAAAACCCCAGTGCAACTAACCCCGGTAATAACGCGTTTTCCCTCAAAACAGGCCTTTTTCCCTCGAAAACCATGCCGAAAACCCTCTAATAACGAGATGACCGCCCAGAGACCGCAACTCAACAACCCGGCGACGGACCCTTCCTGGCTCTCGCTCTCCGCTCAGCCCTTCCTACCTGCCATTCGTGGAGAAAACGCGACGAATTGGGCGAGAGTACGATAAAGTAAGAGCATCCGCAGCACAACTGCGATAGAATCAGAGCCAGCAGGGGGGCCTTCTCGGCATCCCGCCGCATCAGCACTGGCCGCATCGGCACTGGCCGCTTAGGCATCCCGCAGGGCAGCCGCACTGGACCACCACCGGCACTGGACGCGCGAGCGGCGCACCCCGCGACCCTGCTGCAAAACCCCAGGTACATCCCATCGCAACTCGGAGGCGCCATGCTCACCCCGCGCACGCAAGCCATCAAAGACAGCCTATTTGCCAAGCCTCGCGTCATCGACCTGGAGCGCGCCCTGCTCTATCAGGAGAGCTACGAGCAGACCCAGGGGGAGCCGGCCATCCTGCGCCGCGCAAAAGCGCTGGTGCATCTGCTGGAGAACCACGAGATCGTCATCGACGAGCACGACCTGTTCGCAGGCAACCGCACCCGTGAGCCTCGCGCCGGCGTGCTGTCACCCGAGATGAGCCCCTACTGGATCCTGGACGAGCTGGATCAGTTCCCTGTGCGTCCGCAGGACCGCTTCGAGATGTCTGAAGCCGATAAAACCCTCTACCGCGACCAGGTCTATCCCTTCTGGGCCGGGCAGAGCTTGAACGATTGGTATCGCGCGCATCTGGATCCCCAGGTGGCAGAGGCGCAGACCACCAAGGTGTTCGCCGTGGCACAAACCGACAAGGGCCAAGGCCACATCATCCCCAACTTCCCGGTGCTCATGGAGCGCGGTTGGGCGGCGCTGCTGGAGGATGCGAAGCAGCAGCTGGCATCCCAGCCTGACAACCTATTCTACCAGGCGGCGGTCATCGTCCTTGAGGGCGCCATCGCCTACATCCGCCGCTACGAGTCTGCCTGCCGCACCTTGGCGCAAGACCCTGCCACCTCTCCGGAGCGCGCGCAGGAGCTGCAAGAGATGGCCGATATTCTCGGCAACTTGGCCGCGCGTGCCCCCCAAGACTTCCGTGAGGGCCTGCAGCAGCTCTGGCTGGCCGAGCTGGTCTGCGAGCACGAGTCCAACGCAAGCTCCATCTCGCTGGGCCGCGTGGACCAGTACCTCTGGCCGCTCTATCAGGCCTCCAAAGCCGCAGGCACAAGCGACGAGGCCATCCGCGAGTGGCTCCAGGACTTCTACCTCAAGTGCAACACCATCGTGTTCGCCCGTTCCACGGAGAGCGCCAAGTTCTTCGCCGGATTCCCCTCGGGCTTCAACATCGTGGTGGGCGGCATGGACGCCATGGGCCAGGATGCCACTAACGAGCTCTCCAGCCTGCTGTTGGACGTGCAAAACGACACCCGCCTGCCTCAGCCCAACCTCTCGCTACGCATGCATGCCCAAACCCCGGCGTCGCTGCTGCACGAGGCGGCCCAGGTCATCCGCCTGGGAGACGGCATGCCCCAGGTCTTCAACGACGAGGTCAACATCCTGGCCTTCGTGAACCGCGGCATCTCGCTGGAGGACGCCCGCGACTACGGCGTGGTGGGCTGCGTGGAGCTCTCCATCCCCGGCGCCATGTACGGCCTGCACGACATCAGCATGTTCAACATGGTGCGCTGCCTGGAGATCGCCCTGCGCGAGAACCCCCAGGGCTTCGCCACCTTCGACGAGCTCATCGACGCTACCGAGAAGGTCATCGACCGCTACGTGGAGCTCATGGTGCGCGGGTGCAACACCTGCGACGAGGCTCACGCAGCCACCTCTCCCACGCCGCTGCTCTCCTGCCTCATCAACGACTGCATGGAGAACGGGCAAGACCTCACCGCCGGCGGCGCGCGCTACAACCCCTCAGGCGTCCAGGGCGTGGGCACCGCCAACCTGGCAGACTCTTTGGAGGTCATCCGCCAGGCGGTCTTCGAGGAGCAGCTGCTCACCTTGCCCCAGCTCGTCGCCATGCTGGACCGCGACTGGGCCGGCGAGGGCGACGAGGTCTGGCGCCAGCGCTTCATCAACCGTTATCCCAAGTACGGCAACGACGTGGATCAGGTAGACGAGCTGGGCGCCCGCTTGCTCTCCCACTACGGCCACGAGGTGGCCGGTTACACCAATCCCCGCGGCGGCCACTTCCAGCCGGGCTCCTACACCGTGAGCGCCCACATCCCGCTGGGCGAGGCCTGCGGCGCCACCCCCGACGGCCGCCATGCCCACGAGCAGCTGGCCGACGGCGGCCTTTCCCCCATGGTGGGCCGCGATACCAACGGGCCCACGGCAAGCCTGCGCTCGGTGTCCAAGCTGGACAACGCGCTGGATTCCAACGGGTCCCTGCTCAACGTCAAGTTCTCCCCGGCCACCCTGGCCGGGGAGGAGGGCCTGGCCAAGATGGCCGCCTACCTCAAGGCCTTCTCGCGCTACAAGATCCAGCACATCCAGTTCAACGTGGTGGACCGCGCCACCCTCCTGGACGCCCAGAAGCATCCCGAGAACCACAAAGACCTGGTGGTGCGCGTCGCCGGCTACTCCGCCATGTTCGTGGAGTTGGCCCGCGGCATCCAGGATGACATCATCAACCGGAGCGAGCATGTGCTCTAAGCCCGCGCCCGCAACCCCTGCCGCCCCCCACAGCTCGCAGGCAGACCCCAACATTCCGGCAGCTCCCGCACCCTCTGTGCCCCAAGCTGCCAAGAAACCCGCCTGCCTCACTGCCCCCGTCACCAATGTGCAGCGCTATTCCCTGCACGACGGCGGCGGCATCCGCACCACGGTCTTCTTGAAGGGCTGCCCCTTCAAGTGCCCCTGGTGCTGCAACCCCGAGAACCTGTCGAGCGCGCCCGAGGTCTCCTTCAAGGAGTCCCTCTGCATGGGCTGCACCCCCAAAGCCCCAGGCGAAAGGCTCTGCTCCACCCCGCCCGAGCTCTGTCCCACCGGCGCCAAGACGCTCTTGGGCGTGCCGCGCGCCCCGGAGGACATGGCTCAGGAGGTGCTGCGCGATGCCGTGCTCTTCGAGGAGTCCAACGGCGGCATCACTGCCTCCGGCGGAGAGGCGCTTCTCTGGGCAGACTGGCTTGTCGCCTTCTTTGGCTGCATCAAGAAGGCGGCCATGAAGACGGCCCTGGAGACCACGCTGGCGGTGAAGGCGCCCCGCCTCCAAGACCTCGCGAGTGTCTGCGACCTCTGGCTGGTGGACTTCAAGATCGCAGACCGCCAGCGCTCCCTGGACCTCATTGGCGTCGACCCTCAGATCCGCGACGCCCAGCTCCAGGAGCTTCTGGCGAGTGGAGCGCGGGTGGTGGCGCGCATGCCCATCATCCCGGGATTCACCGACGGCCCCGCCAACGTGGCCGCCAACCTGGACCGCATCCGCGAGCTGGGCATTGGCCGAGTGGACATTTTGCCCTTCCATCAGCTGGGCAGCGGCAAGTACGACGCCGTAGGGCGCTCCTATGACCTGGGAGACCTAGCCGCCCTCACAGACGACCAGACGGCCTGGATTGTGGAGGAAGCGTCTAAAAGAGGGCTCAACGCGACGCTCCACGGCGAATAAGCGCCTGTTACTGATATCCCTGATTCCCCTAAAACCCCGATCGCCAGAGCATGGCCCAGTGCCGCTAGACTGGATTCAAAGAGTTTTCAACTGGTGTACACGCGTGTTGCCGCAGAGGAGAGCGCGCATAAACAATGAAAGGATTTACCATGGAACTCATTCTGGACACCGCCGATCTCGAGGCTATCCGCGAGCTCAACGACCTCTACGCTGTTGACGGCGTGACCACCAACCCCACCATCATCACCAAGAGCGGCAAGTCCTTCGAGGAGATCCGCGACGGCCTGTTGGAGATCCTCTCCCCCGAGCAGAAGCTCTTCATCCAGGTCGTAGCCACCGACTTCGACGGCATCATGGCCGAGGCCCGCTACATCACCTCCCTGCGTCCCGAGAACACCTACGTCAAGATCCCCGTCACCCGCGACGGCATGCGCGCCATCAAGGCCTGCAAGGCCGAGGGCATGGGCATCCTGGCCACCGCCATCTACTCCGCCAGCCAGGGCTTCATGGCCGCCAAGAACGGCGCCGACTACCTGGCTCCCTACGTCAACCGCATGTGCAACCTGGGCGACGGCGTAGGCGAGGTCGTGCGTCTGCAGGCCATGCTCGAGCAGGCCAAGCTTCCCACCAAGATCCTGGCCGCTTCCTTCAAGAACGTTGAGCAGGTCAACGAGCTTCTGGAGAACGGCATCGAAGCCGTGACCATCCCCGTGGACGTGGCCTTCAACATGCTCGACATCCCCTCCACCCCCATGGCTGTGGACGACTTCACCCGCAACTGGGAGGCTGCCTACGGCCGCACCACTCTGCTGCCCGCCGAGTAACCCTTCCACCGGCCCTATTCGCAGCGCGCGGGCATAGCTCTGGCTTCCTTGCCGAGAATAGCCCCACCCTGGCTTGCGGCTTTCTCCTGCCGCCCTGAGCCGCCGCTAAATCGCAACTATAAATAAGCATGAAAAAGAGTCCCGACGCCCTATGGCGCGGGACTCTTTTTCATGCCCAGAGTCACGCTGCAAGTCGATGCCAGGCGCCGCTATAGCCGCTATAAAGAGCCCTATATAAGCTCTGTGGCCAGTTCGTTGGTAGTAGATGGCTTAAGGAATATATTTCAAAATATGTTTACGAGTAAACTGTGGGTACATGTTGCCTATATGCATCGATATATCTTCCCAATAAATGCAACCTAGAGCTTGGATAACAATAAGTCTAATTTCAGAAATACATTTCATGCCATATCTATATCTATAAATATAATGAAAACCCGTGCTAAAAGTGCTAAAAGCGCAACCACTATATTATCCAAATCTGAAGGTTTTTCAGATATTTTATGGTAGTCTTAATCGGTACACTCCCCTTAATCAAGGCAGGAGAACTCTGTACCGGCCGCCTATTGCACCTCCCCGTAACCCACCACGAAAAGTCGAAAGCTCAAAGCGTTAGGTCAGGCAGGCACCGCAGTTCCCAAAAAGGAGAGGTCCTCAGCTGGACAACCGGCTGGAACGGCGAGCATCTCGATCCTTCAAGCCCCGGTTTTTTCGCCAGGGCGCTTCACAGGAGATGTCGCCTGAAGATATCGAGTTGGATTGGGAAGGAAGGGCGAACACCATGTCGAAAGACATTTGGACGTTCAAGGACACGTTGGCAGGCAAGATCCTGACCATGGTCATGTCTGTCATCCTGGTGACAAGCACGATCAGTACCGACGCGCTGGCCTTTGCCTTGAACAACCCTGACGCGGATGCTGCCCCCGTCGCCGACGTGGCAGACTCCACCAAGGTTGCTTTTGAGATTAGCGAAGGCGCTTCCGTCGAGGTCAAAGGTGCAGACGGCCAACCTGTTGCCGTCAAAAACGGCGACATGGTCGAGGCCCCCTCACATGAGGCCCTCACCTTTGCCCCCGCTGCCGAGAAGGGCTACACCCTGGAGTCTGTGACTCTTGGTGACAAGGCTCTCGAGGCCAAGGAGGACGGCAAGTACGAGATCGCTGCCGACGACATGGCTGGCGACCCTCTTACTGTGAAGGTGAAGGCTCAGGCTGAGGTTGAGGCTGTGCCTGAGGAGGCTCCTGCTGAGGAAGAGCCTGCCGCTGAGAAGGCCCCCGCTGAAGAAGAGGAGCCTGCTGCCGAAGAGGCTGCAGATCCCGCTGATGCAGTAGCTCCCGAAGAGGCTAAGACTGTTGAGCAGACCAACGAGACTGCACCTGAGGACTCTCTGTTCAAGAGCACATCTGTGCTTGCTTCAATGAACGAAATGGTCTCCACTGCTGAGGAAGTACAGCAGTTCCATCCTGTGACAGTGGAGGGTGCCGGTGATACGAAGGAAGTCAGCGTTGGACTTGGTTCAATCAATGCCGAGACGGCACCCAAGATCGCTGGCTATGATTTTGTGCATGCTCGTTTGAACGGCACTGAGGTTAACGGCCTTTACTTCGACAAAGAGAACGGCAAGCTTTACGTTACTGTTGCAGGCAGTGCTGTAGGCGGCACCGTAATTACCGATAGTAAAGATATTGTCTTTACCTATGCTGCTCATAAAGAAACTTATAATATCGACTACAAGATCACTCTTGATGGTGCCGATGGCTCTCAGTATGGCCAGTTCGCAGGTCCCAAGACTGTAGTCGCAGGCAACACCTATCGCTTCTCATTCCTTCCCAATATGGGCTATGCGATTAAGTCTGTAACGGTTAACGGGAAAACCATCCAGGCTTCTCAAGGTGAATATGAAGTAAACGATTGTGAGAGCAATCAGAGCGTCGTTATTGCACTGAGCAAGGCGACTGCCGGAAACTTCATTTACACAGCGGATACTTCTAATACGCAATTTATATATGGATCGACCACTAAGAATCCCGGTTCTGAGAGCAGGGTAGGCTATAAGCCTGCTGAATCAGTTTCTTTTGTTTTGCGTACTTCTCATCAGTGGAGTTCTAAAGAGAAAGCTCTCAATAAGCTCGTTCTATCTATCAACGGTGTTGAGTATTCAATTCAAACTCTATCTGGTAATGAGACCAAGAAGGAAACCAAGCTTTCAAATGGTATTACCGCAACTATCGAGAGCGATGGTACGCAGGCTCTTCAGTGCAACACAAGTGCATGCCGCTCGTGGCACACTCAATATCGCTATAAAGTAACGCTTACTGCTCCTAATAATAGTTTGATTTCGGGAGATATTTATCTATCAACGAATAGTAAAGACAAAGAGAATAAAGAGGTTTGGGCAACTGAGCTTACTGGCGTGGAGCCTCTTTATGCGTATAACAATGGGTTTACAGCCGAGAAGGATCGTCTAAACCCAGAAAAGCATGTGTTCCTTACTCGAGGAAATGACGATGTTTACCTTTATGTCAAAGTCAAAGACGGCTATGACCCCAGCACTCTCAAGCTTGTTGTAAAAGAAAACGGCACCGAGAAGTCATACAGCCTTTCAGTAATTCCAAATTGGGGGATGCATGGTGAGTCAACAGCAAAAGAAAAAGGTGCGACCCACTACTTCGTTATCCCATCTAGTAATAGGTCTACTGACATTCGTGTATCTGTAACCGCCCAGAAGTATGTAGATAAATACAGCGTTGCCTATGACCTCAATCAGGGAACCGGAAGCTTCGCGCCTATTAATTCTCTGCAGCTGAATAGCCAGTTCACGCTGTCCTCGGAGATTCCAACACGCAAAGGTTATGTGTTTGCAGGTTGGAAGCTGGGCGATGGCGTCTATACTCCTGGCGATACTTTCAATCTGACTGAAGCGCTTGCAGGAAAAGCAAAAGAGATTTCGGCTAATAATTACCAGCTCACTTATGTCGCACAATGGACGGAAACGAAGCTGGCTACAGTTGCTCCCTATAAGATTCAGGTAAAGTTTGAGCAAGCAGACGGGTCTCTAAAAGATGGAGTGACACTAGCTGAGTTTGGTGTCATCGGAAAAGAAGCCTTTGTTCATGCTGGGCCTCTGGTAGAGAAACTTACTAGCGACAATAGCCTTCCTACAGATTGGGCTACTGAATATGACAGCGCTCCTACATGCAGTTCAGTAACTGTTAAAGAGGATGGCAGCTCTGTTCTTGAGGTAGTTTTCCATCGTCATAGGTATACCGTTACCTATACAGACGGTGTGGTTAATGATGTTGTCTTCGAGGATGAAGTACATAAGGATCTCAAGCGTGGTGTAGAGACCCCCGCCTATCAAGGCAAAACACCTACCCGTGAAGACTTCTTCTTTACCGGCTGGAGTCCTAAGCCAACTGACACTGTGACAAAAGACGTTACCTATGAGGCGCAGTGGGAGCACAAGTACGAGGTAGAGGTCACTGCCAACTCCACCACCGCCACCTACGACGGCACTGAGAAGACCGCCTCTGGCTTCGTGGGCGAGACCGAGCAGGGCATCCCTGTGACCGCCAACGGCCAGGCCTACTACGTCACCGGCCTCGCCTCTTCTGCCGCCGGCACCAATGTCGCCGACTCCAAGACCACCATCCCTGTCGAGGGCACCGCTGTGGTCAAGGACGCCGCCGGCAACGTGGTCACCGATCAGTTCAAGGTCAAGGTGACCGAGGGCTCTCTGACCATCAACAAGCGCGCCGTCACCCTCACCTCCGCCAACCTCGACAAGGAGTACGACGGCACCGCTCTCACCAACGGCGAGGCCAAGCTGGCTGTCGAGACCGGCTGGGCCGACGGCCAGGGCGCCACCTACACCTTCACTGGTTCTCAGACCCTGGTGGGCTTCTCTGCCAACGCCTTCAGCTACACGCTGAACGCCAATACCGACGAGAGCAACTACACCATCTCTAAGTCCGAGGGCACCCTCACGGTGAACAACCGTGATGCCAAGTACGAGGTAGAGGTCACTGCCAACTCCACCACCGCCACCTACGACGGCACTGAGAAGACCGCCTCTGGCTTCGTGGGCGAGACCGAGCAGGGCATCCCTGTGACCGCCAACGGCCAGGCCTAC
>NZ_JABAHI010000009.1 GCF_012584445.1 Olsenella sp. KGMB02461
CCGATGGTACTGCCGGTTTAGCCGGTGGGAGAGCAGGACGTCGCCGACCCGCCCTAGGCGTCACTTCAAAGCCCCGTTGTCACTTATGTGGCAGCGGGGCTTTCTGCGTTTGGGGGAAGAAGAGGGGGCTGACGATCTTTCTGTATTCAATGAAGGTGTCTAGAGCCGTATTCAACAAGAGAGTCTTGGCGCGCGTAATTGGAAAGGCTTTGATGAGGGATTTGGGATCTCGTTGTCATGACTAGGCCAGACTGAGATATTTCTAACACGGTCAAAGCCGAGTTTATATTCTAGGCAACATGACTACTAATCTAGGTATGAAGTAATAGCGCACTATCTTGCCTTGTAGCATCTCTAAGGCTTCTATCTGCAGAAACCTATAATATTAAGAATAATGTTGCAATTAAATATTGCTGATGGTACTTAGAGCAAATTTTATTAGATGTGAAGGAAAAATGTTTGCTCTTATCCTCTTGCGCAAACCCCTCTCCCTCGCGTATAGTTCTTTCTCGCGCCGCGGTGGCACAGACCACAGGCGGTGCGGCGAACCTTGAGAACCGGATACCGTGGCCCCTTTCTCACAAGGAAAGAGAAGCGAGAAAAGGGTCAC